>JAXLUN010000004.1:0-523531 GCA_046329535.1 Chitinophagales bacterium
GGTAGCCGTGCCATGCGTATTGATAAAGCCTATTTGTTCCGGTTGAAGCCCTGCTGTTTTCAAGGCCTGTTGCATCGCCAGATAAGGACCTGCTCCGTCATCAGAAAGCGATGATGGGTGAAACGCATCGTTGGTGTTACCCCATCCGCTTACATGCGCATATATTTTCTTATGCGGCACATCTTCCTCTTTTTCCAACACTAAAAAGGCTGCTCCTTCGCCCAGATTTAATCCCGAGCGGGAGGCATCAAAAGGCCGGCAGGGAGCCGATGAAAGAATATTGAGGGAGTTAAATCCGTTGATGGTAAACTTAGCCAGACTATCGGTGCCGCCTACTATGGCTCGTTTGGCCAATCCGCTTTGAATCAGGCGGGCGCCATAGGCAATGGCATTGGCGCTGGATGAACAGGCGGTATTAAATGTATTTATCACTCCGTTAATGCCATACCGTTGTTGTATATACATGTTCACCGAGCCCAGATTGTAGGATGATATATACTCGGTGCCTACTTCATTTATATTGGCATCCATATACAGTTCATCACTCAGGCACATGCCGCCAATGGTGTTGCCGTTAATCAGGGCGGTATCTGAGCGCTGTAGTTCATCGCTGCTCAGAGCGCTGTCGCCTACAGCTTGAATAAATGCGTGTAATGCCAGCAGCGTAGTGCGCGTAACCCCCGGGGTGCTTACCTCCAGCTGTTGCTTCAAACTTTCGTTACTGATTTTTATTTCACCAAAGGGCAACAGGCTGGCATATTTGGTCGGGAAAAGTTCCAGATGAGAAAGTCCGCTTCGGCCTTCTTTCAGTGCGGTATGATTTTCGGTAACAGAGTTACCAAGAGGAGTGATAAGACCTATACCGGTTACTGCAATGCGGCTCATGTTGGTTTATTCGGCTGCCTTGGCTGCGCGGCCTTTTTCTATAAACGCCATCATGCTGTTAATGGTTTGCAAAATCTCGCGGCCATCTTTCGGATTTTCAATTTTTAAACCGTATTCACGTTCCAGCATCACTACCATTTCAATAGAATCTATCGAGTCTAATCCAAGGCCTTCACGAAACATCGGCATGTCATCCGTAATTTCTTCGGGTGTAACATGCAGCAGATTCAGATATTTAATAATGTGCTTCTTCAGTTCGAGTTTTTCTTGTTCCCTATCCATAGCGCAATAATATTAAAATATTAGGTTCAAAAGGTATCGGGCATAGGAGAAACAGGAAGTATTAAGCCTTAGAGGAAAAGCCATCCGTTCTCGCGCAACCGCAATCCGGCCCGGCTTAACATAAATGCCGACAGCTTACCTAAGCCATCTTTCGCATAACTTTTCTCCATCGATGACAGAGTAACTGGTTTATGAGAGCCGATAAGCAGGGATGGTAATTCCTTCATCAGCCATTGTGCTTCAGTTACGGGCAGATGCAGGTGCCAGCTTTTTTTCTTGTCGTAAAACTCCAGCTCGGCCATGGCTATGGTTTTCTTACCCTGTTGCACATCAAAAAAAGAAATATCAGGCAAACTGCCCAGCCACACCGATAAACAGCTCGGCTGGGGGGTATAGCGCAAAGATTCTTTTAAACACTGCTCAATGTAATTGGCCGGCACGGTAGTTTTAGGCACCTTAAACGGAAACCATTCCTTTAAATTAAAATCAAGCCCGGCACCATGCATATAGTTAAAGAGCGAAATGCGCAGCGGTTCGGCAAACAAATCATGATCGGCACCCAAGGGGTCATCATGGTATAAATCATTATCGGCAAAGCCGCCAAAATCAGGACCGGTACGTGTTACCTGATATTTGCCTGGGTTTAAGCCCACCGGACTGTGAGCCGTCATAGCAAAGCGATGCCAGAAACCCGATTGCAGTGCCTCGTTTAGAAACAACTGCCGCACCATCTCCAGTGCATCTACGGTTTCCTGAGTGGTTTGAGTCGGGAAACCATACATCAGGTAGGCATGCACCATGATACCTGATTGAGTAAATGCATGAGCCACCCGGGCTACCTGCGCCACTGTAACCCCTTTTTGCATCAACTGCAGCAAACGGTCGCTGGCCACTTCCAGTCCGCCCGCTACGGCCACACATCCCGAAGCCCGGAGCAATTGAGCTAGGTCGGGAGTAAAATGTTTTTCAAAGCGAATGTTGGTCCACCAGGTGATGGTTATTTTTCTGCGAATAATTTCCAGCGCCAGGTCGCGCAGCAGGGCAGGAGGAGCGGCTTCATCTACAAAATGAAAACCGGTTTGCCCTGTTTGTGCAATGAGCTGCTCGATGCGGTCGCAAAGCAAAGAGGCGCTGAGCGGTTCATACTGTTGAATATAGGCCAGTGATATATCGCAGAACGAACACTTGCCCCAGTAACAACCATGTGCCAGTGTCAGCTTATTCCATCGGCCGTCACTCCACAGTCGGTGCATCGGGTTGACAATTTCTATCACCGAGATATAATCATTCAGCCGCAAATCGCTATAGTCGGGGGTGCCGGTTTCTCGCTGGGCTATGTCTTTCTCCGGAGCTCCGTTGACATAAATCACTTTCCCTTCTTCGCGCAGAAATATTCTTTTCAACTGCTGGCGGCTGCGCGTGCCTGCCAGATACTGCAACAGGTAAAGCAGCGGAGCTTCGCCATCGTCCAGACTCACAAAATCTACATAGTCAAACACCCGAGGGTCGCGCAGGCTGCGCAATTCCGTGTTGGCATACCCCCCGCCCATCACCACCTGCACAGCAGGATAATGCTGCTTAAGCCACTGCCCGCATTGAAGCGCCCCGAACAAATTGCCCGGAAAAGGCACCGAGAGGCAAACCACCGTTGGCCGGTGCTGCTCCATCTGCTGCTGCAATAATTGGTGCAGCATACGGGTAATCAGAGAATCGGTCTGTTTCAGCTCTTTCTCCAGCTCATCAAAGTGTGTGGCCGTTCGCCCCAGGCGCTCGGCATAGCGGCTAAATCCGAAATGCGGGTCAATGGCTTCGGTAATCAGGTCGCCTAAATCTTCCAGATACAGGGTAGCCAAATGCCTCGCCTTATCCTGCAAACCCATCGTGCCAAAGGCCCAGTCCAGATCTTCGAGAGCCGCAAAACGCGAAGCTTCAGGTAAATAGCTGCGGCTGCAGATACTATGCGCCAGCGTAGCATTTTTGTTTTGCAAAAAAGCTATCACGGGCTCTATGGTGCTCACATATTCATGCTGCAACTGGTATATACGATAGCTATTTTCGCTCAGCTCCATATCCAGCGTTTGCAGGTGTTCAAACAAGCTCTGTAACCCCGCCCGGCTGAAAAGCTGCAGTATCACCTCTATCCCCAAATCGGCCTGATGGCTCTCTATCTGCCGCGTGTTTAAAAAACCTTTCAGGTAGGCCGTAGCCGGGTAAGGGGTGTTTAGCTGCGTAAACGGAGGGGTAATTAAAAGTAACTGCTGTTTCAATGCCGGGCTGAATGGTTGGCTGCAATGATACGCAATACCCTCTTAAAATCAGGGTAGCGGTTTTGGATGCTGGTTTAAGTATTGCAGCGGGCGCCCCTGCGGGTCGGACTATCGCTGTAACTCCTCGCCCCAAAGCGGGCTGCGGGGTTTCCGCTCTATCCCTGGCGCTGAACAGCCTTCTTCAGTCTCTTGGTTTTAGCCAACACCCGGTTGGTTTTGCTCATCACCCTTCTGGTTTTGGCCAACACCCTGTTAGTTTTGGCTTTCCCCCTTTTAGTTTTGCTCTTCCTCCCCTTAGTTTTGCCCAACACCCTCTTGGTTTTACCCAACAGCCTGTTAGTTTTACCCAACACCCCGTTAGTTTTAGCCTTCCTCCTCTTAGTTTTGCCCTCACCGGAGGTCGGTATGGCAGTCCGGGAGGAAGGTTTGGCAGTCCTCCGATTGGTTTTGACCCTCAAACACGTGTTTTTGCCCATTTTAACATCAAAAACACCCATTGCCCGCAAAACCCATCTACCGGTACGAAAAACGCGCTCTTTTTTTAACCCTGTTAGGTGATTGGAGAAAGTTCCGGGCCGACTTCAGAGCTCTGGAATAGGGGTGGAAAAAGTTCCGGGGCAACTTCAGAGTTCTGGAATAGGGGATGAAAAAAGTTCCAGGCCGACTTCAGAGCTCTGGAATAAGGGTGGAAACCTGTTGTTCCAAGTCTTCCGCAGGTAGACTTGGAACTTTGAGATAAACCGAAGTCTGTGACTTCAGTAGTTGGAAATAATTATACATTTAAGCATGGGCTTTGCATATAAATTTCACGACCCCGATGGCGTTTATTTTGTTACCTGTGCAACGGTGCAGTGGGTAGATGTATTTACCCGAAGCATTTACAGCGATATAGTAGTAGAAAGCCTGCAGTATTGTATAGATAAAAAAGGATTGGTTTTACATGCGTGGGTCATTATGCCCAATCATATTCATTTGGTGTTATCACGTAACGGAAAACACAGCTTGTCGGATATTATGCGTGATTTTAAAAAGTTTACCTCTTCAAAAATTGTATCGGCTATTGACACACCTATCGAGAGCCGGAAAAGCTGGATGCTTTGGCTGTTTAGGTCGGCTGGCCAAAATAACTCTAACAATACCAATTATCAGTTTTGGCAGCAAGAGAATCATCCGGTAGAATTAGTAAGCACGGGTTTTACCAAACAAAAAATAGAATATCTGCATGAAAACCCGGTGCGGGCAAAGCTGGTAGATGTAGCCGAAAGATATATTTATAGCAGCGCGCGGGATTATGCAGGCGAGAAGGGATTATTACCAATAACAATTTTAGAAGAGGTGTATTATGGCTAATAAGTTGTCGGAAGTTAAAGACTTCCTTTTATTAAATACTTCCAAGTCATCCAAAGGAAGACTTGGAAGAGCGGTAAGTTATACGTCTGGTATATATATTGTAAATATATTAGTGAATGGCGGGTCTAGAAATATTAGACTGGTTAAATTGCAAAAATAAAATTTATGAAACATACCACCCTTTTTGTCATAGTGTTGCTTCTGTTGAAATACAATTCAAATTGTCAAGGCTTTTATAGCTTTGATATTACCCCAATCACGGCTACAACTAACGATACAATATCAGCAACGTTCTCTATTGAGTTTCCTACTAATTTAAGTGGCAAAAATATGGGTGCTCTTATTTTTAAAAATGATACCGTACTATATCAAGGTTGTTATTGGAATAATAGTAATGCACAAGCACTTTCATATGTTGAAGACACCTTTCATTTGAATAATTTACAATCAGGGCTATATCATTTAATAATAGTAGCCAGCTATACGGTGTATTGGACAGACACAACTTGTTTTCAAACTAATACGGCTTGGAACGATACTATTGACACAACATTTACGGTTACCCAATTTTTAGGTTTGCCTAATACAAATACAAAGTATCCATCCATATACCCTAACCCCACCACCGCTCAATTAATTATAGAAAGCCAGGACTTAGCAATAGCCGGAGTTAACATTTACAACGCCACCGGCAGTTTAATGATGGCGGTTCAGCTAAATAGTAAATACTATCTGCTTAACACCGAGGCCTTAGCCCCCGGTATATATATAGCCGCGATAAAAACCCAACAAGGCAGCGTAAGAAAGCGTTGGGTGAAGATGTAGGTAGCCCCCTCTATATAGTGCGTTCAACTCCTTAATATACCGCTCCCACCAACTTTTTCGCTTCTGGTTTTGTTAACATCTTATTATACCTTAGCCATAGCTGTTGACTAACTGTGCCAACAATTACTTTATTTGATTCACAAAACCCTTCGATGAAAACTAAACTTGTACAACTGGCTATTTTTCTATCCCTGATTTGTTCCGGAAGTCTTTATGCGCAAAACCGTTGCGGCACCATGGACCACCTGCAAATGTTGTTGCAGCAAGACCCTACCTTGGCGGCTACCCGTCAGGCCATTGAGCAGCACACCCAGCAATATCTCAATCAATTTCCGAATGGCGATGGCAGCCGGGCTATCATTACCATACCGGTGGTCGTGCATGTGGTGTATAATACCACCGCGCAAAATATCAGCAATGCGCAGATTCAATCGCAGATAGATGCCCTGAATCTCGACTATCAAAAGCTGAATAGCGACTGGACCAATACTCCAACTCCTTGGCAAAGTCTGGTAGCCAACTACCAGATTCAGTTCTGCCTCGCCAGCCGCGACCCGAACGGTAATACCACTACCGGTATTATCCGCAAGCAAACATCCACCACTTCATTTTCTACCAATGATAATGTAAAACGAAATTCCAGCGGTGGTGATGATGCCTGGCCGGCAGCTTCTTACCTCAACCTGTGGGTATGTAATATTGGTGGTGGTATATTAGGATATGCTCAGTTTCCGGGTGGAGCAGCCGCTACCGATGGAGTGGTTATTAACTACAAGTATTTTGGCACCACCGGCACAGCCACGGCTCCCTATGATTTAGGAAGAACCGCTACACACGAAATAGGCCACTGGCTGAATCTTTACCATATTTGGGGGGATGATGGCACCGGTTGCTCAGGCAGTGACCAGGTGGCAGACACACCTAATCAGGCCGATGAAAACTATGGTTGCCCAACTTATCCGAATGTTTCCTGCTCCAATGGTCCTAACGGAGATATGTTCATGAATTACATGGATTACAGCGATGATGCCTGTATGTATATGTTTACCAATGGCCAGTATGCGCGAAGCAGCTCTCTGTTTGCCAGCGGTGGCTCCCGGGCTTCTTTGCTTAATTCATTAGGATGCCAGGCAATTACAACTCCACCGGTAACCAACTTCAGTGCCACCCCAACCAATACCTGCACCGGAGTGGTTCAGTTTACCGATTTAACGACCAACAGCCCGACCACCTGGGCCTGGAACTTTGGAGACGGCACTACCTCTTCTACGCAAAACCCTTCACATATTTATACTGCCAGTGGTTCTTATACCGTTACGCTCACCACTACGAATGCTTATGGTTCAAATCCTAAAACCATTACGAACTACATCAGCGTAAACAAACCGGCTGTGCCTACCGCTACCAATGTAGAGAAATGTGGGCCATCTTCGTTTACACTTTCCACCACAGCTACAGGCGTAAGCTGGTTCGATTCTTCAGGCACCAAAGTTTCGGGTTTATCTAATTATGTTACTCCGGTACTTACCAAAACCACTACTTATTGGGTAGAAGATACCGTTGCCGGTGGTACCGTGCATGTAGGCCCGCTGGATAATACCATTGGAGCCAACAGCACGCTCAACAGTTCTCAGTCACTCATATTTAACGTTAATAAAGCCTGCGTGCTGCAATCAGTGTATGTATATGCCAGTGCAGCTGGTAACCGTACCATACAACTCAAGAACAGCGGTGGCACTGTGTTATCATCTTTGGTAGTAAACCTTCCGGCCGGTGGCAGTCGCGTAACTCTCAACTTTAATTTAACTGTGGGTACAGGCTATCAGTTGGGCTTGCCTTCGGGTACCACTATTAATCTTTCCCGCAACAGTGCCGGAGCCAGCTATCCGTATGCAGATGCTAATGGTAACGTAAGCATTACCGGTAACACTGCCAACGACAATGCCCGTTATTACTGGTTCTACGACTGGATATTGCAGGAGTCCGGTTGTATATCCGAAAGAAAGGCAGTAACCGCAGTGGTGCATCCAAATGTGGTTGCAACACCCATAGTGACCAACGCGGGTTGTGGAGCCAATAATGGCAGCATAGCCTTGAATGTTACTTCGGGTACAGCAGCCTACACCTATCTCTGGAGCGATGCAACTACCGGGGCTACACTTAGTAATCTTGCTCCCGGAACATATACCGCCACAGTCACCGATGTTTACACTTGTTCTGGTACGGTGAACGCTACGGTGAATGGCTCCAACAGTTTGAGCATTCAGGTAACCCCGTCAAATATTACCTGTGCCGGTAATGCTGATGGAAGTATTTCTGTCAACGTACCAAGCGGAACACCTCCTTATACTTACACATGGAGTAACGGAGGTTCAACAGGTACAATCAGTAATCTTACTACCGGTAACTACGATGTAACGGTAGCCGATGGAACCGGTTGCTCTACCACCAGTACCCAAGCTATCACTGAACCTTCAGCCATTAACTTATCGGTAACTGCAGTGAATGCCACTTGCCATGGTGCATCAAATGGTTCAGCAACATTAAGTGTAAGTGGTGGAACAGCCGGATACACTTACAACTGGTCTAACAGCACAGCAAACAGCAATCTACAGCAGGTAGCTGCAGGCAACTATACCCTGACCGTGTATGATGCGAATCAATGCTCGGCCACTGCCGGCTTAACCATATCAGAACCTGCCGCCTTGACGGGTAGCGCAACCGCCACCAATCTGATTTGCTTTGGCGATCAGAGTAGTGTGGGTTCGGTTACGGTATCTGGCGGCACTCCGGCATATTCTTATTTATGGTGTAACGGAAGTACCGCTCAAACCGTGACCAATCTGGCTGCAGGTAATTGTTCGGTTACCGTATCTGATGCTAACGGTTGCAGTGTGTCTTATTCCGTAAATCCTACTCAGCCCGATTTAATTCAGGTGGCTGTATCGGCCACCAATACTGCCAGTGATGTGAACAACGGCACGGCTACGATCGATTCTATCATAGGCGGCTTTGCTCCGTTTACTTATTTATGGAACAACGGAGCTACCACCAGTTCCGTATCCAATGCAGGACCGGGCGTATACACCGTTACGGTGACCGATAACTTAGGCTGCACCGGAACCACCAGTGTGGTGGTTTCTGTCAATCCTTTGTCGGGCTTATCAGATCTCGCTCTGATAGCTTTCCGTGTTTACCCAAATCCGGCAAGCAGTCAGCTAACGGTAGAGTTGATCAGTTTCAATGCCGGAGAAGAAACCACGGTGAGTTTGAAGAATATACTGGGGCAAACTTTACTTCACAAGAACCTCTACTCCGTACAAACCCAACTGGATATATCTTCTTTCAATAACGGAGTTTATCTGTTTGAAATATTACAGGGAAACCGCAAAACAATTCGTCAGGTAGTTATCAGCAAGTAACATAACACTCATTCATAAGAAAAGGCCGGCAGAATTTTTCTGCCGGCCTTTTCTTATGAATGGTAGGTCTTAAAACAGATTGATAAAACCCAGTTGAATCACAAAGCCACGGGGGTAGATAGAATATTGCTTATCGGTAACCGAATGGAGCACATTATACGAAACCATGATAGGCATGAAAAAATTCTTACTCTGCAGCAGGTTATAGCCCACACCCAATAGTAATGATGGAATTGTTTTTTGTATCCGGTTGAAGTAAAATCCCTCGCTATAATTATTTGGGTTTTTGGGAATAGGAGAACTATTCAAGTCAGCTAAATCACGATGCAGCACTTCAAATCTGGCTCTGGCTAAAAAACCTCTCCAGATATTGTATTGTAAAAAAACACCCCCACCGTAGGTATGAAAATGTGCTTTGGCGGTTCCTACCGGGCTGCCACTACCGTTTGTAATTTGTATGTTGGTGTAACCTGTATAGAAATAAGTAATACCACCTCCTGCAAACAGCCCGATATTACCCCGCATATCTTTTTGTTTCTTGGGTTCAAATATTTTGTAACCTACGTAAGGTGATAATCCGGCATCAATTCGCCCTTGAGCAATAGATAAGTTGAAATTGGGTTCAATAATGAATTTGGAAAGGTCTACTTTCTTCTTTCCCTTAAACCCTTCAAAGTCTTTCGAATCTGGAACTTTCTGATCATCTGTTTGATTATTCTGCTGTTTAGGTTTACTGCTGGGTGGTGGCAGATCATCATCCTGAGCCAGTAAAATGCCGGCAGAGTTCAGAAATAAGGCAAATAGTAAAAGAAGTTTTTTCACGGTATTAATTCTTTGGTCATAGAAACAAAACTACAACGAAGATAACGTGAACTTGTTTTGAAATTGTGAATTCTTCAGAAAAAGAAAAGCCGCATAGTGTTAAAACCATGCGGCTGTCAATTACCTAAAGCTGAATACTAGTTGCAATCGAAACCATCACTTTCTTTAGCGTCAATATCTGACTGGTGACGTAGTTTGTAGAACAAACCACTGGTACAAACCTCATCAGTTTCGTTGGCGGTAGTACAGGTGTATCCAGCCAGTTCGTAAGCCTGAATAGCTGCCACATAAGCTGCCTCATCGCCATATGCATTAGCGCAAACCGAAGTTGGAGAGCCACCCAGATTACAGATTTCGCAGCGTTTTACGCAGGTGTCACATTTTTTACAAGAGTTGAAAGTTGTTGCCAATACCAAGGCAAATACAATGAGTAGGATGTTTTTCATGATGTTATTGATTTTAGTTATGGTGCAAATCTAAAAGGTTCAAATGAAATGAAAAACTGATTCTTACCCATTTGCGGACGAAAAAGCCTGAATTCTTACTGCTAAAAAATCTTTCCCGGGTTAAGAATGTTATTCGGGTCGAAGACTTTTTTGATATTACGCATCAGTTGCAGCTGGGCTTCTTTAAATTTAATATCCATATAGGGAATCTGAATCCAACCGATACCATGTTCTCCTGATATGGTGCCACCCAACTCTACCACTTTCTCAAATATCTCCCGGATACCTTTGGGTACCTCGTTTTGCCAATACTCATCGCTCAGTTCATCTTTTAATATACGCACATGCACATTTCCATCTCCGGCATGTCCATAACACACACTTCGGAAATTCCATTTTTTACCTACCTGTTTAATGTGTTTAAGCAGTGCCGGTAAATCGGCACGGGGCACCACGGTATCTTCCTCTACGGTCATGTTGGTTTTTTTAACGGCATAAGCAATGTTTCTGCGCATACGCCATAAATCCACCTTCTGAGCTTCGCTATCGGCAAATAGTATTTCCCCTACCTCAAACTGAGAAAGCACTTCATAAATTTTCTCACAATCTTTTTGAATCATCTCTACGTCATTGCCATCTACCTCAATTAACAAGGTGGCCTGTGTATCATCTGCTAAAGGTATGGTTACATCCCCTAGAAACTTCATCACATATTCCACGGCATCGCGCTCCATAAACTCAATACAACTTGGAATCAGTCCGGCACGAAATACAGCACTCACGGCAGCGCTGGCATCGTCCATACTCTTAAAAGGAGCCAGCAGAACATGATTAAACTTTGGATAGGGAAGTAGTTTCAGCACAATTTTAGTGACCATAGCCAGAGTGCCTTCGCTGCCAACAATGAGTTGAGTTAAATTGTATCCGGTAGAGTTTTTAAGGGTGTTGGCCCCCGTCCACATAATTTCTCCCGTAGGCAGCACTACTTCCAGATTGAGCACAAAATCTTTGACCACTCCATACTTCACGGCCCTCGGACCACCACTGTTACAGGCCACATTGCCACCTATAAAGCTGGTTCCTCGACTTGATGGGTCAACAGGATAAAAAAGTCCCTTTTCCTGTAAGGTGTTTTGAAGTAACTCGGTAATAACCGCAGGTTCGGTGGTCACCTGCAGATTTCGCTCATCAATTTTCAGAATCCGGTTCATGCGTTCGGTGCTGAGCATTACACCACCATACACACAAAGGCTATTAGCGCTAAGTCCTGTACCGGCAGCCCTGGGTGAAACCGGTATTAATTGTTCATTGCAATACTTCAAGATGGCTGATATTTCTACAGCCGTAATTGGTTTAACAACAACTTCGGGGGGGAAACTTACTCCGTCTGTTTCATCGCGACTGAATTTTTCGATACTCGCGGCATCGGTGCAAACATATTCGGCTCCGACTATTCTCTCCAATTGTTCAATGTCTGTAGCGGATATTCTCTTATAGCTCATGCCCGCAAATATAGGTGGCAATCTTGTTGGTTTTATGTAAAAAACAACTGTGGATGTAACTATTTTAATCAACTCCCGTTAAAAACAAGTGTTGGGTTGTATTTCTGCGCTTCTAATAGCAGGTGCTCCCGATGAAGGAACCAAAAATTGTAAATTATGAAAAAATCAATTGCTCTTGCAGCACTTTTCAGCTCATTGCTGTGTATGGACAGCTTTGCACAAAAAGCCGGTGTGAAATATGTAAAGCACGTGGTGGAGTATACCGAAACGGTTTATTCCATACCGGTGCACTACAATATGACTACTCCGGAGTTTTTATCGGTCAACAACTTTGATATAGATGTTGTTTTGAAACCGGGACAGGAAGTACTTATTCGAGAAATGACTCCGGAAGAGATGGAGGAAGCCCGGCTGCGTAAGCTGAAGGAGACTCCGGAGCAGAAGGTTGTTATCTCTACTAATGAGCAGGCTCGTATGGAAATAAAGCAAAAGGTAGAGGCCGTTGAACCGGTTAAAGCAGAGCCGGTAAAAGACCTGCCGGTGGCTAAAGCCGAAGTAGCTCCGCAACCGAAGGCAGCAGCCAGCACGGACAAGGATTTTGATATTGGCCCGAACGGTATTCTTTACAAAATATCTAAAACAGGATTCCATTTGGTAGAAAAGAAGCAAACCATCTACCATTTGTCGCAGATTTACAATGTGCCAATAGAGGAATTGAAGCGAATGAATAATCTGGCAACTACTGATATCAGTATCGGGCAAAAGCTCAAAGTATCTAACTAAACAAAAAGAGCCGCTGAATACACAGCGGCTCTTTTTTATTTCAGGAAATTTAGAACATAGGGCAATAAACTTTTTTGCCTCCAAATGCTTTTTGCCAGCTACCTACATGCACTAAAGATATCTCCGGTCCTCCGTTTGATTGAGAGGCGGATGCCAGTTTTGACAATGTAACATCATAGCTGACAAGCAATCTGGTTTTTCGAAACTGATAACCAACCGTAGGTGCCAAAGCATCTTTTATACGGTAATAAGTACCCATATAAATAGTATGATCGGGCCGGTTGTTTCTTCCGGTGCTGATAGAATAGCCGGCCAACGCACCTAATATAATTTCGCTAGCTTTCTTTTCATGGCCATAATAAGCGTTTACGGCCAGTGAAACAGCATCACCGGCCTGAATCAGAACTCCGGCATCGGCTTGATAGCGAAAGCCCAATCTCTCCGTACTGCCGAAAAAAGTGTGCTTAGGCCGGTTGAGGTGCAGCATGGAAAATCCAAAATCAAGTTTTACCTTGCTATGCACCTGGGCTCCGAAATTTATTCCGGCACCCACATCAACCATAGCAAACGCTTCCCGTTTCAGCGGTTCATTGGAAGGAACAGATGTATTAAACCCTTCATCTTCCAGCCATTGATTGTTGAAATAAAATTTAGAGAAATCAACTGAACGGAGAATGTAGTTGAGTTGCACCCCGGCTGATAAAACATAACGATGCTCTTTATCGAAAGCCTGATGGTAGGCATAGCTTAAACTGAATCTCCGGTAGGTTAATCGTCCGTCACCGGCCTCATCATTCACAAAGTTGAAGCCAAGCCCCATCCAGCCTGTCTTTATTTTTTTTTCACCGAACGAAAAATCTACATAGGGCGACTCGGTGTGATAGTTGTATACGGTTCCGGCAATAGCCCAGGGCCACTGAGCCTTGAAGTTAAAACCTACCCGGTAATTACCATCGTAATAACCCGTGTGTGCCGGATTAAGCGTAAGCGGATTGGTGAAGAATTGAGTGAAATGTATATTCTGCGAAAACAAAGGATGAGTAAGCAGACAGAAGCAGCTCACCAACAGCAAAAATTGTCTGGAAACAAATGGATGTCCATGTAAATGCTTGCTCATCTTAACAGGGTAATGTTTCCTTTTAAAAATTTCCTGTCGCCATTGATAAATACGGCATCAGCGGTATAAGTAAACACATCCATCTCCTGCAATGAACCTTTGTAAATTCCGTTCCATCCATCGTTCTTGTCGTGTGTTTCAAAAACCAGTTCTCCCCATCGGTTATATATCCGGAAGGTAAGTTCAATTATGCCTTTGCCTTCTACTTTTACTAAATCGTTGGTGCCATCAGCATTGGGCGAAAAGGCATTCGGAACACCAATCAGGGATTGAAACGAGATGAATATATTCTTACAAACAGTATCGTTACATACATCATTGGTTGCCTCAAGGCAAACGGTTTTCCATCCAATAGTTTCGTATGTATGTATTGGTGTAATCTCATCTACTGTACCGCTGCCATCACCAAAATTCCAAATGAGTTGGTTGTAGTTAGAGCTTTGACTGAAAAAAGCTACCTGCGTTTCAAACCGGAAGGTGTCGCCCTGTGTAGTGAAAGCAGCTATGGGTTGTTCGTTCACTGTTACATCATATGTTACGGTATCGGTTAGGTCGCAGGTGGATGTATCGGTAATAATCATCTGCACGGTGTAGGTGCCGGCAACGGAATAAGTGTGAGTCGGTTCAAATTGATTGGAGAAATTACCATCATCAAAGCTCCAGTTAAACAGCGCTGCCGGATTACTTAGATTATGAATAGGCAAAGCACTGTTTAAACAAATGTCACTGATTGTAAAGTCGGCAAACACATTCGGCTTAAGCGTAACTGATCGCACCATTGTATCGGCCGGATGGCAGCGGGAAGTATCCGTAACAATTAAAGTTACTACATACGTTGCGGGAACTGTGTAGCTATGATTTTCATTGACCTGATTGGAGGTTGCTCCATCACCCAAGCTCCAGAAATTAGTAACCGAGTTACTGCTCTGATTGATTAAATCTATCACCAGATTAGAATCGCAATCATTCAGCACATTCATTTGAAAATCGGCATGTACCGAATCATCAATCACAGTGATTTGCGCAAAGGCTGAATCGGCACCTACACAGGCATTGGTGTCTACTGCCAGAACGGTCACGTTAAATGTTCCAACCGAATTGTATAGATGCGTAACGGTATCGCCCGATATAAAGGAGCCATCGCCAAAATGCCACATAAAATCAGTAGAGTTCAAAACCGAATTGCCGGTAAAGTTTGCCAGGAAAGGAAGGCAGCCTCCGGTATCAGGAATGGTAATAGACACGTTTAACGGGAGCAGGCTGATAATGATTTGGGCCGTATCGAGCGGCTTACAAATCATATTGGCATCGGTAATATAATGGGTAATGGTAAAGGTGCCGGCTGTGCTGAACGTATGCGAGGCGGTATCATTTGTTGAAACTGTTCCATCACCAAAATTCCACAGTTCTGAATCTTCGCCCTGATAGCCGGACCAAACCGTAACCTCTACCGAGTCGCATCCGAAAAAAGTTCTTTCAAATTGAAAATCGGCATCGGCAAACGAATCAATGGTGGCAATATTGGCAAAAGCGGTATCGGTGGTATTGCACGAGGCAGAGTCGGTAATGATGAGCCGCACCGGGAAATTTCCCTGGGTTTGATAGCTGTGCGAAGGATTAGCAAGGGTATCGAAAGTTCCATCGCCAAAACTCCACAGATAGGTAGAGGTGACCGTTCCCTGCGCCTGAAAGCTGACCGTAAGTGGTACGCAACCCATAGAGTCGCTCAGCGCAAAAGAGGCGTTGATGGTGGGCGGAATTTTTACCTGCTGTACAAAGGTATCGGTGAGGTTACATTTGGTGGTATCGGTCAGTATAAGGGTTACGTTATATGTTCCGGGGTTTAAGTAATAATGACTTATTGAATCTTTATTGTAGGTACTGCCATCGCCCATATTCCACAAGGTTTGTGTGGTGGAATAACTCACCGAGCTGAGTGATACTTTATTGCTGTCGCAGTCAATCGTCAGGTTGGGTAGAAAATCAGCTATCAGGGAATCATCTCTTACTTCTACCGAAATGTAAGCCGTATCAGCAATATTGCAGCTATTAGAATCAATGCCAACCAGCATAACGGTATAGGTGCCGGTATCGGTATAGGTATGCAGCGGAGAAGCAATATTGTTTTCGAAAGTACCATCTCCAAAATACCACACAAAACTCTGCACATTCGACAGGGTGCTTTGAAACTGAACATTCAGCGGTACGCAGCCGGTTGCTCTTGGGTAGGCATCTATATGCACCTGTGCACCGGAGAGATTAAAGGCGATTTTTAAACCCAGCAAATTGCAGTTGGAACTGGGATTAGTGGGCGACCACACCCCCGGAGTGGTGGGGGTTAGGGAGTTTCCTCCGCAGCCGGCACAAATAGCCTGATAGATTACCCCGCGTTTATCCAGTCGGCTGGTTCCTCCATCTACATGCTCTATACCCGTCCCGCCAAAATAACTGGCATACAATAGCGACTGAGCATTTTTACTGATAACGAAAAAATAAAAGTCGGTGCCGTCTGTAGTCGTTTGCAGGGCATCACCGGAAAGAGGCATGCCGAACATGTTATTGAAGAAGCCCGTGAACGAAGAGCTGTTGGTGCCCCAGCCGGCTACATAAACATTCTCGCAGGTATCAACCAAAAAAGCGGTAGGAGAAATATTGGGGCTGCCGTTACCATTGCCAAACACGGTAGAATAGATGTGTGAAGAAATATCCGGATGAACTTTACCAATAAACTGGCCGCTGTTCGGGTTGGCATATACCCCGCTGCTCACCGGATAGGCTCCGGTAGTTTGCCCCACAAAATAAACATCGCCATGCTGGTCAAGCTTCACAAAATAAACCTGGTCATCGCCCGGGGTTCCTAAAAAACTGGATTGTAAAAACTGTGTACCCAATGCGTTGAGGTGCACCAGAAATCCATCGAACAAACCGCCTTGATACGTGGAGTGAATGGTTCCCGTAGTAACCGGAAAATTATTACTCATAGTTCCCCCGGCCGCATATACGCTTCCATCGGCTGCTACATCCAGCGAGTAGCAGGCATCATCGCTCACACCTCCCACATACGTACTGTAAATCAGATTCTGGCAACTGCTGTTTAGTTTAAACAGGCAGCCATCCTGATTGCCTCCGTTACTACTTTGCGGAGCTCCGGCAGTAACCGGAAAATCAAAAGATTTGGTGCACGACACCACGTAAATATTGTTCTGTGCATCAACCACTACCTCACCCCGGTTTTGGTCGCCATAGTTCCATTTCAAATTGCCGGCACTAAACTCCTGCCCGTCAAAGTTAATTCCGTCATCGGCCGCTCCGCCAACATAAGTACTGGCTAAAACTACCGAGCCGGCTGCATTCAGTTTGGTCACCACAATATCTCCGGCACCGTTCCAGGTTACATCGTAATTATTCTGTACCACCGGATAATCGGGCGAATAACTGACTCCGTAGATAATCAGATTATTGTTGTTATCTACCACCAAACTATGTGGGGTTTCATTATCCTGTCCGCCCACAAAGGTGGAGTAAACTAACTGCGTTCCGTCATCCTTAAATTGACTGATACCCATATCGCAGGCAAAGGCAATACCATTACCGTTACCATTGTTACCCCCGGTACCTCCGTTCCAGAATAACTGGTAAGCCCCCGCAGTGGTTGGGTACATACTGCCCGGGTTGGTGCAGTTCACATAACCGCCCACATACATATTGCTTTGTGCATCGTAGGTAGCGGTGTAGCCCCAGTTATCGGCCGTGGCACCGGTGTATGACGAAAAAATAATGGTAGGGTCAATAATCAAATCGTATTGCGTATTGTAGCCATCGGGTAAGGCAAACGAAACGGTATTGGTTTCCTGATTCAAAACAAACTGACACTTCACTTCTTTTTTAAAGCCATTGATAACCTGATAGGCATAGGGCGATAAATCACGAAAATCGCCCACGCTGGTTTGGTAGCGCAGCTCTCCGTTAACCAGTTGCAGCCGGTCTATGCCTTCGTAATTTAACTGTATAACCGAAACGGAATTCATGGGTTGATGGGCTTGAATGGTCAATTCATATTTCAGGGCATCGCCACTGCCGTAAAAAGCAGCATCTATCCCCTTCCATATCTGGTGATAGGTTATTTTTTGAAATAAACCGACATGGCTTTTCCATCGGGCCGTATTGTTACCAATAAAATAATTGCGGTAAGCCGTACTTTTACCTATTGCGGTAACCAGTACCTCTTCGTTGGCCTGCTTAAAACGAATGTTGAACAGATGGGCATTCAGCAGGCCGCTGTGCGGACGGTGAGTTTCTCCTTCTTTCGTTCCGCTCCACAACATAAAACCAACCGCATCTTTTTGAATCAGCAACTTACCCGAAGCTAAATCGGCCACATATAAAAAGCTATCGGCCCACTGCCCTTTGTTTTCGGTAAACAGCAGGCTGCTGGGCAAGGCAATGGGGTTGCTCTTTTCTGCCCGGGCCATGCCTGCCGGCAGAAGAAAAACAAGAAGCCAAAAATGTGCTGAGATGTATGTGTGTTTCACCGGATAATTACTGTGATAAAGATAGGTAAAATTGTTACAGGGTTGTTTCGGGACTTTAATTGCGCGTAGGCGGCACCTGCTTGGGGAGAGGAATTGTGGTTGACTTCAGATATTTTCTAGCATCACCATTTCATACTTTATATCGCACACAGTCTTTCCGTCATTGACCGGTAACCAAGCCCGCATACCCGAAGTGCCTACCGCGTTGCCCCGTTTGATGCAGTAATATGCTTATCGAAACTAGCACAACCTTTTTCCGAAACTGGACGAAGGTGTTTCGCAGATTTATTTGGCAGCTTGTTGCTCCGAATTTGTCTTTTTACCCGTTTCCTCAGCTTGTTTACAGATTCTTTTGGCTTAGTTGAAATAAAAAACTGCTTAGCGAAGGGTTTACTGCGTTTAGATGACACTTATTTGTTAAAAACGCTCCCGATTAACACCCGTTTAATACCGACTATCTACCGTT
The DNA here is from genome assembly GCA_046329535.1 of Chitinophagales bacterium. GTDB lineage: Bacteria > Bacteroidota > Bacteroidia > Chitinophagales > LD1 > Bog-950. The sequence continues at coordinate 18,700 of JAXLUN010000004.1, forward strand.
AGATATCAACTAGCTACCAGTATCTCTCAACTAACTACCGTTTGCTATTAACTATCTCCTGTTTGTGCTCAACTAACTACGTTTTGCTACCAACTATCTACCGTATTTGAACGATTGAACGATTTTTATAAATTTTGCAGACCATAAAACCTTTGTCATGGCTACTCAATTTATAACCGAGGATGATGCCAGGCTGATACGCAACCTGCCTTTTGGCAAAAAACATCCTGTCCGTATTTTATTAGAGGAAATGGAACCCGGTCAGATTTTGCGCATCAGTCGGCAGGATTTTGCCTGGAAAGGCAAAACCCCCAATTTGTTTTGCCGCGAAATTTCTAAACGCACCAAAGCAAAATTTAAAATGCGCACCGAGCATGGTAAAACCGGCTGGGTGGTTTGGCGCTTGGTATAGGGTAGTAGATAAGGGGAAAAAGATACCCGGGCTTTTTTATGCCCAAACCTGAGTGCCTTCGCTGCAATTGGTGCAGATGTCAATTTCTTTCCGACTTTTTAAAATACGTGAGCGGAACGATTGGTATAAACTGCTTTGCCATATATGGGCAAAAGTCTGTGTGTTTAAATCGCCTAACTGGTGCTGGGCATCTTTGTCAAAGCAACAGGGCACTATTTTACCGTCCCAGGTAATAACGCAGCTGTGCCATAATTTCCAGCAGTGGTTCAGCAGCTCATTTTTAATTTGATAGGTTCCATCGGTCTGCTTCCGGTAACGCGAGTATTGGTCTATGGTGGGTATCAGTTCATTCCCGTTTTCAAAATCATATATCTGAGCGGTTTTCAGTTTTACCTCATCTACCCCCAGTTCTTCGGCCAGCTTTTTTACTTCTTCAATTTGATGCTGGTTGGGCTTCACCACCAAAAACTGAAAAACGATATGCGGTGTATTCGAATTCATTTCTCTTTTTGCCTGTACCAGATTCTTCGTTCCTTCCAATACTTTTTCTAAGCGGCCACCTATGCGGTATTGTTCATACGTTTGCTGGGTGGTGCCGTCAATAGAAATCAGAATTCTGTCCAGTCCGCTTTCAACGGTTTCGCGGGCTTTACGTTCGGTTAAAAAATGTGCATTGGTAGAAGTAACGGTGTAAATATTTTTTTTCGAAGCATGTTTCACCAACTCTAAAAACTTCGGGTGCATATACGGCTCACCCTGAAAATAGAAATAGAGATAAATCAGCTTGTCGCCTATTTCCTCCAGCGTTTTTTGGTAGAAGGTGTAATCCAGATTACCCGTAGGTCGGGTAAAGCTTTTCAATCCGCTCGGGCACTCGGGACAACCGAGGTTGCAGGTAGTAGTAGGCTCGATAGAAACATTGAACGGCACACCATACTGAATGGGGCGCTTACTCCACTTAGATAAATAAAAGGATAGCAGCACCCCAAAAGCGTTGAGGCTTTTTTTGAAGTTGAGTTTACCAATAAAGTTGAGGCTATCGGCCAGTTGCATAGTGCTAAAATAAAATTAGCTAATCAGCACCACGGCCGATTAGCTAATTAATTGTGCCCGGGAAGGGATTCGAACCCCCACACCTTGCGGCTCTCGCACCTGAAACGAGCGCGTCTACCAGTTTCGCCACCCGGGCCTTGCGTTCAACAACAGTTGAACAGCACTTCGTTCAGAGGGTGGCAAACCTGCATAAAATTTTTTCATTCCGGAAATTAAACCCGAAAGGAATTTCAATTTGATGCCGGTTCTTTCTGTCGTTTCAATGAATAGAGTGCACAAAAAAATGTAACCGTTCAATTGTAATTGTAAAATCCTTTGCCCGATTTTTTACCTAAATGTCCGGCATCTACCTTCTGCTGTTGTATACGGGAAGGCCTGAACTTAGCCTCCTGATGAAAAGATTCGAATAAAGAAGAGGTGACGGCAAAGTTGATATCATGACCTACCAGGTCCATCAGTTTAAATGGACCTAGCTTGAAGCCGGCACTTTCCATCAGGGTATCTATGGTTTCAACCGAAGCAACCTTCTCTTCCAGTATTTTCAGGCTTTCTACATAGTAGTGCCGGGCTACCCGATTCACAATAAAGCCCGGAGAGTCTTGACACAGAATAGGTGTTTTGCCAATTTTGAGGGTGAGGTTCTTCAAGGTCTCAGCCACTTCCGGTAATGTTTCGGCACCGGATATAATTTCTACCAGCTGCATGATATGAGCCGGGTTAAAAAAGTGCAAACCAGCCACCCGCCCCGGATGGGGAATGTTTTTGGCTATGCGGGTTACAGGAATAGAAGATGTGTTGGTAGCCAGAATAGTTTCGGAAGAATTGATAGCCGCAAGTTTTTGAAACAGTTCCTGCTTGGCTTCAATTTTTTCCACAATAGCTTCTATAATAATATCGGCTTTTAGCAACTGAAGGTCAGTAGTGAATGTAATTCTTGTGAGTGCCGCATTTTTTTCGGCTTCGGTCATTTTGTTTTTTGAAACGGCACCACTCAGATTTTTTTCCATATCTGCTTTAGCCCGGTCCAGTTGCGCCTGACTTAAATCGAAAAGAGTTACCTTAAAACCGGCTTGAGCAAATACCTGTGCAATGCCTGCACCCATGGCTCCTGCGCCTGCAATTCCCGCGTTGTTCATACTTGTTATAGTTATGTAATAAAGCCAAAGAAAGATAAAAGGAATAATATTTTAGCAACTCAATTTTTTATAGATGATTAAGTTTGAAGAAGTAGTTCTGCCAAACGGATTAAAGGTGATTGTGCATGAAGATACCTCAACCACCATGGCGGCTGTGAACATTTTATATAAAGTAGGTTCGCGCGATGAAGATGCCAGTCAAACGGGTTTTGCGCATCTTTTTGAGCATTTTATGTTTGAGGGTTCGGTGAATATTCCGGAGTTTGATACTCCGCTTCAAAATGCCGGTGGAGAGAACAACGCCTTTACCTCTAACGACATTACGAACTACTACGATATTCTGCCGGCCAACAATCTGGAAACGGCTTTCTGGTTAGAGAGCGACCGGATGATGTCGCTGGCCTTTGACGAAGAAAGTTTAAATACTCAGAAGAACGTGGTGATGGAAGAGTTTAAGGAGCACTACATCAATCAGCCCTATGGCGATGTGTGGCACAAGATGTGCGCTTTGGCTTATAAGGTACATCCGTATCAATGGCCGGTTATCGGTTTAACGCTCGACCATATTGAGCAGGTAAAAATGCAATCGGCCAAAGATTTTTTCTTCAAATACTATCGCCCGAATAATGCTGTGCTGGTGGTGGGCGGAAATGTAAAAACCGGAGAAGTAGTGAAACTTGCCGAGAAGTGGTTTGGCAACATTCCGGCCGGTGAAAAAATTATCAGGAACATACCGGCAGAGCCTTTGCAGAACGAAAAGCGCGTGCTGGAAGTAAAGGCCGATGTGCCTGTGAATGCCTTGTATAAAGCCTATAAGATGTGCGCACGCACACATAGCAACTTTCATGCTTCCGATTTATTGCGTGATATTTTAAGCAATGGTGATTCATCGCGTTTGTATCAGCAACTGGTGAAGGAGAGAAAACTATTCAGCAGCATCAGCGCTTATTCTACCGAAACCATTGATGATGGTTTAATGATGATTGAGGGCCGTTTAAGCGAAGGGGTATCAATGGATATTGCGGAGAGTGCCATCAATGAGGTAGTGAAAGATATGGTAGATAAGCGGGTAGATGAACAGGAGTTGACTAAAGTGAAAAACAAGATTGAAGCGTATATCACTTTTGGTGAGGTGAATGTGCTCAATCGGGTGATGAGTTTAGCTTACTTTGATATGCTGGGCCAATTAGCGGATGTGAACAGGGAGGTAGAAAAATACTCAGCTGTTACAGCTCAGAAGTTACAAGAGGCTGCTGCCGATATTTTCAGAGAGGACAGAAGTAATACCATTCGATATTTCAGTAATAATTAGAACATGAACAGAACCGTTGCCCCCGAAATAAATCTGATTGATAAACTTGACTTACCGAATGTAGAAAAGGTAACTCTGGATAACGGTGTGCCGGTCTATCTGCTGAATGAAGGCAATCAGGATGTTGTAAAGGTGGAGTTGATGTACAAGGCCGGCAAATGGTTTGAAGAGAGAAACCTGATTGCTGATTTAACCAATCGCATGTTGCGCGAGGGAACATCGAAAAGAAATTCCCGCGACTTAGCAGATGGCTTTGATTTTTACGGAGCTAATTTCAATACATCGGCAGGTTACGAAACCGGTGGCGCATCGCTCTACAGCTTAACCAAACATATTGACCACGTACTTCCTTTGCTGTTTGAGATATTTACTGAATCTGTTTTTCCTCAAGGTGAATTGAATACTGTTCTGAGTAATCGCAAGCAGCGATTGTCGGTTGATTTAAAGAAGAATGACTTTGTAGCTAACCGTGAATTTGTGAATGCGCTTTATGGTCAAAAACATCCGTATGGCCGGATAACACTTCCCGAGCATTTAGAAAATGTGACATCGGAAGAGTTGACGGCCTTTTATAAGCAATACTATAATGCATCTAACCTGACCATTATCGTTTCAGGTAAGTTCAACGGCAGTTTGGTAAAGTCTTTAAATAACTATTTTGGAAACAAAAATCTGATAGGTGAAAGAGCTTCTGTTAGTATTACTCATCCGGTAGAGTCATCACAGGAATTGGTACACCATATCGAAAAAACGGACTCGGTTCAAAGCGCGGTTGTAGTAGGCAACCTGAGCATTAATAAAACACACCCCGACTTTTTAAAACTTTCAGTGCTTAACACACTTTTTGGCGGCTACTTTGGCTCGCGCTTAATGAGCAACATACGCGAGGAGAAAGGATACACCTATGGTATCTATTCTTCGTTTGCCTCTTATCCTCACGGTGGTTTTATTGAAATTGTCTCGGAAGTGGGTAAGGAAGTTCGCGATGCTACGTTGGCAGAAATTAAGCATGAAATCAATGTATTGCGCACAGAAATTATTCCTGCCGATGAATTACAGGTAGTGAAAAACTACATGAGCGGTAAAATACTGCGAAGCATTGATGGCCCTATGAAGTTTTCAGAAACCCTGAAAGGACTTTTGATATACAATCAGGACCTATCGTATATCAATAAGTTACTTAAAACAGTTCAGGAGGTTACTGCGGCAGAACTTCAGGAACTTGCTCTGATGTATTTTGATTACGATAAGATGTATAAAATAACTGTAGGCTAACCGCGTTTGCAACTAAACAGTTTCAGCATTACTCTTTATAATTGCATTCATACAACAATTGTGCGCTCAAAACTTCTTCTTTTATTATTACTGTTTTCTGGTTTAAACCAGACTGTTTTCAGTCAGATTATATCGGCTCCCGATTTACAATGCGTAGTGAACGATAATGTAAACGGTAATATCACCCTTTACTGGACTAATCCTCCTGCCAACCCATGCGGAGCATTTGTTCAGTATTCCATCTATGCTTCTCAAACAGGAACTGCCGGCCCTTATAATCCGGTAGCTGTCACATCACAAACGGCTACATCCTTTGTATTGAACGGATATCTGGCCGCATCGCCTACCTGGTATTTTTACATGGAAGCCAGTTACAATTGTGCCGGAGCTACGGTGTTGCAGAGCGATACGGTGAATAATCTAAATCCGATAACCCCCACTATTGTAAACGTAGATGTAACCGGAGTTGATGTAGTATTCAACTGGCAGCCGAGTGTTTCTCCGCAAACACACTTTTATATTGTTTACAGCTATCTGCCAAACGGTGCGGTTATACCTTTAGATACCGTTTATGGAAGATTTAATACAACCTATACAGACATCACTTCCAGCGATCCTACTACAGGCTCGCTGGGTTACACCGTAGCGGCAGTAGACAGTTGTGGGAAAATAAGTGCCTACAATGTGTTGCCGCATAATACCATTTATGCAACAGGCTCTTCTACGGCTTGTCAGCGGCAGGTAAATTTAGCCTGGACTAAATATCTTAACTGGCAGCAAGGGGTAAAGGAGTATCAGATTTGGGTAAGTACTAATTTGGGGCCGTTTGAGAACAAAGCAGCGGTAGACAGCAACACACTTACCTACAGCTATTCAGGTTTTACTGATGGTGATTCGCTTTGCATTGTTATCCGCGGGGTAAGCGCAGCTGATACAAACGTTATTTCAAATGCGAATCAGATTTGTCTTAAACCGGCTATTGTTCAGCCTCCGGGTTATAACTTTATTACCAATGCTACAGTAGATTTAAATAATCAGATTTCTGTAACCTGGCTGATTGATACCATTGCCGAACTGACGTTTTACAAAATAGCCCGTAGCGGAAATAATGTGGTGTATGACCCGATTGATCAGATAAATGCTCCATCTCCTCTTAATCAGTTCGAGACCTATATAGATTCGGTGGGGGTGCTGCCGGCAAACAATCCTTATTATTATCAGATAACAGCTTTTGACAGTTGCCAGAATCAATATATTTCGCCCTATGTAAAAACAGTCTGCTTAAGAGGAGAGTTGTTTGATTACTACCTAGCTAACCTGACCTGGAATGATTTTGAACTGCAAGGTGCCACTGTTACACAATACAATCTCTACCGTAATTTTGGTAACGGCTATCAATTAATTAAAACATTCCCATTCGGTGTAAATGCTTACTCTGATTCACTTCAGCAGTTTCTGAACGAGAAAGGTATTTTCTGTTATCGAATAGAAGCAGTTTATAACCTTAGTTTGCCAACTGCTAACTATACAGCTACCCTCAGCAGTTGGAGTAACGAACAATGTATTATTCATCGCCCTATTATTTATATCCCTAATGCCTTTGCACCTTACGGCATCAACAGTGTATTTAAGCCTACCATTATTTATGGCGAACCGAAAGCTTATACCTTACAGGTTTATAACCGCTATGGCGGGCAGATATTTGAAAGCAACGACCCGGCAATAGGCTGGGATGGTACCGACCATGGCAAAGAAGCACAGGCTGGTGGTTATGCTTATCTCATTCAGTTTTATGCTAACGATGGCGTAAAGGTAGAACGCAAAGGGATGGTGCTCTTAGTGAAGTAAGCCAACGCTAGTTCTACTTGCCGGCTATTTGTTTTTCGTGCTTTTTAATCAGACCGTAATACCAAGCAACCCCAACAACATAAAGTGCTACGGTGATAAAAATGATGTTTACATAAGTAACATCTGCTTCACGCAATACCGAGAATATTTTAGCACTTGCAAACCAGCACCCGCTCCAGATAGATGCATTGATAGCCGAAATCATTTCGCGGTTTCTTTCTCCCACATAGTTCATAGTCAGTTCACTGGTCATAGGGCCTGCCATGTTCATCAATGGCTGGCGGAGTGTAAAAGTTATAACCGCAACCCATAAGCCTATTGCCGTATGATTATACCATTCAGTTGTTGCCATAACAAAGAGGAAAATGATAGCCAGTGATTGCATGAGTGTAATGGCTATCTGGTAACCAAACCTTCTTTTAATTTCAGGTATGGCAAGTGCTGAAAGAGCGACTAAAGTGAAGGTAACGGAATTCATGAGTGAGAATGCGGGTGCCTCCATGCCATGCACATCATGAAAAAACAGATTGATAACCGGTATGGTGAATCCGGCACCTAAGGCAATGATGAAAGTAGGAATTACTGCCTGTACAATAAGGGCCCAGTCGTAATCGGAATGAATATTGGTGATGGGGATTTTGGTACCCAGATTTTCCGTATTGGGTAGTTTTTTGATGAAGTAAACGCCAAGCAGGCCGAGTAATGAATAAAAAATGAGCAATACTTCGGTAGTGAAATAGCTGCTCAGCAGCGGCAAACAAAAACCCAGAACACCAACCAATATAGTGGTGAAGTTTCCGGCACTGAAGAACAAAGCGATACTTTCTGTTTCATGCTCTTTACTGCCATTCAGCAAAATATAAGGCATGACTAAAATTTGCAGTAAGGAAAAAGTAATTCCCCACAGAGCCATGAGTATTCGAATCAATTCAGTGTTGTGTGTGTGAATGCCGAATATGAGAAGAAGTGCTACTAAAGGAGAAGAGATTGCTCCGGCAAGCATAAAAGGCTTTAGTTTTTTCCCTTTGGCAATTAATGCCAGAGGTACTGAACACATCAGTACTGTCAGATATCGGTTTCCAATCATGCTGGCTATCTGAAAATCTTTGAAGCCGTGATCCAGCATCTGATAATTCAGCAGCATAGTAAATGCCGAGTTGATGAGTTGCAGAAAAACATCTGCCATCATCAAATGAATGATAACCCGTGGAATAGAAAAGTATTTAGCCAGAATGGTTTTCACTTGTTGAATTGCGAAGCAATATAGGAGAGGATTTCTTCTTTTTGTTCCGGTTGAAACCACTTTACCCCATCATCTTTTTTGAACCAGGTCATTTGCCGCTTAGCGTAGTTGCGGGTGTTTTGTTTGATGAGGGCTATCGCATCGGCTAAAGATATCTTATCTTCAATAAAATCGAAGAGCTCAGTGTAACCAACCGTGTTAAGCGGATGTAGCTTCTTATGAAGATAGAGTTGCTTTACTTCTTCCAATAAACCCAACTTCATCATTTCATCTACGCGATGATTGATTCTCTCGTATAAAATTTCCCGGGGCAGGCTCAATCCTATTTTGATGATTTTAAAAGGCCGTTCAGTTTTCTTCCCTATTCGCTGCTCAGAGTATTTTTTGCCCGTGGTGTAAATTACTTCCAGAGCTCGTTTTAACCTAACAGGATTTTTCTTGTCAACCATGGCGTAGTGTTCAGGGTCTAAGCGCTCAACTTCCTGTTGAAGCCAGGTCAGTTCCTTTTCATTCAAAAACTTGCGGGTAATATAAAGTTGGCTGTCATCTTCTTTTTCAAACTTATCAAAACCGCTGCATACCGCGTTGATGAAAAGCCCGGAGCCACCTACCATGATGGCTACATTTTTATGTTTATAGTAATTTTTCAAAAAATCGAGCACTTCGTATTCGTATTTGCCGGCACTATAGTTTTTATTATGAATGGAGATGTTGTTGATGAAATGATGGGGCACTTCGGCTAACTGCTGTTCTGTTGGCTTGGCGGTACCAATATTCATTTCACGATAAAACTGCCGGGAGTCGGCTGAAATTACATCCGCCTGATAGTACTTAGCCAGGTCTATAGCCAGCGATGTTTTACCAATGGCTGTTGGTCCGCATACAACAATGAGTGTTTTAGTATCGGCACTCATGGTCAGATTCTTTTGAGGCCGAGTTTGGCGCCTAAATCGAGCATCATCTCAAAAGCTTCGGTATAATCATTTCTGATTTTACCTTCCAGTATGGCCTCCTTTATTTCTTCTTTAATCAGGCCTATTTCTTTGCCGGGTTTTATACCAAAAGTTTCCATTATCAGTTCACCGGTAATGGGTGGCTGAAAATTTCTTACCTGATCTTTCTCTTCAACCTCTTTCAGTTTTTCACGAACCAGTTCAAATTTGGTGAGATAGCGTTTTACTTTTTCCCTGTTCTTGGAAGTGATATCTGCTTCGCACAACATCAACAGGCTTTCAATATCATCACCGGCTTCAAAAAGCAGTCTGCGTATGGCTGAATCGGTTATCTCTTCTTTGGTCAGTGCAATAGGACGCAGGTGCAGAAACACCATCTTACGAACAAACTTCATTTCGCCCCCCATGGGCAATTTCATCCGTCCAAAAATTTTAGGCACCCATTTGCTGCCTAATACCTCATGACCATGAAATGTCCAGCCGGTTCCTTCTACAAATTTTTTGGTGGGTGGTTTAGCAATATCATGTAATACAGCGGCCCATCGCAACCATAAATCATTGGTTGTTTTGGTAATGTTGTCCAACACCTGAAGGGTGTGTAAGAAATTGTCTTTATGACCTTTGCCTTCATAATTTTCTACGCCTTTCAGTTTCTGAAATTCAGGGAAAATAATTTCGAGCAACCCACATTGTTCCAATAGAATGAATCCAATACTTGGAGTGGGTGCCAGAATGATTTTATTCAGCTCATCAGTAATTCTTTCCTGAGAAACAATACGAATGCGCTCTTTGTTTCTTTTTATGGCATCGAAGGTTTCGGGCAGAATAGTAAAACTCAATTGGGTGGCAAAGCGAATGGCGCGCATCATGCGCAATGGGTCATCGCTGAATGTAATATCGGGGTCGAGCGGTGTGCGGATAAGTTTATTCTCTAAATCTTTTATACCGTCAAAAGGGTCAATTAGCTGGCCGAAAGAATTTTTGTTGAGAGAAACGGCCAGTGCGTTAATGGTAAAATCTCGTCTGTTCTGGTCATCTTCTAATGTGCCATCTTCAACAATTGGTTTCCGTGAATCGCGTTGGTAAGATTCTTTGCGGGCACCTACAAATTCCAAATCAAGATCTTTCCAACGAAACTGGGCTGTGCCGAAGTTTTTAAAAAAGTTAACCTGAATGTTTTTGCCTATTTTTTCAGCGGCTTTATGTGCCAGATCAATACCGCTGCCAATACAAACAAAGTCTATATCCTTGCAGGTACGGTTCAGTAACTGATCGCGTACATAACCTCCTACTGCATAGGTTTCGAAGTTTAAGTCGCTGGCAGCTTCTGAAACAATCTTGAAAATAGGGGGAGATAAATCTAATTGTTTGTTCACGCGTCAAACCTACTTGAAATGAGAAGAAATAAAAAACCGCCCTTTTGTTTAACTGTACAAAGGGCGGTTAGGTTTTACTAAAATAATTTATACTCTGGCTTTAATCAATTGCTTATCGTGTTTAACTTCATCCATTTCAATCTTGCTTATAATCTCATACATGATCTCTGTGGTACCTGCCCCCATGGTCATTAAGCGTATATCACGGAAGGATCGGGCTATGCCATAATCTTCCATGTATCCCCAGCCACCATGTATTTGAAGGGCTTCATTAATCACATTGAATGCCTCTTCGCATACATATGCCTTGGCAATAGATACTATTTTGTAAGCTGCCGGTCCGTGCTCAATGAATTCTGCAACTGCGCGGTATGAAAGTGAGCGGCATGCTTCGGTAGTAACAGCCATCTTGGCAATTTTATGCCGCAGCACTTGAAACTTTGCAATAGGTCTGCCGAAAGCTTCGCGCTCGTTCATGTACCTTTTTGCCTTATCTAAAGCGGCTTGTGCAGAGGCCGTTCCGGTAATAGAAGCAATCAATCGCTCTTCCTGAAAATTGCTCATGATGTAGTAGAATCCGAAATCTTTTTCTCCCAGTAAGGCACTCTTTGGCACTTTACAGTTTTCGAAGAAAAGCTGACCGGTATCGGACGAATGCATACCTAATTTATTATGAACCGGATTAGCGGAGAAACCGGGAGTATTGGTATCAAACAATAGTAATGAGAGTGTATGTCCTTCACCGGTGCGAACAGCCAATACGATAAAATCTGCCATGGTTCCATTGGTGATAAACATCTTTGATCCATTCACTAAAAAGTGATCGCCTTTATCCTCTGCAGTTGTTTTAATTCCACCCACATCGCTTCCCGCTCCGGGTTCTGTAATGCCCAGCGCAGCTACCTTTTCACCTTTCAGTGCAGGTAATAAATATTTCTGTTTTTGTTCTTCGGTACCAATGGCATTAATAACCGGTAGTGGTAGATAAGTGTGAGCATACAGAGACATCGAGAGCCCTCCAATGTTTGCCTTAGTGAGCTCTTCGCTGATTACTACTGCCGCCCACATATCCATGCCACTGCCTCCGTATTCTTCCGGAAAGCTAACACCGAAAAATCCCTGCTCTCCCATTTTGCGAAATACTTCGCGCTCGCAAATTTTATTTTCTTCCCAATGTTTAATGTTGGGAGTTATCTCTGTTTCAACAAACTGGCGGAAAGACTGACGAAGCAATTCGTGTTGTTCGGTAAAGGGATTGGTACTCATATTGTTTTGATTTTTTATTTTTTTGAGTGAATGATTATAATTTAAACTGGTCGCCCCAAAGTCTCTGTCCTCCATCAATGTAAACAGTTTCGCCAGTTATAAAGCGACTCATGGGGCTGCAAAGAAAAAGGGTCAGGTAAGCCACTTCGTCTACCGTACCTAATCGTTTAGCCGGAATTACGCTTTCTATATCTGCCAAAAACTCGGGCGGGTATTGTTCTAGACCTGTACTTTTGATAATCCCGGGAGCCACGGCATTTATCTGAATATTATATCGGCTCCATTCCACAGCCATAGTTTTAGTCATGTTATCTATACCTGCACGAGCCGCACCGGTATGAGCCATACCAGGGAAACCCCGGAAAATGTTAGCGATGATATTGACTATGCTACCTTCTTTATTCGGAATAAAAAAATGTTTGGCCATGGTTTGAGTAACGTAGAACGTTGCATTCAGGTTGTTGTTAATCACCGCGTTCCATCCTTTAAAAGAAATATCTTCTACAGCAGAAGGAAACTGCCCGCCTGCGTTATTGATAAGAATATCCAGTCTACCTTCAGCTGCTTTAATGTTGAGGGCAAGAGCTTCTACCTGTTCCACTTCCCGGTTATCACAAACCTGATAACGGCAATTACCGAATTTAGAAAGCTTCTCAACGGCAGCAACTAAACGCTCTTCTTTACGGGAGGTAATTATCACGCTGGCACCTAATTGCAATAACTGTCGGGTAATGGCAAAACCTATACCACTGCCACCTCCGGTAACCAGTGCTACTTTGCCTTTAAATAAATCAGGTTGATACATAATTTTGTTCTCAAAGTTTCTTATCGCAAAGGAATGTTCAAAGTAGCTCGGGTTTCTTCAATGGAAGATACTTCTCTGCCCAGCATTTTTACCAGATTAGCGGCAGCGGCTACTAACTCACCGTTGCTTTTTGCCATTTCTCCGGTAGGCAGGTAAAAATTATCTTCCAGTCCTACCCGAATATTTCCATCAATAGTAATGGCAGCTGCAATTGCCTGCCATTGTTTGCGACCAATGCCAATTACCTGCCATTGTGAACCTGCAGGAACCGTAGCGGCCTGATGCAGGATATTTTGTGTAGAAATTGGAATGCCCCCTAAAACTCCCATAACAAAACTGAAAACGTATGGTTTTTGCAAAAGTCCCATATCAATCAATGGCATAGCATTGTTAATGTGTCCGTTGTCAAATACCTCCATTTCCGGAACCGTTCCGACTTCTTTCATTTTTTCCAGATAAAACTTGATTTCGCTGAACGGGTTTTGAAATACGAAGTCGTGATAAAACTCTTTAGTTTTAGATGAATATATGGCGTAGTTCATAGAACCCATATTCAGCGCAGCCATATCGGGCTTGAGTGCGGTGATGTGCTGAATACGTTCCTCCTTGCTTAAACCTACAGCACCCGTGCTATAGTTAATAATTACAGTAGGGCATAGCTTACGTACCTCTTCACCAATTTTTCTGTAAGTATCAATGTCATAAGCCGGAAGCCCATCCGGCTGGCGGGCATGAATATGCAATACGCTGGCACCGGCATCTACCGCTTTCTTGCCTTCCAGAGCAATTTCTTCGGGGGAATAAGGAATATAAGGACATTGTTCCCGTCTAGCTAATACACCGGTTAGGGCTGCGGTGATAATTATTTTTTTTGCCATAGTATTTGTTTTTTATCCTTTCCAGATAGGTTTACGTTTTTCAATAAATGCTGCCATGCCTTCAGCAGCGTCTTCGGTTTGTATACACTCACCCAGCATTTGTTTCAGGTAAACATGGGCATCGGCAGCCGGTATTTTTTTCAAATTATCAAATGCTTCTAAACCAAGGCGAATGGCAGATGGCGAGAATTGAAATATTTCGTTTACCAAAATCTGCACTTCATCATCTAACTTTTCGGCTGTAACTACTTTACTCACCAATCCGCAGGTTTCTGCTTCAGCAGCGTTCATATTTTTAGCCCGTATGCAAAAATCGAGAACTGCTCGTGCCGGCATAATCTGTAATAAACTTTGCATCACTTGAAAAGGAAACAGTCCTCGTTTTACTTCAGGTAAACTAAAGGTGGCATTATTAGTAGCTATTACATGGGTGCATCCGCAGATAATCAGAAAACCACCGGCATAGACCGGTGCGTGAACTTTAGCTATACATGGTTTATGTAAGCCATTAAATACATTACCTATAACTACTTCACCACTCGCTTCAGGTACGGTGGATGTTGTTTCTTCTGTACTGCCGGAAAATGCTTTCAAGTCGGCACCGGCACAAAAAACATCACCTTTGGCAGCAATAACTACGGCCCATACTTCGCGGTTGTAGTGTGCGTAATTTAATGCATAAGCTAACTCTCGAAACAAAACAGGGTTCAGTGCATTCTTTTTTTCGGGGCGATTGAGTGTAAGGGTCAGTAAATGGTCTTTTTCTTCTACCAGTAAATGAGCAAATGTGTGTTGCTTTAAACTTAGAGCTTGTTCGCTGCTGTATAACATTGGATTAGTGCTGTTTTGTAACAGTGGCTAAAGTAGAATGTTTGATAAAAAAAGGAAGTAATTAAAATCATACTGTTGGATACTTCCTGTCCACTGTCTGGTTGGATGGTGCTGTTAGAGTAAGTTTTGTTTCCGCAGGCCAGCTATGAATAGTAGCTGGAAAACGAAAATAATAGCTAAAACCGGGAGCAGGCTTATGAAAACGTCATTTCCCTCACCCCCTTGTAGAAAAAGGGTATTGTAAGCTTCCATACACCAATGTAGCGGGGATGCCATCATCAGTAAATGCAAAGATTCAGGCATGGCAAAACTGGGAACTATAATGCCGCCTATTGCAGCCAGTATAACTACCGATACTGAACCAAAACCTATGGCCTGTTCCATGGTGCGGGCATAAACTCCTAACAAAACACCATAGCTAACGGCACACCATCCACATATCAGCGAAACAGTAATTAATCCCGATAAGTTTTGAGGTAATATCAATTTAGGAAGCCCTATGTGGGGGAACAAAAATATACCCAGCGAAAAGATAACCAATACTTGAGCCATAGTCACTGCCAGAAAGGTAATTTGCTTACCTATCAAATTAAGAGTGAAGCCGGTTGGTAATGTTTTTAATCGAATAAAACTACCACTAAGTTTCTCTTTTACCACATTCGTACTAAGTGTTACTACGATAAAAAACATGGCAAAAATGGTCCATGCAGGTACATTATGCTGTGTAGCATTGGGTATAGATCGGCTACCATCTTTGGCAACCGGTACTTGATTAATTCCAGTTTGATTACTCAGTATTTGCTGTTCCAGTGAATCGGGTAATGTTTTGTTACTCAATGCTGCATAGAGGGCTTGAAGAACCTGCCTGTTTTCGGTGAACTGCTGTGCACTGAACAGAGCTCCTTTTACTGATAGGCGAAAGGATTCTTGCAATACCGGATTATAATACATGGTAACCGGGGTTGCCTTTATCGGTGTTGAATCATCAGGCAGCGGGGTATTAACGGCCATCCCAAATTCAGTCAGTGCTTTTCCTGTTACATTTTGTGCCTTGGCCTTGATAAATGAAGAGAAATATGGTGGTATAATCAAGGCAATTAATGCATCGTTTTTGTGCATAGTATCTGTAAGTTGCTTGTCCGTCAGTAACGGGGAAGTCTCTTTTAAATCAAACATGCCTATTTTTTCCAATGCAGTAATTAGCTGACGGCTGCATTCTCCGGTATCGCGGTTACAGATTAGCAGAGGCACCGTATTGTCATTAATCATTTTCAGGCTGCTGTTCTGTATACTGGTTATGACTACCACCAGAAGCACCGGCATGGCAAACGTAACTACCAAACCTGCTTTATCGCGTAGTAGAATACGTAAGTCTTTTAAGATGGCTGAATACAGTTTATACATTACTGGTCTCGGTAAGATTTGCCGGTTAAGTTTAAGAATAGTGTCTCCAAACCCTGCCCTTGCTGCTGTAACAGGTTAGGTAAACTGTCCTGCACAATTATATGACCGTTATCTATCATTGCCACATCGGTGCAAAGGTTTTCTGCTTCTGCCAGCAGGTGTGAAGTATATATAAGGGTAGTTCCGGCAGTATTGAGTTCTTTCAGGTATTCAATGATTGCATGTCTTGTTTGAACATCTACTCCGGTGGTTGGTTCGTCCAGAAACAAAACTTTAGGTTGATGAATAACTCCAATAGCCAGATTCACCCGACTTTTCATGCCTCCCGAAAATTTAGAAACCGGTTTGTCAGCTACATGGCTTAGACCAAGAACTTCCAGTAATACTCCGGTTCGCTGTTTGATTTCGTTGGATGATAATCCGGCCCAGGCACCAAAAAACTGAAGATTTTCGGAAGGTGATAATTCTTGATAAAACGAATGATGCTGTGGCACAAAGCCGAATAGTTTTTTGACTGATTTATCACCGGTTATGTTCTTGCCAAGCAGTTGAACATGACCGGCTTTCGCTTGCAGTACTCCGGTCATCAGATTCATTAATGTGGTTTTGCCGGCCCCGTTGGGTCCCAATAAACCGAAGCGTTCGCCTTCAGCAATGTTCAGGCTAAAATTTTTGAACACAACACCGGAGTTTTCGGTGTAATGAAAATTTAAACCTTCAATTGAAATAGCTGAACCAGACATGGTAGTAGATTGAGAGTTTATGGTTATTTGGCGTTAATCTTCTTCAACAGTTTTTCAGTCTCTTCCGTTTTCTCACCGGCAGTTTTTCCTAATTCAATAGCCTTCTGTGCAAAAATCCTTGCCTGTTCATTTTCACCGGCCTTATACAATAAAGCGGCATAGGTATCAGTAGTGGCGTAGTCAGACTTTTCGGTTATCACAGGCTTCATCCAGCTAACAGCTTTTTTGATTACCCCCATATCGTCACACTTTTCATATACCGTCCATGACCAATCATTCAGGTAATTACCTTGATAACCATTCTTGGCAATAAACACATCTACTTCATTCGCCATTGAATTCCAGTCGCCAATACCTTTATAGTAATTCAGTCTGGTCAGGTCTTTTATGCTTTCTATATTTTCGGTTTGATTTTTTTCGATAAAAATGAGCGCAGACTTCAAGTCTTCTTCACTGTTGTTTCGAATGGCTTTTTCTAACAATTTATTTTGAACAGAATAAATGGCATTGTCAATTTCTCCTTTGCCAAATAACTCTTCATACCTGGTTCGGTTTTGAAATAGAAAATTTCTGTTTGTTTCAGAAAGCAGCGATGCAAAACGCACCAATACACTATAATTTATTTCCGCAAAAAGATCTTTTTGCCCCGAAAGAAAACTATTTACAGAGACACTATCGGTCTTATCTCTGTGGCCATTACTAGTAAATGACTTCGAATAGAAATCAGGAAAATTTAGGTCAACTGTTTCTGAAATTCCTTGATAACCCGGATACATTTCGATATTAAGAGCTGACTTTAACTCAGCTAAAAAAGGAGCTACTTCCAGATAGCCGCTTAATCTGCGTACTAATTTCCCATCCGGAGAAAAAACGAGAAAGGTAGGGAAACTGCTCACCCGATATTTACGTGCAACATTTACTCCATAATTGTGCTCCATTTCTAACTTCAGCGAAACAAAATTCTCACTCATGAATTTTATCACCTCCTTATCGGAGAAGGTCTCTTTGTCCATTACCTTACACCAATAACACCAGTCGGTATAGGCATCTGCAAACAGATATTTTTTCTGCTGTTTGGCTTCGGCACGGGCTTTCTCCCAATTGTTATCTATAAATTCAATTTTTTGGGCTTGTGTATAAAGCGCGAAAAGCAGTAAGATAGCAGGAAGCGTTTTTTTCATGAAAAATTATTTATTCAATAATACAATAGCCCTTTGTTAAACACAGGTACAAAACCGGCTTACTTCCAGTTTATTTTAAGCAGTGATTTAAATGCTGCCTTTTCCTTGTCCGCAATTTCCATCATCATATCGCTCATTACATCAAAGTCCTGCTGGGTGGTTAGGCGCCCTTTATATATGCCAGATGCCTGCACAGACGATGCGCGCCATAGGTCACCAATAGCCGTAAAGTCTTTTGAAATATTGAATAACTCATCATGGGGAGCAAAGGCATGAGCCTGCTGTAGAAACGCAGCGTATACAAAACGAAAACCAGCCCCACCGGTACCTATTTCCTCGCCCATACGAACCAACTGTGCCAGGTAAAGACCCGCCTTGCGTTGACCTAATTCATTACGCCATTTTTTTACCCGGTTGGCTGTAAACTTGATACCATTTACCCCTAATATTGGTACGGGAGTTTCAGTCATAAACCAGGCGGCATGTTTAATGCCTTTTATGATGGCTCGTTTAATCTGCCCGTCAGAAACCTGTTTACCTTTCTTGGGGAAGTAGATTTGGCCCTCGGGGGCTAAGGCTCCTTGTGCAAAACGAACCCGTTCCAAATCATGTGCAGTGATGGTGGTTACTGTTTCCATCACCGGATCGCTCACCAGATAGTTATCTCCCTCTTTACCATACACCACCAGATTATGCGCATTGAAATGAAAACGAAATTCTTTAGGAAAGTAAGTCAGATAATAAACCCCTACCTGACAGCCTGCGGGTTGCCCCTGTGCCAGACAATCATCTAAAAACTGTTGTGCTTTTATCTTAGAGCTAAATTTTTTTCGTACTACCGGTACATCCAGCGCACTACAAGTACGGCTGAAAATATAACCCGGCATGGTACGGAAAGAAATGGCCGGACCACCATTTACTTTCATAAACGGAATGTGGATGTAGAAAATGCCTGAACCGATACCGAATGCCAGAGGTTCGGTAATTTTTTCAATACCTGAGTGTTTCAGCAAATTGGCAGTAACACCGTTTTCACAATGTGCTGATTGATTATGCTCAAAATTCAGTTTCATGATAATATATGCGGTGAAAACCCTTTTAATTCCTCAACGGTAATGTCAAATATCTCCGCATACTTAGCCAGTTTTTTATCGGATAGTTTATTAAAAACAGAGGGTTTTAGATGTCGTTTTATTGTCCACTGCCAAAAACCGGTATAAGCTGAAACAATTGAAATGTCCATCATGTTCAGTTCCATGAAAAATAAAATGGGACTTACTACTCCACTGCTCACTTTTTGACGGGCATTCGCGGTTCTCTCTTCTGCTTCCTGCAAAGTAATGCCAAGCGCATCAGCTTTTACCTGCCAGCCTCTGCTCAGGCCGGTAGTGTATTCCCCTTTTTCATCTACAGCATAGCAAACTTCTTTGGTGAACTTATCTAATGCGCTGGGGTCCTGAGGTATTTCGTTCTTTTTCATAATTGAAAAGTGAATCAAAAAGTGCTTCCGAATTCTATCACTAGCAAACCGTTAGCAGAGCATATACATAGGCAAAGCGGGCACTTTCCGGAACCATCAATAAGAGTTTATGTCCGGTCTGTAATTTACCCTTACTCAGCAATTCATCTATCATTAAATAGATTGAGCCTGCACCTACATTCCCCATCGAGGTTAAATTACTGAACCACTTCTCCTGCGGAATGCCAATGTTTTTCTCTTCCAGTTTGGCCGCAATTTTTTTTCTAAAAAACTCACTTGAAATATGTGGAAGGAAAAAATCCAGGTCAGCGGTATTCAACTGATGTTTATCGATAATGCCTTTCAGCGTCTTGTAACCTAAATCAATAATATGTTCATCCAGCAAACGAACATCCTGCTTCATAGCTAAAATAGACTTGCCTGTAATTTCTTCGGGCGTAAATTCCATATAGCTTTTAAGAGTTCCGTCCGGTAACTTATCACCACCCTGATACATACATGTTTCCGCCAGGTGCGCATACGATGAACTTTCCATCCAATCGATACGTAACGAAAGGCCGGTTTCATTTTTTTTGTCCGAAACCAGGAAAGCACCTGCGCCATCACTGAGCATCCAGCGAAGAAAATCTTTTTCAAAAGCAAGGTTCGGATTTTCCTCCAGCGCAGCTAATTGCTTCGCTTCTTCTTCAAAAGAAGATGCACACATTAACTTAGAAGTTCTCTCAGAACCTGCGGTAACGGCTTTTTGAACTTCACCGGTTTTGATAGAAAGGTAAGCGTACTTCAATGCCTGCATACCGGCACAGCAATTACCGGAAGGAGTCAGTACTTCAATGGCTCCGGTTTCGGGCAACCAGCCATGCACCATGACTCCGTGCGAAGGCATAATTTGGTCGGGCGAAGAAGTGCCGCAGGTAAGTAACTGAACGGTTTTCAGTTCTTCCGGATTATCTTTAAAAAGCTCACGCACCGCCAGCGATACCATTTGAGCATTGGTGTGAGTTACCTGCCCGCCTTTTTGCAGCGCGTAATACCTGCTCTTTATACCGTTATTGCGTAAAACAATACTTCTGGAACGGGATGGCTTACCATTTACCAGACCCAAATAGCTCTCTATCTCCTCGTTTGAAACAGGATGATTAGGCAGAAATCGGGCTGTTCTGGTGATGTAAACTTCTTTCAATGACATGCAGCTAAACCTTGGGTATTTTCACAAAAAACGCGAACTAACAGATATAATTCTACGATACAAAGCAATTTTAAAAAAAACTTGAACTACGTTAAACTGAATTACATCATAACGGTATGAGGGACAAATCATATTTTCGTGTCGTATTTTTTGCAAGGAAGAATAAACAAATGTTCTGCAACGTTTGTTTAGAAAGTGAGTTAATATGGCTAAGAAAGTTTTGATTCTGTTTTACACGCAATCGGGTCAATTGGCGCAGGTTGTTCAGTCTTTTGCCGCTCCACTGGTTGCTTCGGGTATGAGGGTTGAAATTGTACAGGCCAAACCGGAAAATGAATTCACCTTTCCCTGGACATCCAAACGCTTTTTCGATGCCATGCCCGAAAGTGTATTGGCTATTCCCGCACCGATGCAACCCATAGAATTGAAAGAAACGAAATACGATTTAGTAGTGTTTGCCTATCAGCCCTGGTATCTTTCTCTGAGTATTCCGGCTAATTCAATTCTGGCAGCAGAGGAGGTAAAAAAAGTATTGAAAGATACTCCGGTGGTTACACTCATAGGTGCCAGAAACATGTGGATCAGCTCGCAGGAGAAACTGAAAAAAGTATTGAATCAACTGGAGGCAAAGCTGGTTGGCAATATTGCGCTGGTAGATAGAAATTCCAATTCAACCAGTGCCATTACCATACTCTACTGGATGCTCACGGGTAAGAAAGACAGCTATTTGGGCATTTTTCCAAAACCGGGTATTCAAGAAAATGACATTGCCAACGCAGCTACTTTCGGCACCACGGTTTCCGCATTTCTTCAACAGGGAAATTGGGATGGTTTGCAACAGGCCTTAGTCGACCAGCATGCCGTTGAAGTAAAACCTGATTTATTGTTTATTGAGGAACGGGCTCCGCGCCTCTTCTCTATCTGGGCTAACATCATTATTAAAAGGAAAAACCGTCAAGCTTGGTTAACATTCTTCAAGTACTATCTTTTGTTTGCATTGTTTATTGTAGCCCCGGTAGTATTATTGATAAATGCAGTTTTCTTTCGCCCGTTTTTCCGAAAGAGCATTCGTGAGAAGCAGTTATATTACCAAGGCATAAAACCATAAAGACCATTATCAAACCACTATAATTTCTGTTTATGAAAAACTATGACGTAATAATTTTAGGAGGAGGCTTGGCCGGTCTTACCCTCTCTATTCAACTGAAACGAAGCAAGCCCGATATTAAAATTCTGGTGCTTGAAAGAAGAAAAAGCAATGCCCCTAAATCTGCTCACAAAGTAGGTGAATCTACCGTAGAGTTAGCCAGTTATTATCTGCGCGAGGTAATTGGTATTAAAGATTACCT
Source organism: Chitinophagales bacterium (assembly GCA_046329535.1). GTDB lineage: Bacteria > Bacteroidota > Bacteroidia > Chitinophagales > LD1 > Bog-950. The sequence goes on from JAXLUN010000004.1 coordinate 40,434, forward strand.
TGAGAAACATGAGTTGCCTAAATACGGCCTTCGTTTTTTCTTCAAATCACACAATAAAGAAGACATTGCTTCTCGCGTAGAGTTGGGCCCGCGTAAGTGGTTGTATACCCCCAGTCATCAGTTAGACCGGGGAACCCTCGAAAACCATTTGGCTAAAACCACGCAGGAATACGGCACGGAGTTTCTGCTCGATGCCTCGGTAAAAGATGTAGAATTTGGTAAAGAAAGCAGTACTGTTACTTACCTGCACGAAGGTCAGGAAGTGAAAGCCACCTGCCGCTGGGTAGCCGATGCCACCAGCCGTACAAGTTTTCTGAAACGCAAATTGGGTTTTGCCAAACCTATGGAGCATGCACCCAATGCTGTTTGGTGGAGACTGAAAGGGGTGATTGATATCAGTGATTGGAGCGATAATCAGGAATGGGTAAACTATCCCGAAGTAAAGTTGCGTTACTTAAGCACGGTTCACTTTCTAGATAAAGGATACTGGGTATGGGTTATTCCGCTAGGAACTAAAAATACCAGCATTGGTATTGTGGCCGACCCGGCCGTTCATCCGTTCGATACGTTTGATACATACGAAAAGTCTCTGGAGTGGTTGAAGGTAAATGAACCGCTTTGCTATAAAATGCTGGAACCGGAAACCCCCAACAAAATGGATTTCAAAATTCTGAAACATTTTGCGCACCATACCGGCCGATTGTATGATGGTGGGCAGCGTTGGGGAGTAACCGGTGAAGCCGGTGCTTTTCTGGACCCGTTTTACTCACCCGGCAGCGATTTAATTTCACTCAACAACACCTGGTTAAGTGATTTGATTCTTCGCGAGCTGAACGGAGAAGATGTACAGTTCCGGGCTGAAATCTATGAGCAAACACACTTAGGTTTGCTCGATGCATGGATTCCTATTTATCAAAACAAATATCTGCTCATGGGCCAGGCCCAGATTATGACGGCTAAGATACTTTGGGACTGGGCTATCTACTGGGCCGTGCCTGCTTTGCTCTTCACCAACAAAGCATTCACTGATCTAAGAATGCTGCAAAAGCTCTTTTCTACACCCGACAGTTGGGGGCAGAAATTTGGAAAACTCCACGACCGCATGCAAAAACTGTTTCTGGATTGGTCTCCTTACGACACCGAGATATTCGAACGCAAGTTTGTTGACCCCGTTGACCTCAGCTACATGCTCGATTTTCAAACCACTATTACCCAGCAGCATGGCGATAAACTGGTAGATAAGGTGGCCGAGAACATGGCCATACTGGAACAGGTAGCTGCCGAAATTTTCAGACGGGTAAGCCATCAGGCTAAAGGAACCCCGCTCGATATGGCCGTGAATCCATATACCATGGATTTAGAAAACCCCGTACCGGCACACAATGAATCTTTCAATGTACCGCGCAACGAAAAAATAATTCGTGACATCGAAGCCATGTGGTTTTATAAAGAAAAACAGCCGGCATAGCCGCCACACAAAAATCCTCTCCTCAGCGGGAGGATTTTTTATTTTTCCCACCGCAACAAATACCGTATGAGCAGTGAAATTTCAGTGGCTGGTAATATGGAAACTATCCGCACCATCTTTCGTCAGGTGCAGGATACTTTTTCCGGCTCTGCCGATATGGCTCTGCTGCATAGTTTCGAAGAAGATTTTCGCGGCATTGCGTACGAAGCGGCCTCTATGGGCTTAGCCTTAGCCGATTTAAAAGCAGGGGAGGAGCTGCGCAACTGGAATCACTTTTTCCAAACGCAGGGCAGCGGGTATGGCATACAAATTCACATTGGTTTGGGCTGGGCACTGGCGCAGGAACAGACAGACCCGTCTCCTTTTCTGCCGCCACTGCAACCTATGCTTCGCTATCGGGTACTGGATGGTTACGGCTATTACGAAGGCACTTTCAGAAAGCGAAAAAGTGTGTTGAGCCAGCAGGGTTTAAATTTACCCGATGCCACCGCCACCAGCGCTTACTATCAGGGCCTGGGCCGAAGTTTATGGTATACCTGCGGGGCTAAAGCCGAAGAGGTTAAACAGGCGATAGATAAGTTTCAGGCAGAAAGGCAAAGAGATTTATGGCGGGGCGCGGGTATTGCGGTGGCTTATGTGGGCGGTGCTCCGGAGCCCCTGCTGCTATCGGTTTTAACTGCCGCGCATACTTACCACGCTGCTTTAAAAGCCGGTGCCCTTATGGCTTTGGTAAGCCGCGAGCAGGCTGGTTTTATTATGCCCGATACCGCCCTGTGCTGTAAAACATGGACCGGAAAAACCGCCACCGACTTGCTCTCTATAAACCGGCAACTGCTAAGCGAAATACCCCTCAATGCCCCTAATGCTTATGCTTGGTGGATTGAAAAATTGGAGGGGTGTTTGGGTTAGTAAGCTGATGTTTATTGCCTGCCTAGGCTACACTGGGTACTGAGGCGGAGACCCTGCGCAGCCAAAAAAAATGAACTTGGATTGAATTGGTTATTTTGGTGGCTCAGTATTGTCGGAGCCAGTGCCAGTCGACAACTCCTTTGTAGCTTTTAGAAAAAGCTCTACCTGTTCCTCTGGAACCTCTCCGTTCCTATAAGCAATATCATAGACAAGAGTTTTAAAATGCTCTATATTAACCGAGCATTTCGTGTATAGGATTGAAAGCTCCAACATTGAGAATGACTTGTTTACCTCTAAGGTAAGTGGCAGTTCTCCTCCTCTTACGAACATCACAAACTCTTTGCTTATGGTGTCCTTCTTAGTAACCATTACATCTAAATATTCATAGTCCTCAATAGCCTTTGCCAAGAGAAGGGATGACTTGAAAATATCTTTATGTATATAATCATTTATATAACCCTCTAATGAGCATCTTATATATGACGTTTCAAGCAAGGTATAGACAGCTCGGTAGCTAATCACCATATACATTTAGGCGGCTACCGTCAAGTATTCAATATTGATTTTAGGAGTCTTAAACTCCCTTATATTAGAGTCTAAATCACCCCCATTCATCTCCTTAACCATATCTGCATAAAATATTAAGTTGCGTAGGGCATAAGAGGCTTTAATTGCCTCTGTAAATCTTCTTTCTGCCTCTTCTTTATTTGCATCTGTAATAATAGCACCACCGGATCCTTCCGAATATATGGTATAGTTACCATTATATTTTATAATCCGAGCGGTTATGTTTATCTTCCTTGATTCAATATGTTCTTCATTTGGTAAATTCATGGCGATTTTATTTTACGATTTTTATTTACAATTCTAATTCAAATTCCTTACAAATCTTTTACGATTTAATTGCCTTTTTTGATTCAAATTTATTCCGTTTTGTTTCCGTTTTGTTTTCAAATCTACATATGTTTTTCATAATGCAAACATTTAGCCCAAACATTTATATCTTTATGTTAAATTATAATAGCAATTTACACATTAATTACACAACCAAATCCAATATGGATTCTACTACAAATTTTACTAACTAATTCATTAACAACTTCACTTTCATAAATTCTTTTAAGTGTCTTTAGGGATACATACCAACGTTTCTTTCGATGAACATAACCTGAAGTTTTTAAGAGACAACAACGTTAAAGAAGCTTTTCTAAGGGAACTCGAAGGAGAATCCGGTTATTTAATTATTATACTACCTAGTATAGATAAGGATGAGTTACGTATGAGCATAAAGTATGTAACGTACTGTATTGCTTAGCCCCCCGCAGGCTCTCCCCATCGGCACCCTGCCCGGACGAAGACGATTGTTAGTTGCGATTGAAACTTGCTTAAAACTTTACGCTTCTAATTTCGCGGTAGATAATGAGTATGGTTAGCAAGGCAAAAAAGATAACCATGCCGGGCTTGTTAGTCCATTCTTCATAAGCTAAGTAGGCGAAAGCAACAACGGCCAACAGTATTATAAAATAAGAATAGTATTTCATGATTGAAACGGAAGATAGAATTAATATGGTTTATGCAACAGCAGGCGTGTATTCCGCCCCCGCAGGCTCTCCCCCTCCGCACCCTGCCCGAACGAAATCAAGCACTCACTTTCTTTTTTCGCCCACCGGGTTTGGCGGTTTTAATAACTACCTGCAAGCCCCACATATTTATCTCTTCGGGGTTTTCGGTGTAAAGGGCTTTGAAAAAGGCTTTTATTTTACATGCCATGTAGTAAACCGTGCCGCGGGTGGTGCTGCTTTGGCCGGCACCTAAGCCCAGCAGGGCGCGGCTTTCGCCCATCAGACTTTCGGCCTCGGCATAAAGTTTTTTGGCCTTTTCGCGCTTGTCGCGGGCGGCCGATACTTTGGCGGCAAACTCGGTCATGTTTACCATATCGCCATCGGCCAGAGGGCTGGCGGGGCCTAAGGTGTTGTTGTATTCAACTATGTTTTCGCAACTGGTTAAAAACTTGTCGGGGCTGTTTATATCCAGCTTAATGATAGTGTTTCTGCGGCTCATAAAACTACGTGTTGGTTTGTTGAGAAATTGAAAAACCGTGACTAAAGTAGCTAAAAAACATAAATATTTAAGAAATATTGTTGTCAATGTTTAAGACATATACAACAAGATATTATACATGGATGATTATGTATAAAACATTCACAAGAACGTATTAAACATTTACAACAATGTATAATACACGGTTAAGAATTTATTAAACATTGATAACAATGTATAGAACATTCACAAGAATGTATGATACATATTTTTATATTTTACATACTTTATGCACCATTTTAGCCAATTATGGCATTTTTTTAAAGGTATTGGCTGCTTTTTGAGGGTTTAGCGGCAAACATAGCTAAAACAAAAAAGCCGATGCTTTCGCATCGGCCTTAACACCTAAAATACATTTAAAAAATTACCCCACTGGCGGTGTTGGGTTATCGTCATTACCGGGCATGGCGCTTTCGGTTACCACTACATCAAAGCCCCACTCGCTCAGCGCTTCGGGGTTGTTGCTGTATACAGCCAGTAATAAATCGCGAATAGAGCAAATCAGGTAATAAGCGGTACCTACTGTTTCGCTGCTTTGGCCGGGGGCATAGCCCAGCATGTTCAGCGCCTCACCGTGTTTAGATTCTTTTAAATCGCTTTCAATTTTAGCCTGCTTATAATCAATACCGGCCTGCGTGGTGTTAGTGGCATAGGCTACCATATCAATTTTGCTGCTCAGCGGACTATTGATACCCTCCGCGGTATTTTTTTCAACAATAGCCTCGGCCAGGGTAATAAAATCGGCCGGGCTGCCCACCGGTATTTCAATGCGCACGGTGCGCTTGCCTTCGGTTTGGTCTACCACTACGTTAAAGCCCCACAGCTCCAGTTCTTCGGGGTTTTCGCGGAACTTCACCATCAGTATGTCGCGAATGCGCAGGGTTTCGGTGTAAATAGTGCCATCACTTTTTTTGTTCTGAGCCTGAGCCAGACCCAACAGGCGCATAGCATTGCCATGCAGGGTGAGCGATTTTCGGTCGGCCTTATCAGCCTCTTTGCGCAGCGCCTTGATGGTGCTTAGCCCGTTGGCTATTTCCGCAAAACTAAAATCGTTGTTAATAGGGCTGTTAGCGCCCATTGTTGTGTTTCTGTCAATAATTCTTCCCACCAACTCAATCGTCCCGTCCGGGTCGCCAATGGGGAGGTTGACTGTTACATCTTGTCTTGCCATTTTGTTTTGTTTTAGGTTAAATAATTAATTTACAGCAAAGCTATTTTGCCAAAAAGGCATTGTCAAGTGTTTTTTGCGATTTTTTTTTGTGTGGGGGCTGGGGGCTTCAGGCCAATTATTAAACCCTATATTAGTGGGGTGAAAGATTTGAAAAACAGGAGGGGTATAAGGTGTGCAGGGGCTCGAGGTGGAGATGATTTGGGGACGAAGGTAGTAGTAAGCGTAAATAAAAAATACTTAAGAATATGACAAAGAAGATAAAACAATACAGTGAAAGAATTATTCAACTGATTGAGTTAGCTGATGGGACACTTGCAACAAAACAGACTAGCTCAAAAGGCCTGAGTACTTGGGTAAATTCAGAACTTTTTTTTGAGTTTAGGACTTCATCTCTATCATTTATACTAAACTTATATGGAGATAACCATCCATTTTACAAAGAGTTCGACAAAATTGTTGTTAGAGCAGATCCATATAACACCGAACACGGTCGCGGTATTTTAAAATCAATAAGAACTGAGATTGATAATGGTTGGTTAAATTCATTGAAAGGACTTATTTCAGCTGAAATATTTTCTGACTTCTTGGAAATGGCTGACCATTTGTTAAAAGAGAACTATAAAGACCCAGCAGCTGTAATGATTGGTAGTGTTTTAGAAGAACACCTAAGACAACTCTGTTTCAAGAACGAAATTCCGACAGAAGACCTCAAATCAGGAAAACCTAAGAAGGCAGACCTTCTAAACTCCGAATTAGCAAGTGCAGGTGTTTACAATAAACTAGATCATAAGAATGTAACAGCTTGGTTAGGCCTTAGAAATAAAGCGGCTCATGGAAAATATGCTGATTATAACCAACAACAAGTTGAATTTATGATGCAGACAGTTACCGAGTTTATGACAAGAAATAATGTATAACAGCAAGAAAGGCTACTCGCCTTTTTGCCGTTATCACCAATAAATAACCTAAGCGCATTGGGGGCAAAACAAAACCAAAATCACAGATGATGACAGATAGCAAATTCATAATGTTTTTTAGAAATGACATTAATCAAGAACTATTGGTTGGCACCGACACAAGAATTGATATTATTCACGAGGTTGAGGTGTTCAACAACTTAAATAATCTTGAAGGCATTGATTTTTTTAAGGAATGGAAAATACTTTTTGAAAGTATAACCAAACTTTGGCAACAGGATTTAGAAAATGGCTTACCATTCTTTAAAATGGAATCAACCTTATTGGACAAACTTGCATTCTACCTTGACTTTGTTGCACAGTTTTTCCTTTACAACGGTTCAGAAGTTGACAATGATTATCTTAAATGCGTTGATGATTTTTTTCAGCAACATAAAATTCAGAGAGGCGAAAAGGAAAGCACTGAACTGTTTGTCAAAGCATTTAGAGCTACTAATCATTAATGCAGTAGCCCCGCTAGCGCTACGCTACCTGCCCCTACGTAAGTTAAACGTTAACCATGCGCAGGTTATTCACAAAGCTGAAAGACCTTTAAGGTGGTAAACCCTTTTCTATAGCTTTTACACAGAAGGTAATCATGTAAACTATTTAGTCTATTGTATACTGTTCGTGTACCTTTTGGATATCATAAATGTCCTTACTTATATTCTCAAAGTTGTAAGTCAACATTGTTCTACCATTAGTACTATAGTGCTTATAGAAAAATCTGCTAGCTTCTTGAATAGTTGGTGTTATTTCTGCTTTCATTTTAATATAGTGACTAACATTCTTAGGGGGATGTGGTATTAAAGATCCTTCCTTGAAAGACAGACGTAGGATATAATATTTCATGTTTTAATTTTTTGATGTTATTTAACCCATGTTTTTAGAACCTAAACAAATAAGTAAAAATAATTACAAAGAACCTTAAGCACTAACCGTGCAATGGGTCTTCGCAAAACCAAAAGACCCAGCGGATGACAATTTTACAGTTATAAATGCTTAGACTTATCGTTATTCGTAATGTACACTAATATTGATACAAATTAAGCTCATGATGAAAATTTACATAGTTCTTATATTGATAGCTACTGTTTCCAGTGGATGCACTGTAAATAATCAAAATTCACTACCAAACGTTACTTATTTAAATGTAGAACAGACTTTCCAAAACACAATCACACAGTCCTATGACATAAATAATGACGGCCAGCAAGACTGGGGTTTTGAAATGTCAGGCTCGTGCGTAAACATACGTTTCTGTAATACTACTTGTAACTATGCTTACGTGCAATATATGGATACAAACCAACTAGTTAAACCCCTAACTGCTGGTACGCCTATAAATAGTCAATCCGTTTTTTCATACACTTTACTAAGTCCATCGGCAGAAGGCAATATATATAGAGGCTCCTCCTGGTGTGGGGTTGGCTCCGTCCCGACTAGTGGGAATCGGCATTTAGCAGGTGCAGGCGATTTTTATATCGGGCTACGGTCGCAAAATCCTACAATGACAAATACTTATTACTTATGGGTAAGAGTAAACGTCAGTGCCGACTTTAAAACGTTTATTGTTAGGGATATGGCCATTAATACCACCAATGGTGGATCTATTAGCGCAGGTCAGCATTAAGGCCCCTTCGCCTTTGTTAGTGTAATCACCCCCAGCGGCAATAAGCCTTAAGCTACCCCAACAAAAAAGCCGCTCCATTTCGGGAGCGGCTTTTTTGTTTTATACCTGTTAGCTTAGGCATCTATACGGGCAAACTTGGCGTGGCTTTCAATAAACTCTCTGCGCGGTGGCACTTCATCGCCCATGAGCATACTGAAAGTAAAATCGGCCTGTGCGGCATTGTCAATAGTTACCTGGCGCAGGGTGCGGGTAGCCGGGTTCATGGTAGTTTCCCACAACTGCTCGGCATTCATTTCTCCCAAACCTTTGTAGCGCTGGGTGTTTACCGAGGCTTCGTTGCCACCCTTGGCCAGTTCCTTTATAGCCGCCACGCGCTGCGCATCATCCCAGCAATAAATCTGGTCTTTACCTTTCTTCACTAAATAAAGCGGTGGCGAAGCAATGTAGATATTACCGTTTTCAACCAGCGGTTTCATATATCGGAAGAAAAAAGTAAGAATCAGCGTAGTAATGTGAGAACCGTCCACATCGGCATCACACATAATTACAATTTTAGCGTAGCGAAGCTTAGAGATGTCGAGTGCCTTTGAGTCTTCGTTGGTACCAATTTTTACTCCCATGGCGGTAAACATGTTGCCAATCTCCTCATTGTCATAAATCTTATGCTCCATGGCTTTTTCTACGTTCAGAATTTTTCCTCTTAAAGGAAGAATAGCCTGAAAGTGACGGTCGCGGCCCTGCTTGGCAGTTCCACCGGCCGAGTCTCCCTCCACCAGGAACAGTTCGCTCTCATCGCGGTTTTTACTGGCACAGTCGGCCAGTTTACCCGGCAAGCCTCCGCCACTCAAAGCGCCTTTACGCTGCACCATTTCGCGCGCTTTGCGGGCAGCGGCACGGGCCGTAGCGGCTAATACCACCTTATCGAAAATTATTTTCGCCTGTTTAGGGTTCTCTTCCAGATAATGCTCCAGCACCTCACCAAAAATCTGCTCCACCGCACCGGCTACTTCATTGTTGCCCAGTTTGGTTTTGGTTTGTCCTTCAAACTGCGGCTCGGGAACTTTAACCGATACAATGGCAGTTAGGCCTTCGCGGAAGTCATCGCCTACAATCTCCACCTTCAGTTTTTCAAACAGCTTATTTTTCTCGCCAAAAGCTTTAAACGTACGGGTCAGGGCTCTTCTAAACCCCGCTACATGTGTACCCCCTTCAATGGTATTAATGTTATTCACGTAACTGTGTACGTTTTCTCCGTAAGTGGTATTGTATTGCAGGGCTACCTCTACCGCAATATTATCACGGCTGCCCTCTACCCAGATAGGAGTAGGTATCAGCGGTTCACGGGTGCTGTCCAAATACTTCACAAACTCTACCAGGCCCCCCTCGCTGAAGAAATGCAGGTTTTTGAAATTTCCCGCATCGTCTTTCTCCCGCTCATCAGTAATGTCCAGATGAATACCTTTGTTCAGATAAGCTAACTCACGCAAACGGGCAGCCAGTGTATCAAAACTGTAAACGGTGCTGCTAAAAATGGTGGCGTCAGGCTGAAAAGTAACAATGGTGCCTCGAATATCGGTAGCTCCCATCTCTTTCACTTCGCTTAGAGGCTTTCCTTCTGAATACTGCTGCTGATACATTTTCCCGTTGCGGTGAACGGTAGCGGTTAATAAAGTAGAAAGAGCATTGACACAAGAAACACCCACCCCGTGCAAACCGCCCGATACTTTGTAGGAGTCTTTATCAAATTTACCACCGGCATGTAAAACGGTCATAACTACCTGTAAGGCACTAACCCCTTCTTTCTCATGTATATCTACCGGAATACCCCGTCCGTCATCTTTGACCGAAATAGAATTGTTTTCGTGAATGGTAACAAATATATTTTTACAATGCCCAGCCAAAGCCTCATCAATCGAGTTGTCTACCACTTCATAAACCAGGTGATGTAATCCTTTTATTCCGGTATCGCCAATGTACATAGCCGGCCGCTTGCGTACGGCTTCTAAACCTTCCAATACCTGAATACTGCTGGCCGAATAATCCTGTTTGTTTTTTGTTTCTTCCATACTTTTTCTACAGTTTCTTAACTCATTCAATTCAAATTATAAAAAGAGGCCTTTAACGCAGGCCTCAAACAACGGGCGAATGTAGTAAAATAGACTTCGCCAGAACGCAATTTGCAGCGCTATTTATCCCCATTTCTATTTAATTGTTGAAAGTTTTTTCAAATTCCATTTTTGGGGACTAAAAACGCAGGTAAACGGCTTGGGTAAAGCTTCTGTAAAGGGGGATATCTGTGAGTTGTCAAATGTTTTTAGTCAGCTTTCTTTTTTGACAATAAAATTTACTTTTACTCACAAAACAAATCTATGAAGAACACATACTTCCTCATTTTTGTTGCGCTGCTGTCTACTTCTTACGCTTTTGCAGGCAACAAACTAACCAATAAAGACTTATCGGGAACCTGGAAAATAGCAGATGTAAAAATTTCGAACAGCGGTAATTCAGAAAATTCCATTACGGTTGAGAATTGCTATTTCAGTGATTTATACAGAGCGAAACTGGGATTAGTATTTACCGAGAACGGTCAGGTGGACTACAGTAATTATGGTAATCCAACTCCCGGTCGTTACGAATTGAAAGATAACCTGATTTATTTTTTCAGCGCACCTGCTGATGGCGAAAGCATTGAAAGGGTGGAATTTGCAATTAAAGCCGATGAACAAACCCTGACGCTTACCAAAATTTCACCGGCATTTACAGAAACCTACACATTTACTAAATAAGGATATTTATGAAAAAAATATACTACCTGCTTTTTGCATTGCTGCTATGTAACACCAATATTTTTTCTCAAGGCAATGTTAATTTAGAAGTAAGAATTACTAAGCTGGAGCGCGGTTCTTATGCTGACTGTGCAGCGTGCGGTGATCCGGACCCAACCTGGAAAATTCAGGCCACCAACAACGGTACCGGTGCTCTTAACTATGGCCCGGTTTGCTGGCATTTTGCCGATATGGTAAACACCCTATGGGATATTTCAGATTATCCTTTAATGACCTTAAACAATACAAATGCCACCACATTCACATTAGGAGTGGCCGATGCCTTTGAGAAAAGTTGCAGCAACAATAACTGCACCTACGAATCGTATAACTTTTTTACCTGTTTCCCTTCCGTTTATGGCGATAGCAGAAGATGCCAGAATCCGACAATTGTTGTTTCAAACTTCCGCCAAACAGCACCTTGTCAATGGCAAACAGCCTTCTCCAGCTGGTGTGGCGATTACCGCTTTGAGTATTCTTACCGTTGGTCATTTAATACAGCACCACAATTGGTTACACAACCTCAATCAGCTCAATTGTGTTTAGGCAACACCACTACCTTAACGGTTGCAGCCGCCAATGACCCTAACGGATGGAACACCGGAGTTAATTATCAATGGCAGGTGTCAACAAGCACAGCCTGCCCCGGTACGGGCTGGGTAGATGTGTTGGGTGCAACTTCTTCTTCCTATACCCCTACACAAATTCCTGGTACCAGACTTTACAGATGTAAGGTGACCTCGAATTGCACAGCCGATTTTACAAGTAACAGCACCACTTCAAACTGTGCGGTAGTTACCTATAACCCTATGGGGTCACCTGGCGATTTAGCTCCTGATATAGTTTCCGGTATTTGCGGTTCAACTGTTTTACCTGGCTCAACTCATGTTTTAGGAACCCTTTCTGCACCTAATCCGGGCGCTCCTCTTGGAATTACCGATTTTGCATGGGCTGTCAATGGCGGATCTCCTACTACCTTTAATGGTTCCGTATTTACCTGGACAGCCCCGACTAATCCCGGAACATACACTATCAACCTGACATACATAGATAATTGCCCTCAAGCGGATGCTACCGCCAACGCCTGTGTAGTGAACGTAGGTTCAGCCACCTGCGATTTTGCTTATGTATCTACCTATGGCCAGGACTCTGTTTACAGAGGTGGCCCTGATAATCCGTATAAGACGTTAGAGTATGCTTTAACTCAAATGAATGGCAGGAAATATATTCGTATGGCTACCGGAGTTTACAACGAAGTAAATCCTCTTCAGCTGCAAAATGATTTGGTTATTGAAGGGGGCTATAAGGTTAATGGTAATATCTGGACTAAAAACAATTCAGACTCAACAACCATAATTGCATCTGGGGTAGAAGTAGTAAGCACCGATATAGCGCATAGAGTAGGATTTGTATCCAATGGTGTTTCCAACTGGCGACTACAGGATTTGGTATTACTTACAACTAATACATCTTCTATCACTACTGGAGGAAGAGGCTATTCTAATTATGGCGTGCTGGCAATAAACGGTTCATCTAACTTCGAAATTGTAAGAACAAAGATATATGTAGGTGATGCTGCTAAAGGTCAGAATGGTTCAACTCCAAGCGGTTCAGGTGGAGCTGGAGGTGGTGGAAGCGGTGGCTCCGGAGGAGGTGGAAGTAACACCCGTTGCAATGGGGGCGGAAGTAGCGGAACTGGGGGAAGCAATGGTAATGGTGGTGCTTTAGCAGGTGGACCTGGCGGTGGTTGCGGTGGCGGTGGTTGTAATGTTTTTGGTTGTAATGCGAATGGATGTAGTGGAGGTGTTGGAGCGAACGGTTCAGCAGGAGCAGCGGGTGCAGGCTATGCCGCTAATTCACGTCCATTAACACCCGGGGTGAATTCACCGTATTATACACCTGATGGACAAGCAGCTTCCGGCTCGAATGGTTTTGGTGGAGGTGGAGGTGGAGGCGGAGGCGGAGGTGACATTGGTTCTTGTTGTACCTGTTCATGCGGTGGTGGTGGAACTCCTAATGGTGGTAACGGTGGCAATGGAGGAGGTGGTGGATTACCTGGTTCAGGTGGTTTTGGTGGTGGTGGTTCATTTGGTGTATATGCGGCCGGAGCAGGTACCAGCGGTTCTCTGATTACATCTTATATTTCTTCAGGTAGTTTTGGATTAGGTGGTGATGGTGCTGCCGGACAAGCTGGTGCCAATGGTGCTGGCGGAGCCGGTGGAAACAACCATGGCGGTTGCGATGGAGGTATAGGCGGAAATGGTGGTACTGGCGGAGCCGGTGGCAGTGGCGGTAGAGGACAGGATGGAGCTAATGGATTAAGTCAGGCTGTCGTTACGGCTGGTGGAGCTACTATAACAGGTAACTCAACCGGAGTGCCAAGCACTTTTACGGTAGGTATTAATTACCAAAATGCAAAGGGCTGTATTAACTCTGAAATAGAGATGACGAAATCTTCAGGTGTATGGACTTTACCTTCCGGAATGAATTTTATCAATGATTTGAGAGATTACCCTGCCGGATTTCCAATATCTAGCTACAATGCGTCCAGTAGCCCATTACTGGTGTATGTTACTACTCCTTCCGTTGAGTATGACTTAACAATTAATGGAAATGTCTATGCTCAGTATTTAACTATTGCTGCCGATAACCGCGCATTGCCTGTTACCACTGTTTCATCCCCTACAATTTGTATTGATGGTATAGACTCACTCAGCGCAACCCATTGGGGAACTGAGGTTGAATATGATTGGAGAATTTATCAGGCTACTAATGTAAATAGTCCGTTGTATCAATCCTCTCTGCCAAGCCCGGTCATTAATTTTTACGGTTTTACTCCCGGTTTATACACCATTAGATATCGCGTGCGGGAAAGTTGCTGTGGTTGGTCAAAGCCGGTGTTTGATACTATTCGAATTATGCCGGAACCAACAGTTTACAACGCGTTTGGTGGAGGCAATTACTGCCCCGGGTCCGTGGGGGCCTTGGTTAATCTGAGTGGTTCTGAGCCTGGTATCAAATATGTGTTGTATTATAACGGTAATGCCGTTGATTCGGTAATTGGTAGTGGAGGTCCTTTAACTTTCGCTCCTCAAACAGGTGTCGGAAATTATGTAGTAGTTGCAGTGCGTTTTAATGGTTGCACTTCAGATATGTTTGGAACTGTAAGTATTGGTCAGTATCCATCTCCGCAAGTGTTTACCGTGTCAGGAAGTGATACCATCTGTTCTTCAGGAGGTATTCTATCGGCTACTATTAATTTAGATGGGTCTGAACTTGGCGTAAATTATCAATTAGTTAGAAACGGTTCTCTTCCTTCCGGCCCACCTATACCGGGTACCGGATTAGCTATGCAGTTCACCGGTGTAACTACACCGGGTGTCTATACTATTCAGGCTTCTAACCCTATAACCGGATGTAAGTCTGATATGGCCGATAGTGCCATAGTGGTAGTAGCCCCTCCGGCAACTTCATATAATGTAGTTGGTGGTGGCGCTTTCTGCGATGGTGCGGTTGGTGTTACGGTTGGTCTAAGTAACTCAGATGCAGGAGTAATCTATCAATTGTATCAGGGAGGAGTTGTGCCTGCAGCTACAGCTATTACAGGAACTGGTTCTCCAATATCATTCTCTGCGGTTAATGTTCCGGGATTTTATAAAGTGAAGGCAACCAGTGTTTTTGGTTGCGATGGATGGATGAATGATTCAGTTTGGGTATCTAAATTATCTAACCCTATCATCACAAACGTAATAGCAAATAATGTTTCTTGTAAGGGTAACTCGGATGGCTCTGTTCAGGTAGTTGCGTTTACTCAAAACGGGTTAGTGAGTTATTCGATAGATAGTTCAGCTACTTATCAGTCTTCAGGTTCATTCACTTCGCTACCGTCATCTTACTATAATGTATATGTAAAAGATGATAGTGGTTGTGTAACTCAATTCGCAGCGAATCCTGTTCAGGTAACCAGTCCTTTGGTATTGACACTGGCTATGGATGGCACCAGTCCGGATTGTTTTGGTAATACTACTGGTTCCGCAACAGTAAGTGTCAGCGGAGGAACCTCCCCATATACCTACTTGTGGAATACTAATCCTCCACAAACAGGCTTCAGTATTGATCAGCTTTCCGGCAGTCGTACCTACGCTGTTACTGTTACAGATAAAAACAACTGTATTGCAGTCGATTCAGTTTATTTAACCGATCCTAGTGCTGTTGTTGTTTCAGTGGTTCCTAGCAATGTAAAATGTTTTGAAGGAAACGATGGAAAGGTTGTTATTACAGTAAATGGAGGACTCCCTCCATATGATTATTATTTGAATGGAATTTATCAGTTTGATAGTATATTTACAGGCTTAACTGCGGGTAATTACCTTGCTACTGCAGAAGATGCTAATAATTGTATAGGTTCTGCAACGTTCTCTATATCACAGCCTCAGGCGTTTTCGGTGAATGCAGGTCCTGACCTTATTTCTGTTAGGGGACAAACTGTACAGATAAACGGTTCTGCAACTTCTATAAATGGAATAATCGCCTACAACTGGTCTCCAAGTACTAATTTGAGTTGCACCGCCTGTCAGGTGACGCAGGCAAATCCTGACAGCACAACTACATATGTCTTAATGGCAATGGATGGAGACAGTTGTGTTGGCTTTGATTCTATGACCGTAATTGTAAAACAAACAGTTCAGGTATTTATTCCTACCGCATTCACTCCTAATAATGATAAACTTAACGACTATTTTGAAATGAATATTTTAGGAGCAAGTAGTATTGAAACATCTGTATTCAATCGTTGGGGAGAAAGAGTTTATTTCAATGCCGCACAGCACAATGGTATTTTGAATAACGGTGATGCATGGGATGGGAAAAAAGACAATAAATTACTTCCTTATGATACTTATACCTATCAATTAAAGGTATTGTTTTTTGATGGCAGCGAAGAAACTCTAAGCGGAACAGTTACGCTGATGAAGTAAGTTAAATGATCCCCAAACCAAAGGCTCTCTTGAATTTTCAAGAGAGCCTTTTTTATTTTACTAGCTTCCAAAAGGAGGTAAAAAAGTATCTGGTTTTAAAAAAAAAGGAACATTTTTTTGTTCTTAAGCGGATAGAGTGTATTTTTCCGTCATAATTTGTAAATCCTTCTTTACCAAAAAGAAGTGATTTGTAGTTTTTTTTAGCTGTCTTTAAATTAAAATAACTATAAGCATGGGAAAATTTCTATTCTCAAAATCGTATCACGGGAAGTATTTTTTTCTGATCCTCTTCCTTTCAATTTTTCAAATTGGTTCGCTAAAAGCACAATGTGGTCCAAGTTCGTTTCAGGCAGCTGGTACACCTGCTGCACCGAACTCCTCTTGGCAAACTTTTCCAATGGGAAGTGGTACCTATGCCGACTTCAATGTGAATGCAGGAAATATATATTCATTCAGATATAACACTTCATCTACAGTTTCTAATTACTGGGACATGACGCTCTCTACATCGTCAGCAGTAATAGCATATGATAACTCAGGTTCACCTACCAGAAATCCATGGTCAGGAGGTATTTGCCCTACTGCACCCGGTAGACCATCTTCAACCGATTGGTATGCAAATTTCAGCGGTACTTTCAGAATTAACACCAATTCCTGGAACACAGGATCTAATACTTGCTTAGCTCATGTTCCAGGTCAGGGGTCAGCCGTTCTGGAGTATAAAGTTTGTCCTGCCGCTCCAGATCCGGGGCCAGGTATTAATGCTTGGAATGTAGAAGCTTTTGTAACCACCAACATCTCAATACCTAATCTTAGTGCCCGCTATGGATATTATGTTGACAACGGTTTAAATTTCGCTACAACTAATTATTGGCCTAACAATAGTAATCCCTCTGCTGCATCAACCTGGGTAGGTTGCTCTGAAATTCCGAATGATTTATTCAGTCTTCGTGCCAGAAGGCAGGGTTTCCCTTGCGGACGATATCAGATTTCAGACAACAGCCATGATGATGAAATTCAAATTTTTGTCAATGGTGTATCAATTTATAGTTCAGCTTCACCAGGTGGAGCTGGTATTGTTGGCGACCCTAATGGTTATGTTCTAGGTGATAATGATGTAGTTGAAATTCGTTCCACAAACCTTTGTGTAACTGATTTTGCAGATGTATCTTTCATATTGTTGCCAGTTCCTGCTATAACCCCTGGTACTATTGGTGGAGTAACTAATGGTTTAAGTCTATGTCAGGGATCTACGGTAGGAACTTTCACCAATGTGTTATCTGCCAGCGGAGGCACGATAGGGTATAATTACGGAGGCACAATTACCTATGACTGGGAGTTATCAGTAGATAATGGCGCAAACTATATCAGTTTGGGTATCAACTCTGCAACTTGGGTGTCTACCGACACTATACCTGCTGGTGGAACATACATTGTTAGAAGAAGGGCATCCGATCGTTGTGGTAATACAGACGTATCTAATACTATAACTATATACGGTCGCTCTACTCCTAATGGAAGTATTACTCCTGCTAACCAAACTATTTGTCCGGGTACAACTACGGCACTTGTTTTGAACTTTAATCCCGGAGCTGAACCATTCAATATCTCCTTTACAGATGGAGCCACTATTTATTCTCGTTCTGGTAAACGTAGTGGAGATACTATTTTAGTGAGTCCGGTTGTCAGTCCGACTAATTACAGCTTTACGTCTATCACGGATTCTTTTGGTTGTGTTAGAAATAGCGGATTTACAGGTGCTGCTAATATTTCTTTAATTCCATCTATCGGTATTACGAATGTGGCGGTTGTAGATGTTGCTTGTAACGGAGGTAATACAGGTTCTATTACTATTACTGCTCAAGGGGGGCAGCCGCCATTTAGCTACTCAATAGATAGTGGTGCAACTTTTTTACCTTCTAATGTATTTAGTGGTTTAACTATTGGAACATACAATGTAGTTGTACTAGATAATTTCGGATGCACTCAATATTATGGTTCTTCTGTTACTATAGATGAACCTACGGATATTACGCAAACATTAGCCAAGACTGATGCCAGCTGTGCAAATGTATTTGATGGAACTATTACTGTATCTGCTCAAGGCGGTGTTCCTCCATACTCCTATTCTCTTAATGGAGGACCAGTTCAGCCTGGTAATGTATTTAGCGGACTTGCTTCCGGTAATTATCAGGTTAGTGTGTATGACACGCATAATTGCTTAGATACAGCAAGTATTTCTATTGCCAATACATATATTATTTCTGTTGACACTGTTTCCAAAACAGATGTATCTTGTTTTGGAGAAGCAGATGGTGCGGTTACTGTTCAAGTTGTTGGAGGTGTTCCGCCTTATGATTACTCTATTAATGGAGTTACATTTCAGTTTTCTCCAACTTTTTCTGGATTGAGTGCAGGCACTTACATTGTAATAGGAAGGGATTCTAAAGGATGTACTGAATTCGCCAATGTGAATATTGCTCAGCCTAATGTTGTTTCAATAGCAATCGACTCTGTTGTTGATGTTGCTTGTAATGGAGCGTCAACTGGTAGTGTATATATCACTGTAAGTGGGGGAAATGCTGGAGGATATACCTATCAATGGAGTAATTCTGCCACCACAGAAGATAACATTGGAGTGAATGCTGGAATTCAAAACGTAACTGTGACAGATACTAAAGGTTGTTCAGCTACCAACGGTGTGGCTGTTGCAGAGCCACTTCCTTTGTTCCTCAATATTGCCCAGTTCAACAATCTATCTTGTTTTGGTGATTCTACAGGTGCTGTTGATGTAACAGCAAACGGAGGAGTACCACCTTATTCTTTCTTGTGGAGCAATGGGGCTACTACGGAAGATATTTTCGGATTGGTTGCAGGTTCATACACTGTAACTGTTACAGATGCCAAAGGGTGTTCTCAGAATATTTCTCAATCACTCACAGAGCCATCTGCCATAGTTTCAAATATTGTTCCAACTACTGCTACATGTAATGGTGCAGCCAATGGCTCTGCTGATTTAACGGTGAGTGGAGGAACTTCACCATATTTCTATCAGTGGTCAACTTTTGTTGCAACGCAGGATATTTCAGGCTTGTCAGGTGGTCTGTATTATGTGGTAATCACTGATAATAAAGGATGTGAGAAAAGAGATTCTGTTTTGATATCCGAGCCAACTGCATTGGTTCTTTCTACCAACGTACAGAATATCAGCTGTTTTAATTCTAACGATGGAGCAGTAGATTTAACTGTAACCGGTGGAACTCCTGCGTATACTTATTCATGGAGTAACGGTGCAGTAACTGAAGATATTTCTTCTCTGGCAGGTGGAACTTATGTTGTTACCGTGACTGATGCAAATCTATGTACTGCCTCAACATCGGCAACTCTGGTTAATCCATTAGCTATCAATACAAGTTTTGTAGTTCATAACCCAACCTGCTTTGCTGGTAGCGATGGAAGTATAGATTTAATTCCTTCAGGTGGAGTTGTTCCTTACACATACAGTTGGAGTAATTCTTCAATAACTCAGGATTTGAACGGAATTGCAGCTGGTACCTATATACTTACTATTACAGATTCCAGAAATTGTTCTAAAGTGGATTCATTAGTAATCGATGAGCCGGATCCACTAGTAACATCCGGATTTATTAAAAATGTAACTTGTAATGGTTACAGTGATGCTTGTGTTGATATTACTGCTTATGGAGGAACACTCCCATATAGCTTCCAGTGGTCAACCGGCCAATCCACTGAAGATATCTGCAACGTTCCGGGTGGTTCCTACTATGTATCTGTAACCGATGCTCAAAACTGCTTTGTAGCATCTCTTTATGTGGTTCAGGAGCCAACAGTACTCAATACTGCGATTGTTTCAACAAATGCAACCTGTTATGGTAGTGCTAATGCAACGGTAGCAGTAATACCTACAGGGGGGACAAAACCTTATGAGTATCTCTGGAACAATTTTGTTACTGACTCATCTCAGGTTGGAATTCCAGCTGGTCAATACGTAGTATTAGTTACCGACTCTAACGGATGTCATACTTATGATAGTATTCAGATTAATCAGCCACTGGAAATAAAGATAACCGGGGTTGTTATAGACGTAGCCTGCGGAGGTACTAGTACCGGAGCAATCAATATTACTGTTTCAGGGGGAACACCATCATACACATTTGCATGGTCAAATGGTGCCTCCACTGAAGATTTATCAGGTCTTAGCTTAGGAACCTACACAGTAACAGTTACAGATGCGAATGGATGCACATCAAATAAAACATTCACTATTAATACAGCTGTAGGTCTGTTCACAAATGTATCTATCAGTAATCCACTATGTAATGGTAGTAATAACGGATTTGTATCTGTAGATGTTACCGGAGGTACATTGCCATACACATACTTATGGAGTAACGGACAAACCGGGGCAACTGCCACTGGTCTATTAGCTGGAACATACACGCTTACAGTAACCGATCACAATAGCTGTTCTGCTACTGTTTCAGGCACAGTGGTTAGTCCTGCTGCTGTTACCGTCTCTACTACATCTACAGATTCTAAATGTTACAATACCGGAAGTGGAACAGTAACTGCTACTGCCACAGGAGGTGTTCCTCCCTATGTATATGAGTTGAATGGTGTTATTCAAATCTCAAACACTTTCACTGGTTTATTCCCAGGGCAATATATTGTAGCTGCACGTGACGCTAACGGATGTGAGGGTACGGCTACCTTTACAATTACCTCTCCAAGCATTATTACTGTAGATTTGGTTGCTCCACAACCTGTTATTCTGGAAGGAATGACAACTCAGTTGATTGCCAATGCATCTTCTTCACCGGTTCCTGTAATTAACTATTACTGGAGTGGGGGGCTAGATACATCAGTATTCAATTTCGACAATTGTTCGGATCCGAATAACTGTTATAATCCGTATGTGGCTCCAAGGGTAACTACTGTATTTACAGTGGCTGCTATGAATTCAGACTCTTGTATTGCTTATGACACTGTAACTATTATTGTTCAACATGAACCATCTGCTTTTATCCCTACAGCATTTACTCCTAATGGTGATAATTTGAATGATAGATTTGAGTTTGATATTTTGGGAGCCACCACTGTAGAGGTGAATATATTCAACCGATGGGGGGAAAGGATGTATTACAACGCGAATCAACCCAACGGAATTACCGGAAATAATGGATGGGATGGAAAGAAAGATGGTAAGGTTTTACCGTTTGATACATACGTTTATCAGATGAAGGTCACTTATTTCGATGGCATTGTAAAAGATGTCTCGGGAACGGTAACAATAATGAAGTAATAAAGTATAATTATCCCCTTTCTTAAATTTAAGAAGGGGGATTTTATTTATATAACACACTGACTAATTTTTTTGACTATGAAAAAGCTTTTGCTCCCTGACGCAAATGCAGGCAGGTTATTTACCTTCCTTACTTTAGCTTCTTTATTTTTTAGTAACTTTTCAGTTCAGGCACAGTGTCCTTCTCCTTGTGGCCCGGTATCATTTAATGATGGAGGAACGATTACTCCAATTGCGAATAGTACTCAAACGCTTAGCGGCATAGGAGCAGGAACTTATGTTAATGTTAACGTGCACAATGGCGGTACATACACGCTTGATCATTGCGGCTCTGCAAGTAACTTTGGTACTACCAATACACAACTTAGTTTGTTTAACTATGCATCTGGATCCACATGTTTAAGTTACAATGACAATCCTGGCGGTGCTTGTGGAAATTTTGCACAAATACAATGGGCCTCTAATATAACTGGCACCATTCAGGCTCAATCTAATCGATCAGCTTGTTTAGGTTATAATGGAACTTCTGGTTTGTTGAATTATAGGTGTACTGGACCTGGCGACCCTACCGTTTATGGAAATGGAGTTTGGAACATATATGCATGGAATGCCGGAGACAACGTTGGTGGTAGCGGTGCTTGGACAACCGGGTATAGCGGATATTTAACCACTCCTAATTTATCTTTCGCAACTACTGCTTTTTGGACTACTGCTGGGTCACCTTCCGATTATTTTGGTTATTTAGGTTGTGAAGTTGGAGCAGACAATCATTCATGGAGTGCTAAGAGGACAAACTTTACCTGTGGTGTATACCGAATTACAGTTAATAGTCATGATGATTTGGCTCAAGTTATTGTAAACGGAGTCACAACAACTCTTCCCGGAGCAACTAGTACACCTTCAGTTGTATATACGGGTGTTTTGAATAGCTCAAGTAATGTTGAATTCCGGGTATCTGAGGGAGTTGGTTCTTCTTATGCTGATATCTCAATAGATTTGATAACTACTTCTCTTAACGGAGGAACCGTCACCGCTGACCAGACATTGTGTTCTCCTGCCAATCCGGCTCAATTGAACAATTTGACCTCACCTAGTGGTGGGGCGGGACCTGCATTTACTGGCGGCTCATACACATACGATTGGATTTATCTGAATAATTGTGCAGGTATCGGAACTTCTTTAGGGGTGAATAGTGCAAACTATGATCCACCAGCCGGTTTAACTAACACCCGTTGCTACACCAGATCAGTAACCGATGCTTGTGGTGAAATTTCTTACACCCCATTAGTAAACGTTACAGTAAATCAACCTTCTGTAGCGCCAACCGGAATTACCACAGCTACTACTAATATCTGTAATCCGACAACTATTTCTTTGAATGTTCAGGGCGGTACATTGGGTACCGGAGCACAATGGGTGTGGTATGAAGGAACCTGTGGTGTTGGCGGAATTGTGGGCACTGGGCCGGTAATTAACGTTACTCCAGCCGCTACAACCACGTATTTTGTTAGGGCCGAAGGTCCGACTCCTTGTGCAACTACAACCAGTTGTGCTTCTATTACCATTAATGTAAGTCAGCCATCATCTTCACCTTCAAGTATAACTGTTTCGCCTTCCTTAATTTGTAATGGGTCAAATACAACCTTAACAATTAATGGTGGCTCATTAGGCACCGGAGCGCAATGGGTATGGTATGCGGGCGGCTGTGCTTCCGGTTCTCCTGTAGCATCGGGTGTTTCAAATTCTATCACAGTTTCACCAACATCCACAACTACATATTTTGTAAGAGCTGAAGGCCCCGCTCCTTGTGCTACGAGTACCGCCTGTGCATCTGCTACTGTAACTGTAAATCAACCATCGGTTGCTGCAACTTCAATAGCTGTTACACAACCCATTATTTGTAGTGGTGGTACTACACAGTTAACCGTACAAGGCGGAAGTTTAGGAACAGGCGCTAATTGGGTATGGTATGCCAATGGTTGCGGGTTAGGAAATTCGATTGGTTCTGGGCCTACTGTAACGGTATCGCCTGGTGTAAATACAACCTATTTTGTTCGGGCAGAAGGACCTGCTCCTTGCACGAATACTTCCTGTATTTCTACAACTATAACAGTGGGGCAACTTTCAACAGACCCTACCTCTATTACAGGAGTAACTACTATTTGTAATGGCTTGTCTACTACATTGACAGTACTTGGCGGCTCGCTTGGAACTGGTGCAACCTGGAACTGGTATAGTTCATCTTGCGGAGGAACCCCACAGGGAACAGGATCATCAATTACTGTTAGTCCGTCTGGTAATACTACTTATTTTGTCAGAGCAGAGGGTGGATGTAACATCACTAATTGTACGTTTACCAATGTTATAGTTCAGGATACATCTATTCCTGCCTCATCGATACTAGGTCCTACGGCAATTTGTAATGGAAGTTCAACAAACCTGACTGTGAATGGAGGGTTTTTAGGTAATTCTGCCAATTGGAGATGGTATAGTGGAAGTTGTGGAGGAACATTGGAAGGATCAGGAGCATTACTTTCAGTATCTCCGACTACAACTACAACATATTATGTTAGAGCTCAGGGTTTGTGTAACACAACTATTTGCACTCCATATACACTTACAGTTAATCCACTTCCTAATGGAAATATATCAGGCACAACATCAATTTGTAACGGGGCTTCTGCTGTTCTTACATTTAATTTCATAATCGGTACAGGACCGTTTAATGTGACATATACCGATGGCACCAATACATATTCAAAAAATGGAGTTAATACAGGTGACACTATTCAAGTAGCACCAACAGCAACTTCCACTTATGCGTTTACCAGTATTACTGACGCCAATACATGTGTCAAGAGTAGTGGGTTTGCAGGAGCCGCAACGGTGACAGTAACCCCTTTACCGGATATTAATTCAGTAGCACCTACAAATGTTCTTTGTAACGGAGGCAGTACCGGATCCATAACCGTTAATGCTTCAAATGGAACACCTCCATTATTCTACTCTATTGATAATGGTTTGAATTTTCAGCCAGCCAATCTTTTCACTGGTTTAACAATCGGGAATTACAATGTGGTAGTTAAGGATAATCAAACCTGCTCTCGTACTTATCTATTGAATCCGGTTATTATAACTGAACCTACTGCAGTTACTCAAACTTCAACGCCAACCGATGCAAGTTGCGCAAACGTTTTTGATGGCAAAATTGATGTAGTTGCATCAGGAGGAGTGCCTCCATATTCATACTCACTCAATGGTGGACCTGGTCAAAACGGAAGCAGCTTCAACGGGTTATCTGCAGGAAGTTACGTTACCTATGTTTATGACTTTAACGGTTGTTTAGATACTGCCCATGTAATTATCGGAAATTCATACACTATCATATCGGCTATTGATTCGCAAACAAATGTATCGTGCTATGGAGGAAATAATGGCGCAGTAGCGGTTATATTATCCGGAGGAACCCCGACTTTCTCTTATTCCATTAATGGAACAATTTTTCAGCCAAGCCCTAATTTTACGGGATTAACAGCTGCAAGTTATATTGTTACTCTTCGCGATTCAAAAGGATGCACAGATTTCCTGCCAGTTACAATTTCGCAGCCTGCACAATTAGCAATTAATGTGGATTCAGTGCAGAGTGTTTTATGTAACGGAACACCTACCGGTGCTGTATTTATTACTGCATCAGGAGGAACATCTCCTTATTCTTATTTGTGGAGTAATGGAGATACTCTGCAGGATGCAGATTCACTTTCATCCGGTACATATTCTGTAACCGTAACAGATTCTAAGGGTTGTTTCACATTTGCCAGTGCAACTATTACACAACCTGTTCCGCTATTTGTGAGTATTGCTTCATTTCATGATTTAAAATGTTATAACGATTCATCAGGTACGATTGATGTTACAGTGAATGGAGGTGTTCCTACTTATTCATATTTATGGAGTAATGGTGCCACTACTGAAGATATTTCCGGACTTAAGGCAAACACTTACACACTTACAGTTACAGATAATAATGGATGCGCAAAGATGGTGTCGCAGCTTATAAGTGAACCGGTTCAGCTTACTTCCTCAATTAATCCTGTTCATATAACCTGCCATGGTTATTCTAACGGTAATATTGATTTAACTGTGAATGGAGGAACATCTCCTTATTCATACTTCTGGAATACAGGTTCAACGGCCGAAGATATAGCCAATGTTCCATCCGGTAATTATAATGTCCTGATTACTGATGCTAAAGGTTGTGCTACTTCTAATTCGGTATCTATTAGTCAGCCTAATGCTTTAAGTATTACATCTTCTGTAGTTAATGTTCTATGTAATGGAGATAATTCAGGCGCTATTGATTTGACTGTAACAGGTGGTACTGGCAGCTACATATTTACCTGGAGTAATTTGTCAAACACAGAAGATGTTTCAAGCTTAATTGCCGGAACGTACTCGGTTACTGTGACTGATGCCAATTCTTGTACGGCCACAGCATCATTTGTTGTTACGCAGCCATCTCAACTGTTGACTTTAAGTTTAACCTCAGTAGATGTGACGTGTAATGGTTTATCTACAGGCTCAATAAACCTGAATGTATCTGGCGGAACATCTCCTTTTTTATTCAATTGGACTAATGGCGCAACTACTGAAGATTTATCTGCTTTATCAGCCGGCAATTATTCTGTAACAGTTACAGATGCTAGTGGATGTTCATCTGTAAGTAGTGCAACGATAAATGAACCGGCACTTCTTTCAGCATCTATCTCTGCTACTAATGTAAGTTGTTTTGGCAGCAGTGATGGAGCAGCTGATTTAACTGTGGCCGGAGGGAATTCAGGATACACTTATTTATGGAGCAATTTTGCAACTACCGAGGATATATCAGGATTAGCTGCTGGAAACTATGTAGCTATTGTCAATGACTCTAAAGGTTGTCAGGTTATAACCAGCATAATTATTATTCAACCATCACAAATTGTTGTTACGGGTAATGTAGGTAACTTAAGTTGTAATGGCGCTGCTGATGGAACAATTGATTTAACTGTAAATGGAGGAACTACCGGTTATACTTATTTATGGAGTAACGGTTCTACAAGCCAGGATCAGAACGGCCTGTCTGCCGGTGTTTACAATGTAACGGTATTCGATGTTAATCTTTGCACAGCTACTTCTACATTCACTATTACTCAACCTGCTGTTTTGGGAATTACTTCTGTTACGACCAACGTCAATTGCAATGGAGCAGACAACGGAGCCATTAATATTACAGTTTCGGGTGGTTCAGCTCCTTATACATATAGCTGGAGTGGAGGAGAAACTACGGAAGATGTTTCAGGCTTGAGTGGAGGGTTGTATTCAGTGATTGTAACCGATGCAAATTTCTGCACAATATTCAGTTCATTTACAATATCGGAGCCTTCTGCAATAACTTCATCAATTTCAGCTACAGATGTTACCTGTTATGGTGTTGCAAACGGTGCTGCTGATTTGACTGTTAACGGAGGCGTTACTCCTTATAGTTATCTCTGGAGCACTTTCCAAAACTCCGAAGATTTAAGCAATTTATCAGGAGGTACTTACTACGTAATTATTAAAGATGCAAACGGATGTGAAAAACGTGATTCTGTTATCATTTCTGAACCAGCAGCTATTACTATTTCAGTAACACCTACTAATGTACTATGTAACGGAGGTAGTACCGGAGCAATAGATGTAAGCGTAAACGGAGGAACACCTCAAATTTCTTACGCATGGAGTAATTCTGCAAGTAGTGAAGATTTAACCAGCTTATCTGCTGGCACTTACTCTGTAACCATTACTGATAGTAATAGTTGCTCTGCCAGCAGCAGCGTAACTATTACTCAACCTACGGCCTTGGTGTTTAATGCTACCACAAGTAATGTTGGTTGTGCAGGAGGGGCAAATGGAAATGTAGATATTACTGTTCAAGGAGGTATATTCCCATACACTTATCTGTGGAGTAATGGAGCTACCACGGAAGATGTAAATGGGCTAAGTGGAGGAACATACACCGTAACTATTACAGATGCGAATGGTTGCACTCTCACCCCATCATTTACTATTTCTGAACCATCGGCAATAATCTCCTTTATTACAGGCACTGATGTTACTTGCTATCAGGCAGGTAACGGTGAGGCCGATTTAAGTGTTAGTGGAGGAACTGCCCCATATTCATATCTATGGAGCAATTTTGCCGGCACTCAGGATTTGGCTAATCTAACCGGAGGTCTCTATTTTGTAATTATCAAAGATGCCAACGGTTGTGAAAAACGCGATTCGATTGTTATTGATGAACCGGCAGCTATTACTATAGCGGTCAATTCAACAAATATATTATGTAATGGTGCCAATACCGGTGCAATAGATATTACCGTGAATGGGGGCACTCCTTCAATTGTTTATTCATGGAGTAACTCTGCAGTTACTGAGGATGTTTCCGGGTTAGTTGCCGGCAGCTATTCTGTTACTATTACAGATGGGAATAGCTGTACTGCATCGGCCAGTGCAACTTTATCGGAACCTACTGCTTTAGTATTGAACGCAACTACCTCTTCTGTTGGATGTTTGGGTGGAGCAAATGGCTCAATTGATATTACTGTACAGGGTGGCATTTTCCCTTATTCCTTTGTGTGGAGTAATGGTGCAACAACCGAAGATATTAATGGGCTAAGTGGAGGAACATACACGGTTACTATTACAGATGACAATGGATGTACTCTAACAGGAAACTATACCATTACCGAACCTACTTCATTGACAAGCTCGATTTTAGCTGGCAATGTAAATTGTCATGGAGCCGGCAATGGGTCTGCAGATTTAACTGTTTCAGGGGGAACATCTCCATATTCATACTTATGGAGCAACTTTGCTGGTACACAGGATTTGAATGGCATTTCAGGTGGCAACTATATTGTCATTATTACCGATGCTAACGGTTGCACGAGAAGAGATTCAGTCTTCATTCAGGAACCTGCTGCAATTTTACTTACTACTAATACGAGCAACGTGCTGTGCAACGGTTCCTCTACAGGCTCTGTTGATTTGACGGTTACAGGTGGAACCGGTTCTTTCACATACTTGTGGAGTAATGGTTCTGTATTGCAGGATTTATCAGGTCTTCAGGTTGGTACATATACAGTTACAGCTACTGATGCCAACGGATGCACCGCCTCGGTAAGCGTTACTATTACACAGCCGGTTGCCTTAACTCTATCCGGAACTGTTACGGATGTTTTATGTAATGGAGCAAATAATGGAATAATAAACTCAACTGTATCCGGTGGTGTATCTCCATATTTGTTTGCTTGGAGTAATTCAAGTACCCTTGAGGATTTATCGGGTATAGCTGCGGGTAATTACACAGTTACTGTTACAGATGCCAATGCCTGCACCGTATCACAGACGTTTACCGTAATACAACCTTCGGTTATTACTTCGTCTATATCCGGAACTAATGTTACTTGTAATGGTGCAAGTAATGGCTCTGCAGATTTAACGGTGACAGGTGGAGTTTCACCATATACGTATATCTGGAACCTGTTCCAAAACACACAGGACCTAAGCAACATTTCAGGAGGAACTTACTTCGTGATAATTACAGATGCCAATGGTTGCACAAAACGTGATTCAGTAATTATTACAGAACCTTCTGCATTGATACTAAGTATATCCACTACAAATATTTTATGTAATGGTTCTAATAATGGCAGTGTTGATTTATCTGTAACTGGAGGAACAGGAGGGTACACGTACACCTGGAGCAATAATACTTCAGCACAGGATTTGACCGGTGTTGCTGCAGGCACATATACCGTTACAGTTCTGGATGCTAATTCCTGCAGTGCTACAATCAATGCAACAGTTATACAGCCTGTTCAGTTAATTGTAACCGGCAATGCTGAAAATGTTGCCTGCTCGGGTGGTAATACAGGATCCGTAAACATTAGTGTTTCGGGTGGCGCTTCTCCTTATAACTTCAGTTGGAGCAATTCGGCAATTACTGAAGATGTTTATAATCTCACAGCCGGAACATACTCAGTAACAGTGAGCGACCAGAACGGTTGTTCAGCTACCGCTTTGTTTACGCTTACCTCTCCATCAGGTATATCTGCTTCTGCAACTAAAGTTGATGTAAGTTGCCAGGGTGCAAACAATGGCTCTGCTGACTTAACGGTTACTGGTGGAACTCAGCCATACTCATTCCTGTGGTCTAATTTTCAAGGTAGTGAAGACATTGCCAATCTGGATGGCGGAATCTACTATGTATTGATAACAGATGCAAATGGTTGTACATTCCGGGATTCAGTGATTATAGACGAGCCATCACCGTTAATTCTCTCTACAGTGGTTACCAATATCTCGTGCTTTAATGCAAACGATGGTGTTGTTGATCTTACTGTAGTTGGAGGGTCTTTGCCTTATAGTTTCAATTGGAGTAATTCGGCAGTTACCGAAGATTTGAATAGTTTGCCTGGTGGCGGTTATGTGGTAACAGTAACCGATAACCATAATTGCACTGCATCCACTTCTGTTATAGTGATAAATCCATCAGCAATAACAGCTAACTCAATTACGCATAACACTTTATGTTTTGGGGATGCAAACGGTTCAATTGATTTAATACCAACCGGTGGAACACCTAACTTTAGTTTTGCTTGGAGTAATGGAGCTTTTTCAGAAGACATTAACTCATTAACAGCCGGTATCTATGTAGTAACCATTACAGACTCTAGGGGTTGCGAAAAACTTGATTCAATTACTATCACAGAACCTGGTGCATTATTCACATCAGGATTTATCAAAAATGTAACCTGTAATGCAGATGCGGATGGATGTGTTGATATTACCGCTTATGGAGGAACCTTACCTTATGCATTTGACTGGAGTACTGGTCAATCTACCGAAGATATTTGCAGTTTGAATGGTGGTAACTATTTCGTTTCAGTAACCGATGCCAATGGTTGTCAAGCAGCATCATTATATGTGGTAGCTGAACCAGCTGTACTGACAGCAGATGTTATTGGTTCTAATGTTTCCTGCTTTGGTGGAAACAATGGAAGCTTAACCATATTGCCTGCAGGCGGAACATTACCTTATGAATATCTTTGGGATGATTTCGTTACCGACTCTACTCGCAGTAGTGTAACAGCCGGGCTACATATTGTCTTGTTAACCGATTCTAATGGTTGTCACGTGTTTGATAGTATCAATATTACTCAGCCTGCTGAGTTAATGATTGCCGGATTGGTTACAAACGCCAACTGTTATGGAGTTAATAGTGGTTCAATAGATGTTTCTGTTACCGGTGGAACAGCCCCATATACTTATATATGGACCAACGGGACTACCACTGAAGATTTAGATAGTGTTGTAGCTGGAGTCTATACGTTAACCGTAACGGATACGAACGGATGTGTTAAGACTGCACCATTCACTATTACTCAACCAACTCAGATTTATCTGAGCTTGATAACCAGTAAGCCTAGTTGCCATGGAAGCACAAATGGTTCTGTATCGGTTATCGCTACTCAAGGAATTCCACCTTACACTTATCAATGGAATACATTACCTGTACAAACAACACCGACCGCTGAAGATTTACGTGCAGGAACTTATTCGGTAACTGTATCTGACGCCAACGGATGTACTTCCACCGTTTCCCAGGTGCTTAATCAACCAGATTCAATCATTGTATCAACAACATCATCCGGAGCCAAGTGTTTTGGCACTGCTTCCGGTCAGGTTGTAGTAAGTGTAACCGGAGGTATAGCTCCATATGTATATGAATTGAATGGAACTGCACAGGCTACTGATACGTTTAGAGGGTTATTACCAGGAAACTATCTGGTTGTTGTTACTGATATGAATGGTTGCGATGGTCGTTCCCAGTTTACTATCGGCTCTCCATCTCAAATTTCAGTTGATCTGGGAGTTACTCAACAGGTAATTTTAACTGGCATGCAAACTCAGTTAGTAGCCAATGCCACTTCAACATTGCCAATAGTTGGCTACAGTTGGAGTCCCGATACTCTTTTTGATTTCAGTATATGTGGTGACCCGGCTAATTGCTCCAATCCATATGCTGCACCTAGAACCACTACCATTTTTACGGTAACTGCGTATAATTCAGATTCATGCTATGCCAGCGATACTATTACGGTATATGTAAATAACGAACCATCTGCCTTTATTCCTACAGCCTTTACACCTAACGGGGATGATATGAATGATCGTTTTGAGTTTGATATACTAGGCGCTACCAATCTGGAAGTAAATATTTATACCCGTTGGGGTGAAAGGGTTTACTTCAATCCTAGTCAAACTAACGGCATTACCAAGACAGATGGATGGGATGGAACTGTACATGGTAAACCGGCTCCGGATGATACCTATGTGTATTTAATTCGAATAACCTATTTCGATGGGGTCAGGAAAGACCTTAATGGAACAGTCACAATTATGAGATAAGCTAACCCAAATCTCCTTTGATACTTTCAAAGGGGATTTTTTTTGTTAGAAATACTTACCGAAATGAGAAAATCCCTTTGATTAGTATTTTCTAGGCTAATATTTATATTTGGGTTAGGATGCAGCACATTTAGTGGTATCCACTCATTTTGTAACACACTTTTTTTCTGGTAAAACATTTTTTATGACTAAACATTTATGTCGAATCTGTTCGATGATGGTTTTGCTTTTTTCGTTGGGTTTAAAAGCACAGCAAACATCGGTTCAAATCTGGAGCAATCAATTGCAAACATGTGGTCTCAGATTAGATAAGTTGTATGCTGCCTGTGCTCATTTTCCCCGATTGGAAAACAGTAAGGAAGACAAAGAGTTTGAGAAGGCTATCAAAGAATGGCAAAGACAATATCCGTTGGAGGAGAAAACTTTTTGGAATTTAGATGAGATTAAAAAAGGAAATCCATCGGCTTATTATCTCGGGTTGAATGATGGAAAAGAAAAACGGGTTTTTGGTAATAGTATTTGGGAATGGGTTCAGTCAAGTAAGATTAGCGAAACCCGATTAAATAGCTTAGCTGCCCACTTTCCTAAACCAAAACTTACAGGTAATGCAGAAGCTGATGAGAAAAAGTATAATGATGAACTTGAGTTTTGGATAAACCTCTACCCTTTAGAGTATGAGCATTTGTTTAATGCATCTGAACTAACCGCACTTAACCCATACTATTCAGGTTATTATAAGCCGGTACAGGTTCCTTCTTTCATATCAGCTCCATTGAAAGAGTCAAAACCTCAACGCGAATCGTATTCAAAAAGTATAAGAGGAGAAATGGCTTATCAGCTAAGTTTAAGAGCTTGGTATTTTGTTTTTGAGCCGGATGCATTTACGAAGAACTATGGAGCTGATTACCAGTTTCCCCAATGGTTTAATAAAGAAAAATTCAGAAAGGATGTAATCAAAAAGTTTGAGGATACTAAAAATCCACCGGCTAACGCTAACGAAATTCATCCAGGTAAATAATATTAACCCCACCGAAAAAAACAGGTTATGCAAAGTTTATACTCGCGTTTCAATCGCAGTTTTATTTTAATCTTCTTAATGTTTTGCACCACTACATTTTTGAAATCACAAACCATTAATGACGGCTGTATGCGAATTCGTCCTTTTGTGTTGAATAGCTGGGTGCAGGAGTTTGAGGATCCATTTGCAGATGATGAAGCAGCTTTCCATTGGTACGGTGCGGATAACGCCAACCTTGATTTGCAAGGATGGAGAAGCGATTATGGCTTCATGTACCTTACCGGGTCTAACTACATTGGATGGAGAACGATTTTTGAAGGTGGAGATGACCAAATCGGACCTCACCCCGTTTATAATCTCTTTGATCAAACCTATGGAACTGTAGGCACAAACGTTGTAGCTGCAACACCTCAATTTCTTCAAATCAGAGGTTCTTATACTGGAGATGACTGTGGTAGTGCAGATGGATGTACTAATGGCGTATTAAATTGCTTTGGTGACGATGATGATTATTGTTACGATGACGTGTTAACCACTACCCTGAATTATCGGTTTGCACCGCCAAATCAAGCAATTAGTACGGTGGATGTTTTTACAAGCAATCACGGAGGTAATCTCTCTCTTGGTGGCGGTAGTAATTACGGAGCCAGAGTTGCTGTGAACTGGTCATCACCTATACCAACTGGAGTTACCGCAAATACATTTGGGGTATGTTCGGGTGGCTCAGCCATATTAACAGCATTAGGCGGAACCGTTTATGGAGGCACTTACAGTTGGTATACTTCGGCTGGAATATTTCTCGGCACAGGGACTTCGATTACTGTGTCACCTACAGTTACCACTACCTATCGTTGTTATTGCAGAAATGGAGGAATTGATGGATTATGTTTCGTTGATATTACTATCACCGCCTCCGCATCACCCATTTCTAATAATATAATTACCCCATCCCCTTTACTTGGACCTTTCTGTGCCAGTGGTGATCCTGGATTAATTACTGGTGGAGCACCTACTGTTTCTTTGCCAGCTTGGAGTTACGATTGGCAAACGAGTACAGATGGTGGGGCCAGTTGGAATACCGTTTTTACGGGAACATCTGCCGCGTTGCCTTATCAATATAATCCGGGTGTTACTACACAAACACTTCTTGTTAGAAGAGTGATATACAGCGGAGGTTGTGATAATTCTTCTAATGTGCTAACTTATGAGGTGCAGCAGGCAGTAGCTGGGAATACAATAGCAGCAGACCAGACATTATGTGGTACCGGAACCCCTGCACCCTTAGCAGGTTCTTTACCCACGGGAGGTAGCGGAACCTACACTTATCAATGGCAGTCTTCATCAACTCTAGCTGGCACCTACACAGATATTTTTGGAGCCAATGGCCAAGGTTATTCTCCTGGTGTTGTTTCAAGCACAACATATTTTAAGAGAGTTGTAACGGCAGGTGTATGCCCTTCTAACACCAGTTCAGCTATTGCAGTAACTATTTTACCACCTATAGGAGGAAACTCAATTTCATCAAGCCAAAGTTTCTGTGGTAGTGGTGATCCTGCTATCTTAACAGGTAGTGGAACATTAACAGGAGGCAATGGTACTTATACATACAACTGGCAGGAAAGTACC
Organism: Chitinophagales bacterium; assembly: GCA_046329535.1. Lineage (GTDB taxonomy): Bacteria > Bacteroidota > Bacteroidia > Chitinophagales > LD1 > Bog-950. The sequence goes on from JAXLUN010000004.1 coordinate 74,927, forward strand.
GATGGTGGAAATAACTGGTCTCTTGTTGCCGGAGCAACGGGTGCTACCTATGATCCACCCTCTTTGAACCAGACTACTATTTACAGACGAGGAGTATATTCCGGTGAGTGTTTTAATTACAGTCCGTTTGTTACCATAACAATATACTCTCCTATCAATAATAATAGTATCAGTTCTGATCAGAATTCATGCGGAAGTTTTACTTCAGCAGCATTAATAGGAACCTCACCGGGTGGAGGTAGCGGTAGTTACTTATTTCAATGGCAAAATAGCTCTAATGGTGGAATAACATGGAGTAATATAGGCGGAGCAACTTCCGGAAACTATTCACCAGGTGTAGTAGCTTCAACAATGCTTTTCAGAAGAGTGGTTACAGCGGGTCCTTGCAGTGATACTAGTAACATAGTAACAATCAATATTACAGCTCCGATTTCATCAAATACAATTGGGAACAATCAGACTTTCTGCGCATCGGGAGACCCTGTGATTTTATCCGGAGGGATTCCGTCAGGAGGCACAGGGGTGTTTGGTTATCAATGGGAGGAGAGTACAAACGGAGGTGTTTCATGGAGTCCTGTTTTAGGCGCAAATGGATTAACTTTTGATCCGCCCGCTACCTCATCTACTATTCTGTATCATCGCGTAGCAACGTCAGGAAATTGTTCTTCTAGCAGTAATACTGTAACCATGTTGGTTCTGGCACTTCCTCAGGTTACGCAGGTAACACATACTAACGTATTGTGTTATGGTGAGAGTAACGGAACTATTACTGTAAGCGGAACATCTACTAATGGAGCCGCTCATTATTCGGTTGATAGTGGTAGTGTTTATCAGGTTTCTGGAATATTTAGTGGCTTGCCTATCGGTAGCTATTACATATATATATCTGATGATTCTGGTTGTATTAATACTTATGCCGGTAACCCTGAAATTATTACACAGCCTACTATCTTGGATCATACCAATGTAGTAACACAAGCAAGTTGTGCAAGTGTCTTTGATGCGTCTATTACAGTAACAGCATCAGGAGGAACATCTCCTTACACATATGCCTTAAACGGTGGACCATCACAATTCGGAAATATATTCAGTGGTTTGGCCTCTGGCAGTTACACTGTTCAGGTTTTTGATAGCAAGGGATGTTCCGATACAACACATGTGTTTATAGATACTCTTTATGGGGTATATGGTAATGTTGTTTCGCAGACAGATGTTTCCTGTTATGGAGGGGTAGATGGCACAGTAACCGTTCAGCTCACCGGTGGTGTATTACCATACTCATATTCAATTAATGGAGTTATTTTTCAAAACAGCCCGGTGTTTAATGGGTTAGCATCAGGTAACTATATTGTTACTCTTCGCGACTCTAAAGGTTGTACCGACTTTGTGACAGTTACTATTGCACAACCTAACCAGATGGTTGCTTTTATAGATTCTGTTCAAAACATCTTATGTAATGGTTCTAATAGCGGAGCAATATTTATAACTGTAACCGGTGGAAATGGTGGGAATACATTTTTGTGGAGTAATGGAGCAACTACAGAGGACATTACCGGATTATCAGCAGGCACTTATAATGTTGCTGTTACCGACTCTAAAGGATGTGCCGCTTCAGCAGGAGCTACTATAGCTCAGCCGCTACCTCTGTTTGTTAACGTGGCTTCGTATCAAAATCTGCTATGCAACAATGATTCTTCCGGGTATGTAGATATTACAGCCAACGGAGGTGTACCTCCGTATAGTTTTGTATGGAACAACGCAGAGACCACAGAGGATATTACTAATCTTCCCATTGGAACCTATGATGTTACTGTTACAGACGCATATGGTTGTCTTGGAAATCAAAGTCAGGTAATTACGCAGCCTGCTGTTTTAACAAGTACAATTACACCTACAGATATTCCATGTGCTGGTGGTGTTGGTGGAAGTGTTGATTTGACGGTTTCAGGTGGCACTCCTTCCTATTCTTATTTGTGGAATAATGGAGCTACTACTCAGGATTTATCTAATGTTAGCGGTGGAAACTATTCAGTAGTTGTTTATGATGCTAATGGATGTAGTATTACAAATTCTACAACGGTTGCTGAACCATTGCCAATTAACCTGACTTCTACAGTAACCAACGTATTATGTAACGGATTAGCTACCGGGGCCATTGATATAAGTGTAACGGGTGGAGCTGGTAATTATGTTTACTCATGGTCCAATGGTTCTGCCAATCAGGATTTAAGTGGTTTAGTTGCCGGTTCATATTCTGTAACTGTTACAGATGGAAATAATTGCACCGCTTCTATCTCAGTAATCATTACCCAACCCGCTGGAATAGTATTGAATGCAACTCCAACTAATGTTGGATGTGCCGGTGGAAATAACGGAGCCGTTGATATTACTGTTCAGGGAGGTATTTTCCCTTATTCTTATTTATGGAGTAACGGTGCTACTACAGAGGATATCAGTGGACTCAGTGGAGGTACCTATGATGTAACTATTACAGATAACAACCTATGCACGGTTACCAACTCATATACTATCACAGAACCCACAGCTATTACTTCATCCGTCACTCATACTGATGTAAGTTGTAATGGATCTTCGGACGGAACAGCAGATCTTTCTGTTTCAGGAGGAACCTCGCCATACACCTATTTATGGTCAAACTTCCTGGGGTCACAAGATGTTACTGGCCTGCATGGTGGTTTGTATTATGTAATTATTACCGATGCTAACGGATGTGAAAGAAGAGACTCGGTTCTTATCTCTGAACCGGCAGTTCTTTCTTTATCGACTACAGTTACCAGTATTTCATGTTACAATTCCAATGATGGTGCAGTTGATGTTTCTGTAAATGGCGGTACCCCTGGTTATACGTACTTTTGGAGTAACGGTGCGCAAACAGAAGATTTGAGCGGTCTTCAAAATGGTGTTTACGCTGTTACTGTAACGGATACAAACGGATGCACCGCCACTACATCGATAACTATTGTCAATCCTTCTATAATTACGGCTAATTTCATTGTTCACGATCCACTTTGTTTTGGAAGTAATGATGGTGTTGTTGATTTGATTCCATCAGGCGGAACGCCAGGATATACTTATTCGTGGAGCACCGGAGATAATACCGAAGACATTTCAGGTATCGGTGGAGGTTTGTTTATTGTTACCATAACGGATTCTAAAGGTTGTACAAGAGTTGATTCGGCCAGTGCTGTTGAGCCTCAGCCACTTGTTACATCGGGAGTAATTAAGAATGTTACCTGTGCCGGCAATAGCGATGGATTTATTGATATCACAGCCTATGGCGGAACATTACCATACAGTTATACATGGTCAACTCAGCAGTCTACAGAAGATGTGTTCAACCTGCCCGGTGGAAACTATTTTGTATCGGTAACTGATGCAAATGCATGCCAGGTAGCATCGTTGTATATTATTCGCGAACCACTTCCCCTCACAACTAGCATAGTAAGTAACAATGTAAATTGCTTCGGCCAAAAAACTGGTTCAGTGGCTGTTATCCCAGCCGGTGGAACTACTCCTTATTACTACTTGTGGAATAATTTCGCCACTGATTCTGCTTTAACCGGCTTGAATGCCGGAAAGTATACCGTTCAATTAATCGACTCTAACGGATGTTTGACGTATGATACTGCATTCATAACAGAACCTGCTCAAATTGCTATTACCGGTACTGTAACGGATGTTGTTTGTTTTGGCGCTAGTACAGGAAGTGTGACTCTTACGGTGACAGGTGGTACACCAACATATACTTTCGCCTGGACAGGTGGTTCATCAACTCAGGATTTATTATATGCGACTGCAGGAACATACACCGTTACTGTAACCGATGCGAATACTTGTACCCTTAGCAGTACGTTTAATATTATGCAAGGAGCCAAGATTATTACCAATCTGGCAGGATACAACCCTATTTGCAATGGTGGTACTACGGGCGCAGCCTCTGCAATTGTAACCGGAGGCGCTGCTCCATATACTTATTTGTGGAGTACTACGCCTGTACAAACGGGTGTTGCCATTAGCGGAATCAAGGCTGGTGATTATTATCTTACAGTTACAGATGCCTTGAACTGTACGACTATAGACTCCATTACATTGATAGAACCACAGCCGATTGTTGTGTTGACTAACGCAACGGGAGCTAAATGCTATAACACAGCAACCGGTAATGTGATTACCACAGTAACCGGTGGTAATAGCCCTTATACATACCTGCTCAATGGCGTTGCTCGGGATACTGGTGTGTTTTCTAACCTAGCTCCGGGCAACTATCTCATTCTTGTGACGGATGTAAACGGCTGTCAGGGAAATGCATCTTTCATAGTTTCATCGCCAAGTGAGTTGTCTGTAGACCTAGGGGTAACTCAGCAAGTTATTTTGACAGGAATGAATACGCAGCTAGTGGCTAATGCAACTTCTACTTCACCTATCATTCATTATTTCTGGAGTCCGGATTCAGTAGTTGATTATAGCATTTGTTCGGATCCATCTAACTGTTCTAATCCGTTGGTGGCACCTAGAACAACAACAACATTTACAGTTTTGGTTATGAATTCAGATTCATGCTATGCTTCCGATACAGTGACTGTTATTGTATTGAATCAACCTTCAGCGTTCATACCTACCGCATTTACACCGAATGATGATTTATTGAATGATCGTTTCGAGTTTGATATTTTGGGTGCTACCAACATTGAGGTGACTGTGTTTAACCGCTGGGGACAAAAAGTGTATTTCAATGCAGCACAACCAAACGGTATTAATAATCAAAACGGATGGGATGGAAAGGTAGATGGTAAACTGGCACCTTTTGATACGTACGTTTATCAATTGACAGTTACCTATTGGGATAATGCCACCAAAGACTTTACAGGAACTGTAACACTAATGAAATAGAAATATAAACGGATTATTTTTTAATGCCCCGCATTTTTTGCGGGGCATTTTTATTTTCATGTAATGAATTACCCAGCAAGCTACTTTGTTCAGAAATTTAGTATGACTGAACACCCCGAAGGAGGATGGTACAAAGAAACTTATCGAAGCCAGGAGCATATTCATGCAGATGCACTACCGGATAGATTTAACGGGAAGAGAAACTTTTCTACGGCTATTTACTTTCTTCTCGAAGGCCATCAGTTTTCTTCCTTTCATCGAATTAAGAGTGACGAGTTATGGCATTTTTATGCAGGTGGCACACTCAATATTTACGTAATAGACTTCCATGGGGAATTAGAGGTCATTCGGTTAGGAAGCAACTTAGAGAATGGGGAAGTTTTTCAATCTGTTGTAAAAGCCGGTTGCTGGTTCGCTTCTAAACCAGCTACCGAGAATTCATTCTCTCTGGTTGGGTGCACTGTTTCACCGGGTTTTGATTTTTCTGACTTTGAGCTGGCTACAAGAGACCAACTTTCAAAACTTTATCCCCAACAAAGTGAGATTATCAATAGTCTTTGCCGTTCCTGAAATACAACCAGCTCAAACAAGTTTTAAAAAAGAAGGTTAGCTTTTTTATTGCTGAAATTTCTTTCATGTTCCAGTAACCATTGTTTTCGGTTTAATCCACCGGCATAGCCTGTAAGCTTACCATTTTCACCAATTACCCGATGACAAGGAATAATGATAGCGATATTATTTTTTCCGTTAGCTGCACCTACTGCCCTTACCGCTTTTTCATTATTCAGCTGTTTGGCAATATTGATGTAGGTGGTTGTTTCTCCATAGGGGATTTTAATCAGTTCATTCCAGACATCTTTTTGAAAATCTGTTCCTTCAGTAAATAGCTTGACAGAAAAGGATTTTAATTGTCCTGTGAAGTACTGATCTAATTCATTTTTGCAAACACATAAAACCTCAGGAATTGTTTCAGAATCGGGAATAGGCTCCGATACAAACTCTATAGCAAGAACTGCATTTTCGTTACTGGTAATTTGAATTAAGCCAATAGGGGAATCGATGCCGATATTAAATACAGGGCTCATCAGTATTTAGTTGGCTTTTAAATCCTCTACATCTTTTTTTAGTTCCTGCATCAATTGCATGATATTCTGAAATGACATATCACTACCTTTGTTAAGATAGCTGATATTAAGTACTGCCTTCCAAACTTCAAGAACTTCGTCAATTTTGATTGGATAAGCCGGGTAAGATGTATTATCGCTGCGTAATATTAAAGTGCCGTTTTCTTCCACCTGATTAAATACCCGTTTAAATACTATCCCATCATGTTTGGAAAGGATGATATAAGTATGTCCGTCTTTAATCTGCTTCCAGTTATCTATATATTCTCCAACAATTACAGACCCCGGTAATATAGGCAGCATAGAATCCCCCTTGATTTCAAATGCCCGATAAGTACCTGCCGGTAAAAATGGCAAGCGAAACTTATTTAGTTCCTTAATGAAAGTTGGGTCAGTATAACCGTTCAGGTAGCCTGCTGCAGCTTTTACGGGTATCATCTCAATATTCTCATTCTCCTTCTTATCTACCGTAATAGCCAATATTCGAAGATTCTTGCCAGTTACATCACTTTTAAGTTGGTCTTCGCTGAAGATTGGAACCTTTTCAGTTTGGCGAAGGTCTTTAGTAATTAACTGATCAATAGAGTATTTAAAAACTTTAGATAAGTCATACAGCACCTCGTAGGTAGGTCTGGCTCTGCCTTCTTCATATGCACCAATTAATGAGCGTTTAATGTTTAATTCTTCCGCTAAATCATTCTGAGTCCATGATTTTAGTTTTCGTAAAAACTTCATGTTAGTAGCAATAAAGTCCATTGGGTTTCTATTTATTGATCAAACATAAGCAAAAATATTTAGTATTTTTATTAGTATTGTTGTTATGCAGACCCAAATACTTCATCTGGATCTTGATTCTTTCTTCGTTTCGGTTGAAAGATTGTTTGATAAGAGTCTTCTAGGTAAACCGGTTATTGTAGGAGGTTCCAGTAATAGAGGAGTAGTTTCTTCGTGCAGTTACGAGGCCAGAAAATTCGGAGTACATAGTGCTATGTCAATAATTAAAGCCAGAAAGTTATGTCCGCACGGTATTTTTCTTAATGGACGAATGAGTGATTATGGAAAATATTCAGGAATAGTAACCGACATTATTGCCCAAAGGGCACCACTTTTTGAAAAGGCATCAATCGATGAATTTTATGTTGACTTAACCGGTATGGATAAATATTTTGGTACTTATAAATGGGCGACAGAACTGCGTGGTACGATTATTAAAGAGACTAACCTTCCTATTTCCTGGGGGCTTTCCACTAATAAGATGCTGGCTAAAATGGCTACCAACGAAGCAAAACCTAATGGACAATTTATGATTGAACCCGGGCGGGAGCAGGAGTTTCTGGATGCCAAACCCATTGGTAAAATTCCCTTCTGTGGAGAGAAAACAGAAAAATTTCTAAATCAAAAGGGGATAAAAACCATCTATGATTTAAGGCAATTTTCGAAGGATGCACTTTTTGAGTGGATGGGTAAAAGCGGAATTGATTTATGGCAACGAGCTCATGGAAAAGCTAACGCTATCCTGCAACCCTACCATGATCCAAAGAGTATTAGCAGCGAAAGAACTTTTGCAGATGACACTAACGATATGGATTGGCTTCAAAAAGTGATTATCGGATTGTCAGAAAAGCTGGCCTTCGAATTACGCAGCGAAAAGAAACTTGCCGGATGTGTGGCGGTAAAAATCAGATATCATGACTTTTCTACCCATACCAGGCAATTAGCCTGCATGCCAACTTCTAATTCTAAAAAGCTTATGGAACTGGCCATAAATATTTTTCAAAATTCAGTTGAACCCAACAGAAAAGTAAGGCTAGTGGGAGTTAGATTTTCGGAGCTCGAAGAAGGAGCATATCAGATTAATTTATTTGACGATAGAGAAAAGGATGTGCTGTTATATAAAGCCATTGATGAAATGAAAGCCAAGCACGGAAAAACCAAAATTGTGCTGGCTCAAAACCTGAATCCTGAAAATGTTACGCAAAACGACCCTAAAGCAATACTAAATAGAGCAGTGAAGAGAATTGTGTTTACAAAAGGAAACCCATCTGATTAATCCATAACGCTGAAAAAAATATTTTCGGCATTATATGATTCGATTTGTTTCTTGTTTTTTACTCTGTATAATATTTGGTCAAAATGTTTTAGCTGATACAGAATATGTAGGTGACAATCTTCTTTCAATAATAGGAATGAGTACGACTTCTGAAAACTTTCTTCCAATCAAGGAGTTTTGGCTGCTCGATAAAAATTTTGAGAATAAATACGGTGGGGTAAAGTTTGGAGTCAATTCTTCAACAGGCAGAGTAGAGAGTATTTTAATAGCCGGAGAAAATTATAAATCAAAAAGTGAATTGTTTTATAAATACTCCTCAGCTACTCCTTTCGGTATTTCATTAGCAGACCAAGCATCTCAGTTTCAGATAAAATTTAGCGATGGTATTATTGTAAAAGGGCAGAATATTATCCGCTATTATTATCAGCACTTGGTTATGGATGTCACATTCTCAAAGTTACCTGATGGGAAAATAGTGAGTATCCGATTTTCGAAGGGAGAGAAGCCAGAACCTGTAAAGAAAGCTGCTAACCCAATTGTACCCTCGGTCAAAGCTGACTCTTTGGTAGTAAAAGCAAAGGGGATTGTACAGGATAGCAAAGCCGATAAGTGCGACAAGCCTAAAGACGTAACTAATGAAGAATCTTCATTTCGGGAAGCATTGTTAGAGGTGTTTACTTCTTATCGGGAATCAAGTTTTTATTCCATTAAACAAAAATCCAGGTCTGCCGGTAATTTTTGGAACTATAAGTATACCTATTCCACCAACATTAAAATTCCGGGCGAGAAGTATAATATGTTGTATAGTTACCCTTTTGTATCATCAGATTTAGACTTTGTTTCAGTGCTTAAAGAGACTGAAAGTGTAGATGGCGCGTTTATAAAAACATACAAAGAATTTGAAAAAAAACTGGCTGATTGTCTTTCCAGTAATGATGGATGGATCGCTTCATGTATTAAGAACAGCGAATCAAAAAATCTATCTGATTTGGAGTTTAGAAATGATAAATACGGATCAGTTATATTGGATTATTCTAAAAATCCGAACGGGAAGCATATTCTGTATCTGCGTTATCTTCTGTTTGCAAATTGATATGGGGCAAAAAGGATTAAGACGCAGTTCTGAATTTTTCTACTCTTTCAAACAACCAACTTGAAGCTTTACTGGTAGAAACATAAAAAAGAGCAACTGGTATAAAGCAAAATAGTCCACGCTTGAAAGAGCTTTCCATCAAAGATGCTATGGGAGCCCGTTGAACTGCTACATTGATAAAATAGAACAGCAAAAAATACATGCTGAAAGAAACAAAGAAGAATATCAGCACATTCATTTTATCTTTTAACACCTCTTTTACTCCGTCTTTATAAATAAAGAGAAGATTGACCAACAAGGTGATAAAGAACAGGATAAATGCTATTCCATAAAGTTGACCACCATCTATAGCCCCTTTTTGCCCACCAAACAAAAAAGCCTTGGTGTAACCGCCAACAACATCCATACGCTCCGCATTATAACCCATTCCCAGATCGAATTTTCCAGCAGTACTTGGGGTAGCAATTTTAAGTTTCAGATAAAGAGCCCAAACAATGAATGGTGCAACAGCTATTGCTCCGTACACAAGAGTTTTTTTCCAGTCTTTAGTTTTTAGAAAATCAATTCCAATAATTAACAAAGCAGCCGCTGTAAAAACTACGGTATCGCTTCTTATCCAAATGACAAATGCCATCAGAACAGCACCCAGCCAAAAGAATTTCTCATCACGTTTATCTATCCAGATAATAGTTGCTAATGCCCCTGCACCAACATAAGCCGTGGTAGGTAAGTTACCTAATGATAGTGCTGCGTGGCTGAACAATTCAGGCGTAATCATCAGAATGAATGTAAAGAGCATGGATACCGTGGCATCTGTATAATATCTAACCAGGCTGTAGAAAGTAGTAAGTAAGGAGAGAAAGAAGAGTGTGGTAATAATCTTAGGCGTTTCTGCTCCAAAAATGTATACGTAGGCAAAACTACCGTGAAACAAAGGTGGATAAACCCCACCTGCGCCCTCCAGATTGTATTGAAACAAACTAATTTTAAGCTTGCCTTCCAATGCCATTAATCTTCCCAGTTTATCAAATGAGCCAATGGTATCATGCTCGGTTGGCGGCCAGAAAAGATTCTTTACTGTAATTGCATAAAACAGGTAGGCTATAAAACAAAAGACAAACAAAGCTGCAAAGTTTATCTGCTGTAGTTTTGTTTCAGGTAACTTGAATTCGCTTTTTAATTGCAATAGGTTTTTATAGTTAAGTCCATTCAATGCTGTAATAGATAGAATGTTTACACCAATGATTAAGTCTTGTGAATAGGGGATGTTAAGCACATCCAGAAAAAACAAAAAAAATGTCTCAATACCAATGCCAATCAGGAATGAATAACCAATCAGTTCAGGCAAAGTATATTTTCTGCTGATGGTCAGTAGCACAGAAAGTCCAAGTAGGTAGCAAAGTAATATTCCAACTGTTAGCATAAATTATTTTGATTGAGTTGAAGCCGGTGGGCTGTTAATAGGTAAAACTGCCTCACTTGCACGCTGTTCAACAGGTACATCATATTTTAGTTTGTCATATCCCTTGCCTTCAATAATTAATACATGAGTAATTCTTTTAGCCAAGTCCGGATGTTCGTCTTCATGCCCGGTAGTAAGGCATAGGCGTGGATAGATGAAATATTCGACCCATTCAGGGTTATAAATAAAGTTCCATTTTGAATTATTGGAAATAGCTGAATCTCCGGGTGGTAATAGTATTACTGCATCTTTAGGTGTATTGTCATTAACATATTTCAATAATGGATATACACCTACTTTGTAACCTAATTTGTCTTCGCGTGAAAGGGGTTTCATTTGACCGCTCTCAATTTTATCTTTCATTTCATTTATCTGCTCCAGATTTTTTATGGCTAAATCATGGATTGCCCAATAGTAACCACGGGTGATACTTTTGAAAAAAGAGGTGTCACTTTGAATAGTCATAATCTGGTTGTAAAGTTCCTGTTGCCTTTCCTGATTGACTCCGCTTTGACGCAGTTGTGAAAATTCCTGATAAAGCTCAGGAAGCTGACCTTGTTTCTCATTCATTTTATAAATGGTTAGAAAAAGAAAGCCAATAACTGCTGTAACAAGCAGGTTTCTAAGTACGTAACTGACAGCATTAAAATCCGTAGATCCGGATTTTTTTGTTGTTGTATTACCGGTTTGTTTATTAGTTTGTTTTGCCACGGCAACAAAGCTAAGAAAAGTATATAATAATGAAGTTCTCTAAACGAGTGCTACAAAAAGTATGGTTAGTTACTTGATAGCTGATGTAAAACGGCTCGTATATTCGCATCATTCGGATTGATTTCAGCCGCTTTTTGAAAATATACCCGAGCACTGTCTTTTTGATTAGTATTAAGATACGTTTTGGCAATGTTCACGGTAGGTTCAAATGCGGATGGAAACATAGCCAGTGCACGCTTGTTAACCTCAATGGACTTGTCGTATTGCTTTATACCAAAATAGGCAAAACTTAAATTGGCATATACTTCTTTCTGAGATTTATATTTAGTCAGAAACTTTTCGTAATACGGAATGGCGCGTTCTATATTGCCTTTATTATGTAGTATTAACGCCATGCTGAAACACGGTGCAACGAACGAGCTATCAATTTTCAGTGTATTCTCGAATGCTTCAAATGCTTCATCAGGTTTACCCAGGGCTTCATAGCACCTTCCCATGTCAAAAGATGCATTCAGATACTTAGGGTAAATTTCGAGGGCACGTTTGAAATGCGGGATGGCCTGTTCTCTTAATTCCTTTTGTTTTACAGGGTCTGCTTGTTTAGTAGCCTCCAGGTATAGGTGAAGAGCTAGGAGATTCTGTGCCTGGGCTGAGTTTTCTACTACGGAAATATCTTTACTAAACAATGTAACCCTATCTTTCCAGTCAAAGTTTCGTGCGAAGGTCATTCCCGAGTATAGAAACAGAATTGAGAATACGGCTATCCTCAAACTTCTATTCATATCAAAGAAACTCAATTTTGTATGGGTGAAATCTTGCTTAAATAGTCGTAGAAGAATAAATGCTAACACTATGCTGAACCCTATTGATGGAATCAGTAAAAAGCGATCTCCCATCATACCCGGAATAGGCACAAATAGAGTAGAGTAAATGGAAATTGCTGACAGATAAAAAACGATACTATATGAGATTATGGCCCATCGGTTAATTAGAAAAAGTGCTATCAAAAACAACGAAAGATGTACGAGTAAGCTGAACAGGGGGATGATGTCAAGAATGTTTACTGGTGTAATGAATGCATAGCCGTAATAGTAGCTCATTGGATATCCGATCACTTCGCGTTGTAAATATTTAATTAGAATATCGAAAGCAGTGCCAATACGAATAGATATCGGGTCTGTTTCGTTTACCGGAATTTCAATGAATTTCAAAGGTCGTTTAGCGTCTACCGGAGTTAAGTCAATGGATTTTGTAAAGCTTACTTCTTCAATGCGGTCAGAAATACGTAAGTCTATTTTCTTTACATGTATTTTAGGATAGTTAAGTGCAATGACAAGACCTAAAGAAATTAAAGTGAGTAAAGGAGTGGTTTTTTTGAATGCTTCTCGATTTTTCCACAAATAAAGCGATGAACCAATTGCCATCATCAACAAAGAAAGCCAGATGAAATTGGACTTAGTACCGTTGATTACCGGATAGAGATTTCTCAGTGCCCAAAGCACAGCAATAACCGGTAATATGATTTGCGCAGGTTTTAGTTTCAAGTTCCAGTATCCTGCAAATACAACCATAGTTAAAGGGAAATACGAATGAACGAAAACAATGGATAGCAGAGCGTATATAGCATAACTGAATATAGAAACTGTTTTGAGTCGTTTATCAGTGGATAGAAAGTAATTATGTAGCAAGATCATCAGTGCTGCATCTAAGGTTGAGGCAGCAATATGATATCTAATCAGAAAGGTGGTTGAAATTGCAGTAATAGCCGGAATCAGAAGGATTCTGTATGTCGGATTCAGAAATGTATATGCTGCAATCAAAAGTACGGCAGGTACTATTATCAAAATAATGTTGGATACATAAACTCCCACACCTGCGGATATGCAAATAAGAATGATTAATAAGGAGGTCAATCCCAAACGATAGCCTTTCAAAGGAGTGTATGAATGTTGTTCCTTACCAATAGAAATTTCTTCGTTAGTATTTGTTTTGGAGGAAGTAATTGGTTTAAGAATTGCCTTCATTTTTTTTAAATCAAATAGAGAGTTTCGAAGCGCATAGAAAAAAGTTAATGCGCTTATTATAGCCAGTAGTAGGAAAACTTGATGTTTTAAGTAATACAGGCGGGCAAAAACTATGGCAGGAATGAATAATGTCAACGTAATAAGTAGTATAGTTCTATAAGATGCTTTGGTGAGCATGACCAGTGTAAATGGGACTATAAACGCGAATATGGATGCAGATGGTTTTGACAACATACCGAGTAACATGGCTAAAGAAGCCATAACCCAATTTCGCCAATTCTTATCTGCTGAGTATTTAAGCGCAAAAAGTAAAGATGACAGGCAAAACAGAAGCACTAAAATTTCATCCCGATTTTTGATGCTGGCAACCACTTCGGTGTGAATAGGATGTGCCGCAAACAAAACTGTAATGAGTATTGGTATGAATCTGTTAACATCATTCAGTAGAAGGATTAATACATACAACAGGAGTGTGCAGGCTAAGGAGTATAGTAGAACGTTGACCAGATGACTCATAAATGGATTATCTCCCCAAATGGAATGTTCAATGGCAAAGCTTACCAGTACAATGGGTCTGTATTCATATTTGTAGCCGGAATTATCGGAGTAGTATGGGCTATTGAAAATTTCAGGTATAGCACTTATTCCTTGTGATGTTAACCGATGATTTTGTGTTACCAACTCATCATCCAGATTGTAGCCGTTAAAGATGGAGTTGAAATAGATTGCAAAACTGAAAAGGAAAATAACAGTATACGGATTCCTGAAAAATGTATTGAAATCAAACCCTGTCGATTCAACTTTAGGAAGGTTAGGTTTGGTATTTTTCTTAGTAGCCATGAATGGGTGTTTTTAAAATCCTGCATTGGTTATCATCTCCCAAATGCTGAGTTTGATGTTGTCTATCAGAGATTCCTCTGCAAACAAGTCGGTATTCTTTAGTTCAGGCTTATGTTTTTTTAATACACTAAAGTATTTTTCATAAAAAGGGAAAAGCAGATTGTCATTACCTTTTACTATTTCGCGAATAGTCATACTGTTATAATGAATAAACACAATTGGGAATACGCCATTAATGGTGGTAATTCCATTGTGTTGTTCCCTTCTGCATATTTCCATATTCCAGCCGGCAACGTTACATCCTTTGTGTTTAATTATATGTGCCCCATCCTGTATAACCGGAATTAGGTCTAAGTATTTTTGGTCATCAAAAGTTCCACGCAATGAATTTTTTTCGCAGCGGTAAGCACAACAATCAGCCCACCAGTTTAAACTATCTGTTGCATCTTTATTTACTCCGATAAAGCCAGCATTATACAGGCCGACCCGAAAGTTGGCTTCTAACCAATTCTGATTTTTTTGGGGGTCGTGTTTGTAATGATGAGGCGTTAGTAGAAATGAATGCTTATCTAATAGATTGAAAAGAAATGTATAGTCTGAATGAAAAGATAAATCATTATCCAGGTAAATTACTTTCACCGTATCTGGCTTTTCGAGCAGTTGGAGCAGAAAAACTGGTTTTAAACTCCAGCGTAGTTTGTTACTGTTTTTCCTGTATTTGCTAAGAATGATCTTTGTAGTTGTATTGGTGCTTAAATCCTGTAAACTGTAAAAAATACAATTAGGGTAAACGAAACTCTGATTCGTATCTACTACTAAGACATGAAGCGAAAAATCGTGTTTTTGTTCTTTTAATGAATCTGCAAGTGCGTGTACCTTGTAAAGGTGACTTTGAGTAGTAATGGTACAGAAGTGATTCACAATGTGACCAAATTAAAAACTTATTTGTGTTCGGGTAATAATTTTGCGAAGTTCATATTTGGAAATATTATTTTAAGTATCCTTTACATTAGTTCAACTATTATTGGGGATGATTCCGGAAGATATACTGCAACAATATAACAAGGTAAGAGGACGCACGGATAAGACTATCTTATGTCATGCCCCATTTACAAATATGAATTTTGAGCAGAATGGTAATATAACCGCTTGTTGCTACAATAGAACTCACGTTTTGGGCACTTACCCTAAACAGTCTATTCTTCAGGCCTGGACAGGTGAAAATGCGGAAGAATTGCGACAGTATATATTTGAAGGGAGTTTAGACGGAGGATGTGAATATTGCAAGGAACTTATTTTAAGTAAGAATTTCAGGGGGGCTAAGTCGTTATATTACGACTCCTATGCAAAGGTTCCTTTGTTTACCAACAAAATAGCTCATCTTTTTACTTCTAAAAAGGAGCAGAAACTTCCTTCAGTGTTAGAGTTTGAAATTTCGAACGTATGTAATCTGGAGTGTGAAATGTGTAATGGTTACTATTCTTCTTCAATCAGAAAAAACAGAGAGCATAAACCCCCATTGGCAAATCCTTACGATGATGATTTTATAGAACAGGTTACCGAGTTAATGCCCTATGTGAAGGAAATGAAGTTTTTGGGTGGCGAACCTTTTCTGGTTGATTCATATCTGAAAATTTGGGAGCGTATCATAAATGTTAATCCCGAGATAACTGTTCATATTACAACTAACGGAACTGTCTTTAATAACAGAATTAAGGAGTTGCTACTTCGTTTAAACTGTTGCATTACAGTTTCATTGGACTCTTTAACTCCTTCGAATTACGAAAGAATCAGGACAGGAGCTAAGTTCTCAAGAGTAATGGATAATGTTCAGCAGTTTATAGAAATTTGCCGGCTAAAAGGTACTCCTTTTTCCATTGCTATTTGCCCCATGTCCATAAACTGGCAGGAGTTGCCTGCTCTTGTGAAATTCGCTAATGAGCGCGATATAAATACTCACTATAATACAGTGTGGTACCCTGAGGAACTCTCAATAAAATCTTTACACCCTAAAGAATTGAGAAGGGTTGTTGACTTTCTGGTAAAAGAGAAGCTTGCTCTTGGTAAGTTAACCCGAATAGAAAAATTGAATCTGTCAAAATACTCTGATGTAGTACAGAATATTAACCACTGGCTTAATGAGGCGGTGTCTAAGGCGAAGGCTGTTTACCCGATCAAAGTAGATGAGAAAACAATCATTGACCTGCTACCCGTAGATAGTGCTTCTATGAAAATTGTTCTGCTGGTTTTGAAATATCAATTTGATATTATTGGCTCTAAGAATTATCCAGCTATTGATAAACTTATTACTGATGAATTACCTCAGTTTGAAGATTATTCTTTGACTACCAATATACCTATAGACAAGTTAATGAGTCAGTTTGATAGCTTGCTATTTGCGCAATCATATCAGGATGCTTTGGCTGTGTTACAAAAAATATTTTTTCCTGAGTCGATAAATGTAAGTGATTTTGAGGCTAAAGTTACAGAATTCAAAAAACTACTCCAGATGAACAGTAAAGTAGCTCCATTTATTGTTGAAAAAATATTGAATGGGCACCCTTTAGAGCAGATTCCTACTATAGCGAATCTATCCATCGAAAACCTGACGCAGGTAATTGCAACTTCTTATAATAAGTAGGTTTTATTTTGAATCAAATTTTACGATCAGTTTTTTGCAGGCTTCATTTAGCGGCACTATTTGGAAAGAATTTTCAGGGTTGTTGATCATCCCCTTATCAGAAAAGATGAAGTGGTTAAAGATTTTTACATTTTTCCTTTTCCCGACTTTTTCCGGCACTAATTTTAAAAAGTAATAAAATACGTACGGGTCATTTATTGAGTTACGAGGAGTGAATGTGATGGATGAATGCCTCTTCCCGGATTGCCCTTTATAATGCCAGTTTTGATTATCGCAGGAGTAGTATATTCTATAAGATTCTTTACATTCAATAGTCATTTTAGTAATAGGATAGGGAAGGGTGTCGGATGCATAATAATAGTCTCTGCTACCACTGATTGGTTTAGATAGTTCAACTCTTTGGCTCAACAATCCCTCATTGTTATACAATGGTCCATTCTTTCTGACTACATCTATCCAGAACCATTTTTTTAGAAAATTAACCTGCTCGCAACTCATTTCAAGTATGTCGCCAGAGCGCAAAAGGATACCAGAATTGTAATTTTCTGTGGGATTGAGATGTGAAGTCGAGATAAAGTTATCTGAGGTAGTAAGCAAAGCCTCTTTTGTTTTCCTGTTTCGGTAGCGGTCAAAAAAGAATTCAAGCTCATTATTCTTTTGGTCAATCACCTCTGTGTGTGTTGTTAGATACTCAATATCAGCAACCTCTTTATCCGCGTTAAGATAAATGAGTTTCTTATCTGAGTCGAACATGTGCCAATTGTTATTGTAAAACATTTCTGCTACTACATGTCCATTCAGATTATAAATACGAGACTTAATACCAGCGATAGTGGCCAGTTTTGCTAGTGCAGTATTTCTATCATCACAATAGCCATATTCAAATGCATTGAGTAAAATAGCTGGTTCACTCTGCTGATTATTTGATTCAGACAAGGGTCGTTGATGATAGGTCCAATCAGCTACAAATTTCCAGAGCGCAAAACACTTTTGTTTTTCTGAAAGTGTATCATTCATTATTCCACGAACAATCGAGGAGTCATTATATAAGTCAAGCTTTGTGGGGGTGATGTAAAGCTCAGCGTTCTCATTAGAGGCGTTTTGTATGGTTAAAGTACCCTTTGAACAGCCAGGCACACGAATAGTATAGGCCCCATCAGAGTATGGAATAGTCTTGGTATATGTGTTTGACTCATCCTTACAGGAAGTAAAATTCATTGAAAGAATACAAACTATGCTTATAGCAGCAAAGTAAGACTGTCTTAAAGTTACTGGAGCACGAGATTTGTTCTTTATCTCCAAGGTAGCAGCTATATCCATTTTCTGTACCATGTTTCCATAACCGCTAACTTCCATAACCGCCAGTGATCCTTTGCGTTGAAAAGAACCTGGATGTATTGCTCATTCACAATTTTAGCTTCAACCAGTTTACTATTATTCAGTTGGTCTTTATACCAATCCATGTTCATATAATAAGTGTCCGGACCAACAAAGCCTTGTTTTTTACGATTTAATATTTCTTGAGGTAAATGATGTTTAATGTTTTGATAGAGCAGGTGTTTGGTCTCCTGTGGTTTATAATAAACGCGGGTATCTAATTGAAAAACAAATTCTGCAATTTCATGGTCTAGAAAAGGAACTCTTACTTCCAGCGAGTTGGCCATACTTGCCCGATCAATTTTTGTCAACACTTGTTCCCCCATGAAGTGTTTTACATCCAATAGCTGCATGGCTTTTAAGTCGGGTATTGAAAAATTATATAAAGAACTATAAAACCACTCTGGGTCAGACTGAATATGCTGATGCAAATCGGGATGAAGCATTTTCCTCAATTCGGAATCATTGAAGCGTCCCATTGACATGCATTCTGCGTAATATTCCAGCACATAGGCCTTTTGTTTTGGCGAAAGGAGAGCCTTTATTCTGTCAAAAAGCGTTTGGTGTGGCTTGGTATAATCTTTTTGCCACTGATAGCCAACCAATATCTCATCACTGCCTTCACCACTCATTACTGCTTTTGTTTTTTTTGATGCTTCCTGACTAACGAGATAGGTGGGTATAATAGAAATATCGCCAATAGGCTCATCGTATACCCATGCCAGATGATCTAAAATGTCCAGCGATTGAGATGAAAGAATAAGTGAAGTATGCTTGGTGTTGAATTTTTGGGAAACCATTTCGGCATAGAGATGTTCGCTCACATCCCAACCCTCAAACCCGATGGAGAAAGTATCAGGAGTATATCCGAATCTACTCAGATAATATACGATGGCAGAACTGTCATAGCCACCACTTAAAAAAGCACCAATAGGAACGTCACTGCGGGCATGATTTTTTACAGATTGATACATCAGTTCATCAAACCGGACAATGGCCTCTTTGTCTGAAATTATTTTTTCGCTCAATGGGATTTCCCAGTATCTATGAATAGAAACATCACCGGTATTTTTTAAGAGCAAGTAATGAGCGGGTGGCAGTTTCTTTACTTCGTTCCAGATGGTTTTCGGACTGGGAACATATCGGTAAACAAAAAAATCGACAAAAGATGAATAGTCTAATGTAGTAGATACAGAGCGATTACTCTTTATTGCCTTTATTTCTGAAGCGAACACAAAATCTCCGTTCTGATTGTAGTAGTATACCGGTTTAATCCCAAACCTATCTCTAGCTAGGAATAGTTGTTGGTTGCTTTCGTCCCAAATTGCAAACGCAAACATTCCTTTCAATCTGGATAAAACAGCAACTCCCCATTTATGATACCCATGAAGAATAACTTCTGTATCTGTGTGAGAATGGAAAGTATACCCTAATTGTTTCAGTTCGTTTCGTAGTTCAATATAATTGTAAATTTCACCATTGTATGAGATAAAGTTTTTGGCAGAAGATTCCATAGGTTGTTTCCCTGCAACACTTAAATCCAAAAAGGAAAGTCTCCGATGCCCCAAACCCACAGATGAAGATGAGTTTAAGAAGATGCCTTCACCATCCGGGCCGCGGTGCTTAATAGCATCGTTCATTGCCTGTAAATCATCTACTGCTACAGGTTTTTGGAAGTTAATATGACCGGTAATACCACACATGGCAACTTGTTTCTAAGCAATTATGACGCAAGATAAAAAATGCCATAAGTATGGAGTTTAACGCTAGTCATGCTGTAATTGTTAATACTGCTCCTTGTAGGTATCTTCATTAATTTGGAGATATTTCTTGTTCAATTTACTAGCAGCCTCAACAAACAAACCTGCTGTAAATTCTGGTGCACCTGCCATAAAATTTCTGTTCTCACTGGAAAAATAAGCAAGACAAGGCCAGTTACATTTGTACTCTGGATGGTCAGCTATGTGCCGAACCAACAGCTCGGCTAACTCGGAATTTGTTTTAAAGTCAAGTAGCACATTAGCAGCCATTAATTGGAGCAGTATGTTTTCTGAATCATTTATCGTTCTAAAACGATTAGTTAATCTTTCTGTAATAACTTTACCTACATCTCTAAAGTTCTTTATACCGTTAGCATATGCACGTGAAACATGGTAATATACCATCAGTTCATCGTAGTAGTATTGAAGGCGCATATTGTTTGATGCAATCTGATAGTTAATGGCTTCAATGCATAAACTATTGCCATTCTCACCAAGATATAACAAAGCATTGGCGGCTACTGCAGGCTCACAGTCGCTGAATGTGAGAAATTGCACTAAGCGGGTTGGCAGAGAGTAAATGCAATCTTTTGCAAACTTCATACTCAGAACCGGGTTAAGTACAAAGTTTGAAATTTTAGGTGTTAGCCATGTTTCAAAATAACCGTCTTTGTTTTTATTGTTCATTAATATTCTTCGATTGTCAATGTTGTAACCGAGTTTTGATAATACAAAAGATACCAAGCAGGTGTCATCCATATCAGTAGGAATGTGATGCTGAGCACTTTTTGCAGGCCAAAATCTCCAGTAGGCGTTCCTCTCTCTCTGAAGCCAGAGATAATCGGCTGCTCTCTTTATAGTAGGGCCTACTAAACTGTTCTCGGTTTGTAACAACGAGTACATCACATTTGCTGTAATAAAAGGAGAGTTATCGGGTAGCTTTGACCAGCCATCATTCGGGCGCACAACAGGATATGACTCGTATGTGGAAAAACTTCCGTCAGTATTCTGTTGTGAGAGAATAAACTCTAACACTGGTGTTATGTCAATTCTCATAAATGCTTACAGAGTTATGTAGCTTTATATTCTTCAAATGAAGAGTGATATAAAAAAATACGATTGAAGAGCATTTGCAGAATGCCATAAACCCTGGTTTTGTTCGTGTCGGATATCTCAGTATATTTTACAGCATCCTCCGCTACTTTAGAAGAGGCGCTGCCTACGCTGAGATTTCGGTAAAAACTGTCATCGGCATTATATTCATCTATCATGCCGGTTTCCCAATTCTTATGGTAAAATTTAGCCTGCGCATTTTTAGGTACCACCACAAGTTGGACCGCATCGCGGTTAGAATTAGATTGATTGGCAGAAGTATAATGCAGCAGGGCATCATCAAAAACCACAAATTCACCAACTTTTAATTTTATTTCTACATGCAGCTTGTACAGAATATTTTGCGGTATGCCGCGAAATAGATAATCGTTACTGTTCAAGCCTCTTGGTTTTTTAAACAGAAGATGACTGTATGGGATAACATGCATAGTGCCATTTTCATGGTCGCAATTTTGAAGAGGGATCCAGATAGTGTAAGAACGGTTTTTTGATTCGTCAATATGTGACCAGTTTTGGTGTATCTCAACCTCTCCGTTTCCTGGTTTTTTGGTCCAGTAGTTAATCATTAATGGCTTGAAATCAGGAAGAATAAGTTGGAGTTCTTCTGTAAATATAGATTTTACCTGTGTAAAAAGACTTTGCTTTTTCTGTAAATCTGTTTCAAATAAACTGGTGTCGTAATTGCAAAGTTCACGATTTAGGTTGTTTGAAAAATTAAACTCAATACTCTTTACGCACTGTTTGAGTTGCGATACAATATCTGTATTGCTCAATTTAAAAATTTGGTAGCCTCTTTTTTCAAGTGTAGTCACGTCTGTTTCTGTATTTATTGATAAGTATATTTATCGAAGGTAATAGGTGCCTATTTTAAAAATCAGTAAAAAGAAGAAGGTATAAAATACAAATCCTCCAACGTGAAGCCACCCTACTGAAAGTTTCGCTTTTTTATAGGCATAATAACAGAACGGTCCGCCCCATGTAAGCATTAGTATACCATAAACCGCAAGAAATGTTTGGTTGCTGAAAGCCACTTGAAGGAAATACCCTAATTGTAAAAGCCACTGATAAAGTAATAAGTAGTCAGCCCAAAAAATTATCATTAAGAGGAGTAAAATTTTTATCGCAGAAAGATTAATGTATCTGTTAGCGTGCTGAATAAACGTTACAAACATTAATGGAATAATGAACAGCATACCTGAAGGTAAATAGTTCTTATGTACCATAAACGTGGGTATATAGTTGAATAAAGGGATTTCTATTTGGTAGTTTGATCCTGTCAAATAGGAAACTACCGGTACAGCCGGGAAGAGAAGAATCCAGTAGGGGGCATATCCGAAAAAAAATCCACGAGTGTCCTCTACTTCAGTTTTGAAGAGTTTACCTGAAAGAAAATGAACTGTACTCACAATCGAGAAGTAAAGAACGAATAGGTAAAAAAAATTGAAAAAATTACTCCAAAAACCCACATGCATCAAGGTATAGTCAAAAAAGACTCTGAGCGTAGCAGCAATGCATAGTATGGAAACAAACTTTTTTTCGCTCATGAAACAACCTTTTGAAAAAAGTAACCTATAAAACCTGTTAGCAATAAAACAAGATTAGTAAGAATAAGGGCTTTATACAACCTGGCTAATGAAATATTCCTACGCAGGAAATATAATTCTACTATAGCCGAACAAGCAAATACCCCGCTTAATAAAATGAATCCGTTTATATCTCGATAGACAAACGCAGTTGCTGAAAGAGTGATTAGTCCGATAAAGCTGAAATGGGTCAATTTTTTTTCGCCAACCTTATGCGCCCAGTTTTCGCTTTTGTATGCCAGATCGCCCTTTACATCTTCAATGTCTTTTAATGGAACCATGCAAAAGCAATAACCGAAGATGATGCCTACATAACTGAAGTATTTTTCAATTTGCTCGGTATAAATTATTGCTAAAGTAGCCGGCAATACAACAATAATAGTAGTGAGTAAGGTTGCCATCCATGCCTTTTTCTTTAACGGATAAAATGGATTGGAGTATAAAATCCCTAGAACGGGGAATGAATAGAGAGCAATGAGCAGACTTGTATGGTGCCAAAAGACAAGGGGTAAGGTGATTGATAACAGCCCCAATACACCGATATATTTTTTAGCTAACGACTTGGTAATTTTGCCCGAAGGCAAAGGTCTATATGGTTTGTTGATGGCGTCAATGTCAGCATCGTAATATGAGTTGATGGAGTATATGAAATTTACGAATACTACACCCAGAGATATGCCTAAAAATACTGCTGGGCCATCTATTTTTCCATAGTTAGTGATGATAAGGGTTACAAAGAAACTGAAGATAGTAATCAGGAAAGAGTCAATACGGTAAAGTTGAAGTAGACCTGAAATATTTTTCATTATAAAAGCGGATGCTATTGTTTTTTCTTAGGATAATGAATATTCATTCAGGTATGGTGCATATAACTTCTCTGTTTTCAGAACTTCTGCTTTATCCGTCATAAAATCAGCCATTGGTTTTATTTGGCTCATATCTAGCGGCCGTTTTACAAATTTTGCCAGAAATAGTAAAAATGCATGAGGTTCATCCTTGCGAACTATACTGGCATATTTTTTATATGCCAACTCTTGAAATGATCGCGGAAAGTATTTAAGAAGTTGATAAACCAGATTAGAAAGCTGCTGATATGCTGTAAGCACTTGAATATTGTAAGCCGCATTTATTTTTTTGTCCGTAAAATGAAACTTCTCCTTAATGTCCAGTTCCTTCTCAATAAGGGAAATAAACTCCTGAAGATTATCTCTCATTAACTCGTAGGGCATCACCACTACCTTATCGCGGCCGAATTTCTCTCTATAGGAATTTATGACGTATGAATAATCGAGCATGGAGGCAAAAAGTGAATGATTGGCTTTGATAAAGTCATCCGGTTTCAAAGAGCCTGCCATCGCCAGATATTGAGAGTAGATGGATTGAAATATTGTTTTGTAGCTTCTGGTAACAATCAAAATTTTGGCTGATGGAAAAAACTGATGTAACATTTCACATACATTCTCCTGATATCTGCGGTGATTAAAATCGTAAGTTTCTCTTAATCCAACCAAATCTCTCTCGCTTTGAAATAAGGTCAGATCTTCGCAGCTTAAAACATAGCTTTGGGGAGTAGTGGGACTGAATTGAGCATACTTGGCCAACTCCCACGCATTTAAAAAACCCTGTGCTATATACTTTGGTTGATAATATACATGAGGGTTTTGTTCAAACCACTTTTGTAGATAAGTGGAACCTGATTTCGGAAAGCCTATATGAAGTAGCAATTGAGGCATAGATTCTACTGCTGTTATTCCTGTTTTGATACCGAGCAATGAATCAAAGGTCTGATAATTCCCGGTGAATTTATTTTTAAATCTATATCTGCATCGCTTGTTTTATCCGCTATTTTGAAGGTGAGAAACTTATCTGATGTCATTAGTATTGATTGCAGTTTTAAGTCGATAAGAACCAGGTCGGCAGAATACATTCTGTCATTAAACAAATTGGCAGGCATTTTAAAAACAATACGATATGTTCCGGATTTAGTAATAGCGTTAACCGATTCAATACTGGAGCATACAAAAACTAATATACCGGTACTATCGTAAATCTTTAGCCTTAATACCAGTTCCAAATCAACTAACAGAGTAAGCTGTATAAATACTGAAAAGGAAGATGTTCTGCTGATTCCCATACGGGAGGTCTCGTAGTCAATTATACCTGTATCATCTATTGTTAATACACCCTTCATTGTATTGGTAGAGTCTATTTTTTTAAGGTGATAAAAGGACTCTCCCTCAAATGAGAAAAACTGGGGTAAGGTACGAGACATATATTTTTGAATTACATCGCTTCCTCCTGAATCGATTATCTGACCTTGTTCCATCAAAATAAATCGATTACAGAGTATCACCATTTCATTCATGTTATGGCTGGCAATTAGCAGTGTTTTTCCAGCAGCGATGAGCTCCTCCATTCTACTCTTACACTTATTCTGAAAATTAGCATCACCTACGTTAATCACCTCATCTATCAGATATATATCTGCATCCAGACAGCTTACAATAGAAAAAGCCAAGCGCAAATACATTCCGGAACTATAGTTTTTTACCGGCTCATCTATAAATCGCTCAATACCGCTAAAAGAAATTATCTCTTCCAGGCGATGCTCTATTTCGTGTTGAGTGAACTTATAAAGCGCAGCTGATAAATAAATATTCTCCCGGCCGCTAAGTTCCGGGTGAAAGCCTGCTCCTATATCCAATATGGAAACGGCTCTTCCGTAAAAATTTACTTCTCCTTCATCCGGCTGACTCACTCCGCTAAGTATTCTAAGCAGTGTTGATTTGCCGGCCCCGTTTTCTCCAATGATGCCTAGTGCTTCACCTTCTGATAGATTGAAGGATATGTTACGGAGCGCTTTAAATTTTTCTGTTTTTTCCTGTTTGAGATTCAGGCCTGCGGCAACAGTATTTTTTAAACTGTCGCTGATGTTTTCACGCAGATGGAAACTTTTCGAAACATTCTTTACCTCTAAAACAATCGTACTCATATATGGCTTTAAAGATAGTCAGCAATAAATTTTTCGTTTCGTATAAAATAAAGCAGACCCGAAATAGCGATAAATGATGCAAGCACCATAGAACATGCCAATTGAGAAAAATCAACAGGAATCCCGATGAAAATCCAGCGGTAAAGAGCAATAACATTGGCGGCCGGATGCAAATAATAAATCCAATTCAAACTATCCGGAACTATAGTGGTTGGATAAAAAACGGGAGTCAGCCAAATGCCAAAACCAATCAGGTAGGGGATTATATGATGCAAATCACGAAACCTGATGGTCAGCGCACTCAGCCATATGGCAATAGATAAACCAGCCAGTATGTTGCACAAAATAGCAAAAGGAAGGAGCAAAATTCGGGATGTGAAATCGCAGCCGCTAAAGAGTATTAATACCACTAATAAGCAGAAGGAAATACTAAACTCAATTAACCCTACAAATGCTTTCGATAAAAGAAGAATTAAACGAGGGAAATGTATTTTTTTTATCAGCAATTGGTTGGTAAGCAAAACAGTTCCGCCCTGACCAACAAGTGAAGTAAAGAAGAACCACCCCATAATACCCGTGAATACAAATACCGGATATGGAGCAGACATTTCTAATGGCAGTATCCTGTTAAAGAAGAACGTGAAAATTAAGAGTCCGGTAAGAGGTTGTATCAACGACCATAAAACTCCCAGATAAGTTTGTGCGTATTGAACTTTTAAATCACGAATGGCAAAAGTAGCTATCAGATTCCGCGACTGCCAAACCTGATTCAGGTAAACAGTTATAGATGGACTGCCGCCTTTTATTGTTTTAAGAATCTTACGCTCCACAGGCTCAAAGTAAATATTCTTTCAGAATATCTGAGCTGACAAGTATTGGTAATAAACAATTAGTTAATAGTGTAGAGTTACAAGTAGAAATCCCGAATAGCATTGGATACTTCAATCACCTCATTGGCAGAAAGTCCGTAAAAGAGGGGAAGCCGAAGTAGACGCTTACTTTCAGATGTAGTATATTCATCCATTCCATGGAATCTGCCGGACTTTAACCCAAATTCACTGCTGTGTAACGGGCTGTAGTGAAACTGGGCATGAATCCCCTTTTCTTTCAGGGCCTCTACTAGTTGGTTTCTCTCTGCTTCAGTCTTTGTTTTGATAAAAAAGCAATGAGCGTTGTGCTTGATGGAGGAATCTACCCGCGGCAATAATATATGATGGTTGGTCTCCAGGGGTTTTAGCTGCTCATAATAAAGATTCCATAATTGGATGAACTGCCCGTTTATTTTCTCACAATTTTCTAACTGTGCATAAAGCATGGCGGCATTAAGTTCTGATAGCGGGTAATTAGAGCCTGTGCTTTTCCATTCATAACGGTTCGCTTCACCTTTAAAGAAAGAGCGCCTGTTAGTACCGAATTCGTATGGAACATAAAAATGCTCCAGTAGCTTAAGATTATTAATAGCTATACCGCCACCTTGGCCACAACTGATATTTTTTAAATGGTCAAAGCTGAAAGTCGATATATCGCCAAAGGTTCCTAGAGCATTGTTACCAATCTTAGCTCCGGTACCGTGGGCGTTGTCTTCTATAACAGTGATGTTATACCTCTGTGCAATTTCTTTTATTACCGGATAGTTACAGGAGACTCCAGCATAATTGATAGTGAGAATTGCTTTGGTACGGGCTGTGATAGCGGCCTCTAACTTAGTTTCGTCTAAGTTCATGGTGTCCGGATGAATGTCAATAAACACACATGTTCCGCCACGAAGAGCTACCGCATTTGAGCAGGCTACAAAGGCATAGGAGGGCATAATCACTTCATCTCCTGATTGAATGTTCAGCAGTAGAGTTGCCAATTCCAGTGCATCGGAACATGATTTGGTAAGAAAGAAGTGCTCTAATTGGTGGTGCTCGGTAAACCAGTTTTCACATTTCGCAACAAAACATTTATTCGCGAATGAATCTCCGCTACTTAACACTTCCTGAACATAGACCTGCTCCTTTCCGGTGATGGCTGTTTTAAAAAACGGGATTCTCATCGGCTAATAGTTCGGGATGAAATTATAAACTTGGCAAAAATATGAAAGCCTGATTATACATTACCTGTTCGAAGTTATTTGGGCAGGACTAATTGAGAAGGTTTTTCCTTCTTCAGCCAGATATGTAGACGGGAAAACCTCGCGGCTTTCAGTAAGTAACAAGTTTAAATCGTCATAGCGGGCCGAGAAATGTCCAATTAAAAGTTTTTCAGCTTGGGCACGTTGTGCAATATCTGCTGCCTGTTTAGTAGTAGAATGAAAAGTTTCCTCTGCACGCAGAGCATGTTCATGAATAAAAGTGGCTTCGTGATATAAGGTGGTTACATTCCTTAGCTGCTCAATAATCTCTTCATGATATGCTGTGTCACTACAATAGGCATAGCTGCGTGGTGCAGGAGGTTCCGTTGTTAATTCCGTATGCGGTATTATGCGACCGTCTTCGGTAATAAAATCACTGCCATGCTTAATGTCTGATAAACGATGATAGGGAATGTTGTATTCTGTAATCTTGTCAGAAATTATTCGTCTCAAATGTTTCTTCTCTTTAAATAGAAATCCTGTTGTAGGTAGTCGGTGCTTCAGAACTATGGTTTCAACAGAAACAGAGTTATCATCATATATCACCCGTGTTTTGTCTGCAATAATGGGATGAAAATGGATGTCGTACTTAAGGTGAGTTTGAGAATGTTTGAAATGTACGCTGATGATTTCTTCCAGGCCCGGAGGTCCGAATATATTTAATGGATGCTCTCTCCAATTCAAATTGAAAGAGGTAAGCAGTCCAATCAACCCAAAGTAATGGTCGCCATGAAGGTGTGAGATAAAGATATTATCCAACCGGCCTCTCTTAATGCTGTATTGGTTTATCTTAAACTGGGTTCCTTCGCCACAGTCTATGAGAAACATACTGCCGTTGTAGTTCAATATCTGAGCTGAAGGGTAACGGTTATGTGCCGGAATAGCAGCGTTGCTTCCTAAAATAGTAACTTCAAATAACATGCAGTAGGTTTAACTGCGCAGGTCGCGATCCAATTCCTCCATCATAATGTAGTCAACTGATTCGCTGGCTGAAGGAACAATATTCAGGATAGGTTCCAGCTGAGAAATCTTGATGAGTTTTTGTATATGGCTATTCAAGCCTGTTAGTACAAAAGTGCCTCCGGTTTCTTTGCAAAGACGGTTACCTACCAGTAGGGCGCTTAAGCCAGATGAGTCAACATATTGTACATCGGCTAAATCAAGTACTATATTCTTAAACCCTTCGTTATTCAGAATCACTAATTCAGATTTTAACTGGGGAGCTAAATTGCTAAGTAGTTTGTCTTCGTTTAATTTAACGATAACAAGTCTTTCTCTTTTGTCAACTTGAAATTTCATAAGGAGTCCCGTTTAGTGTGCGCTAATATGGTTCTAATGTATAAACTTTTTGATAAAAAAATAGAATTGAGCAAAAATGTATGCAAAAGGATTCTATTGTCGAAACATTGTTAGCATTGTATTGTTATTTCCAGCAACCTCACTTTGTTGATTCCGCAGAATTGACTTAGGTTTGATATATCATCAATATAAAAACAACAATTTTCCGACATAATGACCGTATTGTAAGTTGGATTGATATTTGAAACAGCTAAAACTATGGAAGCAAAATTTTCACCAAAAGTTAAGGAAGTCATTTCGTATAGCCGTGAAGAAGCGTTGCGGTTACAACATGATTATATTGGTATAGAGCACTTATTACTGGGGTTGATACGGGAAGGAGAAGGATTAGCCATAAAAACATTAAAGAGTTTGGAGGTTGATGCAGTTATGTTAAGGAAAACAATCGAAGATTCTATTAAGGATAAGACGGTGAGAACGAATTACAACCCCGTTAATTTGCCACTAACCAAGCAAGCAGAAAAAGTGCTGAAGATTACTGTTTTGGAAGCTAAGGTTTTGAAGAGTGATGTAATTGGAACTGAGCATCTGTTACTTTCTATCTTGAAAAATAAGGATAATCTGGCTACCCAGATATTAACACAAATGGATGTCGATTACGATGTATTCAGAAACGAATTGGAAAATGTGCAAAATGAAATGAAAGGCAATATGGAAACTAAAGCTGAACTGCCGAATGAACCCGAAGATGATCCATTTGAGGATGATAAGTCGAAAGGTGGAGGAACTGGTGGTTTCAGTCAGCAGCAGTCAAAGAAACCTGGGGCTACGAAGTCTAAAACCCCTGTACTTGATAATTTTGGGAGAGATGTAACTCATCTAGCCGAGGAAGGCACGCTGGATCCAATTGTAGGCCGCGAAAATGAAATTGAGCGTGTATCGCAGATTTTATCGCGCAGAAAAAAGAATAACCCGATTCTGATTGGTGAGCCGGGTGTAGGAAAAACAGCTATTGTAGAGGGATTAGCACTTCGAATCATTCAAAAGAAAGTATCACGGGTTCTTTTTAATAAACGTATCGTCATGCTTGACTTAGCTGCCTTAGTGGCTGGTACAAAATACCGCGGTCAGTTTGAGGAGCGCATGAAAGCCATTATGAATGAGCTGGAGAAAAATAGAGATGTTATTCTTTTTATAGACGAGATACATACTATTGTGGGGGCTGGAGGAGCAACCGGTTCGCTTGATGCTTCTAATATTTTTAAGCCGGCTCTGGCTCGTGGCGAACTGCAATGCATAGGGGCTTCTACATTGGACGAGTATCGCCAATACATTGAAAAAGATGGCGCCTTGGCCCGCAGATTTCAGCAAGTTATTGTTGATCCGCCATCACCTGATGAAACGGTACAGATACTCACCAACATAAAAGCAAAATACGAAGAGTATCACAGTGTAGATTATTCGCCAGAAGCCATTAAGGCCTGCGTTAAACTATCTACCCGATATATTACCGATCGTTTTTTACCAGACAAAGCCATTGATGTGATGGATGAGGTAGGCGCACGCGTTCACCTCAAAAATATTCACGTGCCTAAAAACATACTGGAGCTGGAAAAACAGGTAGAAGAAATTAAGAATCAGAAAAACCAGGTAGTGAAGAGTCAAAAGTATGAAGAAGCTGCCCGTTTACGTGATTCAGAAAAACGCCTCTTGGAAGATTTAGATAAAGCTAAAACCCAGTGGGATGAAGAGTCCAGAGTTAAACACTTTCCGGTAACCGAGGAAGATATTGCGGAGGTGGTGGCTATGATGACCGGCATACCAGTTAACAAGGTTGCTCAAAGCGAAAACAACAAACTGGTGAACATGAGCGCTGAAATTACCGGAGCGGTAGTGGGTCAAAACGAAGCGGTGAAGAAGGTGACAAAGGCTATTCAACGTAACCGCGTTGGGTTGAAAGATCCAAATAAACCTATCGGAACCTTTATTTTTCTGGGCCCTACCGGAGTTGGTAAAACAGAATTAGCCAAAGCTATTGCCCGCTACTTATTTGATAGTGAAGATGCCTTGATTCGTATTGATATGAGTGAGTATATGGAAAAGTTCTCTATCTCTCGTTTGGTTGGTGCGCCTCCGGGTTATGTAGGTTACGAAGAAGGAGGCATGCTGACCGAAAAGGTAAGGAGGAAACCTTATAGTGTTGTACTGCTTGATGAAATTGAAAAAGCTCACCCAGACGTTTTCAATATACTCTTGCAGGTGTTAGATGACGGTATATTAACCGATAGCTTAGGCCGCAGGGTTGATTTTAAGAACACGCTTATTATCATGACCTCTAATATTGGTGCTCGTGATCTGAAAGACTTTGGGCAGGGGGTAGGCTTTGCCACCAAATCTAAAACTGAACAGAACGATGATTATTCAAACAATGTAATATCGAAGGCGCTGAAGAGAACATTCTCGCCCGAGTTTTTAAATCGTATTGATGATGTAATTATCTTCAACTCGCTCAACAAGGAGTCTATTCACAGTATTATTGATATAGCTCTGCGTGACGTTACCAAACGAATTGTTGAACTGGGCTTTGAAATTAAGCTGACCACAGAAGCGAAGGATTTCTTGGCTGATAAAGGTTACGACCCTCAGTTCGGTGCCCGTCCGTTGCACCGAGCCATACAAAAATATGTAGAAGACCCGCTGGCTGAAGAAATTCTCAGAGCCAATGCCAAAGCAGGCGATAGCTTTACGATTGAACTGAATAAAGGTGCCGAAGAGTTAACCATCACTCACGTAGCGGCACTAAACAAAACAGAGGCGTAGGTATAACTTTGCCCACCAAACAAACAGCCGGTAATTTTTGACCGGCTGTTTGTTTGGTGGGCAATAACTTTTAAAGATTCTACTGATTGAATAGCGGAATGATGTTTCATGCCATGCTTCCTTGAGAGATGACTATCCCGGTAAATTGTTTTCGATATAGAACCTGTTTTAATGCTTTTTAAGATGTAGCCAGACTATATATATATATCGAACATCTAAGGGTTGTTTTGCCAAAATATTCTAGAAATACCAGACTTGCAGTATTAAACTCTTGAACTACTGAGCATTATTCTTTTTGAACGATGCTTATACGCCCCAAACTCGCATATTCTTACTAAAACAAAATTCGCAACTCAAGTGGGCTGCATCATTGCACTATTATTTTATAACAACGAAAAAATCATTAGCAATGAAAAAAGTTTTGTTTATGGCCTTGGTGGCGGCCCTTATAGCTACTTCATGCAGTAAAGAGTTTACCAAAAAAGAGAACGCCAGCTTTAAAGTAAACGGCATACAATACAACATAGGCGAAGATGGAATGGGTGGCGGCTATTGGAATGGCGCATCCACACTTCTTGAAGTTGATATTTTTGGCGGACAGAACCAAACTATTAGACCTACCATAATAGTGGATTTGACTAAGTTGAATCAGGTAGTTCAAATAGATTCTTTAGAAGAAGGGTTTAACTACACGCATACCAATTCTACTTTATATCGTCCGAAGCGTGGCACTTGGGAAATAACCAGCCACAAAGAAGGCAACCCTGCCAGCCGTCATACGGAGGGCAAGTTTGAAATGGTAGTGTTTGATCCTTTCAATCCTACCGATACACTTACCATTACCGATGGGTACTTTTATATGAACAACTATTAAAAATAGTACCCATGAAAACGATTGTTACGGGAGCTATCATTTTTTGTGTAACCATGTTGTTACTTTTTTCATCGTGTAAAAAAGATTTGGTGAACCCGCCTGCCAATAATAACCCTATAGACACATTGCCGGTTAGTGTGTTGAACCCCAATTCGGGCTACTCACAATTTTATGATGATGTGATTCCGTTATCGGAAGTATCAGGTTCATATAATAGCGCCTCGGTGGGGGTGTGCGATTATACGATTGATGCCGATGGCAACTTTAATTTGGTGTATTATGGCGAGCAGCCAACTCAGCAAGATGCTTTTAAAACCTATTACCGCATCAGCAAAAATGTAGCAAGCAATGCGCTGGTGAGTTTGCCCTCTGGGGCAGATAACCTAAGCACCAATACGCAGATAGTAGGCAACAAGAGTTATGCGCTGATGCAGTTTAGGCCTTATACCAACTTCTTTACGTATGTTAAGCAAGAGCAATCAACTTCGTGGCCTTACAATAGCTCTGCTTTGTTTGACGGTGATATATATTGCAGCATTGCCTCTTCTAACCCAATAGGCAGTGTAGATATGGGTTTCAAATATCCTTGTATGAACCTGGGTGGGGTGGCCGGCAATAATGTGTTCGGTTATTTTACATCGGGGGTACCTAATCCTACTTATCTGCTCTCTTCTTCAAACCCTTATTTATTTACTTTTTTAAACAACAGCGGAAATCCAATTGGTCTTTCGTTTCTTGAATCGAAGTTGGCCGGAACTAACAGCAGCATTGCCGTTATTGTGCGGCCCGATTCGGTCATTGTATACTCGGTTGATAACAACTACCAGCGGTCGGGTATATTATCAAGCGTGCAGTTAACCGGGTTTAACGGGGTTGATTTATATAACACCGCCCGTCACTACAGCACCGATGGCAGCATCATGGGTATGCTTATACAAAGCAAAACTACGGGTGAGGTATGGACCTTTAGCTATAACTTTAATATGCAGCAGCTAAGCCTTGGGTTAAATGGGGTAACGCTCAATTACAGTGGTGCCGGCTCAGATGTAGATATAGATGAAGCCGGCAATGCGTATTACACCGGCTATGCCAATAGTGGCACCAATACCAACGCAGTTTCTATTTACAAAAAAGAAACAGGTGGAGCCGTAGCCTTAGTGGGGCAGGATAATATTTTAAAATACGGCACGGTGGTAAAACTGAAAGTGCTCAACGGAAAAGTGTATGCGGCTGTTACCGGCAAAAAAACAGGCACCAGTCAGTATCAGGTATCTATTATTAAGCAGAACTAAGGCAATTCTTTTTTTATTGCTAAACGGAGGCTTGCGCAAGCGGCCTCTGTTTTTAGTTTTGGTTATATGCAAACCTCTTGTGATTTTACTTTATATAGTAAGCATACCTGCCTAGCAAAGTTTGATACCGGTAAACGACTTAAGCTGCGGTATTTGCTTTTTTAATATGCCACCAGCAACAGGCAGGCCCAAACCATACGGTTTATAAAGCAGTAGGGGTTTATACCTGCCGTTTTGTTTCAACTAACAGGCGCAACGATTTAGCACAGGCTACGGTGTAGTGGTGTTTGGGGCCTATGGTTTTTGTAAAAACGGCTAAAGCTTTTGTATAGTACTCTTTAGCTTTTGCCGCATTGCCTTTACCTTGCCAGGCGCTGCCTAAACCAAGATAGGCATGGGCTACATTTACATGCTTTTCGCGATATGCTTTTACAAAAATGCTTAACGCCTTTTTAAATTCAGGCAATGCTAAATTGAACTTACCTTGTAATATGTGTATATGCCCAATGTTAGCCAGGGGAATGCCTGTTTCCAGATGCCCCAATCCATAATAGGTTTCGTAGATGGTTTTTGCGAGGGTTAAATAGTGTATGGCTTTTTCATATTGCTTTTTAGAAGCACACACACCGGCCAGGTTACTATATACCATAGCTAAATTGGGGTGGGCACCGGTATGTAGCTTTTGATATATTTTCATAGCCTGACCGTAATGAAACAAGGCTTTATCGTTGTTGCCTGTAGAGTGGTAGGCTAAACCCAGATTAATATGATTACTACCTAGTTTAAGGTTGTAGTTACCCAAAAATTTCTGGTTGATAATCAGCGCTTGTTCATAGAACGAAATAGCTTTCCGGTATAGACCTTTATCTTTCCATACCAAGCCCATGTTGTTCAAGAATATGGCTATTTGCGGATGCCCGCCAGGGTATATATTACTGTATATGGAAACAGCTTTTTTGTAATAAGGTAATGCTTCTTCGTAGTGGCCTTGCTGGCGCAATACTTCGGCTATGTTGTTAAAGCAATTGGCTATGCGCGGATGACGTTGGCCATATTGTTTTTCATCAATAGCAATAACTTTTTCGTACTGGGCTATGGCATTTTTATAGAGCCCCAAATGCTCGTATGTAAGGCCTATGTGACTATAAGAAGTGCCTACCAAATGATGGTTTTTGCCCCAAAAGTTAATTTGTATGTCTTTCGAATTTTTGAAATACTCCAGCGCTTTATGATACTCTCCTTTTTCTTTATACACTTTGCCTAAGCCATTGTAGTTGTTGGCTACTTCTGTGCTTTTATGCCCTTGTAGTTTTTGGTTGATGGCCAGCGATTGTTCGAAATAAGTAATGGCTTTATCAAACCGGTGTAAATCATAGTGTACCTCGCCTAAACTATGCAGTACACGCGCATAAAGCGGTTGATATTCTTTTTGCTTTTTAAGTAGTAACAAAGCCTGATGATAAATTTCGGTGGCTGCTTCATAGTCGGCTATTAAATACAGGAAGTGCCCCAGTGCGTTTAAGTATTCGGGCTTGTGGGGTTGTAGGCGTTGCGCCATTTCATAGGCTTGCAGGGCTTTTTTGTATTGCAGGTCGGCCTCATAGCCTTTGGCTTTTAAATAATAGGTTTGGGCTACGGTTTCAATATTGTTTTGTATGCCTTTGTCCAGTGCTTTTTGGTAGGCTGCAAAGTTGCCTTGCTCGAAATATTTTTCGGCTAGCTGCCAGTTGTTTTTGGCGGCATCATTTTGTTGAATAAACCGAACAATTTCTTCTTCCAGTTTTTGTATTCGCTCCTGGTTTGCCAGGTCGCGTTGTAATTGCTGGGCTTCGCGCTGGCGGGCTTCCAGGTTGGTAATTGATACCAGGCTTTGCGTTTGTTTTAGTGCCTGATGTACTTGTTCAATCTGGCTGCTTAGTTGTTCCAGTTTATGGTCGGTATGGTTGGGGGCGGGCTGCTCTTTATCGTTTTCGAAATAATACTTTATAAAATTTCGGATGGCTTCCACTTTGGCAATGCTCTTTCTTACTGCGGTGGGATAGTTGTTGTACAGGTCGCATACAAAGCGTGGGGTTAGTATTTCTTTTTGGTAGTGTTCGTGTATACTATCTGCCAGCAGCTCGTAGTTGCCTTCGTTTGTATTGAGTGGTATGTGCGGGTGTTTTACCGCATAGTAATTCTGTATCAACACTTTCAGGTCTTCTATTTCCTGCGGGGTATAGGCTTTGGTTTTAAGTTGTTTGGCAGTTAGCCGTTGCCTGTATTGCTTGCTGTAATTTGTTTTCATAGGCTTTTTGAAATTGGAAACATTCTTCTGAAAATTGGAAACATTCCTGTAAGATTTTTTTGCCCCCGTTACTACATGTTTGTGTTACCAAAGCGCGTAGCCGTCCGGACTTTAAGGTGATCACCGCTTGGCGCTAAGGAACTTTTAATAACCATTAAAATTTCTTAGCATGAAAAAGTTAGTATTTGCTGCTTTAGTAGCAGGCTTACTTCTGCCTTTAAACGAAGCAACCGGTGCTGTTACTAACCCCATACACCGCGTGGTTGACATTGTTATTACCGGGTGGGACCTGCTGGTTACTTCCGAAACCGCTGATGGCACCATTACCCGGGTAGAGGTGCGTAAGCTTAGTTTGCGCAACCCTACTATTTCGCAGGATTGTGGCGGCTATAGTTGCTCGGTGGATATATCGAGCCTGAGCAGCGGCACCTACGAGGTAAAGGTGGTGTGTACCAACACGGTGTATTACGAGCAGTTTACCAAGTAACGTTTATCAAAGAACGGTTTACTGGCGGGTGGCAGAGGTGGTTAATCTCGGCTGCCCGCTTTTTTGTTTATACTGTATCTGCAACCAGTCTTTACCCGCAAAAAAAGGTTCCCGGTTCAGAGCTTCCATGTTTTGTTGTATGCCTGCAGGCGTGTTGCTTGTCAGTAACTTTTTACAGGATGCCACAAAAAGCTGAAACACGGGCAGGTGCCGGTGCAGGTTATCGGCATTTCTTTGCATGTATTTATCAAAAGCAGATAGGTAGGCGCTGAGGGTATCTATATTTTCGGGGTTTTGTTCATACAGGCACATAAACTGCCAGCGCCTTACAATTACATTAAACATGGGCTCGTCTTTTACCTGTGCCTGCTGAAACAGCGGCATGGCGGCTGGGTAGTTTTTAAGATAGTATTGATACACCGCTTGGGTAAAGGCCACATTGGTGGGTTGGTGTTCATGGGGCAAAAAGGCGGTGTAGGTATCTATAAACCATTTTATATGGTTCGCTTCGCGCTGGGCTTTTACCGAGGTGGTAACCACATTGCGAAAAACTGCGGGTTGTATTTTTCCATCCTGCAGCAATAGCCCCTGGTTTATTTTAAGGTCAAACAGCCAGGTAAGCGCCTGTGTGGCTTGCAGTATGCCGCGGTTGCTCCAGTATAACAGGTAACCTTCTATATATTCTACGGTTTCGGCCATGCCGGGTGGCAGGCTGGCAGCGGTATGTAATTCAATATCCTGTTTTAGCCGTTGGTAGTAAGGCAGGCCCGCCTCGTAATCTTCGGCTTTAAGCAGCTGATAAATGTTGATGAAATGATAAACATACCGGTATTGGGGCTGGTTATAAGGTTGCAGTACTTGCAGTAAATAGGGTAGGTTATCTTCACTATATGCGGTGCCCAGCACAATATGCCGGTTCAGCTGCTCAACCATATAGCGCAGTTTTTTGAGGGCATACCAGGCATCTAAAGTTTGCAACACGGGGCTGATGTTGTTTTGCAGGTTGCGCACCTGCTTGGCCTCATAGCCGTTAAAAGCCAGCTCGGTTAATAAATGCCGATACATAAACGTGTCAATATTTTGTTCGGGGCAAGTATCTAACTGGTGGTTTGCTTCCTGTAGTTCGGCTTCAAAGGTATCGGTGAGGTGGAGCTGGCGCAGGGCTTTTAGGCGATACAGTGTTTGAGCCGGTTTATTGCACAGAAACTGCTCGGTAGCTAAAAACAGACCCACCGCCTTCATCAGTTCGGTAGCTGCATTGCTTTGTTTTTTGGCGGTAGGTAGTTGCTTGACATGCCTGGCAATGGTTAAAGGCTGCATTTTTTTTTCCGATAAATCGGGATGAATACGCGCCACATAGCTCATTAGCTGCCGGGCGGCTTCGGGTACCTGGTAGTAGGGCGATTGCACAAACAACTGCAACCGCTTGATATCGGTTTTGTGAAACGGCAAAAGGGTTTTAACTAATTTAGAAAGGTGCATAGTGTGTGTGTAATATGCCTGCTACCAAAAGTATTTGAAAGCCACATAACCAAAAAATATTTCACGTATTATTTTTTGCTAAAACCCTTGCTGCATCAGGGTTTTAGCGTATGGTTAATGCATAATTTGGCAATATACATACCCAATATGGGGTAAAAAATACCTAATAGGGTGTAGTATAAGCTTGGGTGCAAAATGAAAACCGACAGCAGCCTGCTGCCTGCCTCCACGGCTGGTATTTTAACTTTAACCCCTAACAAGCGGAAAAGAAAACCTGCACCACTTATTTACAAAAGCCTTATGCAACCACGGTTTGGGTGCATTTTGAAACCCGAATAGCCCCCCAAAAGCACCTGATAAACCCTGAAAAACGCCAAAATTTGTCTTTGCGTGCCGCCACCGCAGCCCCTAACCTTGTGTTGCCAAAAGCAAGAAAGGTTTATGAACTTAACTATCCATACCCCAACCCTTCAGCCACCGCACACCCTGCTGCTAAGCAACAGCGATGGTTGGTTTAACATACCGCTTGGTAACATTTTGGTATGCAGCAGTTGTAACTCGTACACCGTGGTTAAGCTAACCGGTGGGCAGCAAATAGTGGTGTCGCAAAATATGCCGTATTACGAAAAAGCCCTCAGCCCCCTGGGTTTTGCACGTATACACCAAAGCCACCTCATCAATTTGCAGCACCTAACCCACCTGAGCAAAGCCACAGGCGGGGTAGATGCCACCCTCAGCAACGGTTTAATACTGCCCGTATCGCGACAGTTTAAAACCTCTTTAATAGAAACCCTTAAACAGCGCAGTGTAGATGCCCTACTGCGCCAGGGTATGCAAATACCCGATACGCCTAAAACACAACCCGATTCAAATTAAGTATTACCCTATTCACATTTACCCGAAACATCAACTAAAACCACAACACTTTTAAACGGCCAAACAAGGCCACACACTAACAAAGTTCTTTAATAAAACTATTCATCCATACAGCTTCCAAAAACATGGAAGTGGATTTCGGACATCGGAAATCGACTTCCAAAAACATGGAAGTGGACTTCAGACACGGGAAGTCGACTTCCAAAAACATGGAAGTGGACTTCGGACACGGGAAGTCGACTTCCAAAAACATGGAAGTGGACTTCAGACACGGGAAGTCGACTTCCAAAAACATGGAAGTGGACTTCAGACACGGGAAATCGACTTCCAAAAACATGGAAGTGGATTTCGGACATCGGAAATCGACTTCCGAAAACATGGAAGTGGACTTCGGACACGGGAAATCGACTTCCAAAAACACGGAAGTGGATTTCGGACATCGGAAATTGACCTCCCAAAACAGGGAACCTATTTAGTGGTGTTAGAAATGAAATGAACTGAAAAGAACAAGCAACCGGTAACAGAAAAAAAGCAGAGCAATTAAAAATAGAAGTTGAAAACGAAAAGATTCATAACCACTAAACCACAAAGCTATGATTAATCCAATTCGTCTTTGTAACAATTTATTTAATGAGAAGAGCCTATCAGATGCCAACCTTCGTAGTTTTTGCGAAGATCATCTGATACGCCTGTCAAACAACAATCCGGGAGCTATATACAGTACGCTTATTTCAGAAACTACCAATAAGTATACGGCTTACTATGGTAAAATGACCAGCCAGGCGGTTCAACTCTCTATACAGGAAAGTATGACGGCCAGTATGAAAGACGCAAAAGTTTTAGTAGAAGAGAAGATACGCTCTTTCTATGGTTTGGCACTTTTCAAGTTTGGCGAAGGCAATCCTTCTTTTCAAATGCTTTATCCACTTGGCCTGGGCGAGTATATGAACGCCAAAATAGGCGATGTAAATAAACTATACGAACGTTTGGTAATCAATGCCACCACTTTGCTTAATGCCGATTTTCCGGCCGAGGTTACAGCTCTTGATAACGCGGTGGCGGCTTATTTATCAGCCCGTACCGCCCAGGAAAATGCCTTTAGTTTGGTAGATAATTTAATTACCGGCAAAAACAGCGACCGCCTGGCGCTGACCGTTCAGCTAACCAAAAACTTTTTAATAGTAGCCTCTAACAACATTAGCAACCCCGACCAGTTTAATGACTTTTACGATGCGGCCTATCTGCCTATTTCCGAGAGTAGCCAAAGCATAACCGAAGAAGGAATAATTACCGGCAAACAGATTATTAATATACAGCCCGATGGGGTGGTTTATACCAACCAAACCATGATAGAACTTTACAACCCCGGCCTGACCACCCTGCGCTACTACTTTGCCCCGGTACCCGGTGTAGACCCTAACGAATCGGAACCATTTGTAGAGGTAGCGGCCAATGAGCAAATAACAAAATCTGCAACCGCCCTGGGCCTTAGCCCCGACCGGCAGTTTTTTACCGTTCAAAATCAACAGGAATTAACCGGCAGTTATAAAGTAATTATAAAGCCCTAACCATATGCACCAAGTAGATGGCCTTATTCTGTTACTCTGTTTTATTCTGCTGGCAGCTTTATTACTGCTGGTGCGCCTCATGCTGTAAGGCATGGTAAAAAGTAGTTCATTAATTAATCACCATAAAAACCAAATGTTATGAAAAAAGTATTCTTCGCCCTCTTCGCCCTAACCCTTCTGGTATCTTTTAACAGCTGCACCAAGTGCTGGGTATGTAAAGATAAAACCAGCACTACTTACGAACACGTTAAGTATTGCGATAAAGATTATGACAAAGGCGATGTAGACGCCATTATAGAAGATATGGAAGATAACGGCTACTCGTGCCACGCCTCTACTATGGCCTTGTAAACAACTTACACCAGGTAGGCCGGTTAGCCGGCTTGCCTGGTATTTTTTACTTCTAAAAACAATTCTATAACGCATGAAAAAATACACCGCCAAAATGACTCTGACCACCCTGCTGGTAGTCCTGTTTTGCCAAACAACTATTGCACAGGAAAGCGAGCAATTAACCCTTACCGGCAAGGTAAACAGCATAGCTTTTTATCCACCCACTGCCGATGTGCCACCGGGCATAAGTGGCCACACTGTAAGCTTTACCGACCAAAATGGCAAAGCCCGCAACCAGGGCATTGACAAAGCCACCTTTGATAAACTGCAAGAAGCCCTTGAAACCAAAACCCTTGATAAAATAACCGTGCACTACTACGCCAAACACGAAACCGTAGAAGTTGTATTAAAGAAATAAAAAATACTCTGCCCTACATAAACCACACTATTACTATGAAACAACTATTCACTATCGCCTTTGTAATACTTACAGCCCTTGGTTATGCGCAAAACTACCCGGTGCCCGATTACAACAACACCCCATTTTATTACAACGGCACCGAACTGGTTGAACTCGATGCTGTGCAATATGTAGTAGGCGCACGACCTAAAGGTTTAACCGGTGCCGAAGCCGCGCTATATTTAAACGGCACAACCTCTTCGGTAAAAATTGAAAAAGATGCCGCCAAATTCATTGTAAAACTCGAACCCGGAGTTGACCCCCGCACCCTCATTGATTTAAACAAGGCTACCGTAAACCAACACAGCGGTAAACGCGAATTTGTAGTATACAAAAAAGGCGCGTTTACTGCCGAAGGCACTAATCCCACAGTAGATATCTCATTCAAAAAAGTTGGCGAAGGATTATATCTGGTTACCACTAAAGCACCCATAGAAAGCGGAGAGTATTTTTTCTCAGCAGCTGCCAACGCCTCTTCCAAAGTAGTTTACTGTTTTACTATTAAGTAATAAGCTACGATTAGATTATTTCTTATTAGCACAAGGACCATCAGTTATATACACTAAATACAATACACAAAAGCAGAAGTTGCTGAATAAATAGAAATGGGGGCCAACAATACATACACTTTGTTAAGGCGGGTAAAACACGGCATTGTCATCTGGTTATGCAGCATGACAGGGCTGGTTCATGGCCAACTAAACCCGCCCTGGTTTGTTACCCAAAATCCTCCGCCCTCCAGTGCCTGTGGTATTGTTAATCCTATTATTTCAGTAGTAACCCCAAGCCCAATATGCTATAACCGCACGGTAACCATTCGCCTAAACTATGATATAGCCCTCGATACCATATATCTTGACTTTGGCGATAACAAAGACATTACCATTGTAGGGGCCTCCATTTTGCCAAATACTATGGATGTAACCCATGTGTACACTTTTACCCCGGCCGATAGTTGCCCCTCTATTGCTTTCGGCCCACCGGCTATATCCTGTATAGTAAAAGCCTATTTTTTTAAGCGATGCGGCCCATCGGCTTATAGTTATGTATCTACTACCAATAACTCCATGGCCTTTAGGTTTAAACCCCGGGTAAGGTTTCAAACCACCAACTACTTAACTAATTACGTGCCGGGGCAAAACCTGCTGGTGGCCTGCAACACTAATTGTGTGCAGTTAGATATGAGTAACTGCTGCACCAATACCTACATAGGAACCGACTCAACTGACTATTGGTGGAGCTTTGGTGATGGAACCCCCAACGATACCTTTAGCAACACCCCCGATGGAAACTTTATAAGCCCGGTGCATTGCTATGCGCATCCTTCGGTAAGCCCGGCATACTACACCATTAAGCTGCATGCAGAAAACGAATGTGGGGTAAGCGAAGATTGGGGTAAATTATACGTACAGGAAATTGCCGATGTGCAGGTTGACCCGGGGCCCTATTGCACCGGCAGTGCAGTAGGGGTGCATATTACCGCCAGCGGAGGCCTGGGTAACCCTGTTTATTCAACTACGGTAACCCCACCGGGGTGTTCAACTATTGCCGGAGACTCTACCGCCAACCCCCAAATAACCTTTACCTGTGCCGGCACCTTTACCATTAACAGCGCCTATGGTTTTTGTTCCGAAACACGAACTATAACCGTAGACCAAGGGGTAGATATGCAGCAGAGCCCGGTGCCCGATGATTGTTATACCGGCAGCAACAGTATTAATCTGGCGGCTTATTTTTTCAGCTCCGCCACTACCCAATCCAACCATTTTAGCATAACCGATACCGCAGGTGCAATATTGTTTTCGGCTACCGGTTCATCGGTTCCCTCTTCATCTATTACACTACCCCATGCCGGGCGGTATTTTGTGTATGATAGTTCAATAACTACTTGCAACACGGTTGTGTTTACCGATACATTTTATTTGCAACCGCCTTTATCTATAGCCTTGCCTGCCGATACGATAGTTTGTCTTCAAACCCTATTTGTATTACCCAATGTGCCGGGTGCTGTTCGCACCTTAAACGGTACCCCCACCACCGATACTTTTTATGTGTACCCTGCGGGCGTGTATACCGTAACCTATACCCCAATTTCGTGCGGCAGCAGTGTATCGTTTACTATTACCACTAAAGGCACCGAGTCATTGGTAAGCGACTATACCTATTGCTCATCACCGGGGGCCATTGTGCTATCGGGTACGCAGCCCAACACTTTATTTAGCGGGCCTCATATCAGCAACGACACCCTATACGGAAATGCAGCCGGCCCCGGCAGTCATGTATTTTACTCCTCCTATACAGCTGCCGATGGTTGTATATTCTTAGATACGGCTCAGG
This sequence comes from Chitinophagales bacterium, assembly GCA_046329535.1. Taxonomy (GTDB): domain Bacteria; phylum Bacteroidota; class Bacteroidia; order Chitinophagales; family LD1; genus Bog-950. Next base: position 118,839 of record JAXLUN010000004.1, read on the forward strand.
TTCAAATTCTATCTTCCATAAATGCCGGAGTAACATTGCCCGATACAGTTTGTGCCGGCTCACCGGTTACATTAAGTAATATTCCGGCAGGTCTATCAACCACTACCAACTGGGGCGATGGCACAACAGATAATAATGTGACCCACACCTACAATATAAGTGGCACTATGTTTTTATCCATACGTTTTTCCGATGGCACTTGCGATACTACTATGACCGATACGCTGTTGGTTATTGATGCTCCGGCATCCACCTTTTTATTATTGCCCGATACCGCCTGTAGCGGAGACACTGTAACTATACAGTTTACACCCAATACCCTGTATCAACAGCAATGGGAATATAACGGAAACACTTCCTTAACGCCCCCTGTAATGGTTGCCAATAACAGCAGCAGTGCCGTTATATGCCAAACCGTTACTTTATCTGTATCGTACCCGCAATGCCCAACTGCCGTTAGCAGCCAACCGGTATGTTTCTATCCGGCCACACAGGCCATTGCCGATATTGATTTCGACTCGGTATGCAGCCCCTTGCCGGTTACTATTATTAACAATTCAATAGTGGGACCGGGTGCAACTTATCAGTGGTTTAAAAACGGGGTTCTGTTTAGCACAACCAATGCACCCCTGCAACAAGATACCTTAAATGCCTATACAACCGACACCACCTATACATATATGTTGGTCGTTAACTCGTGTGGAGCAAACGATACCGTATACCAGGCAGTAACAGTTCACCCGGTCAACTTTACTCCGGTGTTATATGTTTCTTCGCTTTCACCGTGCCGGTATGATACCATACTTTATTGGACCTCTCCCATAACGGGGTGCACGGCCAATTATAATTTTGGAGATGGTTCCGCTATACAGGCAGGCTCTGCCGATACTATAAGCCATATATACACTACCGAAGGAAACTATGCAGCTACTGTAACCATGTATTGCGCTTGCAAAACAAAGTCCGATAATCTTACTATTCAGGTTCAGCCCGGGCCGCAGTTATCTGTATCCGATCCGGTAGATACTTGCAAAAATCAGCTGGTAACAATCAATAGCTCGGTAACCGGCACCATAGCCCCGGGTAGCTACACAACCTGGTTTGGCGATGGCGCTACTAATATCGGCTCTGCCAATCCTACCCATACCTATACACAAGATGGAACTTACCAGGGTCAAATGTTGGTGTATGGCATTAATGGTTGCCGATCAGATACTGCTACATTTAGTATTGATATTTTTAACGTCCCCAACATTAATACAAACCCTGCCGATACTTTTGCCTGCAGCGCAATACTTACACAACTTTCGGTTGATACCGGCACAGTAAATTCAACCTATGTATGGAATATAGCGTGTCATAGTCAGCATACGCAGGTTACTACTTACAATGGGGCCTTGCCTTTTTACGCAGAAGAGGCGGGGGAGTATGAAATTTTACTGTATGCCTACAATAACAATCATCCGGCCTGTTTAGCTAAAGCGGATAGTTTTAGTGTAACGGTATACGAATCACCAATGGCATTCTTTACCGTAGACTTTCCCTATATCTCTCAATCTGAGTATGTGTTCCCTATTCATAATATGAGCACACCTAATACCAATACCTATATATGGAACTTTGGAGATAATACCTACAGTAATGAGGTTAATCCGGAAGCACATGCTTATACGGCATTTGGATATTACGATATCGTATTAACCGCCCGAAATGGCCCTTGTGAAGATACTGCATTGTCACAGGTTTTTGCAGATCCCTACCTGCAGTTATTTATACCGAATGTATTTACTCCCAACTCGGATGGGATAAATGATGTGTTTGAGATATACGGCAATAAGCAGGATATAGATTATTTACATGTGCGAGTTTACAATCGTATAGGCGAGAAAGTGTTTGATTCATACAACCTGGAATTTAAGTGGGACGGAACCTATAAAAGTGAGCCTTTGGTTCAGGCAGTGTATGTATATACTGTTGAAATATCGGCTATTCATGATGCAGATAAACGGTTAGTAAAGGGAAGTATAACACTACTGCGGTAAGTTTTATTCGTCTTTAACAAAAACAGTTGACTGAATCCATAAAATATAAATCACCCGTCAAGTTATTTGCCAGAAAGTATAATCATAAACTCAACAAATACTAACCCCATGAAACAAAGTATCCTCCTGCTGCTCGCAATCAGTATGATGCAATCGGCATTTGCACAAGATTATCTCAAAACCAAAAAAGGCGATGAGGTTCCGGTAAAGATTATATCCGTAACCGATACCAAAGTAGAATATAAACCCTTCTACTATCAGGAAGGCGGTTCGCTGTTTTTCGATAAAAAAGACATACAGTCTATTAAGTATGCCGATGGCCGCCTGCTTAATTTCGATGCCCCTGTAGTTCCTGTTTCATCGGGTATAAATACATATAGCAGTAGTGCCCCCAGCACCTCATCGGCCGATGCGCTGAAAGGTTTAGAGAAGTTAACCGGCCAGATAACCGAACTAAACAAAGGCCAAACAGACCAAACAAAAGCACTAACGGAAACCTTAAATGCATTGAATGCTAATATTACATCGCTTAAAACGGCCATAGAGCAAGGCAACACCGAAACTAAAAAGCAGAACGAAGAGGTGTCGTCTAAACTGAATTCCTTAAACAGTTCGGTCAAAGAGCTGAATGAAACCACACAAACCAAAAGTGGAGCAGAGGCCAATGCCATAGTGCCGCGCAAATTTGGTATGGGGGTAAGCTTTATTACCAACTATCTGTTAAATGCATTTAGTGATGATGAAGGGGCGCCTATCATCAATCAATACAACGGTTTATTTATGGGTGCCGGGTTTAACCTGATAGTTTCCACACGGATGGATAAAAAGGTCGGTTTCAGATATGAACCGGAATTCAGTGTGGCATCATCATTCAGCCGAAGTAAAGATGGAAATGATATATCGGCTAATCGAATAAGTATATTCAGTTTTGGCTCCCGCTTTTTGGGTGTTGCCCGCAGAAACCGTGTAAACATATACGCAGGTCCGTCCATAACTATTTTCGGAGTAGTGGCCTCTTTACGTGAAAATGAGTTGACAACAACCAGTGCTATGGTGGGTGCCGGTTTTGGTTTGCATTTTGGTGGTGAGTATCTGGTGCATCCCAATTTTGGTATTAACATGGAATCGGGTATGCAGTTGTATGGTTTGTTTCCCAAAGGGGGATATGCCGAGGGGGTATTTTCAACCTATGGTCGTTTAGGCGGCCGGTTCTACTTCTAAAATCATTGTCAAACTTCATGAGAATTTTTCATTTGGTAAGTGTTTGTTTAGCCAGCGTATGCTTCGCATGGGCTCAAACTCCTGCTGTTTGTATGTTTACTTTTCAGGAGTCTGGTACGGTAAAGAAGTATTCCTATACAAGAACTACCAATGCCCCCGATGCTAATCTGTTTATTACCGGTTATGTTGTAACCGATAACAGTTCTATACCATACAGAATATTTAAAATAACCAACAACACCGCTAAAAGAGAATTATCTCTGCTCATTATTCAAGCCAAAACCGGCTTGGTAGAAGATGAATACAATTATACCTATTCCCCCTTCTCGGGCTTATTAATTAAAGACGGAGACGATTCGGTATCAAATATCAAGAAACCTGATTTATATCTTCTTTCTTTTGAGAACGAGCGGAAAGAGTATGTCTTTCTTCACTCCCTAACACATATCGCTGATTACAGTGTTTTCTTTTCGCCTGTTTCCGATACTTTACAGAAAAGAAATAACGAGTTGCTGAAACAGAATGCATTTTTCAGGCAGGAGATGCAAAAGCAGGAAACTATTAGGGCCGAAGAAGAGAAACAGAAAAAAATAAAAGAGGAAGAAGAGAATAGGATAAATGCACTGGCAGAAGCCCGGGTAAAAAAAATTGTTGATTCATTAAGTACTCTAAACGCCCGGAATGAAACTGTTAAATCGCATACCCAGGATGATTCATTGCAAATGCACATTGAATTGTTTTATCAGCAGTACTATAAGGATTCAATAGCTATTACGGAGATTAATCAATCTATCAATACAGAAATCCACGATAGATTCTATAACGTTAATGATGAAGATGTACTAATTATCAGCAACGGTAGATTTATAGGCGATACCAAATCGGCCAATATGGAGGGGCATGGTATTTTGATTGTAGATAATAGAAGGGTTTATGTAGGTACTTTTATCAAAAATCAATTTTTGGCCGGCAAGGTAAATCTGAAGTACGAACTTCCTTTAAAAGAGCAATACATTGGAGGTTGGGAAAGCGCCCGGCCAGAGGGTTTAGGTTGCTGGTTTTTTGCTAATGGAGATATAGAATTGGGCCATTTCGGTAATGGAGTTTTAATGCATGGTATTATACGTAAAACAGAGAGTAATGGTAATTCCTATTTCGGTCATACAGACATATTAAAAAAGAATGGTTTTGGCTCCTATCAAACGGCCAACACTAGCAAGTATATAGGTATTTTCGCGAATGATATTTTGCAAAATGGGTACATTATTCAGGTAGATGATGTAGGTTTAAGAACGTATTATAGAGTAAAGGGGGCAGTTAAATACGAAACGGATAAATCAACGGTTTTGCAGTTCATTAAACTAGCAGAAAATATTGCAAGTAAGGCCGGTGGCCGAATAGATTAATGCCTTAGTGGATAGACACAAAAGTGTAACCCGAAACTATCCTACAAAACCCTAAACTTTAGCTCCACTCTTTCATCTTGCCAAATACCCTCCGGGGTAATTATGTCATTTGTATATGGAAACGAGATGCCAGCCTTTTGAAAACAAGCCTGCACATATTCTGAGCATACATATTTCCGGTCATGAGTTCTTTTCCCTTTCCTAAACACCATGCGCAGTAAAATCCGGAAAATCTCCCAGTTGTCGTAGGGTCGAGTGAGTTCGTCCATACCAAATCTTATACAGTCTGCTAAACGCTCCTTTTCCTCCAAATGTACCGAAGCAATTACCACTACTCCTTGATAAGGCTTCCGTTTTCCGTTATTATCTCTTATATATTTCGAAAGCGGTGCCATTCGAACCCCATACATCAATTCACTTTCTAAAAATAGAACCCGGTCAATGTTCTCCTCTTTGTATATGATGCCCACATGACTCCAAGCGCTTTTGCTGAAATATCGGATAGCCTTGGAGAAGAAATAGTCACCTGAACAGAAAAAAAGGTCGCCAGTCTTAATTTGAGGGCGGGCATTTGTGGTATATGGAACAACATCCAACTTGTTCAGGTACTCTCTATTGACTTGCAGTGCCATAGGTGTATTTTTAGGCAGTATAATTATAGTAAATAGAGGTGAAACTGCCCTCTCAAAAAATATTCAGTCAAACATTTGCAACTCTGTTGATAAAATCTATTTTTGCGTTCCCTTTTTGGAAAATAGGGTCAAAAACTAACAAATAAATGGGTCAGAAAACAAGTCCAATATCTAATCGCCTCGGCATCGTTCGTGGATGGGAAAGTAACTGGTATGGCGGCAAAGATGCAGCTATGAAACTGGTGGAAGACGAAAAAATTCGTAAGTATTTAACTGCGCGCATCAACAAAGGAGGTATCTCTCATATCATTATTGAGCGTACCATGAAACGTGTTACTGTAACAATACATACAAGCCGTCCGGGTATTATTATTGGCAGAGGAGGCACGGAGGTTGATCGTTTGAAAGAAGAGTTGAAAAAACTGACTGGAAAAGAGGTTCAGATAAACATAGTTGAAATTCGCAGACCGGAATTAGAGGCTGCTATTGTTGGTGAAACTGTTGCCAAACAGTTGGAGGCACGTATCAACTACCGCAGAGCGTTAAAGATGGCTATTGCATCAGCTATGCGTATGGGTGCTGAAGGAATAAAGATTCGTGTGAGCGGTCGTATTGGTGGAGCTGAAATGGCAAGAACTGAAGAATATAAGCAAGGAAGAACACCTCTTCATACTTGGAGAGCTGATATCGACTACGCTATATCTGAAGCACATACCGTTTATGGCAAAATTGGTATCAAGGTATGGGTTTGTAAGGGCGAGGTTTACGGTAAGAAAGACTTAACCGGAGCATTTGCTACTGAGCAAAAAGAGGAAAAACGTCAACCGAAAGGAAGAGTTACCGGTGGCACCAGACCAAGAAAAGAGAACTAAGAGTAGAAAGTAATTTTAGATAAAGAGAGAAAACAAATTCAGTCATGTTATTACCTAAGCGGACGAAATTCAGAAAAACCCAGAAAGGGAGAGTTGCTGAAACAACACAAAGAGGTCACGAGATCGCTTTCGGAACTTATGCTCTTAAATCATTAGAGAGCGGAAAGATAAGCAACAAACAAATTGAGGCAGCACGTGTGGCTTTTACCCGTTTCATGAAACGTGAAGGGAAAGTTTGGATTCGCATATTTCCGGATAAGCCAATTACCAAAAAGCCACTAGAGGTTCGTATGGGTAAAGGAAAGGGTAACCCGGAAGGTTGGGAAGCTCCTATTCAGGCTGGTAGAATTATTTTTGAAGTAGATGGCGTTTCACGCGAAGTAGCAGCAGAAGCCATGTTACTGGCAGCTCATAAAATGGGCGTAAAAACCAAATTTATCACCCGCAGAGATGCAGTGGAGGGATAGGATAGTATTTTAACAAACAAGCTATAACCATATTATGGGAGCAAATAAAAAATTGAATCAGGAAGACATTAAGCAGTTTGTAACGGAGGACTTAATTGCCAAAGTATCTGCAGATACTGCTGAATTGAAACGTCTGGAATTTAATCACGCGGTTACACCGCTTGACAATCCGCTTAGCATTCGTGCCAAGAGAAGAGATGTGGCCAGATTGCGCACCGAATTGACAAAACGTAATAACGAGAAAAAAGCTTAATCAGCCATGGAAAGAAATCTCAGAAAAGAAAGAATTGGTTTAGTAACCAGTGACAAAATGGATAAAACCATTACCGTTTCAATTGAAAGAAAGGTAAAGCACCCTATTTATGGCAAGTTCGTGAAGACTACCAAAAGTTTCAAAGCACATGATGAAAAGAATGATGCTAAAGCCGGTGATACAGTAAAAATCAGTGAGACTCGTCCGCTTAGTAAGACTAAACGTTGGAGACTGGTAGAAGTGGTTGAGCGTGCTAAGTAATCCTAATCGGGTCGCAGTTAATTTATATAAAACAGTAATTAAGTAATATGTTACAGCAAGAATCAAGAGCCAATGTGGCTGACAACAGCGGAGCAAAAGAAGTTTTGGTTATCCGTGTGTTAGGAGGAACCAGAAGAAGATATGCCAGCATTGGTGACAAGGTAATTGTTGCTATTAAAAAGGCAATACCTACCGGAGGTGCTAAGAAAGGAACTGTTTCTACAGCTGTGGTGGTTAGAACCGCTAAGGCAATCAGAAGAAAGGATGGTTCATACATTCGTTTTGACGACAATGCAGTTGTGTTGTTAAATGCCCAGGATGAACCTAAAGGAACACGTATCTTCGGACCAGTTGCCCGTGAACTTCGTGATAAGCAGTTTATGAAAATTATTTCACTGGCTCCGGAAGTACTTTAATTGATAACAGGATTTTAAGAAAATAAAGAATTATGAAGTTTCATGTAAAAAAGAATGACGAAGTAATTATTATAGCAGGCGATGATAAAGGAAAGAAAGGCCGTATCATTGATGTAGATCGTCAGAAAGGGCGTGTGTTTGTAGATGGTGTTAATCTGAACAGTAAGCACACTAAGCCTAACGCAAAGAATCCTAATGGTGGTATTGTAAAAACGCCCGGCTCAATCAATATTTCCAATGTTCAGTTACTGTCAGATGGAAAACCAACCAGAATAGGACGTAAAGAGGAGAAGGGCAAAACGGTTCGTTTTTCTAAAAAGACCGGTAAGTCGTTAGACTAATTATAAACCGACAGCAAATTCAAAGGCGAAACATTGTTTCGCCTTTTTTATTTTCATACCCTTAACTGCTGTGATCCCTCTATGGAATGGAAACTAAAGTTGTTTAACAAGTTAACGAATGAAGAGCTTTATGCTATTCTTCAGTTGCGGCAGCGAGTATTTATTGTAGAGCAGAACTGCCCTTACTTAGATAATGACGGCAAGGACTTTTATGCGCACCATTTGTGGGTACTCGGGCAGGGGCAAATAGCGGCCTATTGCCGTTTGTTGCCGGCAGGAATAAGTTATGAGGAGGTATCGATTGGACGTGTAGTTACTGCGCCCGAAATGAGAGGAAAAGGCTATGGACAAAAACTGATGGCCAAGGCTCTTGAAACAATTGAAGAGTTATATGGTCCTGTACCGGTGCGCATTGGAGCACAAGCCTATTTGAGAAAGTTTTATGAGGATTTTGGTTTTGTAGATGTAGGCGAACCTTATTTAGAAGATGGTATACCGCATCTGATCATGCTACGGACATGAAAAAAGCCCCATGCGAAATGGAGCTTTTTGTGTTTACTTGAGCAAGGTTACAGTGCCTTTGTATTTTCGGTTTTCACCATCTAAAAATGTAATGTTAGCTACATAGCTATAAACCCCGGGGTAGGCATCTTTGCCCTGATAGGTACCATCCCAGCCGATGGTGGTATTGTTAGAGTCGAACACCTTTTCGCCCCAGCGGTTAAATACCGTAAGCTTAAAGTAAACGGTATTGAGCGCGTAAACGGTAAACACATCGTTTTGCCCGTTGCCATCGGGGGTAAACACGTTAGGAATAAACACTTGCTTATCGGCCAATACATTTACCTGTATTTCGCCAGAGGCTGAGCAGCCATTAGGGTCGGTTACCACTACTTGATACTCCATGCTGTGAATAGCTGAGAAAGCCGGCATGGCACAGTCTGTACAGCTTAGATAAACAGCCGGGCTCCAGCTATAGGTATAGCTATTGTTGGCCGGAGTAATATTTACGTTTAAGCCTATTTCAGTGCCAAAGGGTATAGAGTCGAAACTGAGGCTGTTAAGGGTAATCTGGTCGGGTTCGGTCACTACTACGGAATCGCTGGACTGGCAGTTGTTGGCATCGTTTACGGTGATGTTGTAGGTAGCCGCACCAACGTTTTGCAATGGTGCACCTGCACTGCCATTGCTCCAGTTAAAATTATAAGGTGGAACGCCCCCGGTAGCGGATACCTGTGCGCCTCCATCGGTATAACCAAAGCAGGTAGCGTTGGTTACGTTATCTACACTTAAAAGGAGCGGGGCTGGCGATTGCACGGTATAGGTAGCGCTGTCTAAGCATTGATTGGCATCGTATACCACCACACCATAGCTGCCGGCCGAAAGGGCAGAAGCGGTAGCTGTGTTTTGAACCGGTGTGGTGTTCCACACATACGAGTAGGATGGAGTGCCGCTGTTGGCAGTAACTGTAATGGCAGCATCGGCTGCGGCAAAACAGCTTTCATCGGTAGCATTAACCAGCGACAGCACCGGATTGGGGTTAACCGTAACCGTTAAGGTATTGCTGGTGTATTGGCAGCCGTTGGCATCTTGGCCGCTAAGGGTAAAGCTGCCCGACTGGGTAACGTTTATGTTATTGCCGGTAGCATTGTTGCTCCACAGGTAGCTAACGTAGGTAGAGTCGGAAGTTAAATCGACATTGCCGCCTTGGCAGAACGCAAGCGGCCCTGCGGCACTGATAGTGGTAGGGGCAGGCGGGTTGTAAGTAACATTGATAGTGTTGCTGATATACTGACAGCCGGCTGCATCTACTGCGCCCATAAACCAGGCCCCCGGTTGCGATACGGTAACCGAGTTGGCCGTTGAATTATCGCTCCATAAATACGTAGCATACACCGAGTCGGAGGTAAGGGTAACGCTGCCGCCCGCACATACAGGTATAGCACCCCCTGCGCTAATGGTAGTAGCAGCCGGAGGGTTTACGGTAACATTTACCGTATCGGTAGCAAAGCAAGCACCGTTTATACCTACTAAAACATAAGGAGTGGTAACCGGTGCTGCAGTAGTATTGGTGTTGGTGTAAGTTGGGTTAGAAACGGTAGAGTCGGACAGGTGAAGCGAAGGCTGCCACAAGTAGGTAAAGCCCGCAGCGGGTGCGCTGCCTATTTGCACGGTGCCGCCCGAACAAACCGCTACATCGGGGCCGGCATTTGAAACCGGAGCAGCCGTAATGGTAAGGGTTTGGCTAACCTGAGGCGATACACAGCCTCCATCGGTTACATCGAGGGTAATGGTTTTATTGCCAAAGCCGCTCCACAGCACCTGATAAGGGCCCTGGCCGCTGCCGCTTTGAATAGTGCCGCCATTAAAGTTCCAGGTGTAGTTGGCGCTGGTAGGCGAGGTGCCGGTGTAGTTAACGGTTACCGGATTGTTTTCGCACACGGTATCGGGTAAAATAACAAACGACTGAGCGCCTCCGCCCAAGATAGTTACATCAATATTATCTACATCGGCACAGCCCCAGCGGTCGGTTACCACTACATTGTAGGTAGTGTTTACCACCGGATTAACCACATACGGGTTGGCGGTTGAGTTGCCGGGGTTCCAGGTATACACATAAGGGGCCGAACCCAGCAGGGTAGAAGCCGAAAAGCTGAGCGTGCTGCCGCCACAAACGGCCGTATCGTTAGGTATAGTTAATTGCGGACAAAGGTTTACTTCAATTACCGATACACTTTGGGTATTGCAGGGGTAGTCGTTCCATTGGCCCGAAGAGTAGATTTGCGGACAATCTTCGCCATTGGCGCAGCGGTAGGCCTCGCTGCTTTGGCAGCCGCCCAACCAATCGGGAAAACTGCAACACGAAGAGTTCTGCCCGTTATTATTCGGCTCGCCCGGTGCCCAGTTCAGGTAGGTCATAGGGGTGCCATCCAGGGTTACCCAGGTGCCTTCATTGGCCTGGTCGGTGTAGCCCACCCACACAGCCTGATTGCCCGATATAATGCCCGCAGCATTGAGTGCCGCCACCACGGCTGCGTTTTCGGCAGCATCGTTAAACACTACCAGGTGCGCGCCCAATTGGCGGGCGGCAGTTTCGGCAGCATTGGCATCTTGCGAGGTAGGGTTTATAAAATATAAGCTGCATTGCTGGCCTTGCACCCCGCTCAGCTCGTTGTAACCCGCAGCGGCAAAGGCAGCGCGCAGGGCAAACAAATCGCAGCCCGGAGGGCCGGTGCACACCTGTGTGGTTACAGTGGCCGTAGCCGTAGCCTGGCAACTGTAGCGGTCGGTTACTTGTACCTGATACGAGGTAGTAGCGCTGGGGGTAATATCAAGAATAGACGAGTTGCCTACGGTAGCGCCACCGGGCAGTTCGCTCCAGGTATAGCTGTAAGGTTGCGAGCCCAAAATAGTAGTAGCCGAAGCCTGTGTGTGGTAGCCCGAGCAAACCGGCAGGGCCGGAACCGTAGTGGTTATTTGCGGACAAAGGTTTACTTCAATTACCGATACACTTTGCCTATCGCAAGGCAGGTCGTTCCAGTTTCCACCGCCATATATCTGCACACAATCCTCCCCGTATTGACAGCGCCATGCCTGGCTGCTTTGGCAACCGCCCAAGGCATCGGGAAAATTGCAACACGATGACCCCTGCCCGTTGTTGTTAGGCTCGCCCGATGACCAGTTAAGGTAGGTCATAGGCGTGCCGTCAAGCGTTACCCAGGTGCCTTCGCTGGCAGCATCGGTGTAGCCTATCCACACAGCCTGGTTGGCCGATATAATGCCCGCTGCATTAAGGGCCGCTACCACAGCCGTGTTTTCGGCTGCATCGTTAAACACCACCAGGTGGCCGCCCAGTTGCTGAGCCGCTACCTCGGCTACGTTGGCATCTTGCGAAGTAGGGTTAATAAAATACATACTGCACGGCTGACCCTGCACGCCCGTAAGCTCTATATAGCCCGCATTGGTATAGGCGGTTCTGATTGCCTGAATATTGCAACCCACGGGTTGTGCTACCCCTATAAAACCAGTAAAGACCAACAAACTCAGTAACAATAAGAGGTTTTTCATATTACACTCATTTTATTTGCGTGCCAAAAGTATATTTTACAGGGGAAGAAAAAAGAACGAAAGGGTTAAAATATTAGCCGCTATGGTGCCGGATGGGGCGGGGTGTAAACACATCGGGCGGCCCATGCGGGCCGCCCGATGCTTTGGCAGGCGGTGGCTGCTAAAAAGTCAGCGAAAAATCGAGTTGGCTGATAGTGCCTTTGGGTATAGAGAAAGGTACCGCAGCCGTAATAAACCCGCTGGCAGTGCATTGCACCGTGTAGCTACCATAAGGCACACCCGTAATGCGGTAGATGCCTTCGCGATCGGTAAGGCCGGTGTCGCCTGTTTCTACCACGGTTATTGTTGCCCCGGCTATGGCTGTGGCATCGGCCTGGTTGGTTACGCTGCCGCGCAGCCCCGCAATGCCGGCCCCGCGAATGATGTAGAGGACTTTTTCCCACACAAATTGTTCGCGGAGTGCTTCATCGTTTCGAAAGGCGCGTTTCCCGTCTTTACAAAGCTGTATTATCTTATCGTATAAAGTATTGTTGGCTGTAATTTTAGCCTGTGTTTCCTGCTCACGCAGTTCTTCCTGATCTTGAAAATAGGAGAGAGCCAACTGAAAAGCGGCAGCTACATTGGTAAAGGTGGCGATAAAGACAGGCGGCATGTTGCCATTGGCTGTTAGCTGAGCGGTGTTATCGGTAAAAAACTGGATACCGCTTGCCATGAGGCCGGTGACGCTTTCCCAATCGAAGCCGGAAGCGGCCTGGTACTTTTTAGAGCCTGCTGCTTCGAGGGCAATTTTTTGCATGGCTCCTTTAAAGTCTTCGGCATCTTCAATATAGCCTTTTAGCAGCTGCCAGGTATTGAGACATTTGGTTGCAGCGGTTTCGCATTCCAGCTTTATGGCTTTTACTACGGCTGCGCGGAAGTCTTCATCGGGCAGGGCTTCGGCTGCTGCCAGTTCGGTGAGGAGCGAGTTAAAATAGGGCAGGTCGTATTTAGGTTTAACGAGAGCGAGTTCGGGCTGTTTTCGAATGGCTGCCCGGATAACCATGCGGCCTGCCGAATAGAAGTCGGGCTGGCTGCAGTGATATTTTGCATCAGACATAGTTGTTTGTTTTAGAGATTAAGAAATAGAGAACCATGACAATAAGCGTTCGAACTGCTTGTGTTAGAAACGCATGGAGGAGTTTTAATATTGTGATTGGACTGTCATGGTATTGTCATAAATACAGCGGCAGACAGAAGTTAGTAAGATGGATGCTGAAAGGGTAGAGAGAAAAACAGCAGTACGCAAGAGTAAAGCCTGTATGGGTAGGAGAAAAGGCGGTGCCGGTAAGAGAAAAACCCGTATGAGGAGGAGAAAAGGGGGTACCGGATAGTGCCCGGGCGGTATGGGAAAGAGAAAAGGCGGGATTAGGCGGAGAAACGCCTGTGTTAGAAAGTGCAGAGGCTGAGTTGGGAAGAGAAAAGGCGGTACCGGTAAGAGAAAAACGCGCGGGTAGTAAGAGAAAAGCCTGTATAGGCAGGAGAAAGGGGGAGGCCGGATTTAGAAGGAGAAGACACCGGGGGAGTAACCTTAAGCCCTCAACGCATAACAACTTTACCTTGGCTTTATTAACTTGCAGTAATGAAGTGTAAAACAGTGGAGGCATGAAAAGAAAGGGCGCAAGTGGTATTTTGTCTTGTTGCGGGAAGGAAACGGGTTTACCATTTGAGTATTTAATATGGTTTGATGAGTAGACAATAAGCTTTGATTAGTAGTTAATAATTGTTTTATTTTACAAAAGAGATTAAGCACACTAAAAACCACCTACTATGAAACACAAAATTTACATCCTGCTTTTGTTTTGTATTTACGTTTGTTTAGCAGTAACAACGAGGGCACAAAGTATTGCGCTTACCGGTGGTAACGTAATACAATATTGCGGAGCAAATCGCGTAGTGTCATTTACTGTGGACGGTATGACGAGTAATAATATTAGCGGGAGTTTTTCTATGCTAGGAGGAACAAGTTCTCCGTTTTTGAACATTGTAAATATTACCAGTAGTAACCCCTCCGTAAATATAATAACGGGAACGTTAAACGCAACTACTGTAAGTTATACTTTGACTGTTGGAACCGGCAATACAGAAGTGATAGATTTGAATGTAGAAATAGAACCCGACTGCGAGATATTTGATTTGTATGTTTCGGGACAATATCATGGCTTTAACGGGGCGTATCCTATACAGCGAGGCATCTCTGCCCAGTTAGGAACCAACCCAACTACCGATTTTCCGGTTACTATCAATTTTCCGCTGTTGGCTGTATCAAGTACACCGGTTAGTGGTAGCCAATCAACCAGTTGCAATTTGGTTTGGGATAATACTAACCAAGCGTATAGGCGGACAATACGAATTGTAAATAATGGGGAGCCGATGAGTCTTACCGGAGCAGAAGTAAGGTTTGTAGAAAATTTTAGTTCCGGGCTGCTAAATATAACCAGTGTAACAAATCAATCAAACAGTGTTCTAACGGGAGCGTTGCCCGCCATACCGGCAAATCCTTTTTATGTAACGATTAGCGGCAATAATCTTTCATTGGCCATTGATAATACTGACGGAGACGCCAATGTTTGGGGGCAGGGTGAAGTTTTAACGATGATTGAGGTGATTGATGACTGCCCGGAATTTAACTCCCAAATACATGTTGAGTACAGATGCGGGGAAATGCCGAGCGGAAATTATTGCTACGGCTCAGTGCCGTTTACCTGCCAAGGAACAGGAAGTAATACACCAGTTATTAGCGCTACTCTCTCAGGATTTGACCCCGCCTTTACACCAGATTACTGCTATGGTACGGGCAATTTGAATCATTTTATTTTACAGTTAACGAATACATCTGCCACTGCAACTGATGCGGCTTTGGTAAAAGTATTTTTTGCAAATACTGTTGGTTCTATGACGACATTTAATTTCAATACACTTGCAGTTACTTCAAGTTTGGGCGGTGCGATTGCACACAGTATTGTTACGAGTAGCGCGGGCGTTAGTGTTGAGTTTGCTGCAAATACATATTTGCACCAATACGAAGTCTATACTTTGACATGGGATGGTAGTATTGGTTGCCCGGTTGGTGCGAGTTGTACGGATATATCGAGCATGTACAGAAGATATGAGTATGAGTATGAAGGAGGTTGTGAATTGGATAATCAGTATAATAAAGGGCCTTACGCTTTCTTTGACCCGAATACAGTGAGTGTGTATATGGGTGGGTTGAGCGTGCCACCAGCTATTGGGCCTACCAGTTTAGTGCATACAGGAACACCAGGAACAGATGCCAATGAAGCTGTATCTACCTATGAAGTAAATATACCTGCAAATGTACCTTATGCGTTATGGCCAGGCAATGGGAATAACCGAGCGTATATTTTGAACTTTACCCTTTGTGAAGATATGGTGTTTGAAAACAACGTAGATTGGGGAGGCGGATTAGTTACGAGTTCTGCGGCTATCATTCCTGATGTTTCAGTAATGATACCAGGAGTAACAGGATGGACAAGTTTAAATAATCTGCCCTCGGGAATTTCGGCCATGTTTCAATCTTATAGCGGGGGTAGCGGTATTACACTGACCCTGCCATTTGGTACTAGTATAGGCGGAGTGACTGTAGATGAAGATTTTTTGAACGGATTGAGTTTTCAAATTCGAGTAAGGCCGCACTGCGGTTCGGGCAATCCTCAATGTGCATTAAGTGTTACAGCTTCTTATGTACCTGACCGGACATGCGCTACACCTTGTACTATACCGATAGGTTGTAGTATTAAAAGGGTAAACATACAGTGCCCAGGTTGTATTATAAGTGGAATTTACAGCAACGTTATGTATGGAGAGCGATACAGTGGAGATTATGGATTGATTGATGACGATGATAATGGGCTGGCAGATTCTCAGGTTTCTGCTTTTACGTCTACCAACAACCAAGTACGAAGAAAGACGCTGATGTATGGCGACCGAGTAGAGCTTAATTATAACGGGGAGGTTAACCTGGGTTCAGGTTATTTTCCTTCTGTATCTGCAACTGCAAACACGTTAACTGCTTTTGGAAATTTGATGGCAGGGAGCCCAACCGAGCAAACTTACTACGCAGCAAATCAGGCAAAGTTGGGCTTCAATTATGCGTATCTCAGGGTTTCTTTTTCGGACGGAGACCCTATACCGGGTGTTGGTAACCATTTTGCAGATTTGATGACTGCAAGTGACGGAGACGGGACGGACCCACATCTTCTACTTACCATACATGACGGCACGAATGATTATAATTTCAACCTAAGCACCACCAACTCCGGTATTAACAACTTTATGTATCGGAATACAATTGCTGCCGGTTCTACTGGAGGGGAGGATGAATACTTGTATGATATTTCGGTGGCAACTCTAAATTCCATAGGTCCCGATGTTTTACCGACCGGTAATGGTGGTTTCAGATACCATGACGGTGTAACCATAGATGCTAAACTTATTTACAAGTTAGACAGGAATGTAGGGGTTAACAACAACTTTCCTTACGGATTGGACGAAGGTATTTCTGTTGGCTGCTATGGTTCACTGCGGGCAGTTGATATTGACAACCCTACAGATTGGCCTGTAGACCGAAGATATATACAATGCTCAACACCTTTTACAAGCCAAACAGTTTTGACGGGAGCTTGTAATAATCCAAATACATTAAGCACATGTAACAACCCTGTAAACACCCCTTCGGGGCAGGTAATGTGGAACAATGATTGCGCGAATGTGCAATGGGGCTGTGTAGAGGGCGTAGAAAGGATAAATATTACCGGGTTCGATTTTGATTTTGCAGATTTTGACCCGCCCGTAATGAGAACCTGCGGGGTGTATTTTAATGCGTTTACAAACCATAACAATGAAACGGAAGGAAAAGGAGATGTGTTAGAAATAGGTTTAGAAAACACCGCTTCATTGGCAAGAAATTTTTTTCCATTCGAGTATAGAAACTGGATGAGGAAGAGGGATTTTGATGTTACTACCATTGCTAATTCCTGCTCGTTGCAAACTTCTCCGATTTTTCTTTGGATGAAACTTGTAATGACTACCGGTATTCCGGTTAATAACTCACTGTATCAATACAATCTTCTTCAAAATTTTACAACTGTAGCGCAAAATTGCAACAGTAATAACAATACATTATTTGGCTTTACATACGCCAATGCGGATTTACAGGGTTCTAATACCGGAGTCGGTATGCGTTCGCCAGATGATATGCAGTTGTGGCGAGACCAGTCTTTTTTTGTAACCACACCTTGTACTACTCAATGCACTACCGGCATTGAGTTTTGTGTACGACAGGAGAATGATTTTAATCCTGATGTAACTATCAGCGGCAATACAAGTACTTTCAGCACCACACCCAATATTGCAGAAGGATTGGAGCCCAATATTCAATTAGTGCCGGACGGTCCTGATACCGAGAACGGAGAATTGACGGCAGTTGGCAGCAATACCCGATTTCTGCTTTCTAATTTTTCTACACCCGCCACAGTTCATCCGGAGTTAGTATGGAGTCAGTATCTTACACCGACCAACCCAATCGGAGTTAATGGGACCATAGTGTATGAGCTTCAGGTTGAAAACCAATCTCTACTTGGCGATGCTCCCAACCCGTGGGTGTCTATTCATTTGCCTTTGCTTTCAGGTAGTTCTTTTTGGACAGGGGGTAGTGTAGAAATAATTGAGCCGGTTGCTTCAAATACTACATTGACCCCTCCCGGTTGTGGAAGTAACGGAACTACTACGGTAAATGGTGTAGGAGGGTTTCCTGATTATGCAGTACAACCGGTTAATAGTTTTACGGAGATTGCCAACCTGCAAATGGTTCAGGTACCTATACCCACTTCGACAAACAACGCAGATTTAATTTTTCAGATTCCGCCTCAGGCAGGGCATCCGTATGATGTATTGCGCAGAACTGCTTTAGGTGATGGAAACAACAACTGCCCTTACCGTAAAAGCAATATGCGTGTGCGTATTACTTTAAACTACGATTGTGACAGAGTAGCCGAAGTGTTAGCTCTTTCTGCGCCACAGCACGATGCATTACAACCCTCTGTTTTTGCAGGTTATGCCTGTGATAACGATATGGTACCTACCACCAATCCGATTTTTGATAATTTCTATACGAGTAATGCACCGGCAATAAATAACCAGACGAACGTAGCTCAACTTTTTGCGCAGCAAAGCTGCGATTATATAACGAGAGATCCTTTGCCTTTTGCTTTGGTAGGTACGGTGGTAACGCATGCGCAGTCGCCAGTAACGGGAAGCCAAATAGAAATTTGTAACACCGATTTAAGTTTTAGCTGGAGCAATACAGGTGTGGGCGGATTAACCGGTGTTTCATTAGATGTAAGTAATTTGCCTATGGGTGTTACTTTGCCAGATCCCGTTTATTTTACGGTTGGCGGGCAAACGTATCCTGTTTCAGATACACTTAATACTAACACATATGATTTAAGTGCACACCTTGCCTCTCTGCCTACTCCTATTTCCTTTGTGCCGCAGGGAGAAACAGTAACTGCCACTATACACTTAGCTGCCGGATGCCATGCAGCGTTAGATGGAGAGTCATTAATTTTTACACAATACAGTCAGCCGTATTGTTATCCTTTAAACCCTTTGAATTCTACGGCATTTCAGCAGGTAACTAGTTATACCATTAATAGTGAGCCGTTAAATCTTACGGCCAATATGTTAACCGATTGCAGTAACCAAGTTGAGTTTACGGCCAGTGGAGGATGTGGTAGTATTTATGAATGGAGGGAAGGCGGTGTGTTGCTGGGAACCGGTAATCCATTTACTTTTATGTTTAGTAGTGCCGGATTGCATACCGTAACGTGTAATTCGGGTGATTGCTCAGCCACTGTTGATGTGGATGTTGTACCGACTTTAGATGTAACCGTTACTGTGCAGCATGAGGTATGCGGATTAGCGAATGGGGAAGTTGAAGTTAGCGTAGGTAACGGCACAGCGGATTATACTTATGATTTAGGCGGAACCGGACTTACCACTAACCAGGCGAACCACACCTTTGCAAATTTAGGAGCACATTTGTACACGTTAACTGTGAATGATGTGAACGGTTGCAGTTTTACAACACAGGTAGATATTAAGAGCATTACTGATCCGGTTGTTACTATTACTAAAGAAGCATTTACCTGTAAAGGACTTATTGAGTTAACTGCCACACCCGGCTTTGACAGTTATGAATGGAGTACACATGAAACCGGTAGCAGTATAGGAGTAGGTGTTGATGGTAACTATGGTGTAACTGCTAATATAGGCGGCTGTAGTGCAAGTGCAGATATAAATGTAAGTGTTATGCCTACTGCATTTACTTTTCAAGGGCAAACTTATAATCCTGTAATAATTGGAGCTAATATGGCTAGTGTAACGAGTTTGACTAATGATTTGATTGTTCCCGGAATATTACCAAGTATCTCTACCTCAAAAAATTTGGTTGTCTATGGTAAACTTGTAATAGACCAGAATTATTGGTTTGAGATGGACCACGTTTGGATGGGAGAGGGTGCAGTGATAGAAATAGCACCAAGCACTTTGTTTGACATAACACAAACAGGAAGCCTTGCGGTAGATATAAGGTCTGTTGGAAGTTGTATGTGGAGAGGGATAAAAACAGGAAAACTTGATGCCATAAGAATTAGAAATTTACACATAGAGGATGCTGAATATGCTGTTGAGTTAGCCGATTTGATAAAAGCACGAATAGTTAACTCAACGTTTAACAGAAACTTTACAGGTATTTACACAGCTACACACCCTACTGGCGGCACATACAATCTACAATCAACCATTATTAACAGCAATACGTTTGATTGCACGGCTCCGCTTTACGAACCTTATACTGGTATGTTGACTGATTATCCTAATCAACCAAACACAGGCGAAATAACCACTACCCGCTGGAGTTGGGCAGGTGTAAATTTAAATGATGTTGGTTATATAGGCATAGGCGGTAAAAATCTTGCAACTGCCAACACTTTTAGAAATATATCCAACGGTATTTGGCTAAACCGCAGCAACGTAACCTTAACCTACAATAACTACATAGATTTACCAGAAAGCAATCATGGAACAGCTTATCAGTTATTCACTAACCCTAACGCACCCATAACACCTAACACCCCCATACGAAACGGGTATGCGGTTTATGCCAGCGGAAATAATTTGGATTATGTATTAGAACTAACAAAAGATAATAATATGCAGGCATGCCATTACGGAGTGTATGCCAAGTTAGGAATGAATGTTTCTGTAAAAGGCGGTAACATGCAAAACATGATGTGCGGTATTTTGATACAAAATTGCAGAAACCGAAATATTGACATTGGCTCGTGCCATATCGGTATTAATAATACTACACAATCTTATGGTAGTGGCAATTTTAAAGGTGTGGGTATAAAAATAGATAACAGTCGCTCGCCTTCTAATATAGGATACATATCGCTACACAACAATCGCCTAAATATTACAGGAGGTAGTTTCTTTGCAAACAACACGTCAGCATCTAAAGGAGTTGGCATCAGCATTAACGATAACACAGCGAATAACGGAAGCCCTGTGGATGTAATTGACAATGGAATTGTATTAAAAGATGCTGAAACAGGTATGCGTTTTTTAGGCATTAGCGGACAAAATACGGCTGTGAATATTACCCACAACCGGGTTTGGTTAGAGGGTATAAGCGCTAACAACACCAACAACAATAAAAATGGAGTAGAATTGAGCAACTGCGACCATGTTAGCATAGAAGAAAACACTGTAAGCGGAATAGACGCCAATACTACTAATGGCAGTGCCAACGCTTTTTACCCGCGCGGTTTCCGCTTGCAGTATTCATCTAAAAATACAGTGCGATGCAACCGAGCGTTTAATTTACGGAGCGGCTACCGGTTTGAAAGTGTTTGCGACAATACTGATTTTGCCAGTAACGATATTGGCGTAGATGCCACTACACCTATAGAGGATGTGAATGGAAATATACTAAACACACACCCCGAGTATTACAATTACGTGGGTTTATATATTACTCCCAACGGCCAAGGCATTATAGGCCCACAAACACCTAATAAGGGCAACCGGTGGTATGGTGGCAGTAACTACAGCACAAACCTTTTTAGCTCTAACAAGGCGGCTAAAAATTTGAATATAAATACTGTGCAATTTTACCCCATAGAGATAACGCCTTACGGTTCCTTTACAGATAATCAAAGCCCGGATAACCAAGATTTCGTAGCGCCACCTAATTTAAACTGGTTTCAAATAAATGCTACACCCGGCCAAGAATGCAGCCCAAGCGTCCCTGCCGCATTGGTAAATGGAGGCGGAGGAACTTTGCGGTTTACCGAGTTTGAAAAAAGTATAATAGCCGATGAATATGACCCGGTGCTTTACCCTGAAACCGGCAACTGGTTGGCTGACCGCTATGTTTACAAGAAATTGAGAGAGAATGAAACTGAATTAGCAATGGGAACAATAGAAAAGCAGTTTTATGACAGCTTATCAAACACGGCCATAAAAGATTTTGAGCAGATAGAAACCGAAAAAACTTTAGCCAGCCAAACCGATATTTTGCTGCAGCAAGAAAAAGAAACGAAGCTACTTTTTAAAGATGAAGCTATAAAGTCCATTGTAGTAAACGATAGTTTGCTGTTTTACCAAATTGGCGACAGTGTGCAGATTGAGCAGCAAAACGATAGTTTGCTGACCTTACTAAAAGCAAAACAAGTAGCGATAAATGAACACGAAGCAGACATACTGGAAGAGAAGTATAGCAAGGCTGATGCAGCCGATATGCAAAATATCAACATAACCACTGCAACTGCGTTTGAAATTGACAAAAAAGAAACCAACAGTTATTATTTGCGGGAGGTTATGAAGGATGAGGTGGAGTTTGATAGTTTAAAAATTGAAAAGCTGCGTACCATAGCCGAAAAGTGTTTTTTAGAGGCGGGCGATGCTGTGTTTGAGGCAAGAGCCATGCTGGCTATAATAGAAGAGCGGAGCTACGAGGACTACGATATATGCTTGGAGGCGGGCTATGCCATGAAAACGGACGGCACCGAAAAAACAGATACCCTGCCGGGTATGAAAACTGTTAGCTACCGCTTATATCCGGTGCCTGCACGTAATTTTTTAATGGTGAGCAAACAGGGTAAGCCATTTGCCGATGAGGAAGTAGAAATAGTAAATCCCTTGGCGCAGTTGGTAATAAAAGCCAGGTTGGGGATGGAAACCTATACCAACAAAATAGAAACCGGTATGTTGGCTCCGGGAACCTATTTTTGCCGGATAAAAAGCCAGGGAGCAACAGTTTATTCAAGAACCATCATTATAGCCAAATGAGAACCTTAGTATTGTTTCTACTTGTAGTAATAGCCGGTAATACATCGGCACAGATGTATGATAATGTTTGGATGTGGGGTAACTATCCCCAATACCAAGACACCGCACCTTTTCCGCATTACGGTAATGCCTTGGGGCAATTTGTGAATGACACCTTCGAAAGTAAACCGAAAGCCCTATTGCTCCCTTTTTCGGAGTGTAATACCAATATATGTGATGCCAACGGTAATTTACTTTTTTATACCAATGGCATGCGGATATTTGACAGCACATCAACTCTTATTGAAAACGGTGACAGTATTAATTACGGTGATGCATGGGAGCATTTTGAACATGATTACACACCCGGAGCGTTTGGGATGAAAATCTCGAGCGGGCTATTTATTGTAAAAGAACCAGGGGCCGACTCAGCCTACATCATTATTCACATACTCAACGATTCATTAACCCCCGGATATTTTGACGGCCGTGTTTGCTATTCGAGGGTTGTCCAAAAAACTAATGGTCAATTTAAAATAACCGATAAAAACATTTCTTTTTCAAATGCGCATCCGGTGCCTGGTAATATGGCTATGTGTAAACATGGTAATGGTCGCGACTGGTGGATTGTATTTGTTGAATACAATACTAATTGTTACTATAAATACCTTTTACAACCGGATACCATTGAGTTTGTGTCTATGCAATGCGCGGGCGACCCCATCATGCAAATACCCTATGGTGATTTAGGTATTTGTAAGTTTTCTTTAGACGGTACAAAATTTTTGAAGCAATCTGCTTTTTCTGATTTAGATGTATTTGATTTTGACAGATGCACAGGGGAGCTATCGAACCTGATTGAAATACCTGCCTTTATACTTTATAACGACATTGGAGAACCCGCAGTATGGACAAGTACCGCAGACTTTTCGGTCGATAACAGATT
Organism: Chitinophagales bacterium; assembly: GCA_046329535.1. GTDB lineage: Bacteria > Bacteroidota > Bacteroidia > Chitinophagales > LD1 > Bog-950. The sequence goes on from JAXLUN010000004.1 coordinate 142,156, forward strand.
ATTTTATGCATCTACCGGATATTGCTTAGTTCAATGGGATTTAACGGCTGCCGATGTTCTCGCTTCTATTGATACCGTAGCATATTACGATTCATTTTTAGATACGGTGGTGGATAAAACTGGGTCGTATTTTTTTCGTTACTTGTCTCAATACGGGCCAGATGGCAAAATATACTTTGCCAGTGGCGGAGTACGGTTTTACTCTACCATAGAAAACCCTAACGGCCGAGGAGATAGTTGCCGCTATCAATCCAGAAATATTGTATTGCCTAAGTTCTCTAACGCAACCATTTCACAGTTTCCCAACTACCGCTTAGGCCGCTTGGTAGGCAGCGCCTGCGACACAGTGTATAGCGATGTGAAACCGATATACAAAGATGCCCCGTGGCTAAAGGTTTACCCTAACCCCGCTACTGATAATGTAAGGTTAGAGTATAACTGGGTGGAGTGGGAAAAAATTTCGGATTGCGAATTTCGGATTGCGGATTTAGAAGGAAGAATAGTGTTACAGCAGAAAGTGCCGAGGTATAGCACGCGGCAGGAGTTTAGTGTGAAGGGGTTGAGTGCGGGGGTTTATACTGTTGCCATAACCGATGGCGAAAAGAAGATAGCGGTGTGTAAGCTGACGAAGGTGGAGTAAAGGTGATTTAAGAATTGGGAGGGCGGGGGGTAGAAAAAGGGAGCTATAATTGTTGTGGGCAAAGGAGCTTTGCCAGCACAGGGTGCCGGGGCGGTGAGCCGGGAATGAACACTTAAAAAGATAAATGCTTAATTACACTCGTAAGTATAAAAGTAGGTACTGAACGTACCTGTACCTACAAAAAGAATAGTCATTTGAGTGGGCAGCCCCTTTTCGTTGTATTCGTATGTCCAGTTGGTTTCGGTAACGGTACCGCTGACCAAATCTTCGGTGCTTATGTGTTTAAGCAGGTTTTTACTAGCCTCTCCAAAAAAGCAGTCGATGCCATTGTGGTTATAATCCCAGCGTGCTTTATTTTCCTTATCGGTATAATAAGTGTAGGTGTAAGTATAGCTAGGTACTCCGCTAATGGTAGTAGTTTCAGACGTCATATTGCCATCTTGCCAGGTATAATCATGAATAACACTACCTACCACCTCCTTAATCAAATGGCCCTCGGTATCATACTGATAGGTAATACCACCGCGGGTAATAAATCTTCCGTTGGCATCGAGTTTCATGGAGAAAGAGCTATTCAAAAATCCGTTCAGCTGATATTCTTTGTAAAATGCCGAATCGGCAGTGTAAGTAATAAACGAATATAACTGTGAGCCAAGCGTGGCATCTATCCGGCCTTTTGAGTCGTAATGGTAGGTGGTATAATAGGGGGTGGTGCCGATGATAGTGTATTGCGAAACAGTTCGGCACGTTTCGGTAACACCGGCAGTTTCTTTTTTGCAACTGCTTGCAGTAAACAGCAGGGCTGCACACAATGTATAAAGGGTTAATAGTTTTTTATTCATGGCTTAGGGTGTTTTGTAAACAGTATTGTCAAATGTATATAAATTAAAACCATTTTCAGAGGCGGAAGGGTGTATGCTTTGGGCCGCAACATGATGCTGGTATCTGTGGCTGTTATTTTTACTATCAGTTTTTGCGATGGTTTTTTTTTAGTTTTTTAGGCTCCTAATGCAAGCGGAGATTGCCCCCCCGGACTTATTAGCCTGCTGGCCTGCTGTTGTTGGTGATGACACTCAAGAAGGGCTGGGCTGCTTTTGCCATTACAGGGGAATACTAACAAAGGCGAAAGATGATCATGGTTGCGTCAGATTGAGCGATCTTTTTTAACGATAGTTTTTGCGCTATCAGAAAACGGAACTTCAGCACCCGACCGGGGAAGTGCAGCACTGTTGGAGGGTAGTTCCATGTTAAAAGGGGAGTGTGCTTTACGTACAGGGTTAGGTGCAGCGACCAATGCGTTAAGTGCGGAGCGGTGGGAGAGAAGTGCTATAATAACACAGGGGAGTGCTTTGCTGCCGGGATGCAGGTAATAGTGTTCTTCAGCCTGAGAGTTAGTGCTTAGCTGTGCAGGGCCTGCCTGATATTTAGGAGGAGTTTACGGATTGCACCATGCATCAGTCAAACGGGGTTGTTGTAGCTATTGGATATCCGGGTATTTACTCAGCTTAAAAGCCCTGATATTAAATTTGTTTATAAATATCTTCTGTTTCACTTGACAGAGCATGTTTTTTAACATACTTTGCACCTTCTTTTTAAAGGACGCACAGCTATATTCAAAAGGTATTATACGAGATTTTTTTTCACCGCAGTCCTGCATTACAGTTGGTGCAGCACTTTTATGTGAGGTGGTATAAGTTTAGTTTAAGTATATCTTTTTTTTAGAGCGGTGGAAGCTGGGGAAGTTCATTTAGTATATAACCTTTGGTAGACAATGGTTGAAAGAAGGAATTGCAGTTATTTACAGAGCAAAGGCGTTGAACCTGTTTTGCATGGCTTAAATACTATGCCATTAAGGTTGTTTAGAAACAATATCCCGATGCAAAAAAATGAACCATGATTCTACCGGGGAGCATGATAGAGATAAAAATATTTTTTGTTCGATTATATTTATCAAGACATTTCAATCATTAACATATGACAAATAACCTTTCCAAAATTAATATCAAGCTGCTGATTCTACTTGTGTTAAGCTATTGTGCAGTTTTTGATATACAGGCACAAAGCAAACTTGCCAGCGGCTACCAGCATACCTTGATGGTTCGCGGAGATGGCAGCTTGTGGGGCTGGGGCTACAACAGTCAGGGTAACTTAGGCAACGGCACCACCACCAATACCAACTACCCGGTGCAGGCAGGCAGCGGCACCAATTGGGTAAGTGTATCAGCCGGTTATTACAGCAGCTATGGCATTAAAAGCGATGGTACCTTATGGGCCTGGGGCTATAATGGTTACGGCCAATTAGGCGATGGCAGCACAACCGGCCGTACTGCGCCTGTACAGGTAGGCAGCGCAACCAACTGGGTAAAGGTTGAAGCCGGTATTTACCACGTTGCTGCACTTAAAGCAGATGGTACCATTTGGGCTTGGGGCTACAATGGTTACGGACAGTTAGGTGATGGTACCACTACTAACCGTACTACACCGGTACAAATCGGAACATTAACCACCTGGGTAGATGTAAGTGCCGGAGGTTACCATACTTCGGCCGTTAATAACGATGGCACTGTGTGGGCTTGCGGTTATAATGGCTATGGCCAGTTAGGAGATGGTACCAGTACCGACAAACTCAGTTTTGTTCAGGTAGTGGGAATTTCTTCAGCAACAAAAACCGATTTGGGCTTTAACCACTCGGCCGTGATACTGAGCGATGGTACGGTTAGAATGTGGGGTTACAATGGCAACGGTCAGTTGGGGGATGGCACTACCACCACCCGTCTTACCCCTGTAAGCATGACCGGTATCAGCGGAGCCAGCAAGATAGCCTGTGGCGACAACCATACGGTAGTATTATTGGCTGACGGCACCATACGTTCCTGCGGTTACAACGGTCAGGGAGCCTTAGGCGATGGCACCACCACCACCCGTCTCACAGCGGTAGTGGCCACGGGAGTAACCGATGGCCAATACATAGCGGCCTTTTACCGCACCAGCGGAGTAATAAAAACCACGGATGCCGATGTAGTATGTATGACAGGCGATAACTTCAATGGCCAGATAGGTAACTCCACCAACACCGATAAAACCACCTATACCTGCACCGACCTTACGCCCCCGGCAGTCAGTTTAACTCTTTCTCCTTCTAAACTGAGCAACGGCTACCAGCATACGTTAATGATACGGAGCAACGGCAGTTTATGGGCCTGGGGCTATAATGGTCAGGGCCAGTTAGGCAACGGCACCACCACCACTACCAACTACCCGGTGCAGGTAGGCAGCGGCACCAACTGGAGCTATGTAAGCAGCGGCTATTACCATAATGCAGCCATCAAAAGCGATGGCACCTTATGGGCCTGGGGCTACAACGGCTATGGCCAGTTAGGTGATGGCACCACTACTAATCGCACTACTCCTGTGCAAGTAGGCAGCGGCAATACCTGGGTAAAAGTAGAATGCGGTATCTACCATACCGTAGCATTAAAGAGCGATGGCAGCTTATGGGCCTGGGGCTATAATTTCAATGGACAGTTAGGCGATGGCACAGGCACCAACCGGGCAACTCCTGTTCAGATATATTCATTTACGGGCTGGACAGATATAACAGCCGGAGGATACCACACTATAGGTGTAAAAGGCGATGGGTCTGTATGGAGCTGGGGCTATAACGGCTACGGGCAGTTGGGCGATGGCACTACAACCGACCGGAGCACCCCCGGCCTGATAACAGCTTTCAGCGGTGTGACCATGGCGGCTATAGATGCGGGCTTCAATCACTCGGCAGCGGTGCTGAGCGATGGCACCGTGCGTACCTGGGGTTACAACGGCTACGGCCAGTTAGGCGATGGCACTACCACCAACCGTTATACCCCGGTAGCCATGACCGGTATAAGCACAGCAGTAAAGATTGCCTGTGGCGATATCCATACGGTGGTATTGTTATCAGACGGCACCATACGTTCCTGCGGTTACAACGGTCAGGGAGCCTTAGGTGATGGCACCACTGCTACGCGTGTTACCCCGGTAGCAGCCACGGGTGTTACCAACGGGCAATATATAGCGACCTTCTACCGCACCAGCGGAGTAATAAAAACCACCGATGGAGATATTGTATGTATGACGGGTGATAATGGTAACGGTCAGATAGGCAACTCCACCAACATCGATAAAACCACCTATACCTGCACCGACCTTACGCCACCGGCAGTGCCTACGCGCACTTTACAAACAAACAAACTGAGCAACGGCTACCAGCATACGGTCATGATACGCGGAGACGGCACTTTATGGGCGTGGGGCTATAACGGCTACGGTAACTTAGGCAACGGCACCACCACCAATACCAACTACCCGGTGCAGGCAGGCAGTGCTACCAACTGGCAATACGTAAGCAGCGGGTATTACCATAATGCAGCTATTAAGAGCGATGGCACCTTATGGGCCTGGGGCTACAACGGCTACGGACAGATAGGCGATGGCACCACCACCAACCGAAGCACACCAACCCAGGTAGGCAGTGCTACCGATTGGGTAAAAGTAGAATGCGGTATCTACCATACGGTAGCATTAAAGAGTGATGGCAGCTTATGGGCCTGGGGCTACAACGGCTACGGTCAGTTAGGCGATGGCACTACCATCACTCGCTATGTTCCTACACAAGTAATTGGCTTTACCCCCGGCTGGTTAGATTTTGGGGTAGGGGGCTACCATACCCTCGGTGTAAAGAGCGATGGAAGTTTATCGGCCTGGGGCTACAATGGCTACGGTCAGTTAGGTGATGGCACCACCACAGACCACATCACCCCTTCACCGGTAAGCATTAGCGGCACGATAGCCCAGATAGACGGAGGCTCTAACCATTCTGCAGTAGTATTGAGCGATGGCACGGTGAGAATGTGGGGTTACAATGGCAACGGTCAGTTAGGCGATGGTACGGTTACCAACCGTCTTACACCGGTGACTATGACCGGCATCAGCGGAGCCAGCAAGATAGCCTGTGGCGACAACCATACGGTAGTATTGTTGGCTGACGGCACCATCCGCAGCACCGGCTACAACGGCAATGGCCAGTTAGGTGATGGCACCACTATCACCCGTCTTACAGCGGTAGTGGCCACGGGAGTAACCGATGGCCAATACATAGCGGCCTACTACCGCACCAGCGGAGTAATAAAAACCACGGATGCCGATGTAGTGTGTATGACAGGCGATAATGGCAGTGGCCAGATAGGTAACTCCACCAACACCGATAAAACCACCTATACCTGCACCGACCTTACGCCCCCGGCAGTCAGTTTAACTCTTTCTCCTTCTAAACTGAGCAACGGCTACCAGCATACCGTAATGATACGGAGCAACGGCAGCTTATGGGCCTGGGGCTACAACGGCTACGGTCAGTTAGGCAACGGCACCACCACCACTACCAACTACCCGGTGCAGGTAGGCAGCGGCACCAACTGGAGCTATGTAAGCAGCGGGTATTACCATAATGCGGCCATCAAAAGCGATGGCACCTTATGGGCCTGGGGCTACAACGGCTATGGCCAGTTAGGTGACGGCACCACTACCAACCGAAGCACACCGGTGCAGGTAGGCAGCGGCAATACCTGGGTAAAAGTAGAATGCGGTATCTTCCATACCGTGGCATTAAAGAGTGATGGCACTTTATGGGTATGGGGTTATAATTACTATGGCCAGTTAGGCGATGGTACCGGTACCAACCGGGCAACTCCTGTTCAGATATATTCATTTACGGGCTGGACAGATATAACAGCCGGAGGATACCATACTATAGGCGTAAAAGGCGATGGGTCTGTATGGAGTTGGGGCTATAACGGCTACGGGCAGTTGGGCGATGGCACATTCATTGATAAATTGACCCCGGGCTTAATAACCGCCCTGAGCGGCCTGACCGTAACAGCCATAGATGCGGGATTCAACCACTCGGTTGCCGTATTGAGCAATGGCACGGTTCGCGGGTGGGGCTACAACGGCTACGGTCAGTTAGGCGATGGCACTACCACCACCACTTCTAGCCCGGTAAGCATGAGCGGTATCAGCACAGCCAGTAAGATAGCCTGTGGCGATATCCACACGGTGGTATTGTTATCAGACGGCACCATACGTTCCTGCGGTTACAACGGTCAGGGAGCCTTAGGTGATGGCACCACTGCTACGCGTGTTACCCCGGTAGCAGCCAGCGGAGTTACCAACGGGCAATATATAGCGGCCTTCTACCGCACCAGCGGGGTAATAAAAACCACCAATGCTAACGTGGTATGTATGACCGGAGATAACAGCAACGGACAGATAGGCGATAACACATACACTGACAAGAACGTTTATACGTGCATTTCTTTAGAGCCTACTATAACCACTGGGGTTATAAACCCGCTTACTTATCCGGTGTTGAGTAATTTAAACGTGCCGTATACGGTAAGCAATGGCTTTGATCCGGGTAATGTATTTACGGCACAAATCAGCAACGATAATTTTGCAACCAGTACCAATATTGGTACGCTTACCAGTACCACCAGCGGCACCATCGCTGCTACTTTACCTTGCGGTGTAGGGCCTGATAACGATTATCGAATAAGAGTAGTGGGCAGCATTCCTTCGGTTACCGGAAGTATAAATGCTTCGAATATTACAGTTACAGCTATTGCTATCAGTTCGCTTAGTTCTTCGAACGGTATAGCGGGTTCATCGGTAACAATAAATGGTACGGGCTTTTCTGCTACAGGTAATAGCGTAACCATTGGGGGAGTATCGGCTACCATAACTGCGCAGAGTTCTACCGCGATAACAGCAACAGTGGCTGGTGGCACCTGCAGTGGCAATGTGGTTGTCACCAATGCGTGTGGTAGCGTATCGAACGGTGTGGCGTATACCATCAATGCACCGGTTATCAGTAACCTTAGTTCAAGCAGCGGTATAGCGGGTTCTTCAGTAACTATTACGGGCACCGGATTTTCAGCTTCGGGGAATAGTGTAACAATAGGTGGTGTAACCGCTACCATTACCAGCCAGAGTACTACCAGCATAACAGTAACAGTGGGTACGGGTACTTGCACGGGCAATGTGGTAATTACCAATGCCTGCGGTGGTGTATCTAACTCGGTTTCTTATACTATTAATGCACCGGTTATCAACAACCTCAGTTCAAACAGTGGCATAGCGGGTTCTTCAGTAACTATTACAGGCACCGGCTTTTCCACTACAGGTAACAGCGTAACCATTGGCGGAGTAACCGCTACTATTACAGCGCAGAGCGCTGTTTCTATAACTGTAACAGTGGCAGCGGGCACCTGCAGCGGTAGTGTGGTAGTTACCAACGCCTGCGGTGGTGTTTCGAACGGTTTATCTTATACTATTAATGCACCGGTTATCAGTAACCTTAGTTCAAGCAGCGGTATAGCGGGTTCTTCAGTAACTATTACGGGTACGGGCTTTTCTGGTACAGGTAACAGCGTAACCATTGGCGGAATAGCGGCAACCGTTACCAGCCAAAGCGCTACGAGTATAGAAGTTACTGTAGGTGCAGGCACCTGCAGCGGAAATGTGGTAGTTACCAATGCCTGCGGAGGAGTATCGAACTCGGTGGGATATACTATCAATGCCCCGGTTATCAGTTCGCTGAGTCCGGGTAATGGCATTGCAGGTTCTTCAGTAACAATAGCCGGCACCGGGTTTTCGGCTACGGGCAACAGCGTAACCATTGGCGGAATAGCGGCTGCCATTACCAGCCAAAGCGCCACGAGTATAGAAGTTACTGTAGGTGCAGGCACCTGCAGCGGAAATGTGGTAGTTACCAATGCCTGCGGAGGAGTGTCGAACTCGGTAGGATATACTATCAATGCCCCTGTTATCAGTTCGTTAAGTCCGGGTAATGGCCTAGCGGGTTCATCAGTAACTATTACAGGCACGGGCTTTTCGGCTTCCGGCAATACGGTAAGTATAGGCGGAGTGGCGGCTTCGGTGACCAGTCAAAGTACCACGAGCATTACGGTAACCGTAGCCGCTGGCACCTGCAGCGGCAATGTGGTAGTTACCAATGCTTGTGGAGGTGTGTCGAACGGTTTATCGTATATTATTAGTGCCCCGACTGTATTTAGCGCGAGCCCTGTTAATGGCTTGCCCGGCTCATCGGTAACTATTAGTGGCACCGGATTTTCGACAACAGGCAATGCAGTGACGATAGGCGGAATAGCAGCATCGATAAGCAGCCAAAGTACTACGAGCATTACGGCTACCGTAGCATCGGGTACCTGTAGCGGTAATATAGTAGTTACCAATGCCTGCGGAGGTGTTTCGAACGGTTTATCTTATACCATCAATGCCCCTGTTATCAGTTCATTGAGTTCATCGAGCGGAATAGCCGGTTCATCTACCACGATAAACGGCACCGGATTTTCTGCAACGGGCAATACGGTTACTATAGGCGGAGTAGCGGCTTTGGTGACCAGCCAAAGTACTACGAGCATTACGGCTACCGTAGCAGACGGCACCTGCAGCGGAAATGTGGTAGTTGCCAATGCCTGCGGAGGTGTTTCGAACGGTTTATCTTATACCATCAATGCTCCTGTTATCAGCTCACTGAGTTCAACGAGCGGTATAGCCGGTTCATCCGTAATAATCAGCGGCACCGGATTTTCAGCTACCGGTAATACCGTTATTGTTGATGGATATATTGCTTCCATTCTCAGTGAGTCGGCCATTTCTGTTACTGCTACCATTCCAGCAGGTGCATGCAGCGGTTTGATACAGCTTACCACTTCCTGTGGTTTTATGTCTAACTCGTTAGCTCATAATGCCATAGTTACCCCCACTGTGAGTATAGCGGTACAAAACGGAACGACCACCGTTTGCTCAACCAGTCCGGTAACTTTTATTGCCAGCCCAGTTTATGGTGGAAGTGCCCCGGTTTACAAATGGTATGTAAACAATGTTTTAGTGCAGAATGGCTCTTCTTCCAGTTACACTACATCTGCATTATTAAGCGGCCATACAGTGAGTTGTGAATTGACCAGTAACTATCCGTGTGTAACCAGTTCTACAGCAGCGAGCAATGTTCTGACCATGACGGTTATTACCCCGAGCGGAGTGCCGGCTACCCCATCGCCTATTACCGGGCCCACTTCGGTATGTGCAGGGGTGACCTATACTTATTCTGTTGCCTTCGATCCGAATGTTACTTACTATAACTGGCTGATTCCAGCAGGCGGTACTGTGTTATCCGGTCTTGGCACCAATAGTATAACCTGTCAGTTTCCATCAACTATGATTACCGGAGCCGTGAAGGTGAAGGCGAAGAACTGCTTAGGCTTTAGTGCCGAGATCGCCTTAACGGTGAAGAAAATGACAGCCGCTGGCACCCCTGGTACTATCACCGGGCCGACAGTAGTATGTGCAGGCAGCAGTTATAGCTACACCGTAGCCCTGGCAGCGAATGTGGCGAATTACACCTGGACCGCCCCGGCCAATGCGAGCGTAACGGGTGGTCAGGGTACGAACAGTGTAACCATCACTTATGGAGCCGGCTTTGTCAGCGGCAGCATTAGCTTAACGGCCGCTAACTGTGCCAGCTCCAGTGCCGCCCGAACGCTGGCAATTGTTACAACTCCGGCAATACCTACCGTAAGCGGCCCGGCCAGTAACATCTGTAACCCGACTACGGGTATTGTGTATACAGCCACCGTAGTAGCGGGAGCGGTTAGCTACGACTGGCAGGTAACCGGTGGAACCATTGTAAGCGGACAGGGCACTACCACGATTACGGTAGATTTTGCAGCCGCCTTTGTTACGGGAACCGTGAAGGTAAGAGCCGTGACCGCCTGTGGTATCATGAGTGCTTATAAATCATATGCCGTGGTGCAGCGACCATCTACCCCGGGGGCTATCAGCGGTCCGGCAGTAGCCTGTGCAACGACTAGTAATACGTATAGTATAGCGGCCGTCAGCGGAGCGATATCTTACACCTGGACAGCCCCTGGGGGCTGGACGATCACCTCGGGACAGGGCACCACCACGGTGAATGTGACCGCGGGTGCGAATGCGGGAACGATATCGGTTAAAGCCAATAATAGTTGTATGGCCAGTACGGCCAAGACACTGGCCTTAACCATTAATCCAGGATGTCGTATAGCGGCACCTGAAGAGGAGCCCTTGCCGGAAATAGGAGGGGAGTCGACACTGATGGCAAAGATTTATCCGAATCCGTTTGTGCAAGAGTTTACAATTGAGTTTACCACCGGTAATACTGAAGAGAAAGTTGTAATCCGTGTGTTTGATATGTCGGGACGTTTGGTTAAAGAGGAATTGATGAAATCTGAAACAGGAACTAATCTGGTAGAAGTGAAAATGGATCAGGAAGCTTTGGGAGTATACTTAGTTGAGTTACAACAAGGGGATGTTGTGAACCGTTTTCGAGTAATGAAGGAATAGTTTTTTATTCAAACCAGAGGAAAAGCGTTCGCGGATAGAAAATTTGTGAACGCTTTTTCTTTTACATAAAGAAAATTGACAGAAGTATGGATTTCAGATGTAAAGGCATCTTCCAAACCCTGTCAAGGAGCACTTGACCGCAAGGATGATAAATGCAATGCCCACTCGTACTTTATTGGTAGGGGACAATCAAGATAACTCTTCCCAGTCCCTGTTTTTAAAATTTCTTGTGCAATTATTTGGTTTTATGAAGTCAAGTGTTAGTTTTGCCGTCCCTTTTTAAGAACAGCACGGTTGGGAATCGTGCAAAAACATTTAAAATGAGCAACACAAAATACACTCCGCGCCTCGCGAAGCGCTATCAGGAAGAGATTATTCCTTCATTAAAGAAGAAATTTGAATTTTCTTCGGTTATGCAGGTTCCGCGTTTACAAAAAATATGTTTGAACCAAGGTGTTAACGGAGCAACCTCTGATAAGAAACTTGTTGATATTGCTGTTCAGGAAATGACAGCAATTGCCGGACAGAAGGCGGTAGCTTCTCACGCACGTAAGGCGATTTCTAACTTCAAATTGCGTGAGGGTATGCCTATTGGTGCCCGTGTTACTTTGCGCGGGGAGCGTATGTATGAGTTTTTGGACCGTTTGGTTTCCGTTTCATTGCCTCGTGTTCGTGACTTTAAGGGCGTGAACAATAAGGGATTTGATGGCAACGGAAATTACACGCTTGGTATTAAGGAACAAATCATTTTTCCGGAAATGGAAATTGACAAGGTTTCAAGAATTAATGGTATGGATATAACCTTTGTTACGTCTGCCCAGAATGATGAAGAGGCTTATGCGCTTTTGGAAGCATTAGGTATGCCGTTTAAAAAAGACTCTAAGTAAAAAAACTGAAATAAAAAGACATGGCAAAAAAATCAGTAGAAGCCCGTCAGCGCAAAAGAGAAAAACTTGTTAAGCAATATGCTGAAAAGCGTAAGGCACTAAAAGAAGCAGGGGAGTGGAGTTTGCTTGATAAATTACCAAAGAATTCTTCGAAAGTAAGATTGCGTAACCGCTGCGCACTTACCGGCAGAGGCAGAGGGTATGTTCGTATGTTTGGTATATCGCGGATCAAATTCCGCGATTTGGCAACGGAGGGTAAAATACCGGGTGTAACTAAATCTAGCTGGTAGTAAAATAGAAATAACCGGGTGACCGGAATTTGAATAAAAAGATAAAACGAAAGTAAAATGACTGATCCTATTTCAGATTTTCTGACAAGAATTAGAAACGCGCAGCAAGCCGGTCACCGTTTGGTTGAAATACCGTCTTCGAAAATTAAACAAAGAATTACCGAGATTCTTTACGAACACGGTTATATTCTTAAGTATAAGTTTGAAGAGACTGCGGATAATCAAGGCGTGATTAAAATAGCCTTGAAATATGATGCTGCTACGAAGACCCCAGTAATTAAGAGTTTAGAAAGAATTTCTACTCCTGGTTTACGTCAGTACCGCGGCAAAACTGAATTACCCCGCGTATTAAGCGGATTGGGTATTGCTATTTTATCTACATCGAAAGGCGTAATGACTGAAAAGCAGGCGAAGGCTCATGGTATTGGTGGTGAAATTCTTTGTGAGATATTCTAATTTGATACAAGCGAAATTTTCAAAATAAAACTAAGTTATGTCACGTATAGGTAAAGCACCCATTGAACTTCCGAAAAATGTTACTGTGGAAGTAATGAGCGGCAATGTGGTGAAAGTGAAAGGGCCGAAAGGCGAAATGTTTCAATCGATAGATCCGGATATTACTGTAAAGGTAACTGACGGAGTACTGACCGTTGAAAGACCTACTGAGCAAAAAAGACACAGATCTCTTCATGGCACTTATCGCGCTTTACTGGGTAATTTGGTAAAGGGTGTATCTGAGGGTTATAAAGTTCAGCTGGAGCTGGTAGGGGTAGGTTACCGTGCTGATGTGGCGGGACAAGCTCTTACTTTATCTGTAGGTTACTCTCACCCGGTGGTTGTTTTGTTGCCTACTGAAATTAAAGCAGCCGCTAAACAGGATAAAGGACAGAACCCTATTGTTACCTTGGAATGTAACGATAAAGATTTGCTGGGTTTGGTATGCTCTAAAATACGGTCTATAAGAAAGCCTGAACCTTACAAAGGAAAGGGTATTAAGTTTGTAGGTGAAGTATTGAGAAGAAAAGCGGGTAAGAGCGCAGCTAAGAAATAATTTTTTTAAACGGATAATATTAAGCCCTCGGGCAATCATCTTTAAATATATCGTAAGATGGCAGTTACTAAAGAAGCAAGAAGAAAAAAGATAAGAAGCAGAATTCGCGGAAAAATAAGCGGTACTGCCGAAAGACCCAGATTGAGCGTTTTCCGCAGCAATAAGGAAATTTATGTTCAGTTGATTAATGATGAAGCCGGAAGTACTTTAGCATCGGCATCGACCCGCGATAAGGACTTTGCCCGTACCGGTAACAAGGTTGAGCAGAGCAAGAACGTTGGGGTTCTGATTGCTAAGAAAGCAGCCGATAAAGGTGTTACGACAGTAGTTTTTGACCGTGGCGGGTTTTTATATCATGGTCGTGTAAAGGCAGTGGCTGAAGGGGCACGTGAAGGCGGGTTGAAATTTTAATTGATAAAATCATTTTTAAGATAAAGCAAATGGCAAGACTGAATGTTCAAAAGCTCAAAGCGAGCGAACTCGAATTGAAAGAGAAAGTGGTAAACATCCGCAGAGTAACGAAGGTTACAAAGGGTGGACGTACGTTCACTTTCTCAGCAACTGTGGTGGTAGGCAACGGCAACGGTATAGTTGGTGAGGGCTTAGGAAAAGCCAGAGAGGTGCAGGAGGCAATTCAGAAAGCAATTGACGATGCAAAGAAAAACTTAGTGAGTGTTCCGGTATTTAAAGGAACTATTCCTCACGTTCAGTTTGGTAAGTTTGGTGCGGCAAAAGTTATGCTTCGTCCGGCATCACATGGAACTGGTGTAATTGCGGGAGGTTCTATGCGTGCTGTGTTGGAAAGTGTAGGAATTAAGGATGTACTTGCCAAGTCACAGGGTGGTGCTAACCCGGCTAACGTAATTAAAGCAACTTTAGATGCTTTGAGCAAATTGCGTGATCCATATACAGTTTCTAAGAATAGAGGAGTAGCAATGGATAAAGTGTTTAAAGGATAATTATTGTATTCAGCGGATCGAATTGAATAGTCAGAAAAAAAGATAATCATGGCAAAGATCAGAGTAACAAAAACCAAGAGTACCATCGAAAAAGATGAGCGTCAGAAAAGAACGATTAAAGCTCTTGGGCTCAACAAAATAGGTTCAAGTAACGAATTAGAAAGCACCCCTTCTGTATTAGGTATGATTACCAAAGTGCAGCATTTGGTGAAAGTGGAAAATATTTAATAGTAGGAAGACAACGGTAAATACAATACAATGGAATTACACAATCTGACACCTGCCAAGGGATCAATAGGAAAAGCAAAAAAGAGATTAGGTAGAGGACAAGGTTCTACCGATGGTAAAACTGGAGGTCGTGGTCATAAAGGAGCACAATCACGTTCAGGATACTCTCAGAAACTTGGTTTTGAGGGTGGACAAATGCCTTTACAGCGCAGAATGCCCAAGGTAGGTTTTAAGAATTTTTCTCGCGTGGAGTATACTCCATTAAATTTGGGTAAGATTCAACACCTGATTGACAACAGCGGATTGAAAGAGGTGTCCGTTGAAAGCCTTCGTGCAAATCATCTGCTAGGAAAGTCAGAGTTAGTAAAGGTACTTGCCAGTGGTGAGTTAACTACCAAAATAAACGTTTCAGTACATGCTATCAGCGAGGCCGCAAAAGCTAAGATTGAAGGTTTAGGCGGAAGCGTAACTATCGTGAAAAAATAATCATTCAAAAAACACCGAGAGTCCCGATAGCCATCGGGATTTTTCAATTAGAATTATAGCATGAAACTTTTTCAAAAACTCAAAGAAATATGGAGCATAGAAGAGCTTCGTCAGCGAATTCTTCTAACCATCGGTTTAATACTTATTTACCGTTTGGGAACGTATATCACCCTTCCCGGAATTGACCCTACTGCTTTAGATAATGTAAAGAATCAAGGCGCGAGCGGCATATTAGGTTTGGTGAACCTGTTTGCGGGAGGTGCGTTTTCACGGGCATCTATCTTCGCATTAGGTATTATGCCATATATTTCTGCTTCAATTGCCATTCAGTTGCTGACATTGGCAATTCCTTACTTTCAAAAGTTGCAAAAAGAGGGTGAAAGCGGCCGAAGAGAGATTAATCAATATACCCGACTGCTGACTATTGTGGTTACCGCTTTTCAAGGTGCCGGTTATGTTGTTTATTTAAGAAATGCGGATGCATCGGCTGTTCTTCCTAATCTCTCACCAATTATGTTTGCCATTTCTACGGTTGTGGTGTTAACAGCGGGAACGTTGTTTGTAATGTGGATGGGAGAGCGTATTACTGACAAAGGTATTGGTAATGGTATCTCGTTAATCATTATGGTTGGTATTTTGGCCCGTTTCCCGAGTTCAATTCTGGAAGAATTCACTTCAAGAATTGCTAAGGGTGGTTTGATTGCATTTGTTATTGAAATGGCTTTTCTAGTGGTGGTGATAGGTGCCTGTATTTTGCTGATACAAGGAACCCGAAGAATACCTGTTCAATATGCTAAGCGAAATATAGTTCAGGGCGGAAAGATGATGCAGGCAGGTGGTGTGCGTCAGTATTTGCCATTAAAGCTCAATGCATCTGGTGTTATGCCAATTATCTTTGCACAGGCAATAATGTTTTTGCCTGCTACTGTGGCACAGTTTATTCCGGGTTTTGACAGCAACAGCAGTTTTCTGATTGCTTTCAATGATATTATGTCTATACCGTATAACTTAACTTATTTTATTCTGATTGTTGCGTTTACTTATTTCTACACTGCGTTGATAGTGAACCCTACTCAAATTGCAGATGATTTGAAACGTAACAGCGGATTTATACCTGGTGTAAAACCCGGCAAGAAAACGGAGGATTTCATAGATTCTGTCATCTCAAGAATTACTCTTCCTGGCGCCATATTTTTAGGGGTTGTAGCTATTATGCCGGCTATTGTGATGATGTTTGATGTAAACCGTGCTTTTGCCCTATTCTTTGGAGGGAGTTCCATACTGATTATGGTGGGTGTGGTATTAGATACACTGGCAACTATTGAAACGTATCTGTTGAATCGTCACTATGACGGATTAACTTCTTCGGGAAGAATTAAAGGAAGACAGGGAATTGCTGCCGCCAGCATGTAAAAAATAAAGTGACCCCTCTCCGAAACGAGAGGGGTTTTTTAATTTAAAATACTTGATCACAACATACTATCGGGTAAGAGATGGCCATAAAAATTAAAACAAACGAAGAGATTGAGCTGATAAGAAAGAGCTCGGAGGTATTGTCGAAAGCATTGGCCGAGGTGGCTAAAGCAATTCAGGCAGGTACTAACGGTTTGGTATTGGATAAAATAGCGGAGGATTTTATACGAGATCATGGCGGTAAGCCTTCTTTTAAGGGCTATCATGGTTTTCCGAATTCTTTGTGTATTTCAGTGAATGATGATGTGGTACACGGAATTCCTCATGCAATTGCTTATCAAGAAGGAGATATTATTTCTGTTGATTGTGGAGTATTTATGAACGGCTTTCATGGCGATATGGCCTATACTTTTGGTGTGGGTGAGTTGAATCCTGAAATTGAGCGGTTATTGAAGGTAACCAAGCAGTCGTTGTATTTGGGTATTGAACAGGCTACTACCGGAAAAAGAACCGGAGATATAGGTTTTGCAGTACAAGATTATTGCGAACGCCAGAACCCCTATAAGTGCGTACGCGAACTGGTGGGTCATGGGATAGGCCGTACGTTACATGAAGACCCTCAGGTGCCTAACTATGGCCGTAAAGGCGATGGTGCACGTTTGCCCGAGAACTGTGTAATTGCTATTGAACCTATGGTTAACATGGGTAAGAAAGATGTTTATACTAAAAAGGATAATTGGACCATTGCTACTCAGGACGGAGCACCATCGGCCCATTTTGAACATACTGTATTAGTGAAAGCTCAGCATGCAGAATTGCTTACCTCTTTTGAATGGATTGAAGCAGCTATACAGGTTAATGCGGCTCTGTGTAAAATTTAGAAGTTACTTTTGCAGTAAAATCCGTACCGCTTTGTTCTTAATTTTCTGCCCTTGAACTTTATGCAGCATAGATGATATTTTACAGCGCTTAACCGCTGCATAGGAGGTGAAATCCTGCACCTCAATCAAACCAAGTTCTTCTTTATGCAGTCCACCCTTTTGAAGGAGGAAGCCTACGATATCAATTTTATTGATCTTGTCTTTTTTTCCGGCAGATATGTAAACAGTGCCCCATTCGCCTGATTGCGGAAGGGTGTAACTAGCAGGGAGTTCAATTTCTGTAATCTTCTCTCTTACAAAGTCAGGAATGGTTTCCTCTTCTCCTAAAATGAGGTACGCTGTACCCTCTGCATGCATTCGAGCGGTACGGCCGTTGCGGTGTGTAAAGCTTTCGAGTGTGTGTGGTAATTGATAATGTATAACATGCCTGATAGCCGGTATGTCCAGCCCGCGAGAGGCCAAATCGGTGGTAATGAGAATGCGGTTGGTTCCATTTCGAAATTTTACTAATGCCAGTTGCCTTTCGTTCTGTTCCAGTTTTCCGTGATACACATCGTGAATTACTCCGCTTTTTTGAAGTAATGTACTGATGCGGTCTACTGCATCGCGATGATTGCAAAATACCAGGGTTGTTTCGTTTCCGGTTTGGGCCAGTAATGCCACCAAAGCAGGCAGTTTATCATGCCCCTGAGCACGTACCGTTTGAAGGCTAAGTTGAGGACTTATATGTTCCTTTAAGAAGTTTATGTGTTCAGGCTGAACTAAACCTGTAAAGGAGGGAATTTCGATGCCCATGGTAGCTGAGGTAAGTATGCGCTTATTCAGCTTGGGTAAATGACTGATGATAAATTCCATTTCACGTTGAAAGCCAAACTCCAGACTTTTATCAAATTCATCGAGTACCAAGGTTTTTACCATTGAGGTGTCAAAGCTTTCTCTTTCTATGTGATAAACAATTCTTCCAGGGGTGCCTACCAGCACCGCTGGCGGATGCTGAAAATTATTTCGTTCTACCTTGGTATCGTGCCCGCCATAACAGCAGTTTATTTTAAAACCTGTGCTCATAGTTTTAAACACCTGCTCAATTTGCATAGCCAGTTCGCGACTGGGAACTAATATCAATGCCTGCACACCATTTATCTGTGGTTTCAGTAAGCTGAGCAGAGGCAGCAGAAAAGCCAACGTTTTGCCCGAGCCAGTTGGTGAAAGCAACACCAGGTCATGTTCTTTTCTGCTTTCTATGGCCTCCAGAACAGCTAACTGCATGGGATTTAGTGCCGCTATTTTTAAATGGCTGAGTATTTTCCGTATCATGGTTATGGCGGTGAAGGTAATTTTTAATGCGGGTTACCTCTGTAAAAGCACTGGGTACTTTGTTCGGGTAATATGTCAGGAGATTGATGTGCTTTTGGATACAACCCCAAAATTGTAGATTAACGGCTGCGGACACATTTGCATGCTAAGATAACTGATTGAGGCTACTTAACCTCAAAGTCAAAAACCTTTTCATTTTCCAGAAAGCCTTCAAGTCTGTCACCAATTTTTACAGGCCCGACACCAGCCGGAGTTCCGGTGAAAATCAAATCTCCGGTTTGGAGCGTGAAAAACTGTGATGCGTACGCAATAATTTTTTCAAATGAGAACATCATATCTTTTGTGTTTCCAACTTGGACTTGAGCTCCATTCAGGCTCATAGAAAAATTGAACCCGCTGCTGTTGGCAGCAGGAATAGAAGCCCCTTTTCTGAATTCACCAATAACTGCGCTATTATCAAAAGCTTTAGCAATTTCCCAAGGGAGGCCTTTCGCTTTTTGCTGGCTTTGCAAATCGCGCGCTGTAAAGTCGATACCAACCGTAACATCCTCAAAGTATTTATGGGCAAACTTCTCATCAATATACTTTCCCTGTTTACAAACCTTAATGACTAATTCAGTTTCGTAATGCAGGTCACTAGTCCATTCAGGATAGTAAAAGGGTTTATTATCTTTTAGTAAGGCAGTTTGAGGTTTCAAAAACACAACAGGTTTGTCTGGAATTTCATTCTTCAATTCCTTTGCGTGTTCTGAGTAGTTTCTGCCAATACAAATTATTTTCATTGGTAAGGTGTTAGTTTTTATTTCCTATAAACTCTTGACGGTAGTAACCTCCGCTGCCGCCATTATTATAGTAGTAATTCATAGTGTCGGGTAAAATCAATTCAAATGACTCCCCAACCGTGCAGCATCCCCAGCGACTATACCGGCTACTATCATTGTATTGAAACCGCCATTCATAGTTATCATAACTGCGAATAATTTGTATACTGTCATTAGACAGAGTATCCAGAAAAAAACTGCCGTTGTAAATCGTATCAAGATAGGGAGTGCATCCGTAACATCCGGCTACATCATGAAAAATACCAGAATAGGAGCCTATCCATTTACAGCTTTCGCAGTTTGAATGAACTGATTCCTTTTTACACCCATAGACGAACATGAGAACAATTGTGAAAAGCAGGCTCAAACGATTTATCATGCCTTATTATATTTACTCATAGCTCTTTCAATACCTTCAAACATAAAACTATTAACCCCATCACAGGCTATATTAATCCTATCTTCCAGCAATTTCATTTCGTCCACGCTCCAATTTCCCAGTACATAGTCTACTTGTCTTCCTTTAGCAAACTCATTACCCACTCCGAAGCGTAATCGGGCATAATTATTATTTCCGAATGTAGTATCAATGTCTTTTAACCCATTATGTCCACCGTCACTTCCTTTTTGACGTATACGTATTGATCCAAAAGGTATGGCCAAATCATCTAGTACCACCAATAAATTTTGTTGCGGAATTTTAAGCTCGTTAAGCCAGTATCTCACAGCCTTTCCAGACAAATTCATGTAGGTAGTGGGCTTAATTATATAGATATTTTTTCCCCGGCTTCTGTATTCTGTAAAAAAAGCAAGACGCTCCAAACTGAATGCCGTTTTAGCATTAGCCGCTAATCGGTCTGCAACTTTAAAACCAATATTGTGTCTTGTATTTTCGTACTCTGCCCCAATATTTCCTAATCCGGCAATTAAAAAACTCATGGGTGCAAGTTAATAGTTAATGTCTAAAGCCAAACCTGCATAAAACAAAAAAGCGTCAGAATTTATATCCTGACGCTTTAAGTTCAACTATTGTTATTGAAGGCTAAACTACTTCTTCTTCTCTTCGGCCTTAGCAGCAGGAGCGGCAGCAGCAGGAGCAGCGGCAGGAGCAGCGGCAGCCTTAACTTCCTCTTTAGCAGCACGTGGTACATTCACCTTAGCGAATGGATTAGCCGGTGAGTGAAGGAACGTAACTCCTGGAATTACGATATCCTTTATTCTTTTCACAGAACCCAGATCCATATCAGTTACATCAACTTCTATAGATGTTGGCAGATCTTTTGGCAAAGCCAATACATGAAGCTTTCTGAATGCCTGCTCTAACTTACCTCCCAAGATAAGCCCTTTAGGAGTTCCATTTAAACGGATAGGCACATATACCTTCACTTTTACATCATCTACCAACTCTTGAAAGTCGAGGTGAAGTAACTCATCGTTCACCGGAGCAAACTGAGAGTCTTTAACAATTGCTTTGTAAGTTTTTCCGTTCAAGTTGATTTCTGCCAAACGGAAGTCTGGGGTAAAAATCAGTTTACGAAATTCTGCAACCGGAGCGAAAAAGTTAAGTGTCTCTTTTCCTCCGTACAGATTGCAAGGAACATTTCCTGCCTTGCGCAGTGCCCGCGTAGCCTTCTTTCCTAGTTCGGTTCTTGGCGTGGCGTTGATTACTACTGTTTCCATTTTTAAATTGGATTTTGGTTTATAAAAAATCTTTGATTACTGTTTTGATTTCACCTTTCTTAAACAGATGGGGTTAAGAAGAGTGAGTTAATACTTTTGTGTTCATGAGTGTTTCGTATGGCTTGAGCAAACAGCTTGGCTACACTTAACACTTTAATTTTTTTAGATTTTTGACGAAGTGGCAGTGAGTTTGTTACTACCAGTTCGCTCAACTTACTTTTCTCAATGTTTTCTATTGCTTTGCCCGAAAGAACAGCATGTGTGCAAAAAGCTCTGACACTATTAGCACCCTTTTCCATGAGCAAGCTGGCAGCATTGCAAAGTGTACCTCCCGTGTCAATCATATCGTCTACCAGAATAACGTTCTGCCCTTTCACATCCCCAATCAAGGTCATCTCGGCCACTTCGTTCGCTCGCTTGCGGTACTTATCACAAATAACCATATTGGCATTGAACTGCTGGGCGTAAATGCGGGCTCTTTTTACAGAGCCAACATCCGGAGAAGCAAAGCACAGATTATCCCATTTCTGCTTTTGGATGTAAGGCAGAAAAATGGCACTACCGTTCAAGTGGTCAAGAGGGATATCGAAAAAGCCTTGTATTTGTCCAGCATGTAAATCCATGGTCATTACCCGGTCAGCACCCGCAGCGGTTAAAAGATTAGCTACCAGTTTGGCTGCAATACCCACACGGGGCCTATCTTTCCTATCCTGACGTGCGTATCCGAAATATGGGATAACCGCAGTAATATAATCTGCTGAAGCCCGCTTAGCAGCGTCTATCATCATTAGCAGTTCTAATAGATTATCGCCCGGAGGGTTGGTGCTTTGGATGATAAACACGAATGATCCACGGACAGACTCTTTAATCTCGGGTTGAAACTCACCATCGCTAAATTTAAGAACGTCCATTTTACCAAGATCCTGGCCATAACGATCGGATATTTCTTCTGCCAAATACCTGGTATTAGTACCGGTGAAAAGCTTTACGTCTGTGGTCAGTAACATGGTGTGCCTTTTTTAAAGGACTGCAAAGATAAAAGAAGGGCTGACTTTTCAAATTCTAATAAACTAATCTTTACCTTCTTCTGCGTACATAGAGATTAACTGAATAAACCTTATTGGCCACCGAAACAACGGACAAGGTTACATTAAGCTGTTTGGAAAATGCTACTGATTGGGCTATTTCTTTAAAGAAAACGGTGGTAGAGTCATCGCCTCCAATATCTGACCAGCGGCTCCAGATGGTTGTATCCAGACAGTATCCGACAGAATACTTCATTTCTTCAAGCTTTTTCATGGCTGATACTGAATCCATGTTTAGATTTGTCTTCGCTACAAATCGATGGTCTTTGTCTGCAAAATTTACAGCAAACCCTTCTAGCTTAATACTGTACCCTGGTACTGGCAGAAAGGGACTTTGTTTTACCAGCGTGCCATCGTATGATTCGAAGTTGTCTTTAACACCCAGCTCAAATACTTTTTTTAGACTATTGCAAAAATTTTGCTGAACATAGACCGCATTTTGGGAAGAGCTATATAGAGATAAGCTAACAAAAAAGTATAGAATTGGGTTTTTCATGTTACTACGTTAGCAGCGAAAAAACAGAAAAGTAAGTATGAGTAGAGATGATTAACATTCTTTGAATTGGAAAAAGAAGAATCAGTTATTCACTCACACATAATATTCGCACGTAAACATCTCTGGGTAGACGTGCAATTCGAATATCGCTGTTTGTTATTAATAATGCTTGAAAAGCATCGGGATGGTCAGAGTCTTTTAACATAAATATGAATCTGTCATCTGTTGGTTCCTCTTTTTTGTTCAGCGCATTTACAACAAAACCTGATTTTCCTAAATCAAATTTTTCAAAGACAGCCTCCTGTTTGTTATATTCAAGGAGTTTTTCCGCATCATTGACTCCTGGAATTCTGTAGCCTGAGGGACAAATTTTTTTGGAATAATAGGGTGCTGATTTACTTTTATTAAACGGGTCTGTATTTAAGCTTTGCCAGTTGTAGTATACATTACTATTCAGCTTTATACAGACCTTCTCATCTTTTACAAATGCTACGGATGGTTCAGAAAGCCATAATTGAGAGCCAGTTGAAACCGTTCTGCTTGAGCCGTGACTTACATCAGCGCTGACAACTGGCTTAAAAAAAACAAAGGTATCGATTACTGGTTTGTTTTCGCAGGGTTCATTTAAGTTGTAGATTCTTAAATAGTACTTCTTGTTCGTTTCAAAACGGTCCGGTGACTTTATAACTATTTTGCGCCCTACAACTGTAACAATTTCTGAATCCGGTAACAAAATGGCTGTGTACTTAAAAGAATCAGCCAGTTCAATTTCATTACCAAACTCAAGTGGTGTAATTTTAGTGATTTTAGGTTTACTGAATTGCGGTATGCAATTTCCACATATCTCAAACCAACTATCATTGAAGAAGTAGTTGAGGCAACCTGTGGTATTATTGAATACAGTGTAACCATTCCCAGCTACTTTAATCCGACTAATCTCTTCAGTTGATAAACTTTTAACTTCTTGACTTGGAGTAAGTAGCTTTGGGTTTAGTAAATCTGATATGTTTTTATTGTCTGTTTGTGCTAATGCCCAAAATGTTTGCAGAAAAAAAACAAAGGGTAGAACAATCTTATTCATTACAGTCTTTGTCTTAAACTCAAGGAGTTACTGCTCCAACATAACTTCCGCCAGATATATTTGAGATGGAGCATCCTCCTCCATTCCCATTCAGCGCACGCCCTCCGTTTCCTCCGTTACCAAAGCTACCACCCGCTGAAAATATAGTACCACAAGTTGCCCCGTTGCCATTTACTCCTGCCGCTCCATAGTTTCCGCCATTTCCACCACATCCGCCATTATACGCTGAAGCAAAACATCCTCCTCCTGAATTTCCGGTGCCACACCCTCCATTACCAAATGTTACAGCATTACCGGCTGTTCCGGGATTTGACGAACATCCTGAGTTGGTACAACTGGTACAAATTCCCCCTGAGGCTTTTGTCCCTCCCCCACCAGGTCCACCGCCACCATTACCTCCAGGAATACCTCTGCCACCACCACCACCACCACCCCAAGCACGGCAGCCACCAGACCCTCCCCCACCGCCACCACCTCCTCCAGCAATTAGCCCAGTGTTTATTACAAAAACCTTAACTGTTCCACTAGATACAATAGCGTCTCCACCGTTTTGTCCATTTGTACCTGGTGCATCTCCTTGACAGAATGCATCACTTTCCTGACCACCATTTCCACCATTTCCTCCTCCACCTATAATTGAACCGTTGTTATATAGGGTAACTTCCGAACCACCGGGCAAACCGGCAAAACTGAGTGCAACCCCACCTTGTGAAGAAGCACCTAATGTTACTCCTGCATTAACGTAAACACACCACTTTTTAGGAACAGTTGGACTACCTACCTGTGTACTGAAATTATTACCATTTGAGTTGGCGGAATATACGTATACATCTTCACACCATTTACATAAGCTGTTCCAAAAGCCTGGAACACCACCCGTGGTGTTTTTAGTATCCCACCACTCAAAACAATCATTGTCGGTATTAAAAATTAGCAAGCCCTCTCTGGCAGCATTTACTACAATGGCATTTCTTTGTGATGTTGTCATTCTGGGTACCATTAAACCTTTTGAGGTTGATTGTAAATCTAACACGGCAGATGCATCGGGAGTACTACCTAATGGGCCTGCCACATTAGCTCCTATAGCAACACCTCCTCCACTGGCATTATCAATATCTACCAACGAAGTTGTTCCAGCGCTATTACCACCTCCTTGATCGGTGAAAAACTTAATAGGCGCAGCATTTGAAGCTAGTCTAATCCAATTCCCCGCCACTTGTGAATACAATCCCAAATCACTACTTGCATTTATCTGGGTGGAGCCCCGCTGTATTACTCCATTAGCAACGTTTATTCTACCGTTTACATCTAAGTTTTGAATTGGTGCTGTGGTTAAATTTATCCCTACGCTATTTCCCTGACTATTAATAAGTAGTGGTTTTATATTCCAAGTTTGCTCATGCACAAAAGTAGCACTACTGCCTATGGTATAATCTTGCCCACCAGCGGTGTTATTAATGGCTATTGCGTAGGTAGAGGCCGTAGGTGCAGTAGTAAAAGCAGATGGCTGAACAGTAAGCTTGTTTGCGGGTGTGGCAGTTCCAATTCCAACATATCCTGTAGTCTTCATTATGCGTAATCTTTCGGTTGTGTTGGTTCCGATTACAAAATCATTTCCGTCAGTAGTTCCTATCCAGTTTTCGTTAGCAGCAATGTTTGATGTGCCATAGGTTGCAGGAACTGCAGGATCGTTAATGCCAGAATTTCCGGTAAGTTTCCAAAAGAGTCCATTAGGGTTTGTCCAAGCAGGCGAGGATGTTGTGTTATCAATAGTCAAAACAGTTCCGGTTGAACCGTTGGGCAGGCCTTTCACAGTGCCATTGGCATCGGCCCATAAAAGCTTATCTGTAGATAAGCTGGTGGTTGAAAGATATGATCCGCCTGTTCCAACTCCTTCAATTCGGGCTGAACTCCCAATGCCTGATAAATGGAGCTTCTCCTGAGGGTAAATTGTGCCTATGCCAGTATTGCCATTCAAATCAATGGTAACTCTTCTTATGTTATTAGTACGAAAGGAAAGATAGTTGGCATCCAGTGTTCCAAGAAAATTAATAGATGTGTCTGTCCCCATGTTTCCTCTGGTTTTCCAATAAGGATGTACGGGATTAATAACTTCTGCTGATTGACCATACGAATGGAAAATGAATCCAATAAGAAGAGGAATAATAGCTATTGCTCTTAAAAAACATTGTATCAGGGTCATAAAAACCATTTATCGTTTTAATCAATAGACTTCGAGTTAAACAAGTCTAGCTTCGTGAAATTACTCTAAGCCACAATATACGAAAATACCATTCTATTCAGAAAGTAAGATAGAGTGTTAAAAACGACAAAAGCCCTGCATTGCAGAGCTTTTGAAGTTTCTAAGTTGGCCCAGCTGGATTCGAACCAACACACACAGAACCAAAATCTGTAGTCCTGCCATTAGACGATGGGCCAATGAGGGCGCAAAAATAATCATCCTTCAAACTTTTGCAATAGCCACATGAAATTAAACAGAATTAGTTTAGAGGATTTAATGTAGCGGCAAATACTAAGTGAAGGATATATCCGTTTATTGTGCCACTTCCTACGGTTTTACCCGGATAGGACTGTTCACTAAAAAATCTATTTTTACGCGCCTCAAAAAAATCATTCATGCAGAAATACAGATTGCTTAACAACCTCTTCGGATGGGTTTCGTTTCTTTTTGCCGCAGTAGTTTACACCATGACTATGGAAAGCAGCGGTAGCTTTTGGGATTGTGGTGAATTTGTTTCCGGTTGCCTGAAACTACAGGTAGTTCACCCGCCAGGTGCTCCGTTTTTCTTAATGTTAGGTCGTATTTTTACACTGTTTGCAAGTGCTCCATCTCATGTTGCGGAAACAGTAAACTTTATGAGCGCATTGGCTACTGCCGGGGCGGTTATGTTTACGTTCTGGACAGTAACAGCTTTGGCTCGAAAAGTGGTTATTAAAGATGGACAATATTCAACCGGACAAATTATCACCGTAATGGGTGCCGGTTTGATAGCCGCTGCTTCCTGCACTTTTCTCGATTCACTTTGGTTCAGTGCTGTAGAAGGTGAGGTTTACGCACTTTCGCAATTCTTTATGTCGCTTATTTTCTGGGCTATTATGAAATGGGAGGCAGATGACTCTCCATATGCCGACCATTGGTTAGTAGTAATAGCCTATATGACCGGGCTTTCTATCGGTGTTCACTTGTTAAGCTTGCTGGCATTGCCTGCCATTGCAATGGTTTATTACTACAAGAGATATGAAACAACTGTTACCGGATGGATTGTTGCAGCTGCAACCGGTTTTGTAGTTTTAGGATTATACATGAAGTTCATAATATCTTACACCCAGTCTTATCTGGCAGGTATGGATTTGTTTTTTGTAAATACGCTGAATCTTCCGTTCAACTCCGGTGTTATTGTAGGTTTGTTATTAGTTATTGCTGTTCTGTTTTTTGTATTGCGATACACACATAGTGGTAATGAAACTGATTTCAAAATTGCTTTAGGGGTATCTATATTCTACGTGATTCTGGGCTTAATTATTAGTGATAGTCTTACCGCCAAAGTAGTGCGACTTATTTTCCCGGCTAGCGTTTGGTTAACTAAAAAATACGGTTACGAATCCAGACGGCTTCTGAACATTGCGGTCCTTTCTGTGGCTTTCTCTTATATCGGATACATGAGTTACATCATGGTTCCTATACGCTCTATTGCTAACCCTCCAATTAACATGAACCGTCCTACGGACCCTTTTACTATCAAGTCTTATGTTGATCGGGAACAGTATGGTGATAGACCTTTGTTGAGGGGGCCGGATTATACCGTTACATCCAACGATATCATTGATTATGTACAAACCGGAGAACGATGGGTGAAGGATAAAAAGAGCAGTAAATATGTTTATGGCGGACCAAAACAGGATTATAAATTCCGTGACGATGTTTTAATGCTGTTTCCGAGACTGGGTTTCTGGCAGGAAGAAGGGAAAAAAGCTGGTTTCCGTGCCTGGTTAAATCCTGAGTATAATGTAGTAAATCGTGAGACGCGTGAAATTGCGAAAACATTCCCTCCTTCAGGACTTAAACAAGCAACTGACTATGCAGCTAGTTTAAATAAGGAATCGGGCGGTGCATATTATGTAAAGGATGCCATTTCTTTTAGTGATAATCTTGCATTCTTTTTCAAGTATCAGATTGGCTACATGTATTTCCGCTATTTCATGTGGAATTTTGCCGGCCGACAAAATGATATTCAGGGGACTTACGGTAACGATGATGGGAGATGGATTTCAGGTATTTCGTTTATTGATAATTCTCACAAATTCTTTACTCCGGATTGGCCTCAGGATAATCTCTCTAAAGAAATGAGAGAAAACAAAGCACGAAACAAGTTTTTTATGATACCTTTTATCATTGGTATAATAGGTCTTATATACACTTTGTTTAAGGATGAAAGAACATTTTGGATTATTCTGGTTTTGTTTGGAACTACCGGGTTACTTCAAATTGTTTATCAAAACGAACCACCAATAGAACCTCGGGAAAGAGATTATGCCATTGCATGCTCTTTCTTAACATTTACTTTCTGGATAGGTTTTGGTGTAGTTGCCATTATTGAGTTTTTGAAAAAGAAACTGTCAGAAGTTCCCAGTGCTTTGATTGCAACTGCCCTTTGCGCTTCTGCTCCATTTTTAATGGGAACTCAGGGTTGGGATGATCATACCCGACATAACACCTATACGGCTCGTGATTTTGCCATTTGTTATCTGGAATCATGTGCGCCTAATGCTATTTTATTTACACAAGGAGATAATGATACGTACCCGTTGTGGTACGCGCAAGAAGTAGAGGGTGTTCGTCAGGATATTCGTATCATTAATTTATCACTGTTAGGAGTAGATTGGTATATTGACCAGTTGCGGTATAAAACCAACGATGCTGCCCCGTTAAAATTAAGTTTTGCACCGGAGCAGTGTGCCGGAAGTAATCGTGATGTTACCTACTATCGTCAGGACCCTCGCATTCCGGATGGTACACCGGTTGATTTGAAACGGGTGATGCAGTTTGTGGCTAGTGAAAACCCGAATGATAAAACTCCACTTCGTCAAAGCGGTGAGTTGGAAAACTATCTTCCAACTCGAAACTTCAAACTAGATGTTGATCTAAACCGTGTTCGTGAAATGAATATGGTATCTAAAGACGAAGATTCGCTGATAGTTCCGCAAATGCAGTGGAATATTGATAATAGTGCACTTCTTAAAAACGACCTTCTTACTTTGGATATTGTTGCGAACAACATTATGGAGCGTCCTATTTATTTTGCCGTTTCGGTTGCTCCTGAAGCCTATCTGGGTATGGAAAAGTATTTCCAGTTAGAAGGTCTTACTTACCGCATTGTACCCAAGTTGAATGCTTCTAACTCACCATACAACGCACCGGCACGCACCGATGTTATGTATGAAAACATGACCAAGAAATTCAAGTTTGGCGGCATTGCCGAGAATCCCAATATCTATTTGAACGAGAATACACTTCGTATGACGGTCAATATCAGAGGTAATTTTGGACGATTGGCCGATGCGCTTTTAGCAAAAGGTGAAAAAGAGAAGGCTGCTGAGGTGATAGACTACTCGCTAAAGGTGATGCCTGCAGAAAGAGTCCCCCACTCGGTGTTCGACTATTCTTATCCGGGTGTATATTACCAGGCCGGACAGAAAGAGAAAGCCAGAAAATTGCTGAACGAAATGCTTGAAAAATGCAGGGATGAGTTGAACTATTATAAAACAGTTTATCGTTTTGCTTTAGAACAGGCGCGCGATGCAGGAGATATGGCTTATTTTGCCCAGTTACAACAAGGACAGTTTATGGAAAGGCGAGAAGTTCGTGAGCAGATGTTTATTATGCAGGAGCTTTCTATGGA
Source organism: Chitinophagales bacterium (assembly GCA_046329535.1). GTDB lineage: Bacteria > Bacteroidota > Bacteroidia > Chitinophagales > LD1 > Bog-950. The sequence goes on from JAXLUN010000004.1 coordinate 171,826, forward strand.
TTCTAAAAAATATGATGATGCAGACTTTGCATCAAAAGTGGAAAAAACCTTTATGGACTATCGGATGGCATTTGTTCAACAACCTAATCAGTAATCTCACAAGTAGATTCCCCCTCTAAAACAGAGGGGGAATTTTTTTCTATATGAATGAGCCTAAACCATACTTCTGCATATTTGGCCGAAATCCGGTGCTTGAGGCTTTCAAAGCCGGCAAGCGTTTCGATAAAATATTATTACTGAAAAGTACTACCGGAGACGATATTCGGAGCATTCAGGCATTTGCCAAGGATACCGATACACCCTTGCAGAATGTTCCCAAAGAAAAGCTGGACGCAGTAGCTAAGAAATACGCTAAATTCAGAGATGCAACCCATCAGGGAGTAATCGGATTTCTTTCAATTATTGACTATTACTCAATTGATGATGTTTTGCATAGTGTATACGCCAAAGGAGAAACTCCGCTCTTAATGATTTTAGATGGTATCACAGATGTAGGAAATTTCGGTGCCATTGCCCGATCGGCTGAATGCCTTGGGGTACATGCCATTGTAATTGCTTCGCAAGGCTCGGCACAAATTAATGCGGAAGCAATGAAGTCAAGTGCCGGAGCATTGAACAATATTTTGGTTTGTAGAGAAAAAAGTCTGGTAACTGCCTTAAAATATCTGAAGGTTAATGGTCTCCGTATTTTTGGAACGGAGATGAAAACATCTTCTGAAATCTCAAAAACTAATTTTAAGATTCCTTGTGCAATAGTAATGGGTTCCGAAGGTTCGGGAATTTCCAATGAGATACTAAAGTTGTGCGATGAACGCGTCCGTATTCCGATGACTGGCAAAACCGAATCACTTAATGTATCAGTCAGTGCGGGCATTATTCTCTATGAGATAATGAAGCAGCGAACAGTTTAACTCAATCATTTCATCCTTATGAAAAACTTACTCCTTTTATTGGCTTGTATGTTTGTCACAAGCTTCAGTATTGCACAAAAAGATAAAGTTACTAAGTCACTCAAATATCAAATAGATACTGCCCGTTTCGTGTTTATAGATGGCGGGATGTATCCCATGGGAAATATTAAACCGATAGAAACACATGAAGCACCGGAGCATATCGTAACAATATCTTCATTTTATCTTTCCAAAACCGAAGTTACTTTTGATGAATATGATAGTTTTTGTCTTGACACTAAAAGAGATACTACTAATGCCAGGGGATTTGGCAGGGGTAACCATCCGGTTATAACTGTAAGTTGGAACGATGCTATAGCTTACTGCAACTGGTTGAGCGGAAAAGAAAAACTCTCTAAATGTTATAAGATTGATAGTCTGGGAGTCTCTTTTCTGGATACCGCAAAAGGATATCGGCTACCTACTGAAGCTGAATGGGAGTTTGCTGCACGGGGGGGTAACAAAACAAAAGGGACCTACTATTCTGGGTCTAACAACTTAGATGAGGTGGGTTGGTATAAACAAAACTCTGGCGAACACACCTGGCCGGTAGCTCAAAAGAAACCTAATGAGCTAGGTATATTTGATATGAGTGGCAACGTTTGGGAGTGGGTATGGGATTTTTATGACGCGAATTATTACTCGCATTCGGATGCCGGTAATCCCAAAGGACCGGAATACGGTCAGTATCGGGTAATGAGGGGAGGGGCTTTTTATAATTACGCTGATTATACACAGGTGTATACTCGACAAAACCACTTTCCTGGATTTAGGCAAAACAGTGTTGGCTTTCGAATTGCCCGAAATTTTTGAGAGACTTCTGATTTCTATGTTTTTGGAAAGATACTTGGCAATTCAATTATTAATTTATCTTTGGCTCTGTATAAAAATTGTTCTTCAGTCTTTTGTGATGAGGCTTCCAATCTGAAACACTAAGCTAAAGGCAATTTTTGTACACATTTTTTTAATCAAGTATTTTTTTAAACAATGAACATTTACGTAGCAAACATCAGCTTCCGTGCATCGGAAGGTCAGCTGAAAGAACTTTTTCAGCAATTCGGAGAAGTATCATCCGTTAAAATTGTAACAGATCGCGAAAGCGGTCGCAGCCGTGGATTCGGCTTTGTAGAAATGCCGAACGATTCTGAAGGATCTGCAGCTATCGCTCAATTGAACGGTACTTCATTTCAGGACAGAAACCTTGTGGTAAACGAAGCAAGACCTCCTAAACAATAAATCATTTAGTTGATTTAAACACTAGAGAAAGCGTTACGGGTTTTCGTAACGCTTTCTCTTTTTTTATAAAGACTTTTTTATTAACCGTTTTTTTAATCATTTATTTTTAAACAATGAACATTTACGTAGCAAACATCAGCTTCCGCGCATCGGAAGGTCAGTTGAAAGACCTTTTTCAACAATTTGGAGAAGTATCATCAGTAAAGATTGTTACTGATCGCGAAACCGGCCGCAGCCGTGGGTTCGGTTTTATTGAGATGCCGAATGATTCTGAAGGGAAACAAGCCATCGCTCAATTGAATGGTGTAGAGTTTTCTGAAAGAAATCTGGTAGTTAACGAGGCTCGCCCGTCTAACAAATAGAAGATCAGTTATCCCCTTGATTTATAAAAAAGCCCTTTGCTATTGCATCGGGCTTTTTTATTGGTAATAGGCTGGTATCATTTCTCCTCCGTTCAGGCCTATATTTTTCAAATTATACAATTACATTCGCCCCGCTATGTTTATAACAGTATATAAATCAAAATTGCACCGGGTAACGGTTACTCAGGCTGATCTGAACTACATAGGTAGTATTACCATTGATGAAGATTTGATGGAGGCCTCCAATCTGGTGGAGCATGAACGCGTTCAGATAGTGAATGTAAACAACGGGGAACGTTTGGAAACATATGTTATCAAAGGCGAACGTGGTTCCGGAACGATTTGCCTTAACGGCCCTGCAGCACGCAAAGTAGCAGTAGGAGATATTATCATAGTTATTTCTTACTGCATGGTAAGCATGGATGAATACAAAAAGCATGTGCCGGTTACTATCCATGTAAACAGCTCTAATCAGATTACTCACTAGTTTAGAGATTCGTTAATTACGACTCCTTGATATGAAAAAACACCTTTCTAATTTCATAAAGCTTGGTATATCCATGGGTATTGGTGTTAGTTTGGTGATTTGGTTTTTGGGGCAGATGAGTGATGCAGACAAACAACATGTGATACAAGATATTAAAAGAGCCAATTACTTTTGGGTAATACTCGCTCCGGTACTAGGCTTTGTCAGTAATTATTTCCGAACAGAACGTTGGAGGTCACTTCTACGTCCTTTGGGACACAACCCTAGCCTTTTGAATACCTTCCTAAGTGTTATGACCATGTATTTTCTAAATCTTTTTTTTCCCCGTCTTGGTGAAGTAAGCCGGTGTGGCATTTTAGCAAAGTACGAAAATGTTCCTATAGACAAAGCGATAGGAACCATGGTTTTAGAGCGATTGATGGATGTAGTTTGTATAGCATTGATTGCGGGCGTTCTGCTGATAGCTGAGCATGATAAATTTATTATGTTATACGAACAAATCGTGACTAACTCTAAAACTACGTTTGCCGACATTATTTCAAAAAATCAAATAAGCGATGCGGTAAAGTATTCAGTAATTGGAGCATTTATGTTAGCTGTCTTAGGATTCGTTGTGTACCAAATAAGGAAAGCCGGGTTCACAAATATTCTAAATGCGATTCATGATAGACTGATGGGCTTGTTAAGAGGGGTAATTTCTATCAAAGACGTAGAGAGTCCGTTTATGTTTATGTTTCATACAGTTATGATTTGGGTGTGTTACTATTTGATGGCCTATGTTGGATTTAGAATGTTTCCAGAAACCAGTGGGTTGAGTATGCTGGCCGGAGGTGTATGTCTATTCTTTGGCGGAGTTGCTTTTTCGCTGACTCCTGGCGGCTTAGGTTTGTATCCCATTTTTATGCAGATTATTCTCGGCCTTTATGGGGTAGCAGGTAGTGTTGCAATATCATTTGGCTTGGTGGTGTGGAGTGTACAGACTGGTTCGGTGATGGTGACCGGAGTAATTTCTTTAATACTACTGGCAATAATTAATCGGGAACCAGCGTTAAGTAAATAATCTAAAAAGCTAAACCTTGATTTTATCAGACAAAATCGAGTCTAAAGTATTTTCGCTGGAAACCTTGCTTCAGCGAGTTCAATTTTGGCGCGTACTGGGAGATAGGATTGTTTTTACGAATGGATGCTTTGATATTCTGCACCCTGGCCATATTCATTTGTTGGCATCCTGTGCAGAAAAAGGGGATAGACTTATAATAGGGCTAAATTCTGATCTATCAGTAAGAGAATTGAAAGGAGAAAGCAGGCCGATTAATGATGAACTGTCAAGAGCACTTTTATTAAGTGCTCTTCAATATACAGATGCGGTAGTTATATTCAATGAAGAAACACCGGAACAGTTGATTCACGCTATTCAACCCGATGTTTTGGTAAAAGGCGGAGACTGGAAAAAGGAAGATATTGTTGGTAGTAATTTTGTAGAAAGCTATGGGGGGGTAGTAACGACAGTAAGTTACCTGAATGGGTTCAGCACTACTGAAATTATTGCCCGCAGCAAAAAGTAGAGTTACTTATTGAAATTCATACCCAATATCTTTTCGGTAGTATTTTCCATCAAAGTTTATTCGGGTAATTGACTCGTTTGACTTTTTTACAGCCTCCACAATATCGGACCCATAAGAGGTAACCGCTAATACCCGGCCTCCGTTAGTCACGATGCCACCATTTTCACTTTTCGTACCCGCATGAAAAACAATCGAGGCTGTTACTTCATTAAGCCCTTTTATCACTTTGCCTTTTTCGTAATTTTCCGGGTACCCTCCAGATGCCACAATGACTGTGGCTGCAGCCCGCTCATCAATTTCTATAGTTTCTTTATCAAGATTGCCACTGCCGGTAGCCAATAGTAGTTTTACCAAGTCTGATTTAATACGAGGCAATACAATTTCCGTTTCCGGATCGCCCATGCGGCAGTTGTATTCAATTACATAAGGCTCACCATTTACATTCATAAAGCCGATGTATATAAAGCCAATATATGTGATGTTATCTTTTTTCAGACCCTCTATGGTTGGAATGATGACGCGCTGTTCTACCTTTTGCATCATAGCATCATCAACAAACGGAACCGGAGAAATACAACCCATCCCCCCGGTGTTTAACCCCGTATCACCTTCGCCTATACGCTTGTAATCTTTTGCGTTGGGAAGAATTTTATAGTTAGCGCCATCGGTTAGAACAAAAACAGAGAATTCTATCCCCTTTAAAAACTGTTCTATTACAACTTTGGAACTGGCCGCACCAAACTTTGTTTCTTCAATCATTTCACGTAATTCCGCTTTTGCTTCGTTATGATTGGAGCAAATCAAAACACCTTTACCAGCTGCCAAACCATCTGCTTTCAATACAATAGGTGGAACCTGTTCATCAATAAAATCAAAACCATCCTCAAGATTGGCAAGCGTAAACTCTTCATAAGCCGCTGTTGGAATATGGTGGCGAATCATAAACTGCTTAGCAAATGCCTTACTACCTTCCAGCATAGCTCCGTTTTTAGAAGGTCCTATAACAGGGATATTTTTCAGCGTATCTTTCATTTGAAAGTAATCGTAGATGCCGTTTACTAAAGGGTCTTCCGGCCCTACTACCACCAATTCTACTTCGTTTTCCAGAACAAATTTTTCTATAGCACTAAAGTCATTTACACTCATAGGTACATTTTGGCCATGTGCCGAAGTGCCGGCATTACCTGGAGCTATAAAAAGTTTTGAGCACAGGCTGCTTTGAGAAAGTTTCCAAGCAAAAGCATGTTCACGACCTCCCGAACCAAGCAAAAGAATATTCATAATAGAGTATTGAAAATTGGTAAATCTGGCGCGAATCTATTATCCGAAAGGACACTTTCGCCAATTTATTCTCCACAGTCTGCCAATAATTCCTATAAAAATAAATAGCGCATTTATTGCCGATGCAGAATCGACCTACAACACAAGAAAACTTTTAGTTTAGCACCCCCTTTACAATAAAAGAGAACATACAAACGATTAACAATTAAAAATCAGTCAACGCAATGGGATTTTTCGATAATCTGGTAAAGTCAATTTTTGGCAGCAAAAGTGACCGCGAATACAAGGAAATGCAACCGATAGTTGCACAGATAAATGCTGAATACGATAAACTAAAGTCATTAAGCAACGATGAACTGCGCCATAAGACTCAGGAATTCCGTCAGCGTATTGCTGAATATCTTTCGGCTATTGATGCTGAGATTAATGAAGTAAAGGATAAGGCCGAAGCAGAAGAGGACTTGCAGGAAAAAGACAACTACTACAAACAGATTGACGTTATGCGCAAAGAGCGTGATAAGCAACTGGAAGTTGTGTTGAAACAACTTTTGCCCGAAGCTTTTGCCGTGGTGAAAGAAACTGCTTACCGATTTACTAATAATGAAACCCTGGAAGCAACTGCTACCGATTTGGACCGTGAACTGGCTGTGCGATTTGAGAATATTAAAATTGACGGAGATAAGGTTCGTTATGCCAATACCTGGCTTGCTGCAGGGAGCGAAGTAAAATGGGATATGGTGCATTATGATGTTCAGTTGATAGGAGGAATTGTGCTGCACGAAGGCAAAATTGCCGAAATGAGTACGGGCGAAGGGAAAACATTGGTAGCAACTCTACCTGCCTATACGAATGCATTAGCGGGTGAAGGAGTACACATTGTAACGGTGAATGATTATCTGGCCCGAAGAGATAGTGAGTGGAACGGAGCCTTATTCCATTTCTTAGGTATGCGGGTAGATTGTATAGATAAATACCAACCACATTCAGAAGCCAGAAGAAATGCTTACATGGCTGATATTACCTACGGCACTAATAACGAATTTGGTTTTGATTATCTGCGCGACAACATGGTTAGCAATCCGAATGAAATGGTACAGCGCAAACATCATTTTGCGATGGTGGATGAGGTGGATAGCGTATTGATTGACGATGCCAGAACCCCACTCATTATTTCCGGTCAGGTGGACAGTGGTGATGAAAAGCAGTTTTATGATTTAAAGCCACGTATTTTTAAATTGTATGAAACTCAGCGCAGGGTTACTAACCAGTTTCTGACAGATGCTAAACGATTGATCAAGGAAGGTAAAACCGGGGAGAAAGAAGGAGAAGGAGGCTTAGCATTGTTCCGTGCACATCGAGGCTTACCGAATAACAGTGCACTCATTAAATTTTTGAGTGAGCCCGGTATGAAGCAGATTATGCAAAGTACCGAAAACTATTATCTGGGTGAACAGCAAAAGAATATGCCCTTGGTGGACAAGGAGCTTTATTTTCATATTGATGAAAAAAACAACAGTGTTGAGTTGACAGATAAAGGGATTGAACTAATTACCGGTGCAGGAGAAGATCCTAACTTCTTTGTAATACCCGATATGGGTAGCGTAATTGCCGAAATAGAAACTATGGCTCTTACCGCTGAAGAAAAAATAGAAAGAAAAGACAAACTGATTCTCGAGTATAGTGAGAAAAGTGAGCGTATTCATTCAGTTCAGCAGTTGCTTAAGGCTTATACGCTTTTTGAAAAAGATGTGGACTATGTAGTGATGGATGGTAAGGTGAAAATTGTAGATGAAAATACCGGACGTATTCTGGAAGGTAGACGATATAGTGATGGACTACACCAAGCGATTGAAGCGAAAGAGAATGTAAAGGTAGAGGCTGCTTCGCAAACTCTTGCCACTATTACGTTGCAAAATTATTTCCGCATGTTCCACAAACTTTGTGGTATGACCGGTACAGCAGAAACTGAGGCTCAGGAATTATGGGATATCTATAAGTTGGAGGTTTCTTCTATACCAACCAATCGCCCTGTAACTCGCGATGACAAAGAAGATTTGGTATACAAAACACGGAAGGAAAAATTCAACGCCATTATTGAAGAAATAGTGAAACTGACCGAAGCCGGACGTCCGGTACTGGTCGGTACAACTTCTGTAGAAATTTCAGAGTTGCTTTCACGTATGCTCACCATGCGTAAGATAAAACACAACGTATTAAACGCTAAACAACATCAACGCGAGGCGGAGATTGTAGCAGAGGCAGGAAATGCTGGGACCGTAACTATTGCTACCAACATGGCTGGTCGTGGTACGGATATTAAACTTAAGGAAGACGTAAAAAAAGCAGGAGGTTTGGCTATCATTGGTTCCGAACGTCACGATTCGAGAAGAGTAGACAGGCAGTTGCGAGGAAGAGCTGGACGTCAGGGAGACCCGGGTAGCTCACAGTTTTTTGTGTCTATGGAGGATGAGTTGATGCGTTTGTTTGGTAGTGACCGCATTGTTAAGGTTATGGACCGTATGGGTTATGAAGAAGGCGAAGTAATTCAGCACAGTATGATTTCGAAATCTATTGAGCGTGCACAGAAGAAGGTGGAAGAGAATAACTTCGGCATACGTAAAAGGTTGTTGGAGTATGATGATGTGATGAATCGTCAGCGCGAGGTGATTTATGGTAAACGCAGACATGCTTTGTTTGGAGAGCGTTTAACGTTAGATATCAATAACAGCCTCTACGATTTATGCGATGAGTTGGTGGCTGCAGCCAACGCCAATGGAGACTATGATAGCTTTAAGCTCGAAGTAATCCGTTATTTTTCTCTGGATACAACAATCACTTCAAGCGAGCTGCAAAAAGGTAATCAGGATGTCCTTACTGAAAAATTGTTTGGAGAGGTAAAAGACCTGTAAGCGTAAAATGGATAACCTCATTCGCAGCGTTATGCCGGTACTTCAAAGCATTCATCAAACCCGTGGCGATTCAGTGCATGTAGTTGCTGTGCCTTTCACAGACGGTAAGCGCGGACTGAATATCTTGATTGATTTGGCTAAAGCTGTTAAAAGTGAAGGTAAAGATCTGAATACCTATTTTGAAAAAGCGATAACACTATCCCTGATAGATGAGGCATGGAAACATCACCTCCGTGCTGTGGATGATTTGAAACAGGAAGTACAGCTGGCTAGTTATGAGCAAAAAGATCCGATTGTTATCTACAAAAAAGAAGCATTCAATTTATTCAGTGCTATGATTGGTAGTGTAAATCGGGATATAGCATCATTCCTCTTTAAAGGGCAGGTACCTCAAGCCGACCCGGAACATGTGCGCAATGCTGAGCAGGAAAAGCAAAAAGCTTTTGCCCGTAAGATTCAGGAAGGTAGAGGAGAGTTGGCAGAAAGCAGCAATTCAGCGAACAATCAGCAACCGCAACAGGAAGTTGAGAATAAATTAGAGCCTATCCGGGTTGGCGAAAAAGTGGGTAGAAACGATCCTTGCCCTTGTGGAAGCGGCAAGAAGTTCAAAAGCTGCCATGGCAAAGAGGCATAGCCTTGGGTAATAATTTTGAAAAATATGATTGCGGAAGGTGTGATATTATATAAGGCTTGATATTCTCTTAACTCATGAGAGGAGAATTATTTTAAGATTTTTCATTCATGACTATCTCGAATCGCAATGTTACGTACAAATTTAGTTTGATATTGTCTGGTTTATGTGGGCTGTAGAAATAATGAATCCCATCTTTAATATTGGCGAAAGTAGACATCTGATACTTGTTTCAATTGGATTTATTTGGCCCCCGCAAATTTTCATTTATTTGTGTTATAACCACAACCATTGAAACCTTCTAAAGAAAATTTTCTGCAAGCCTATCGGCTCATGTCTACTGCCAAGGCTATGACCGAGTTATATGAGGAGAGGAAAGACATTACCTCTAAATATGTGCATGCCACTTCTCGCGGGCATGAGGCCATTCAACTGGCTACAGCGTTTCAGTTAAAAGCACAGGATTTTGTTTTCCCTTATTACCGAGATGATGCTATGCTCATTGGTATGGGTTTTAAGCCCTTTGATTTGATGTTGCAGTTAATGGCTAAAGGGTCTGATTATTTTTCTGCTGGCAGAACCTATTACTCTCATCCATCCTCTATTCGGGTGGACTTACCTAAAATCCCCCACCAAAGTTCCGCCACCGGTATGCAGGTTATTCCAGCTACAGGAACTGCTCAGGGCTTACAGTATAAAGAGCAGCAAAAGTTAGCTGAATACAAGCGCGGGGAGGAGCCTTTGGTTATTTGTTCATTGGGAGATGGAGCAATTACCGAAGGCGAGGTAAGTGAGGCGTTGCAAATGGCTGTGTTACATAACTATCCTGTTATCTATCTGGTTCAGGATAATGAATGGGATATCAGCGCTCATTCATCTGAAATACGAGCGCAGGATGCTCCGGAATATGCAAAAGGATTTAAAGGATTAAAAGTAGAGAGCATCGATGGAACTGACTTTGTTGAATGCTTTGAAACGATGAGTAGGGTGGTGAATTATGTTCGCACACATCGTGCGCCTTATCTTGTTCATGCTAAAGTTCCTTTGCTTAATCATCATACCAGCGGAGTTCGTAAAGAATGGTATCGACCTAAAGAAAATCTGGAAAGTGATGCCCTGCGCGACCCCTTCAACAAGTTGAAGAAGTATTTGCTATACGAAAAAATTTCTTCAGTTGATGAGCTTAACCGTATAGAAGAAGAAACAAGAGTTTTAGTTCAAGAAGATTTTGAAAGAGCATGTTTGGAGCCTAATCCAGGTGTGGAAGATTTAACCGCTCATATCTTCGCACCAACCCCTATAACTGAAGAACAGGGAAATCGTTCACCAGAAAATGGACAGATGGTAGTTATGGTGGACGCGGCACTTCATGCAGTTGATGAGATATTGAGAAAAAATCCGGAGGCATTATTGTATGGGCAGGATGTTGGCGGAGAGCTTGGCGGTGTATTTCGTGAAGCAGCGTTGCTTGCAAAAAAATATGGAGCCAAAAGAGTATTTAATACGCCTATCATGGAGGCCTATATTATCGGTTCTACGGTTGGTATGAGTGCAGTAGGATGTAAACCAATTGTGGAGGTTCAGTTTGCCGATTATATTTTCCCAGGAGTAAACCAATTGTTTACTGAAGTTTCACGTTCATGTTATCTCAGTAATGGAAAATATCCTGTACAGGCATTGATCCGTATTCCTATCGGGGCTTATGGCAGTGGTGGTCCATATCATTCTTCTTCAGTAGAAAGCTTTGTGCTTCAGATGAAAGGCATAAAAGTTTGTTACCCAAGTAATGCAGCCGATATGAAAGGATTATTGAAAGCTGCCTTTTATGACCCCAATCCTGTGGTTATGTTTGAGCACAAAGGACTTTATTGGAGTAAGGTTAAAGGAACTGAACTGGCTAAAACAGTAGAACCGGATGAGAATTATATTCTTCCCTTGGGCAAAGCAAGAATTGCTCTGGAGACAAGTGGGGAGAAGGTTGAAAACGGGGAATCCATTACAGTGATAACTTATGGCATGGGCGTTCATTGGGCTATTAACGCGGCAAAAAGTTTTGATGGTCAGGTTGAAGTGATAGACTTACGCACGCTGAATCCCTTGGATGAAGAGGCTATTTACACTTCTGTTAAAAAGCATGGTAAGGTATTGGTGTTAACTGAAGAAACTGTTACACACTCTTTTGCCGAAGCACTGGCCGGAAGAATTTCAGCTAACTGTTTCAGAAATCTAGATGCTCCTGTAAAAATTGTCGGAGCGGTAAATACACCAGCTATTCCACTCAATGAGAATCTAGAAAAAGCCATGTTGCCGAATGTGGAGAAAGTGAAGGAAGCAATAGAAGAGTTATTTAATTTATAGAAGACTTTTTTGGGCTGATAATTCATCTAGCCAATCTGTATAGGCATAACTGCCAATACAGTAAGAAGTTAGCTTGTCACTATCAGCAGACAAGTCTATTTTCTTTAGTTGTTTGCTAACTGTCGTTGCTAAATCTACCATTCTATATATATCTGCTTTTGCGAAAAAACCAAGCAAGGTTTTTTCATAATGATTATACATGTTCATTTTCTTTAGTCTGCCAATAGCAGACCTTACAAGGTTGGGAAGTAGTTCGTAATTGCGGAGTTCTATTTGTACCATTAAACGTAGTATTTCTACATCACGTAGGTATATTGGGGAACGTAATTCAATAAGTTTTTGGTCAAGGTTATTAATTGTTTTGAAGAGGTTATCGTATTCCTTATTCCTAAAATATACCAATGCGCTGGTAGAAATATTTGTGTCGTATTGAAAGTTTTCCTTGGTGTTAAGAAATGCTGATGGATAGTCATCTTCTGCTTTTTTGACAAAATTTAGCCCTTCCTTATACAAATTCTGACTGGTGTATAGCAAAAGCATAAAACGCACATACTGGCTTTTTTGAACTGTATTAAATCGCTCATTAGGGGTTTTTAAATTGACCATTTCGTTTAAATGTTTTTCGGCCATGTTTACTTTCCCAAGATTTATAGAGGCTCTTCCGGCAAACAATAGTGCCCTGCTATAAGCAGTGGCATAACGATTCGATTTTTTGAAAAGCTGTTTTGTGAATTCGAGGTAGCGTTGGGCAATTTCATATTCTTCTTTATGCTCTTTTTGATGATGATAGTACTCACAAAGACCGTCAAAACGATATTGTTTGGCTTGAATGCTTAATGCGTTATTAGAGTCTCTAAAATACTTGAAATCAATGTCCTCTTCTGAAATATCAATAGAAGCCAACCGCTGATTTTTCATAATCAGGGCAAATATTTTTTTTCGTTCAAAAGAAAAACGGTCGTTACTTTTCTGAACTTCCAGAAGATGCCGCAAATTTTTTTCAGACTTTTTTTCATATAGATATTTCTCCTTCGAACTAAAGTTAACAGGTCGCAAATTCATATCTCTGGTTGCAAACCAATGCTCTATAAACGGGTAATTGTTTTTGTTAGCGAGAAGTATTCCTTTTTTTATCTCCTGCAAGGCGAGTCTAGTCAATCCCTTTCTTTCAAACACAGCTGCTCGGCTCATTATCATAGAAAGATGAATGAGAGAGTTTTCCTGTTTATTCATAAATAAAACAAGCGCATCGCTGATCATGTTGCGTAAATACAACTTCATATCAGTGTATCCTTTGAATTTTTTCTTGAGAGAAACTTCTTCAAAAGCGGTTTGTTTGTTGATGGCGTCAAATAAGTCAATGTGTTTGCTTCCGTCAGAAGTGTGGCGTTTGGCAAATTTTTTAAAGTATCCTTTTTCCTCTATCGTAAGAGTATGAATAAGTACATAAAGGTCATCTGAACCAGTGGTGCGGGGCATAAGATTTTATTTAGCGACTTCCGATAAATGCGGAAAACATGTTTCTAAGATAACTATTCGATAATTACATTTGCATTGCATTATTTTAAATCACCATCTTAAATAAATCTATGAAGACAAATTTGATATTATTCATTTGTGTTTTATTGTCAATTACAGCATTTTCTCAAACTATAATAGTTCTTCAGCCTGGGAGCAATGGAATAGATGCCCATGTTGATGACTATAATCCGGGCAATACAGATAACAATTATCCAGTTATAAATGCTGGATATAATACTGTTGGAGGAATACCTACCCTGAGTCACAACTTCATGCAGTTCGATTTATCCTCTATTCCAACAGGAGCAACTATCGTGTCAGCTAAACTATCTCTATATAATGTGACAGGAGCTTCGCATTCTTTTTCTACATCCAATGATGAGTTATTGTCTAAGGTGACTCAATCTTGGAATGAGAGTACTGTAACATGGTTAAATCAGCCAAGCTTTTCAATGGTCGACACTATTGAGATAGGTAATACCAATATACAAACGGCCGATAAGCCGAATATAAATATCCAGTCGTTTGTTCAGGATTGGGTTAACAGTCCTGCCAGCAATTATGGAATGGTGATGCATTTGTTAGATGAGCCTGGAAACTTGGGAAGATTTCAATCTTATGCTTCAAGTGATAATGCAGACTCTACGAAAAGGCCAAAGCTGGAAATTGTGTGGAACTCGTGTAGTACGGGCTTAGTAGATCTTTCGAAAGATGATTCTCAGATAAGTGTATTCCCGAACCCTGTAACCGATTTATTACATATCTCCGGGTACACCGGTGATATTCAAAGTTTGTTCATATACAACATGCTTGGACAGAAAGTGATGGAAAGTAAGAATAGCGCTGCAATTAATACTTCAAGTCTTGACAAAGGATTTTACATAATTGAGGTAAGGACAAATTCTATGGTGCACTCTGCAAAATTTCTTAAAAATTGATCTAGCCTGAATGTAAATAAAAAAGGGCTGTTGAGTTTAAACTAACAGCCCTTTTTTATTTATAGAATAATTATTCCACCGTAACACTCTTCGCCAAATTCCTAGGCTGGTCAACGTTACAGCCACGCATTACTGCAATGTGGTAAGAAAGTAGTTGAAGTGGTACAGTAGATAATAGTGGTTCCAGATACTCTTTGGTTTCCGGAATTTCTATAACGTAATCGGCCATTTTTCTAACCTTATCATCGCCTTCTGTTACTATGGCAATTATTTTTCCCTTACGAGCTTTTACCTCCTGAATATTGCTGATAACTTTTTCGTAAATATTGTTCTTCGTAGCTATTACAACTACCGGCATGTTTTCATCAATCAATGCAATGGGTCCATGTTTCATTTCGGCAGCCGGATAACCTTCTGCATGTATGTATGAAATCTCCTTAAGCTTTAAGGCTCCTTCTAAGGCTACAGGGAATTGATAACCTCTGCCAAGATAAAGGAAATTTTGAGCGTCTTTAAACAACTTGGCAATTTCAATAACCTGATTTTCACATTCTAAAGTTTTGGCAACTTTAGAGGGTATAGTTTCCAGTTCAGCAAATGCATTGCGTAAGTCTTGTTTAGTTGCTTTACCACGTAACTCAGCAAAGCCGAATGCCCAAAGTGTGAGGATAGAAACCTGTGCGGTAAATGCTTTTGTTGAGGCAACTCCTATTTCTGGTCCTGCATGTGTATAAGCTCCTGCATGTGATGCACGTGGAATTGAGGAGCCAACCACATTACATAAACCAAAAATGGTTGCCCCTTTTTCTTTAGCAAGTTCAATAGCAGCTAGCGTATCAGCTGTTTCACCCGACTGAGAAATTGCGATAACCAAATCATTTTCATTAATCACCGGATTTCTGTATCGAAACTCGGAGGCATACTCTACTTCAACAGGAATACGGGCAATGTCTTCAAACAAATACTCCCCCACTAACCCGGCATGCCATGATGTTCCACAGCCGATAATGATAATGCGGTCAAGATTTTTGATTTTACCTTCAAATTCTTTCAAGCTGCGCATAGCAAAACTACCGGTTGCAGGATCAAACCTGCCACGTAGAGAATCATAAATAGATCGAGGTTGTTCGTGAATCTCTTTGAGCATGAAATGAGTATATCCTCCTTTTTCAATAGCTTCCAGATTCATTTCCAACGTTTGGATGTATGGGGTTTGCTCAACGTTATCGATGGTCTTTATAGTTAAGTTTCCATTTGTAATAAATGCAATCTCGCCATCGTTCAGATAAGTTACATTCTTGGTGTACTCAATAATAGGAGTCGCATCCGAAGCCATAAAATACTCCCCCTCGCCTATTCCGACAACTAGCGGAGAGCCTTTGCGTGCTCCAATTAATTTGGTAGGGTCATTCTTGGAAACAATAACAATGGCATACGCTCCTACTACCTCATGAAGGGCCAGTCTTACGGCCTCATCTAAAGAACATCCGGTATTTTGTTTAACATCCTCAATTAAATGCACTAGTACTTCCGTATCGGTATCACTACTGAAGTGGTGCCCTCGGTGAAGCAACTCTTCCTTGAGTGTGGCATAGTTTTCAATAATACCATTGTGAATAATGGCAATGTCACCTGATTCTGAAAGGTGAGGATGTGAATTTACATCATTGGGTTCTCCATGGGTTGCCCAACGCGTATGCCCCATACCAAGCTGGCCTTTTATATCCTTTCCTGCTGCTGTTTTTTCAAGGTCAGAAACCTTGCCTTTACATTTGTAAATATTTAGAGTGTTGTTTAATAGTGCAACTCCGGCACTATCGTAACCTCTATACTCCAGCCTTTTTAATCCTTTAATTAAAATAGGATACGCCTCGCGATGACCGATGTAAGCAACAATTCCGCACATA
This sequence comes from Chitinophagales bacterium, assembly GCA_046329535.1. Classification (GTDB taxonomy): domain Bacteria; phylum Bacteroidota; class Bacteroidia; order Chitinophagales; family LD1; genus Bog-950. The sequence continues at coordinate 187,971 of JAXLUN010000004.1, forward strand.
GATTATAGTTTAGTGTATGTAACCTGAATGGTAATTTGATAATTTTTATCTGTTGATGAATTCGCAATAACAACTCTTTCTGAGTTGGAATTAGGTGATAGTGTTTGTAAATAGAATCCTTTGTTAGAGTATACACCCTGTATCAGTTTCTGAAAATAATTTTTTACGTTAAACCTGTATCGTGTTATACTGTTGCCGTTTACTACTTCGGTAATCCGAACCCCTCCAAATCCATCGGAGCCATCATCTTCCAAAAGCTGTGGCTTACCGGCATCGTCAATTCGGAATAAATCGAGAACGAGAGGAGTTGTGTATGATGTATCACCGGATGTTTGGGAAAGAATAATTTCAGCTTTATTAATGGCAATGTTTTTAGGCAGACTATCTAAATCTGTTATCAGAATTCTGCCTCTCACACCACTTCCGGCCTGCAAAAACATTTTCTCTTCTCCATTTACATTAGGTGTTGTTACCGAGGCAGAAACAGGTGTGCCGGTATAAATATTATCAAAGTGATTGACTGTAACACCCGAAATAGGTAAAGTGTAATACAACGAATCTTCAGTATTGTTATGGTAATACAGGGTAATTCCTGTGACAGACGAACGTAGATCAATATATACTAAACCATGACCGGTTAAGGAGGAGGTGGTGGTTACATAAAACCCTTTAAACAAATTGATGAAAGATGTATTATCTCTTAATACATCTGTATCTGCCTGTAGTATTTTATTGCCGAAGGTGTTGGAAAGCGGAATTCTGAGATTGGGCGGAAAAACTCCATTCAATGCTATTACACTATCAGTGGTATTAGGCGAAAAACCTGTGACCTGCCCAATAGGTGGAATGTTTACAGAGAAGGCATCATTCGTTTTGTATGTAGTGGAATCTGCCATGATTTGTGATAATTCATAAACCGATACCGCTAGGGGTAAATCAAACTTACCATAAGTTCCTGCGTATCTCAAACTAAGCACCACTGAATCCAGTAAGGGATTATCTCCAAATGAAATGTTGTTGCTTGTTAATTGGCATTGTGCATAAAAACTACCATAAGTGTTCCCGAAGTTTGGGTCAGAAATTGAGCCAAGTACACCTACCGTAACGCTATTAGAAGGGTAGGGTAGTTCAAACTCAGAAAACACTTTAACCTGTAACGTATCTTTTGACAGACTTAAATCATCATCACCTGTTAAGAGATTGGTATCTTCAATAATAGGTTCTTTACAGCCCTGTAAAGAAAAGAAGCACCAGCAGAATACTGCCGGTGCTATCAAAAAAATGAACTTATTTTTCAAATTAATTTCAGGTATTAGCACAACACAAATAAAAGCAACAAACGGCTAGTTTGAAAGAATATTTTGGTAGAAGGCATTAAATAACGGAAGTGGATTTTCTTCGTCATTTGTAAGCTTCATAACTTTCTTCCCTTTAGCCTTTTTTACATGGCTCGAAACTTTGTCATCCAGAGAATCACCAACAATTAAGGCATCGGCAAATTCCAGGCCTGCAATGTTTAAACTTGTATTGTCACCTGCTTTAAAGTAGTCAACGTGTTTCTTGGATATCTCTTCGCTGATAGCCAGCTTAACGGTGAAGTCCTTTTTTAGCGTATCTGAGAATTCATTTTTAGCAACTGAATACACAACTTTGGTATTGGTAAAAATGGGGTCGTCTTTGTAGGTAGTTTTCAAATACATAGGGATCAAGCTGGTCATCCATCCGAAACAATGAATGATATCGGGTGCCCATCCAAATTTACGAACAGTCTCCAGAGCGCCTTTGCAGAAGAAAATCATACGGTCAGAGTTATCTTCGAAAAACTTATTGTTTTCGTCATGGAAAACAAGTTTACGCTTAAAGAAATCTTCATTATCCAGAAAATATACCTGTAAACGAGCTCCGGGAAGCGAAGCTACTTTAATTACCAAAGGGTAATCTTCATCGTTAATAATAACATTGATACCGGATAAACGAACCACTTCATGTAAACGGTGACGTCTTTCGTTGATAGTTCCAAACTTTGGCATCAGCACACGTATTTCTAATCCTTTATCCTGCATATACTTGGGTAACTCATTGGCAATTTTCGATGCTTCTGTCAACGCCAAATAAGGATCCATCTCCTGCGTAATAATTAGAATTCTCTTTTTTTCCATATTATTGTTTGATTTGTTTGGTGAGATAATAATTTGCAAGCCAGTTGCAAACCGGATTGCGAAGATAATAACAAAATACCGAAAAACCCCAAAATTAAGCCGACCTAAACTGTTAAGCTATCTTATCAATGCTCATTTTCAAGAAGATAGGAGATTTAAAAAAGCAGATTAAATTGCTCAAAAGGCAGGGTAATATAGTCGGTTTTGTACCAACAATGGGTGCCTTACATGCCGGACATATTTCTTTAATCAAGGCATCTCAAAGGGTTACTGATGTGACTATTTGCAGCATTTTTGTTAATCCCACCCAGTTTAACGACAAATCTGACTTTGATAAATACCCTATCACAATACCATCTGACATTGAAAAACTCACCAATGCAGCTTGTGATATACTTTTTCTACCTTCCATAGATGAGATGTATCCACATGGTTTTGAAAATGCAGGACGGATAGATTTTGGTTTCCTTGCACAAACCCTGGAAGGAGAACACCGTCCGGGTCATTTTGATGGTATGGCACAGGTTGTAAAAAAACTATTGGAAATTACCACTCCTGACATTCTCTTCATGGGACAGAAAGATTACCAACAGCAGCTAATCGTTAGTCAGTTGATAAAAAAGAGTAGGCTGAAGGTCAAATTGATAACCTGCCCTACCCTTCGGGAAGGAGATGGATTGGCCATGAGTTCACGCAATGTAAGATTGAATGGAAGTGCCAGAGAGGTTTCTGGCTCTATTTCAAGAACGCTCAAATGGGTTAAGAAGGAATTGATCAAAGAAGGTGTAAAAGTGAAAGAGTTAAGTTTCAAAGCTTTTAAAAAGCTTGAATCCCTTGGCGGTTTTGATGTTGAATATTTTGAAATCAGAAATGCTGCAACACTTAGGGCGCCACGAAGTAAGAACGAAAAACTGGTAGCTCTGGTTGCTGCTAGAATTGGGGGTGTTCGGCTAATAGATAATATGCTGCTGAACTAGTTATTATTTCATTGAGCGTTTTTGTAAGAAGCCATTAACTCATTATATCTCGCTAAATATTGATCAGCCAGCTGCTTATTACCTTTATTTCGGTAAGAAACCGACAGATTGAGATAAGCCGCAGGGTATTTGGGATTTAACTGAACCAGTTTTTCAGAAGTAGCAATCGCTTCGTCAAATCTTCCGCTTAATCCATAAGCTACACCAAGATCTTCATAGTATAATTCAACTTTGGGGGCCATTTCTATGGCCTTGTTTAAATAGACAATGGCCATGGGTAGGTTGTGTCCAACTTTACCAAACCCGGTTCCAATCTGGTAATAGTCCGAAGCTGCCGGTGCTCTCATAGCAGATGCTTTCTGAAGCCAGTATTCAACCGAGTCCGGTTGGTTCAGCTTGGCATAAACCTGCGAAAGCAAGTAGCGGGAGTCCACTACTTCCGGTTTCAGTTCAACGGCTTTCAATAAGTTCTGTTTGGCGGTTGGCAGCACGTTTGATTCGTTACAAACAACACCCAGGTTGAAGGATGCATCATAGTAACCACCTACCCGATAGGCGGAGGCTTTTTCATAAATAGGAATAACCTGCTGGGGATTGTGATACCGTTTATAAACCGCGTTACCCAAGAGTAACCAAGCGTTAGAGTGAGTCTGATAAATTCGTATAGCTTCATTCAAATGAGCAATAGATGAATCTAATAACAGATAGCGGATGCTGGAATCTGGCATCATGTTAATGGCGTTCAGTTGCTCATTACTAAGATTAGAGTTGAGATCGCTGAAAAATGTTTTAATCATACCGCTATCCCGAAGTGCCTGAATATCGGAGTCGGCTGCTTTGGTTAAGTCGCCACCCAATGAGGTTTGAATCTTAGCCGAGTTAGTGCTATGGTGTGAATCTTTACGGAAGAGCGTAAAACTATCTTTCCAGTCGTAATTCCTGGTAAATGTTTTAGCAGAGTACAGCGACAGCACCGTAAAAAATATAGCCGCTACCGCTTTGGGGTTCTTGATATACTGAAGAACAAGATAAGCAGCCAGAATGCAAAAGCCAAGTGAACTCATGTATATGAATCGCTCATTCATCAAAACACCCACTGTAAAAAGAACGTTAGACGCAATGGAGAATGTGATGAAATAAAACAGGATTGCATAGGAGGCAATGGTTTTCTTTTTCAAATTCATCAAAGCATAGACAACTAAAGCTGCATTAACGATAAATGACAATATAAACAGAAAGTCGCTGACATCTACGTATGGTATCTGGTTAAAGTAATAATCATGTGTAAGTGGATGAGGGAATACAAGCAGTTTGAAGTAATAAAGAAAAGTTAGAACTACTGTAGCATATCGCTGAGACGTAGTGGCCAGCAGAAATGGATTATTCAGAATTTCAGGTGAATCCTGAGTAAGACCGGATTGGGTAAACTGACTTCTTAAAAAGAGAAATAAGGCAGCGGGTATTAGGTAAAGACCTATGGTAATAGCGTAATCTTTTGCTTTCAGGTTTGTGAAGAAGAAGTAAGTAAGAGGGATAACTGCAAAGAAGGTAATGGCATTTTCTTTCGACATGAGCGCCACAAAAAATATCAGCATACCCCAAATCAGATGTACTACATTTTTTGTTTTTGCATATTTAATGGTGGCCAGTAATGCCAACAAGGAAAATAGCATACACATAACTTCATCCCGCCCTTTTACATTCGATACCGCTTCGGTATGTATCGGGTGTGCCGCATAAAGCATAGTGGCGAAGAAGGCTACTCCCAAATCGCCTAAGGGTGATTTTAAAGATAATTTAGATGGCAGTATTTGAAGCAAAATGTAATAGAGCAACAGCGTAGTAAAAGCAAACAGCAGAATATTAACCGCATGATTTAAAAACGGAAACAGATAAGGATCCTGATCTCCCATAATAATATTCTGATCAGTTATCTCGCCTCGTTTATCGCCTTTTAGTTTACGCGATATCTCATATTCCACGGTCAGGCTCACCATGCTTAGCGGACGATAACGTCCACCGCTTACTAATTTAGCTCCTCGTTCACCAAAAAAACCTTCAAACATATCGTGTGTGAAATGGTCTTTAATTCCTCCAAATCCTTTCTTGGTGAATTTGTTGTCTGTCAGAACAATCGTGTCATCTATGGCATATTTGTTCCAAAGTGTATTGGAATAAAGCAATATCGAAAACAGAAAAATAATCAGGTAAGGAGTGAAGGATGGCAGTTTTAAACCATCTTGAGATAATGGAATCTGTTCAGTTACTGCTGCTTGCGTTCTACTATTGCCGGTTGTTTGCTTTTTCTGCTTAGCCACGTTATTCAGATTTTTTTTGGATGCCCAAATAAAACAAAGAGTTAATCAGTGCGCAACTTCTGGATGAAATAGGATAACAAAATGAGGGCGGCAGAAGGTAATCCTACCCATATGAACTCACTTTTTATCACCCGCCATCCCCATTCACTAAAAAATCTGGCTACTCCAATAGGTGATACCTGAATGGGACGAAACGGAAAAAAATAGCGGGTGTTATTGAAAGGCGCAAAAAAAGCCACACCAAGGCCTCCGGAAGTCATAGCATCTAATATTGGGTGAGAAGCGGTAGACAGAAAGAAGAAAATGAACAAAGTCAGCCAGCGTTTACTTCCTGCTTTTTCCTGGCCATAAAAAAAGTGAATCACCATAAGCGACAGGAGGGCGGCAAAGAAAAAAGAATGTGTAATGCCTCTATGCCCCCAAACACTTTCGTAGGCTACACCCAGTTTAAAACCCAAGGCATCTGCATCGGGAACTACGGCACAAAACATACCCAGCAGCCAGAATTTCTTATCCATATTTTTGATAAGCGAAATCTTGCCAATGGCAATAGATGCAATAGCATGTGAAAAAGCAGAAGCCATAAGTATTTTTTCTAAATCAGTTTATAGCGCTTGCCGGGCAATGAAACTATCAGATTATTCATTTCCATTTCCAGAAGCGTTGCAGCCAGCAAACTAACATTCATTTGGGTTTCTTCGTTTATCACGTCAATAACCAGTTCTCCTTTTTCGTTCAATAGGTTGTAGATAGCCTGCTCTTCCTCATTTAAACCAATGGCCAGCGTTCGTTGTTTCTGCTTAGTGGCAGCCTGGAGCAGTTCTGTCTGCCAGTTCATTTCACGCAGCAAATCGCTCGCATTTTCTATCATTTTTGCTTGCAGCGATTTAATCAGCGCATTACATCCCGAACTCAAACGGTCGGTAGCTTTACCGGGGTATGCAAACACATCGCGGTTATAGCTGTTAGCCAGGTTGGCAGTTATCACCGCTCCGCCTTCTTTATCCGACTCTACCACAATAGTCGCATCGCACAGGGCGGCCACTATTTTGTTCCTGCTGGGGAAATTGGATGGATGCATCTCATGAACTGAACGGTACTCCGTAAGCAAACCACCCTGCTCTGCTATTTTTTTGGCAGCCGCTTTGTGCTGCGATGGATAAATGGTATTGAGCCCGTGCCCTAAAACGGCCACCGTTTTCAGGTTGTTATCCAATGCCGCATGGTGGGCGGCAATATCTATACCATAAGCAAGCCCGCTCACTACCAGAATGTTCTGCCCCGATAAATCAGCAATCAGTTTTTTTGTTACTTCTTTTCCGTATTCGGTGGCTCTGCGCGTGCCTACCACACTGATAATTTTATCATTATTCAAATCTGCATTTCCTTTGTAATAAAGCATTACCGGTGAGTCGGGAATGTTTTTGAGGCGTTGCGGATATCCTGCATCGGTAAAGAATAGAGGCTGGATATTGTATTTGGCAATAAATTCGAGTTCAGCCTCAGCCTCTTTCATCACATCGGCTTTCGCTATCGCCTCTGCCCGTTCTTTTCCAATGCCCGGTATCTTCTCCAGCTTGCTTTTCGAAGTTTTGAAAACACCCTCCACACTGCCGCAATAGGCTATCACATTTTTAGCCAGTACGCTGCCCACATTCGTTAACAGTGTTAGGGCAATCTGATAGAGTTTTTCGTTAGAGGTAAGGTTCGGCAAAACGTGCTTATTTTGTTTCCAAATTTAGAAAAGACACTCACTTTTATTGTAATGAAAAATACTTCCCTGCTTAGTCTGCTGGTAATCCTCCAAATCTCTTTCATATACGCTCAGTCTAATCATCCGCTATACTGGAAAAACAGAAAACCTTTTGAAGGGTATTGGCAACAGGATGTTCACTACAAGATAAAAGCAAAAGTAGATGAAACCACCGATATTGTTTCGGGTCAGGAAGAGTTGACGTACTATAACAACTCTCCTGATACACTTTATTTTGTTTACTTCCATTTATATCAAAACGCATTTCAGCCCGGCTCTTATCTCGATAATCTCCAGAACAATAACGATACACACGTTCACTATGGCAAATACGAAGACCAGAAACTCGGCACCGTCATCGAAGAAATAAAGAGTGAAGATAAAGTCCTCCATACGCAGTTAGACAACACTATTATCAAAGTGTTTCTCGACCACCCCATCGCCCCCAATACATCAAAAAATTTCAGCTTAAAGTTTAATACCTACTATGATGCCGGCTCTACGCGCAGAAGAATGAAACGTTACAAAGCCTGGGGCGCCAATCATTACAATGGCTGCCAATGGTATCCCAAAATTTGTGTGTACGACCGCAAAAGTGGATGGAATACCGACCAGCACCTCAATCGCGAGTTCTATGGCGACTACGGCACCTTCGATGTAGACCTCGACTTTGCTTCAAACTATGTGGTAGAAGCCACCGGCATTTTGCAAAACGAGAGTGAAGTGCTGCCCGATACACTCAAAAAGAAGCTCGACATTCTGAACTTTAAAGACAAGAAATGGGACGAGAAGCCTTCTGTCATTATTCCTTATAACAAAGACGAACGCAAAACATGGAAGTATCATGCCGAGAATGTCCACGACTTTGCCTTCACTGCCGACCCCTCTTACCGCATTCACGATACCATAATTTACCTCCACCGAAAGAATAGTGACAGTTACCCGAAAGATGGTGAGGCGGTTATGTCCCCTTCAGGGGATTTAGGGGTGATGGCTGTTCGCTGTGTAGCTATCGTTCAGGAACCTCACTCCAGCGGCTGGCAAACTACTTCAAACTATCTCGCTGAAATCATTACCACTTTCAGTCGCGATTTCGGAGTGTTTGAATATCCCAAGATAGTTGCTGCCGATGCAGCCGATGGTATGGAATACCCCATGATAACCATGGATGGAGGCCGCGACCCCGACTACTACGGCCTGCTGGTACATGAAATAGGCCACAACTGGTTTTATGGCATGGTAGGCAATAACGAAACTTATCGCCCTATGATGGATGAAGGCTTCACTCAGTTTCTTACAGCTTGGGGCATGGAGGCTATCAATGGCGACACCTTCGTGCATGAGCGCATCAAAAACTGGTATGTGCGCAGATTTGCCGAGCCTACGCCCGTACGCGAAAACAAATGCTATTACGGTTACCTCACCGATGCTGTTCGCTACGATGATGAAGCCATCAACACACACAGCGATGCCTTTAACGGAGCATTGGGCCAGGGCGGGGGCTACCGCCATGTTTACATGAAAACGAGCACGATGTTGTATAACCTGCAATACGTGTTGGGCGATTCACTGTTCAGTGCCGCTATGAAAAATTATGTGGCGCAGTGGAAATTTACCCATCCGTACCCCGAAGATTTCCGCAACAGTATTTCGCACTTCACGCATGCCGACCTGAACTGGTTCTTCGACCAGTGGATGGAAACCACCAAAAACATCGACTACAAAGTTGGCCGAATCAAAAAAGGACTCCTTCGCAACCAGTATGTTGTTAGCTTAAAACGCAAAGGGCGCATGCAAATGCCCATTGACTTACGCGTAATAGCCAATAACGACTCGGTATATGATTACTACATTCCAAACACCTGGTTTCAAAAGCAGGTTATTAAGTCCCCTCCCGGCAATTTAGGAGTGCTTCCTAAATGGTATGGCTGGGATAAACTGCAGCCAACCTATGAGGCAACCGTCACCGTTCCTTCCGGCATTAAAAACATCATCATTGACCCTACCGAACGGCTGGCCGATATCAACATGCTCGATAACCGCAAGCGCGACAATGTAGAGCTGCGTTTCGATTCTCATATCTATCCCCCCAACAGCTCTAAAAAATATCGCCTGTACATGCGTCCCGATGTGTGGTGGAACGCCTATGACGGACTTAAACTGGGCATTCACCTCACGGGTAATTACATGAATGTAAAACACGTGTTTTCCTTCACCGCCTGGCTCAATACCCACGTAGCTCAGGGAGGCCACCGCTATTATCTGGCTAAAGACATCCTTCAAAAGGCAGGCTATTTCTCTTATCGGTTCAGTTATCAGAATGCCATTGATAAAGTGATTAAACGCGGCACCTTTTATTTTCATTCGCAATGGCTCGATGGTTACGAAATGTACAAGATTGGTTTATCGAAACAGTTTCCCAAAAACTTTTCGGCCGATATACAGGTAAAAGCCTTTACCCGCAACAAAGAGGAGTGGAGAAGCTACCTCCTCTATCCCGATGAGTGGTCAACCATCTGGACCAACGGCCGCCAATTCAACATATCCCTTAACCTCTCGGCTACCTATACCTATTCGCAGCCTAAGTTCAACGGCTTTCTTACCGCGCATCTGCGCTCCGCTATGCTCTCCTCCTCGTTCAATTATCATTACCTCGAGCTCACCCACGTACTCAAAGCAACGGTCTGGAAACTAGACTTCCGCACCCGCCTTTACGGCCGCTACGGTACCGGCAACAATTTACCCAGCGAGAGCGCGCTGTTTTTTGCCGGTGGCAACCCCGAAGACATGATGGACAGCAAATACTACCGCGCCACCGGTTTTGTGCCCCAAACCATGGTCAACCAGTACGATGTTGACATCAATCACCTGCACTTCGCGGGCGGGCTCAACATGCGCGGTTATGCCGGCTACCTGCTGGCCGAAAAAGATAAATACGCACAGGTAATGCCCGCCTACAAAGGCGCCTCAGGCTTTGCCCTAAATGCCGAAATAGACTTCAACCGCCTGGTGCCCGTTAAAAACCAAAAACTGAAAGATATTTTCACCCTCAACACTTACCTCTTTGCCGATGCCGGAGCCATTGGTTACCGCAACAGTAAAAACGAAGAACAACTGTCTGCCCTTCGGGCCGATGCCGGTGCGGGCGTGGCGCTCACGGTCAAAAAATGGGGACCCCTGCAAGGCATCAAACCGCTCACTTTCCGGTTCGATGTGCCCTTCTTCATCAGTCATGCGCCCTATGTCAACCAAAACCACCTGGCCTTCCGCTGGGTGGTGGGTATAAGCCGCACGTTTTAACTCAACGGCTCTCCTCGTTAAACCACAACCCGTTGAACCCCTTCCAACTGGTCATGCGAAGCAAACACCCGGTCAGGCATAGCTGTTAAGCCCTCCTGTAAAGAGGGTTGGGGAGCTGTTGCATTTCAAGCTTAACACCTAAATCCCTTCCCACCTTAACATCCCCCATCACTCCACCTTGCTAAGTTTGGCCACTGCCAGTGTTTTTCCATTGCCTTGTAAAGTTACTATATAACCCCCCGCAGCCAAACCCTTCACATTCACCGTTTGCCAACTGCTATACCTCGGTATCTGCATTTGCATTACGGCTGTTCCTCTAAGGTCTAAAATCTTACATCTAACATCTGTGTATTTCTCCCACTCCACCCAGTTATACTCCAACCTTACATTATCAGTAGCGGGGTTAGGGTACACCTTTAGCCAAGGGCTTTCTTTATATATCGGTTTTACATCGCTATATACCGTATCGCAAGCGCTGCCTATTAGGCGGCCTAGGCGGTAGTTGGGGTAGTAGGGCATGCCTCTGTCCCACCACTTGGGCAGGGCAAGCCCCATCATTCTAAAATCACAGCTATCTCCGCGCTTGTTGGGTTCATTAATATAACTCAAATGCCACGAGCCGTAAAAGGGGCTTATGTATAACTTCCCATCCCCCCCTTCCTGAATCATTTGAAATCCGTAATAAACTTCTCCTCCATTTATAGTATCGGTAAGGCCCAATCCGTAAACTGTAGCAACTGTATCCCGTGTAGAGTCAATATTTATAGCCGATAAGTCATATTGAAATACATAGTTACCCATTACAGTATAGTAATATCTGTTACTACTGGAAATTGCGCTTCCCCATTGATAATCTATTACGTTATGTGCAACAGTGTCAATAATTGTAGTTGGGGTTATTCTTCTAAGTTGATCGATTTGTCCACTACATCTGTCAAAATTAAACACATTAGTATATGTGGCTGCAAAATCGCTACGTATAAATAACGAACCGTCTGGAGAGAATAGAGAATTTGCACTAGCCTTAACAGTATCTCCTATGCATTGTATTCCAATATAGACAAGGCCATCTTGGGTAAGCATATACTTCTGGATGCAATTTGTAAAATACTCATTATAAAACACCCACCAATCCCTTCCATTGCCATGTTTGCATGCTGCCACATTTCTGAACGTAGGCGGCCCAGCATTGGGCAGCATTTGATTTTTGATGGTGCAATTGTAACCATTGCTATTTCGCGCTATTATGCTGTAAGCCATGGTATCATTCAACTGATTGGCCGTATTATTGGCTATATGTTGGATGGCATATATAATACTGTCATTTTCGGGCATTGGTAGAAAAAAAACACCTTCAGGATATGAGTAAGCACCAGTTCCATCTATAGCCGCTTGCTCCCAAGATTCCCAAATAGCTCCGTAATTCAAACTATCACCATTCATTATTTTGTTGCCGGTAGTATCGCGCAGCCACATACCATTGGTATAGATTTCCAAGTGCCCATCTTTATCCGAAAAAAAATTGCTGCTATATCTAAATACGTCATTGTAACTTTTAGCGGATAGTGAAAATGTGTCTGCTTCAAAGTCAATTCTTCCATTTCCTGTCCACCAATACGTATCCTGATATTGAGGAAAGTAACCCCACAGCCACACATTGTCATATTTCTGGGCATAGCCCGTTGTAAATATTAAGAACAGCGTTAAGATGGTAACAACTCGCTTCTTCATTTCAATACACTTAGTTTCAGGTTAGCTACTTGTTTACCGTTCTTTACAATGCGGCAGATGTATAAACCCAAATAGTTGACACAATGTAGTTTCATGGGGTTAGCAACTTATTCAGCCAAGGCGTTTCTGCCCTCTTGGCTTCAAAATCGGAACACACCTCTTTGCTTGTTGGGCAACTTTCTTCAAATATTTTTAGCGCAAGGTGCAATTGTTTAGCAAAACAAAGTATGCGTGCCGTGCTGCAATTGCTATCTGCGGCAATTATCGAATCAAATTCGGGCCGCCAAAGCAGGGTACTTTGTGGCTTTGGAGTAATAGACCAAAACGGAAAGGGCATTTTGCGAACCACATTTTGCAACTTCAAACAGTTGTAACTATTTGAACTTATTGTCAACTCTAAAGTATGCACCACCGCTTCGTTCGGAATCATGCAGGGTGTTATTTGTAGCTTGCTATCCTGCCCCTGCGCACTTTGCGCACCCCATAGTAACACGGCACCAAAAGCTATGGCACGTAAGTGTGTTTTGTAAATCATAACTGCAAGTTAATAAAGCGGGGCATTTGTTACTGTTCATTTATTCATAACGCTAATTGCTTTTATTATGAGTTCATGAATGCCGAGGCGGCATTGGCCCCCTCATTCAGCCCCCCCTTTGCAACCCCGCTCTTCTCCTCCGCTGCCTGCACCGGCAAAAAAGCAAAAGCCCGTCACCGCTACGGCAACGGGCCCTTCCCGGGCGGGGCAAAACACCACACTAAATCGCACTCATCTTATAATTCTTCGTCTTCACCGTCTGCAACTCAATCTCCACATCCTCCTCAACAGGCACAAAACCCTCCATCTCCCATTTCACATGATACGTTCCCGCCCGCAACCGCAGCAATGCATACTCCCCGTTCTCATCCGTTTCAGCCAATACAGCAGGCTCGCCCTCCGGGCTGAATGTCCCCTTTGCACCCACCACATTCACGTTCGTAACCGCTGCCTGTATCCGCCCCTTAACCCCCGCCACCCGCGGGTTAATCATATCCAGTATCGTATTAAAAACAAACAAAGCCTTAATATCCACATCATGCACAAACAACCGCTGTCCGTCCTTCATCATATCTATACCCTCCCGGTAACAGGCATTCGTAGCAGCCACCTTCTCCGCAGTAGCCACCTGCGTTTGCTCCGCCTGCTTATAAGCACTATAGGCCTGTTCAAAATCCGTAAAATGCCCGCTCACGGTCGTCTCAAAACTTGCAGGCATCTGCCCGTTGGTCATCAGCACACTCAGCTTAAGTGTAATATACCCCCGCATACTATCCCCCAAACTCATCACACTCTCCCAATCCCCTCGCGATGCATCCCGGTAATACAACTGCCCGGCCTCCTCATAATTCGGCTTTCGGTAAGCCACATCATCCCCCTGGTAAGCCTCATCAATATAACCCTTCAGCAATTGAAAATCATTTAACAAAACAGCCCCTTTCAATTCAACACCTATCCGCAACTCCTCCGCCAAACCGCTCCGCGCCTGGTTATCCGGCAGCTCCCGGGCCATCTTAATCCGTAACTTCGCCTGCGCGGCCAGAGCAGCCGTATACTTCCCCGGCTTATAAGCGCTGAAAGCCGCCAGATGTTGTAAATAATTGTCCCAGGCAGTGTCAAGCACGCTGTAAGCGTCTTTCTGAGCGCATGGATACTCATGACTAATCGTTGTTTCCATAATGATTAATGTTTTTTAGGTTTTTAAAAAATAGATACAAACCTTAAACGCGAATTGCTTTTTTAATATTGTCAAACTCTCTGTCATAACTCTGTCATTTTTTACCCCCTCTATACCGGTCGCACCCTCGGTTGGCGCTCTCAGCCCAATCAGCAATAACCACCAAACCTGTCCGGCTTTTTAGGAATAACAAAAACTGGTGTAACATTCAATCAGGATTAACTTCTAATCCTGTCAATTACTTTTAGTAACCACCTCAAAAACTGGCAGGTAATTTTAGGAAGGCGCAAACCTCAAGTCACCATCCTCCGGGTCATCAATCCGCTGGTTTCTGCCAACACATCTCAAAACCGGGTCACTAAAACGCTGGCTCTTGTCACATCCATATTGGTTCGTGTCATATTCACTCTGGCCCGTGTCAAATCGGCTTTGGCCGGTGTCATATAGGCTCTGGTTGGTGTCATCTTTATGCTGGGGTATGTCAATCCAGCTCTTAAAATACCCGCCAAAGGGCTGGTTTTCGCACGCCCCCTTCGGGTCTATATCACACACAAACTTTATCGCCCCGTATGCCAATAGGTCTGGTTTTTCTCTTATCTTAGCCCAATGCCTGAAACACCCGCCTCCTCCAACCTGCCCCCAACCTCTGCCGCTACCCTGTTTTATCAGCAAGTGGTTCAAGAGCTTACAGGGCTCAAAAAAGAAAAGAACCGAACCGGGTTTCTGGCTGCAGCCGAAGCATATTTAAAGCAGGCATCAGAGCAGAAAAACGAACCCCTGCAAATGTACCTCAACCTCCAGCTGTGTGTACACCATAACCACTTCACCAGCCGCTTTGAACTTAGCAATCAGTACGCACTCCGCTGTCTGGAGCTGGCCCGCCACCTGGCCGATATAACCACCGAGGCCAACGCCCTCCGCATGATGGGCGTCAACTACAACTTTTTAGGCGAACTGACCCGCGCCAACGAAACTTACAACGAAGGCATCCGCATACTCGAACTCAAACAACCTAAAACTACCGAAGACAAAGAAATTCTGGCCGGCCTCTATTTCAATGTAGTTACCCTTCACAAAGAATCAGAGATGGACGAAGCCAAACTGCGCTACATCGACAAAGCTTTCCAGCTCTTCACCGAAATCGAAAACCGCCAGGGCATAGCCCGCACCTATATCTCATACGCCAACTATTACCCCGGCATTACCGGTACCGATAAAGCCATTGAATACTACCAAATGGCAGCCGAAATATTTAAAGAAATTGACGATAAACGGGGCTACGGCAATTGCCTGGTCAATATCGGCTACCAACAGGCGCTGCGCTTACAGCTAGAGCAGGGCATCCCCCTTATTCAGCAGGGCATTGACCTGCTCAAAGAATCAGGCAACATGATTTTTGTAACCAACGGGTACTATTTTCTCGCCACCGCCTACCGGCTGAATAAACAATACCAACAGGCCATCGGCTTACTCCGCGAAATAGAGCGCATCATCAACGAATCCGAATCAAAACTCAACTTTTCAGTACTATACGAAGAATGGGCACTCACCCTCGAAGAAATGGGCGATATACCCGCAGCTTTGGCCATGTACAAAAAACATCAGCGCGAGAAAGAAAACATCATCAAGTTTACCAAAACGGCAGCTATCAACGATGCCCGCATGAATTTCGAGCTCGAAGAAAAACGCAAAGAGGCCGAATATTTAAAACGCAAAAACGAAGAAATAGAAGAGTACGTTCGCAAAGTAGAAATTTCTAACAACGAGCTGAAGCAGTTCGCCCATGTAGCTTCTCATGACCTGAAAGAGCCGCTTCGAATGGTAACCCTCTACATGCAAATGCTCGAAAAAAACGCAGCCCACAAACTCAATGAAGATGAGCTGCAGTATTTGTATTACGCCAAAGAAGGAGCCAACCGCATGTACAACCTCATCAACAGTTTACTCTCCCTCTCTAAAATCAACCCCGATGTAAAACGTGAAACAGTAGACCTCAACAAAGTGCTGGCCGAAGTAGCTGAATTTCTGCGCCCCGAAATGGAACAGGCCAATTTTCGCCTGTCTACGGTGGTACTGCCCAAAGTAAAAGGAAACAAGGTATATCTGTATCAGCTTTTTCAAAACCTCCTCACCAATGCCATCAAATACAATACCTCCCCCAAACCCACGCTCGAAATATCGTGTATGAAAAGTGATAACAATTACTACTTCAGTTTTCTCGATAACGGAATGGGCATTCCCGAAAAATACCGCGAAAAGGTTTTTGAAATATTTCAGCGCTTACACACCCGCGAGCAATACTCCGGCACCGGCATAGGGCTTACCATCTGCAAAAAAATTGTAGAACACATGAACGGTAAAATATGGATTGAGTCGGGCAAAAACGGAGGCAGCAATTTCCGCTTTACCATACCGGTATAAAAAACTTACTCCGCTTTAGGTTTGCCCCATTTGCTTTTGCATCGCTGCGCAAACTCTTGTTTAAAATGCTCCCGCTCTTCAGGGCTCATGCTTTCCCATTTGGCTTTCCAGTATTTGCGGTGTCCCCACGGGCCACCCGCTCCTTTTATCCGGATGCCTCCCAGCAATATCTTAGATAACACCACCATACCTATAGCCATATAAAAATCAACCGTTGGCAGATGAAACAGATAAGGCATAATCCAGTTCCACAAATACATAGTGGCATAGCCAAACAGTAAAAAAGCCAGAACCAGCAAAGCGGCAATTCCTAATCCTCGTAATACCCATTTCATAATCACTGAATTTAGTGTTGCTTAATTTTTAAAACAAATCGTTGTAAAGAGTCTTCAATCGCTCTCGTAAGAAAAGAATAGCATACCGTTTCCGGCTCAGCAGGGTGTTCATGTTTGCACCCGTTATAGCCGATATCTCTTGAAAGCTTTTATCTTCAATTTCATGCATGATAAAAACCTCCCGCTGTTCTTTCGGTAATTCATCCAGCGCAGCCATTAAGCCCTCGGTAATAGCAGTGCGCATCATTTCAGTTTCCGGAGAATTGCTGTTGCCCGGCAAAAAGTCAGATATATCCAGTCGGTCCCCATCATCACCTGCGCGTATGGCAAAATGATCTTCCAGCGAATCAGGCTTCTTCTTTCGGTAACGGTCTGTAATCTTATTACGCGCAACCGTAAACAGCCAGGACGCCATCTGCTCAACCGGCCTCATCAGCCTATAAGTGTTTACCAGTTCGTAAAAAACATCCTGCAAAACATCTTCGGCATCTTCCTGGGTAGGCACTCTCTTGCGAATGAACTCCAACAGGCGTCTGCGCTCCTTTTCAACGGTTTCACGAATGGACTCATTCTGAATTTCTGACATTGTAAACTGTAAGTTGACCATCTTGATTGCTCTTCTAATGGTATCAATGACGAGCAATCCGAATGGATATTGTATAGCCGTAAATCTATTCAATAGAATGGAAACACTCAGCCATTTTTTAGCCTGTCTGATTTTAGCTGTATTAAGAGAGAATGCGAAAACCGTCTAAAATACATCCGTACCCAAAACTAATTGTAGTTTTATGCAACTATTATTCAGATATTAGGTAAAACCTGATAATTTTATAACCGAGCATGAGTCAAGAAAACCCGAATACGGCCAGTCTTTACGTATCCGACAGTAATTCCCGGTTTGAGCAACAGGTAGAGGCCAACGAGTTGAACCTGTTTCTGTCTGTATATAAATCATTGTTGAACTTAGGGGCAGATTCAGTACAAAATCCTAAAGATAAACGCTACATCCGGGTTACTAATTTTATCTCTATCAATTATTTTATCGGCTCACTGGTCTATTTAAGTTTCGCACTCTTTCTCGAAAAATGGCAGTGGTTTTATGCAACGGGGTCTTTCACTCTCATGAGCCTTGCGGTGCTTTTTTTAAATGGTTTCGGCAAAACCAATTTCTCTCGGGTTGCTTTTATTTTCGGTACCAATGCGCTGGTGTTTATACAAACTTTGATTGCCGGAAAAGAATCACTGGGCTTGAACTACTTTTTTATTGCGGTTATATTCCCTTTTCTCATATACGATATTCGTCAGTTTGTAATGGTTGCCATCGGCATTCTGATACCGCTCGTTTATCTTTATCTGTTCGATACAGTTGAACCGTACTTTAAAGCTTACAATCTCAGCCATGCCGAATTGGTAGTGTTAGCCAGTGTAAGTATTGTGCTGCAGTTCATTCTCATCATTACCTCGGTATATCAGTTTGTGTTTTATAATCGTAAGGCAGAGCGCGAACTCGAAACCTCAAATGCCCAGATGATGATGCAAACCTCAGAGTTAAAGCGATCTAATTCAGATTTGGAACAATTTGCCTATATCATATCGCACGATTTGAAAGCCCCCGTGCGTAATATCTCAAGCTTCATGAACTTATTGGTGAATAAATACGGCACTACCCTCAATCCCGAAGCCCGTGAGTTCGTGCAGTATTCTCAAACAGGAGCCAAGCGTCTGGAGCGTCTGATTGATGATATTCTGGCATACAGCCGCCTGGGAACAAACCTCCCTAAACCTATACCGGTAAATTTAAACGATGTAGTTAGTACCATCCGTTTTGAATCGCATGACCGGTTAGTTGCCAATAACGGAAAAATCAATATCAACAAAGAACTACCGGTGGTCAATAACGTGCACTCCTCACTTATGTATCACGTGTTTCAAAACCTCATTAACAATGGGTTGAAGTTTAACAAGAGTGCTATTCCTGAAATAAATATCAACTGGACCAACTCACTTAACTACTACACCTTTACAGTGAGCGATAACGGAATTGGAATCAGCAAAGAATATTCTGCCACTATTTTTCAGATGTTTAAGCGTTTGCATAATGAAAATGAATACGATGGAACGGGAATCGGATTGGCCATTTGTAAAAAGATAGTCGAATACTATCATGGTGAAATCTGGTTTGAGAGCGAAGAAGGAAAAGGTACCATGTTTCATTTTACCATCCGTAAATTCTGATTCCTCTTTATTTATCGCCAAGTATTTAGTCTTATCATATTCTGTATTCGGGTTTATAAAATTGATTTCTAATTAACATTCAGATAGAAATAATTTGCTCTATTCGCACCCGTAAAAGTACAAAGTATGAAGAAGTCAATTGTTTTTATCGTGTTCGTACTGGTCACTGTCTTTTCAAAGGCACAGCTTGTCATCAATGAATTGTCTCAGGGACCTAACAATACCAAAGAATACGTAGAGTTGTTAGTAACAGGAAGTCCTGTTTGCGGGGCGGCCAACACGGTTGATTTACGAGGTTGGATAATAGATGATAACAACAGTTGGCATGGAACGGGTTCTGGTGCAGGTATTGCCGGAGGTCATGTACGTTTTGCCAATGTATCGCAATGGGCAAATGTAAAAATCGGAACTTTAATTCTGATTTATAACGATTTGGAAACCAGTGCTGCAACCGATGCTCTTACAGTAGATACAACCGATGCTAATGCCGATTGTGTTTTTGTGGTTCCGGTTAGTTCATCGGTACTGGATAAAAATGTGACCTTGCCTGTAAGTGCCGGTACCATGACAACCTATAATGTTGGTGGAACCGTTTACTCGTCAACCGGCAACTGGGTATGTTTGGGTATGGCTAATTCTGCCGATGCATTTCATACAGTCTCTCCAACTAATTATGCTGCAGCTTATCATTCTATAGGTTGGGGAGGTGTAAATAATCAACTGAATGTTTATTACCCGGCCAACCAGGGGGGGCTGGTTATATATATGGCAAACACAGTCGACAATGATCCGTTTAATGCGGCTAATTTTATTGATAGTTCAGCCGCTACAAATGAAACCCCCGGTGCTCCTAACAATGCCGCCAACGCAGCATGGATATCTTCTTTAAATCATAATTGTCAGCCGTACACTTCTCCTGCTTTCAATATTTCAACTCCTCAGCAGTTAACTTGTGCAAACGCAGAGGTTGTTTTGCAGGCTAATTCATCTTCTTCGGGTTTAACTTATACCTGGAGTTCCGGAGCATCTAACTCAAATCTGGATACCGTTACCACTGCCGGAGTTTATTCGGTTACCGTTTCTGATGGAACTGCTTCCTGTACAGCTTCGGCATCAGTCAGTGTCAGCCAGAACACTACAGTTCCGGATGTAACTATTACTTCCGTTGCAGGTTCGTGTTCTTCTAATACCGACACATTGGTAGCTTCTTCTACTACAAGTGGAGTTGGTTTTGATTGGGGCAATGGCGTAACCGGCAGCCAGAATATTGTATCAACTGCTGGCACATACTATGTTACAGTTACCGACCCCGCAAATGGTTGTGCTGGTATCGATTCTATTATCATATCGGGCATTTCCGGGCTTTCCATAACAGTCAATGGAATCAATACATCATGCGGAAACAGTAATGGAAGTGCGGTCGTACTCGTTAATTCAGGAAGTGCCGATACTTTTTTATGGAGCAATGGAGGGAACAACGATACAATCACCCAATTGGCTGCAGGCACCTATTCGGTAACTGTTTCCACTAATAGCGGATGCAGTGCTACAGCCAGTGTAGTCATTGGTTCTAGTGGTACTCAGCCTCCGGTAATCAATTCAGACAAAACAATTATGTGTTCAGGTGATAGCGCACAGGTATGTGCTCCGCTAAACTATCAATCTTATCTGTGGAATACCGGAGAGACAACCAATTGCATATACACCAAACTGGCGGGTAATTACTATGTAACAGTAACGGAAGTTGGCAACTGCACGGTGGCATCCAACGCAATTGCTATTACCGTTCGTCCTTTACCTCCGGTATCTATCAGTGTTAACGGAGATACCTTGAAAGCATTTAACTCCATTACCTACCAGTGGTTTTACAATGGCTCGCTTATTCCGAATGCTACTCAGAGTGTTTATGTAGCGCTGCAAAATGGTAAGTACAGTGTAGAAGTAAGTGATACAAACGGATGTAAAGCTTTATCCAATCCGGTTTTAATAAACCATACAGGCATTAATGAATCGAACTTAGCACTTAGTGTCCGGGTATATCCAAATCCGGTTGAGAATAATCAACTTTTCATTGAAGTTCCCGAAATTTTGATCGGTTCAGATTATAGTATTCTAGATATGGAATCAAGAAGGGTAAGTTCGGGACTCATAGAGGCTACTCAAACTCAAATACAGGCTCATTTACCCAAAGGAACCTATTTGTTAAGAATATGCTCGGAGAAGGATATAATTGCCCGGAAACTTGTTTGGTTTTAACACGGAGAGTGGTCCACGATTATTTTTACATGGTTTCTGACTTCCGAAAAAGCACAAACAATCCGTTAAAACATTTTTTTGAACTTCATGCTTGATTTTTCTTATTCACATTTCAACAATTATATTATAATGTAATTCATTTAAGGTGCCTGAAACCATTGACAATACTTGATTTAGGTCCCTATTTAAACTTAATCCAAATTCAAATTAGTAGTCGAAATTTTATTCAGCTTTTTTTGGTTATTTAACCTTGGGTGCACATATTTGCCCCGCAATTTTACAATTCTATGACAATTCTCTTCTCAATGAAGTCAAGAAATACCAAGCCAGCCTCGAAAAATTTTAGCCTCATTGCTTTCTTAACAATCCTGTTAACGCTCGGTTATCTTTTTGCCGGTGCTCAGGATGATAAAGCCAAATGGACAGAAGGAAAATCATTATTCAAAAGCAATTGTGCTGCCTGTCATAATCCAACGGCTGATGGTACAGGGCCTGCACTTGCAGGAGTAACTGCTCGTTGGGAGGGTGCCGGTGATTATCAGGGAAAAACAGGTGCCCAGTGGTTACGCATTTGGATTAAGAACTATAATGATGCAGTAAAAGCTAATTATAAATACGCAGTAGATATGGCGAATAGCCGTCCGGCTGCCATGAATGTTTTCAATACATTGAAAGATGAAGACATAGATAAAATTTTATTCTACGCTGAAAATTCAACCAAGTTCAATCAAACGCCTACTCCTCCTCCAGGAGGTGGTAATGAAGCAAAAGCAGGAGGGGCTGATAGTCCGGGTTTCGCACTCTATCTTTTCGCTTTTGTATTGCTGTTATTGGTAGCTATTTTGATTGGTGTAACGAATCGGTTAGATGCTATTGTGTCTGAAAAGAAAGGAGTAGAACAGGTAGCTAAAGTTCCGTTCTGGAAGAAACCTAACTTTGTAGTAGCATTGGTGCTTATAGGAATTGTTTATGGCGGATATAAAACAGTGGATGCCACTGTTCATTTAGGCAGAATGCAAGGTTATCAGCCAACTCAGCCTATAAAGTACTCTCATGCATTACATGCTGGGAAACATAAAATTGACTGTCAGTATTGTCATAGCACCGCAAATAAAGGCAAGCATGCTAACATTCCTTCCATTAACACCTGCATGAACTGCCACAAGAATGTTAGCAAGGGTCCTAAATATGGAACTGAAGAAATTGCTAAAATTTACGAAGCAGCAGGATGGGATCCGGCAGCTAAAGATTACACTAAACCTTCTAAGCCGGTTGAATGGGTTCGTATTCATAATCTTCCTGACCATGTATATTTCAACCACGCACAACACGTAAATGCAGGTAAGGTTCAATGTCAAACATGTCATGGTCCTATTGAAACTATGGAGGAGGTTTACCAATATTCTCCACTTTCTATGGGATGGTGCATTAACTGTCACAGAAATACAGAAGTACAGTTTGCTTCAAACAACTATTATGGAGCTTACCAGCAAATTCATGAAAAACTGAAAGATAAGAAGATAAGCAAGGTAACTGTTGAAACCATTGGTGGAACAGAGTGTCAAAAATGTCACTACTAGAATATAGAATCAGGATTCAAAAATAATATCTCAATACAAGCAAGAAACATGGCTGAGAAAATATACTGGAAAGGAATAGAAGAGAAGGAACAATTAGAAGGTTATCGCGCAATTGCTGAAAAGGAGTTTGCCGAAGATCTTCCTGTTTTGAATTCTATAACCGAAACAATAAGTACCGGTAAATCCAATAGGAGAGACTTTTTGAAAATGTTGGGCTTTAGCGTAACAGCAGCCACAATAGCTGCCAGTTGCGAAATGCCTGTGCGCAAGTCTATACCTTACGTATGGAGACCAGAAGAGATTGTTCCCGGTGTGGCCAATTACTATGCATCTACTTTTTACCAAGGTGGAGATTATACTGCGGTATTGGTAAAAACGAGAGAAGGACGCCCAATTAAAATTGAGGGTAGAGACAAGAAAAATGCACGTGTTACAAAGGGCGGAACCAGTGCAAGAACACAGGCATCTGTTCTTAGCTTATATGACGGAGCAAGATTCAGAAACCCGAAACGGGGAACTGAAAATATCACTTGGGAAACAGCCGATAAGGAAATAGGAGATAAGCTAAAGGCCGCATCTGCTGCTGGGAAGGTGGTATTGTTTTCATCTACAGTAATCTCTCCATCTACCAAAGCTGTTATTGCAGATTTTGGTAGTTCACTGGGGGCTGGTAAATTTGAGCATCTGGTTTATGACGGTATTTCATACTCAGGAATGCTTGATGCGAATGAAAAGAATTTTGGAAAGAGGTTGATCCCTTCTTACAATTTTGCAAAGGCAAAAGTTATTGTAGGCGTAGGCGCTGACTTTTTGGGAACTTGGGTTTCTCCCACTGAATTTTCTGCCGACTATTCTGAAAACAGAAAAGTTAGCAAAGAGAAGGCTGAAATGAGTCGACACATTCAGATTGAATCGGTTCCTACAATTACAGGTTATAAAGCCGATACAAGAATTTCAGTTAAAGCTTCCGAAGAGTTAACCTCACTGGTTGACTTATACAATATAGTTACAGGAACCGGGGCATCCAAAAATGAAAAAATAAACAAGGCTGGAAAGGACTTGTTGGATGCTAAAGGTGCATCTTTAGTAGTTTGCGGCTCTAATGACACCAATGCTCAGTTAGTTACCAACGCCATCAATAATGCTCTTGGTAACTATGGAACTACCATTACCTGGGATCGTCCTTATAACACTAAGCAAGGGTCAGATAAGGCTATAACTTCTCTAATAGAAGGGCTGAATAATGGCTCGGTTAAGGCTGTTCTGTTTTACGAAACCAATCCGGTTTATAATTCTCCTGTAAAAGGTCTGGCAGAGGCATTAAAGAAAGCAGATGTAACCGTATCATTCTCTAGCAGATTGGACGAAACGTCCTTAGCAGTTTCATATATATTACCAGACTGTCACTGGTTAGAGAGTTGGAACGATGCAGAACCTAAGGCAGGTATACTGAACACTATTCAGCCAACAATTTCAAAGTTGTTTGACACCCGTCAGTTCCAGGATACCTTATTGAAATGGTCTGGTAAAGAAGGTTCTTATTATGAGTTTATTAAAAAATACTGGGAATCAAATTTATACGGAAAGCAAACAGAGTATAACGGGTTCTGGGCATTCTGGGATAATGCAGTGGCGGACGGAGAGGTTGAATTGCCCGCCACCGGAGGAGCATCCTATGTAGCATCAGATGTTGCAGTTGCTCTGGCAGCAGTTTCTCAATCAGCAGCATCTTTGGGAGATGTTCAGGTTAAGTTATACGAATCAATTGCAGTGGGTGACGGTTACTGGTCAGACAACCCATATTTACAGGAGTTACCTGATCCTGTATCTAAAGTTACCTGGGATAACTACATCGTTGCCAATCCGCGTTGGATGAACAAAAACGGATACAACATTGACCCTGATTTTAAAGCAAAAGAGTATGCAATTGCCAAACTAACCGTAAACGGGCAATCAGTAGAACTTCCCGTAGTTGGTGTTCCGGGTACTCCTGAAGGAGTGTTTGGAGTAGCTTTAGGTTATGGTCGTGAGGCGGTTGCACATAGTGAATTGAAAATTGGCAAGAATGTCTTCAAATTGCTCACAGGCAAGGATGGAAACTTTACTAATGTTGCCAAAGCTACTATTGAAAAAACAGCTAAGGTTGAAAAGTTAGCTATTACTCAGACCCACTTCAATATTACCTTGAAAGATTTGGGTGGCGTTAAAACCAGAAAGACCGTTAAAGAAACTACCCTTCATGAGTACAAGAAAAATCCTCATGCTGGTAATGAAGAGCGTGAGCATATCTTAGAGGAGATGGTAACACTTTACAGTGACCATGACTATCCCGGACATCACTGGACTATGGTCATCGATTTGAATTCATGTGATGGTTGCGGTGCTTGTGTAGTTGCTTGTAATGTAGAAAATAACGTTCCGGTGGTGGGTAAAGATCAGGTGATCCGCTCACGTGAAATGCACTGGTTACGTATTGACAGGTATTATACTGGAGAAGCAGATAACCCGGATGTAGTATTCCAGCCTATGCTTTGTCAGCATTGCGATAATGCTCCTTGTGAGAACGTTTGTCCGGTTGCTGCAACCAATCACAGTAGTGAAGGATTAAATCAAATGGCATATAACCGTTGTATTGGTACCCGTTACTGTGCTAATAACTGTCCATACAAAGTAAGAAGATTCAACTGGTATGATTACCAACAGGCAGATGCTTTTGATAAACAGTATGGCACCAGTAACGATATGAACATGGCCTCTGAGACATTAGGATTACATGAGCCACTTACCAGAATGGTTTTGAATCCGGATGTAACAGTTCGTTCAAGAGGAGTAATGGAAAAATGTTCGTTCTGTGTTCAGAGACTTCAGTCCGCCAAGTTAGATGCTAAGAAAGAGAACAGATTATTGAAAGATGGTGATGCAAAAGTAGCTTGTCAAACAGCATGTGCTTCCGGTGCCATAGTATTTGGAGACAGAAACGACCAGACCAGTGAAGTAGCCAAGTTATATAAAGATGAAAGAACTTTTGGTGTGATTGAAGAAATACATACTATGCCTAACGTATTGTATCTGACTCAAGTTAGAAACAAGGAAGAGGAGAAAAAGTATGAGATAATCGATTATTACCACGAAAAAGCCTAGTATTTTTCAGAAATTAAAGATTGCTAAAAAGATAATTCGAAAAAATGCACGCATACGAATCAGAATTCAGAGAGCCCCTGATAAACGGGTTGGACAAAAACTATACAAAAATTACCGATGATCTGGTAGCACCTACCGAGAGAAATTCTGCAATGTGGTGGATTGCCACTTTGCTCACAGGAGCTGGTGCTTTATTTTTTGTTTTTTGTCTTGGATGGACTGTTTGGTTTGGTATTGGAACATGGGGACTGAATAAGACTGTTGGTTGGGCTTGGGATATCACTAATTTCGTTTGGTGGATTGGTATTGGCCATGCTGGAACCTTAATTTCAGCGATCCTTTTGCTTTTCCGTCAACGTTACAGAACCGGTATTAACCGCGCTGCAGAGGCAATGACCATCTTTGCGGTTATTTGTGCCGGTATGTTTCCTATTTTCCACATGGGTAGAGTTTGGGATGCAGGTTTTATCTTCCCACTACCCAATACAAGAGGTCCTTTGTGGGTGAATTTCAACTCACCGCTTTTGTGGGACGTATTTGCGATTTCAACATATTTCTCTGTTTCATTACTGTTTTGGTATTCTGGATTGATGCCTGATTTTGGAACCATCCGTGATCGATCTAAAGGAAAAATCAGAAAGTATATTTATAATCTTCTTTCTTTTGGATGGCAGGGTAACGCAAAACAATGGCAGAGATTTGAATCTTTATCATTAGTGTTAGCTGGTCTTTCTACACCATTGGTACTTTCGGTACACACCATAGTATCTTTTGACTTTGCTACTTCAGTTATTCCGGGATGGCACACTACTATCTTCCCTCCTTATTTCGTAGCGGGTGCAATCTTCTCTGGTTTTGCGATGGTTGAAACGCTGATGTTGATAGTTAGAAAGCTGTTTAATCTGGAAGACTATATTACCATTAACCACATTGAGTCAATGAATAAGATTATTGTTTTGACTGGTTCAATTGTTGGTATTGCTTACCTGACAGAGTTGTTTATAGCTTGGTATTCCGGTTATATATACGAGCAATTCGCATTCTACAATCGTATTTTGGGTAAATATTTCTGGGCTTACATTATGATGATGAGTTGCAACGTAATTTCTCCTCAATTCTACTGGTTTAAGCCCCTACGCAGAAACTTATGGGTTACTTTTATACTTTCAATATTTGTGAATATCGGTATGTGGTTTGAACGTTTTGTGATCATTGTAACATCCATTGCTGACGACTATCTTCCATCCAGTTGGGCATATTTTTCTCCTACTTGGGTTGACATTGGTATCTATACTGGTTCTATTTCTTTGTTTTTATTCCTGTTCCTTCTTTTCTCCCGTTTCTTTCCAGTAATAGCTATTGCAGAAGTTAAATCAATTTTCAGAATTTCATCTGAAGCAGCTAAAGCTGAGAGGGCGAAAAAAGAAGGTGCCACTCATGGTGGATATGTAGGCATGAAAACCATTGGACCTTTGGATAAAGATTCTAAAAACTAATTGACGAAAAAACACTTAAATAAATGGCAAGTAACAAATTCATAGTGGGCCTTTGGGATCATGAAGAAGTTTTTCTTCATGCAGTGGAGCATATTCGTGCTAAGGGAATTCAAATTTATGATAGCCTCACACCATTTCCGGTGCACGGCCTTGAAGACGCTCTAGGATATAAAGAGAGTCGCTTACATACTGCAGGTTTCTTTTTTGGTGCTACTGGTACAACTTTGGCCTTAACCTTTATGACATGGGTAATGACAACTAACTATCCAATCAATTTTGGGGGAAAGCCTAATTGGGCTCTGCCATCTTTTATTCCAATTACCTTTGAGTTGACGGTACTCTTTTCTGCATGGGGAATGACGTTAACTTACTTGGTTCGTAATAAGTTATGGCCAGGACGTGTTCCTAGAATCTATGACAAGAGGACTAGTGATGACCGTTTTGCACTTGTTTTCGATTACGCCAATCTCTCAGAGTCGGATGTAATTAGTATCAAAGAAGTGTGTAAAAAGGAAGGTGCTGTAGAGGTTAAAGATAAAGAGTTTACAGAAACTGAAGGATTGTAAAAAAGGAAATTGTAATTCAACAATGAGAAAACAAATCATAAACCTAATTCCGGTAGCAGTTTTAGCTCTTATGCTCACTGCTTGCGGTAGTGATTCGAAAAAGCCAGGTAGAATTTACATGCCTGATATGACGTATTCAAACGCATACGAAACATATTCAACTAGTGAAATTACCACACCTGAAGGAGTTAATATGTCAGCCCGAAAACCGGTTGCTGGAACTATTCCTTACGGATATATACCAAGTGATCCTAAAATCAAGACAAACCAACAATTTTTGATGAGTTACATGGTTAAAAATCATTACACTCATGATATATCTAAATGGCAGGAAGAATTTGACAGAGCAGGTTTTGAAATTAAAAATCCATTGGAGCCAACTGACGCAAATTTGGAGGAAGGCAAAAGGCTTTATAATATCAACTGTGCTCCTTGTCATGGTGAAAAAGGAGAAGGAAATGGCCAGTTAGTGGAATTACCAGATGGTAGCGATGGTCCTTATACTTCAAGACCTCCCGCTTACAAAACCAGAGTACCGCAAGTTAATGACGGAAATATGTTTTATGTAGTTAGTTATGGTAAGAATATGATGGGAGGTTATGGTTTTCAGTTGTCTGTGAACGAGAGATGGCAGGTTATTCAGTATATCAAGAAACTAGCCGGAATTGAAGCTGGTAATGTATTAGCCTCGACTGATTCTACCTTAGCTAAATAGTAGATAATCTGATACAGAATAAGTATATCAAACAGAAAATTAAACAGAGATGACAGATAATTTTGAATTTACCGACAAGTTAAAGAAGAACCTATTTATAATGATGGGAGTTGGCTTGATCGGTCTTGTATTTACTTTTCTCCTATATCCGGAGAATCATCATGCCCGTTTGTGGTCTAATCTTTTGGCCAATACGTACTATTTTACTGGAATAGGGCTTTTTGGATTGTTTGTGGTTGCGGCTACTCAGCTTGCCTATGGTGGTTGGCAGACACTCATGAAAAGAATTTTTCTATCGCTATCAGCATGGGTTCGTGTAAGTGGCGTTTTATTGTTTTTAATTGTCTTAGCTGGCTATTTTGGAGTTCATACACTATATGACCACGCCAAGGAGATTATCCATACCAATCCTGTTCCAGAAACTTTAACCACTAAAGTAGTATGGTTTGCTCCGGCCTTTTGGTTTAGCAGGCTAATTGCCTACGCAGCTTTGTGGTTTGGTGCTTCATGGTATATGAATAAATTTTTTGCCAGAACGGATCAGACAGACCCTAAGGTTTATAAACAATCTAAATTAGTGGCTGCTGCATTTATCGTAATTTTTGCTGTTACAGAATCTTCTGCAAGTTGGGATTATATAATGAGTTTGGATCCACGTTGGTATTCAACGCTGTTTGGATGGTATAACTTTGCAAGTTATGGATGTGCCGCATGGGGAATGACCATCTTGTTAGTTATTTATCTGAAGTCTAAAGGATATCTTCCAAAGGTAAATGAAAATCACGTTCATGATTTAGGCAAAATGTTATTCGGTTTTTCAATTTTCTGGACTTACCTATGGTTTTCTCAATTCATGTTACAGTGGTATGCCAACATGCCAGAGGAGACATCTTTTTGGATAAATCGTTTTGATGTTGGCTATTTTAAGTTCACTATTTTCTTGGCACTTATCATAAACTTCTTATTTCCACTTCTCTTTTTGATTAAGAGAGGTAACAAAAGAAGTTTCAAAATTGTAGGCTTTGGTGCTGCATTGCTTATATTTGGTCACTACATTGACTTCTTTAACTATACATTTGTTGAAGCTAACTGGAATGCTGCCGCAGCGGAACATCACCATGAAGCTAAACTTTCAGAAAAAGTAGTTTTCTACGCACAGGCTGAAAATTTGGAAAAGAAACCGGTTGAATCTACCGATGCTGTTGTAGCGGTTGAGAACAAAGAAGAAGTTACAACAGAGGTGAACGCAGAACATCATGGCGAAGCTAAAACCCACGAGGAACATAAAGAGGGAGAGCATGAGGCTCCCGTTAAAAATTTTGCTGGTATTGGTATCGGAGAGATTTTAATATTCATCGGATTTTTAGGGGCATTTCTTTTCGCTTTCTTCAGAAATCTAGCAGAACGTCCAATTACTCCAGAAAACGATCCTTACTTAAAAGAAAGTGAGAAGTTAACAGTTACTTATTCGTAGTTGATTTATTCGATAAACCGTAAAGAAATTATATAACCATGATAGCATTTTTAAGTTTTGCGATAATCGCTCTGTTGTTTGTTGTGCTTGTCTTGATTGCAAGGGCGAATGAGCTTTCAGTTGATTTGAAAGGAGGCAAGTTTGATTACACGAGTCAAAGTAGAATTAACGGGTACCTTTTACTAGGCTTTATGATATTAATGTTTGCCGGTTCTGCTTATTCATTTAAAGTGTTGTATCCGGTAATGTTGCCTATATCAGCCTCTGAACATGGCGTAAAAACAGACTTTTTGTTTAATGTAACGATGGTTATTTTATTGGTTGTTTTTGCTTTGACTCAATCTGCCCTTTTCTACTTTGCATATCGTTACAATGAAAGCAGAGGGCACGAGTCATATTTTTATCCTCACAACAATACTCTGGAAGTGGTTTGGACAGTAATCCCATCAGTAGTATTGACAGTACTGATTGCTATGGGGATGTATCAATGGATGAAGATATTCAATGTGGAAGGGAGAGACAAAAATATGTTGGTAATAGAAGCGACAGGTAAGCAGTTTAACTGGATGTTGAGGTATTCCGGTAAGGACGGTAAATTCGGAGATAGAATCATTGATACGGAGCACATTACACCAACCAATGAATTGGGTATTAACTGGGAAGATAAAAATAGCCATGATGATTTCATGTCAGATAAGTTGTATTTAGTAAAGGGAAGGCCGGTACTAATGAAATTAGGAGCTCAAGATGTTCTTCATAGTTTTTTTCTTCCTCACTTTCGTGTAAAAATGGATTGTGTACCCGGTATACCAACCGAATTTTATTTTACACCTACTAAAACAACTACAGAAATGCAGGAGTATTTGAGTACTCAACCTTGGTGGCAGGGTATTAATCCAGAAACTGGAGAGCCTAGATGGAAAACCTTTAAGTATGAGTTAGCCTGCGCAGAGTTGTGTGGTAAGTCACACTATGGTATGCAGAGAGATGTGGTGGTTGTAACTCAGGCTGAGTATGATGAATGGCTTAGCAAGCAAACTCCTATGTATCAACCTGCAGTAACCGAAGCCAAAGTTGCTGAACCTAATGCTGAAGAGCCTAAAAAGCCTGAAGCTATGCTGATAACTAAATAATTTATAAGAACTAAATAAGTTAAGAACAAATGGAAACTGCTCACACAATGGAAGATACGCACGTGCATCATGATCATGTTCACGGGCATGAAGAGCATCATCACGAAGAAACATTCCTAACTAAATACATTTTTAGTCAGGATCACAAGATGATTAGCAAGCAATTCCTTATTACCGGTATTTTTTGGGGAATAGTAGGAGGGTTATTATCAGTTCTGTTCCGTTTGCAACTCGGCTGGCCTAATGAAACGTTCCCGTTTCTCGAAGCTTTCTTGGGTAAGTGGGCTGAAGGTGGAAAGATAAGTCAGGAATTTTACTATTCTTTGGTTACTATGCATGGTACCATTCTGGTATTTTTTGTATTAACCGGAGGATTAAGCGGAACGTTTGCTAACCTGCTTATTCCTTACCAGGTGGGAGCTCGGGACATGGCATCACCTTTCATGAATATGCTATCATATTGGTTCTTTCTTTTGGCCGGAGTGGTAATGTTTTTCTCATTTTTTATTCAAACCGGACCAGCATCAGGAGGTTGGACAGCATACCCTCCACTTAACGGTTTGAGAGATACCGGAGTTAACTTGGGATCTGGATTAGGATTTGATTTATGGATTCTTGGAATGAGTTTGTTTATCGTGTCTTCTCTGCTAGGTGGTTTGAATTATATTGCAACGGTATTGAACATGCGCACCAAGGGTATGCATATGTTCAAAATGCCTTTGACTATGTGGGCATTAATGTTCACCGCAGTTATTGGTGTGCTTTCTTTCCCTGCGCTATTGGCCGGATGCGTTCTCTTAGAGTTTGATAGATTATTAGATACCAGTTTCTATCTAAACAATATTATTATTAACGGACAGCTATTAGCATATAAAGGCGGGTCTCCAATTTTGTTTCAACACTTGTTTTGGTTTTTGGGTCACCCTGAGGTGTATATCATTATTCTACCAGCAATGGGTATCGTTTCAGAAGTGCTTTCTGTGCACTCTCGTAAGCCAATTTTTGGATACAAGGCGATGGTTTTTTCCATTCTCGCTATTCTGGTATTGTCATTTATAGTATGGGCCCACCATATGTTTGTTACCGGATTAAACCCGAATTTAGGAGCTGTGTTTACACTGTTTACACTATTGATTGCCATTCCATCTGCAATTAAAGTTTTCAACTGGATAGGTACTATATGGAGAGGTAAAGTACGGCTTTCTTCTCCGGCTTTGTTTGCTATAGGTTTCGTATCAATGTTTATTACCGGAGGTTTAACAGGTATAATTTTAGGTAATTCGGCCATTGATATACAACTTCACGATACAATGTTTGTTGTAGCTCACTTCCATATTGTGATGGGGGTATCTGCATTCTTTGGAATGTTTGCTGGAGTTTATCACTGGTTTCCTCGTTTATATGGAAGATATATGAACGAGACTTTAGGTCAGATACATTTCTACTCTACCATGATTGGCGCCTATGCAATATTCTTCCCCATGCATTTCATGACCGGCCTTCCACGCAGGTATTATACTTATGCAAACTTTGAAACATTCAATAACTTTAATAGTCTGGCCGCATTTATCAGCGTGGCTGCAATTATTGTGTTTTTGGCGCAACTTGTTTTTGTTGTTAATTTCTTCTACAGCATTTTTAAAGGACGTCAGGTAGAAGTTGAGAAAACAGAAGATGGGTATGAATATGGCAATCCGTGGGGAACTACTACATTAGAATGGACGGCCCCTATTGAAAGGTTACATGGAAATTGGCCAGGTGAAATTCCTACTGTACACAGATGGTCATATGATTACAGTGTGAATGGCAGAACTTATATTCCGCAAACAGAGGCATTAAAACCAGGTGAAGTTTCTCACGACTAATTTAGATTAATGAGATCAATGAGTCGTACACAAGCCGTTAATATTAGTCGCGTTTCACTTATCCGGATTAAGATAAGTGACTATGCTATGTTGGCTAAGTTTCGCTTGAGCTTTTTGGTCGTATTCTCAGCTGTAATCGGATACGTTTTTGCTGTAGGCGTTAATTACAATCTCACGCATATTCTATTCCTTTCTTTAGGAGGTATGCTGGTCACAGGAGCCTCAAATGCAATTAATCAGATTATTGAAAGGGATATTGATAAATTAATGATCCGTACGAAAAACAGACCGCTACCAACCGAACGAATGACAATGCCTGAGGCGGTTATATCAGCCGGAGTAATGGGAGTTAGCGGAATTATTATACTGACATATTTCTTCAATCCTGTAGCCGGTGTTTTATCAGCGGTATCACTTTTAAGTTATGCATTTGTATACACTCCATTAAAGCGTATAACACCTGTGGCTGTTTTTGTAGGTGCCATCCCCGGAGCATTACCTCCAATGATTGGTTATGTATGTGCTACTGGCTCAATTGATTTTGTTGCTTTAGTGTTGTTTAGCATTCAATTTATTTGGCAGTTTCCTCATTTTTGGAGTATTGCCTGGTTACAATTTGACGATTATCAAAAAGCCGGTATTATGCTATTGCCTTCATCGAGTGGTAAAACACGCGCCAGTGCAATACAAAATGTGGTTTATTGTATAGTATTACTAGTTGTTTCTATGGTTCCATATTTTTTCAATATGGTTAGTATGACAGCCAATTTATTGATTGTAGCTGCCGGTATTATCTTCTTATGGATGTCATGGAATCATTATGTGAAGTGTGAGGATAAAAGTGCTAAAGTTTTAATGTTCGGATCGTTTCTCTATTTGCCGGTTATGCAATTGGCCATTGCTTTTGGTAAATTATAGCAAATAGATTCACTTGTGAGGCCGGCTAAATTGATTAATGAGTAGTTTCTTTGAAAGACAATATGTTAGCGGATAAAAAAACCGAATACACCGGAGTTCATCCTCAAAAGTTTGCTATGTGGCTGGCGATGGCATCCATGAGCATGTTTTTTGCGGCACTAACCAGTGCATTGTTGGTTAAGAAGGGTGATTACAGAAGTTGGGAAAACTTCAAATTACCAGGCGTGTTCTTTTTTAGTACTGTAGTAATTGTGTTATTGAGTGTTTCAATACATTTGTCACTCTATTACTACAGAAAGGCGAAGTTCAGTTACTTCAGATGGTTGATGTTCTTTTCATTTTTATTGGGTTGTTTGTTTTTGGTTTTACAACTCCAAGGCTGGAGTGTTTTACAGGAAGGTGGAATGACTTTAACCGAAAACTTATCAGGCTCTTTTATCTACCTGATAACTTCAGCTCACGGGGTGCATATCATTGTTGGACTAATTGCCATGTTGTTCTTTTTAATAGGTGCAATTAGATCTCGAAGAGATCCTATATATGAATTGCGCGACATTATTAATCCGAAGAGGCAATTGAATTTGGAGTTATTAGTGAGTTACTGGCATTATGTTGATGCGGTTTGGGTTTATCTTTATATTTTCTTTTATATCAATTATCAATAGTTACACAAAATAGAATTTAAATATGTCAGCAGCAGCTACAACTCATCACGGAGAAGAGAATTCACAAGAGCTATGGAATGGAGGAGGCTCGCCTTTTAAGGCAGGATATGGAAAGGTTATGATGTGGTATTTTCTGATTTCAGATACTTTTACCTTCGCATCATTCCTGATTGCATACGCTGCCTTGCGATTTGCTCAGTCCACTAATTGGCCTAAGCCAGCGGAAGTTTTTGCTTCAATTCCTGTCCATGGATTAGATAAATGGAATTTACCTCTTGTATTCGTGAGTTTTATGACCTTTTTATTGATTGTCAGTTCATGGACGATGGTACGTGCGGTTCAGGAGGGCTACAGAATGAATAAAGATGGGGTGGTGAAATTTCTGATCCCCACTATCATTTGTGGTATCGCCTTCTTAGGCTGTCAGTATTTAGAGTGGACTCATTTAATTAGTGAAGGTATGACAACCACGACCGCTACAGTTCATACTAAAGTGACTAATTTCGGACAACTGTTTTTCGTAATCACCGGATTCCACGGACTGCACGTATTAGGTGGTGTTGTATTAAATATCTGGTTAGCTGTATCTGCCGCAAACGGTAGATTTGATAAGGTAGGACACTACGAAATGGTTGAAAAAATAGGACTTTACTGGCACTTTGTAGATTTAGTTTGGGTGTATGTATTCCTTTGTTTCTATCTCCTTTAATAATCTATATTAGTTCAAAAAATAAAACAAACGATATGAATTTTGATGAACCAGTTCAGGGACATTTACATTGGACCGAAGGCGAGTATAATGACAGCAAAAAAGAAGTTTTAAAGACAATTGTTATTCTTTCAGTTGTTACAATTGCTGAAGTAGGTATAGCCATTGCTTATGATCATTTTTTAGGGAAAGATGGAAGCGGAAAATGGATTATTAACCTGATTATGGCTATTGCCTCGGTGATAAAGGTTTACTTTATTATGGGGACCTTTATGCACTTAAAGCATGAGAAGAAAGGATTTATCTTAACGGTATTCCTTCCTTTCCTTTTCCTTATATGGGCGATTATAGCCTTTACTGTTGACGGCTCCAGCTGGATGGCAATGCGCAGCTTGCTAAACGTTTTCTAAATTAAATCTTTTATTGTTGGAAAGGGCGTCTTGTTTAAAAGCAAGACGCCCTTTGTTTTTGGATAACAAATCCGGCAATCCGTGGATTTCTGTATGCAGGAATACTCACTGATATACCATTCCACAATTTCTGTCTACAACTCTGCGGCTTTCAAATGAGCAAGTGTATGACCTTTGGCAGGTCACATTTATATGAAACGTTTCTGGCATATTTTACGAAAGGTGTTAACGATAACTGCTGTCATATCGTGTGCAGCATTATTTCTGGTAACACTAACATCAGCTATTCAAAAGAAGGCACAACTCAAGTGTAATCAGTTATTCGTACACATCGATTATGATTCCGGAATTTCATTTTTAAAGGAGCAGGAGGTAACCGAACGCCTCAATTATCTAAGTGGTAATGACCTTCCTGGCCGCATCCTTTCATCAATAGACTTTAAGACTCTGGAGCGTGAACTAGAGGAAAATCCCTTTGTAGAGCATGCCGTAATTTTTGTTGATGGCAACCGAAATATCATTGCAAACATTACACAGAAGCGTCCTATTCTTCGAATACTTAACAGTGATGGTGTTAGCTATTACATGGGAGAAAAGGGCGAACACATACCACTCAGTGATAACTTTACTCCGCACGTTACAATAGCTACAGGTATGGTGGAAAATCATGAGAGCCCAATGCGCGACAGTATAGTGCTGGTCAATCTATATCAACTCGTTTTGGCTTTGAGAGGAGATGATTTTTTGAATGCTCTGGTTGATCAAATTGTGGTGAAAGAAGATGGTGCTCTGGATTTCATACCCAAGATAAGTGGTCATGTAATACACTTTGGACAGGTAGATGAGAATATGAATGAAAAGTTTTCACGGCTGAAAACTTTTTACAACGAAGGGATGAGAAAGGTAGGGTGGAATAAATACAAGGCGATTGATCTGCGATTTAACAATCAGGTGGTTTGCGAAAAAAGAGATACAACTAACACACTATAAAAAGTAAGTCTATGGAACACACTAAAGAGAATCCGATTATTGTAGGTCTGGATATCGGTACTACAAAAATTGCCTGCATTGTTGCTCAACGTGACCAGTTTGGTAAGTTGAAAATTATTGGTCTTGGTAAAACGCCTTCATTCGGAGTAACACGAGGAGAAGTATCCAACATCAAACTGACTACCGATGCTATTCAGGAGGCGGTTAAGGAAGCAGAACGTCAGTCTGGTCATAAAATACAATCTGTATTTGTGGGTATTGCCGGACAGCATATTTCCAGTAAGCAAAGCCGTGACATATACACACTGAATAATCCGGAAGATGAAATTACACGCGAAGATTTGCGGCAGATGGTGCAGAATATGCACCGTATTGCCTTAGAGCCGGGTGAAAGAATTATTACTGTATTGCCGCAGGAGTTTACAGTGGATAACAATCATAACATTATAGACCCGGTTGGTATGTGCGGAAGCCGCATTGAAGCAAACTTCCACATCATTACCGGAAAGGTAACTGCTGCGCAAAATATTAAGAAATGCGTAGAGAAAGCCGGATTGAAAATGGCTGGTCTGTTTTTGGAGCCTTTAGCTTCATCAGCTGCTGTGTTACATCAGGATGAATTAGAGGCCGGAGTGGTACTGGTAGATATTGGCGGTGGAACAACGGATGTAGCAATCTTTAAAAACAAGATAATTCGTCATACTGCGGTTATCCCTTTTGCCGGTAATATCATAACCGAAGATATTATGGAAGGATGCAAATTGCTTAAACCACAAGCAGAGAAGCTAAAAACAAGCTTTGGCAGCGCATTACCAGGGGAAACACATGAGAATGAAATTATCTCTATTCCGGGTATTGCCGGACGCGACAGGAAAGAAATTTCTATGCGTACACTGGCTCATATAGTTAATGCACGGATGGAAGAAATATTTGCTCAGGTATACTTCGAAATTAAAAGTTCGGGCTATGCTAATTCTTTGAATGCAGGTATTGTAGTTACAGGTGGTGGGTCTCAATTGAAGCACCTGAAACAACTCATTGAATACACAACCGGACTTTCAGCCCGTATCGGATATCCCACCTCTTATCTGGCGAAGGATAATAAAGAGGATATGAAACATCCTATGTTCTCTACAGGTCTTGGTCTAGTGTTGGAAGGGTACAAAGATTACACCGATATGAAGGATGAGCAACGGATGGAGTTTTATCCCGAATTCTACGAAGTTGCAGTACAACCCGAAGTTTTTGAACCGGTAGAAAACATCGTTGAAGAGTTTGTTGATGAACAAGAACCTGTAGAAATAGATGAAACACCGGTTTATATACCTAAACCAGCTAAGAAGAACATTCTGCAAAATATGACCGTTATGTTTAAGAATTGGTTTGAGGATGAAAGGGTAAACGGAGATTTCGAATAAAGAAATAGAAAAAAGCGCAAGACAAATGTCTCGCGCTTTTTTATGTACCATACTTTCTGAAATAATTAATTTTCATCAGCGTTTTTCATTCTTCACGATGGATCAATCAAAGCAAACAGATTTACGAGTCATTATCAGCGGTGGTGGAACCGGAGGGCATATCTTCCCTGCTATTGCTATTGCCAATGCTATTAAAAAGAAAAATCCCTCAGCTCAAATACTTTTTGTAGGCGCCAACGGTAGAATGGAAATGGAAAAAGTTCCACAGGCAGGTTACGAAATTAAAGGATTGACTATTGCCGGATTTCAGCGTGGTTCAATTTTCAAAAATTTGACACTCCCTTTTAAACTGATAGGCAGTTTATTAACTGCTTACAACATTTTACAAAATTTCAAACCGCATGTAGCTATTGGTGTTGGCGGATATGCCAGCGGACCTATGTTGCGTGCCGCAAGTTTTGCCGGTATACCTACAGTTATTCAGGAGCAAAATTCCTTTGCGGGTGTAACCAATAAAATTCTTTCAAAGAACGCAAGCGTGATATGCACTGCCTACCAAGGCATGGAGAAAGTATTTCCTGCAGGAAAAGTTGTACTGACCGGAAATCCTGTTCGAGAGGAAATTGTGAATACGTTTTATAGAAAAACGATAACACAGGACTATTTGGGTGAAACTGCCCGTGAGTATTTTCGCTTAGACAGCCATAAAAAAACAATATTGATTATTGGCGGCAGTTTAGGCGCTAAAACACTAAATCAAAGTGTAGAAACAGCCTTAGAGAGAATTAAAGAAAGCGATGTACAGATATTATGGCAAACGGGTAAAATGTATTTTGATGAATGTGCCCGAATTGCAGATGGCATTCCCA
Organism: Chitinophagales bacterium; assembly: GCA_046329535.1. GTDB lineage: Bacteria > Bacteroidota > Bacteroidia > Chitinophagales > LD1 > Bog-950. The sequence continues at coordinate 227,117 of JAXLUN010000004.1, forward strand.
ATCTACATGCCCGAATGTTCATTGATAAAATGGATTATGCTTATGCCTCTGCGGATGTCATTATCTCCAGGGCAGGTGCTTTATCTATTTCTGAACTGCAACTGGTAGGTAGGCCCGTTATACTGGTGCCATCGCCTAATGTAGCTGAAGATCATCAAACTCATAATGCTATGGCTTTGGTCAATAGAAAGGCTGCGATACTGATTAAAGACAGTGAGGCAAAAGTCAATTTGATTGGCGCTGCTTTTGATTTGTTGGGTAATGATGTTTTACAGAGGGAGTTAAGTACAAACATAAAATCGATGGGAATTCCCGATTCTGCTGAACGAATTGTGGAAGAAATTTTGAAAGTTTGCAAGGCATGAAAAATCTGAAAGACATTAAGAAGATATATTTTTTGGGCATTGGAGGTATTGGCATGAGTGCTTTAGCACGCTACTTCAAATCACTGGGAGCCGAAGTGAGCGGTTATGATAAAACCCCTACCGCTTTAACCGATGAGTTACAACACGAAGGCATTACTGTGATGTTTGAGGACGACCTAAACCGCTATCCGAAGGAAGTTGATTTGGTTGTATACACACCTGCAATTCCTAAAGATCATAAGGGGCTTAATTTCTATCGCGATAATAATTATGAACTGCGTAAACGCAGCGAAGTGCTGGGTATTATTTCTGCTGACCGCTATACCATTGCCGTAGCAGGCTCGCATGGCAAAACAACGGTGAGTAGTATGATTGCTCACATCCTGACCCATTCGGGTTTTGGATGTTCAGCTTTTTTAGGTGGTATTGCGGTGAACTACAACTCTAATTTTTTACAAGGGCAGAATGATGTAGTAGTGATTGAAGCAGATGAATTCGACCGGTCGTTTCATCGGCTCTCGCCCGATATGGCCGTGATTACAGCTGTAGATACCGACCATCTGGACATATATGGTACGAAAGAAAATATTGACGAAGCATTTATTGAATTCACCAATAAAATTTCAGATGAAGGTTTTTTGGTCATAAAGACCGGTCAAAGTATAAACGAAAGACTCCCGGTGTTAGACAAAGCATTTTATTCTTTGCACGATAGCGAAGCAGATGTGTTTTGTTCCAAGTATTGGGTAACTGATGGAGGGTATTTGTTTAACCTAAGTTATTACGGACAGGAGATAAAAGGATTCAGACTGAATGTTGGTGGTTTTCACAATATTGAGAACGCTATCGCGGCCATTTGTATTGCAAAAGAACTGCGTATTACAGATGAGCACATTAAAGCTGCGCTGACAAGCTTTAAAGGAATTAAAAGACGATTTGAAAAAGTATTTGAAAGCAAGGAGGTTGTTTTTGTTGATGATTATGCTCATCACCCCGAAGAGATTCGTGTGTTTCTGGAATCTATGATTGAGATATATCCGAAGAAAAAAATTACAGCCATCTTTCAACCACATCTATTTTCGCGCACCAAAGATTTAGCTACTGAATTTGCCGCAGCACTTAGTAAAGTAGATGAAGTTATTCTGCTCGATATTTATCCGGCCCGTGAGCTACCCATGGAAGGTGTTACCTCACAGCTAATCTTTGACCGGTTGACCTGTGCTGAAAAAACAATGATTAATAAGGATGAGTTACTGGCCTTGCTTCAAAACAAAACTCCCGAAGTATTAGTGACCATTGGTGCCGGTGATATAGATAAATATCTTACACCAATTTCCAATCTGCTTAAGTCACGGCAGTAATCCTCACTCCATACCAGGGTGCAGTTACCTGCTGTACTGTTTTTTTTACACCCCACAATATTCCGTAGATAATTGCGAAACGAAATATTCTTTACACAGGGTTGTTATGCCGCACATTTGTGCAACAAAACGACACACAAAAATTATAACCGTGTTAATCCCTCTCGGGAAATCACGGCCACAAAAAACAAAAGAGTATGGAACCATTATTTCAATTCGATTTACCAAAAGAGCAGTCAAGCATTATCAAAGTATTCGGAGTAGGCGGTGGTGGCAGCAATGCCGTTAACCACATGTTTGACCAGGGCATTGCCGGAGTAAACTTCGTAGTGCTGAATACCGATGCACAGGCTCTGGATATGAGTCGCATTGCCAATAAGATTCAGTTAGGTCCTGCGCTGACCCAAGGCCTGGGTGCCGGTGCCCGTCCTGAAGTAGGTGAAAAGAGTGCGGAAGAATCTATTGAAGCGATTAAGGAGTTGCTTTCTAAAAATACCAAGATGGTATTCATTACTGCTGGTATGGGTGGTGGAACCGGAACCGGTGCAGCACCGGTAGTTGCCCGCATTGCCCGCGAAATGGGAGTGCTTACCGTGGGTATTGTTACCACTCCATTCTGGTTTGAGGGTAAAGCCCGTTACAATCACGCCATTGAAGGTATTGAGAAACTTCGCCAGAATGTTGACACCTTGCTGATCATCAACAACGATAAAATTCGTCAGATGTATGGTAATCTGAAACGCAGTGAAGCGTTTGGTCATGCCAATAACATATTAACTACAGCGGCTAAATCGATTTCGGAAATTATTACCGTACCAGGTGAAATCAACGTAGACTTTGCCGATGTGCAGACGGTAATGAAAAACGGTGGTTCGGCTATCATGGGCTGCGCCACAGCCGAAGGCGATGACCGTGCTTTGGTTGCTGCCAAGGGAGCTCTGAATTCTCCGCTGTTAAACGACAATGAAATTAACGGGGCGAAGAAAGTTTTGGTAAATATTACTACGGGAGGTATGCAGGTAACCATGGATGAGATTGGTGAGATTATGGAATACGTGCAGCAGGCAGCAGGCAGTACCGATATTATTTTGGGAACCTGCGATGACCCTTCATTGGGCGATAAGCTTTCGGTAACTATCATAGCTACCGGATTTGAAGTAGCTAAGAAGAACCCTGTTTATGTAGAACAGAAAGTGGTGAAGGTATATGAGTTAAACGATAAGCCGGAAGTAACCAACAATACCTCATTACCCGTGGTTGAAGAAGTGAAGAGCGAAGTAACCGAAGTGATATCTGAAGTAAATCCGGCTATTGAAGAGCAACCGCTGACTGCTGTTAATCTGGAGTTGGAAACTGAAACCTATAATCTGTTTAACGTTATTGAAGAAACGCAAAAAGAAGCCGAGGTAAGCTTTGAGTTTGAAGTAAGCCGTGAAGAGCAATCCATTGCCCCCGAACTTTTTTTGAATGAAACAGTAGAAGAAGTAAAAGAGGAAACGGTGGTTAATCCCGTAGTGCAGGCAAAAGAAGAGGAGTTTATCACCTATACGAAAACCAGCTATGAAACCAATACTTCTACGGCAATTCCGCATGAGGAGTTGAACCAGAAGCTGGAAGACCGTAAAAAAGTGCTGGCCGGATTAAGTTATCGTTTTGGCGCCAAGCAGAATGTGAGTGAGCTGGAAAACGAGCCGGCCTATAAAAGAAAAGGAGTAGAGCTGAGTGGCGAAACCAGTTACTCTACTCAAAATGATGTATCAAGATATACCGTTGGAAGCGATGGTATTGACCGTCCTGAAATTAAAAAGAACAATTCGTTCTTACATGATAATGTAGATTAATGCGGAAACCGGAATGCCGAAACGGGAATAAATTACTTTCCTGCTCAGCATTTTAAAATCCACATTACTGAAGAGTCTCTCCTTTGTTAGTGTGTCCAAAAAAACCTGAACATCCCCGTTCGGGTTTTTTTACGTCCGGTTATCTGGCTCCTTTCTTAATTAAAAAATCCCCTCCTTGCGGTAGGGGATTTTTGTTTAACCCTCATTAAACCAAAAACTATTACTTAATATAAGTCTTGTTTCCTTTTTTGTCAAGGTAGTAGGTTCCGCCACGCTCTCCGGTGTATACAGTTTCCCCGTTAGGGCCCTTTTTTTCCTTGTTCACCTTATCACCGGTTTTGGTTCTTCCATCGGCAGGTTTTTTCTTGCCTTTATCATCGTCTTTATGCTTATTGCCATCGTGGTGGTTTTCATGTTTTCCTTTGTCATCCTTCTTCACTTCTCCTTTATGGTGGCCTATATCATCATGTTCTTTTTTTTCTTTCGATTCGGCTTTTTCATTTTTTACTTCTGCCTTTTCGGTGGTTTTCTCCACTTTAGAATCTGTTTTCTGAACCTGCTTATCTGTCTTATTTACCGTTCTGCTGCCCGGTTCTGTTTTAGTAGTGCTTTTGGGTGTTTGAGCCTGAATGTTCAGGGAAAAAATAGCAGCTGTAATAAACAGCATTAAAGTCTTCATCAATTTCATGTGTTTGTTTTTTGTTTGAATAATGCAATACGTAAGGCAAATCTAAAGCCAATTTTATTTCACCGCGGCTCATTAACGTGCTATAACAAAAAATCCCCTCCGTATAGCCGGAGGGGACCACCCTATAAATACCCACGTTATACCTTATCTGGTTTGTGCATCGTGTTTCTGCACGTAAATTCGCTTGCTGGCATGGCGCTGTTCTCTTTTAATGATAGCTCTTTCTTCGGGTGTTACCACTCCATCGGCTTTGGCCAGCTTTTTATCCCGGTTAATTTCTCTCTGTTGTCTTTCCAGACGGATGGCTTCTTTTTTGGTTAGTTCACCACTGGCCACGCCTTGATGAATTCTTTGTTGTTGTTCTTTTTGCTCTTTTTTTATACCCGGTGTTGAGGTGGTTTGAGCTTTGAGCTGTGTAACGGAAGCTGTAAAAAGCAGCACGATGCATGCAGTCAGTATTTTTTTCATGATTTCTGTTTTTTTAATGGATGTAATTTTTTTAGTATCGCTTATGTGGGTATGACATGGTTATGTCATCCGGGTTTAATCAGCAGCTTAATTTTTTTTTCTTTGTTTTGACAACAAATGATTTTCAGATGTTACTGAAAGGAAAAACAGCATTGGTTACAGGGGGAACAAGAGGCATTGGATGTGCTATTGTAAAGCTATTTGTATCTCAAGGCTGCCAGGTGGCCTTCACTTATGTATCCAGCGAAGAGAAAGCCAGGCAGTTGGAGCAGGAGTTGAGCGCATCGGGTGTAAAGGTGAAGGCTTATCAGAGTAATGCCGGTTCTTATGGGGAATCTGAGCAGTTGGTGGAAGTGGTAGCCAAGGAGTTTGGAGCGATTGATATACTGGTGAATAATGCCGGTATCACCCGCGATAATCTGATCTTGCGAATGACCGAAGAGCAGTGGGATGAAGTGATGAATGCCAACTTAAAGTCGGTGTTTAACCTAACTAAACATGTTTCTAAGCTGATGCTTCGCCAAAAGAGCGGCAGTATTATTAATCTGACTTCCATTATCGGTGAAATGGGGCAATCGGGGCAGTCGAATTATGCGGCAGCAAAAGCCGGTATTATCGGCTTTACCAAATCTATTGCCGATGAGTTTGGCTCACGCAGTATACGCTGCAACGCTATTGCCCCCGGCTTTATTGAAACCGATATGACCGATGTATTGACCGAAGAAGTGAAGGCAGGGATATTAAGCCGCATACCTATGAAACGTATGGGGCATGCCGGGGAGGTGGCAAACACCGCTTTGTTTTTAGCCAGCGATTTATCCAGCTATGTGAGCGGTCAGGTCATCAGTGTATGCGGGGCTATGAGCCGATGAATGAAGTATAGATATTATCCGGGTTTTGACTATAAGTATTAAATAATTGCTCTATTGAACTCAGGCCTTTCTTTTCAATATCCTTTCTGGTTTGTTATTTTTTGTGCAGCGCTGGGGGCGGTTTATGCGGTCCTGTTGTATTACCGCGATAGTACCTTTTCAGAAAAATCTTCAGGCTCTAAATACTGGAAGTATGCCATGTCCGGCTTCCGTTTTTTAGCGGTTACTTTTCTGGCCGTGCTGTTGCTTTCTCCTTTTATCCGCATCCGCAACACGCAAACATTTAAACCTATTGTAGCGGTTATCAACGATAACAGCGAGTCGATGAAAAATGGTTTGGGGAAAGACACCGCTGAGTTTGAGAATAAACTGAAAGCCCTGATAGATAAACTGAGCGAGCAATACGAAGTGGCCCAGTTTAACTCGGGTGATGCACTGAAAAAAGGGATTGACTTTACTTACAGCGACAAGACGACCAATTTAAGTGAGGCGATAGAGGAAGTGAACAACCTTTACTATAACCGAAATCTGGGGGCGGTAGTTATTGCCAGCGATGGTATTTATAACAAAGGAGTCAACCCGGTTTATGCAGCTGACAAGTCTTCGTATTCTATTTATACCATTGCCACGGGCGATACTACAATACAAAAAGACCAGAAGCTATCAGGAGTGTTTTATAATAAAATAGCCTACCTCAACGATCAGTTCAGTCTGCGGGTGGATGTAGAACAGAGTAATCTGATTGGCAAAAATGCACGCCTGAGCGTGTATCAGATAGAAGAAGGCAGCGAAGCTAAGTTGGTTCAGAGCAAGGACATTTCTTACACCGGCAATAATTATTTTCAGAGCTTTGACTTTGTATTGCCGGCCAACCGTACCGGCATTGCGCACTATCGCGCGGTACTCTCCAACATAACCGGAGAGATAACTTACCGTAACAATACCCGCGATGTATTTGTAGAAGTGCTGGATGGACGTCAGAAAATACTTTTGGTGGCCAACTCTCCTCACCCGGATATTGCTGCCTTTAAATCGGCTATTGAAAGCAACAGGAACTATCAGCTGGACGTAGAGTATGCCGAAACATTTTCAAAGAAGCTGAACGATTACAATCTGGTTATTCTGCATCAGTTACCCTCGGCACAACAAAAAGCACAGAATATCTTAAAAGATGCCCGCGACCTGAAAAAGCCTTTGCTGTTTGTCATTGGCTCACAAACCTCCCTGCCCGATTTTCAGAAAGCGCAGAACGGGGTCATTATTAAAGGCAATGCCGATAAGTTCAATGAAGTAACCGCTGCCGTGAATAAAGACTTTTCGCTGTTTACCCTCAGCGATAAAACCCTGCAGACTATCCCCAAACTGCCGCCTTTCAGTTGTTTCTTTGCCAACTACATGCCTAACCCTTCGGCTAAGGTCTTGTTGCAGCAAAAGATAAACTCGGTAGCCACCGATTTCCCTTTGCTGCTGTTTAATGAAAACGGAGAAGAGAAATTTGGCGTGTTGGGCGGTGAAGGTTTATGGCGCTGGAGACTGTATGATTACCTGCTGAACAAAAATCAGGAGGCCACCAACGAACTCATCAACAAGAGCATTCAGTATCTCTCGGTCAAGAGCGATAAGCGCCCGTTTCGCGTAACGGCTGCCAAAAATATTTTTCAGGATAACGAAGCGGTGTTGTTTGATGCGCAGCTTTACAATGCTTCTTACGAACTGATTAATTCACCGGAGGTGGAGATGAAGATAAAAGGAGAGCAGGGAGAAACATTTGATTATAAATTCAGCAAAACGGAGAACGCCTATAATCTGAATGCCGGCTTTTTGCCTTTGGGCAACTACAGTTACACCGCCACTACCAAACTGGGTAATAATACCTATACGGCCGCGGGTAAATTCTCGGTGAGCCCTTTGCAGTTAGAAGATATGCGCACCCGGGCCGACCACCAGGTATTATATCAGTTAGCTTCGCAGCATAACGGTGCCATGCATTACCTGAACAACCTGGAACAGATAGCAGCCGAGATAGACGCTAAAAATGAATTGAAGCCTGTGCTTTACGACACCTTTGTAACCAACAGTGCCATTAACCTGAAATGGATTTTCTTTCTGCTGCTCGCGCTCATTTCGGCCGAGTGGTTTATCCGCAAATATCTGGGCGGGTATTAAGAACTATTGCTTCGCAGCCGTATTCGGTCCTGCTCCGGCTATGTTACTCGCTAAATCGTAATCAATATCGGCACACTGATTAGCATCGGTGGTTACACGCAGAATCATACGACCTGTGTTAGATACTTTATTGTAGTTCACATTCGGGCGGTTAAATGCTCCGGAACCATTGGTATCGAAACTAACCGTAACGGCCAGTACATACTGCCCGGCATTATCGTTGGTAATGCCGCGAAACACCAGCCGGCCACCTTCGCCTTTGGCAAACGTGTTATCGGCTTTAGAACTCAGCCAGCACATACCTTCGGGCAAATTGGTAATCTGTTCAATGCGCATCTGATAAACGGTATCATCGGCATTGCCGTGAGGCACGGTGTTAAACACTTTAAACGGCACTTCAATTTCGGTGTATTGGCCAATGGCTACACAAGGCAGCGCATACGAGCCGGTAAATCCTCCGCCACTGCGTATTTTGCTGTATGAGTTGTTATCGGGTACGCTCACATCGCTGCAATGCTGCGCATAGGCACCTGATGAAGAAGCAGAAACAAACAGCAGAATAGCCAGGAACTTAGACCAGGCTGAAGGGAATGACTTGCGCATACCGGTATCGTTTTATCTGGTTGAACGGAAAGCGTGGTTTTTTGTTCCAAAACAGAACCTACAGAAACGGCCATTAGAAACATAAAAAAAGCCGCCCCCCTGCGGGAACGGCTCACCTTAAACCCATGAAGAGTTAGTAATTATCTGTTTAAAGTAAACTTGCTGTTTACCGATTTGGTTGAAGTGATGATTCGGGCCATATACATACCATTGCTCAAATCGCTTAAGTCGGCTGTCAGGTTCTGACGTCCGTTTAATGAACTGTTGTTTAATACCTGTTTTACTACACGTCCGTTCAGGTCGGTAATGTTTACGGTTACGTTTTCAGTTTCATTTAAGTCGAAGTTGATGAACAATGTTCCGTTGCTTGGGTTCGGGAACATGTTTAATCCGATAGCCGCTGCTTCTTCACTGATTGAATTGTAAAGTGGCAGTGGAACGAAAGGACCGCCCTGATTAGTTACTAAGAACAAACCGAATGGCTTACCGTTATTGTTCGCTGAAGGAGTCAAAAATCCGCTGGCTAATACAATACCTGCCTGACCACCTAAAGTAGACAAGTCGGCTACATAGCTGGCAATGGTGGTAGTTCCTGTTCCATCCTGCAAGTCAACTACATAGCTGGCGGCTGGTACCGGTAAGTAACCGGTCATATCGCTGTAAGCGGCATTGTCTACAATGGTTGGTCCGCCCTGTACCTTCACATCTACGGTTGGTGCATCGGTTGCTCCGTGTACTACAAAGAAATCGAAGTCTGTTCCGTTACCGGCTAAAGTCTGGCTTGGTGTTTTTACCAATACATCAAAGGCCGTGGAACGGCTGTCCGGGTTAGCGGCAAATCCGGTTCCTACTACTCCGCTGGCAATAGCTACATAGTTCTGGTTGGTGTTGAAGAATAAAGTAGCGCTCCATACCGTATCGTTTACAGATGTAGAGTTACCCGGTGCAATACCAATCTGCTGAGGGAAACCAGCCGTTAACACACCCTGAATAAGTGGAGAAGCTGTTCTGAACTTAAAGTTATCGAAGAACTTCGCTCCGTTTACATACACGTCTACTGAATCTACGGCCGGGTCAGCTGCGTTATGCACTAACTGGAAACCCGCTGTGGTGCGGATAGGGAAAGCCACTACCGTTCCGTTATCTAAAGCGGCAAACAAACCAAAGGCTGCTCCGTTGTTGTTAGCCGATGGCGTTAAGAAACCGGAAGCAAATACGGTTGCTGCACGTCCCTGTAAGCCACTTAAGTTAGCTATCCAGGTGTTTACCACCGTAGCTGAATCTTCGGTTAATACTTCTAACTGATAATACGTTGGCGGCACGCCCAGGTAAGCGGTAGCATCGCCATACTTCGCGTTGTTCACTAACAAAGGTCCACCGCTTCTTACTCTTACATCTACACCCGGAGCATCGGTAGCACCATGAAATACATTAAAGTCAATTAAAGAACCGTTGCTGCCGGTGTTTCTGGCATTCGGCAATACTTTTAAATCAAAAGCCGTGCTTAAGCTGTTTGGATTAGCAGCAAAGCCACCCAATACCACACCCGAAGCAATGACAGTGTAATTTTCATTAGCTGTTAAGTTGATACCATTGAAAGTAGCCAGGGCATCACCTACCGAGGTAGAAGAAGCCGGAGCTACGGCAATACTGTGGTTAACCCCTGCTAACAAAGGAATAAACGGAGTAGCTGTTCTGAATTTGAAGTTATCTAAAGCCAAAGTGCCATCTACGTAAACGTCTACCGAATCGGCAGCCGGGTCAGCGCAGTTATGAATCACCTGCACGTTGGCGTTGGTTTGCTGAGGCAACTCAATTACCGTTCCGTCAGCTAATACGGCAAACAGGCCAAAGGCTGCTCCGTTATTATTATTTAAAGGCGTTAAGAAGCCCGAAGCAAACACCACCGCTGAACCACCACCTAAAGTAGTTAAATCGGCAACGTAGCTGGCTACCGGAGTAGCATTGCCGGCCGGAGCCACATCAATAGCATACCAGGTTGGGTTTACCGATAGGTAAGGGCTGGCATCGCCATAAGCCGCATTGGAAACCAGCGTAGGCCCGCCATTGCTGATGTTTACATCTACAGCCGGAGCATCGGTAGCTCCGTGAAACACCGCAAACTCCACCTTGCCGGCAGCAAAAGCGGTACGTCTGGCAGGGGCCAGTATTTTAATGCTGAAAGCGGTGCTTAAACTGTTTGGGTTAGCGGCAAAACCGCTGCCTACTACTCCCGAAGCTACCAGTATGTAGCTGGAATCGGGAGCCAAAGCCGGCAACACCTGCGAGTAGATGGCCGGGTCAGAAGCCGAAGCCCCCGGAGCCTTTACATAAGCCGTGATAGCCACACCCGATGGCACCGATAAGAAAGCGGTAGCTTCGCGAAAGGCAAAGTTGTTATCAATTAACTGCTGCCCAAAACCAAAGTCGGCATATACCGATACGTTAGCGGCCAGAGGGTCGGCACAGTTGTGAAAAATCTGAACGTGTGCGTTGGGTGAGCCCGCATAGGCCGATGCGCTGGTCAGGAGCACAAGGAGCAAGGCTCTTGTTTTTAGGAGAATGTTTTTCATGGTGCTGAAATTTTTGTTTATTGTTTTTTAATAACAGTTAAACAAAGCCTTTGCTCAAAAAGTTTTGAAAAGGTGAGAATAGTTTTGAAACAAATGTTAAAACGGCCTCCCGCCCCCGCAACCTAATTCCCTGGTTCACTGCCTTATGGCCCGGCATCCGGGGCTTAAACCATGGAATGAAGGCATGAACGCGGGGCATCATCGCGATGCTTTGTTGCAACATCGCATGAACGCGAAGAATTATCGCGATGATTTGTTACAACATCGCATGAACGCGAAAAATTATCGCGATGATTTGTTGCAACATCGCATGAATGCGAAGAATTATTGCAATGATTTGTTGCAACATCGCATGAACGCGAAGAATTATCGCGATGATTTGTTGCAACATCGCATGAACGCGAAGAATTATTGCAATGATTTGTTACAACATCGCATGAACGCGAAGAATTATCGCGATGATTTGTTGCAACATCGCATGAACGCGACAAGTTATTGCAATGATTTATCGGAACAGGGGAATGATGGGCCCTACCCAAATTACCTCATCGGGTGCCCAAATATGGCCGCCAAAAAAAGGGGCGTTTGCCCCAAAATGGGGTTTTGGAGGCAGGCCAAAAATGTCAACCGTCCTTGCAAACCCGTCATTCGTCCTTGCAAACCCGTCAACGGGATAATAGTTGAAAAAATATGGAAAGGATTGCAGAGGTTTACTGCACGCGAGGAGGAATTTGAGAATTCGGAAATTCGAGAGTTTGGAAATAGAAGAGATTCGGGTATTTAAGAATTAGATGATGAGACTGTCAGGAAATAGAATGAAGGCAAAAATTATGTTATATATTTAAAGCCAGAGGTGGTAATAAAAAGCCCCACCGAAGCAGGGCTGAGAATTCTCTTCGGCTTATAGCCTTATTGTGATTTGCATTGCGAATATAAAAAAATAAATAAAATACTATGGATAAAATTTTAGGAATTGACCTAGGCACTAACTCGATTGGTTGGGCTTTGAGAAACCCAGATGCAAGTGAAAATCAAATTGAAAAATTTGGCGTGGTAACTTTCAACAAAGGTGTTGGTGTTGGCAAAACTGGTGAGTATTCATTTGCTGCTGAGCGTACTAAGAAACGTTCTACAAGACGATTATACCAATCGAGAAAATACCGACTTTGGGCAACTCTTGAAACTTTGATCAATGAGGGTTACTGTCCATTGACTATTGACAATTTAAACAGGTGGAGGCACTATAGTAAAGAAGAAGCGGTAAAGAATAATAATGGCGGAAGAGTTTATCCGGTAGATGACATTGTATTTGACCAATGGATAAAATTGGATTTTAATGGCGATGGTAAACCTGATTATACAAGCCCTTTTCAACTTAGGAAAGATTTGGCTGAAATAGTTTTAGATTTTAGTAAAGAAGTGAATCGTTTTAAACTTGGCAGAGCGTTATATCATATAGCGCAGCGTAGAGGTTTTAAAAGTAGTAGAAAATCTTCGGGTGATGATAAGCCTAAAGAAACAGACAGTGAAGAAATTGTTGACCTTCAATACTCCGAGAAAAAAAAGAATAAAGTTATAGCCGAGTTATTCGAAAAGTATGTTGATGCAAAAACCATAGGGTGGTTGTTTGCCGAACTCGAAAATGACAAAGTAAGAATCAGAGAAGGTATTGCCCAGTATGCGATACGTGAAAATTATAAAGATGAAGTGAAATATATCTTTCACATTCAAAATTTAGGCTTTGACCATGTGCTTTACAAAAAATTAGTTGAGAGCGGTAACAATAAAAATGATGGCTGGATTTTTTACAAGCGACCTTTGCGTTCGCAAAAGGGTCTAATTGGTAAATGCACTTTAGAGTCGAGCAAATACAGAGCACCTATTAGTCATCCTAAGTTTGAGTTGTTTAGAGCATGGAGTTTTATTAACAATATAAAATACAAACCTGAGAACGCGATTGATGCCAATTGGATTCCACTACCGCTTGATTTAAAACAGGAATTATTAAAAGAGAAATTTTTTAGAAAGTCGAAAGCGTATTTCCCTTTTTCTGAAATTGATGACTTTATTGCTAGGAAGGGTTTTAAAGGTAAGTTGAATTACTCTTTAAAAACAACTGTATCCGGCTGTCCGGTTTCGGCAAGGCTGAAAGATATTTTTGGTGAAGACTATTTATCTGTAAGAAAACCCAAGACGAAAGCACCAAAGGCAGAGAAAGAATACTACGACATTGAAGACATTTGGCATGTTCTATTTAGCTGCGAGGATCAAGAATTTGTAGTGGAGTTCGCAACTGATAAATTAAATTTAAGTGCTGAACAGGTAAAGCAATTTGCAATTGCATGGAATGCCTTGCCTGTAGGATATGGTATGTTGAGCTTGAATGCTATTGGTAAAATAAATCGCTTTCTTGAAAAAGGACTGATATATACCGAGGCAGTGTTGTTAGCAAACATCCCCAGTATCATTGGTGAGAGATTATACAAAGAGAATGAAGAACTTTTTCTCGAAAGTATTAGCCAATTGATTGATGAAAACAGGAAACAAAAAACAATTTTAAGCATTGTAAACAGTTTGGTGGCGCGTTATAAAAGCGAAGATTTCAAGTTTGGATTTAAAGACAACAACTATAAACTCGTAGAATCTGACAAACAAGACATACAAAACACAATAGAAGATACTTACGGTGCTACAAGATGGAAAGGAAAACCTGAGGAAGAGAAACAAGATATTACAGCAGTAGTTACTGATTGCTATCAAGCACTCTTTCGTAGCACAGGGTTAAACTTGAAATTGATAAACGGTGAAAAACATTTTGAAGTAAAGTCGGGCAACTACCTTTATTATAAAACCGAAACAGGATTTTATCGCTTACCCAAATTGATTGATTCGCTTGCAGAGTTTTTGTCTGCTCATTTTGAACTATCCGAAAAACAGCTAAAAAAGATTTACCACCCTTCTGAAATAAATATTTACCCACCCTCCAAAGAAGATAAAGATGGAGTGATAAAATTAGGAAGCCCCAAAACAGGTTCGTTTAAAAACCCGATGGCTATGCGCACCTTGCACGAGTTGCGAAAGTTGGTCAACCACATGATTGAAACCAAACAAATAGATAGTGACACCAGATTAGTGGTTGAGGTAGCAAGAGAATTGAATGATTCCAATAAACGCTGGGCTATCGAAGCTTGGCAAAGACAGCGCGAAGCAGAAAACCAAGAGTTTGCACAAGCCATTGAACAACTTTTGACAGAAGTAAAAGGCTTAAAAGCTGACCCTAACAACGAAAACGATATTGATAAAATTAGGTTGTTTTATGAGCAGAATGACGAGCAAACTTTGCCTGCCGTTATAGAAACAACAGAAGCTGCGAAGGGGAAAAAGAAAAGGGACGCAGCTAAAGATGAAGTGGTAAAATGGGGCGGTCATGGCAAAAAACTGATTGACAAATACCGGTTGTGGAAAGAACAAGGATTTCAATGTATTTACACCGGAAAATTTATTACGCTTAGCGATTTATTCGGTGAGAATGTAACCGATATTGAGCATACCATACCAAGAAGCATTTCGTTCGACAATTCACTCGCCAACCAAACAGTTTGCTTTGCCGACTATAATAGAACCGTTAAGAAAAAACAGATACCTACCCAACTTAATAACTACGAAAAAGAGTGGGATGGATACAGCGCAATTTTGCCGCGTTTAGACAAGTGGAAGGACAAGGTAGAGCGAATAAAGCAGCAAATAGATTTTTGGAAAACAAAAGCCCAAAAAGCAAGCGATAAAGCGTGGAAAGATGATGCTATACGTCAACGCCATTTATGGCAAATGGAGTTGGATTACTGGAAAAACAAGTTGGATCGATTTACATTGCAAGAGGTGACAGCAGGTTTTAAGAACAGTCAGAAAGTAGATACTCAATTAATATCAAAATACGCGCTGCATTACTTGAAAACCTACTTTGAAAAGGTAGATGTGCAAAAGGGAAGTATAACAGCAGAGTTCAGAAAAATTTATGGTTTACAAGTTCCAGATGAGAAAAAAGATAGAAGCAAACATTCGCACCATGCTAAAGATGCTGCTGTGCTTACACTGATACCTTTTGCTGCTAAACGCGATGATTTACTGAAAGAATATTATCAACACAAAGAGCAAAATCAAAACTATACCACAGAGCCCTACAAGGGATTTAAGCGAGAATTTGTGTGGAGCATTAGCGATAGTGTATTGATAAACAATGTATCAAAAGAACAAAGCCTTACCCCAGCAAAAAGAAAAGTGCGTAAGCGAGGCAAAGAAGTTGTCATTAACGGAAAGAACCGGTGGTCAACTGGAGATAGCATAAGAGGGCAATTACATCAAGAAACATTTTACGGTGCTATTAAACCTGCTAAGCGTGGTGAAAAAGGCAATATTGAAAAAGATGAGAACGGGAAAATGATTTTGGAGGAAAAACTACGGTATGTAGTGCGTGTTCCATTTCAGTTTAAGAAAGATGCTAATACACCCGGTTTTAAAACTTTAGAAGAGATACAAAAACAAATAGTAGATGAGGGGCTTAAAGCTGATATAGCAAAACAAGTAAGTGAAGCAGGTGGATTGAGAGAAGCATTTGAAAAAGGAATCTACCTGCTTGATAAAAACGGGCAACCGCATGGTAATAAAATCAGGCATATAAGAGTATGGTCAAGTGTTTCTGAACCGTTGGTTATCAAGAAGCAAACTAACCTTTCAAAAACGGAGTATAAGCAGCATTACTATGCAGCCAACGGAGAAAATATTCTGTGTGCCCTGTATCAAAGAACTGTTACGAACAAAAAAACAGGTTTAGAAAAGCAGGATAGATTACTTGAAATAGTATCGCTGAAAGAGGCAGCGGATTTACTAACAGCACAAGAGATTTCTAAAACTAAAGATTTAGAAAAGATTCTTTACAGGAAAAACAACAAAGGTGAAGTATCTGTGAATGAACAAGGCGAGAAAGAACAACCATATGCTATTTTAAAACCAGCAATGAAAGCGATTTTTTATGATGAAAATATAGATGAACTAAAGAAGCGCGAAGACGAAAGCACAACAGATTACTACAAACGAATAAGTTATAGAATGTACAAGATTGTAAAGTTTACAGGAGGACGGCTTACTTTCCAACATCACCTTGAAGCGAGGAATGATAAAGAATTAGAAAAAGCGTATCCCGAAAATCAAATTTTCAAGGTTGATGAAAAGCAAAGAGAAGTTGTATATGGGGGCAGAGGTACAAGTGGCTTTACAGAAAAAGTTAGTGACGCGCTAAAGTGTAATGTTTTTAACAAGTTCGAACCTTGGCCAAAACTTTTGTACTCGGCAGATTGGTTAAATATGGCTATTGAAGGTAAGCATTTTGAATTAACCCCTGATGGTAAAATAGAGTGGGTAATTTAGTTTACTATGATTAAGCGTACCCTCTTTTTCAGCAACCCTGCCCACCTTTACAAAAGGAACGAGCAGTTGTGCGTAAGCATGAACAAGGCCAATGAAACCGAGGATGAAACCAAAGTGATAACCATACCCATTGAAGATATTGGCGTAGTGGTGTTAGATAATAAGCAAATAACCCTCAGCCATGCCCTGATAGATGCGCTGTTACAAAACAATGCCGCCCTCATTAGCTGCGATGATACGCACATGCCCAGCGGCCTCATGCTGCCACTGGCCGGCAATACCCTGCAAACCGAAAAATTCAGGGCGCAGATGAATGCCAGCGAGCCGCTCAAAAAACAACTATGGCAGCAAACTGTTAGCAGCAAACTGGCTAACCAGGGCCGCTTGCTGCGAAAGCTCTCCCTACACCCTTATACCAAACAAAGGCAGGCACAGTTAACCGATGCCGCCCAATGGCTCTTTAGCTTTGCCAAAGAAGTAAAGAGTGGTGATGGCGATAATCACGAGGCAAGAGGAGCGGCAATTTATTGGCAAAATTTGTTTGCGCCCGAAATGAATTTCAGACGAGAGCGCTTTGGCGAGGCACCTAATAACTTACTCAACTACGGCTACTCTATTTTGCGCGGGGTGGTGGCACGGGGGCTGGTTGCCTCGGGCGCCATGCCCACTTTAGGTATTTTTCACCGCAATAAATACAATGCTTATTGCCTGGCCGATGATATTATGGAGCCTTACCGCCCCTACGTAGATAACATAGTTTACCGTATAGTAACCAGTGGCGAAGACTGGCGGGAATTAAGCCCCGCCATTAAAAAATACTTTTTAGAAATACCCGCCTTAGATATTGTGATAGATGGCGAACAAAGCCCCCTGATGGTGGGCCTGCAACGAACCACAGCCGGTTTAATGAAATGCTTTGAAGGCGAAAGCAAGAAGATGTTGTATCCGGAGTTGATGTAAATGTGATAGCGGGGAAAAGTCCTCTGACAATAAAACAGTTTTTCGTGCCATCTTCTGCTTTGTAGTTTATGACACATAACGGTAGATGGCTTCGGGCTTCATCTGCTTTCGTTTTTTTAAGAGCGAAGCCTGGCCATAACAACATCATTATGATTCGGTTAAATCAATATCGCATTATGTGGATACTTGTCTTCTTCGACCTGCCCACCGAAACCAAGCAGGATAGGAAAAACTACACCAAGTTTAGAGATAAAATGATGGATGATGGGTTTACTATGTTTCAGTATAGTATTTATGTACGCCACTGCGCCAGTCGTGAAAATATGGAGGTGCACCAAAAACGAATCAAGAACATATTACCACCCAAAGGCAAAGTAGTGATGATGAATATTACCGACAAACAATTTGGTATGATGGAGATTTTTGATGGACAGGCCGAAGCCCCCCATCAAAAAATACCGCAACAGTTAGAGATGTTTTAAGCTTTTTGTCAATTTAAATACAAGATGCTTCGTTCCTCAGCATACAGCCTCTTCTTAATCGATTGTGATTTACTTTCACATCAAAAACATACCCGTATAATTGTAGGTTTTTGATTCACGAGTTCCATTAATAAAGAATATTAGTTTTACGAGTAAATTGTATTATTCGTTCTTTCATGCACAACTCCATCGTCCTGAGCAGTTACCGCGCTTAGTTGTGATTTGCTTTCAAATTGTATTATTCGTTCTTTCATGCACAACATAAACTACTTAGTGCCACATACGATAAGCGTTGTGATTTGCTTTCAAATTGTATTATTCGTTCTTTCATGCACAACAATACTCCAGTAGGTTCTGTGTACGAATAAGTTGTGATTTGCTTTCAAATTGTATTATTCGTTCTTTCATGCACAACGTTTAGAAGCGCAAAAGTATTAAAATACAGTTGTGATTTGCTTTCAAATTGTATTATTCGTTCTTTCATGCACAACATATTGGAATGTCAGTTATCAGCACGAGAAGTTGTGATTTGCTTTCAAATTGTATTATTCGTTCTTTCATGCACAACAATTCGTACCTTTGGTTATTATGAGCGATAGTTGTGATTTGCTTTCAAATTGTATTATTCGTTCTTTCATGCACAACCGGACGGAACTACTTCTGGACATTCGCAGAGTTGTGATTTGCTTTCAAATTGTATTATTCGTTCTTTCATGCACAACAATTCTGACCTTAGTTATTACCTATACAAGTTGTGATTTGCTTTCAAATTGTATTATTCGTTCTTTCATGCACAACACATTTATTTTACGTTGCTTTTTATCCGGAGTTGTGATTTGCTTTCAAATTGTATTATTCGTTCTTTCATGCACAACCTCATTCACCATCAGCAATATCACTTTATAGTTGTGATTTGCTTTCAAATTGTATTATTCGTTCTTTCATGCACAACTGGTTTGTTATCGGGTGAAATACTTGGTTAGTTGTGATTTGCTTTCAAATTGTATTATTCGTTCTTTCATGCACAACATACCATGCCGTTTACTATAGAAGGCAACGGTTGTGATTTGCTTTCAAATTGTATTATTCGTTCTTTCATGCACAACTCAGCCTACAATAGATGTCATCCGTAATAGTTGTGATTTGCTTTCAAATTGTATTATTCGTTCTTTCATGCACAACGTGCAGCCAGATAAGCTCCTTGTCCGCCTGGTTGTGATTTGCTTTCAAATTGTATTATTCGTTCTTTCATGCACAACTAGCCAAATTTCGCCTGATACCGCTTACTTGTTGTGATTTGCTTTCAAATTGTATTATTCGTTCTTTCATGCACAACTTTGAAATGAAGGCAGCTGATGAGGCTCTGTTGTGATTTGCTTTCAAATTGTATTATTCGTTCTTTCATGCACAACTTAAATCTGAACTAAACATTGGACGCTTTAGTTGTGATTTGCTTTCAAATTGTATTATTCGTTCTTTCATGCACAACTGACATTTCGAATGAACAAATGCAAGCTAAGTTGTGATTTGCTTTCAAATTGTATTATTCGTTCTTTCATGCACAACATATTGCGAACCATTCACAAGGTCGTCAGGGTTGTGATTTGCTTTCAAATTGTATTATTCGTTCTTTCATGCACAACGCTTTGGTTGCGATACTGGCTTATGGTAAAGTTGTGATTTGCTTTCAAATTGTATTATTCGTTCTTTCATGCACAACGCGATGGAAACAGCAACGCAGCAGACTTTAGTTGTGATTTGCTTTCAAATTGTATTATTCGTTCTTTCATGCACAACGGTAGTTGATGACCTACCAAGTTGGGAGGAGTTGTGATTTGCTTTCAAATTGTATTATTCGTTCTTTCATGCACAACAGTAAAAGGAATTGAAGAAGAAACAATTGAGTTGTGATTTGCTTTCAAATTGTATTATTCGTTCTTTCATGCACAACGTGAATGACTCGCTGAAGAAACAGTTCACGGTTGTGATTTGCTTTCAAATTGTATTATTCGTTCTTTCATGCACAACCCGGTGCCTGTATGTATATGACATTGACCTGTTGTGATTTGCTTTCAAATTGTATTATTCGTTCTTTCATGCACAACTCGGTTACCGGTATGCCAAAGGTTTCTTCAGTTGTGATTTGCTTTCAAATTGTATTATTCGTTCTTTCATGCACAACTCATCATATCTTGTGCCTCCTGTAACATAGTTGTGATTTGCTTTCAAATTGTATTATTCGTTCTTTCATGCACAACTTTCTATCATTGCACTGTCAAACGGTAAAGTTGTGATTTGCTTTCAAATTGTATTATTCGTTCTTTCATGCACAACTGTAAACACATCGGTTGGGGCCGTCACACAGTTGTGATTTGCTTTCAAATTGTATTATTCGTTCTTTCATACAACATTAAACAGGCAGCAACCGAATCTTTCTTAGTTGTGATTTGCTTTCAAATTGTATTCGTTCTTTCATGCACAACTAATACACTCCAGGCATCCGGTTTGTAATGTTGTGATTTGCTTTCAAATTGTATTATTCGTTCTTTCATGCACAACTGAGGAAAGCGGGTATAATATTCTACGTTAGTTGTGATTTGCTTTCAAATTATGGTATTCGTTCTTTCGCGCTGTAAACACATCGGTTGGGGCCGTCACACAGTTGTGATTTGCTTCTCAAATTGTATTATTCGTTCTTTCATGCACAACATTAAACAGGCGGCAACCGAATCTTTCTTAGTTGTGATTTGCTTTCAAATTGTATTATTCGTTCTTTCATGCACAACTAATACACTCCAGGCATCCGGTTTGTAATGTTGTGATTTGCTTTCAAATTGTATTATTCGTTCTTTCATGCACAACATACCTTGTTATGTGCCGTGCAGTTTAGAAGTTGTGATTTGCTTTCAAATTGTATTATTCGTTCTTTCATGCACAACTTTGAGGTATATTAGCTTCAACATTGGCCTTTTCAGTGTTGTGATTTGCTTTCAAATTGTATTATTCGTTCTTTCATGCACAACATACCCTGTATGAAAACGAATGCCAGCAAGGGTTTGAGCCCTAAAATGGATTTAAAAAAAATGATGGAGGAACTAATCCCGCTTAACACAAGAAGCGGGATTTTTTTTGTCTATTACGGTGGTTGGCTTTGCCCCAGTAGTTTTTTTGCAAACCATTAACTCCATCTTTTAGTGCTGGTAACTCGTAATGACCAACCCAAGCCACCCTGCTTAATAAAACTTGTTGCAGCCAATACGCTGTTTAGCTATTCGTTAGTAGTTCTCTTCCCTCCTTCGGTTTATTCAAGCCTTTGCCATGCTTCCTACTTATTTCTAATGTCCTCATTTTGTAGCCTCTCCAGTGCTGTTATGTTTTTTTGACAAAACCATGACAGACTAAACACAACATCAAAAACAGAAATTCGTTTTTCTGATAAACCACCCTGCTTGAGCCCGGCCGGAATGCCGGAGGCAAACGGGGTTTAAAATCAAAAAGGTATGAAACAGAAAAGAGGTGAAGGCCCTCTGAAGCAGGCAATGCGCACGATGCGAATCGTTCACTCAAAAACTGAAGACAGTTTCGGTACGCCCGAACGATGGTATAACTTCAAAAAACCTTAAACATGAGTAAAGTAAAAATAGGCTTTGCCGGTTTATCGGTTACCGAGCAAATTGAGCGCGCCCGCCATATTAAAACGAGTATGACCGGCAACACCAACTATACAACACCGTCACCCACTTTAATAGAGGTAGAAGGTGCTGTAACAGCTCTCGAAAACGCGTATAATGAAAGCCGCAGCCATGATAAAGTTAAAGTGGCTGCGATGAGTTTGCGAAGAAAAGAGTTGCTGTTTATGATGAGTCAGGAGGCCGCGTATGTACAGCAGGCCAGCGGTGGCGACATGGAGAAAATACAGAGCAGTGGTTTTGATGTGGTGAAAACTAAAACGACCCACAGCGACACGGCCGGTATGGTAACCAATGTTCGCTTAAGCGATGGTGCGTCAGCGGGTAAAATACGGGTAGATTTCGACAAAGCAGAGAATTCGATAATCAGTGTTATTCTCATAGCGCATGATGCTGAGTTTACCGATATGGAGCCCAAGGGCATAACCACCAAAACGCATAAGGAGATAGGGCCATTTAAACCCGGAGAAAAAATATGGGTAAAAGTGGTTGCTCTGGGTCGCGAAGAAGCTGGTACCCCCAGTGAGCCGGTAAGTATTTTAGTTCGATGAGGCATCGCCTATTGAATCATCTATTAAATAGTAAAAACCAATGACCATACGTCATAGAAGTATAAGTTCCCGAGTGAACTATAACCAAACCTGAAAGCCCTTACCTGCACGGTAGGGCTTTCGTATTTTAATTGAATGAGTGTTTGGTTTGGTGTTGTGTAAAAATGGAGCAGGCTATACGGAATTTTGAGTAAGTATTGATGTAATCTGCTACAACAACCTTAACACCTCAACACGTTTCCGCCCATTCATTCGTTCAATCAACAAATGGTCTCTTACTTCGGAGCTTTCTTCAACAGGTAGAATGCCAGCATGGCGTAAAGTATATTGGGAATCCAGACGCCCAGCACCGGGGGCAGTGAGGCATTGGTAGAGAAAGTGATGGTAAATTTCATGATGACCTCATACAGCGCACTCAGCCCGATGCCCATCACGATATGCCAGCCCAGTCCGCCTCTTACTTTACGCGAAGCTACGCTGACACCAATCAGCGTCATGATATAAATACTGAAAGCGGAAGAGGTTCGTCTGTAACGCTCCACCTCATAGAACTCCATATCAGGTTGACCGCTTCTGCGCATCTCATCAATATAGGCAATCAGCTCGGGCGTGGTCATTACTTCTTTCATGTTGTCAACAAACGAGAAGTCGGAAGGGGAGAAGGCAAAAACGGTATCCATTACATCGCCTTTGGTAATGATATCGCGGTTGTTGTTTAGCTGGCGGATATAGTAGTTGCTTATTTTCCAGTGTTTGGTTTTACTGTTCCAGTCAATCTTTTCGCTGCGCAGTTTGTAAACCAGTTTACCTTTTTCAA
This sequence comes from Chitinophagales bacterium, assembly GCA_046329535.1. Lineage (GTDB taxonomy): Bacteria > Bacteroidota > Bacteroidia > Chitinophagales > LD1 > Bog-950. Next base: position 249,977 of record JAXLUN010000004.1, read on the forward strand.
ACTTATCAATCGAAAATTTATAACCGCTGCCATCGCTGGGTTTAAAGTTTTCGAAGTAAACAATGGTGCCCGGCTCGGTGCTGCGGTGAAAGTTATAGCGCATGCCTTCGGGCGGCTTGCTCACATATTTGTGTTCAAACTCTATGCGCTTTTGATTGCTGTAAGGCACATAATAATGGTTGCCCAGATAAAAGGCGGCAGCCAGTATGGTGGCTCCGATAAAATACGGATAGAGCATGCGGTAGAAACTGGTACCGCTGTTCAGGATGGCTACAATTTCAGAGCGTTCGGCCAGTTGAGAGGTGAAGAAAATAGTAGCTACCAATACAAAGAAAGGGCCGATGAGGGATGTGATGTAGGGAATGAAGTAAACAAAGTAGTCAATGGTGGCTGTCTTAAACGTTACATGATTGTCTACAAACGAATCTATCTTTTCGCTCAGGTCAATAACAATAGTGACCCCCAGCAGCAGGGCCATGATGAACACAAACGTGCCCAGAAATTTTTTCAATATGTACCAGTCTAACTTTTTCATGGCCGATGGTTACAAACGCTGCATCAGTCGTTTAATTGTGATGGTTTTCCAGGGTTCGAAGGTGCCGGCTATAATCTGTTTGCGCGCTTCGGCTGCCAGCCACAGATACAAACTCAGATTGTTGATGGAGGAAATCTGAGCGCCCAGTATTTCTCCGGTATGCACCAGATGTCTTAAAAAGGCTTTGGTGTGGGTGCGCATCAGCTCACAGGGGCTATCGGCATCAATAGGCGAAAAATCATCTTTCCACTTTTCATTCTTAATGTTGATGATGCCCTGCGTAGTAAAGAGCATGCCGTTGCGGGCATTGCGGGTGGGCATTACGCAATCAAACATGTCTATTCCTAAAGCAATGCCTTCCAGAATGTTTGCGGGAGTACCCACCCCCATCAGATAACGGGGTTTATTGCGGGGCAGAATATCGCAAACCAGTTCGGTCATGGCATACATGTCTTCATCGGGTTCGCCCACACTCAATCCGCCAATGGCATTGCCCTCGGCATTCACCGAGGCAATGTACTCGGCCGATTGTTTTCTCAATTCAGGATATACGCTGCCCTGCACAATGGGAAACAAAGTTTGCGAATAACCATAGGTACATTCCGTTTCGTTAAAACGTTTTACACATCTATCCAGCCAGCGGTGCGTCATGTGCATCGACTTTTGTGCATAGCCAAACTCGCAGGGAAAAGGGGTGCACTCATCAAAGGCCATGATAATATCCGCGCCAATCTTGCGCTGTATATCCATGACCCCTTCGGGTGAAAAGAAATGTTTAGAGCCATCAATATGACTTCTGAACTCAACGCCTTCTTCCTTTATTTTCCGGATAGAAGAGAGGGAGTGTACCTGAAAGCCACCACTATCGGTTAATATGGGGCCATTCCATCCGTTGAATTTGTGCAGGCCACCTGCTTTTTCTAAAACGGTAGTTCCGGGCCGAAGATAAAGATGATACGTGTTGCCCAGTATAATCTGCGCCTGAATCTGGTCTTTCAGTTCGCTCATATGCACGGCTTTTACGGCACCGAGTGTGCCTACCGGCATAAAAATGGGCGTTTCAATTTTACCGTGGTCGGTGAATAATTCACCGGCCCGTGCTTGGGTCTGTTTATCCTGCGCTGTTAAGTTGAATTGCATGCGGGGCGAAAATAGAATTTAGAATTACGTTTTAGTATTTGCGGCTGACGAAAGGATGCGGATAACTTTCCGGGCCGGTATATTCGGTAACAGGCGGCAATTATTTTCTTTGTCGCAGCGTATGTCGGTTGAGTTTAAAATATTTCTGGCTTGTGCTGCTTTGCAGTGCCTCTACTATGCGGGTGTATTTGCCCGGTTAAATTTTGTGCGCCCGTTTAGCGGACTTCCGGAGTTTCTTCCACCGGCATCGGTCATTATCTGCGCTAAAAATGAAGCCGAAAATTTGCGTCAGTATTTGAAAATTGTTCTCATACAACAATATAAACAGTATGAGGTCATTGTGGTAAACGACCAAAGTGATGACGATACCATTGACGTGCTGGTTGAATATTACAGGCGCAATAAAAATCTGAAGATTGTAAACATTACAAAAGATGAGAAGAAACCCTACGAGGGTAAAAAGTATGCTTTAATGAAAGGCATAGAAGCTGCCTCTTTCGATACCATTGTAGTAACCGATGCGGATTGCCGTCCGGCCACTACGCACTGGTTGGCTAAGATGGTAGGGGCGTATCTGAGCGAAACCAAAGTGGTATTAGCTCATTCTCCTTTCGAGAAACAGGATGGTTTTTTAAATAAGCTGATACGCTACGAAAATTTCATTACCGCGGTGCAGTATTTTGGTTTTGCCAGATTGGGCTTGCCCTACATGGGGGTGGGCAGAAATTTATCGTATAAAAAAGACGTGCTGAAATCTTTTAAAGGTTTTGAAAAGAACAAAGATCTGCTTACCGGTGATGATGATTTGCTGATTAATGCCGTAGCAACGGGCAGAAATACAGAGCTGTGTATTGATAAAGATGCGTTTACTTATTCTAAAGCAGCGCCTGCTTTTAATGACTGGATCAATCAAAAGCGCAGACATCTACGCTCCGGATTTAAGTATAAGTTACACCATGTGGTACTCTTATTTTTGTTTGCGGCCAGCAGCTTTTTGTTTTATGCTTTGTTCATCTGGTTGTTGATAAAAGCAGTGACACCGGTGTTTGTGCTGGCCGTTTTTGCCGCTGTAGTGCTGATTAAGTTTTTGAGCACAATACGGGTTTATCGCAAGTTAGGCGCTGCCGATTTACAGTGGATGGCTCCCTTATTAGACTTTGTTTATGCGTTCTATCTACTGATGATATTTTTCTTATTATTGCTTAAACCTAAAAACAGTTGGAAGTAAATTCTAAATTTTCGCCACGGGCACTCGAAGATTTTGATTTGGTTAATAAAGCCAAAGCGGGAGACCAGTCTGCCTTCGAAAAACTGATGACCCGTTACCGCGAGTCTATTTATTTTATGGTGCTAAAAATGGTTCATAACCGCGATGATGCGGAGGATCTTACCATTGAAGCTTTCGGTAAAGCTTTTCACAACATTGCCAACTACTCAGCCGATTTTGCTTTCAGTACCTGGTTATTTAAAATAGCCACCAATAACTGTATCGATTTTATACGCAAAAAGCGTTTGCAAACTACTTCACTGGACCAAACTACTTCTACCGAAGACGGAGAAATTACGCCAATTGCCGTGAAAGACCATAACTCCAATCCGGAAGAATCTATGGTTAAAGATCAGCGGGCCGCTAAAATACGTTTAGCCATTGAGGCGCTCCCTGTGAAGTACCGTTCACTGATAGAACTTCGTTATCTGGATGAACTGGCTTATGAGGAAATTGCCGAGAAACTGAACCTGCCTCTAGGAACCGTTAAGGCACAGCTTTTCCGCGCCAAGGATATGCTCTACAACGCTCTGAAAACAACTAAGGAGAAATACTGATTCGTTGTGCACGAATGCAACACACAATGGACTTCATTCTCCAATACTTTCCCAACCTCACTTCCAAACAAATTCAGGAGTTTTCATCTCTGCAGCGCATTTACAGCGAATGGAATGAAAAGATAAACGTTATTTCCCGAAAAGATATTGAGAACCTGTACGAACGGCATATTCTGCATTCGTTGAGCATTGCCGGGTTTGTGCAGTTTAAGAATGCTTCTAAAATTATGGATTTGGGAACCGGTGGTGGATTTCCCGGTGTTCCTCTGGCTATTCTTTTTCCCGAGTGCCGTTTTCATCTGGTTGATTCTATTGGTAAAAAACTGAAAGTAATTGAAGCGGTTAAAGAGGAACTGGGGCTGAAGAACATTTTTACTTTTCACTCGCGGGCCGAACAAATGGACTATAAATACGACTTTGTTGTTTCAAGAGCAGTGGCTCCGCTGGCCGAGTTATTGGCCTGGAGTAAGGGGAAGTATCTTCCGCATAATCATCATGCTGTTCACAACGGTTTAATCTGTTTAAAAGGTGGCGATATTGATGCTGAAATCTCGGTGGTTAAAAACGCCCGTAAGATTCCTGTAAGTAATTATTTTGAGCAGGACTTTTTTAAGGATAAGTATATTGTTTACTCTGAACAATAAACGCTTGTTCCTAACTCCCCAACAAATTTTCCACACCATCTGATTCACTACCCATCACCAACCCGATGGAGTAATCGGTTTTTTTTCTCTTTGGTCTATAAAACAAAATTAAAATGAAACAACTAACCCTGATTCTGTTGGTTCTCACGGCCGGCATTGGCATTACCAACGCACAACGTAAATGCGGAGCTATGGAGCATTTACAAATGATTACACAGCAGGACCCTGCTATACTGCAGGCCCGCGAAGAAATAGAACAGTTTACTCAAACCTACATCGATAACGGTGGCCCCGAAGCAAACGGAAGAGCCGTGGTAACTATTCCGGTGGTGGTGCATGTAGTTTATAATACAGCCACACAGAATATAAGTGATGCTCAGATTCAATCGCAGTTAACAGTTCTGAATAATGATTTCAGAAAACTGAATGCCGATTGGGCAGGCACACCATCTGCTTTCCAATCTGTTGTTGCTGATGCGGAAGTGCAGTTTTGTTTGGCTCAGCGCGATCCAAGCGGCAATGCCACTACCGGTATTATCCGTAAGTCGACTACCTTAAGTTCTTTTTCCACTAACGATGCGGTAAAGAAATCATCTTCCGGTGGAGATGATGCCTGGCCAAGTTCATCCTATCTCAACTTATGGGTTTGTAATATCAGCGGTGGTATTCTGGGTTATGCCCAATTTCCGGGAGGCCCTTCGGCTACCGATGGTGTGGTAATTAATTATACCGCCTTTGGTAATACCGGCACAGCTGCTGCGCCTTATAATAAAGGAAGAACCGCGACTCACGAAGTAGGCCACTGGTTAAATCTCTACCATATTTGGGGCGATGATGGCACGGCCTGCACCGGTACCGATAATGTAAGTGATACCCCTAATCAGGCTGATGAAAATTACGGATGCCCTGCTTTTCCTACGGTATCTTGCAGTAACGGACCTAATGGAGATATGTTTATGAACTATATGGACTATACCGATGATGCCTGTATGTTTATGTTCACTGCCGGCCAAAAGGCTCGTATGCAGGCTTTGTTTGCAACCGGGGGGGCTCGTGCATCTTTACTCACCTCTTTAGGTTGTCAGGCACCTTCCGGAGGCGGTACAACCTGTGGTTTACCATCTTCGCTGAGCGCGTCAGCTATTACTCAAACTACGGCTACTATTTCATGGGCCGCTGTAAGCGGAGCTGCTTCATACAATGTTCAGTATAAGTTGAGTTCTTCTGCTACCTGGACTACCACCACCACTACTTCAACTTCTTTAGGATTTACCGGATTAAGTGCGTCTTCTACTTACAACTTCCAGGTACAGGCAGTATGCAGTGCAGGAGCCGGTTCTTATTCAACCGCATCATCTTTCACTACCCTGGCAGCTACCACAACTTGTTCAGATATTTATGAAGCGAATAACTCGCGTACTGCCGCTAAAACAATAGCCGTTAATACAAATATTCAGGCTTTAATCAATACTTCAACCGATAAGGATTATTTTAAGTTCACCAATACCAGCACTCAGAAAAATATTCGAGTTACTTTATCCGGTCTGCCTGCTGATTATGATTTGAAACTTTACAACTCAAGCGGAACGCTTTTGGCAACCTCTCAGAATACAAGCACTACATCAGAAACCGTTAAATACAATAATGCATCGGTAGGAACTTATTATGCTTATGTATATGGATATGGAGGAGTTTACAGTGCAACTTCCTGCTATACCTTGAATGCTTCCATCAGCAGCACGGCATTTAAAGTAGGAGAAGAGGAAACCAACGATGGCGGTAAGCCAATGAGCGATGCATCCATCCGTTTGTACCCGAATCCATCGACCGGTAATGTTACACTGAACCTGAATTTTGATGATAATAACGAAACCGTTATAGTTCGTGTAATTGATATGTTGGGTAAAGTAGTTAGAAGCTATGAATACAATAACGTAGAAGGTTTGTTTACATCTAACATAGAGTTGAGTGACGCAGCTAATGGCATATATAATGTTACCATCAGTTCAGACTCCGGAACTGAATCCCGCAAATTGATTATTGCTAAATAGTGATACATCTATAAAATAAAATTGCCCCGATAATACCGGGGCAATTTTGTTTTATAGAGAAGAGGAAATTATAGAGCTGCTTTTTTACCGTTTAAATATTCCTTAAAAACCTCTCGCACAATACCATCACCTAAACCTATTTTGGGAATATAGATTCTGTCGGCATTCACCCATTTCATAATGTTTACAAATATTTCACCGGCCGGTACAATTACATCTGCCCGGTCAGGGTTCAGATCAAACAATTTTAAGCGCTCTTCGTACGAGTGGTCTTTCAAATCAGAAACAATAGTCGCCAGTTTTTCAAAAGGTAACGACTTCCCTGGTTTTAGCTGAGCCAGTTTCGAAATCCGGTTGATGTTTCCTCCCGAGCCTATCATGGAGAAATCTTTCAGTGTTCCGCTTTTTAATTTCACCCATTCTTTCATTTTTTTCCAATCATCTTTCGATACCTGATTCTGGATGATGCGAATAGTGCCGATAGCAAATGATTTGGCGGCAATGGCCTTGCCTTTAGAGAAAAGAGTTATTTCGGTGCTTCCTCCTCCTACATCAACGAATAAGCAGTTGTTCTGCATTTTGCCTAAAGCGGCACTCTGGCTATTAAAAATCAAATCGGCTTCCAAATCGCCCGAAATAATTTCAATGTTTATTCCTGTCTTTTCACGAATCCGTTTAATGATTTGCGGGCCGTTGCTTGCTTCGCGCATGGCCGAGGTAGCGCAACCTTTGTAATGAAGCACATCGTTGGCTTTCATCAGATATTTAAAACCAAGCATGGTTTCTTCCAGATGGCGAATCGAAACTTCGGGTATTTTATGGTCGGTAAAAGCATTTACCCCTAAGCGAACCGGCACACGAATCAGAGAACTCTTTTTGAAAAAAGGGCCTTCGCCATTCTGCAAAACATTTGCTATCAGCAAACGCACAGAGTTAGAACCAATGTCAATAGCGGCAAATTTCCGGATCTCCAATTCGCATCAAATTTTCCGAAATTTAATTTGCCTGGAAGATGTTAGCTATCCTAGTTTTCAACGCGAGAATGTGGACGCGCTATTTTCTGCTTTGTAAGTAGCTGTATATTTTCTCTTGCGCCCGGATAGCTTTATTCGCGGATTGTGTGCGATGCTCATTTTTTAATTCTGCATCAATGATTCTTGCTTTCACATTATCCTTCCACTGTATTTCCAGAATATCTTTGAGTTCCTGCTGCAATTTTTGATCATAAATAGGACAGGTAACTTCAATGCGGTTATCCAGATTTCGACTCATCCAGTCGGCTGACGACATAAAGTAGAGCGGTTCACCTTCGTTATGAAAAATAAATATCCGCGAATGTTCCAGCAGCCGGTCTATGATGCTGATTACTTCAATGTTTTCACTCAACCCGCCAATACCGGGAATCAGCGCACATATACCGCGCACCACCACTCGTATTTTTACTCCGGCTCTGCTGGCTTCGTATAACAGTGAAATCATCTGTTCATCAACCAGACTGTTCATCTTTAAAAATATCTCTGCCCGCTTTCCTTTTTCAGCAACCTCTATTTCATTTTGAATGAGACGAACCAGTTTCTTGCGGGTAGAATGCGGAGAAAGCACCAGGTGTTTGTAATTATGAACCTTGTAGTTTTTCTCAAAAAAATCAAATACCTGTTCCACTTCTTTGGTAATTCTTGAATCGGCAGTCAGCAGAGAATCATCACAGTAAACGGTAGATGTATTTTCGTTGTAATTGCCGGTGGTTACATTGGCATAGTGATTCAGTTTGCCATTCTCCATACGGCTGATTAAGCAGAATTTAGAATGCACTTTCAGTCCGGCTACGCCATAAATCACCTGAATGCCCTGTTCCTGTAAGTGTTTCGCCCACTTAATGTTGGCTTCTTCATCAAACCGGGCCTGAAGTTCTAAAACGGCCACAACGTTTTTACCGTTTTGTGCGGCATTACTCAGGGCATTAATAACCATCGATTTTTTAGCCAGGCGATATAGCGTGATGCGGATGGTTTTTACGTTCGGATCAATAGCTGCCTCGCGTAGTAAATCAATAAAATGCGAAAAGCTCTGATACGGATAATGCAGCATGATATCCTGTTTCTTCAATACCTCAAAAAAACTCTGATTGGTCTGAAGCATTTTGTGTTTCAGTGGTTTCAGTTTTTCATACATCAGTTCTTTGCTGCCCATAGGTGGAAACTTCATAAAGTCTTTGAAGTTATGATAGCGGCCTCCGGGTATCAGATTATCCAGATCATGCAACTTCATTTTCAGTTTAATGAAATCGAGCAGGTCTTTGGGTATAGATGCATCATACACAAAACGTACCGGCTCGCCTTTGGTACGGGCTTTTACACTCTTCGATATCTTATCAATAAAACTTTGCGAAATATCGTTGTCAATATCCAACTCGGCATCGCGGGTCAGCTTAATGGTATAGGCTTCAATTTTATCAAACGAGAAAAACGAAAATACTTCCGGTAGATTATACCGGATAATATCATCGAGCAGAATGACATACTGATTTTGGTTGGTAGAAGGAAGAATGATAAACCGGTCTACCACATCGGTCGGTATTTCTATCAGCGAAAACTGCTTTTGCAAGGGCTTATTAGTTACCGAAAGTTTTACTGCGAGATAGATGGTTTTATCTTTCAGGTACGGAAAAGATTTGACCTGGTTAATCATAATGGGCACCAGTGCAGGCCGCACCCTTTCATCAAAATAATTTTTGACAAACTCCTTTTGAGCCGCGTTGAGTTGTGTTTCTTTAATGATAAACACTTTGTGCTTACGCAGTTCAAGCTGCACTTCGTTATATATCTTTTCAAACAGCAAACTCTGGCTCAATACTTTCTTCTGTACATCTTCCAGTATCTTTTTGGGCTTGTAATGAATGGCCACTTTAGCTTTTTTTCCCAGCAGAACCAAACGTTTCAAAGTAGCCACGCGCACCCGGAAAAACTCATCCAGATTATTGGAAAAAATACCTAAAAAGCGCAGCCTTTCAATAACCGGCACACGAGGGTCAGCAGCTTCCTGTAACACTCTTTCATTAAATGACAGCCAACTTATTTCGCGATTAATAAACTTTGAATTCTTCAACATACGGTAAGTGCCCGCCTATAAACAGGATACACTAAAATACAGGAATAAGCTACAAGGAGAAACGAACAGGCCTCAAAGAGGCAGATTTAACACAGAATTCATATCCAGATTCCGTTCGGCAGTTTATGTTTTGTGCGGCCCCGGCAATCTCTTTTTACAGTACATGATTCTGCGCCTAGTAACAATACGGAAAGTAAAATTAGGGTTATTCTAACCATGGTAAATATCTAACGGGCCTACAGCATCTTTAGTATTTTAGGCCATAGCAGTTTCTTCAGCCGGCCATTGGTAGAGTTCTTTATTTCCCAGCTTTCACCGTCAAACTCTAACCATATTACTCCCGTGGTTGGTACCTCATCCAGATTGGGGTCCATTAATTGATTGAAAAAATCGGTAATAGATGGATTATGACCGATTACTACCAGTGTTTTAATAGCCAGATCTACTTCGCTAATCACCTGCCTGTATTCAGCTGCGCTTGATTCGTAAAGCCGCATATCCAAAACAATTTGGTCGAAACTATAACCTAACTTATCGCAAAATAGTTCTGCAGTTTGCCGGGTACGTACGGCTGGTGAGCAGATAATCAAATCCGGTTTAAGTCCCTGCTCTTTTAAATGCTGCCCCATGTCTAAGGCATCATTGATACGGTCTTTTTTCAGGGGGCGGTCAAAGTCTCGCATGTTAAAATTGGCCCAGCTTGATTTGGTATGACGAATTAGCACGAGTTCCCGTTTCATAGTTCTTTATTGAATTGTTCCATTGCTAATTTATGGGTAATTATAGCTTAACTAAAATTTAGTTTTCAAAGTGCAAGGAAAACTATATTTGTCGGAGAATGAAACGCACCTCAATCTTTAAGAGACTAATCGCCCTCGTGTTTGCGCTAACCGTAGTGTATACGGTTTCGGTAAAGGAGGTGCATTATCTTTTCTCTCAGCACCAGGTGCACGAGCATTGCGAGAATCACCTGCATAGTGATGAGCATCAGGAAGATTGTTCGGTTTGTAAGTTTGATATTTCACTTTTTACCGATGTGCTGTATACCGAAACTTGTATAAACCATGAGTTTCTTAGTTATTCTAAAAATAGGGATTACCATTCCGTATTATACTCCTTCTCTGTTCTCAACATATCACTGCGTGGGCCTCCGGCCTTAGCCTGGTTACTTGGTTAAGTTGAAAGCTCTTTCAACCATCATTCTCATTTATTCATTTTTTAATTATTGTGAGCAGGTATATTATTCTATTACTGGCTTTCGCATTTACCCGTGTATATGCGCAGAACTGTAATCTATCGGTAAAAGGAAAAATTACCGATGAGAACTCTGTGGATGCACTGGCCGATGCAAGCGTTTCTGTACTTCCTTCAGGAGTTTCCGTGTTTGCCGATGAACACGGACGCTTTGAATTGCATACTCTGTGTGCCGGACAATTGACGCTGGTTGTTTCACACATTGGATGTACCACTCAAATGTTCACGTTGAATCTGCAATGCGATACAGTAATTAAAATTAAACTCAATCACAAAGAGGCTGAAATGAGTGAAGTGGAAATAACCGGTGCCAAAAAGGAGAGCCACAATACCCAAAGTGCAGCGGTTATTGAATCGGCAATGCTCGATCAACTGCGCGGTTTATCGCTTGGCGAAACATTGAAGAAAATTCCGGGAGTTTACTCGCTCAATACAGGCGCTACTATTTCAAAACCGGTTATACATGGCTTACACAGTAATAGAGTATTGATTTTAAATAACGGAGTACGGCTAGAAAGTCAGCAATGGGGCAGTGAACATGCACCTGAGGTCGATCCTTTTTCAGCAAAGAAGATTACCATCATCAAAGGCGCCAACTCGCTCCGGTATGGCAGTGATGCTATCGGGGGAGTTATTCTGGTAGAGCCCGATCCGCTTCCTATCCTGCACGGTATAAAAGGTGAAATTAATCTGGCGGCCTTCACGAACAATGCTGAAACAAATGTATCCGCAACACTGGAAGGTTGTCACCACCGCATATCGGCACTCAGCTGGCGGGTAAACGGAACATACAAGCGGGCCGGTAATTCAAGAGCTCCGCAATACTGGTTAGGTAATACAGGTATTGAAGAAGGAGACTTTTCATTGGCCGCTGGGTATAAAAAATCCAAAGCAGGCATAGAAGTGTACTATTCACGATTTCAAACACATCTCGGTATTTTAAGAGCAGCGCACTCCGGAAATCTCACCGATTTACTCCAGGCTATTGAACGGGGAAACCCATTGCAGCAAGATCAGTTTAGTTACACCATTGCTAAACCTTATCAAGTTGTGGTTCATCACCTGGCCAAAGCAAGAGCGTATTTTCAAACCCGCAACCTGGGCGATTTATCGCTTACCTTTTCATTTCAAAACAATGTGCGCAAAGAATATGATATAGCCGGAGCCGCTGTAACGGATAAACAGCGCCCTGCTTTTTATTTTCAGGTTCAAACCTTTAATCTGGATGCCGAATGGCAACACCAAACGGCCAAACACATCACCGGAAGTGTGGGTATCAATGCCAATACGCAAACCAACAACTTTAAGTACTCCTACTTCATCCCCGATTTTTGGAATTTTGGAGCAGGTGCTTTTTGGGTAGAGAGATTTGTAAAAGATAAGTTTGAACTGGAAGGCGGCCTTCGGTTTGATTATAAATGGGGGCAGTATTTTATTCGTACTACCTCACAGCAGTACGATACTTCACTCAACTTTTATGCCCCCAGTGGCAATATTGGTTTAGAGTATCACCCTGTGCAAAACCTGGTTTGGCGGGTTAATTTGGGGTCGGCATTTCGTGCTCCGGCTCCAAATGAGCTGTTTGCCTTTGGGGTACATCATGGGGCAGCAACCTTTGAAACAGGTAACCGAAACCTAAGACCTGAGCAGAGCTTTAACCTCAGTACTTCAGTCAACTACCAATCCGATTTTTTAACGATAAATGCAGAGTTATATACCAACTACATCCGGCATTTCATCAATCTCATCCCGGTGCAGCCTGCCCGGCTCACCATTCGCGGTGCGTTCCCTTCATTTGAGTATCGGCAGCAGAACGTGTGGCTCAGCGGGGCCGATTTAGATTGGGCACTGCATCCGCAAAAAGGACTGGATTTTTACAACAAAACATCGCTGCTTTTTGCCCGAAACTTAAATACTAATGACTGGCTGGAACAAATGCCCCCTATTCGGTTTGAAAACGGAGTAAGATATACGGCCCAAATCAACAAAAAAGTAAAAGAAGTTTTTGTGGCAGTAAGCGTGGTCAATGTTTTAAAACAAACCTTTTTGCCAACACTGACCAACGACTACGCACCGCCACCACCCGCTTACTGGCTGCTTAATTTCGAAACCGGAATGAACTTTATCATAGCTCGACACAACGCTTCGTTGACTTTGAATTTAGATAATGCTGCCAATTTTAATTATCGAGATTATCTCGATCGTTTTCGGTACTATACCGATGCTCGCGGTATCAACTGCGGGCTTCGTTTTAAATGGAATTTTTTTATCCCCGAACATTAATTCATTTCAAAAAATTAAAATCACATGAAAAAAACAAACTTAAAATCAGCCTTGTTAACACTTACCGTTTTCCTAATACTCACCGGCTTGCTTAACTCCTGCAAACCCAAATGTGAGCGCCACCCCGAAGACCCCGAATGCGCTGGTGAAAATGAGCTGATTACTACCTTAAAAGTCACATTCACCGATTCTGCCACTGGAAATGCAGCCGGAGTATTCCAATTCAAAGATGCTGATGGCAACGGTTCTCCCGAAATATTTGATACTATCCGGTTGGCTGCTAACAAGACCTATCGGGCCGAGTTGCAGTTCTTGAATGAATCAGTAAGCCCCGCTGAAAACATTACAGATGAGATTGAAGCAGAAAATAACGACCATTTCATCGCTTATCATGCCCATACACTCACCATTACATTTACTTATATAGACTTTGACAGCAACACACCATCGTTGCCTGTTGGCTTACAAACATACTGGCAAACAGGTCCTGCGGCCACCGGTACAGCACATATTACTTTACGGCACCAGCCGGGCGTAAAAGACGGTACCGAAACCCCCGGTGATACCGATGCTGAGGTAGAGTTTCCGGTTATACTTCAATAAGTAAGGGGACAAATTTCATACAAGTACTAGTCTCACCTACTGGTAATCGCGTGTTTTAGTCATCTAAGTCACTCAACACCCATCAAGGTGATTGACCATGGGGCGAAACTTCAGTGCGAAAGTTTTTTTTCCGTAACAGTTTACTGTGAAACCGACACACCGGAAACAAGGGCGCCCCTAGGCAGGGCGTCCTTGTTTTATCTCCCCAAAACAGCCTGTAAGAACCTGTTTAGAAACCCTCCAAACCGGTTTAGAAATACACCAAATCCATTTAGAAACAGGCAAAACTGGTTTAGAAGCAAGCCAAATTCATTTAGAAGCCCTCTAAATTGGTTTAGAAACACACCAAATTCCTTTAGAAAAGCTCAAAATCGGTTTAGAAGACCTCCAAATCGATTTAGAAACTCTCTAAACTTATTTAGAAGAGACAAAAAATGATTCTGAAACCAGCGGAAATAAATTCGAGCCCCACCTGAATTCAGGTCATAAATTCTTATCACATTTCTTAAGTCGCAACATGAATTCTTAGCAAATAGTTAGCATAGCCTAGGTATGGCAGATAACACCAAATTACTGGGTACCAGCCAAAAAGCCGGCAAGTATTTATGAATTCCAAACAAACTCCACCACCTGTTTAATATCAGGGTGAAGCGAAACCGCCACCGGGCAGGTGCGGGCGGTGTTTTCTAAAACGGTTTTGTCTTTATCGCTAAACTCATTGGGCGCAAACACTATTCGCACATGCACCTCCCCAATTCTGCGGGGCTCGGCATACATCACCTTGGTTATTTCCACCTGAGTACCCACCAGTTCGCTGTCGCGGCCCTGTAGTTTCATCTTAATACCCATCAGGCTGATCATGCAACTGCCCAAAGCCGATGCCACTAAGTCGGTAGGAGAGAAGGCCTCCCCCTTGCCATGATTATCGGTGGGGGCATCGGTAATCACCTGTGTGCTGCTTTGCAGGTGAGTCATTTGGGTGCGTAAATCGCCTTGGTATAGAATGGTTGATGTCATAGCTGCTGGAAAATATTTGGGGGTGAATGGAATTGTTTTTTGTTTTCGGTTTCAAACATAAATGAAAACAATTTCGTTTTTACTTTGTAATATTGATTCAGCATGTTGAAAAAACTCCCGCTTCTCTTGTTGTTGATAGTTGCCTTGTTTCAGGCTCGGGCCCAAAAAGGTGCTAACCGTATAGACATGCAGGATTACCAATACAAGCATGAGGCCTCGGGTGGGTTACGTATTCAAACCAACGGCATCTCGCTGTATGGTGAGTTTGGCTGGATAAAAGATATTTACCGCACCCGCATTCTGCAACTGGAATACACATACTACATTGATTACCGGCAGAAGAAACAGAAAGCCCCCTCACAAAGTGGGCGCGATTATCTATACGGCTTTCAAAACCGCTTTCACGAAATTAATCTCAGCTATGGTATTAAGCGAACCATAGCCGACAAAGCCAGCAGAAACGGAGTGCGTCTCAGCTTTATTTTCTTCGGTGGTGTCTCACTTGGCCTGCTCAAACCCTATTATCTCCAACTACTTCAACCAACCGATGGCGGAATTCCGCAATCTAAACCCGAGCGATACTCCACCGCCAATGCCGACCGTTTCTTAAGTAAAGATTCCATCACCGGGGCTGCCCCTATTCGCTATGGCCTGAACCAGATGGAGCCGGTGCCTGGTTTACATCTCAAAAGCGGTCTCAACTTCGACTGGGGCACCAAAGATGAATACGTTAAAGCTCTGGAAGCCGGCATAGCGCTGAACCTATATTACAAACGCCTGCCTATCATGGTTAATAACAGCAACCGCTTTTATCAGATAGCCTTATATCTATCCTTCCACTTTGGCAAACGCTGGTAGCTCTCTCTAATCCCTTCATTTTAGAGTCTGTATAAAGCTGCTTTGTTATTGAGTTTTTAAGTATAGATTTGATGATGTTTATTAAACTAAGTTATGCAACCGATTAAACACTTTCTTGTTTTCATTTTATTATACGCATCACAATTTGTTTCTGCCCAGGTAGTCATCAACGAATATTCGGCTGCCAACAAAAGCAATTATGCCGTAGCCGGTGAATACGAAGACTGGATAGAGCTTTACAATACAAGCGCAAGCGTTGCCAACATAGGTGGCTATCACCTAAGCGATAACCGAATGGACCCTCTCAAATGGACTATACCCGCTGGGGTTACCATTCCCGCCAACGGCCGTAAGGTTTTTCTCTGTTCCTCCAAAGATGCCCTTATTGGTGGTGTATACCACACCAATTTCAAACTGACACAATCAAACTATACCGAAGAAGTTTGCTTCACCGATGCAGCCGGAGCTTTTATCGACTCGCTGAGTATTATTCCTAACCGTAAAAATCAATCACGAGGTCGGGCTACAGATGGTTCTCCCAACTGGCGGGTGTTTACCACACCAACACCCAATGCTTCCAATGCGGGGCAAACAGCTTATCTGGAATATGTTCCTAAACCGCAGTTCAGCATACCGGCCGGTTTTTATTCAGGGGCACAAACATTAACACTCACCTGCTCCCTGCCAAACAGTACCATTTATTACACCACCAATGGCTCCGTGCCAACCAACACGGCATCGGCAACCAATTTTCTTTACACCGGGCCTATTTCTATTCCGGCAACCAAAACATTTCGCGCTCGTGCCTTTGATCCGTCAAATGCCTATGCCGCAAGTTTTACTGTAACCAATACCTATTTTATTAACGAACCGGCTCACAGTTATCCTATATGGACCGTGAGTGGAAGCATGACTAACTTCTTTGCAACCGGAAATGAAACAGAAGTAAGCGTAGAATATTTTGGAACCGATAACTCGCGTATTTTTCAAATGGAAGGCGACATTCGTCAGCACGGAAACGACTCCTGGGCCTATCCTCAAAAGGGGATGCGCTTTTACGTACGTGATGAATACGGCTACGCCAATAAAATAGACTGCCAGTTGTTTCCTACCTCTCCACGTACCGACTTTGATGTGGTCATCATTAAAGCAGCCGGCTCCGATAACTTTGATGGAAACAGCGGACCAAGCTGCCACACCCGCGATGCGTATGTACAAACACTTGCCGAAAAATTCGATTTGAATGTAGATGTGAGACGTTTTAAAAATGCACTCACCTTTGTTAATGGCCAGTACTGGGGGATATATGAAACCCGCGAAAGAATAGATGCAGACTATACTGAATACTATTATAACCAAAGCCAGAAATGGGTAGACATGCTGGCTTATTGGGGAGGCTTAACCATTGATGAGGGAAGCGATACGGCCTGGGTAAATCTATTCAACTACATTGTAGCTAACAACATGGCGGTGCAGAGTAATTACAATTACGTTATTCAGCGTTTAGACCCCATGAGTTTGATTGATTACTTTGTATTGAATACCTACACGGTTAACTCCGACTGGCTGAACTGGAATACGGCTTGGTGGCGTGGTAGAAAAACTCCCAACAATGTGCGATGGAAATACCGTCTTTGGGACCAGGATAATACTTTCGATTTAGGAGAGAACTATACCGGCTTACCCACCACCGGTAATACGGCCGACCCCTGCGATGTGCAAACCATTCCTCAGTTTTCAAATACCAACGACCCGGAGATTGGGCACGTGCGCATTTTCAACAAGTTGATGCAGAATCCGACTTTCGAACAGATGTATATCAATCGCTATTCCGATTTGATTAATACTGCTTTCTATTGTCAGAATATGTTGAACCATTTTGACACTATGATAGCCCGGCTTCAACCGGAAATGCAAAGACACTGCACCCGTTGGTCGGCTAGCTACAATACCTGGTTGCAGAATGTAACCTATACACGCAATCAAATTGCAGGTCGTTGTAATAATGTTGTTACCGGTTTGGGGCCTTGCTACAGCGTTACAGGGCCTTACCCGGTTACGGTCAATGTTTATCCGGCTTGCGCAGGAACCGTTACCGTTAACTCCTTGATTCCTGATGAGTATCCCTATCACGGAAACTATTACGGAGGTGTTAACCAGAGTTTCGAGGCACATCCTGCAACCGGCTGGCAGTTTGACCATTGGACCACTATCAGCCATACCATACAACCATCTGCCTCAGCCGATAGTATCTGGTTTGATTTAGGCAATACGGGTGATTCAGTGGTAGCGGTGTTTACTCAAATTAACCCAACTCCCGGCAATTTAACGGTACAGATATTTGGCAATAGCCCCGGTGCTGTAAATATCAATGGAGTTCCGGTTACTAACGGGCAGGTAGTTCAATATAATCTTGGCTCACAGTTGAATGTAGCAGCAACTCCGGTACCAGGATGTTCGTTTAATCATTGGGAAGCAGGAAACAGCCTGGTATATCCTGTAGATACATTACCAACCGGATACTTCTGTTTTAGGCAGGATGATGTACTGAAAGTTTATTTCGATCAGTGTAATGTATTACTGGATACTAATTATTTAACAGTAATTGTTGTGCAGCCCGGATATGGTAATGTAACCATTAACTCAATTCCGGTTCCTGCACCGGTTACTATTCCGATTCCTGATAACACCCTGTTGAACATTGCAGCAACGGCCAATACCGGATATACATTTACAAACTGGGCAATGAGTCACCATACCGTAAATCCGAATAATACAACAGCCCTCGGAAGTTTTACACTCACTCAAGATGATACCTTGTATGCCTACTTTACAGCTCCCGATACATTTGATTTAACGGTATTGGTAAATCCTGTGGGCAGTGGTGATGTAGTAGTGAACGGAGTAACGCCCGGAGCCTATCCGCTCACCTTCTCTTTTATTGACGGCACTCCTGTGAATTTAATAGCCGTAGCTGCCAGTGGGTATACTTTTGCTAACTGGACCCTATCGCACAACACGCTGAATCCAAATAACACATCGGCCAATGCAGCTTTTAATATTACAGCCGATGATACCCTTGTTGCCAACTTTATTCTGAATCCCACACCCGATACATTTTACCTGACCGTATTAGTCAACCCGGGCGGAGGAGGTAATATTAGCCTGAATGGTACTACTCCCGCTTCTTATCCTACAATATTGAAATATGTAGATGGCACTTTGATCAACATTTTAGCTACTGCAACAGTTGGTTATTCATTTGCCAACTGGACCTTGCTGCATCATTCTATTACCCCTGGTAATACCTCGGCTAATGGGAACTTCGCAATTACTGCAAGCGATACGCTTATTGCCAATTTTACAATTAACCCATTGCCTCCCGATACATTTACATTAACCGTGCTGGTAAACCCTGCCGGAGGCGGTAATGTGACGGTGAATAGTAACACACTTACTTCTTTCCCAACCACATTACAGTTTGTAGACGGTACACAGATTAATGTAGCCGCGATACAAAACGTTGGATATACATTTTCAAACTGGAATTTATTACATCATACGCTCAATCCGGGTAATACCTCGGTGAATGCCGGTTTTATCCTTACGCAGAATGATACGTTAACCGCTAACTTTACTTTGAATCCCAGTATAGATACCTTCAAGGTAACTATACAGTCATTTCCTGTAAATGGCGGAAGTGTAAATGTGAATGGAAATGTTTACAATACTTATCCTTCTGAGTTTTTTGTACCGGGAAATACCTTGTTAAACGTAACGGCATTACCTGCACCTGGCTATAAATTCAATTACTGGCATGTGGTGAACCAAGCTGCTCTGCCTAATGACACAACTAACCCGATGAGCTTTACCGTGGTGCAGAGTGATACCATTTATGTGTTTTTTGAAGCATTACCACCTATTCCTCCTGATTCATTCAATATTGTAGTGAATGTAAAACCGAATGTATTGGCAGGCGATGTGAAAGTGGCTGGTTTTATTCCACCTACTTATCCATACACTTTCCGTTTTGAAACAGGAACGCAGGTAGACTTTGAAGCTATCGGAAATATTCTAACGGGGTCTTCTCAAACTTACAACTATGTTTTTGACCGCTACGAGTTTATCTATCACAATCCAATCCCGAATAACACAACTCCAATTGTATTTATTCAGGTGCAGCAGCCCGATACAGTTATTGCCTATTTTACTGATAAGCCCCTTAGTAGTGATACTTCTTTACAAATCTGGATTCCATCTGCATTTACACCCGATGGGGTAAACACAGTTTTTCGTTTACATCCACAAAGCGAAACACTGGCAGATTATTCCATGCAGATATATAACCGCTGGGGGCAGAAGGTGTTTGAATCCAACAGTCAGGCGCATGGATGGAATGGGGAGTTTAATAATCAGCGTTGCGAATTGGGAGTATATACTTACATCCTGATAGCTAAACGCATGAACGGAGACGAAGTGATACGTAAAGGAACGGTCACTCTGATTCGTTAAGACTTTGTTATCTATAGAAATAAGCAGAAAGGCTTTTCTCTCGGTTTTATTTTTCAATTAGGAAACCCAATAGATTATGTCATATATTGAATCAAAAGTATTAGCAGATACTTTTCAGAAAACCCGCGATTTGACTAAGTGGTATCTCAGTTTGCTGAAAGAAATTGCTCCTGAAATTCAATCGGAACTAAACGGACAGAAACTAAACAGTATTTACTGGCTGACTGCCCATTTGGTTTGGGCAGAGAATTTTTTAATTATCAAAGCCACCGGAGGTAAAGGTTTAGAAATTCCCTGGCTGGAACATTATAAATTGGGAAGTGACGGCTCATTGCACGATGCACGGGGAGATTTTAAATCATTATTAGCAGATATGAAAACGGTCCATGAAGCTTCGATGGGCCATCTGCTTACTTTGGATAATAAAACCCTGCATCAACCAAACCCGGTTGGTTTCGCCTTCGGAACAGATAATACGAATCGGATGATGATTATGCATGCTATACGCCACGAGGGTACGCATGTAGGCCAGCTGGGTTGGCTGTGTAAATTGCATGGAGTTAAAGCCATCTGATTGCTGAATACTTATTTTTTTCTATGAAAAACTTATTTCCACTCTTGTTTCTTCTTGTATTTTTTTCGTGTAAAATGAAACCACAAAACAAAACATATACCGATGCAGAAATAACTGCTGAATCCAAAAAACTGAACGATTTTCTCGATAAGAAATTTGATGAAGCGGTTAGTCGTAATCCGGAGTGGGCTTCTTCACTAGGACTTAAAACCGGCTATGATAGTTGGAACGACCGCAGTGATGAACATGCCGATACCGAATTTGAAATTCAAAAAGCCAATGTGGATTCGGTATTGAAAAACTTTAATCTGGATGCCTTGGATGCGCAGACCCGACTGAGTGTTCGAATGTTGCAGGAAGATTTGAAGCGCACCGAAGAAGGCCGCCAGTGGAGACACTATGGCTATGATATTACTCAAATGGGTGGTGTTCATAATGACCTGCCGGCTTTTCTCATCAATATTCATCGCATTGACTCTTTAAGTGATGCAGAAGCTTATCTATCGCGTCTCAGGAAACTTCCGGCTGTGTTTGACCAAACCTTAACTGACCTGCAGAAAAGTGAATCGCTTGGAGTAATACCACCTTATTTCACATTTAAATATGTATCAGACGATTTAAGGAATTTTATTGCATCCTGTGATAAGCAAAACGAAGAGAATGTATTATTGACCGACTTTTGTGAAAAGATAAAGGTGTTGAAACTTGAAAAAGAGCAACATGATTTGTTGCAACATAAAGCATCTGAAATAATAGCTACCTCAGTAAAAAGTTCTTATCAAAAGTTACTCGATTATTGGACATCTCTTGAACGTAAGGCCATAGCTAATGGGAACAAAGGCGTCTGGAATCTGCCCCATGGAGATGCTTATTATGCTGCGCAGTTACAATACCACACCACAACGAACATGACTCCGGAGGAGATATATCAAACAGGATTAAAGGAGGTGGCACGTATCCAGGGTGAAATGCGGGCACTAATGAAACAAGTGAATTTTAAGAGCGACTCACTGCAGGAATTTTTTGAATTTGTACGCACAGATGAGCAGTTTAAATATACCAACAACATAATAGGTAAAAAGCAATTACTGGATGACGCAAATCGCTACATTGATTCTATGCGAGTTCATTTGCCGGAGTTATTCAATACCCTTCCTAAAGCTAAGCTGGTGGTAAAGCAAGTGGAGGCATTTAGAGAGAAAAGCAGTGGCGGTGCGTTTTATGAAGATCCCGCTTTAGATGGTTCCAGACCGGGAAGATACTACGTAAACACCTATAATATGGCTGATGAGCCCAAGTATCAGATGGAAGCACTCACTTATCATGAAGCCATACCGGGTCATCATATGCAGATTGCCATTGCACAGGAGTTGAAAGATGTGCCTAAGTTTCGTAAGTATGAATTCTTCACTTCGTATATTGAAGGCTGGGCGCTTTATGCTGAGAAATTAGGTAAAGAAGTAGGTAAGTACGAAGACCCTTATTCCGATTTTGGAAGATTGAGTATGGAAATTTTCCGTGCAGCCCGTTTGGTGGTTGATGCAGGCATTCATGCCAAGCACTGGACCCGTGAGCAGGCCATCGATTATTTTATGAAAAATACGGCCAATGCCAAGGGGGATATTGAAAAAGAAATTGAACGGTACTTCTTGTGGCCAGGCCAGGCTACGGGTTATAAAACAGGTATGCTAAAGATTATTGCTCTTCGAGAACAGGCACAAAAGCAATTGGGCAATCAGTTTGATATTCGTCAGTTTCATGATGTATTGCTGACCAACGGTGCTGTGTCGCTTACCACACTGGAAGAATTAGTCAATGAATGGATTGAAAAGGTAAAGGCGAAAAACAAAATACAGTAAACCCAAACTTTTGAGGATGCTCAAGATTGCCTTTATAGTGCATGGTAAATGCCGGGCCAGAAAACAGTTGCTGGAAGATATTCAGCACAATTTCGGAAGCGATTTTATGGTTGGCATTTTTGAAACCACCCACTATCAGCATTCGATAGAACTGGGCAAAAAGGCTGCGGAAGAAAGATACGATTATATTATATCCTGCGGTGGAGATGGTACACTGAATGAAACTCTGAATGGAATCATGCAATCGGCAAACAGGGAGGTGAAACTGGGGGTGCTTCCCCATGGCTCCGGAAATGACTTTATTAAAACGGTACAATCATCCGACACGGTAGAAGGTTTGCGTAAGTTGATAGACGACCATCGTATCAGAAGAATAGACATAGGCCTTTCTGAGTATATCTCTCCTCACCGAGAGCCTGCCAAGCGCTATTTTATCAATATTACCGACATTGGTTTAGGGGGTGTTATTGCCGAGCAACTTTTTGGTTCCAAGAAATTTTTCGGCCCTACATTGACTTATCAGTATTACATCCTTAAAAATCTCATAACCTACAGCCCCAAGCCGATAATTATAGAGGCCGATAGCTTCAACTATGCTGGGCGGGTTATGAATTTTTGTGCGGCTAATGCCAAATACTTTGGCAGTGGTTTGGGGGTATCTCCTCAATCTGATATCAGCGATGGTTTACTGAATGCAATAGCCGTTGGTAACATAGGTTTGCTCGATTACTTTAAGCATTTACCGGCCATAAAAAAATGTCTGCCCATACAACATCCGGAGGTGAAATATTATACGGCACGTGAGATTAAATTCTCCTCTACCATACGGGACATGCCCGTAGATATGGATGGTGAGTTTATAGGCTACTTACCCATGAAAGTAACCGTGATTCCAGCTGCGATTGACTTTATCTGTATGGCTAGCTAGGCTCCTCATAAGCCCTTTATTTAACTTTTACCATACCGTTAAATAATTAAGTTTGTAGTAACCATAAAAAATAATCATGAAAAAAAATCTACTCTTCCTGTTGTTGCTTTGTTTTTCACTTCATCGGGTTTCGGCTCAGTGTGCGGAACAGAATCAAACTAAAATATTGATGATGGGCGATAGCTGGGCCTATTTCATGCATTTTGAACAAACTCTGAATCAGGTAATGGCTAAGTGGGGACATTCCAATGTAAAATATGTTTCTAACGGAACACTTTCTGAAAACGGCACACAGACGGATGATTTTTTAAAGGCCGACAAGAAGAATGCATTTTTAGCTGCTTTAGCTCAAAACCCGGATATAGAAATTGTTCACTTGAGCATTGGAGGGAATGATATGCTGGGTGACTGGAAAAAAAGTTTTACACAAGGGCATACCGACACCCTGCGCCATGAAGTTCTGCTCCGTCTGGATTCTATCGTTCAGTTTATAAAGGCAGCTAAGCCCGGCATCAAAATTTTATGGAGTGGATATACTTACCCTAATTTTGAAGAACCAGTTACATCTCCCGGCCTTTTTACGGGTAGTAACCATCCGTTTTATGGCACCTGGTCAGATATGGAGTTTCCCAATTTCTTAGAGATTAATACGGTTTTAAACGATGTTAGTACAGATATGATTGCCTACACATCCACCGAACCGGATGTATATTTTGTAAATGCTACAGGTATCCTGCAATATACTACCGGTCAGTCTAGTCCTTTATGTTGCGGTATTCAACCTCAGGGCACTTATGCCGCCCATTCAGTTTCTTTACCACTGGGCGACCCAAACTATCCGTCTCCAATGAGTACCATGCGTGACTATCTTGGTTTAACTAAGGATTGTTTCCACTTATCTCCGGGCGGTTATATTGATTTTGTTGGATACCATGCTCAGAAGTTCTACCAAAAGGCCTTAATGGATGACAAGTATCTGCTGTCAGCGGATAATGCACAAACTGGGTTTGTTTCCTCAACCGGTAATACTGCCGATTCTTTAGTTCTGGGCGAAGCTTCAGGAGAACAGTTTGCTACTGTTCTTTCATTCAACACCACCACAATGGCCGATACTACATTGGCTAAAGCCAGTTTGTTTTTGAGAAGAAAATCTTCGACAGGAAGTAATCCAGTTAATGGAAGTCTGGAAGTAAAAGTAAAGAGCGGCAACTTCGGTGCTACTGTTAATGTAGAAGCAACAGATTTTAATGCTGCTTCAGACGCTAGTGGAACACCATGTCAGTTTGGTACAAACAGCAATGGGAACTGGATCCGATTAGATTTACCTGCTTCACTTTATCCTTTTATTACTAATAATGCGGAAACTCAGTTTGTTGTTTCAGCTCCTGGTTTTACCGGAGGAACTGTAGTATTTAATAATTCCAGTGATCCTGATTTTGCTCCGGTACTGAATCTGAAATACGGTGTAGTATCAGGAGTAGAAGAAATTGGAGGGTCTGCATTATTCTCTATTTATCCAAATCCTGCTGGCAATACAATTAGCATCAATACTAATGGAGAAGCTATCCGAAATATTGAACTAACTGATGTATTAGGTAAAGTGCTTATCAAACCGGTTGTAAATTCCAATAGTATTGATATCAGTACTCTGAGCAATGGTGTATATATCATGAATGTAACCACTGCTAAAGGAATCAGCTCACAGAAGTTTATCAAACAGTAGTCTATCTAACTGAAAAGCAGAAGGCTCTCCGGTTTCGGGGAGCCTTTTTTATGACATACGGTGAGTGTTATGAAAAGCGTTTGTAGTTTTGATAGGCTATAGTCAATAAGGCCCAAAACCCATAGTTCATTCTTGACGAAGTCGATAAACGTGATTTTAGGATGATAAATACTTTTTTCGATTTACTAGAATTCATGTTATTCGCAGATATCATGTTTCATTATTTATTTTAAGCAATCATGGTTAAACGGAAAATTGTTAGGAGTTTAAGAATTTCTCGATACGTACTTTATAAAGAAACACTGGTTGACTATAAGGAGCATTTCTGGTCCTTTATCGGAGCTTTTTTGGGTATTGGTGCCATTGCATTCTTTCAAAGTTATAGTCTAGCAAAAATTGAGAATATCTTTCTGATTGGTTCTTTTGGTGCCAGTAGTGTTCTGGTTTATGGAGCCATTCAAAGCCCTTTGGCACAGCCACGTAACTTAATTGGCGGGCATTTGATTTCAGCACTAATTGGCGTTTCTGTTTATAAGTTGTTACCAGATATTATCTGGCTGACTGCTCCATTGGCGGTTGCGCTTTCTATTGTATTTATGCAGATTACTAAAACACTTCATCCACCAGGAGGAGCTACTGCTTTAATAGCCGTGATAGGTTCAGAAAAAATTAGATCTTTGGGATATCTATATGTGGTATCACCTGTATTAACCGGAGCTATCATACTACTAGGAGTAGCTCTTTTTTTTAATAATGTAACTCGGAATCGGCAATACCCGAATAGGAATCCGATGAACCGTTTTTTCCAAGAAGGATTTCTTAAGTCTAAACTCAACAAATTCCTAAAATAGACAATGAGTGAAAGTTTTACAGTAAGCAAAAGAGCAGGTCAATTGCCTGCTCTTTTGCTTACTGTAAATCATAATGCTATTTTATCAGCGTAACTGTTCCTTTGTAATCAGAGTCACTATGGTCATTGAGCCAAACAAAACGTGCTACATATGTATATACAGCGGGCGGTAGTTTTGCTCCTTTAAACTCTCCATTCCAGGCAAAATTGATATCATCTGTTTCAAATACTTTCTCACCCCATCGGTTAAATACCATTACATTTAGTTGTTTGATGGCCTGCATGTTTCCGTAAATACTCCAAAAATCATTGGCCCCGTCACCGTTAGGAGTAAACGCATTGGGTATAAAAAGATCATAGTTTGGTACCACCGTTACCGATATGGTACTGTTACCGGTACAGCCAGCTGAGGTGCTCATGTTTACTGTATAAACTACCGAGTAGTTACCACTGAAAACTGGCGAAGGACAGTCATAACAGGATAATCCGAATGCTGGAGTCCAATTGTAAGTTACGCTTCCAGTTTGTGTAGTGGAAGTTTGTAATTGCATACTTTCACCCAGATTTACTACCACCGGGTTTGGTGTAGCTGTAATTGAGACTGGCGCTGGCTCCTGTATGTTTGCTGCATCGCTTATGGAGCAGTTGTTGGCATCGGTAATTGTTACGGTATAGTTTCCGGTAGCCAGATTGGTAAATACTCCGCTTGAATTTTGAGCTCCTGAAGAAAGTGAGTAGTTGTATATTGGTTGACCACCGGAAGTTTGAATAGTTATTGTTCCGTCAGTATATCCATAGCAACTAGCATCGGTTGCTGTTACAAGGCTGGTAATTTGTTGTGGTTGATTAACTGTAACAATCGTAGAGTCGGCACATGCATTATTATCGGTTACAACAATTGCATATGTAGCAGCCGTTAGGGATGTATATTGTCCCGTGCCGGAATTTTGAAAGTTAACTCCATCACTGGTAAGCGTATAGCTGTAAGGTGAAGTGCCACCGGTAGAAACTGCGGTTACAGTACCATTATTATCGCCAAAGCAAAGCGCATTGGTTGCTGTAGCAGTAACATCAAGTAATGCAGGAGAAGTAATACTTACTGAGACAGTTGCTGTACAGTTGTTCAGGTCAGTTACTGTTAAAGCATATGTTGCTGCTGTTAAATTAAGTGCAGAATCAGTTGTACTTATGGAAGGATTCCATGAATAGGTATATCCCGGAGTACCTCCATTCACCGATGTAATTATCTGTGCATTGGTACTTCCAGAACAAAAATTATTGGTGTGATTTTCACTAACTGTTAACTGGGTTGGTTGGGCGATTACAAAGGTGGTAGTTACAGTGCATAAACTATTATCAGTCATTGTTACATTATAGCTGCCTGCCGCTAAAGTACTGGCTGAGTTTGTATTACTTACACCAGATGACCAACTGTAAGTGTAAGGTAGCGTACCTCCTGAAACAGTTACTGAGGCGGTACCTGTATTAATCCCAAAACAGGTTAAGTCTATTTGTGCCTGTGTAAAAGTTAGTGCTGCTGGCTCCGCAATCAAAACACTTTCTGTTAAGCTGCAAAGATTAGCATCGTTAATGGTAATATCATAGGTGCCAGCAATAAGCGCGGTGGCCGAATTTCCAGTGCTAACATTCGGACTCCATTGATACGAATATGGACCAGTACCTCCGGAGGTAAATAAATCAATAGTTCCGTTTGCCTGACCGAAACAGAATACATCATGTTTACTTACACTATCGGTCAGGGCTGAAGCTGGTTGTGTAATGACGATAAATGTATCTAACGGACAAGCAGCAGCATCAGTAACTGTTATGTTGTATGTTCCAGCAGTTAATGCATTGGCGGTATTAGATGTGGAAACATTCGGATTCCATGTGAAAGTATAAGCAGGACCAGCACCACCACTAACCGTTAGAGTAGAACTACCAGTGTTAGCACCAAAACAGAGAACATTAATATTGCTTTGTTGAAAAACTATGCCTGCAGGTTCAGTAATGGTGACAGTTCCGGTTTGTTGGCAACCAATAGCATCCGTGGATGTAACCGTGTAAGTCCCTGCAGGTAGAGGAATTGTCTGTCCGGTTGCACTATTACTCCATGAATAGTTGAATGGAGCTGTTCCCCCTACTGGGTTCGCTGTCGCACTTCCATTGGCTCCGTTACATAAAGCGTTGGTTACAGATACATTAAGATTTACGGCAGCAGGTTGAGTAATGGTAATACTGCTTGTTGCCGTACAACTATTCTGGTCTGTCGCAGTAACGGAATAGGTTCCTGCTGCCAGGTTAGTAATATTAGAACCAGTTAAACCACCTGTCCAATTATAGGTTACTGCGCCAGTTGCATTAATAAAATTAGCAGTTGCATCACCCATTGATACACCAAAACATGGGTTATTGTTGCCTGTTACGCTTACACTTTGCGGGCCGGGTTCGGTAATTGTTTCCGATAAGGCTACAACGCATCCTTTAGAATCAATAACATTACCAGAGTAGATTCCTGCAGCAAGATTAGGGAGTGTATTGGTTCCGGCAGGAATAGGCGTACCTTGATAAGTATATGGAGCTGTTCCTCCGTTGAGTGTTAGTGTGATTGTTCCATTAGCCGCTCCGTTACAGGTCACATTGGTGTGCGATGAAGTAGCACTCAAAGCTGTGGCAGGCTGTTCCACGGTATCTCCTCCTATAACTGTACATGCATAGCTATCGGTAATTGTAAACGTGTAAATTCCAGCAGCTAACCCACTCAGGTTATTACTTGTACTAATGTTTGGATTCCATTGAAATGTGTAGCCGGCTGTTCCTCCCGTAGGTGTTATATTATAACTTCCTGTACTGTTTCCATTGCAATTTACATGTTGAATAGTAGATGTGTAATAAAGAGGATTAGCCGGTCCTGGAACAGTAGCACTTCCAGACGTTGTACAACCATTATTATCTGTAACAGTTACACTGTAAGTTCCTGCAATGATGTTCGCATTAGTAGTGTCTGTGGCAAAGTTATTCCAGGAATATGTGTACGGGGCACTTCCTCCAGAAACCCGAACAGTAGCGCTACCTCTGCCGGCATGAAAACAACTATCCATTACAGTAACAAAACTTGTTGATAGAGAAGGGATTCCAGAAACGTTGCCACTAGCCGTAGCGGTACATCCACTGCCATCAGTAACGGTAACTGTAATTACTCCAGGTCCTAAATTACTTGCCACCGGATTATTGGGCTGCCCTCCGCTCCATGTATAGTTGTAAGGTGTGTTTCCTCCCGATATGACAGAAGCTATGGCTTGGCCATTGTTGGAGCCTGCACAGGATATTGCAGTGGTGGCAAGCTGTGCAACCATAGCAGCACCAGGCTGGGTAATTGTTACACTCCCTGAAAAGGCATGTGCGGCATTGCCATCAGAGTAATTGTATGTATAAGTTCCAGCAGCTAAACCAGAGGCGGTTGCTCCTGTTGCTCCATTACTCCAAGTAATATTTACAGGAGCAGTGCTCCCTGTTACAGTTAGTGTTGCGGATCCGTTGCTTCCATTAAAACAACTTACATTGACTACAGACGTACTCGAAGTTAGTCCACATGGAAGGGCGGTAATAGTTTCTGTATACTGTAATAATGCAGAACAGCCATTGGCATCATGAAAATCGGCAATCCAGGTACCTGCAGGAAGTGAAACCGTACTTCCCGGAAAACCAGCCCAGTTTACCCCTGTATAGGGAGGCGTTCCTCCACTAATTGCAATCGTTGCAGTTCCATTGCTGCCACATGGCGCATCGGTATGAGAAGTGGTGGCTGAAAGTGCAGTAGGTTGGTTCACGGTATATTGAGCTGAGGAAGCACAATATCCATCTGTTACAGAAACGGTATATGTGCCTGCATTTACACCAGTCCAGGTAGCTTGGGTATTTACTCCTCCATTCCATGAATATTGATAATTTCCAAATCCGTCAGTTGCGGTGACACCAATACTTCCAGTGCTTGCTCCATTGCAGGCTGGTTGAACAACTGTAGGCGAAAGTGAGATTGGATTCCTTACTTCTACAGTTTGTGTAGCGGAGGAGGAGCATCCATTGAAATCTAATACAGTTAGAGTGGCAGTATAAGTTCCCGCAGTCGTATAAGTATGAGTAGAATTGATGGTTGCAAAGGTGGGGGTATTGATCGTGTTAGATGTTCCATCCCCGTAGTTCCAAGTAACCGATTGATATTGGTTAAGAAAGGTGGGTACGCAAGGATTTAGAAATTGAAGTTGAACAGGGTCTCCTAAACATACTTTATCTGAGGAGAATTGAAAGTCTACAAATACTTCGTATTGAAAATTCCGGTAGTAACAATCCCTTTGAGAGAGGTTATAAAAACCAAATCTTCCTGGTTTAAAACAGTCTTGCTGGTCAAACACTAATGCGCCATCAATATAAATGGTAGCACTGGTGTAAGTCAGATAAAGATCAAAATTATGCCATGTTAACCAACTCCATCCTGCTCCACCAAAATCGTTCTGGACAACAGTAAAAGCAGCGCTGTTTTGATGATTCCAAAATTGATTATTATAGTCGGCAGGTGTAATCACTCCATTTACACGGTTCAGTGATTTTCCACTTGGCGCACCACCTTGGTTAGCCTGTTTCCAGTCAAATAGCCAGCAATCAAAGGAGTCAGTGGCTCCAAGAGGATTTAGGAAACTGAATACGAATCCCATATAATCATCATCTGTGTCAGTACTTCTAAACTCACCTGAAATGTGAACATTCATCATGTCAAATGGACTATAGAAAAACGAGGGATCTCCATTGACTGATTGGTAAATCTGGGTACCTCCACTCTGTAAACTCCAATTTCCATTGCCGGGTTGACCACCTTGTTGCCAACTGGAGAAATTAACGTTGGTTACGCATTGAGCTCCTGCAAAAAGAATAGAAAATACAAATGCTGTTAAAAGTATTGTTTTCTTCATAGTCTAGTTGTAATAAACTGATAATATCTAATAATATTAATGAATAAATTTCAGGAAATACAAATTCCCATTTAACAAGATGCAATAAATGCGAATTGTGTTGCTTTAAGGAAAAAAACAGAACATATCTTTCTAGAAATACTGGAATTCTCCGAATTCAGTTTTTAGAGATACTTGATTGCTTTCACTTGCTTCTACATGCCCTATTACTTGTGCGGCTACGCCATACGATTGTGCAACATCAATGATAAGTGAAGAATATTTTTCATCGCAGTAAATTTCCAGGCGGGTACCGCAGTTTAATACTTTAAACATTTCTCTCCAATCTGTATTAGATTCGCTTTGTATCAGTTTGAAAACTGGAGGAACCGGCAGTAGATTATTTTTTACAATCTTCAGTCTTTCGATATAGTGCAAAACTTTGGTGTGAGCCCCACCGGTGCAGTTGATGATTCCATTAATAGCTCCGGGAATTTCTTCCAATAGTTTACGAATGATAGGAGTATAAGTACGGGTAGGAGAGAGGAGTGATTTTCCAATGTTTAATGAGGTGTTATCCAGCGAATCAGTAAGTTTTTTATTGCCGCTATACACTAAGAATTTGTCAATCGCTGAATCAAATGTTTCCGGATATTTTTCGGCATAAAAATGGCTCAGCATATCGTGACGGGCAGATGTAAGTCCGTTACTGCTTATCCCGCTGTTATATTCATCTTCGTAAGTTGCTTTCCCGTAAGATGCTAACCCGATAACCACATTGCCGGGTTTAATATTCTGGGTAAGAATCAGGTTGCTTTTTTTCATTCGCACAGTCATGGTGGCGTCAACTGTTGTGGTACGTACACAATCACCTAAATCAGCGGTCTCTCCTCCCATTAGATGGATCTTGACACCGAAATCATTCATTCGTTCAATAAACTCCTTACTTCCTTTAATTATTTGAGCAATCACATCACCTGTAATAAGGTGTTTGTTGCGGTTGATGATCGAGGTGTAAAGGAAATTGTCGGTTGCGCCTACACAAAGTAAGTCATCCAGATTCATCACCATCGCATCAATGGCAATTCCCTTCCAAACTGAAATGTCACCGGTTTCTTTCCAATATAAGTATGCTAAAACTGATTTTGTCCCGCTTCCATCGCTGCTCATAACATTACAGTAGGAATCATCTCCTGCAAGTATGTCGGGATAAATTTTGCAAAATGCTTTAGGATATAAACCGTGATAAAGGTCTTTTACAGCTGCATGAACCTCTTCTTTACCCGCTGATACTCCTCTTTTCTCATACTTCTCCATATACTTTTATACTATTTTATAACCGATGGCATCGGCAACTTTTTTCAAACTTGTATGCAGATTTCTGAATTGTTCAAAATTCAATTGCTGGTCTGCATCGCTTTTAGCTACTTTGGGATTTGGATGTGACTCAATCAAGAGTCCATCAATTCCCATAGCCACACAGGCTCTCGATAAATCGGGAACTCCATAAGCATAGCCAATAGCATGACTAGGGTCAAGTATGATAGGTAGATTGGTGTATTCTTTCAACCAGGACACACCGCATAAGTCGAGTGTAAATCGTGTTTTAGTTTCGAACGTACGAATTCCTCTTTCACATAAAATTACATTGGAATTTCCGCCACTTAAAATAAACTCTGCGGCCTGCACAAATTCTTGTAAAGTGGTACCGAAACCTCGTTTAAGTAGTACTGGTTTTTGGGACTTGCCACACTTTTTAAGAATGCCATGATCATACATACTTTTGGCTCCTATTTGAATGACATCAGCATACTCAATAATCTGATCTACATGCGTACTATCGCGAACTTCGGTAATAATCTGTAAGCCATACTTATTACGCATTTTATCTAATAGTATTAAACCATCCAAGCCTAAACCTTGAAATGTATATGGCGAAGTACGAGGTTTAAATGCCCCGGCACGTAACACTTTTATCCCCAGTTCAACACAAAGTTTTGCAGCAGATTCAATTTGCTCCTCACTTTCTACGCTGCAGGGGCCAGTTATTATTACTGTATTATGAGTATTACCTCCGATAGAAGTATCTCCAATAAAAACTTCACGTTTTTGGGGAATGTAGTTTCGACCGGCTAATTGAATATCGCTATCGGTTACAAATATTTCTTCCGTATACTTTTTCAAATCCTCGCCAATAGCTTTAATCTTAGAAGGAGTTATCAGTATAAAAGCTTCATTTTCCAAGAGTATACTTTGGTTTGAAGCGGCCAGTTGTTCTGCTTTTTCTCTGCTTACATTTTTATTTAAATGAATGATCATTAAACTCGGGTTAAGTTGTTAAGTAAAACTACTCCTGTCAGCATGTTGTTTTTGGTTACAACCGGTAAAAATAGTACAATAAAGTTCAGTTCATTAAGCAGCTTGATTATGTCTGAAACAGTATTTTCTTCATTTATACTTACGGGTATGGTATTAATTATGCTTTTTACATCTACATTGTTTAGATTTTCTATGTTTCTAATTAGTCCTCTACGGATATCTGCATGACTGATGATGCCATTTAGTCTTCCTAGTTCATCCGTAATCAATGCAAAGCCGAGACCATAATTTTCAATAGTTACAAGAGTGTCTATAAAATTCAGTTGATCTTGTTTCAAAACCGGAAGATAACTTACCGGAACGGCAAATTCGGATACTTTGAAGTTTTGGGTTGAATTCAGTGTTTTATGAAAACTCAAAAGGCCAATTCCTATCGATTCATGATTCATAAGATAACTTCCTGTTACCACAGTGTTCACTCCTAAAAGACGAAGTATATAGCCAATTTCATCATTTACTCCACCATCTACATGAACCTTTATCCTCGGGTACAGATATTTGAATTCTATAATTTTTTGGAAACTTGAACGATTAAAAATGCCCCCGCTTTTACCGGGAACAGTTGACATCATCACGATAAATGAATAATCGTTTTTTGCCTTTTCAAATACTTCAATAGATGTTCCTGATGTTATGGAAAGTCCGTATTGGGTCTTCCCTTTATGATTGAGTTGAGGTAGTTGATTCAGGTTTTCATATTGAAAGCTCACGTACTCTATTCCCAATTTCTCAATAGCTGGGAAATATTTCTCAGGTGTCGATGAAATAATGTGTAAGTCAATAGGCGTTTTAGATATACTCCTTATTTTCTCCAAATCCTCTAAAACAAAATCATCATCCCTGCAATCTACATGCAGCATATCAATACCATGTGCATCTAACTCAAGAACTAATTCTTCAAGTGGCTTTTGTTTGTTGGAGTATATAGACGCAGAAATCTTCATTTACTCTAAATCGTACTGGAGTTTAAGTAAATTGCTGTAAATGCCTTTCTCCATTCTCGAAAGATCTTCATGAGTACCATGTTCCACAATTTTTCCTTTATTAATGACTAATATGGCATCTGCTTCGCGAATGGTGGACAAACGATGTGCAATAATGAATGTAGTCCTGTTTTTCATTAGTTCATCCAAAGCTTGTTTCACTAATTTCTCGCTTTCAGAGTCAAGGGCAGAAGTGGCCTCGTCTAGTATCAGAATTTTAGGATTACGAAGAATAGCTCTAGCGATGGCAATACGCTGTTTTTGACCACCCGATATTTTCACCCCACGTTCTCCTACCAGTGTATTAAATTTCTCCGGAAAAGATTCTATAAAACTCAGTGCATTTGCCTTTTCGGCCGCGTTGATGATTTCCTCATCCGTAGCATTGGTTTTTCCATAAGCAATGTTTTCACGTATGGTTCCACCAAACAAAATGGTGTCTTGCGGTACGGTGCCAAAATTTTTTCGTAGAGCTGTTATGTTATATTCCTTGATATTCTTGCCATCAATCAATATCTCTCCGCTTTCGAAAGGATATAGACCGCTCAATAGTTTAATGATAGTCGATTTTCCAGAACCGCTGGGTCCAACCAAGGCTATTTTCTGGCCTGCATTTACTTTAAAGCTTAAGTCGCTAAACAGCTTCGACTCTTTTCTGGAAGGATAGGTAAAGTGGACATCTTTGAATTCTACTTCTCCATTGATAGCAGTGTTCAGATTTTCATCAATTACTTCAGTCTCACTAATCTCTCCAAGTATTTCGTTAATACGCTCCGAAGCTCCTATTGTTTTTTGAAGTACGGAATAGCTTTCACTGAGACCGGCCAAAGAGCTGCCAATAAAGATTGTCAAAAGGAAAAACTGAATTAATCCACCCATTGTAATATGGCCTTGAGCTACTTCATTAAGTCCGGCATAAACAATGAACACGATGGCTCCAAACATGGCAAAGATGATAAAGGATACAAATGCAGCGCGATATCTCGCAGCATACATACCAATATTCGCTACGCTTAAATTTATCTTTCCATATCTTCTGGTTTCATACGCCTCATTGGTGAACGCCTTTACAACATCGGCTGCTTGGAAAGTTTCTTCCACTATGGTATTCGATTCTGCCAGTTCATCTTGCGCTTTGCGTGATATTTTTCGAATAAACCTGCCAAACAATACAGCTGCTACAATCAATACAGGTAAAAGTCCGAGTATTATCAATGTAAGCTTTACTGAAACGGCAAGGATAAAGGGAATGCAAACTATGGGTAAAACCAATTGACGTACAAAAAAAGCCAATTGATTGGTGAGCGCATCTTGCAATTGAGAAACATCAGAGGATATTCTGGAGGTGAGATTTCCAACACGATTCTCTTCAAAAAACTGAATGGGTAAAGTGATGATTTTTTCATAAAGAGCACGTCTGATATTCGACATGGCATGCTGGCTTACATACTCGAATAAATAAATTCTAAAGAAAGAGAGTACAGCCTGAATAAGCAACACTATTCCTAAAATGAGACCTATTTCTTTCAGCTTTTCCGGACTTATTTCTGAGGAATAGCCATGCACCAATACAGTAATTTGATTCAATTTTTCAGCTGCAGGTGAACTACTATCTACCAGCTTCGATATTTTTGCAATTACTTCTTTTGCGGGTGAGGCTGCGTCAACCAGTTTCCCAAACCCTCCAGGAATAAAGCTGACCACTCCCGTGGAAACAACAAGGCAGAGCATGCCTACAATGAACTGCCATTTATACGGAAGTATAAATCGGTATATTTTCAGAGCTTCATAAATATCCTTTCCGCTAACTAATTTCCTTGTAGGCTTAACTGAAGAGTCTCCCATTCTTTTTCTATTGAGTGCGAAAATAAAATTGTACGACAAGAAATGCGCAAAACGAAAACTGAGTTGCCGTCTGTAACAACTTTTATAGGTCGTTTAAAGGAGAGAAATATTGGGTGGAAACAAATGAAAAAACAAAGAAGGTCACCTTTGCAGATGACCAACTTTGAACCTATGAAAACACTAAAAGTTTTATTATTTTACCTTGGCCAATACTGCTTTAAACGCAGTTGGATTGTTGAGGGCTAAATCAGCCAAAACTTTTCTATTTAACTGAATATTGGCAGCAGCTAATTTGGAAATAAGGCGAGAGTAAGTGATACCTTCCTCGCGGGCTGCGGCATTAATACGGGTAATCCAAATGCCTCTGTAATCTCTTTTCTTGAGTTTACGGCCTACATATGAATAAACACCTGCTTTTTCAACAGCGTTTTTAGCTACAGTATAAACTTTACTGCGGCTTAAGAAATATCCTTTGGCACTTTTGAGTATCTTCTTTCTTCTTGCTCTGGAAGCTACTGCGTTGACTGAACGTGGCATTTTCTGTTAATTTTTTACGGTTTACAAATTTCTGGGTATCTGATATTAAGCCATACCAAGCATCATCTTCACGCGAGGCATATCGCTCTTATGAACGATAGTAGACTTAGCGAGTTCTTCTTTTCTTTTTTTGCTTTTACGGCCCAGCAGGTGACGCTTGAATGCCTTAGCGCGCTTGATTTTACCTGATCCGGTCACTTTGAATCTCTTCTTCGCTCCGGAATTTGTTTTCATTTTAGGCATAACTTGTTTTAAATTTTGGGACGGCAAATATATTGATACTTTCTACAAAACCAAATCCTGAATTAAAAATGCTGTTGGCTAAATATTAGGGCCGTTTTTATCCTAGTTTGGGATTCTTTATGATTGAGTGTATGCTGTAATCATTGTTTAATGAATTTAGATCGGAATATTTACGATGGCTCTATCCCTTCAAGCTGAATCAATTTAATTTTTTATTTGTGCTTTGGATGACTTTATATAGTTACCAGACGTTCATCACAATACCTACCTAGATAATGGTAAATCAAAGTCTAACTCATGATTGTTGCTTTTACAACTAATCCAATAACTAACCTAAATTGATTCACTTATCTCACTAAAAGGACGTAACTATCGATAAAAAAAGGGTTTCAGAAAAACTCTGAAACCCTTGCTGCTACTATGTCTGGGTGGCGAGATTCGAACTCACGACCCCTTGCACCCCATGCAAGTGCGCTACCGGGCTGCGCTACACCCAGAAACAAAAATCTTTCATCGATTTTTTGTGCAAAGTATTTCCGGGACTTACATGTAGGGGAGAACTTCACCTCAGACAGGCGCAAATTTTAAATTTTTAGTTGAATTGGAAAAGAATATTTGTTGCTGGTTGTATTTCATTCACCAATTTTTAAAAATAATTTCTGACGGTCTTCGTAATAATGCTATAAGAACTGGATATCTGCTAATAATATATAATGATTACTAAAACCCGGTGGTGCTCTTTTATATTTATGCAAACTTCTACCGTTTATATTCTCCGTAATATGTTTTTATTAGCAATATGATAAAGTTGAACGA
The DNA here is from genome assembly GCA_046329535.1 of Chitinophagales bacterium. GTDB lineage: Bacteria > Bacteroidota > Bacteroidia > Chitinophagales > LD1 > Bog-950. The sequence continues at coordinate 287,489 of JAXLUN010000004.1, forward strand.
GGTGCGTAAGGCCTATCAGATGGGTAGTAATAAATTGCAGGTGCTTAAGGGCATTGATATGCACATCGCTGACGGAGAGTTTGTTTCCATTATGGGTTCATCCGGTTCTGGTAAATCTACGCTGCTTAATATTCTCGGTATTCTGGATAACTATGATGAAGGGAGTTATCAACTCAATGGTCAATTGATTAAAAACCTATCACAAACAAAAGCCGCACAACTTCGTAATCGTTTCCTAGGCTTTGTTTTCCAAAGTTTTAATCTTATATCATTCAAAAATGCAGTAGATAACGTTGCTTTACCACTCTACTACCAGAATGTAGGAAGAAGTATCCGAACCAAAATGGCTATGGATTATTTGGAACGTGTTGGCCTGAAAGATTGGGCCGAACATTTACCAAGCGAGCTTTCGGGCGGTCAAAAGCAACGGGTAGCCATAGCCCGTGCCCTAATTACTAAGCCCAAAGTAATATTGGCAGATGAGCCAACCGGGGCACTCGACTCTAATACTTCACATGAGATTATGGAGATATTCAAGGATATGAATCGTCAGGGTATGACCATAGTTATTGTAACCCACGAACAGGATGTAGCTGATACCACGCATCGCATTATCCGTTTAAAAGACGGTTTGATTGTAAACCCCTCTCTCTCCACCTTATGAACTACGATAGTTGGATAGAGATTTATTATGTGGTACGTAACAATAAATTGCGTACCTTCCTTACTGCCTTTAGTGTGGCGTGGGGTATTTTTATTCTCATTATCCTTCTAGGAGCAGGACGAGGTTTAAGAAACGGTGCCGAGGAGCAATTTATGTCAGATGCCACCAATACCATTTGGGTTGATGGAGGAAAAACTTCTATGGCTTATAATGGCTATCAGCCGGGCAGACAAATAAGGTTAACCAACGAAGACATGGGCCTGATTCTAAAGCGGGTTAGCGGTATTGATAAAAAATCGGGCACGGCACAAGGACGTATAATGAAAACCTTGCGCTACGGTGGTCAGAAAGCCAGTTTTATGGTACGTTCAGGAAATCCTGATCATGATTATCTGGAAAATTTGAAGATAATGCAAGGACGTTTTCTGAATGAAAACGACATGGTGCAGTTTCGTAAGGTTTGTGTAATAGGACAGCCTGTAAAAGAAGCCTTATTCAAGACTGAAAATCCGGTGGGAAAATATATCGATGTAGGCGGCCTTGCATTTGAAGTGGTAGGCTGTTTTTATGACCCCGGCCGTGGTGATATGGATCGAATTTACATTCCCGTCACCACTTCGCAGAAAGTATTTAACGGGCAAAACTATCTGGATGTAATTTGGTTAAGTACCGGAGATTTGCCAGTAGAAATAGGTACGGCTATGGCCGAAGAAATAAGGAAGATTCTGGCTGCCCGTCACAGTTTTAACCCAGCCGATTTAAATGCTATAAGTGCTTACAATAACCGAGAGAATTTTGAGCGTATTATGAAAATGTTGAGTGGTATCCGCATCTTTATCTGGATTATTGGTATCGGTACCATTATAGCCGGTGTGGTGGGCGTAAGTAACATCCTGATGATTTCAGTTAAAGAGCGAACCAAAGAGATTGGCATTCGAAAAGCTTTAGGCGCTAATCCTTTTTCCATTGTAAGCCTAATTTTACAGGAATCGCTCATCATTACTTCCGTTTCCGGTTATACAGGAATGGTGCTGGGTGTACTGGTGCTGGAACTTTTTAAGAAGTATGTGCCCGCCAGCGATTTTTTTAAAAACCCTGAGGTTGACTTTAAAGTAGCTATTGCCGCTACACTGGTACTCATTTCGGCAGGATTGATTGCCGGCTTTTTCCCGTCAGTACGGGCGGCTAGTATTAATCCTGTTGTAGCTTTAAAAGATGAAGTATGATGTTTGATCTGGATAACTGGCAGGAGATAGCAGCCGCAATGAAGAAGAATAAGTTGCGTACAGCACTTACTGCATTCGGGGTGTTTTGGGGAATTTTCATGCTCGTTATTATGCTGGGTTCCGGCAATGGATTAAGAAATGGAGTGCTCGAAGAATTTAGAGGTACAGCTACTAATAGTTTTTTTATGTGGACCCAGGCCACCGGCAAACCATACAAAGGTTTGCAGCCTAACCGATATTATAACTTCACCATCGAAGATGCTGCAGCATTAAAACAAAATCTCAGCGAGTTAAAGATAGTTGCCCCTATGAACCAATTGGGCGGATATCAAAGCGAGAACAATGTAATTCGCGGTTTAAAAACAGCAGCCTTTTCTGTATATGGAGTGCATCCCGAGGTAACACAAATTCAACAGTTTAATATGACCTCGGGAAGGTTTGTTAATGCACTGGATATTCGCGACAGCCGAAAGGTTGCGATAGTAGGAGAGGCTGTGGTCGATAAACTATTTACTTCCAATGAAAATCCTATTGGAGAATACATTAAGATAAATGGGGTAAACTTCATGGTAGCCGGTACTTTGAAAGGCAGCGGAAATGGTAATCAGGCGCGCGAGCAGGCGGAGTCTATTTATGTTCCTTTTAGTGCGTTTGGGCAAGCGTTTAATATGGGGAATAAAGTAGGATGGTTTTCTATTCAAAGTGCCGACCAGGTACCTGCAGCTTTGGCGGAGCAAAAAGCTATGACTCTACTCAAAGAGCGCCACAAAATTGCTCCTGATGACACACGAGCTATTGGCCACTGGAATATGGAAGAAGAATTCAATAAGTTGAGCGGATTGTTTACCGGTATAGAAATGCTGGTGTGGTTTGTAGGTATTGGAACTCTGATGGCCGGTATTATTGGTGTAAGCAACATTATGCTGATAGTAGTGAAAGAGCGCACGCGCGAAATAGGTGTTCGCAGAGCTATCGGAGCTGCTCCGGTGGCTATTGTGAGTCAGTTGATTATGGAATCGGTTACACTCACAGCAGTAGCGGGTTATATCGGTTTAGTTGCAGGTATCGGATTACTAGAACTGGTGAATAAAAGTTTGCCTACCGGTGGGGCTACTATGTTTGTTCACCCTGGGGTAGATTTGTATGTCGCACTCAAGGCACTTGGTATTTTGATTTTTTCAGGCGCTTTAGCAGGGTTTATCCCGGCCCAGCGGGCTTTGGAAATTTCACCGGTAGAAGCATTAAGAACAGAATAAAAAGAATGATTTTATGATAGGTAAAGCAATCAAGGTTTTAGTCGTATTAATAGTGTTAGGTGTCTTCGGTTGGACATTCTATTTTCTTTACGCCAAATCGAAGAAGGAACCGGAAAAGATAAGCACCGTAGAACCATCAATTCAAAACATTATTCAGAAAACAGTTGCTACAGGTGCGATAAACCCGCGCAGAGAAGTAGCTATGAAGAGCCAAGTAAGCGGTATCATTGAAAAGTTGTTCATTAAAGCGGGTGATAAAGTGAAGCAGGGAGATGTGATAGCCCGGGTAAAAATTATTCCCAATATGCTGAATCTGAGCAATGCTGAAAATCGACTCAACCAAGCTAAGATAGCACTGGAAAATGCTAAACTTGAATATGACCGATCTAAACAGTTACTAGATGATAAGGTCATAGCATCTGCCGAGTTTCAGCAGATAGATAATCGATACAGAACTGCCCGTGAAGAACTGGATGCCGCACAGAATAATTTGCAATTAATTAAGGAAGGAACTACTGCTAAAATGGGTCAGGTCTCTAATACTATGATAAAATCGACTATTAGCGGTATGGTACTGGATGTACCGGTTAAGGAAGGGAACTCTGTAATTGAGAGCAACACATTTAATGAAGGCACAACTATTGCTTCGGTAGCCGATATGGGCGAAATGATATTTGTAGGTAAGGTAGATGAGTCGGAAGTAGGTAAGATACATGTAGGCATGCCTCTCATATTAACTATTGGTGCGTTGCAGGAAGATAAGTTTGATGCTAAGTTAGAATACATCAGCCCGAAAGGAGTAACTGAAAACGGAGCTATACAGTTTGAAATTAAGGCTGCTGTTAAATTGCAGCAAGGTAAGTTTTTACGAGCGGGCTACAGTGCTAACGCGGATATAATTTTATCACGGAGAGATAGCGTATTGTCAGTTCCGGAAAGTGTATTGTTGTTTGAAGGGGACAAAATACTTGTTGAAATACAGACAGGAGGCGGTAAGTTACAGAAGAAGCAAATTAAAACAGGGCTCTCAGATGGAATACAAATCGAGGTGAAGGAAGGATTGACCGGCCGAGAAAAAATAAAGACACCAACATTAACAGCTGCACCGGATAAAGAATAGATAATAAACAGCTATTACCAACGTGCCAGATGGTCTTCGCAAACACCGGTAGCTGTAAATTTTTCCTGCAATCCGTTAATCAACACGGTGCCTGAAATTTTTCCATAAGCCTGCACGAATATACTTTTCATCAAAAGCACATTGACATTTTCGCTGCGCGCACCGGCTGGTGTGAGTGAGCATTCCAGAATCTTATCTGCGGTAGATATATACCAGGGATTTATGTGCAGTGGTTTTTCCATGCGAAAAGAGGATGATGAAAGCAAGGTTTTTATCCCATCTATCCATAGGATATTTTCCAGCTCATCATTGAAATGCTTCACCAAGTTTACACCTATTTTTTTTCCGCTTTGGGTGGTGCCTGTAAAAGCAAGCCAGTTCCAATATGTATTGCGGGGCGGATATCCTTTGCTGAAATCAAGGGCTCCGTACGGGCCGTTTACTTCGTAGGTTTTACCCTTATAGCTAATATTGAGTTGTGTGGGCAGACATACATTCTTATACGTAAAATGGAAAGGTCGACTGCCAGTACCGGGAGCCACCACACTGGCTCCGTAGGGTGTATTGACAACCGATATGTTCAGCTCATACCGGCCAGTATAACTAAACTGCATTTGCCCATCCTTGGTAATTATTCTGAATTTCCCCAACTGCCATTCACTGTCCAAACTGGGATTAAACGAAGCGGAAAAGCCCAATGGTACAAGCACACTATCCTCCACAAAAATATTGTCTTTAAAGGAATAGAAATAAGTGAATGCATTTGCCACCAGACCGGCATCGGCAATGGCTATGCCGCATATCAATTCAGGACTGTACACACCCATAAATACCCAGGCCTTACGGCTGGTTCTGCGGCTTTTCAACAAGATTCCTTGAGTATCCCATCGACTGGTACTCACATCGGGTATCAAACCTTCGTATATACCCGTAGGTAAATGGGTGTCTTGCTGCAGCAGGGAGCTTTGAGCCGGTAGTATCATGGTATTAGATTGAGCTCGGAAAATAGAATTTTTTGAAAACTGAATAACCCCAAAAGAGGTAAATGATAGAATATAAAATTTCTCAGAAAGAATGGTCCAAATCTTCCGCGCTTGATTACTGTAGTCTTTCGGCTTTCCATTTTTTTTTCACCTTTACTACGTTCACTTAATCAAAAAATATGTCTCGCTACAAAGCCCTTGAAGAGTTAGTTAACATTGATTCGCCTACCGGATATACCGCTAAAGCCTGTCAGTATATTATCAACGAATTAGCCGCTATGGACTACCAGCCTGAGTTAACCAATAAAGGGGCTGTAAAATGTAAACTGGGCGTAAACCCCACATTGGCCATAGCCGCGCATGTAGATACTTTAGGTGCTATGGTGTCAGGTATCAAAAAAGACGGCACACTCAACTTCAGCCCTCTCGGTGGCTTACTTCTCACCAGTGCGGAAGGGGAGTATGTCAACATCATCACCCTGAAAGGTAAGGTGTATACAGGCACCCTCTTGTTTGATAATCCATCGGCCCATGCGAATAAAGATCGCGAAACTACCCATCGCACTACTTATAACATGCATATCCGAATAGATGAGGAAGTATATAGTGCAGAAGATGTAACCAATCTGGGTATTTCAGTGGGTGACATCATTGCTTTTGAACCCCGTTACCGCGAGTATGAAAACGGTTTCATCAAGTCACGGTTTATGGATAACAAGGCCGGCTGTTTTGTGTTGCTCGAAATAGCCCGTTATTGCCGCGAGCATCAGATAGCCCCGCCTGTTGAATTATTTTTTTCTAACTATGAAGAAGTGGGCCACGGAGGTACCGTTGGTTACAGCGATACGGTTATAGAATTACTGGTGATTGATATGGGTGTACTAGGCGATGCCTGCGATGGGAATGAAGTGAAGTGCTCTATCTGCGCTAAAGACAGCAGCGGCCCTTACGATTATGAGTTCAGAAAGAAACTGGTTACCCTGGCTGAGGCTCACCGCATCCCCTTCGCTATTGATGTTTATCCTTATTACGGCAGTGATGGCAGTGCTGCCTTGCGTGCCGGTAAAGATTATCAGGTTGCTTTAATTGGTCCCGGAGTGGCGGCCTCGCATGGAGTAGAGCGAACCCACAAAAAGGGCATACAAGCCACGATTGACTTGTCTGTGCAGTATATACGGAGTCGATAAGTTAGCAACTAAACCAGCAGCACTCCGCGAAATCCGCGAGCGGCATAATAGGAGGGGGCGCTGTTATGATAGACAAACACCCTGCCGTAGCGAAAATCTCCAAAGAGCGCACCGCCCGGTTTTCTAACCTCCGCAGGTGTTTTTATCCAGCTCGATGTTTTGGTATCAAACTTTCCAAGTTGCTGTAAGGCTCTGTATTCCTCTTCGCTCAGTAGTTCAATACCCATGGCGCTGGCCATATCCATTGCATTATTGGCAGGTTTAAATTCTTTTCTCGATTCCAGTCCCTCACGGTCATAGCACAAACTTCTCCGGCCCAATGGGCTTTCGGCTGAGCAATCATAAAAAATATACGCTCCCGTTTTTTTATCCAGGGCTACCACATCCGGCTCGCCACCAGTAGTTTCCATTTGATGCAGCGACCATAGTTTTTCCGGGGCAGCCTCCAGTCTGCTGAGCACCTTCACCCATTCAATACCTGTGTGACGCTGCGTGTTTTTGTCGAAGCGTGTTTGTAAGGTGCGCAGCAACTCTTCCTTTTGAGTGTTTGTCAATACTTTTTTATCTCCCTTTTTCATCAGCTTTTATGAGTTTATTTCAAGTTGGTGGTATTGCCAACAATCTTATAAATTATACTGAAACCAAACTAAATATAAAGATTGAAATGGTGAAAAATACAGTAACCGTTAACTTAGGCTGGTATCTCTTGGTTAGTTTCAATTTTGATTCTTGCCACTTTTTTTATAAAAGGTGAGGCTTTCTACGCTACCATTTTACTTGCTAATATTGTCCAGATAAACACACTGCTTCACATGGCTTGGCTAATTCGTACGGGTTCTGCTTCTATCATTCTACTAGTATTTATCCTGTTCTCTTCGGGTCGTTTAGAGGCGCAGCCGTTTAAGGTTTCTTACCTGTTTAAAAATCATTCCGATGGCTATCCGATGTTCCGCATTCCGACAGTTATCACCGCGGGCAGCGGCAGAATACTGGCGTTTTGCGAGGGCCGAAAAAGTTTGTTCGATAGCGGAGATATAGACCTGGTGATGAAAACCTCGGACGACCAAGGCAAAACCTGGAGCCCCTTACAGGTTATCTGGAATGATGGCAGCAACACCTGTGGTAATCCAACTCCCGTATTGGACCGCACCAACGGTGATGTGATAGTAGTAGCTACGTTGAATAATGACAGCGTGTTTGTGCTTCGCTCTGCCAATGAAGGCAAACATTGGGAAACTCCCGTGAATATAACGGCCTCTGTGAAGCCCGATAGCTGGAAGTGGTATGCCAGCGGTCCGGTGCATGCTATACAACTGGAACAGGCTACATATAAAAATCGTCTGATGATTCCCTGCAACCACACCCTGACCAAGCCAGGTAAACACATCGCCCACATTATTTATTCCGATGATAGTGGCAAAACCTGGCATTTAGGGGGTAGTGTTCCGGCTGACGATACCGATGAAAGCACGGTGGCCGAGCTGACCAACGGTGAACTGCTGCTGAATATGCGCAACAGTGACCGCACCTGGCTTTCGCGCAAGGTAAGTCATAGTACCGATGGAGGGCTTACCTGGAGTGTACCTGTATTTGACAGTGTGCTGATAGAACCGGTTTGTCAAGGCTCCCTGCTTCGATATTCTCAGATGCCTGATATCCTCTTGTTCAGTAACCCGAGGCATACAAAGCAGCGCAAAAACCTAACTCTGGCAGTGAGTATTGATGGTGGAAAAACATGGAGTAGACTTCTGAGCCTTTGGCGAAGAAGAAGTGCTTACAGTGATTTGGTGGTGCTTGCTGATGGGGATGTTCTCTGTCTGTATGAAACAGGAAAAGTACTGCCTTACTCTGGGATAGCTCTCACCTTCGTTAAACGTGAATCGATTAGCAATTGCTTAGGTCGATGACAGATGCTTTGAAGAATGTAAATATTTCTGCTTAACCTTAGATCATGAAAACAAGCGTCAAGGTAACTACCGTCTATAACTGCTCGTTAGAGAGGGCTTTTAAAACACCTATGTTGAGCGATGTTACCAAGGTGCATACCGGTTTTTTAGTCATGCCCAAAGTCATTCATTGCACTGATGACGAGAACTGGGGTAAGCCGGGTTACAGCAAAAAAGTATTTGTAGCGCCCTCCATAACGCAAAAAGGTGGTTGGGCTTCGATTGATACAGTCTTAGAACGGATAGAGAATAAATACTGGAAAATAGAGGTGAGCAATTTTCAGGCCTGGATGTTAGGCTTCAATAAATTTACAGGTGAATGGCAAACTACGGAACTAGAACCTGATAAAATTCTGATTGAATATACTTACACGTTACATTCAGATACCCCTATTTTCTACCCGTTCAACTGGCTTTTTACCAAAACCTTCTGGAGAATGTATATGAAAAGAGTATTAGAAAATATCCGGCAGATGGTGCAGCAAAAAGAGCCCTATTTATATCCTTAATAGGGGCAGCACTGAACAAAACAGAATTATGCTCGGCTTACTGTTTTTAGTGGAAGTAATTCTGATACAAATGACAATAAAGTAATTTGCCCTCATGTTACTTTAACTCAACATGGAGGGTTTCTACTCTAAGAAAAATTATCTGGTAATCGCGACTCGTTTATAAGTGAATTCACCGGAATGTTGAGTTAAACGAAGAATGTAAGATCCTTCACAGAATGTTAGCGTGGAGATAGATAATGTATTGCTACCGGCATTATGGCTATATACTAGTTGACCGGTTACATTGAAAATCTCTACCAAACCCAGCCCTATCGGATTAGTAGTGTTCAACTGAATCATATCATTGGCGGGGTTGGGAAACAGATTCCATTCAGTAGTCGTAATTTCTGTATCAGTAAACCCTGTACTGGTAGTACTATCAACTCCCCAGGCATAGTCAATAGTAGTAGTGTCCACCATAATCTTTGCATAATATACATATTGGGAACTGAGTGTATCTAAATACCATTTTTCTTCAAATTGTGATTGGTGTACTACATTCTGAAAATTTCCGAAACTTCCATACATAGACGAGTCGCCCACCATAATCACCCAGGTTTGTCCTCCTATAGTGGGGCAAGCTCTCAGGGTATTAATTTCGCCAATACAAGCTCTTCGAACAGCTACATAACTCTCCTGCTGGCGGCCCAGTAGCCATAAACTATCTTCCTGAACCTCGTCAAAATCGGCATCTTTAAAATGTAGGGCTACTTCTTTATAGTTATAGGTTGCTCCTAAAGCGGTAGGCACATTTTCGGGTCGATACATAATTAGAGACACATTACTGTGTTGTTCTACATAAGGCAAATGCACATTTTGGTTGTTAGGATTGCGGTTGTCCCAATTGGCTTTTACCTCCCCAGAGGCAGTGTATACGGCTGTAGTTCCTACATTAGCTACACAGGTATATTGCTGAAAACCTACTTTGCCTTTCCAAAAATCAAGAACTGATGATAGGGTTACAGAGTGGTTTTTGAAAATGGTAATATCAGCCTCGCATAAAACCGAGCTTTTGGAAATACTGCTGAGTGTATTAGCAACTGAAGGCATATTTTGCGGGGGTATACTGGATAGCGGAGCCAGTATGGCAAAATCATTTTGTGTCCAGAGATTAGAGTCGGTTAATAGTTGAGCAGTTTCCTGTACTACATCCGGGTGAAAATAGGCACCTGAACTCCATTGAAAAATGGTTTTATCGGCCGATTCCATAGCTGAGTTAAGGATAAAGCCGGTGTCTAAAGAATGGCCGTTATGAAAGGTGTAATTTTCGAATGGTTTCCATGAATTTAACACGGTATCCATAGGTATGGTGCTCGAGGCAAGAAAGGGGCCACCGTGGGAGGCTCCATTCGGAGCTTCACCAAAACCGGTCATCAGGTAAATCAGATTGTTGTGGTTCTGATTGTAGGCCGATTCGTATTTACTAGGATAATTTCGCCCCGCCACAGGGAAATAGGTGCCCTGGTCATTGGTAAGTAATAAAAAGTCTTTGAGTAACTGTTGAGAGGCTTTTGTAGCCAGGTCTTTAATCTGGCTATCTTGTGCAAAATCGGCCAGATTCAGCAAGCCGCTTAACTCGTAGGGTCCATATACGGAGGAGAAAAATTCATAGAAGCCAAACTGTACTTTAAGTTGAAGATAATGGCGAAGCCTTGCCTCCAGTCTATTGTCAACCGGTTTGTTATATTTTTCGTGAAGTAGCCAGTCGGAGCCCATCCACATAATCATATGATTCTCGGACCAGTAATTTCTAATCAAATCCCCATAGTTTATCCAATACGGGACAGAATAGAGTACGGGTAAAATTTTAGAGTCGTAAGTGCCGTTGGTCAGATATAAAATGCGAATCAGCTCAATAATATCAAAGTCGCTGGTTTCACCTGTTGATATACTGTTGAGAGTGCTATTCAACTCAACCGTATCCAGAGGTAAACCCCGATATGCTTGCAATATGAGTTTTGTGCCACTGGTATTATTCAGAGAAGAGTCAATATACTCCTCTCTACGTTGGTCATACGTTGGATTATTGGCCGACACCGATTGGGTGAAAAATGTTAGAAAGATAACAGATGTGATAAATACATGCAAACGAGTAATTGACATAGTGTAACAGGGTTATAATTGTTTAACAGTTAATAGAGCGAATTACATTTCTATCAAAGAAACAGAATAAAATGAAATAGAGAGATAATTTTATCTGATGAGGCACGTTTATTAGCTTCAGTCCTGCTCTTTATGAACGTAACAGAATGAAGCTTTGTTTTTAATGGCTCCGAAAAGTTTATTCAAGATAAATAACAGAAACTATGAAGGGATTGATAAGTAGTTTAATCGTCTTACTATGCTGGGAAAATTCCCTTCTATCGCAATCATCCAAAAAGGTTGTAATTGAGCATTTCACCAATACCAGATGTAGTATCTGTGCTTCAAAAAATCCAGCATTTTATCAAACACTAAATAATTATCCTGAGGTACTGCATATTGCTTTTCATCCGAGTTCCCCATATTCTCAATGTTTTTTCTCACTCCAGAATCCGCTGGAGAATGATGAGCGAACTAACTACTACAATGCATATGGATCAACCCCTCAAGTTGCTGTAAACGGTAAATTACTGTCTCCAACAAGTCCGATTATTACCAACACCACTTTAGATACGCTTTTAACTGAAACAAGCCCGATTGAGATACACGCAACGGAAGAGTGGATAACTATAGATTCAATCAGCGTGAGAGTAGTTGTTAAATCAACCGGTAGTGTTCCGACAGGTAATACAGTTTTGTTTGCCGGTGTGGCGGAGAACACAATAAACTACAATGCTCCGAATGGAGAGTCTGTTCATCACGATGTTTTTAGAAAAGCACTTACTAACGTAACAGGTAATTCAATCACTTTACCCGCATTGAATGATAGCATTGTGTTGGAGTTTACCTACAAAGTAACAAGTGCCTGGAATCCTAATAATCTTTATACTCTGGCTTTTATACAATTGACAGACACTAAGGAAATTCTCAATGTGGCTAGGTCTACTCGAAATTCCGGTAATCCCAATTTCGTTCCAAGCTTGGTATTGAACCATGTTCATCTTCTCGTTAATCCTGTTCAAGACAAGTTATTCTTCTCATTTATGGATTCAACAATCGACTTAGACTATTACATTTTTAATCTTATTGGCGAGCAGTTAATGCGAGGGCAGTTAATATCTAATGAGGCGGATGTTAGTAGCCTGCCACCAGGTATTTATTATTTCAAGATGAGAGATACTGTTGCAAAATTTTGTAAGCAATAGTCTTCTATGCTTTATCATTGTTTCACCGGAGTTTCTCATTCTAGAAATGAATGCTTCTTTTTGAAACTCCTGGTGAGATGTTTTCCCATGCCATATTCTATTTTATTTTTACTCGGTGAATCGTGCCGATGAATATATGCAGCGTTGTCTGCAGTTGGCCCTAAAAGGATTGGGTAACGTAGCGCCTAACCCGATGGTAGGTTGTGTAATTGTGAACAACAACCGTATAATAGGAGAGGGCTATCATCGGCAATGCGGTCAAGCTCATGCTGAAGTCAACGCAATTCGTTCGGTCAGCGATGAAAGCCTTTTGGCTGAAAGTACTTTGTTTGTTAATCTGGAGCCATGCTCTCATTTTGGTAAAACACCACCTTGTGCAGATTTAATAATAGAGAAAAAAATACCTTCGGTAGTGTTTGGTTGCTATGACCCTAATCCTCAAGTTGCGGGACGTGGAGAAAAGCGATTAACCAGTGCAGGCGTAGTAGTAATTGCTGGACTGATGCAAAAAGAATCCTCTTTTTTGAATCGCAGATTTATCACTTTTCATTCTAAGCAACGGCCGTACATAATTTTGAAATGGGCTCAAAGTGCAGATGGTTTTATGGCGCTGAACGAATCTAAACAGGTATGGCTTAGCAATCATCAATCAAAAACACTCAGTCATCAATGGCGGACTGAGGAGAGTGCCATTTTAGTTGGGAGAAATACAGTATCAATTGATGATTGCGAATTAACTGCTCGTTTATTTGCGGGTAACAATCCAGTTCGTGTGGTAATAGACAGGCATCTTTCATTGTCATCGGCACATAAAATTTTTAACAATCAGGCCCGCACTGTTATCTTCAATGACGAGAAATCAGGCACTGAAGAAAATCTGGTGTTCATTCGCATCGATTTTAACGAAAATGTGATTCGCCAAATTTTAAGACACCTGTATCAGATTAATGTTCTCTCAGTAATTATTGAAGGTGGCGCTCAAACACTGCAACATTTTATTGAGGAGAATATTTGGGATGAGGCACGTATCATAACAACACCGCACTTTTTACATAATGGTCTATCTGCTCCTCAAGTTAGCGGTGCTACGGTCAATGAACGAGACCTGAACGGAGACCACTTAACAGTCATAATCAACGAATAGGATGATTTACCTTTTACTCTCTATTATATGCACGGCTATGCTTGTACTTACGTTCAAGGTATTTGAGCAGAGAGCTATTCCTATATTTCAGGCAATAGTGTTTAATTATCTGTCTGCGACAATTTGTGCATTTCTATTTATGCCCGATAAATCGCAGCTTATTAGTGGTCATGTTTTCTCCGCTCCCTGGTTGCCATTCTCGTTGGTTTTGGGAAGCATGTTCATTTTGGTGTTTAATTTAACCAGTATTACTACGGTCCGTTATGGTGTTTCTACGGCATCAGTGGCCATGAAACTGGGATTGGTTTTTCCGGTATTGCTAGCCTTTACAGTTTATGGGGAGAGTTTTAACTGGCTAAAGTTGCTGGGTATATTATTTGCTTTTGTGGCGGTTATTTTATCCTCACTTAAAGCTGGCGAAGTGCAAACTTCTGGTAAATCTTCATTTGCAATATTGCCTGCAGTTGTTTTTGTTGGAAGCGGCCTGTGCGATAGTATGACTCAATACGCTAACAAAAAGTATCTGGCCGAAACTGGTATGGAGGAGTTTTCATTGTTTTTGTTCATCGCGGCAGGTTTCTTCGGTACTTGTATTTTTGTGTATCAATTGGTAACCGGAAAAACATCTTTGAACCGGAAAAGTTTCATTGGTGGAACTATTCTAGGTGTTATCAATTACTTTTCTTTTCTTTTTATTCTGAAAGCACTGGCTGGTGTTAGTTGGGGTAGTTCGGTGGTGTTTCCGGTTAGTAATCTCGGAACGGTGGCGGTGGCTACTGTTGCCGGAGTTTTGTTTTTTAAGGAGCGTATTTCAAGAGTCAACTTCGTTGGATTAATATTTGCACTTTTATCTATTCTGCTTATCATTCTTTCAAATTAGTTACAACTTCTTTTGCAGGGTTTCATATTTTTATAGTCAATGAAAAATTGCATCTTGCTTTTACTGTTATCTGTAACAATGTGCTCGTCCGCGCAGAAAACGGGTGACGAACTTACTTCAAGTTACAAAAAGGGAACCTGTCGGTCATCTTTTGTTAAGGCAAACTTATTTGCAGAAGAAACACCTGAAAATGTAAGTTCCTATCTGATTTACTCTATTTCAAATTTGAAAGGATTCGGTGTAGGGTTACAGTTACAGTATAGAAAAGAGAGCCCGGGAGGGATTCATTATTCTTTTCAACAAACTTTTAAAGGGATCTGCATCTATCAATCAGAAATAAAAGTGAATCTGGATAAGCAAAATATAATCCACTCTGTATTGGATAATTCTGAAAACACTCTCAACTGGAATATCGATGTATCAGGAGCGAATAATAATTCAGTTATTCTGCTGCATCCGAAAACTCAATTGCCGGTGTTAGCTCAACGAACCGTAAACAGTCAGTCTGAAGAAGTATTTAGTGTGCTGGGGGAAATAATCTTTACACAATCGCTACGCGTATATTTTAATACAGATAGTGCGGTGAGCGGTACCGTTTTTAATCCCGACCCTTTAACTACTGCACAGCAATTGTATTCTACCTCCACCCCATATTTTGATAATAATGATGCAGCTAACACACAGTTGGATGCTCAAATGCAGACGGTTAGTTTTAAAGCAACATTCGATGGTACAGTTTTTACACTAGAGAGCCCATTTGTAAGGGTACAGGATTTTGATGCGCCTAACATAGCTCCTGTAACGTCTTCTGCACCATTGTTTAATTTCAATCGCTCACAATCCGGATTTGAAGATGTGAATGCATTTTATCACATCAGCAATTTGCAGCAGCACATTCACTCACTGGGTTTCTATTGTGCCGATTCTCTAGTGGATATTGATCCTCATGCGGTAGGTGGCTCCGATAATTCATATTACTCTCCGGCCAGCTACCCTAATCGTATATATTATGGAACTGGTGGGGTAGATGATGCCGAAGATGCCGATGTATGCGTACACGAGTATGGGCACTTTGTTTCAGCCACAGCCGCGCCATCCAGCAATTACGGGCAGCAACGAAATGCTTTAGATGAGGCATTTGGTGATTATCTGGCAGCATCTTATTCGAAAAATCTCAGCGGATACAATAGTAACTGGGTTTTTAATTGGGATGGACATAATGAATTCTGGAATGGCAGAGTAATGAATACAACACGTGTTTATCCGAATGATTTACAGAGCAGTATTTATAAGAATGGAGAAATCTGGTCTGCTGCTCTTTTTGCTATTCATAACGAGATTGGCCGTAAAGCAACCGATAGCTTAATACTTCAAACACACTACAGTTATGCACAGAATATATCTATGGCCGATGCAGCTCAACTACTAATTGATGCAGATACCTTGTTAAATAATGGTGCATATTTCTGTCCAATATACAAACACCTGTTGGAGCGAGGCTTTGTTAGTTTTTATCCCACTAATCCATGTGGTATTTCTACTGTTGATTTTGCGTCTGGTTTGAATATTCAATTCATGGCTCAACCCAATTCATTTACATTACTCAATCCTGAAAAACAAGAAATTCAGATTCAGATTGTTAGTTTGACTGGGCAGGTAGTATCATCATCTATTACAGGACAGGAGTTTGTGGAGAGGTTCGGAAATTCACTTTCATCAAGTGTCTATCTGATAGTAGTAAAAACTGCCTATGGAACAAAATCTTTTAAGTGGTGTAAGTCAAACTAGTAAATTATGAGTGAACCTATTCATGAGTCGGAGCTGATTATTAATCCCGATGGAAGTGTCTACCATCTAAATCTTAAACCCAGCGAAATTGCAGAGACTATTATTACCGTTGGCGACCCGGACAGGGTAAAAGAAGTAAGCAGGCATTTTGATTCTATTCAACATCGAGTACAGCATCGTGAGTTTATTACACATACAGGTTATATGAACAATAAGCGGATATCGGTCATTTCTACCGGTATTGGTACCGATAACATTGATATTGTTTTTAACGAGTTGGATGCTCTGGTAAATATTGATTTTACCACCCGAAGAGTGAAGGAGGAGCTTACTTCGTTGGACATTATCAGAGTTGGAACTTCCGGTTCTGTGAGTGAGGAGATCGAAATAGACACGGTTTTAATCAGCGAGTTTGCCATAGGCATGGATGGTCTGTTGAATTTTTATGAGCATGAAAATACAATCCAAGAAACCGTCTACCTCGAAGCTTTTACTAATTATATCAGACCAAATTTTAAGGAAGTGAAACCATACTTGGCCAGTGCCGGAAACAGTCTGCTGAGTAAATTTGATAAAACTTTTAAATCTGGAACCACGGTTACAGCCTGCGGGTTCTATGCCCCTCAGGGGAGACGGCTTCGTCTGAAACAGGAGTTCCCGAATTTTATCGAATCAATAAACCGTTTCAGGCACAAACATTTTCGTATTACCAATCTGGAAATGGAAACAGCCGGTATCTATGCTCTGGGTAAGTTGCTGGGGCACAATTGTCTTTCGGTAAATGCGATACTGGCTAATCGCATCAATCATCAATTCAGCAGTGATCCATCTCTGGTTGTCAATAAAATGATTGATGAAGTATTAGAGATAGTAACAGCTGGATAGTTATCGGATGAGGTTTAGATTGATTGCTATGCGACCGCTGAAGCGGTAAACTTTCTTTTCTTCAAATCCGGCTACAAAATCTACGCGAAGTAACTTCAGAATGTTGGCAATACCTATATCCAGCTGGAAATATTGATGGCGGGTTGGGGTATAAAGGGCATGGAATCCAATTACTTCATCCAGTTTTAATGTTCTGATGCCGGGAATTTTGTTAAACAAAAATCCACCGAAATGATGCTCCAGATGTGCCTCGGCAAAATACCTATCTGTACTGTGTCTATAATAACGAGTTAAAAAAAAGCCGAGTAAATCCGTTCCCCCCTGTGTAAAGAAGTTTCCCTCAAAATGTTTGTAGTCGGCATAATCAACTCTTTTTCTGCTGGCAAAACCACCACCTCCAAATCTGTAGAACATTGTGCCAGCCAGTTTCATCGGTATACTGCCATACAATTTTGCCTCTAGATAATCGAAGTTTAAATCGCTGAAACCATGGATGGGAATAGAACGTTTATAAATAAGCATTAACTCGGGATACTTAGAGCCTACTCTGAATTTCACATCGGGGCGTGTAATGAACTGTTGACCGAATGTAAAATGAAACTTAAGGTCGATTCGAAAACTGTTATGCCTGGTCATGTTATCATTTGAGTAATCAACACCCGGAATATCCATGCCATTAGAAGTCAGGTCATCTTTGAATTTTCTGAAGAAGGTATATGAACGCATGTTTTCTAAAGGAAAACGTTGTGCATAGTTTAAACTGAGTGAGGCATCTATACCGTTATATATCTCGCGAGCATAGCTCAATTTGACAAAATAATGCTCATACAGTTTCATGAAATTGTGCCCGAAAATTAAAGTTTGCCAGGTGTTGCCAAATTCAGTTTGAGGCTGTGATTCATTAAACTGACTAACAAATTTGCCTCCACTCAGGGTAATATACTCATCGTGTATCTGACTGTTGCGATAGATAATTGTAGCCATTGCATTGAAATGCCGGTTACTCAACCCATACCGGAATGTGGGTTCAAAAGATATCCTACGCTGCTTATCCCAACTCTTCTTAATACTAAAACGGGTTTGAAATACAACTCCTTCTACAGTATTAAAATTTACGAGATTTAAGAGTGACGGGAAGTCAATCTGAATTTGTTTGCTTCGCTTTTGATAGCTGTAGCCTGTCAATACTGAAAAAAAAGTAGGTTTATTGTTTAGCTTGTCGGTAGAATCTTTGTATACAGCCGACTCTTTAAACTTCTCAATACTATCTTTCAATACATAATCATTCGCTTCCATTTCTGTGAGCGGAACCGGTCTTATACTATCCCAATATGCTTCCTCGCGTTTATTGGCATCGCTTTCTATTTTTACAATTTCTGGGGTAAACAGCTGCTTATCTATCTTTTTCTCTGCTTTCTTTTTTTGCTTAGCTATCTTTTGGGGCGATTTGCTGGAGTCTATTTTTACCGCATTAGGAACCGGCATACTCAACAAGTCATTAATTTGATAGTTTTTGAAAATCCCCAGAAAGTAACCATCTGCTTTTATTCCTAAAGCACCGCCATTGGCATCATACCGTTGTTGGGTTGGTAACCATAAATCATTTTTTACGGGTAGAAAATACTGAGTTACTTTTAACGTATCCAGATATTCAATGCCGTTATTCTTGGTTAGAAACAATTCAAGAGAATGTATGTTCCAGTTATCTTCTACAATACTTAGTATCCCGTTAAAGCAAGGGTCAGCTTTTCTTTTAGGAGTTACCAGAATTTTATTGATCAGGCGGTCACCTTCTTTATATGCACCAAGCATTTTAAAATTGTAATAAAAGAATGTATTCTCTGATAAGGGTGATACAAATGGACGTTTTGCGATAAAGGGAATGGTGATACTCTTTTCGTAAAAGTTGAAAAAGAAATTCTGTGCCGTATTGAATGTAAAGCCGCGCGCACTACCACTCACTTTCGATGAATAGATTACTTCATGAAATTTATCCGGCTTTTTATAATACAATCTCGATTGCGATTCGCTCAGGTAGATGACTCCGTTTTTGCCAACCACTAAGCCTGCACTCTTTAACCGTTTTTCGGCCCAGAAAGGGGCATCCAATAATCTTTGAACACCTTTTACGTATGCATCACAAGAGTAGCTTTCAACGGCATTCAAGAAATATTTTCGTTTTTCGATGGCCTTTTTAATTACCGCAATGGCCGGGTCTTCATTCCCATTTATCACCACATCTCGTATTTCATATTGAGAAGCTTCGAGCGAGACATTTAAGTCTATATTCTTCTGTATATCTACCTTCTCTATCCGTTGTTTATACCCGATGTGCTGAAAGACCACTTCGTAACTTCCGGCTGCAAGTTCCAGCATATATTGTCCTTCTGCATTGGCTGATGTACCATTGGTAGTTCCTTTAATATGAATATTGGTATAAGGGAGTTTTTCTCCCAGTAAGTCAGTGACTGTACCTTTGATGGTATAGCCCATTGTAATGTTGCTGTACAAGAAAAAGAAACTGAGCAGGAATATGTATCGCATTGAGAGAATGAAAATAAAAAAATAAGGGAAGCATTGCTTCCCTTATGGCCCTTAACTTGGTTATTTTGCTCGATGTTTTCCTAAACGATTAAGTGAGCCGTATGTAAAGCCGCTTCGCTTGTTGTGCCGTCTTAACATAATTCGCTTTTCAGAAGAAGAACTTTTTGAAATTTTCTTTTCAGTGATTTTTTCAGTGGTAATTATTTTAGTAGGTGATGATTCATTACTGATAGTGGCTTTTTCTGTAGGCTGATTAATCGCGTCTACAGGTGGAAAGTAATAAACATCCGATGCCTTGTCTGTACTTTGTATAATAGAAAAATCAGGTACGGCAACCTCACTTAAGTTGGCTGAAGGTAAATCATTAGTTGGTAGCTCAGGTAGCAGATTGGGCATCAAAGGTTCTTCATTAACAACAACTGCTACAGCCGGGGCTGACTTGTTAGTAAACTTAACTGCAACTTTATGTTCTGATAATTCTGGAGCAGGAGGTATAGTGTGTTCTGTTTTTGCAGTGGTTGCTACTAATGTTTGATTAACCGGGTTTGGTGTATTTTTAGATTGTTTGTAAGCACTCATCAGATAGGCGGTAATTAGAGAGGAACTTATCAAAGCTGCTGCCGCAATAAAACCTGCAATGTGGCGTTTAGATATAAGCGCTACAGGTGCAGCTGCAGCAACAGGCAATGTTTCTGCTACATCCAGTTGTGCTGATATGCGGTTCCACATGCCAAATGGCGGAGCTACTTCATTTTCATTTAGTTTCTGCTCAATACTTCTGTCAAAATTTTTGATCTTCTGATCCATACGTAAACATTTATTCAATAATCGTTAATTGATTTTCTTCTTTATACTATCCGTTCTGTGTTTGTGTTGCATGACCTGTACTATCTGTTATCATTTTCTGTAAAAGATATCTGGCTCTGGCTAACTGCGATTTGGATGTTCCTTCTGAAATACCCATCATATCCCCAATTTCTTTATGGGAGTATCCTTCTATCACATACAGGTTAAACACGGTTCTATAACCATCACTTAAAGATTGAATCATCTTTAAGATATCTTCCTGCTTGAGTGTTTCCAATGCATTACCGTCATAGTATTCGTAGTATTTTACTTCCGAATCGTGTAAGGCATACAGGTTTACCTGCTTGCGGTAATGCTCTATGGCGGTGTTCACAAAAATTCTTCTCACCCAACCTTCAAAAGAACCATCGCCTCTGAACTTTTCTATGTTTCTGAACACTTTCACAAAACCTTCCTGCAATAAATCCTGGGCAGAGTTGTATTCGTTGGCGTACCGTAAACAAACCGAAAACATTTTAGCCGAAAACATATTATACAGCATTTGCTGAAATTTTCTGTCTCCTTTGGCGCATCCTTCGCGGATGTGCTCTTCGGTGTGGCCTTGATAAATAATGGAACTCATGTTTTGCCTTTTGGGTTAATCTAAAATAGACTTTTTTGCCAACCTTATATCATTCAGACGCTTATTTGTTTTAAATGGTTGGCAAACAATTCAAAACTTTTTTTGCGGTGGCTGTAGAGGTTCTTTTCTTCCAGCGGCATTTCGGCATAAGATTTTGCCGAGCCATCGGGAACAAAGATAGGGTCATAACCAAAACCTTCGCTGCCTTTGCGCGCGGTTAGAATGGAACCTTCTGTTACACCTTCAAACTGAACGTGCTTGCCTTGGTTATAGTATGTAATTACGGTTTTAAATCTTGCCTTGCGGTTGGTTTGTCCGGTCATTTTAGCTAACACTTTGTTTACGTTATCGTCAAAAGTGGCTTGTTCACCGGCATAGCGGGCCGAGTAAACGCCCGGTTCGCCATTTAACGCATCAATGATTAAGCCTGTATCTTCGGCAAAGCATGCGGTGTTGAACTTTTTAGATAGATACTCAGCCTTTTCCAGAGAATTTTCTTCTATGGTTTCGTGGGTTTCGGGTAGTTCGCCTTCAAATCCTAATTCTTTCAGGCCAATTATTTCTATACCATCTATGCCTATTGATTTGATTTCTTTCAGCTTGTGTTGGTTAGAGGTAGCGAAAATGATCTTCATAATCTGTTGTTTGTTTTGGAATGTTCTTGTTCTATAAACTTACGGTAGGCTGCCAACTTATCTGTGTTAATCCAGTCTACTCCAGCATCTATCAATGTCTGCCAAACTTTTTCTTTATCGGGAATATGATAGAAACGTATCTCTTTTTTCAGGTAGTGTGCTTGGGTAACTAAATTGATGAGCATCGTTTTTTGGGAGGCGGGTATTTCTCCCCTGCCTTTCCAGGTAAAATATTTACTCCACGAACTGCTGTAGCGGGTAATCAATTTTCGGCTTATAGTGTCGTTCATAGCAGAAAGATTTCCATCGATGGTTACTAAAGCGGTATCTTCCTGTTTTAATTCGTCATATGGGGCATTGCCCGAAATCAGAATATTGACAGCTCTTTGATGAATGACAGAATCGCCTTTATATACCGTGAGTATATCTTCATATTTCTTTAAAATGGTTTTCAATACTTCATAAGTGCCTGCTCCGGTTTTAAAATCAATCATTAATATAACAGGAGTAATATGGCCTTTGTAAACGCTTCCTCCGTTTTGAGAAACAATTTTGTAAAGAGGCTTTAAATATAGTTCCTCGAGTGTTTTTGATTGGTTTAAGGCTAAGCCCAGGTGAGAAATTTTCAATTCGTTTTGATGCAGAAAAACATCGGCTTCAATACTGGTAAATCCGTTCTCCAGCGCATCGAACAGCGGGCGCGTGTGCACATAGTCGTTATGGGCGTGGCCATTTAGGAGGGGTGCCACCTGTGCCGGGAGTATCTGCGATATAAACAGCAGGATTGCGAGAACCTTTTTCATCGGTTTAATTATTCGGGTAAATCTGTGTATTTCGGCATAAATAATAAACGGGGTTTCTATATTCACACCACTAAACAATTAAAGTATTATGAACGGAGGAGAAATTATTGCCAAAGTATTGCAGAAGCAGGGCGTTCAATTTTTGTTCACTCTTTGCGGAGGTCACGTATCTCCCATTTTTGTTTCGGCACAGAAGTTAGGCATACGGGTGGTAGATACCCGCCATGAGGTAAACTCGGTTTTTGCAGCTGATGCAGTTTCACGCTTAACCGGTATACCGGGTGTAGCCGTAGTAACAGCCGGCCCCGGATTGACGAATACTATCACCGCAGTGAAGAATGCCTATCTGGCTCAATCGCCTCTGGTGTTGCTGGGCGGTGCAGCAGCTACTATTTTAAAGGGCCGTGGCTCCTTGCAGGATATTGACCAAATGAGCATGATGAAGCCCAACGTAAAATGGGCAACTACCATCAATAAAGTAAAAGAGATTGTTCCCACGCTGGAGAAAGCTTTTCGCATAGCTCAGGAAGGTGTGCCGGGGCCAGTATTTGTTGAATGCCCTATTGATACCTTGTATGGTGAAGAACTGGTGCGGAGTTGGTATGGCGCCAAGAGCAAAGAGGAGCCTCCTAAAAACTTACAGGAACGTATAGTGCAGTGGTATATTAATAACCACGCCAAAAACTTGTTTGCCGGTAAAGACTCGGTAACTTTTGATACCCCTATACAAAAGCCAACTTATCCTGCACATTCTTCCGGGCAGGTTAACAGAGTGGCAGAAAAAATTAAAGCGGCCTCTAAGCCGGTAATGTTGATTGGCAGCGGTGCCATGATGAACCCGAAGAAGGCCGATGAATTGGCTGCGGCTGTAAGCAAACTGGGCATTCCGGTTTATTTAAGCGGTATGGGTCGCGGTTTGCTGGGTAAGGAGAATGCTTTGCAAATGCGCCACAACCGGAAAGATGCTATCAAGGAAGCCGATCTGATTATACTGGCCGGTGTGCCGAACGATTTCCGTTTAGATTACGGTAACCACATTGGCGGACGACCTTTCATATCCATCAACCGCAACCGCGAGGATTTGAATAAGAACAAGACTCCCACTATTGGCGTATTGGCCGACCCACAGGATTTTCTCATTGCCCTTTCGCAAAAGTTTCAGGGTAATTACACTTTGTGGATAGAAACCCTTCGCGCCCGCGATGCCAAGCGTGAAGCTAATATTGACGTACAGGCCGATGCGGCTGTTGACAAGGGTATTAACCCTATTAAATTGTTTCGCGAACTGGAACCGGAGCTGGATGACAATACTATATTAATTGCCGATGGAGGCGACTTTGTAGCCACCAGTGCCTATACCCTTCGCCCGCGTAACCCGCTGGGTTGGTTAGACCCCGGTGTGTTTGGCACGCTGGGAGTAGGGGCGGGCTTTGCCCTGGGTGCCAAGTTGGTGTTTCCCGAAAAAGATGTATGGATTATTTATGGCGATGGCAGTGCCGGATACAGCCTGATGGAATACGATACCTTTGTGCGGCATAACCTGCCTGTTATTTCGGTGATAGGTAATGATGCCTGCTGGAGCCAGATTGCCCGCGACCAGGTAGACTTTTTAAAGAGCGACTGCGCCATGAACCTGGCGCTGAGCGATTATCAGAACATAGGCAAAGCATTTGGTGCCGAAGGTGTGCGGGTAGATACTCTCGATGCTTTCAAAGCCGCAGTGGTAGAGGCCAAAACCTTGAGCAAAAAAGGCTCGCCCTATATTATTAATGCCATTATTGGTAAAACCGATTTTAGAAAAGGCTCAATTTCTATGTAATAAAGCTATTGGTTAAAATAGCCTGCTATTTATCCTCCTTATTTCCGGAAGGGGCATTTCTTACTCGCAATGCCCCTTCCCTGTTTTAAGAACAGGCATTTCTTACTCGAAATGCTACTTCCATGTTTTTGGAGGTCGATTTCCGATGTCCGAAATCCACTTCCGTGTTTTTGGAAGTCGATTTCCGATGTCCGAAATCCACTTCCGTGTTTTTGGAAGTCGACTTCCGATGTCCGAAGTCCACTTCCATGTTTTTGGAAGTCGATTTCCCGTGTCCGAAATCCACTTCCGTGTTTTTGGAAGTCGACTTCCGATGTCCGAAATCCACTTCCATGTTTTTGGAAGTTGACTTCCCGTGTCCGAAGTCCACTTCCATGTTTTTGGAAGTCGATTTCAGATGTCCGAAATCCACTTCCGTGTTTTTGGAAGTCGATTTCCCGTGTCTGAAATCCACTTCCATGTTTCGGGAAGTAACATTCTGCCATACCAATTTTTACCACAGGTTATTATTGAGCAGGCTTTGTTTAAACAGGCGGGCCGCTCAAAAACAATTTGTTTAATCATCGGCTTCAATTAATTTTATTCGCTTCTTATAAATTTGTAACCGGCTTTTTAAACCACCCTATAGCTTATGCACTTAGGAATACCCGTAAAAGAACATACCGCCCTGTTAGTAATAGATGTGCAGGAAAGATTAATGCCTGTCATATTTGAACAGGAAAAGATTTTTGCCAACGTAAACAAACTGCTGCGCGGAGCCGAAATTTTAGGACTGGAAACCGTCATTACCGAACAGTATCCTAAAGGATTGGGAAACACCTGCAAGGAAGTGGAGATGGGAGAAAACAAAACCATTATCGAAAAAGTTTGCTTTAGCTGTATGCTCAGCGAACCCGTTACCGAACAGTTGAAACTGACCAATGTAAAATCGCTGATAATATGTGGCGTTGAATCGCACATTTGTGTATTGAAAACCACTCTTGATGCTCTGAAAGCAGGTTACGAAGTACATGTAGTAGCTGATGCGGTATCTTCCCGTTCAGCCGAAAATAAACAGTTGGCTCTGGAACGTATGCGTCAGGCCGGAGCTTTTATTACATCGGTAGAAATGATTCTGTTTATGCTGCTGGACAAAGCAGGTACGGATGAGTTTAAGGCTATCAGTAAACTGATTAAGTGATGTATATGCACTAGAAAGTGCCTCTCTTCTTCTTTCTACCCATTTATTATTGACTCCTTACTAAATTGTTGAAAAGGGAGTACTGGTTCAAGGCTATTCTATCAATCCTTTCATCTTTTACGTTTTTGCTAACAAATAATTTATCAACTTTGAACTATGAGAATATTGGTCGCTTTGTTTTTTGCTTTTCTGCTGCTTCAGCTGCCGGCACAAACACCTAAATACCGGGTGGTTAGTATACCGGTTGAGAAAAACGGCTCTCTTCTTAAGCAACCTTGGACAGGGGGCATGAACTCTCCACAATTTTCTCCTATAGAACTGAATGGAGATACTTTGCCTGATTTATTTGTATTTGATCGGGTTGGAGATAAAGTACTTACCTTTCTTAATACAGGTACAACCGGAGATACTACTTATCAATATGCTCCTCAATACGAAAGTATCTTTCCCGCTGATTTAACCGCATGGGCTCTTATTCGCGATTATAATTATGATAACGTACCCGACATTTTTACCCGGGTAAATCTTGGTACTCGGGTGTTTAAGGGGAGTTATCAAAATGGGCAACTTACTTTTAATCTGGTTTCAGATTTGTTGATGTATAATGATGGTATTTACAATGTAAATGTATACACCAGTCGTGATGATGTGCCGGTATTTACCGATGTAAACCGAGATGGAGATATGGATGTACTTACCTACGGCATTTTCGGCTCCTTTGTTGAATATTACGAAAATCAGACAGTGGAGCATGCCGGTGACCCACATTTTGCAGTCGACTCTTTCAAGTTTTTTGATCAAACACTTTGCTGGGGAGAGTTTACCGAGAACTCACTCAATAATTCAATCAGCTTAAACATCAGTTGCAAGGGTAATTCGCCTGACAATTCTGTTGTGACAGAGGGCAGTCGCCACGCGGGGTCTACGATTTATAGTTTTGATTATGGAAATGACCATGATGTGGATTTGCTGGTTGGAGATATTAGTTATAACAATCTTGTATTTGTAGAAAACTGTGGCGATAGTTCCTATGCGCATATTTGTGTTTATGATTCACTCTTCCCATTTTGTAACACTCCCGTTGCCTTACCACTTTTTCCAGCAGCTTATGGGGTAGATGCCAATCGCGATGGTTTAGAAGACTTACTGGTTTCTCCTAATACCACAGCCGGAGCCCGCGATGTAGACAATGTGATGTTCTATCAAAACACAGGTAATCCTTCTTGTCCATTTCAATATCAGGGCGATTCTTTTCTGGTTCGCCATGCAATGGACTTTGGTACCGATTCCAAACCCTACTTTTTCGATGTTAACGGAGATGGACTGAAAGATATTGTTACGGGCAACTATGGTTATTTTCGTCCTTTTCTTACCTATAAATCTACCCTGGCATATCTCCAGAATACAGGTTCAAACACACAACCTGAGTTTACACAAGTAAATGATGATTTTGCCAATGTCAGTAATTTTAACTTAGTAGCGGTGCATCCTGCTTTTGGCGATTTGAACGGAGATGGTAACGTGGATATGCTCTTGGGTGAACTGACCGGAACGCTTAACTTCTTTAAAAATGTAAGTAATGGCATGGCCTCTTTCCCGACCATGACCTCTCCCCAGTATTTTAATCTGGACGTGGGAGAATACAGTGCCCCTTTTATTTACGATGTTAATGGCGATTCACTAAATGATTTGATTGTAGGTAAGAAGAATGGCAAACTTTCGTACTACTGGAACTATGGCACAAAAACAAATGCTCTGTTCAGTGCCGATTCAGTTAACGCATTTTTCGGCAATGTTAATGTGACCCAAATAGGGTATGGAGAAGGTTACAGTACTCCCTACATTCAGCAGGAGGGGGGGGCACTAAAACTCTATGTGGGTAGTTTGAGAGGGCTTACTTTTAAATACGATCTGGATGTAAGTAAATTACGTGTCGGTGCGTTCAATCTTGTAGATTCCAATTACCTGAATGCAGACATCGGTTCTAAGTCAACGATAGCTATAGACGATTTAAATGATGATGGTCAACCGGAGTATCTGCTTGGTAATTCGAGAGGTGGTTTATTACTCTACTCAGATTCTTTATGGGATCCGGATACCATACTCAGTAATATGGAGATTACTTCCATGAAGAGCAATAGTCTTCGCCTTTATCCTAATCCAACTAATCAATATGTGATGGTTGAAGCGGATGGAGTTTTGTTCAATCACCCGACAGTAGAAATATATAATCTGCTTGGGGAATATTGTTCTGTTGAGTTCAAAAGCAATCAAAATCGTATCGTAGTTAATACATCAACTATGCCGAGTGGTTTTTACCTGATTCGCCTGACAGAAAATGATAGAGTTTACTCCGGAAAAATATTGATATCCCGATAAATGAAGTTACACCGAAATCTGGTAGCCGCTGTAATTGATGGGCTTCGTGATATATTAATCGACAACCAACAAGCCGACCTTACCGTGGCGAATCTTCTGGTTTCGAACAAAAGCTGGGGTGCCCGCGACCGTAATTTTATAGCCGAGAATATTTACCATCTGGTGCGGTATAAGCGCCTATATGAGTTTTGCATAGAAGATGAATTGTTTGGTGATGTATCGCTGCGCCAAATGGTAGGTGCCAAACTCTTTTTAGAAAACGGCTCACTGCCTCCTTGGGAGGAGTTTACCTCATTGAATACTGAACGAGTTGCTCAGCGAGCTATAGAGGCGCGTAAGGTGCGTAAGATACGGGAATCAATTCCGGATTGGTTAGATGCTTATGGGATGCAGGAACTTGGACCACAATGGGACCAGGAAATCACAGCTTTAAACCAAACTGCACAATTCTCCATTCGAGTGAATACCCTCAAAACCAATAAAGCCATTCTTTCAAAGTTGCTCACTGATGAAGGATTGTCCCTCCTCGAAACAGATGTTGCTCCCGATGCACTGATTATTTTATCTCGTAAAAATTTTAAAACACATCCGGCTTATAAAAACGGGCTTTTTGAAGTGCAGGATGTTTCCTCGCAAATGGTATCACAAATGTTAGATGTGGCACCGGGTATGAATGTGATAGATGGTTGTTCGGGTGCGGGCGGTAAAACGCTTCATTTGGCAGCATTGATGCAGAACAAGGGTGAAATACTGGCCGTAGATGTACATGAAAAAAAACTGGAAGAGTTGGAACGCAGAGCTAAAAGGGCAGGTTGTCATATAGTCAAAGCGATGCATACCACTCGTCTCACTAAGTTTCATCAGGCTCTGATGCATTCCTTTGCCGACAGAATATTAATTGATGTGCCCTGCTCGGGTAGCGGTGTGTTCAGAAGAAAACCAGATGCCAAGTGGACACTGACTAAAACCTTTGTCGAAGAGCTTCAGCTAACTCAGTCACAAATACTGGATGAATATGCCCCGATGCTTAAGAAAGATGGTTTGATGGTGTATTCTACCTGCAGTATTTTTCCAGGGGAGAATGAAAAGCAGATAGAGAAATTCCTGACTCGGCATGCAGGATATAAACTACTGGAGGAGAAGAAAATCTCACCGGCCGACACCGGCTTTGACGGATTTTATATGGCAAAAATGCAGCGGATCATTTAATCGCAGGTATATCCCTGCGCTGTAGTTTGCCGGAAAGCTTCATTATAACTTTCGGTAGAAGCGTAATCTTTCTTACATAACTTGATGTCGGGAGCTGGGTACTTAGTGCAGGTGGTACACTCTTTACAAGAGTTAACAGATAGCATTGCAAAAGAGGAGGCAATAAAAGCGAGGATGAGTTTCATAAACTTTCAAGTATTGTGTTCCGAAGATAGTAATCCCTTTGAGTTTATAACGATGCAGTTTAAAGGAATTGGTAGTGGGTTTATTTAGCTCCCCGAGTAGAAACTTTAATGTTTGATAACTATAGGCAATAATTTGGTGGTTGCAGGTTGTTAACTGCTATCATTATTAAGGCCATTACAATATTCAACTTGTGGCGTAAATAATGCATGGTATAATCCACTTAAAAGATCTTGTTTTTAACGCTATAAAAACAGAGCTGCCCGGGTAATGCAATACGTAAAAATTGAGCAAAAATCATATCATGAGATTGTTCATTTTTACTTTGGTAGCATTTCTTTCTATTCATGTATCGGGGGCAATAAATGCTGGTTTTTCAGCCAGCAGTTTAAACGGTTGCCCTCCGCTGCTGATTAACTTTAACTCTGCACCGGGTATCAATGCTACTTGTGTATGGAATTTTGGAAATGGTAATACATCAAATCTGACAAACCCATCAGCAATGTTTACCAATCCGGGCATTTATACTGTCAAATTGGTTGTTACAGATGGTTCACATGTAGACTCAAGCTTGCAAACCATCACAGTTTATGAGTTGCCGGTGTTTAATTTTAATGCGGCTGATGTAACTGTTTGTTACGATGACACCTTAAAACTGTTTAGCCATGTGGTATCTTCTTCCGCACCAATAACTGACTATGCCTGGGATTTTGGGGATGGCATTTCAAGTAGCGGCTCTAATACCATACATCGCTATGCTATAGCTGGTAATTATGATGTAAGTCTCATTGTACAGGATGCCCACAGCTGCATAAAAAGTTTGACAAAACCTGCATATGTGAGAGCCTTACCTAAGCCGGTCGCTTCTTTTTTTGCTTCACCACCATTTAGTTGTTCAGCTACAGAGACTATTGTTTTTACTAATCAGAGCACCGGAAGCGGTTTGACTTATAAATGGCTTCTGGATGATTCAACCTATAGTCAGGCAGCTAACCCGATTTACACATATCAACAGGAAGTTGATGTAGTTAAACTGATGATAACCGATAACCAAGGCTGTCGAGATACTGCTCTCAAAACTATTCGGGTGGTAGATGTGAATGCCTCATTTACGGCAGATGAGGAGGATATATGCACTGGCCTGCCGATTCAATTTACAAATAACTCAAACTTCCATCAATCAAGTCGCTGGGATTTTGGTGATGGCACAACTAGTAGTGCACACCATGCTACAAAGATTTATTCTGCTCCCGGAATTTACACTGTCAAACTGGTAAACTCATACTATGGGTGCTCCGACTCACTAACTAAAGTAGCTTACATCACCGCTAATATTTGTGTTAGTGCAGGTGGTGGGGGAGGAGGAGGTTGTAAAGATTCTACTGTTTTTCAGATGAACAGCAATCTGGTTAACGGTAACCATCTATCATGGGATTTTGGTGATGGTGCTACTTCTATTATGGAGAACCCTTTGCATACATATTATTCCGATGGCGACTATACCGTGATTCATTATTATCATAATAGTTCCGGTCAGCTTGTAGCTGATAGTACTACGGTAACTGTCAGTAATACCCGTCCGGTACCAATCTTCAATTTAGATACGGCAAACTGTACCAATGGTAATCTTGTTTTTAGAAGTTTAAGTACGAATGCAGTAGCTCAGGTTTGGAACTTTGGAGATGGAGATACTTCGTCATTAAAGATAGCTCATCATATCTACACTAGTCCGGGTGTTTATCATGTTTCATTGACTGTATGGAATGCTAACGGATGCGATAGCACTATCACCAAAAGCATTGTGATTAAAAATCTGGAAACAGAGATATTTGTGGATAAAACTTTTTCCCCCTGTCCGCCATTTGTGGCTTTGTTTACAAGTAATACTAACCGTCCGAATGTTACTTATCAATGGGGTTTTGGTGATGGAGGCACCCATTCCGCAGCCACTCCAACACATGTATATTTTTATCCTGGGGTGTATGAAGTTGTGGTTATCAGCCGTACTGGTAACGGATGTATAGACACAACTTGGTTGCCCGCTCCGATTCAAGTACAAGGGCCTGAAGGCCAGTTCGATTTAAGTCAGCCTACAGGTTGTGTGCCACATACGGTTACATTCAGTACAGAAGTATCATCTAACACCCGTCATATCTGGGCTGACTTAGGAGACGGAACTCTGGTGACAGATTCACAACTGTTTACTCATACCTATACTTACCCAGATTCATTTCATCCCAAATTTATACTCGTTGATTCAGTGGGATGCAGTGTACCTTACACCTTGCCGGTTGTGCAGGCGGTTGTGCCACCGGTAATGCATATGACGGATACCGTTGTGTGTGCCGGTTCTGATATTCATCTGGCTTTCGATTCAGGTTTGTATAAATGGTCTCCTGCTACTTATCTTAGTTGCGACACCTGTGCTGAATTGACTATAACTCCAGCTACTTCATTATCTTACGAGATAAGTTCTGCGAATGAATTCTGTGTTATCTATTATCAAATGGATGTAGAGGTATTGCCACTTCCGGAGTCCGGTGCCTCACAGGAAATAAAAACTTGCCGAGGATCTTCGGTGGTATTGCATACCGCATCGGCTGATAGTTTCAGCTGGTCACCCGCACTTTATCTCAGTGACAGTTCTATATCATCACCAATATGCACTCCTGCACAGGATATCATGTATCAGGTGGAGGCATATAATCAACTGGGCTGTTTCGTTACGGATACTGTCTATGTTAAGATTTTAGATAAGTTGGAGATTGCTGTCTCAGATGATATAGTAGTTTGCGCCAACGATACCTTTGCTCTTTACGCATCGGTACTTACTGCCCCCGATAGCTTAGTTACCTATCACTGGACTCCGTCTCTTTATCTTGCCACAGACAATACGCCCCTGGTATCCGGTCAAAATCTACCTTCAACCACCACTTTTACTGTAACTGCGCAAAGTGGCGCATGTGGTACGGATACTAAATCTGTAACTGTACAGGTGAAGAACAATCCGGTTATACCTCCATTTCATCCAGTAACTGTTTATATAGGAGAACCTGCCGTTTTATCTGTTACAGGGCAGGGTAATTATACTTATCAATGGCAGGCTGCCGATTCACTAAGTTGTAATGACTGTCAGTCTGCTACTATATTTCCAACAAAATCACAAGTAGTGTATGTTACAATTACTCAGCCGGAGGGATGCAGTACCACCGATTCTCTGTTTGTATCGGTAGCCGGTTGTAATCCGGATGTGATTTTTGCACCGAATGTTTTTTCACCTAACGGAGATGGATTGAATGATGTATTTGCTACCAGCCATAAAGCACTTAGCCGGTTTGATTACATGCGCATATTTAATCGTTGGGGACAAGTGGTTTTTGAAACAACCGATGGCAACCAAAGTTGGGATGGAACTGCCAATGGGACTATCGCATTTGATGAAGTATATGTATACGTATTGCAAGGACAATGTTATGACGGAGAAGAATTAATTAAAAGCGGTAGTATAACACTGGTTAGATAAACCACTTAGCACATGTAGAGGAAACTAAGCTATCTATGAAAAAGTATCATTTTTCAGTAGATCCATGTTCCTGTCATTACTATTCAAGATAAATACTGAAGTAAGATGTTCACTTTTCTCAGTATAATGGTTTCCCTTTTATTATTAATCGGCATTGGCTTGTATGAACGATGGATGCTGTCGGACTGTGGAGCATTAGTGTAGTTTTCGTAAAATACCCAGACATGGCATTGTCTGGGTATTTTCTAGGTACAAGCTATAGCATTGTGACGGGCCTCAAACGGTTAATGGGGATATAGTGGCACCGATAACCCCCTGCTGTACCATTCTTACTACCAAAATCTTTTAAGGGAGCTGCATCTACCTCTTCATTGGTAGCAAAGCCGCATATATATGCACGCGTCCCTTCGGTAATGGTATCTGCCAGGGTTGATTCCACATCAATAATTATCTGCACATAAAATTGGGGCTTACGCTTCTGCGCATAGTCTTCTCTTACCAATAGATTCAGTTTGTTATTAGCCGGAAAAGCAGATGTTTTTATCTCAAAATCTCCAAAATCGCTTTCCCCCTTATTGCGCCCTACCCGATGTTTCCGCCAATTATTAAACATAAACTGCGCAAAGATAAACTCACCTAAATGCCCTGTTAAGGTATCAATCTTAGAGGCAACCGTACGTTTTACTTTAGTATGCGGAATAAGCCTTATTGCCTCATCAATCATTTCCTGAGTAATCAGGATGTATGGGTATGTTTTCATTTTATTGCATCGGCTAATATAATTTAGCTAAAGCAACTTACCTGATCCGTTAAAGGTTACTTATTAAACCATTTTGAGTCAAAAGTAAACTGGGTGCGAAG
Organism: Chitinophagales bacterium; assembly: GCA_046329535.1. Classification (GTDB taxonomy): domain Bacteria; phylum Bacteroidota; class Bacteroidia; order Chitinophagales; family LD1; genus Bog-950. The sequence continues at coordinate 320,971 of JAXLUN010000004.1, forward strand.
CGTGAAGACATTGTCGTGAATATCGTTTGTAAATCCAGTCAGGTTGGTTTTTTCATTCAGCACCAAATCATAATAAAGCATCAGTTTAACATAATCAGCAGGGCGAAAAACGTAACCGGCTCCAATTGTTTGAAATTTAACATCCGCTATTCCTGCTTTTGCGTCATTAAGCGTGGATAGGTCTTTCCCTTTGACCTGAGTGTTAGGATCAAACCAATCGTATTTCAATACCAAGTCGTGTGATATGCTCTGACCCTTTACCTGGTGGGTAAAGGTTTGGACCAGGTAAGCATACAATCCATTAAACTTACGGGTATAAATATCGTTACCAAGTGTTAGCGGAGTTCCGTCAGAGGTTGCCTGTCCTGGTTCCGTGCCAAAAATATACTCGCCTCTGAGTGTGGTGGAGCCAATTTTATAGTTGGCGGTCAACTGAACATCGAAGCCGATGTATTCGCGTTTAAAGAATCGCTTGTTCAGACTTGTTGTATCTGTGTGTTTTTGATAACGCAGTGCTCCGTCCAGTGTATCTTTCCCGAAAGAGTAAAAGTTACTAGTTGATTGAAGCACTCCTCCATAATAGTAAGACGTCCCTCCGGATAGCTTTATCTTACTGTCCAGAAATTCTTTGTGCAGCACAATCTGACCGATAAAATCTTTTCGCTTATCAATTTCATTATTGGGTAACCCTGTTCCATTATATATCCCTGCATTGATTTTAAAGAAGGATGCCTTTTTCATGTATTTGGGAGGTTCGATGGTAAGCATAAATCCTAAATCTCTCTCATTCGGAAAAAGGATTTGACTCATCCGTCCACGTTCGGGAGTTTCACGGGTGCGTGAGGAGTAACCTACTTCGAAGCCAAATGGCCTGTTCATCATACCTCCGCTTAGTGCAAAGGTATTGAGCCAGGGGTCTACTATCTTACCCCAGGCTTCAATAAAGTTTACACCTGTTTCGTTAAAGTTTATCTGGGCTGTGGCATAATAGTTTACCACGCCCTTCTTATTCTGGTTGGCAAATTCAAGCTTTACACGACCGCGTCTTATCCTGAACCTATCTGATGATTGTGCCGGGAAGTCTCCACCGGCATACGACTTAATACCTACCGTGTCAGCATGCTGATATTGCATTTGTACATAAGCTGATAGATTGAATTTCTTAAGCCAGTCAAGTGCGGTTTGTTTCCTCTTAACTTCCGCAAGTTCCCTACTCAACGTATCTAATTGATTTTGTGCAGCACCTCGCAGGCTAAGTAGGGTAAGAAGGAAGGGTAGAAATCTTTTCATGGCTAATGTTTACAAAACGTTATGGTAAGCCGCGAATAAAAAAGAATGATGTTAAGCAAATGTTACGGTTATCATAATAGAAAGTTAATAGCTGTCTTAATTATATAGGTAAATGTAAAAAGTGAAGGCTGTTTTTTGTTTTTACAGATTTAATTTTGAATTGATTTTTAAGATTAAGTAATTGTTGTTATTGCAAAACATAGTTCCACTTAAGCCTGCAAATCGGTAAACAAAAAAGCCCTGCATTGGCAGGGCTTATGAATGTTGAAGTGTATAGGGCGTATACTATTCGCCTAGAAAGTGTTTCATTAAAAAATACATCAATGCCCCCATGCTTCCGGAAACAGGAATGGTTAAAATCCAAGCCCAGAGAATATTGAGGGTCATCCCCCAACGCACTGCTGAAATACGTTTGGTGAGACCCACTCCGATAATAGAGCCTGTAATTGTATGAGTCGTAGAAACGGGAATACCTAACTTCTCGGTAGCAAATAAAGTGATAGCACCTGCAGTTTCCGCAGCAACACCCTCAAACGGAGTAAGTTTAGTGATTTTGCTACCCATGGTTTTTACAATTCTCCATCCACCCATCAGCGTTCCCATGCCAATTGCGCTGTAACAGGCAATACTAATCCAGCTAGGGATGTGTTTAATATGTCCGTCTACCTGAACAATATGCATCCAGCTCGGGATATTGTTCGGGTCAACACCGGCTTTGGAAACATAAACCATTAAGGTGGCGGCTATGATACCCATTACCTTTTGTGCATCGTTACCTCCATGTCCGATACTGAACAGAGCCGAAGAAACCAGCTGTAGCTTTTTAAAGTATCCATCCATTTTAAAAGGATTGGTTTTTCGGCATAGCCAGAGCAGAAGTACCGACAGAAAATACGAAAGGGCTAAACCAATTAGTGGTGCCAAGGCTATAAAGTATACGGTTTTTAAAACTTTATCTAAGTTAACTACACTAAAACCGGCATGGGCAATAGCTGAGCCAGCAAAACCGCCCATTAGGGTATGCGATGAACTGGATGGTATACCCATATACCAGGTAATCAGATTCCAAACAATGGCGGCAATCAGCCCGGCCATGATAACGGTAAGGGTGATAGATTCGGGCTTTACGGTTTTGGCCACCGTATCGGCCACTTTAAACTCAGAAATCCAGTAGGCTACCACATTAAAGAAAGCCGCCCAAACCACTGCCTGAAAAGGAGTTAATACCCGGGTAGATACAATGGTTGCTATAGAATTGGCCGAATCGTGAAATCCGTTAATGAAATCGAAGATGAGTGCCAGTATGATAATAGCTGCTAATATTTCGAACATGAATTTTGGGTTTTATTCCCGCTTGGGGCAGGTTTAATTAAGAGTTCTTGACAATTATGGTTTCAATTACGTTAGCCACATCTTCACATTTGTCTGTAGCAGTTTCCATGTTAGACAGAATCTCCTTTATTTTCAAAATCTTGATAGCATCTTTTTCATTATCAAAAAGTTCGGCTATTGCGGTATCAAACACATCATCTGCATGGTTCTCTAAACTATTGATGCGAACAATGGCTTCGCGCACGCGCACCACGTTATCCATATCTTTCATGTTTGACACGGCCACATGAATTTCTTTAGCTGAGTGTTCAATGATTTCACACAGCTTTTTCATGGATGTTGAAGTTTCCCCTATTTTGTAAGTATCCAGTCTTTTTGCAGAACCGTGTATATAGTCAACAATATCATCTAGCGAAGAAGCCAGATAAGAAATATCTTCACGGTCGAAGGGGGTAATGAAGTTAGTACTTAATTCTGTAAAAATCTGGTGTGTTATTTCATCGCCTACATGTTCCAGATCAGAAATCTTTTTTTGAAGTTCCAGCCGTTTCTCAACCGGAGCGTTAACCATTTCAGAAAATACCTTTGATATTTCTACCAGGTTGTTTGATGATTCGGAAAACAATTTGAAGAAATTCTTATCCTTAGGAACCAGAAAAGAGAAAATTTTGCCGAGAGCCATAGTGTGTATTTTTATTTTTTTAGATGTGGCAAATCTATGAGTGTAATGTTAAGCCAATATTAAATCTTCCCCTACCGACCTACTTTCATACTCGGTTGTGTATAACTTTTCAGGAGGTTTAGGATACTTGCGTATTTTTCGCCCCGAATCAAAATCACAAAAATGAAAAAGACATTACTGATTGTTTTGACCTCGTTTGCTACATTGGCAGGTATAGCGCAAACTACTATTACCAACGGGGGTATGGAGAACTGGACCGGTAGCGGAACTACCCAGGAACCAACTCAGTGGAACTCTACCAAAAGTGCCGGAGGTACTTATAGTTTGGGCATTTCGTTGGCGCCACAAACCTGTTGGCAAGAAACAACCAATCCGCACTCCGGTACTTCTTGTGCTAAAGTGCAGACAAAAGCTATTATCGGAAATGTAGTAAATGGGGCATTAACCACCGGTCAAATTATGATTAACTCGGCTACGAAAGCGGAGGGCTTTATCAAAACTCAGCCTACTTTACCCGATCATAGAATGGCTTTTACGGCTCGCCCGGATAGTTTTGTTTTTTGGTACCGGTATACTCCACAGGGGGCTGATTATCCTACCGTGCAAGCTCGTTTACATGTAGGCAATGCGTATGCTCCCGAAACTCCGGTAAACAATAATCATCCGGATAGTTCAGTAAACATTATTGCTCGTGCGCTGTGGCAGGGAACTAATACTACAGTGTCGGGCTGGACCAGAATCTGTTTGCCATTTGTATATGCCGATACTCGTACGCCTCAATATATTTTGGTTACTTCTACCAGTAGCGGTAATCAAACTGGCGGTGTGGACGGTTCTATTTTATGGCTCGATGATTTCGATGTAATCTATAACCCAACCATCACTACAGGAACTGTATCTAATCTGGATTATTACGTTTCGGCAGCTATCGGAGCTTACATCAGCGTACCATATACACTTACCGGAACTTTTAATGGTGCTAATGTGGTTTCTATTGAGCTTTCAGATTCATCGGGATCTTTTGCTGCCCCTACTGTAATAGGCAGCATAGCCTCTACAACTTCAGGTGTTGTAAGTGGAACTATTCCGGCTGGCACACCCAGCGGTACGGGGTACCGGGTTAGGGTAGTGTCGAGCAATCCGGCTTTAACGGCTAGTAATAACGGAGCTGATATCACGGTTCATTTGGTGGCTAATTTTATCAGCCCTGCCGGTACTCAAAATTTAGCGGCCAGCAATAACGGTAATACTATAACTGTAACTGAAAATGCAGGTGTTCTTTTGCGCGAATGGAAATATGCCCTTACTCCGGGTGGACCTTACCTGTCTTTTGTTCCAGTCCAAGGCGGTACTACCTATATACCAAACTTTGCTGTTTCGGGAACTTACTATGTGGTTTGTGTTACTACTTACCCTAATATATTAACAGTAACCAGCAACGAAGTAATGGTGAATGTGGTAGCTAACAGTATTGCACCAAGCACTTCGCAAAGTATTTTAGTAGGGGTAAATGGAACCCAACTAACGGTTACTGAAACTCCGATAGGTTCTTCGCGCGAGTGGAGATATGCTACTGTTTCGGGTGGGCCTTACACAACTTTTACGCCAATGCAAATGGGTACTACTTATACGCCCAACTTTGCTGTTTCGGGAACTTACTATGTGGTTTGCGAAAGTGTGATTAACGCTGTTACCGCCAGAAGTAATGAAGTGTTGATTTCGGTGGGTAATGCTACGCTTACTACTGGTACTGTAAGCGGTTCTCCTTATTTATTCAGCCCCAACGCTCCCGATGCCAATGTGAGTGTATCCTATACCACCAGCGGAACTTTCAATAGCGGAAATATGTTTACAGCTCAGCTTTCAGATGCTTCCGGTTCTTTCGCCTTACCGGTTGATATTGGTACGGTTACCGCTACCGGTTCGGGTAGTATAAGCGTTACTATACCGCATACTACTGCAGCCGGTACGGCTTATCGTATTCGGGTAGTATCCAGCAATCCGGTGGTTTTGGGCAGCGATAACGGAACCGATTTAACTGTTGATCAGTTTAATAATTCAGTGGCTCCTGTAAATACACAAACTATTATGCATGGTACGGCCGGTTCGGCTATTAACGTAACGGCTTCACAGGCGGCTACCCACGAATGGAAATATTCCACCACCAGCGGTACAGGTTATCAGAGCTTTAGTCCGGCACAAACGGGCAGTACTTACACGCCTGACTTTGCTGTGCCAGGCAGTTATTATATTGTTGCGGTTTCTTCCAATACCTATACCGATGCCGTTATCAGCAATCAAGTGCAGATAGACGTAACCAACGGTAACACCATTACCACTTCTACTATTAGCGGCTCACCATTTTTGGTTTCGCCTAGTATGAATGCTTCAGTGGCGGTGGATTTTACCAGCAATGTGGTATTTAACAGCGGCAACATTTTCAAGGCGCAGCTGAGCGATTTTGCCGGCAGTTTTGCCAACCCGGTAGAGATAGGCACACTTACTTCCTCTACTACCGGAACTATCAACGCCAGCATACCGGGCAATACTCCGGGCTCTGCAAACTACCGCATACGCGTGGTATCTACCAGCCCGGCTGTAACGGGCAGCGATAACGGTACCGACTTACAGGTTATACCTTTTGAAATATCTATTGCCCCAACCGATACTCAATATATTGCTCCGGGTGTTTCAGGCAATGCAGTGGCGGTTACTACTACCCAGGCGGCTACTTACCAGTGGCAGTATAGTGAAGTGCCCGGTTCTTTTTACGGGCCTTTTAGTCCGGCACAAACGGGCAGCAGCTATGCGCCTAACTTTACTTTAGCCGGTGTATATTATGTAGTATGCAAGGCCACTAATGCGGCTAACGATAATTTAACTTCGAGCGAAGTGGTAGTTATTGTAGCCAATCCGAATGGCGTAAATGAGACGGGTAGCAGTTTGATTAAAGCCTACTGGAGCGGTAACGATTTTGTGGTTGACTTAGGTGCTCTTGAACTGAGTAATACAATAGCTGAATTGGTGCATGTAAACGGACAGATAGTGTTGAAAGAATTCCTTCATACTTCCGTTAACCGCCTGGCTACTTCACTGCCGCGGGGTATTTACGCCTTCCGCCTTACAAATGGTGCAAATACCTACACCGGTAAAACCGTTAAGCAATAGTTTTAAGGTTGTTTTTAGTTGTGTTTTTAACGCTGCCCTTTTAAGGGCAGCGTTTTTTATAACAATTTGATATCCGCCATTTCATACTCTGTAAAACTTACTTACCTTACATTGCACAAAATATTCAGCATGAAAAAAAGTATCTTCTTTTCTATCGCCTGTTTCATCATGGCAGCAACTTTTGCTCAAGTTTCGGTAACGGTGGGGCCTTATTTACAAAGCCCTACGCCAACCAGCGTAAAAGTGCTTTGGCGTACCGATTCTTTAACGACTGTAAAGGTAACTTATGGTACTAATCTCAACGCGCTGACACAAGCGGTTATAGATACTGCGGTATCGAGCAGACATGCGGTGAAGCTGAGTAATCTGAGTCCGTATACCCGCTATTACTATGCTATATATAACGATACGGTTTTGGCCGAAGGTGGTGACAGCCTGCACACCTTCAGAACTTTTCCTGTGTCGGGTACAAATACCCCGGTACGGGTTTGGGCTATTGGAGATTTTGGTAAAGGCAACGACAAACAAGCCCGCGTTCGCGATGCCTATGCTAACTACGATAGTATAGGTACCGATTTGTGGTTATGGTTGGGCGATAATGTATATCAAGATGGTACAGAAGCAGAGTATCTCACCAAGGTATTCGATTCCGTTTACGGTTATCAGAAAATAATGAAACATCTGCCTTTTGAGCCCTCTCCTGGCAATCATGATTACAACAGCATTGCTCCGGTGGGTTCTTCTATTGACCCGCTGCAAAACACAGGGCCTTATTTCGATTTGGTAGATGTGTATAAAAATGCAGAAGCCGGAGGCGTGGCTACAGGCCATGAGCTGTTCTATTCATTCGATTACGGTAATGTACATTTTGTATCGCTCAATTCAGAAATAGGCTCCATCTTTTCAGCTTCTTACGATTGGACCGGGGCCAGCCCGTTCAATACTTTTACCACATCCCCCATGAGCCAGTGGCTGCATCAGGATTTGCAGGCCAACACCAAACCCTGGACGGTGGTTTACTTTCATCAACCGCCCTATACCGATGGCTCGCACGATGCGGGCAGTTTCTGGGAAATTTACATGCGCGCCATGCGCCAGAACTTTGCCGAAATATGGGAACAATACGGTGTTGATTTAGTCTTGTGTGGCCACAGCCACGTGTATGAGAGGAGTTATCTGGTAAGGGGCGCTTACGAAGAAGCAGCCGACATAACCGTGTTTAATTATGTGCAAACCACATCGGGTGTAGAGGCGCAGGGCGAGGCTTATATTAAATATACACAGGGAACCAATGCCAATTACGGAACCGTTTATGTAGTGCAGGGCAACTCAGGCAGTTCCGATGATGCACCGCCTTTCGGGCATCCTTATATGTATGCCGAGTATGGCTGCGATACCTGTTGCGGCTCTTTAGTACTGGATATTGACAGCAACCGTCTGGATGGCCGGCATATTGATATGTATGGTCAGGAGCAAGACCATTTTACCATTTACAAAGTGTTTGGTGCCGCGCCCAGCGGGGTGAAAGAACTGGCCGATGTGGTTTTCGATAAACTAAGCATTGTCCCCAATCCATTCAGTAACAGCACCACGGTATCATTTGACCTGAATAAGAGCGAGCTGGTACAAGTTAACTTGCTGGATGCGCTGGGTCAGGTAGTGCCGGTGTTTGAAGGCGATATGCCCAAAGGCAATAACCGCCTGGAGATTAATGCCACTAAACTGAAACTGGCCAAGGGTGTATATACCGTTCAGCTAAAGGCTCAGGACCGACAGCTAAGCCGACAGATAGTTATTCAATAAGCCAGCTTACTGAAACAAAAAAGCCCCGAATAAATCGGGGCTTTTTTGTTTGTGATTTCGATGGGATTCGAACCCATGACCCATACATTAAAAGTGTATTGCTCTACCAACTGAGCTACGAAATCGAACCGTCTTTTTTCAAAGAGAGCGCAAATATAGATTCTTTGATTAAAAATGAAAGTGCAGCGAGATAAATTTTTACTAGAGCTTACTTCTTCTCTAATATCACTCCTTCGGCCAGAAACACCAGTTCTTTTTTAGGCTCGGTAATTTGTGCTATTTCTTCTTTGCTTTTGCCGGCATCTTGGGCATAGTGTTGTAATTCGGCTACCGAAGTTTCGTTCCAAGAAGCTACGCCTTGTGCGTAGAATGTTTTGCCGCCACTGTCTTTAGGCACAAAAAAGCCATAGTCTTTAAAGCGAATGCGCATGGTTTTGCCGTTACCTAAATCGGCAGTCATCCAGCAGCCTTTAACCTGGCAGGCGGCTACCACCGTACCGGTAACTTTTACACTCAGTTCTTTTTCGCCTTTCATCTTCTCCTGAAAAGCGACCATATCGATAGCACCATCTTTCGTAATAGCCGCTCCATAACCACCCTGTGCCGATGCTTTGGTATTCTTTTTAGTCGGCTTTTCTTTTTCAGGGTCGCATTGTTTTCCGTTTTGTGCCTTAGCTAAACCCAGGGTTAGTATAACCGAGAGCAGGCAGAGCCATATTTTCTTGTTCATGATTTTGTTTTTTGGTGGCGTGAAAATAAAAGTTTGAAATAAAAGGAAGGGCTTTTCAGTCGGGCGCGTAAGTCAATATCTTCAAACATGCAGGAGATGGTTTCGCTAAGCAAAGGATTGTTATTCGCCTTGCGCACTACAAAATTGAACAGGCTTGGAAAGTGAATGAGTTGCTGCATGCGGTAGGAGAGTTGCAGTTCGCTCCAAAGCCTTTGGTAGAGCAGTTGGTCATACTGTTTCATGAAAGCAGCTGAGAAATTGTTTTGCTGTAAACATTTTTCCACCTGTTCGGCCGCATACATACCGCTCATCAGCGCATTGCCAATACCTTCTCCGGTAAAAGGGTCAATGAGCATGGCTGCATCACCGCACAACATATAATTATTGCCCGAGAGATTTCTTTTTTTAGAACCTAAAGGCAGGCCATATAGTTTGACCTCACCAATTTTTTCGGCCTGTGCCAGCCGGGCTTTAATCACCGGGTTGTTTTCCAGAATAGATTCAAAAGCTTTTTTGAGGTTGATTTTTTTAGCGGTCATTTTATCGGCCCGCATGCCCACCCCGATGTTGGCGCCTCCGTTAGGCAAGGGAAAAATCCAGAAGTAGCCGGGTAAAAATTCTTTCAGAAAATGGAGCTCAATAAAATTCTCAGCATCCATTCCCGACACATTTTTGTAATAAGCCCGCAGGCCGAAACAGTTGTGGGCGGGTTCGGTTGGCAGTCCGGCTATGTTTTTGGTAAAAGCCGAGTGTGCGCCATCGCAGGCTATAATTATTTTGGCCTGATAGGTGATGCCGTTTTTGGTGATGGCCGTCAGACAATTTTCACCAGTCTGGTAATCTCTTATTTCCGTGCCCTCCAGCAGCTCCACAAGCGGGTTGCTTTTTACTTTTTCAATCAGCCAGTTATCAAAATCAATGCGTTTGGAAATAAAACCGGGAGCAGTCTGTTTTTCTTTTCGGGTGATAAAAGGCACCCGCAAGGCTTCTCCGTTAGGAGCCACAAAGGTAACTCCCCACGAGCCGAGAAATTGATTGTTCGTGCTGATTTCCTTCACCAGATTTTTCCAGTTTGTTCAGCACTTCAACCACTTTGCCGCTCAGGCATCGCCACAAATTTTATCGCGCGGAAAAAATTCTTTGTCAACCAGAACGGAACGGATACCTTTTTTGGCCGGAAACAAGCGTCACGCAACCTGCAGGCCGGCACCTATAATTAATACATCCGTTTGTACTGCCATGTTTGCGCTTAGCGAAATATTTAGAAAGACCACGCAGATATAAGCCAGTGCCTGTAATGCGATAAGGCTACCAAACCAATCAGGTTGCCGGTGCCTAAGGCCACGTCAGTATTTCCATGATTTGGAAAACTCCGCACCCAGATTAAACAGACTGTAACCTCCGGCTCCGGCACTTACGGAGAACACCATATCGGGCTTAATGAAGTAGTTGGCTTTTAAATAGCCATACACGTTGTAGTTCTTGATATAACGATACTGTAACCCGGCTGTGAGTACCAGGCGGTCTTTCAGCAAAGGTTTTGAAAAGGTTACCGATGCAGTAAATGGCATAAACAACGAATACTCATTGTTAGAACGGGTTGGTAAATAAGAGCGCACCGCACTATCTAAGTTAAGTGTATCAAACGTTTGACTACTAAAGTTGAGTAAATCGGGAATAACAAAGCCCTGAAAATGGACTGATTTAGTACCTGAGTAATTTACTGCATTGGTTTTGCGCATTTTAATAAAGCCCAGGTCAGATAACTCAAAAGAAAGTTTCCATTTGTTTTGGTTCATGAAGGCCAGGTGTAAATCGGCAGCAGGGCCTAAGCCGTTTAAATCACCAAATTTGGCGGCACCTTCTTTGGCTGTATTGAAGGTAAGGTTATAATTGATGTCAACATACTCTCCGTCTGGGGCGGTGTATATAGAACTTTTTCGCGTAGCCAGCTCCTGCTGATTAATAACCTGTAAAAAGGATAAGGCAACGCCAAACTGCATTTGATACTTGCCATAATCTATTTTCTTTTTAAGCCCCAGCGTGTATTGGTTGTAGATGTAATTGTAAAAACGGATATTGCTGAAGTCTGCCGTGTCACCTTCAAAGCGGGCATTACCGTAAAATATAGTTTCAAAAGCTTCTTTCGGTGCCGCAATGTTTCTCATTTGGCGATGGTTGTAGCTTCCAAACAAGGTAGCATCCCATTTTTTTAACTTGGCACTGAAGGTGGCCCCTGTTTTAAGATTATCTTCGAACATGAAACTATTGCTCATCCGGTTATCGGCCCGGGCAATCAGGGCAGAAGAAATGGGTTGTTTAAACAGTAGCTTAAATACAAACCCTGCCGGTACTTCTCTTGAATTGGCGCTGTAGTCAAAGCCAACGGCTGCCCGGTAAAGAGCTCCGCTTCGCAACTCTTCGCTGAATACATTATTGATGGTGGAAGAGGTATAGTTGTAAAGCAGCGGGTTGTGTGCTTCAGCGTTTGTATCAACCTTAAAAACTGTTGTGGTAGAATCCTGTGCATTCAACCGGATAACACCGGCCATACATATAACTGCCCAAAAAATATTTCTCATTTCTATGCTTGTTGGCTAATCAAAATTTGGCATTCACCTGATAGTTAAACCGAGCGGTGAATGTAACTCCTAATGTGTAATCGCTGTATATTTTTAAGTATTGACCATTGCAGGTAGTGGTGTTGGAATGGGTTGAAAAATCGGCAGTAATAACCGCATGTTTCGCTCTTTTTACATTGGCCATTCTTTCTTCACTTACATACAGTGGTATCTTACTTTTTTTAGGGGCATCTGACTTGCAGCTGCCATTCAAATCGGCTGCTGCAATGTTTGAATTATTTACCAGAGTATCTACCATCACCCAGTTTTCGTCATATAAAACCATGGTAATGTTTGATGCAATGGGGTATCTGTTTTCGGCAATTACGTTGATAACTCCATCAGTAATGCCGGCTACATTCGTATTCGTCTGGCTGATATCAAAGTCAATAGTGTCCTGAAGCAATAGACTGTTAGCTATCAGCGATAAAGGAACCTCTGCATTCAGATTAATTTTCAGGTTACTCTCCAGGTAGGCGAAATCGCGATATTGCTGCGTATTGCCGCCTGTGTTGGTTTTTACCTGTACATCATATTTTAGTTTATTGGGTAAAATGCCAATCAAATCTTTAATATTCGAATTACTGCTGTTCACCAAAAAGTTGTTTACCGAAGGGGTTAATGGAAAGTCAGTAGCTCGGTTAATGACGAGTGGCTGCCCAAGTATAGAACCTGACAGATTTCTCATTCCGTTATTCGGACTAATGGCTGTAAGTCCGTTTATTCTCACTTCACCATCTACCCCAATTCCGTTTTCTACCGAAATATTCATTTTTACATCTTCCAGGTCAAGCGAACCAGACTTGAACATATCCAGGAAGGCAAAGTCTGCGCTATCCACTGCGGTCACGGTATCTCTGCCGGCATATCCTTTAATGTAGTTAGGTGCCACATCAATAATCTCATATCGAATATTCAAGCTATCTGCCAGTGTAATATGTCTGGTAATTCCCGAGGAATCAATATGGGCAATAATGCGCTGGGTATAGGTGTTGAATTTAGAACCGTCCTTACCTGTCAGGCTAATGGCATAGCCTTTCATATCAATCATCTTGTCAATAGTTACCGGTTGATTAGGGGCGGCTGCCGGTACAGTGGTAAATTCCTTTAAAGGATTACCAAAGTTATCGTAAGCACCCACCAGGGTATATTCCAGGTAAAGTTGCTCCTGTACTGAACTGGTGATGTATATATGTAAGAAACCGGTTCTTGCATCAATGTAAGTGAATTTTCTTTCCCCTATGTTTTGGGTTACTTCTTCGGTAATATCCACTACATCCTGCGGTGGGAACTTAGCCCAGGCTTCGGAGGCTCTTAACCGGGTAACAAAAAGGCGAAGCTCAATAAAGTTTGATGTATCTACAGGAACTGAAACGCCACCACTTCCCGGAGTGCTGAGATTGGTGATATTAAAGTCTAACTGGCTGGTTACTCTTGCACCTCCCAATGGAATAACAAAGAAAACCGAATCTTTGGCCGGAATGTATGGCAGATTATAAGTAGCTACTAATGAGTTATCACTGCTGTTAGTGAGTTTGCAGGTAGCTCCGCTTACCGGTATAGGCAGGTTGTTTACTGCCCAAACTTCAACATCTCCCGATACCAAAATGGCGCTGTCAAAAAAGTTTGTAGCATCAAAGTGGAACGCTCCCGGATTAAATCCATTAAGCGGAGGCATGGGAATGCTGCTGCCGTTTTGTCCTAAAATAAACTGGCCTAACAATTGAGTTGTAGGGTCAGCATTGCTAAGCATGCTGGTAGCCAAAAAGCCAAGCGAGGTTCTAAACCTTACCACTTGGTTGGGCAGTTTCAAACTGTCGAGGGTGAATTTTTGACCAATGGAAGTATCAGGTATGTTAACCAACTGGTCTGCCAGGTTAAAAGAATAGAGCGAAGATTTATAGGCCAGTGTTAGTGAGTTATCCGGATTAGTAACCAGCGATGAATCTTTCACTAAATTTTGAAGCGATAAAGTAGAAGTAGCAATGGGAACCAGAAGTTCGGTATTCCATGAAGTACGGGCGTCTTTTTTGCAGGAATACATGACCGACAGTATAGCTACGGCCAAAACAACGGTCACACTACGATGCAGTATTTTCATAATTCGTTTTAAGATTTTAAAGGTATCAAAATTGACGAGCCGTTAAGTCTGCGCGAATGTAACGTAGAAATGAAATAAATAGGAGTTTGAACATAAATAAAGGTTTACTGTTCAGTAATTATAACGGATTATGGGAAATTCAAAATAACTCAATAGATATTCTGTTGAAAACATGACAGAACTATGACAATTTGCATTTGATTGTTTGTCGGTTTTAGTACTATATTTGTCGGCCTCTAATTAGAAAGAACCTGAAAATACAATACATCACAATTATGAAAAAGCAATTTAATCTTGTTGCCTTCACGCTTATTTTTCTTTCGCTTGCAGCGTATTATGTTGTAAATACAACTGTACCGGGCGAGTTTAAACTGGAAGAAATGACTAAAGAGGAAGGAAACGGAAATCAGAAAGCCCAACGTGCCCGAGAGGCTATGGAATGGCGCAATGCCAAACTGTTAGATGAAAATGGTCAATTTCATTCATCATATATGGCTAATGCTATTAAACAGGCAGATGAATTGAAACAAACCGGAAACCGGGCCGGAGCCTTAAACCTTCAGTGGGAAGAACTGGGGCCGGATAACGTAGGCGGAAGAACCCGTGCTATTCTAATTGACCGCAGAGATGCCAGCCGAAACACCATTTACGCAGGCGGTGTTGGTGGAGGAATGTGGAAATCTACTGATGGAGCTAATACTTGGAACAGACTCTCCGGATGGAATCAATGGTTGACAGTTTCCTGCATAGATCAGGGGGCTAACGGAACTATTTTTGTAGGAACCGGAGAAGGTTTATCAAATGCAGGCTCAACTTCTTTCAATTCAGGAAATGTGGGTGGTGGTATCTTCCGCTTAGACGCTAATGATAACCCGATTCAAATTACTCCGGATGAATATGGTGTATCCAATACCTTAACCGCTTCTGATACATTTTCTCTGGTCAACAGAATTGCAGTAAACCCGAATGATGAGAACCACATCATTGCTGCTACCGGTCGTGGCTTATTCCAAACACTGGACGGAGGATCCAGTTGGAATCAGATTTTGATTACCGGCATTACAAGCGGATCTGCCTGCGATGTAAAATGGGGTAGAGATGGAATTACCATTTTTGCCGTTGTGGGAGGTAATAACAAGATTGTTACTTCACCTAACGGAGGTTTTTCATGGAGTAGAATTTCCAGTGCAAACAACTCTGGTTTCCCTGCAACACAAGGTAGGGTTGAAATTGCCATTGCACCAAGTAATCCAAATTATGTTTACGCGGCTATTGCTACCGGTGGAGGTGCTACTTATGCAGTATACAGAACAACGAATGGAACAGACCCCAACAGCACTTGGGTATCTATTGGAAATAAAGGACCTTTGTTTGACCCATTTGGATCTAACAATCAAGGATGGTATGACAATGTAATTGCCGTGTCCCCTGCCGACCCCAACAAAATATACATGGGCGGAGTTGACTTTTATACATGGAGCAACCAAAGCGGCTGGAATCTGGCTGATGCCGGTTTAGGTGGCGGAAACGCAAATCCTTACTACATACATCCTGACAAACATGCCATTACTATCAGCCCGGATGATGCCAATACAATGTATGTTGGTTGCGATGGAGGTGTTTACAAATCTGTCAATGCGTTTTCTGCATTCCCATTTCCTTCTTTCTCTGTTAAAAACAGGGGATATAATGTAACCCAAAATTACTCAGTGGCAGCCGGCATTGCCGGTGAAGTAATGGGTGGTGCTCAGGATAATGGAACCAACTATATCAACTTTTTAGGAAATACCCGTATGGCTTCTGAACAGGTAATCGGGGGGGACGGAACTTATGCCGAAATTTCTCACGTTGACCCGCGTATTATGTTTGGCGGAATTTACTTCGGACAAACATACCGTTCAGGAAACAAGGGAAGTTCATTTGATGGGTTTTATGATATCAAGATTGACTTACAAGGACAAAATCAACCTTCTGGTTGTGGTGGTCAACAAGATGCCAACGCTCCTTTCATTTCTCCGCACTGGTTAGGGGAAACATTCCATGCAGCAGGAGGAGTTAAGACAGTTCCTTTTAAAGCTACGGACAGAAAATACTTTACTGGAGAGCAGGTAACTTTACAAAGTGCTGCCGGCAAGTATAAATATCAATATGTCTTAACTACCGATGTTGATTCAGGAACTACAGTGCAATGTCCGGACTCCATTCGTTCTCGTTATTTTGTTGCCTCTAATTGCGGTGTGTGGGTTACCTCCGAAGCACTTGACCTGAGTGTTATACCTAAATGGTATAAACTCTCTACCGGTATGAACGGTATTGCCTACTCACTTTCTACATCTACCGATGGCAATGTTCTATACGTAGGAACATCCAGCGGTCGAGTTTATAAGTTTCCTAATGTCAACGTGCGTTGCGATACTACATCTTACCCGGCCGGTAATTCAGCCGGTGTGATTTTCCCAAGTGCAGCGGGCTACTCTAATTTTGCTGTAGCGTCCCGTCCAATTGAAGGTATTAGTGTAGATCCCTACGATAATGATCACGTGGTGGCTGTTTGTTCTGGTTTCTCAACAACCGGTCAGGCACATGTATATGAAACAACTAACGGTGGAACAACCTGGACTCCTCTTGTTACAGGTTTACCAAACATTCCTGTTTACGATGTGGTTACACATGATGCCAACACTATCATCATTGCCACTGAGCTTGGAATCTGGAGTTGGGATAGAACCAATGGAACATGGACCGAAGAAAATAACGGCTTACCTCGTGTTCCCGTTTATCGTTTAATTGAAAAGAATCTCTACAACGAAGCCTGTAAAGTACTTTACATCGGAACACATGGAAGAGGTATGTGGCGCTCCACTACTTTAACTGCCGGAGGATGTTCAACAGTTGCCGGAGTTGAAGAAGTTAGTAAAGTATCTGAAATTACTAATCTGAGCATATTCCCTAATCCGGTTAGCTTGGGTTCAAAAATATCGTTGACTCTGGAAAAAGCCGACAATATTACTTTCCGTGTATTTGATATGACTGGTAAACTTTACAAAGAGTTCTCCTCTAAAAATAATCATGCCGGAGAGAACTTGTTTGAATTGGATGCATCCGGTTTAAGTAATGGCACTTATGTGTTGGCGGCTACAGTAGCAAATGCAAGAACACAAAGCCGATTGTTTATAGTAGCTAAATAGCTGATTGAATAGAGTATAAAAGAAAGAGTCCCGCAATATCTGCGGGACTCTTTCTTTTAGGCGAATGATGATGCATATGCCTTTATTCGGTGAATCATAGAAGTTAATCCGTTTGAACGTTGTGATGAAAGATGTTCCCTGAGGTTGATGCTTTCAATAAAGTGAAGTGAGGCATCTATTATATCCACAGCCTTTTGGCCAGATAGCACACGAATCAACAAGGCTATAATACCTTTGGTTATTGCTGTATTCGACTCGGCTTCAAAAAACAAGTATCCTTCCTTTTCGTAGGCATGCAGCCACACTTTACTCTGACAACCTTTCACCAGGAAATCATCCGTTTGGTATTTGGTATCGAGTGGTACAAGTTTTTTGCCGATATCAATGATATATTCATACTTGTCCATCTGGTCATCAAACAGGTCGAATTCCTCAATGATTTCACTTTCAATTTCAGCTATTGATTTATGCATAGGATAATGCTAAGAAAGTACCTTGACTGCTTTGTTAAGTGCTTTGATAAAAATGTCTATCTCTTCTTTTGTATTATAAAATGCGAAA
The DNA here is from genome assembly GCA_046329535.1 of Chitinophagales bacterium. GTDB lineage: Bacteria > Bacteroidota > Bacteroidia > Chitinophagales > LD1 > Bog-950. The sequence goes on from JAXLUN010000004.1 coordinate 338,447, forward strand.
GATGCACGACAGGTTCCCTCTATATTCAAACGATCCATTAGCGGTTGGCAGCAATGATGACCAGTGCGTATAGCAATGCCTTGTTGATTAAGCAAAACGCCAATATCGTATGGATGTATATCATTTACTAAAAAAGAGATAACCGAAGATTTGTTCTTGGCTGTACCTACTAATCGTAGACCATCCACGGCAGAGAGTTGCTCGTTACCATATTGGAGCAACTCGTTCTCATAAACTGAAATATTATGCAAGCCAGTTTCATTGATGTAATTCAGCGCGGCTCCCATAGAAATTCCACCTTCAATATGCGGTGTCCCTGCTTCAAATTTATAGGGTAAGTCGTTATAAGTTGTTCCCTTAAATGATACGGTCTTAATCATTTCTCCTCCGCCCATATAGGGAGGCATGACTTCCAGTAGTTTTTCTTTGCCGTAAAGTATTCCAACACCGGTTGCAGCAAAAACCTTATGTCCGCTGAAACCCAAAAAATCACAATCCAGTTCTTTTACATCCAGAGCGGCATGCGGCAAAGCTTGTGCGCCATCAATAAAAACTATGGCTCCATATTGATGAGCTTCCTGAATAATCTCTTTTACCGGATGAATAGTGCCAAGTGCATTTGATGTGTGAGCAATGGCTACAATTTTTGTTTTATCAGATAGCAGTTTCTGATATTCTTCAAAAATTATTTCTCCTGAGTCAGTAATTGGGATAATACGGAGAGTAGCTCCCTTCTCTTCACAAAGTATCTGCCAGGGAACGATGTTGCTGTGATGCTCCATCTCACTAACAATAATTTCGTCCCCCTGTTTTACATTTTGCCTACCGTAGGTAGAGGCTACCAGATTAACTGCTTCGGTAGTTCCTCGTACAAAGTTTATCTCTCGTTCTGATGCGTTCAAATGTCTGGCAATAACAGCTCTTGACTCTTCATATTTTTCAGTAGCTAGTTGTGCTAAGTGATGTGCTCCTCTATGTATGTTGCTATTATATTGCTCGTAATAATCTTTGATGGCATTAATAACCTTTTGCGGTTTCTGAGAGGTAGCCGCGTTATCAAAATAGATTAAAGGCTTACCGTTAACCTGTTGGTGCAGAATGGGGAATTGCGCTCGTACTTTTTCGATAGGGAAAGACATTGTTCTGGTTCAGCGTAATTAAAAATTCAGTTTCAGTTCATCTTTCAACTTGTCGCATAAATACTGACGAATAGGCTTGCTGTGTACGTGGTGTACTACCTCATGTGCAAAGGCATATGTCAGAATTTGCGATGCTTCTTCTTTTGTAATACCACGAGCCCTCAGATAAAACATGGCATTTTCATCCAGTTGGCCTATGGCAGCACCATGACTGCATTTCACATCATCGGCAAATATTTCAAGTTGTGGCTTGGAGTTAATGCTGGCCTCGTTGGAAAGCAAAAGGGCCTTACTTGATTGAAATGCATTTGTTTTTTGTGCATCGGGTTTTACAAAAATCTTTCCGTTGAATACTCCGGTAGCTTCATCATTTAATACACCTTTATAAAGTTGATTGCTGGTACAGTTAGCTACGGTGTGGTCAATCAGTATATGGTTATCTATGTGAGCGTTTTCTTTGCCAAAATACAAACCGTTTAAGTCTGCATGGGCATTTTCACCAACCAGTCTGGCGGTTACGTTATTTCGTATCATCGATTTACTGGTGCCGGTATTGGGTGAAGAAAAAGTAATGGTCGTGGCGCTGAATTTTGCGTCTCGCTGCAGTTGAGCTTCCGTGGTATGTATACCAATGGCATTACTTACCTCTAACTGAAGGTTGGCTGAATTGATATTAGCGTTTGGGGCAACAAATATTTCCGATACATGATTATACTGAACCGGAATATTGCTTGCATTTCGAAAGTCTTCAGCCATTTCAAGAGAAGAGCCAGCTTCCAGAATGACTAAGTTACGGCTTTGAGTAAAAACGCTGGCATCAGATGCGGTAAAGAAATACTGCAAATAAATCGGCTCCTCTACTGCTATGTTTCTGCCTATGTGAATAAATGCTCCATCATTCACAAAGGCTGTATTGAGTGCAGCAAAGTGTTCTTCGTTATAGTTAATCAGTTTGCCAAAATATTTTTCAATAAGCGCGGCCTGGGTGATAAAAGCTTCTTTTAAGCTACAAACGGTTACTCCTTCTAATTCGGGAACAATACTGAGCTCTGGATGGAAAATTCCATTTAAAAAGGTAAGCCGGAATGAATAGGGTGGCAGACTGCTGATATAATTTTTTACTGAAGCATTTACCGGTGACTCTGTTGGAGTGAGCGATAACTGTTCATTCAGTTTGGTTTTGATGTGGGTATATTTCCACTCTTCGTGTCTGCTGTTAGGAATACCTAATCTTTGAAAAGCACTCAAAGCATCTTTTCGTAAGTTGATGATACTGCTGCCCTTCATTGGCAGAAGGTCAAACTGTTTCGTTATGTTTTCTGTAAAACTCATGTTATACTAACTCGCTGTTCTCTTCTTTTATCCAATCGTAACCTTGTGCTTCCAGTTTAAGTGCCAGTTCTTTTCCCCCACTCTTCACAATTTTACCTCCGTACATTACATGGACTACATCAGGCACAATGTAATTGAGCAGGCGCTGGTAATGTGTTATAACCAAAAAACTTCTGTTCGCATCTCGTAGCTTGTTTACTCCATTTGCAACAATTCGAAGCGCATCAATATCCAATCCGGAGTCTGTCTCATCAAGCAGGCACAAGGAAGGTTCCAGCATAGCCATTTGGAATATCTCGTTCCGTTTTTTTTCTCCTCCGCTGAATCCTTCGTTAATAGAACGGCTTGTGAACTCTTTATTCATTTCTACCAGAGCCAGTTTCTCCTTCATCAGTTTCAGGAAATCTTTGGCATCCATCGGCTCCAATCCGTGGTGTTTGCGTTTGGAGTTTACTGCGGCTTTCATAAAATTGGTGGTGCTTACTCCAGGTATTTCTACAGGGTATTGAAAGGCCAGAAATACACCTTCTCTGGCACGTTCATCAGCACTCATCTCCAATAAATTCTTTCCATGGAAAGATATTTCCCCTGAAATTATTTCATAATCTTCTTTGCCTGCTAATGTAGATGCCAAGGTTGACTTACCGGTTCCGTTAGGACCCATAATGGCATGAACTTCTCCCGGTTTAATTTCTAAGTTAAAGTCTTTAAGAATTTGTTTGCCGGGTATCCCTACGTTTAGATTTCTTATGCTTAGCATCGGTATTCTTCTTTTTGTGTTGTTTTATTGATTTCTCTGTGTTCTCGTATGCGTCCTTTCTTAACTCCATGTAAAACGGTTTGAGCATTTTACTGTAAATGGTTTTCCCTGTTTTATAGGCTCGGTATAGTCGAAGAATCATAGGTTTTTGTTTGAAACAAAATTAGTTACCCTACGCTACCCTCCAGACTGATTGATAACAGTTTCTGGGCCTCTACCATAAATTCCATGGGCAGATGTTTGAAAACTTCTTTACAATATCCATTTATGATCATACTCACTGCTTCTTCATCAGTTAAGCCACGCTGATTGCAATAGAACAACAGGTCTTCGCCTATCTTGGATGTAGTAGCTTCATGTTCCACTTTGCCCGTGTTGTTATTAATCTCCAGATAGGGAAATGTATGTGCTCCGCATTTATCGCCTATCAACAAGCTATCGCATTGTGAAAAGTTATAAGCATTATCTGCTGTTTTGTGAACCTGCACTTGACCCCGATAGCTATTTTGGGATTTACCCGCACTAATGCCTTTACTTACAATTCTGCTACGAGTATTTTTCCCAATATGAATCATCTTGGTACCTGTGTCGGCTTGCTGATAATTATTGGTAACAGCCACTGAGTAAAACTCACCAATAGAATTATCACCTTTCAATATACAGCTTGGATATTTCCAGGTAATAGCGCTGCCGGTTTCTACTTGCGTCCAGCTTATCTTGGAATTAACTCCTTTACAAATACCTCGCTTGGTAACAAAGTTATATATGCCCCCTTTACCGTCCTTATCTCCGGGATACCAGTTCTGAACGGTTGAATACTTTATCTCGGCATTATCAAGGGTTATCAGTTCCACAACAGCAGCGTGCAATTGATTTTCATCGCGTTGCGGGGCAGTACATCCCTCTAAATAGGAAACATAACTACCTTCATCGGCAATGATGAGTGTTCTTTCAAACTGTCCGGTGTTTTCGGCATTGATACGGAAGTAAGTAGAAAGTTCCATCGGGCAGCGAACACCTTTGGGAATATATACAAAGCTTCCATCGCTGAAAACAGCACTATTCAAGGCGGCATAAAAGTTATCTCGCTGTGGAACTACGGTACCAAGATATTGTTTAACCAATTCCGGATATTCGCGAATTGCCTCTGAAATGGAGCAGAAAATAATTCCCTTTTCTTTCAAGGATTCTCGAAAAGTGGTAATCACACTTTCGCTGTCCATAACGTAATCAACCGCGACTCCTGCCAGTAGTTTTTGCTCCTGAATAGGAATACCCAATTTGTCATAGGTGGCGCGTATTTCAGGGTCAACATCATCTAAAGAATCAATTTTCTTTTTCTTTTTCTGGGCGGCATAGTAGTAAATGCCCTGAAAATCGATGGCTGGAAAGTGTACGTTTTGCCAGGTTGGCTCGGTCATTTTAACCCAAGCTCTATAAGCTTTTAACCTCCACTCTAGCATCCAGGATGGCTCATTTTTCTTGGCAGAAATATAATGCACGGTATCTTCACTCAAGCCAATGGCAGCAAATTCCTGCTCTATATTGGTTGTAAATCCGTATTTGTAGTCGTTGGCTACTACCTCATCAATTATTTTGTCGTTCTCTGCCATATAAGTTTTGGGATTACAAATCTAAGCGCTTTTGCGACAATTTAGATATTGTCTAAACAAAGAATTGGTGATAAAGTTTGATCGCGAGTATGAATAAAGGATAGTTAGGAAACTGGTTCATTTACCCGACCCTATTATTTTCTTGAGTACATCAACGGTATAATCAATCTCCTCTTTGGTATTGAACTTGCTAAAAGAAAAGCGAACTGATTTTCTTTTAGGATCAGCTTTTATACCCTCCAGTACGTGTGAGCCTTTTTCAGAACCGGATGTACAAGCACTACCACCACTCGCGGCTATACCTGCCATATCCAGATTAAACAAAGTGAGTTCTGCCTTTTCATTGGGAGGAAGTGAAACGCTGAGAACTTTATAATTGCTTCCGTTCTCAGATAGGTCACCATTAAAATCAATTCCCGGTATTTGCGTTTTTAGTTTTTCAATCATATGTTGTTTTAAACCCAGCACATATCCTCTGTTTTCAGTAAGTTTCTCAGTAGCCAGTTCAAGTGCTTTAGCCATTCCTATAATCCCGTAAACATTTTCCGTACCAGCACGCATATTTCTTTCCTGCGCCCCTCCATCTATAAATGGCTTGATTTGAATATCCGAACTGATGTACACAAATCCAGTTCCCTTAGGCCCATGAAACTTATGGGCAGATCCGCTCAAGAAGTGAATCTTCAGTTTCTGAACATCAAAAGGGAAATACCCAATTGTTTGCACCGTGTCGCTGTGAAAATAGGCGCTTGAGGCGGTACAGAGTTCTGATACTTTTTCCAGATCAAGAAGTGTTCCTATCTCATTATTGGCATGCATCAGGCTTACCAGTGTTTTCTCTTCCGATTTTTGGAGAAGTTCTTCCAGTTCATCGAATCTGAATTTCCCTTCCTGATTGGGAGTCAAGTATTTAACCTTAATGCCTTCGGCTGCCATAGACTCTACGGAATGTAATACACAATGATGTTCCAATGGGGAAGAAATGATTCGAGTGACGCCCAAATCTCTCACCGCACCTTTAATAATCATGTTACTTGCCTCTGTTCCGGAACCAGTAAAAACGATTTCGGATGTTGAGGCATTCAGATATCGAGCAATCACTTTTCTGCCCTTTTCAATGGCGGCCCTTGTTTTTCTGCCATAGGCATGAATAGATGATGGGTTTCCATAATGCTCTTTTAAATACGGAAGCATTTCCTCCAGAACCAGAGGATCAATAGCTGTGGTGGCTGCATTGTCCAGATATACCTTCATAGGGGGCGAATGTAATTAATTCGTTTTTTGTGTATGAGTTGTGTCCATGCAATGACTTTTTATCTTTACCTCAATAAACGGAAATGAAAAAATATTTTTCTCTACTTCTTCTGGGGTCTCTTTTGTTGGCTATAAATAGCTGTAAAAAGTGCTTTCATTGTTTTAATGACTGTGTTCAATGCACTATCACCGTTAACTCCAATGTGTTTTCGCATGTCGTATGTAGAGATAGTTTTAATACGGTAACTGAATACAATAATGCTATATCCGCTGATACCGGATTAGGATATATCTGTTTACCAACTGCATCTACTTATGATTATGATTTTTGTGTTAATCAACCGGGTGAAGAGTCTTATCTGAACTATTTTAATAAAGGAAAAAAAGTAACCTGCAATGAAAAGTAACCTTTCTCTAGTGATTCTATCTATTATGGTCATTACAACTCTTGTTTCGTGTAAAAAGAAGATTGAAAACTGTAAATTGGGTAAATCATATGTTAGTGATGGTAGCAGTACTCCCAATTCAAACACATTTGCTTACTACGGTAATGGCAAGTTAAAGTCAATTCAATATTCAAATACAGAAAGGGATACGCTTGTTTACTTAGCCGATACTCTGACTATTCTGCATTTTGATTACCGGGATTCTTTGATGTCTGTTTTTCTTGGTCTTACCAACGGTAATGGGTTTGTTACCACAGGCTCAAAAAGCAATTTCGATTTTAATGGCAATTTGACGTCTACTGAATATTTTGTACATGAATACAACACAGAAGGTCAATTAACGAAACAAACCATCAGCAATGCCTTCGGAACAGCAATTTTATCAGTATCCTATGCCGGAGGAAATAGTTCATCAGCGAACTTGTACAATGGGGCTACTTTGGAAAAAAAGTACTTCTTTTTTCACAGTCAGGCGGCTAACAAAACCGGACTGGATGATATGAATAGTGTTTTTACTCCTTATTTCGGAACACCTTCCTTCAATCTATTGGATAGCACTCACATTGTTCTGGTTTCAACCAACGATACAGTCAAGATTAAGTACGAACACACGTTTGATGCAAATGATTATGTCAGTAAGACTGTGGAAACATATTTAACCCCAGGGTTTCAAACCAAGTATCATACTTATCAATACTTTGATTGTTCGGAGTGATGAGTGTTAGCCAAGTAGAGAATTGAGTTCTCTTCGGTTTTTCTTGGTCGGACGGCCTTGTTTACTTTGGCGTTTACCTGTATTTTCAATAAAGGCAGATGTTTTCTTTATTACGACTTCCGGAGGTGTTAAATCAATATAGTGCTTGATCGCATCGTTGTATTGCACTCTGTTTTCCAGTAATACGGTAACCCGAATAATCCATTTACGGGTGTCTGTTTTTATATCATACAAGTCTCCCACAGAAACAACTCGTGAAGGCTTTACTGCTTCTCCATTTAATTTTACCTTGCCGTTATCAATGGCACTTGCCGCCTGGGTTCGGGTTTTAAAAATGCGAATGGCCCATAAATATTTATCCAGCCTGATTTTTTTCACCTTATAGATATTACAATAACCCTATTTGAGACTAACCTCGCAGGGGTAATCAAAAAGACAATTCTCTTTAATCATCTCTGCGACTTTATCAGGAACCATTTGCTCCCAGCCAGATTCTCCTGACTTAATCATCTGTATAACCTTGGGAGAGAATATCTGTAACACTTCTTTGTTATACCCTTCAATATCAACGAGGAATTTATTGGTTTTTAAGTGAAGGAAAAGGTGCTTAAGACTGTCAGGCACGTTTAAATTTTCGGTTGTTACTACAGGGCCATCTTTGTCAGGTTGGTACGGATATACCAACATACGTGTATTGCGCATAAAAATTTCACCGAAATAATGCAGCAGTTCGCCTTCGGCATTCTTGTAATACTTTTCATTGAATAGCTCTACAATGTTTAGGATGCCTAAAATGATTCCAATTCGTTGAGGCTTGCATCTGTCAAGATAGTTGATAAGCATATCATGCTTATGGCAATTGGAAATCATCACGGTATGTCCCAGGCTACATAGGATATCAGCTCGGTCTAAAAAATCTTTATTGTCAAAATCTCCGTCACCAGTCAAATTATTCAATGTAATCTCGGATAAAACAATCAGGTTATCAGCATTCCCGATTTCCTTCTTGTAAAAATCTACACCGCATTTCATCATATCTACGTTTACGTTAGTAAGAGGTCGGAATCGGCCACGCAGACATAGAATGTTTTTCTTGTAAAGAATATCTTTTGGTTGATAAACTTCCTTATCCGCGCCAAAAATTGTTCCGTCAGTAAACCGTTTTTTTACTAACTGAAGTGCCAGTAGTCGGTTGTCAACCTTTGCAAAATCCGGCCCTTTCATTCGAATCATGTCAATCTCTACCTGGTCTGTTGAGAGATTGTCCAGCAATGAATCAATGAAGTCGTCAATCTGGTCATAATACCAAAAGCATGCAAATAAAAGGTTGGTGCCAATACCCCCAATTACACGCTGCTGATACAGAGCGTCAGTTCCCTTAAGACGAACATGAATAATCACTTCATTCGGTTCGCCATCTGGATGAAGTTGAAATTTAACGCCCATCCATCCATTTGGGTCGTTATCTTTTTTAAAGTTGAGAGTAGTACATGTATTAGAGAAAACAAAAAACTTTTTCTTTTCATATCGCTCGTCACTTAAGCGTTCTTCCAGTAGGGCAAATTCATGATCCAGCATTTTATGCAGGCGAGATTCGCTCACATATCTTCCCGAGCCTTCACTGCCATAAATAGCGTCCGAAAATGTCATATCGTAAGCACTCATGGCTTTGGCGATAGTGCCGGATGCACCGCCAACCTGAAAGAAGTTTCTGACTACTTCCTGACCTGCCCCGATCTCGGCAAACGTGCCGTAAATAGTTTGGTCTAAATTGATGCGTAACGCTTTACGCTTTATCGAAATTATCTCGCGTTCCATAAATCGAAATTAAAAAAGTTGCTTACTTATAACGATGAAGAGATGTCAATAGTTATTAAAAATTGAATAAAAAATTACATTTGCGGCCGCGTTGGTCCGGTAGCTCAGCTGGATAGAGCATCAGCCTTCTAAGCTGAGGGTCATTGGTTCGAATCCAATCCGGATCACACGAAGCGAAGCAGGATATCTGTTTCGCTTTTTTATTTTTATAGCATGAGTAGTGCGACAAACCAGGTTCAAATCGAGGAAAGTTGGAAAACAGTTTTGGCTGAGGAATTTGAACGACCTTACTTCCCCCGAATTCGTCAGTTTATACTCGATGAAAAGGCTAAAGGGAAAACAGTTTATCCGCCCGGTAAACTTATTTTTAATGCATTTAACCTGACTCCATTCAACCAGTTGAAAGTAGTTATACTTGGTCAGGACCCTTACCATGGTTTCGGTCAGGCGCATGGGTTATGTTTTTCTGTGCCTCTTGGAATTAAACCTCCCCCATCGCTGGTTAATATTTTTAAAGAGTTGAAAACAGACCTAGGTATTGAACCACCCGTACATGGAAATCTGGAGCACTGGGCTAAGCAGGGAATACTGTTGCTAAATGCTTCTTTAACTGTAAACTCGGGTGAGGCTAATTCACATGCTCAATGCGGATGGCATTCATTTACGGATGCCGTGATAAAGAAAATTTCGGATGAAAAAAGCGGAATCATATTTCTGCTATGGGGAAATTTCGCAAGGGCTAAAAAAAGTTTGATTGATACCTCGAAGCACTTTGTGCTTGAAGCCGCACATCCATCACCGCTATCAGGCGGAGCATTTTTTGGGTGTAAGCATTTTTCAAAAACAAATCAGCTTTTGCGACAGCAGGGTAGAGAGGAAATTGACTGGAAGTTGTAGTATAGAACTAGATTCCGTCTCAATATAATCAGGATTTCAATCTATTTGTTGGACAAAAAATATGCGGCTCTTTTACAAGAGCCGCATACACAAAAAGTGTTTTCCGAAACCGTGTTATCTGACCAATGTAATACTGCCTTTAAACAACTTATCGGTATAATTATCGATATATACAACACGTATCTGATAAACAAAAACCGATGGCATTAATGGTTTACCTTGATACAAGCCATCCCATTTAAAGTTCATGTCGTTACTCTCATATACTTTCTCCCCCCAACGGTCAAATACTTGTACTTCAAATTGTTTCCATGCTTGTTTATTACCAAACACTTCAAAGAAGTCATTGGCTCCATCACCATTTGGAGTAAATACATTCGGAATGAAGATTTCGTATTTCGGTATAACAGTAATCGTTACACGATCACTTGCTACACATCCGGAATCGGAAGTAGCAGTAGCTATATAGTAAATACTCTGTAATGGTGATGCGTTAGGAGCTATGCAATCGCTACAGTTCAGGCCATTTGATGGTTGCCAGATAATATCGGCAATATTACCACCCGTAGGTACCACCAAAATATCCACTGAGTTACCCAAATCAATAGTCGTATCATGTGGCGAAGCCGCAATGGTAAAGGCAGAGTCATTCAATAAAGTAAATGCAGTATCAATAACACAGTTATTGGCATCTGTAATAGTTACTGAATAACTACCTGCCGGTAGAGAATAAATTGCCGATGAAGTGGCTCCGTTACTCCATAAGTATGTAGCTGGTGGGTTTACCGTTTGAGCAAAAACACTAACAGACCCATTCTCCAGCGGGTAACACAAGACATTGTGTGTAACTGCCTGAAGGGCAATACCAGGCAGCTGTATTACAGTGGCACTTCCCGAGGCACTGCAGTTTCTAGCATCTGTTACCGTAACGCTATAAGTACCTGGGGCCAGATTGCTGTTTACCTGCACATTTCCGCCAGTTGGGTTCCATGTATAGGTAAATGCAGGATTTCCACCTAGCGGATTTGCATCAACAGTTCCATCCGTAAAGCCCGGGCAAGAAACATCAGTAGCTATGGGGGTAAGCGTTAATTGTCCAGGCTCAATAATAGGAATAGATGAAACCGTAACAGAACAGTTATGTGCATCTGAAACTGTAACGTCATAAGTTCCAGCGCCAAGACTGCAAATTTGGTTGGTACTTGCTCCTGTTGACCAAGCGACTGTATAGGCTGGCACACCTCCACTAATCGTAACTGATATACATCCATCGGTAGCGCCAAAGCATGAAATATCGGTAACATTGGTATCGGCTACCAACTGTGTGGGTTGATTGACCAGAATAGAATCACCTCCTGCAGCTGCACAGTTGTTAGTATCAACCACGTCTACGCTATAATAGCCAAATGGTAGGGTTGTTACATCCTCCGTTACATCTGCATTGGGTGTGGTCCAGAGTATGGTATACGGGCCTGCATTACCGTTAATCGTCATATCAATGGCTCCATCGGTTCCTCCAAAACAGTTCACATCGGTCACTACAAAACTAAGGTTGGTAGTGGCAGGTGGTGAAGTAACCGGAATAGTTGCAGTTACGGTGCATCCATTTTGGTCAACAACAGTAAGTGTGTAGTTTCCCGGCAGCAAGTTAACCGCATGAGCTGAATCCTGAGCTGAAGGATCATCCCATACATATTGATAGGGTCCTGTTCCTCCGCTGGCATTAGCATCAATGGAGCCATCGGCTATGGTTATACATGTTGCATTGGTGGTATCTAATACATTAATTGCTAAAACGGGTGGTTCGCTGATTGTTACGGAAGCAGAAGCAGTACACCCATTCGAAACATCAGTAACAGTTACCGTATAAACATTGGGACAAAGAGAGCCAATGAGCGCGGTAGCTGTTCCGTTATTCCAGCTATATGAGAAATTACCTGAACCAAGAATACCACGAACCCGAGCAGCTCCATTACATTGACCGTTACAAACTACATTTGAACTGCTATCAATATACGCCTGAACTCCAGTCCCGGAACCAACTACCGTTCCGTTATTGGCTGAGCAGTTAGAGCTTAAATCAACCACTGTAACAGAGTATGTTCCTGAAGTTAATGAGGTTGCTGTTTGCGAGGTTTGATTGGCTGGATCACTCCATAAATAAGAATAATTACCGGTAGGGGTGGGATTAACGGTAGCAGAACCGTTATTCCCGCAACTAGCCGGTGAGGTAACAAAGGTTAATGCCGGAGGGTTAACTATAGAAACTGTAATCTGTGAATCTACACGACAATACAAATGAGGACTGACTCCTACTACCAGATAGGTTGTTGTAACTGCCGGGCTAGCATGAACGGTTGGGCCAGTAGTTATATCTAATCCGGTTGGAGGACTCCATCCGTAACCGGCAGAGCCTGATGCAGTAATTGTTACGGTATCGCCAGGGCACATAGCAAACAAGCCATTAAATGATAGCGTAGGTACCGGCTCAACAATCATATAAATGGAGTCATAAGGAGAATAGCCGCAGCAGGAAGTATTGATTCGCACTTTTATTTTAAAAGTGCCGACCACGTTAAACGTTAAACTATCTACCGATTGATACTGAGCACCGGTATAAGTATTGGGTACAACAGCCCCGCCAAAGTCCCAGTCAAATTGATCGGCCGAAGGAATAATTGCATTGAAGTTGGCCGAAGAGCCCTGACATAGAATAAAGGTATCTCCATTAAACTGCGCTGCCGTTGTTGATATGTCAGGTATGTAGCTGTTAGCATCAATCGGCACATTGAAAAATCCTTGATAAACATTGGCATTAAAAGTAATGTCCTTTCTTCCAAATGTATTGTATTGTGTATTTACACTGGCTCCTGTAGCTGTTTGCGGGTTCGATACAGTGGCAAAATCCCAGTTACCCGAAGCAGCCGAAGTAAAGTTTACATTTCTGTAGGTGCAACTAACATCAGCCACATTAATAACAGGCTGTCCACTTAAATTAAAAGTAAGGTCGGTAACCGGATTTACTCCACCATCTACATAAACCAAGCCTGCTGAGCCGACTGCACCATCTCCTCCTGCTCCTCCTGCTCCTCCTGCTCCCCCAGTTCCACCGTTGCCTCCTCTTCCTACTTCACTGGTTCCGTATGTAGAGCCGGCACCACCTGCTCCGCCAGCGCCACCTGCACCGCCAGCACCTCCCGTTCCACCTAAGCCGGTCGTTCCAGCAAAGAACTCACAATTCGAAAAATTACCTCCCGCACCATTATTATACATATAAACATTAACAGCTGCACCGCCACCTGTTCCACCTGTTCCGCCTGTTCCACCTTGACCTCCTCCGCCTCCTCCGCCACCGCCATCACCAGTTCCATCAACACAAAAAAAGCATGATTGTCCACCACCGCCACCGCCACCGGCACCACCCGAGCCACCACCGCCATCGGTGCCGTTGCCTCCAATACCGCCCGGTATAAAGAAACCACCTACAAACGAACCGGGTGCACCAAGGTTTCCGGGATTACCCGGTGTACCGGCCAAAGCCGTTCCATTAGCTCCGCCACTTCCGGGATCTCCCGAACCGCCACCGGCTCCGCCACCGGGGCCACCACCACCATTAACTCCACCGCCTGCACCTCCGTTTCCACCAGAACTACTACCGGAGCCGCCCGAGCCACCACCACCTCCTCCTCCTCCGGAGCGCGGGTCATTTGATGCGGTGCCGGCATTACCTGCACCACCATTATTACCTCCTGTATTACCTGACCCCGGGTTAGCTCCAGCTCCAGCTCCGCCATTTCCGCCTGGAGCATTTACTCCTGTATTATCAACATTGCCATTCCCTCCTGCAGTACCGGCACTTCCATTGAGTCCAGCAACACCCGGTGTACCAGCTAACCCATTACCAGCATTACCTGCTACCATTCGGCAGCGCACAAAATCATAATTACTGCAACTGGTCATATGAAAAATGTAGTTGCTCATGGCCACATTGCCGGCTGTGGTGGCCGGACAATCTTGCGTTTGAAAAGTAATATCCTGAAAACGGAAATAAGCTTGCGAATTCATGTATATGGCCACAATACGTGGTGCGGTTGGTCCACCCTCTGGGTTTTGATTGTTGCGATAGATAGTAGTGGCTCCCGGAGCGCTCGTTTTAACCCAAGTAACCGGATCGAAACCTCCTTCAAGAGTAGTGTAGCTTGTAATATTTGTAATCGGATTTGATAAGGTGTACGTTCCTGTTCCTAACTTTATAATAGAGTTATTACACTGCGCCAAATTAATAGCCCCTTGTAAACTTGCCGGGTTCGCTTTAGTTCCGTTGCCGTTTCCGTTAACTGTTGCATATAACACCGCACAACTTTGCGGAGGCGGTGGTGCCGCAGTGTTTATTTGTGCGCAAACAGTGTTACTTGGACAGTTATACATATCCGTTATTGAAACACAATAGTTGGTAGAAGTAGAAGGTGTGGCTATGGGGTTAGGACAGTTAGTACAGCTTAATCCTGTGGTCGGACTCCAATGATATGTGGGGCTGGCGGCAGTTGTACTAACCAATAAATTAACTGAGCCACCGGAACATAAAGTAATGTTAGTTGGGAAAATACTGATATTCGGATTTGGGACTTTGGTTACCACAACCGCATCTGTTTTTTGACAACCACTGGCATAATATGCGGTAACGGTGTATATGGTGGTTTGTGATGGACTTACGGTAATTGATTGTGTATTCCAGGTAGTTGTTCCGTTACTCCACTGATAACCGGTAACATTTCCTCCAACCACAGTAGCATTGAGCGTTGCTGTACCGCCTGGGCATAAAAGCACATCAGGACCTGCATTAACCGGTGGGTCGCTGCTGGGTACAACGTTTAATGTATAGGAGTAAGTGTTACTGCCTACAATAGGGCAATGGTTATCTTTTACCTGCACAGTAAAATAATGCGTGCCTACATCATTGGCCGAAGTTGCCCAACAGAAAGTACCGGTTGGGTGAGGAGAACCGGTAATGTTGAATGAAGCACCGGGAATACCACTATTCCACAACATGGTAACATTATCTCCGGCATCCAAATCATTTGAGTTAATGGTGAAGCAGGTATCAGAGCAGGCAGGAATAGTCAGATTGAAGTTAGTGTTACTTCCGTTGACACCAGTAGCGGTAGGAGCGTTGTTATTACAGTTAATGATGGTAAATTGCATGTCACGTACTACACACCCTATTAGTACTCCATTTCGATATTCGTTGACACGGATGGCAGTTACTCCAATTTGCTGCTGGCTTGGTGTAAAGTTGATATCACCGTTAAGTGGATCTACACTAAATGTGCCACTGCCAGTGGTAATAAACGGGTTGTTAGCACTTAACCCTCCAGAGTAGGTTACATTACCGGAAGTATTCATTGGGGAAATAGACGCAAAAGAAAGAGAGTCTCCATCCACATCAATAACTCCATGATTGTAATTAATGGGCTGATTAACGCAGAAAAAGGGAACTGGGTCGTTGAGGAAAGTTGGTGAGTTGTTACAGGGAGAGAGGGTGTTGTTTATTCCACAGGTTTGAATATACATATCTTCACTTCCGGGGTCTGCCAAGTTGGTAATAGCATTGTTCCGGCAACAGGTAGACCATGCCAGTACCCAATCTGTTCCACAGCCGGGTGGCAGATTAATGATTCCTTCATAGACATGTTTTTCTACACCATATTGCGCTCCCCCTCCACAGGCCGTACTTGGTTGAGCGGTGCATACAGGTGTAATGTCGGATACTGAAACTTCGTTTACAGTTATGGAACTGCTTACCCCGCATTGAGAGGATGCGTAGGCAACTGTTTGAGCAGTTCCGATATCAACCCCGTTACAATCTCTATATAGGGTAAGCCGAACACGGTATTGGCCGGGCCCCATGCACTCATATTCTATATCGGCCCCCATTAAGTGAGTGGCGTATATATCTTGCACAGAAGTGAGCAATAGAGTTATCAGTAAAAGTGCAGGGAGTAGAATTTTCTTCATGGTGCTTAGTGTGTCTGCCCTCTTTTTTCAGGACGGGTAAAGTTTAAAAAAATAGTTCAGCAAATGGTTATGATTTTACTTTCTTTTCTCAACAGTGTTACCTATTTATTTCGGTATCATTAAATATCTTCAAAACATCTGCTTACAAGGTCATTAGATGGACAGTGATTTTTTGAGAAAGGTTGTTTCGTGCAGCGGAAGAATTTTGACCGAAAACTTAGACCATCAGGTATTTGGTTACTTTCGGGCTCACAAAATTCATAGGTCTTGAAAAACGGATTACTTATTTACGGATGCTATGGCTATACCGGAAAATTGATTAGCGAACATGCGGTGGCTTGCGGCTTAAAACCTGTATTAGCCGGTCGAGATTCAGAGCGGGTGAAACAACTCGCCAATAGATTAAACTTAGATTTTCGGGTGTTTGATTTAAACAATCAACAGGCGGTAGCGGAGCAACTGGTACCGTTTCAAGTAGTTATTCACTGTGCAGGACCATTTAAGTTTACATCAAAAGTTATGGCTAACGCCTGCATTCAATCCAAAACACACTATCTTGATATTACCGGAGAGTATCAGGTATTTGAAGATATTTTTGGGATGGATGAGTTAGCTCAAAAGGCAGAAGTATTGCTGATGCCCGGTGTTGGATTTGATGTAGTCCCCACCGATTGTATGGCTGCCTTTTTGAAAGATTTATTACCCGATGCGGTTTCGCTTGAGATGGGGTTATTGCAAAGAGGTGGAAGACTCTCACATGGCACGGCATTAACCATTGCTGAAGGAATGGGTGAGAAGTGTGTTGTTAGAAAGAATGGTAAACTGACTGAAATCGATAACGGTTCTCTGGTGCGGAAAATAAATATGGATAATAAGTTAAGGTCCGCAGTGGCAATTCCTTGGGGAGATATCTCAACTGCCTATAGAACAACAGGTATCCCTAATATTGTAGTCTACAACTTTTTGCCTCAAAAAGTAATTGATAGTATGAAGTTCAGTAATTACATATCATTTATTCTTAAAAACAAATGGGTTAAAAAATTGGCAGCTGACCGTATTAAGAAACGACCTGCAGGACCCAGTGATGACGAGCGTCAAAGGGCCTCGGGTTCAATTTGGGGCGAGGTTAAAAATGGCGGTGGAGAAACCAAAACAGCAGTAATTGATTTGCCTGAAGGGTATACTTTAACAGCTCTAACTGCTGTGAAAATTGCACAGAATGTCTTGAGCACTTCTCCTCCATTTGGTGCCAAAACACCTGCACAGGTTTATGGCAGAGATTTTATTCTTCAATTCAATGGAGTTAGCCGCAGAGAAATATAACTACTGAACGGTAGGTATCATACCCCGTAGACCCATGTCTACGATAGTTTCTCCCTTTAAAGGCTCCCATTTTCCATCGGGGACCACATCTATCCACTCAAAGCTTTTATTGGTGCTTAGAGAAACTACCACTACTACATCATCCGTTTCGTTTCCGGTTATCTTCAGTTTGCCACCACTGAATGGGCCGGTAACCACACAGCTGCCTGCCGGTATAGGAGAAGTGGAAGCTATTGGGTTCACTACCGTTGTGGCCCCTGGTGGCGCCTGACCGGTGGTGTGAAATTTATATGGATAACCATAGAAGGATGTATTCAACTCATATCCCCAATAGCCTTGCAATTTATCATCGTTCACCACTACGGTTTCATCTTTAATTTTGTAGCTTGATATATAAGTATTGTAACCTACAAAACTGGCAATGGTACTGGGTACTTCCTGCTGTATCGGAAAGCCGCCAAAATTAGTATCTATATACAGGTTTACGTCATAGTTTTGGTAGGCTAACGATACGCGCAGATATTCGTACTCCCCTGCAGCTACCGAAGTGAGAGGTACTTCCAGAAAGGTCCCGTTATTGCTAACCAAAGTTGATTTAGAGAAGTCGATAGCTGTAGCTCCTCCTGCAGTGGTTTCGCTGGCGTGATAAAGTACAGTTCCATCTCCAATCTGAGTAAATGCGCTGGGTGCCATTTCCAGATAATGGGCAGTGATTGAATTGAAGTTTGGATTTTGACCTGCATGCCCGGTCGGCATAGATGCCGGAAGACCGAGGTTGTTTAACCTTTCCTGAGTAGGATCTAATTTAAACTTGAAAATAAGTTTGGGTGTTTTGCTTTCTTTTTTGCAGCCGGCAAACAGTATTACTGCAGTAATACATAACATAAAACTGATTCTACGCATGAGAGATTGATCTTTAATGGACAATATTTTTTTAGGCATTTACTTACGAATATAAAAATCAGGAACAAATGAACTTGTGTGTAGAGTTGTTTCTACTAATTCAGATATATCCAGAGCATGCACGAAACTTGCACCGCTAAACAGTGGAAACTTTTTAAGGTGTGTAATAGTTTTGCCATACCAGTACTTCCTCGTGTAGAATTTAATGTCAAGGAAACTTGAATGAGTTTAGTATGGAAACGTTTTGGGGAGGTAAGAAGTGACGAATATTTTTTCTTCTGCTTTAATTTCTTTTATCTTGCCATAAAGAATCATCTAAATAATCTTTATGAAGCCAAGAATTTTACTATCCACCTTGTTCATTTTTATTTCCTGTTTCCTGATTGCTCAGGATATTACCATCAGCGGTAACGTACAAGACGATAATAAGCAACCTCTGCCCGGTGCCACCGTGGTAGTGAAAGGAAGCAATGTGGGAACTACAACAGACGATGCCGGAAACTATTCGCTCACTGTTCCTAAAGATGCTAAAACCTTGGTGATAAGTTACACCGGATTTACACCTAAGGAAATAGCCATTAAAAACAATCAGGGGAATTATGTGGCTAACGTGGATATGACCACCAACGATATCGGCCTTAATCAGGTGGTTGTATCTGCATCTAAAAAGAAAGAGAAATTGCTGGATGCCCCTGCCTCTATATCCGTTGTAGGCCAGGATAAACTCGAGAGGAATATTACTTCCACCCCGGTAGATCAATTGAAAACTACTCCTGGTGTTGATGTGATGCGAACAGGTCTTGTTTCATCTAATGTGGTAATTCGTGGATTCAATAATATCTTTTCGGGTTCGGTTCTGAATGTAGTGGATAATCGGATTGGTGCTGTACCTTCGTTACGCGTCAATGCTTATCAGTTATTGCCTACCAGTAATCTTGATTTTGAGCGCATAGAAGTAGTTCGCGGTCCTGCTTCAGCCCTTTACGGACCTAATGCCTCTTCAGGGGTAGTGCATATTATTACTAAATCGCCTTTAGACCAGGAGAAAAAATTTGAGACTACGGTGGCTATGACCGGTGGGTTTACAGTATTGGATAAGTCTTACCAGTCATTGAATAATGGGAAAGCTATTTCAGGCAATATCATTAATCCGGAAATTCGACACTCCGGCAAGTTGTGGAATGGTAAGTTTGGCTACAAGGTTTCAGGCAGTTATTTTCGCGGTCAGGATTATCCCGTTACAGATCCTCGTGAGCCATATAAGGATGATAGCCTTATATTCGGTAGCGTGAAGAACGGAGAGATTTTTAAACCGGATACATTAGGTTACCAAACCGATGGTAGTGGTAAGATGATTGATTCTACGCTTCGTTTGGATATACGCAGATTTGACAAAGACTTTTCTATTGAAAAATGGACTGCCGATGCGCGGATAGATATTCGCCCTATCAACGATATTACATTGACTGTTAATGGGGGTATTGCCAGTGCGCACAATGTGGAGTTAACCGGATTAGGTGCTGCGCAGGCTGGCGGTACCGGGGGGTGGAAATACTGGTATTTACAGGCTCGCTTCCGTTGGAAGAATTTATATGTTCAGTATTTTATAAACAGTAGTGATGCCGGAAACACATATCTCATTCCGCAGTTATCATCTTCCAGTCGCAATTCATACTCTTCTACATCTCCGCCCAATCCTTATCAGGTACAGTCTTTAATTGATAAGTCTAAACTTCACGTTTTCCAAATACAACATTCATGGAATCCGATAGAAAAACTCGCTTTGATTTATGGCGTAGATGCCTTACTGACCCGTCCAGATACCAAGGGTACTATCAACGGCCGTTTCGAAACGAAGGATAATCTGAATCAAGTAGGGGGCTATTTTCAGGGCGACTATGAGCCTTTAAAATGGTTGAAACTGGTAGCTGCATTTCGTATTGATTACAATAGTATTATTAAAGGTGTTTCGTTTAGTCCGCGGGCAGCTTTGGTATTTAAACCGGCCCAAGGACATAATATACGTATTACCTACAACCGTGCATTTGATGCTCCAACCACACTCAACCAGTTTCTGGATTTATCGAACGGGTTAATTCCGAATGGTATCAATATCCGTGGTATTGGTAATCCGTATGGATGGAGTTACAAATACGATGAAAATACCGGGGTGATTCAATATAACACCGCACCTTGGGGAAGCGCGAATGGCAAAGGTTACTGGGCTACTTATGGAGATAAATCCAATAACGCAGCCACTTTCGATTCTCTGATGGGTTATGTAGCCGGCTTGTTCCTGCCTACGGTAGGTAATCCGGTTATTGCAAACGGTTTGGTGAATTCTATATTTAACGGTATCAGAGGCCCGGGGGGCACAGTGGCCGATGCTGACCAGATTTCGGTAGCATATGATGTATTGGCTCAAACCAAAGATTTTGGAAAGAGCAAGCAGAATGTTGCTGACTTTAAAAATCTGAAAAGAATAAATAACTCTACTACTTCAACCCTTGAGTTGGGTTACAAAGGTTTAATTGCTGGTAAACTTTCTATATCACTTGATGCATATTGGACTCGTATCAGTGATTACGTCAGCGCTTTGAAATCGGCTTCCGGTGCAGTAATGTTGGATCACAACACTTATCTGGGTGCTAACGACTCTACAGGCAGATTATACCAGAATCTTCACGCTAACAGCAATGCTCTGGATAATCTGATGGTTCCATTGTTAGATGGTAATGCTGCATTACAAAATCCAACAATTGTTACTCCCGTTGCAGGTACTGTTTGGGATGAGTTGATTGTAATGACCTATCAGTTCCCGATGGGAACCATTACTCCCAACGACCCAAATTATGTGAACTCAGATTATATTCTCACGTATCAGAATCTGGGTCGCTTAGATGTGTTTGGTATAGATTTCGGATTCCAGTATAACATTCTTGAAAGCGCCCGCCATGCTGTAGTGGCTGGTGGAAGTTTAAGCTGGGTAGATAAGGACCAATTGAAGCTTTCTTCAGGTGAGGCCGTGGCATTGAATGCCCCTAAGGTAAAAGCCTCTATAACTTTTGACCATACCCTAAATAAGATTGGATTTAGTTATGGAACCAGTTTCCGTTATCAGATAGGCTACGAAGCTAATTCTTCTATTTATGCAGGCACTGTAAAGCCAGCATATTTATTAGATGCCCGTGTAAGCTATCGCCCCAACTTCTACAAGAATCTATTGTTTTCTGTTAATGTAAACAATATCACCAATTACCAATGGCAGAGTTTTCCGGGAACAGCTATCATGGGAACTCAGTTTTTTGCCAAGGCTCAGGTTAAGTTCTAGGTTTATTATTTACAAACAAAAAAGCCTTCTGAATAAACAGAGGGCTTTTTTGTTTTATACCGTTATGAATGGCCTATCAATTAATTAACCGGAATCCCAATTTCTTCTTCCGAATCGGGGGATTGTTTTTGTAGCGCTCCCCCAGTATCTCAAAATGGTGTCTTGAATCCAGCTGGTAGCCGGAGGCCGGCAGCCATGTTTCGTAGATGTATTGAAAGGTTTGTAGCGCGGTAAGTGCAGCACCCCGATGCAGAAAAACAGCATACAATCCGCCAGGCAAAAGAAAGGTTTCCATGCCAGTAGGTACATGGTTGAAATTGGCAACTTCTAAGGCTGCCATTTTTCGAAAGGCGCATGGGGATTGAAGTTCTGAAAGCTGAAACCGTCATTGTATACCTGCAAAGAAATTAAGTTGGGGGATACCTTGTTTTGAATGGTATTGCGGCATGGCATAAATCCTTTTCAAAGTTCGGTTGTCCTGTTTTGGGGAAAAGTCATGGTTAGCTGGTGACCAATCAGCTTTTGGGGGTAATGGTTTCAATGCGGGGATTCATAGGGCGTCAATATCATTGAAATATCAGAGGACCATACTTACAACAAGTGTCGGGTGATATTGTCTCTATCAAACCATTTAAACCTTCGATGTTTTTGCCCGCAGGTAATGGTCGGCCAGTACCAACGCAGTCATGGCTTCTACAATAGGAACAGCCCGTGGAACCACACAAGGGTCGTGACGGCCTTTACCTTTAATTTCTGTAGCGTTACCGCTTTTATCTAAAGTAATTTGTGACTGCATAAGGGTAGCTACGGGCTTGAAAGCTACACGGAAATAGATGTCCATACCATTACTAATGCCGCCCTGTATACCCCCCGAGTAATTGGACGATGTTACTACTTCGCCAGCTTCGTTTTTGATAAATACATCATTGTGCAGAGATCCGTTCATCATAGTGCCTGCAAAGCCACTGCCATATTCAAATCCATGAACGGCATTAATGCTCAGCATTGCTTTAGCTAAATCGGCATGTAGTTTATCAAAAACCGGTTCGCCTAAACCGGCAGGTGTGTTTTTTACCACGCAAGTAATGATACCTCCAAGCGTGTCGCCCTTTGCTTTAGTATTTTGAATCAATTCAATCATTTGATTCGCGGTTTCTTCATCGGGACAGCGCACGATATTGCTTTCTGTTTGGGATAAATTCAGTTGGGTATAATCTTTATTCAACTGAATAGCGCCCACTCCGGAAACATAGGCGGTAATCTCTATGCCAGTTTTTGTCAAAAGTTGTTTGGCAATGGCTCCGGCAATAACTCGGGCGGCTGTTTCACGCGCACTGGTCCTTCCGCCACCACGATAGTCACGGTGACCGTATTTTATTTCATTAGTATAGTCTGCATGGCTGGGGCGATAGGCATCTTTCAGATGCGTGTAGTCTTCGGGATGTTGATCTTCGTTAGGAATGGTAATAGCAATAGGTGAGCCAAGCGTTTTGCCATCGAAAATCCCCGAAAGTATCTGAAGTGTATCGCTCTCTTTACGTTGAGTAGTAATGGCCGATTGTCCTGGTTTTCTACGATCTAACTCCTGTTGAATAAAATCAGCATCAATTTCCAAACCGGCCGGACAGCCATCAATCACCACACCAATAGCATCACCGTGACTTTCGCCAAAGGTGGTAATACGAAAAATTTCTCCGAATGAATTGCCTGCCATCTTGTAAGAATAAATAGAAATGCAAAGATGTGTAAGATTGTTGAATTGATTAGCGTATTACGCTAAACTTCAAACTGGTGGTTTGCTTTTGCTGGCGTATGTTCAGGAAGTAAACCCCCGCAGCTACTTCATCTAAATCTAACTGCACAGTTTGCAGTAACGATTGAGTAGTATAAATCAGGCGGCCAATGGCATCGGTTACGTTTATTTCACGGGGCAGAGCGCTGTTGAACTCCACCACAAAATTTCCGGTGTTTGGATTAGGGTAAAGTTTTACGCCCAGAGCGGTTAAGCTTTCGTTCAGGTCTACACTCAATACATTTATAACCGATGAGGTATCGCTGCAACCGTTGCTGTCGGTTACGAGCACACTGTAATTGCCCGGCTGCAACAATACCAGCGATGCCGAATCGGCACCGGTAATTGCCGTATCGTTTTTCAACCATTGATAAGCAGCAAAGCTTTGTGTGTAAAGCGTGTCAACTGTTTTGGTAATAGTTGACACCGGTAAACTGTGTAGGGTAAGAGTAAGGGTAACAATGCTGTCACAGCCGTTTACAGTTTGCAAAGTATCGGCATAAATACCTTGTTGTGTTACTATATCGCCATTGAAATCATAAGTATCACCGCTGCAAATGGTATCAAGCAACAAAGTGGATGCGGCAAGGTTTACAGTAAGATTCAGGGTAACAATACTATCGCAACCATTCATGGTTTGTAGGGTGTCGTAATAAACTCCGGCTTGTGTAAGTGTTTGGCTGCTGAAGAGGTAACTTTGGCCATTGCATATTGATGCATTGAGGATTGTTTGCTCCACCGGGTGTACGGTTAGATTTAGAATAACTACGGAATCGCAACCATTTGAACCAACAAGGGTATCTAAGTAAGCGCCTTGTGTTGTTCTGTTTGCTCCGTTAAAGAAATACGATTGGCCGGGACAGATGCTGGCGTTGATACTTCCGGAGGTGGGCTGGTTAACTGTTAAGTTAAGCGTAACAATACTATCGCATCCGCCATTAGCGCTAAGTGTATCGAGATAAGCACCGGTGGTAGTGCGATTGATTCCGTTCCATAAATACGATTGCCCCTGACAAATGCCTACACTGAAACTGGATGTAACCGCTGTAGATACCGTAAGGTTTAATGTAAGGAACGAATCGCATCCCGCTACGTTCACTAAGGTATCTAGATAAGTGCCGCTGGTAGTTCTACTCACCCCATTAAATAAATACGATTGTCCTTGACAGATGCTGGCGTTGATACTACCGGTTGTTTTCGGCTTCACCGTTAAGTTCAAAGTGAGTATAGAATCACAGCCATTAGAACCAACAAGGGTATCTAAGTAAGTGCCTTGTGTTGTTCTGTTTACACCATTAAATAAATACGATTGTCCCTGACAGATGCTGGCGTTGATACTGCCGCTGGTGGTCGGCTTCACCGTTAAGTTAAGAGTAAGGATAGAATCACAACCAATTGAACCAACAAGTGTATCCAGGTAAGCACCTTGAGTTGTTCTGTTTGCTCCGTTGAAGAAATACGATTGCCCTTGACAGATGCTGGCATTGATACTACCGCTGGTAGTTGACTTCACCGTTAAGTTCAAAGTGAGTATAGAATCGCAACCATTTGAACCAACAAGTGTATCCAGGTAAGCACCTTGAGTTGTTCTGTTTGCTCCGTTGAAGAAATAGGATTGACCTTGACAGATGCTGGCATTGATACTACCGGTTGTTTTCGGCTTCACCGTTAAGTTAAGAGTAAGGATAGAATCGCAACCATTTGAACCAACAAGTGTATCCAGGTAAGCGCCTTGTGTTGTTCTGTTTACACCATTAAAGAAATACGATTGCCCTTGACAGATGCTGGCGTTGATACTACCGGTTGTTTTCGGCTTCACCGTTAAGTTCAAAGTGAGTATAGAATCACAGCCATTTGAACCAACGAGTGTATCCAGGTAAGCGCCTTGTGTTGTTCTGTTTGCTCCGTTAAAGAAATACGATTGTCCTTGACAGATGCTGGCGTTGATACTGCCACTGGTAGTTGGTTTTACGGTTAAGTTCAAAGTAAGAACAGAATCGCAGCCCGCTGTGTTAACTAAGGTATCAAGGAAGGTGCCGGTGGTGGTTCGGTTAACTCCGTTAAAGAAATAGGATTGACCTTGGCAGATACTGGCGGTAATACTTCCTGTGTTGGGTTGATTAACGGTAACCGTGCGGGTAGCGGTAGTAACGCAAGCACCTTTGGTAATGGTTACACTATATATAGTGGTAGTAGATGGAGATACCGTTACGTTCGGGCCGGTGCCCAAACTGTTACTCCATAAATAAGTGTTTCCTCCCGTAGCACTCAGGCTGGCGCTTTGCCCATTGCAGATGGTGACCGTAAGCGGCAGCATGCCTGCATTGGTAATAGTATCTACCGTGATATGAATGGTATCGGCCTTGGTGCAACCCGCAGCATTGGTAATGGTAACGCTGTAGTTGCCGGTAGAGTTTACACTGATAGTTTGCGTAGCAGCACCGGTTGACCACGCGTAAGTAGTTGCAGCGCCCGCGATTAAAGTAACCGTGGCGGGAGAACAAATGCTCGTGTCGTTTCCTAAGTTGAGAGCAATAGAACTTGCTACCACCTTCACAGTAACATAAGCGGTATCATATTCACCGGGGTCGCCCTCGCCAATAACCATATAAGTAGTAGTGGTGCTTGGTTTGGCAAACACAGCCGCTCCAATGGTATTACTTAACCCCGTAGCGGGAGACCAAACATACGAGCCCGCGCCTGATGCTATAAGATAAACAGAATCGCCTGTGCAGATGGTAGCGGTGTCGTAATTGATAGTTACATTCAGTTCGGTGAAGTCGGCAATAATCATGACCGCTTTTTTGAAGAGCGGGCCCCATCTTCCTTTTTCATCTTTTACACGGGTATTGAAAAGGTGTAAGCCGTTGTAGGTAGAAGTGCCGTTGTAGTCAATAGCGTTTTCGAGGGCTTCGTTAAAGTTGCCGTCAATGGCCAGATACTGATAACCGTTTCCGTAACCGGGGTCGGCATCCCAGAAATATTCGCCTTGGGTAATAATGAATTGGCGCGGCTGCACATCTGCCTGCACTGCTTTCTTAAACAAAGGCCCCCAGTTGTTTTTTTCATCGCGTGCGCGAAGATTGAACAACTGCATTCCTTCAGTGAAAGATGTAAGTGTTTTGCCGAGCGCTTCTATGGCTTCGTTAAAGTTACCATCGAAAGCAAGCAGGGTAATTCCGTTTCCGTAGCCGGGGTCGGTAGTGCCCCAAAAACATTCAGCAGCGGTAACAGTTAGTAAGCGCGGGTTGTTTACTACATCGGTAATCTGTACGGCCTTTTTAAACAGCGGTCCCCAGTTGTTGTTTTCGCTTCTTACACGCACATTAAACAAGTGCATGCCGGTGGCGGGTAAGGTAGCGTTGTTGGTTACGATGCTCTCGAGGGCTTCGTTGAAGTTTCCGTCAAAGGCAAGAAGTGTAGTGGCGCTGCCATAGCCGGGGTCGGTATCCCAAAAGTATTCAGCGGCCTTCACCGTAAGTAGGCGCGGGTTGTTTATTACATCGGTAATCTGCACTGCTTTTTTAAACAAAGGCCCCCAGGTATTGTGTTCGCTTTTTACGCGCACATTAAATAAGTGCATGCCCACAGCAGGCAGGGTGGCGTTATTCGTAAAAACATTTTCGAGGGCTTCATTGAAGTTTCCATCGAAAGCAAGGAGAGCGGTGGCGCTGCCATAGCCGGGGTCTGTATCCCAAAAGTATTCAGCAGCTTTCACGCTGAGCAGGCGTTGTGTAACTGCTATGTCTTCCAACTGCACTGCTTTCTTAAACAAAGGGCCCCAGTTGTTTTCACTATCGCGCACACGGATATTAAACAGGTGCATGCCCGCAGCGGGCAGCGAGGTGGTGTTCTTGAAAACCTGTTCGAGGGCTTCGTTGAAGTTTCCGTCAAAAGCGATGAGGGCAGTGCCGCTTCCGTAACCGGGGTCGGTATCCCAAAAGTATTCAGCAGCTTTCAGTTTTACACCGTTGGCCACCTTGGCAGAATCTTCTACCTGAAAAGCTTTCTTGAACAGCGGCCCCCAGTTTCCTTTTCCATCCTTTACACGAATGTTGAGCAGATGTAAACCTACAGCGGGCATAGGTGCCGTGTTGCGCAGAATCTGTTCGAGGGGTTCATTGAAATTTCCATCTATGGCATTGAACGAATAGCCATTGCCATAT
This sequence comes from Chitinophagales bacterium, assembly GCA_046329535.1. Taxonomy (GTDB): domain Bacteria; phylum Bacteroidota; class Bacteroidia; order Chitinophagales; family LD1; genus Bog-950. Next base: position 365,951 of record JAXLUN010000004.1, read on the forward strand.
CCCGGGTCTGCATCCCAGAAAAACTCTGCGGCCTGCAATTGCGGCTCGTTATGCAAGTAGGGCGTTTGCGACCGCGCATTTTTTACATGCACCGCTAGCAGCACCAACAACACTGCCCAAACACGATATGGTGTTTTAAATAGCATGAACTGTTTGGAACAAACTATTTAATGTGGGTGGCGTTTGCCTTAATAGATACGGGTGTCGTAAGCGAGTAAACATTCGAAGGCATATTAAGTAGAAATACACGGGCACGACCACCTTGTGGGTTATTGGTATCCCAGTAGTTTTCTTGCGTCCAAGGGCCTCCCCAGGGACCAATATCGCCACGGGTTAAATCTATGTCGGTATATGCAGCACCGGGTTTGCCGGTGTTTATACCACCGGTACCGGCAGTTACTTTACCGGTAATGTTATCGTAAGTAATGGGCGCGTTGCTGGTGCTGCTGAATATATTGTTGTCGGTGCCGGTAGGGTATGCGCGGTAACCGTCATAGTAGTTGTAATCTCCACGCATTTGCAATGCACCGCATCCATAATTGTTTCCGTAGCGGTTCTTTAATAAGTTGTTGGCAAAGTTCTCGGTTTTTATTCCTTTCAGTATTACACAGCCAAAGGTGGTGGCACCAGTGCAGCCTCCTCCGGTTTCTACAGCCGAACAGTAGTTATTGATAAACACGTTGGTGGTATCTACCAGGTAGCAGTTTACCACATTAACAGCTGTTTGGTTAGTGGTGTATTGGGTGCTGTTGGCTACTCCTGTGCGGATAGAGTTGTTAGCAATGAAGTAGCGCAGGTTCGGATTGTCGAAGGTAAAGATGCTGCCGCTGCCTAGGTTATCTGATTTAAGCATGCGGTTGGCAATTACAAACACCGTATCTCCTGTTCCATAAGTGGCACTTTCTGCAGTAATACTCAGAAAGCCATAAACCAAACCGCCATCGGTGGTTTCGTTGCCAAGTTTGTTAGCTATTACTTTGCCATACCGTATTTGGGTGTTCTGCCATATGTAATTGTAAAGCAGGTTTACATCGTAACCATCCTGATTGAATGTAACCGTTCCGGCTATTTCACAATCTACAATGTTGACCACGCAACGAGCACCCACCGGGTTTACTCCACCCGAAGCAATGTTTCCATTTTGGTGCATACCTACAATGGTAATTTCTCTTCCGTTAGCCGGCACAATAGTTATGCTACCTGCAAGAAAAAAGTACTCGCCTTCTGCAGCACATAGGAACGTGAGTGATTTATTGATGCTGAGGTTTTCACTGTAGATTAAGCCGTTGCTGAATACTACTATGCGGTCACCATCAGCAGCAGCGGTAATAGCAGCAGATATGGATGTAACCTAACCTACAATGGCACCGGTTCTGTCAACTTTTATGTCGGCAGCAGAAGCGAAGAATGTGGCGCAAACAACTAAAAGTGTAAAGGCTGATTTTTTCATGCTTTGAAATTTTGAGCCGTAAATCTAAAAAAAGGAAGATGATTGACTATATAATATGTATAATGGCCATTACAGCCGGGAAACCTAGTTGGTTTAGGTAATATTGATGTTAGTTCAACAGAGGTGAATCAGATAAATCAATTTTATTTGCAGTAATGAGAAGCCTATTAATCAGAAATATTCAATCACTTTTTGGAATACGGGAAGCAAAAGTAAAAATGGTTTGCGGGGCGGAGATGAAAGCATTGCCCGGAATAGAGAATGCTTTTTTGTTACTAGAAGATGGCTTGATAAAGAGTTTTGGTAAGAACGAAGATGCTCCCGTACGTGCTGATGAAGTGATAGATGCCTCGGGCAGATTGGTTTTACCTGCCTGGTGCGATTCGCATACCCATATTGTGTATGCTGGTTCTCGGGAAAATGAATTTGCCGATAAAATAAATGGACTGAGTTATGAAGAGATTGCCTCTAACGGAGGAGGTATATTAAACTCCGCCAAACGATTAGCAGAGGCAACCGAAGATGAGCTGTTTGATAGTGCGTGGTTAAGATTAGAGGAAATGAAAAGCTATGGCACCGGAGCTGCCGAAATTAAAAGTGGTTACGGATTGACGATAGAAGGAGAGTTGAAGATGCTCCGCGTTATCAGAAAACTGAAAGAGCATTCGGATTTGCGTATTAAGGCAACTTTTTTAGGAGCTCATGCATTTCCCACCGAGTATAAAGAGAATCATGATGGGTATGTTGATTTGATGATTCGTAGAATGATTCCGCAGATTGCGGGGGAGGGTCTGGCAGATTTTATTGATGTGTTTTGTGAGCAGAATTATTTCAGCGTTGAAGAAACCGACCGTATACTGGCAGCAGGAGTGAAATATGGTTTACAACCCAAGGTTCATGTGAATCAGTTTAATGTAATAGGAGGCGTACAGGTGAGCGTAAAACATGGAGCCCGGAGTGTAGATCATCTGGAACTTGTTTCAGAGGAAGATATAGCTACACTTAAAAACTCATCTGCTATGCCGGTCGCCTTACCGGGTTGTTCACTGTTTATTAAAATACCTTACACCCCCGCCCGTAATATAATTGATGCCGGTTTACCGTTGGCGCTCGCCACCGATTTTAATCCCGGCTCTGCACCATCGGGTAATATGAATCTGGTCAATTCTTTGGCTTGTATATATATGAACATGACGCCTGAAGAAGTCATGAATGCCTCAACTCTAAACGGAGCCTATGCCATGAATTTAGAAGATGAGTTGGGTTCCATTACGGTGGGCAAGAGAGGGAACCTGATTCTTACCAAACCGGTTTCCTCTTTAACCATGTTGCCTTATTCGTTTGGCAGTAATTGGGTGGAGCGTGTGATTATCTAATCCGTTTTGTTTCTAAGTTTATCAACTCCATCATCATCGCCTTTATTTTTTTTAGTGAAGGCTCCCAGATGAAGTTTGAAGCCTACGTTTAATAATCTACCTTCGAGAGGAGCATAGATTTCAGAGAAACGAGGGTGTGAAAATGTGGGGTTTGCAAACACGGTGGGTCCGAAAGAAGTTTGGCGAATGTTAGCGATGTTTTCAAAGTTGGCAAAAAGCAACAGGTATTTGAATCCGTATTGCGCTACTATGCCTACTTCCCAAATTTGTTTTCCGGTCCGGCCATCGCTTAGTTTAACCGGGCTGTAGTAATAAGCATCGAGCCCGATAGAGAAGTGTTTAATTTCATACTCCATAAAGATGGAAACTATGTGCTTGGAGGTAAGCGGTGCAATACTTTTGACTCCGTTTACTTTCCGGTTGTTATCGGTGTACGTATAAACAAATGAAGCCCCTAGACCCCGGTAGCTGAAGTTAATACCTGTTTCCACCCCTCCGCTTCTTATAAAGCCACTGGCATTCTGGTAACTGATTTGTTCACAGTCTAACAAATGGCAGGAGGTGTCTGAATAGGTTTGTGCCAACATTGGTCGGAAGATATGCGTGAGGAAGTAAAGCTGATTAATGGTTACATTCAGGCCATTAAAGTTGGGCAGTTTTATTTTTAAATCAATGGTGCCACCCAGCGATAACTCCGGCTTTACAGAAGAGGCTATTCGCTGAACATTCAGGAAACGCGCCTCCTCGCTTTCATCCTGAAAGATGGTTGGCAGTTTGTATCCCATACCAATGTTTAAGCGGGTAATGAAGATGTCGTTCCACTTTTGTCTTAATGCTACGTGTGGCAGCGGATAGGCTTTATAGATGTTGTTGTAATCTACACGAACACCTGCTTCAATGGTTGTTTTCTCGCTTAAATTATAAAGGTATTGCGCAAAGAAACCGAAGGTGTAAAAGGTATAATCTCTCTTTACAGCCGATGAGTCTTCGTTCTCCTGAAATTGATCGGTGCGGAAATCTAAGCCTACCACTACATCATGTTTTTTGCGAATGAGGTGATAGTTTATTTCGGAAGTAGAGGCCAGTTGTTTGCCGGCAAAGAAGTAGTAAGGTATTTTCAGGTCACGGGTAAAATAGTTCACAGCATTCTTCAGTGTTAACTTGCCGGCCGATTCAAAATCGTATTCAAACCGAAGGTTGGAGGAGATGTGGTTGGAGATGTTTTTCTCAAAGTAATTGTAGCTGCTGTCATTCTTACCCAGAACATATTCCATAGTTCCTCCCAAGCGGTCTTCGCTGGTATAATTGGCGCCTATGTTTAGCTTGGCGTGTTTCGATAAATCAAAAAACAGCTGAGGCGAAACCATGTAGCGTTGCAACTTGGGTGTTTCTGTAAAGTGGTCGCCATCCCAGTCTTTAGCAAACTGATACCGGTAAGCCCCTGTTATTGAAAACGCAAACCATTTTATTTTCTGGCTGCCATAGAAACCCGCATCGTATGCGTTGGCACTTTCTCCGTTAAACAACAGGTCGTACACCGGTTTCTCAGAAGGTGTTTTGGAAATAAGATTGATGACTCCTGCAATGGCATCTCCACCATACAGCGTAGACGATGGTCCTTTAATAATTTCTACCTGCTTTAAATCAAGCGGAGGTATTTGTGTAATGCCTATCACATTCGAGAAGCCGCCAAACAAAGGGAAACCGTCTTTCAATATCTGCACGTAACGGCTGTTCAGCCCCTGCAAGCGAATACTCATAGTGCCTGCGGTGGCCGAAGTGCGCTGCACCTGCACACCCGGTTGTTCGCGAACCACATGCGATACATCGGAAGGCTTATCGTGTGAGCGTTCTTCCACATCTTCTTCACTGATTACTTCCACTCGCGTTGGCAGGTATTCGGCTTTTTGATAATTGCGGGTGGAGGTAACTATTACTTCCTCCATTTCCTCCGCCTGCGTTTCCAGTTTTACTTCCAGTAAGGCAAGAATATCTTTTTGCGGAAAGGTGATTTTAACTCGCTTTTTAAAGAAACCGATATTGCTGAACTCAATGGTTTGTTCTCCGTTGGGAATATTCTCCAGCACAATCAATCCGTTACTATCGGCTAGGGCGGCTAAGGTAGTGTCAACCACATGAGCAGTTGCTCCCTGCAAAAGTTCTTCTTCTTCGTTATCGCTTTTTACAATTACACGTAGGGTGTTCTGAGCAGCAATGTTCTGCAACAGCGCGAAACCAAACAGTATGGATAAAAAGTGTTTCAATGAATATTGGTGGGTCGAAGATATTCATTGGCGGTAGTTTTTGCTTACGGTGTTGTTAATTGTTCAAACTCAGGTTTACGGAGAAATAAATTTCATCGTAAATGAACTTATCTGCCATGCCGCCCAGTATGCTTTTCGATTTGTAGGTAATATTCCACTTGGTGCGGTCGATGGTGAAATCGGCTTTGGCGGTTGCGTTCTTTCCATTTACATTAATCAGTGCCGGAAACTGAATTTCGTTCTTAATACCTTTAATGGTTAAGTCGGCAGTTAGTTGATAGTTGGCTTCACCGGCTTTGGCAGCGGCTATCTTTTCCAGTTTCTTGATAGATAAAACAGCAGTCGGGTTTTTGGCAATAGAAAAGAAATCATCGTTAGCCAGGTGGTCCACCAAATGCTTATTGTCTTCGGCATCGGCTATGTCGGTAACGGTTAGGGAGGTCATGTCCAGCACAAACTCACCTTTTACAGGAATGCTGCCGTTAAAGTTGAGCGTGCCGCTCTTCACTTTTACATCGCCCTCATGCTGACCGGTAGTTTTTTTACCCAGCCAGTGAACATTACTTGCTTTAGTATCTACCGTAAAGGCTGTTTCTTTATTAACGAATGCAAACAGGGGTAAAATAAAGAGCAGGGCCATTAAGTTTTTCATGGAAACAGGATTGGTTATAAAAGATTAGTAAAACAGTTCCGGCTTAAAAATGTTTGGCAGCAGGTATCAGATAGGAAACTCACCGGCCCCTTCGCGCACCAATATGGGTTCGGTGCCGGTGTAATCAATTACGGTTGAGGCTATGTTACCTCCGGTGCCGCCATCTATTACAATGTCTACAATGTTTTCGTACAATTCATACAACTCATCGGGGCTGGTAATGTATTCCAGAATAGTATCGGAGTTTTTGATAGAGGCCGAAAGAATAGGCGCTCCCAATGCATCAACAATTGCCCGGGCAATGGTATTATCGGGCACGCGTATACCAACGGTCTTTTTATTGTAGCCGTATATCTTGCTCAAATTGTTGTTGCCGTTTAAAATGAACGTATAAGGGCCGGGCAGTAAACGCTTCATCATTTTGTAGGTGGGCGTTGGCACATTCATGGTAAAATCGCTGATGTGGCTCAGGTCGTAGCAAACAATACTGAAGTTAGCTTTGTTGCTTTTAATCTCTTTCAGTTTACAAACTTTCTCGTAGGCGTCCTGATGGGTCAGGTCGCAGCCAAGTGTGTAGACCGTATCGGTAGGGTAGATGATTACACCGCCACGTTTTAAACAATTTACTACCTGAAATATCAGGCGGTCGTCAATGTTATCGGGGTTGATTCGTAAAAGCACAATTAAGGTTTTATGACTTCGTAATTTTTTAAACGCTCGCGTAAGTGTTCGGGCATTACCATACTCTTGTTGGTTTTGTAATCGAACAATACCATGGTAGTATAACCTGTGGTGGTTATTTCTTCCACACCGTTTACAAAGCTTGTAATCATATACTCGGTTTCAAAACTTTTGTTGCCCAGCTTACGGGTTCTTACATACACAAAGGTAGGATTTGGAAACACCACCGGCTTTAAATAATCCACATGCGCGTTGGCCAATATAGCCCCTATCTCATGCCAGTTCCATTCGCAGGCTTCGTGAAAGTAATACACGCGGGCCTGTTCAAAGTAGGTGAGGTAAACGGCATTGTTTACGTGGCGCATTTCGTCCATATCGCTCCAGCGTATATCCAGTTTCATTTTAAAACGGAACTTTGATTTTTCTTCTTCCAGATTCTGCATGCGGGGTATTTATCTCTTTTAAAACGGCACGAAAGTAACAGCAAATATCTATTGCCAAAAACCCGTTTATATTTGTCGTAACAAAAAAACAATAATCATGGCAGCAATTCCTTTATCCGTTCTGGCTTTGGCCGCAGGTGTTTACTTATTAGTTAAAGTTAAGCGCGAGTTTTTGGGCGGTTTGTTTGAAATTCTCTCGTGGTTAATCATTGTGTTATCGTTAGTGGCTATAGGCTTTACGAGTTACCGTGTGGCTAAGAATATGTCCTGCGGACACTGCAAGGGTGGTGCCCAGGAATGCCGCATGGAAAAGGAAATTATCATTAAGGATGGAGAACACGGTGCCTGTCCGCACGCTATGGGCGGAATGGAAGGTGGTATGAAATGCTGCCAAGCCGAAGGCGACAGCATGGTGATGGAAAAAGAAATGTGTGAGAAGATGATGGGGAAAGAAGCCTGCGAAACGATGTGCAAAGAGCGCGGTCGCTGCATTATGAGCAAAGAAGAATGTGCTGCCCACTGCAAAATGGAAGGCAAATCTTGTGGCGCCAAAGATGGTGCCGCCATGCCGGCCGGTTGCCCCATGCATAAAGAAGGTTGTAAAGGCGACTGCGGTGGCAAATGTGACGGCAAGTGTGAGAAAAAGTGCGCTGGAGAAAAGAAAGACTGCTGCGCTAAGAAATAATGATTGAGCCCTGGCAGGGTATTGTGTTTTAACGTAGAAAAATTGTGCAATCGGTGGCAGATAATTCTGATATATACCTTCGTTCCACTTCATTTATTGACAGCAACAACCCTTCGGTAATTGCTTATGCCCACGCAAAAACCTCGGCCGATAAAACCGACCGCCAAAAGGTGGTGGACCTGTATCTGGCCGTGCGCGATGAGATTCTTTACGACCCCTATCACCTTATTTTAATACCCGAAGAAATATCGGCCTCGCTCACTTTGCAGCGCGGTCGCGGATATTGTATCGAAAAATCGCTGCTGCTGGCAGCTCTGGGGCGTATTCATAACATTCCTTCGCGCCTGGGCTTTTCAATTGTGCAGAACCACCTCAGCACCCGCAAGTTTGTAGAAATGCTGCGCACTGATAAGTTTGTTTTTCACGGTTACAACGAGTTTTGGGTAGATGGTAAGTGGGTGAAATGCACTCCTGCTTTTAATAAAAGCCTGTGCGAGAAGTTCGGCACGAATGCCTTGTACTTTGACGGGGAGCACGACTCTATTTTTCAGGAGTATAATGGGGGTAAGAAGTATATGAACTACCTGCACGAATACGGCACCTTCGATGATTTTCCTTTCGAGCTTTTTGTGCAGGAGCTGAAGGTGCATTACCCGCATTTATTTGATGAAACCAATACTTCTGCGTTTCATTGGGGGGAATAAAGATTTGTTTCCTCCCGAATCTATATGTCTAAAACCTCCTTATTCCTTTACAGGCTCTGAATATCATAGCATATCTCCTATCAACTACTTCCCTAGACACATCTGAATGACTATTCGGAAGCATTACATACCTGTAATGGAAAATAACAAGCATGTAATGCTGAATTACATACCTGTAATTATAAATAACAAGTCTGTAATTACAGATAGCAGACCTATAATAAAGAATAACAAGCCTGTAATAATAAGTTACAGACATGTAATGTAGTATAACAAGCTTGTAATGATAGATAACAGACCTGTAATACTAAATAACAGACCTGTTCTGAATAATAACATATCTGTAATGTGAAATAACAAGCCTGTAATGCTTTTTAGCACTTGTTTAAGTATGAAAATGTGGTTTCTTTTGTCATGGGTTTTCATTTTTCATCATTAAAAACATGAATTATGGCACTTAGCAAATGCAGCCGAAACTTTCACCGCATGAAAATTTACGAACGCGCCACCCTGGCAGCCGGAGTAAATGATTTGTATTACAAAGCCGGCTCTCCCTTTACCGCACCGGTTATCAGTCAAACCGATTTTGAAACGCTGATGGCCGATTACAACCACCGGTATGCCGATTTTTTTAATGGCGGCAGGTCGCAGAAAGGCGCCTGGCTCATAGCGCAGACGGCTTTGGTAGAAGCGCTCGATTTAATTGCCGATGATGTAGATGAAGTAGCGCAGGGCAATCCCGGTGTGATTATAGAAGGTGGTTTTAAACCCGTTAAAACGCACCGCTCGCAGGCGCAGGTGTTGCTGCCTCCTAAAATACAATCGCTAGACCGCGGGGCAACCGGAGTTATCAAGGCATCTTGTTATAGCCTGGGCACCAAGGTGAGTTACGGTTGTATAATCAGTGAAGGTGCTCCGCTGCCCGATAATGTTTATATGCAGAGTGGTATTATCAAGTTCTCTGCCGGTATGCCTGTAAACGTTTTAATCAATGAAACTAACAGCCGAAAAAAAACCTTTGTCGGGCTTACCCCCGGTGTAACCTATTACGTTTATTTCTTTGCCCGTAATGCAGCCGGTGTAAGTGGCCTCAGCGAACCGCAGAGTATAATTTGCGGGTAAACAGGGTTCATGGAATCAGGAGGAGTAACCGGAGAGCAATCAGTCTGCTGCGAGCAGGTATTACAGCATGTTTCTTTGTTTGCTGCCCATATCAACCCGGGTTACTTGGCCGTGTAGAGTTTTTTAAAGCCTTTAAACAAGTCACTCACCTCGCCTCTGATAGCATCTACGGGTTTCATGTTGGCCGCACTCCAGGCCGGTATAAACCCGGCAAGAATACCGGTCACAATACTGATAGATAAACCTACCAGAATGTTTTGGGCGGTGATGTAAAATTTAAAATCGGTGCCGCTGCTGGCTACCATCCAGCCCAGTATCTGAAACAACAGAATCACGGCTCCCAGCCCGAGCAAACCGCCAAACAAACAGAGCATGACGGCCTCCAGCAAAAACTCCAGCAGGATGTAGATTTTCTTAGCCCCCAGCGCTTTTTTAATTCCTATCTGATAAACCCGCTCCTGCACACTCACAAACATAATGTTGGCAATGCCAAAGGTGCCCACCAATATCGAGAACCCGCCAATAAACAACCCGGCAATATTAATGATGGAGAAAATAGAGGCAATCCCCTCGGTAAATACACTCACCTGATTGATGGCGAAGTTATCTTCCTCAAACGGTGACAGTTTACGAACCGAACGCATAGCTCCTTTTACTTCATACCTGAGCTCATCCATCGGCACCCCATCGTTGGGCACAATAGCAATGAGGGGATCATTACCGCCATCGGTCATATTCACAAACATGCTCATCAGAGTAAAGGGCACAATTACATTGTTATCGAGCGTAAAACCGAACAGGTCGCTGCCTTCTTTTTTCAATACTCCAATAATGGTCAGCTTAACCCCGTTTACTTTAATCTGTTCTCCCTCTACCACACTGCGCCCCGGAAAAAGTGTTTCGGCAACCGAGGCACCCACCAAAGCCACCGCCTGTGCATTGTTCGATTCGGCCGGGGTAAAGTAACGCCCCTGCGTAAAGTCCATCTCCTTTATTTTGTTGTAATCATAAGAGGCCCCTAAAACCTGAGTCCCCTCGGCTGTGTTTTCACCGGCCACAACCTTAGTGCCTCCGGCAAAATACAGAATACAGGTGCCCCGGGCACCTTTTAATTTCTGCTGCAGTTGCTCCAGTTCATGCTTGTTAGCTCCCGGCCGGTTCAAATACTTCCACCAGGGGTAGTCCTTTTGGTCAGCCCAAATCCAAGGCCACTTTTGTACGTAAAGAATATCGTTGCCAAACGAAGCCAAACTGTTCTGAATATTCATTTCCATCGAGTTAACGGCCGTTCGTACGGATATAATGCACAAAATACCAATAGAAATACCCAGCAGGGAGAGTGCCGAGCGTAATTTGGCAGCCCGTATTTCTTCAAACGATAACGTTAAACTTTGCCAGAAAATTTGAAAAAAAGTGCTCACCGCGCAAACGTAGTAAAAGCAAACGGTTTATGAGAAAATCAAAGATGAATCATTTACAGATGTTAAGATTCTTCAGCTACTTTTAGGACTTTCCATTTCTGCGATTACCTTTGCCACCTCCAAATTTCAGAGCTGCTCTGAAAATTTGAATTCCGTAAAATTCAAAAAACATAACGTATGAAACTCTCCAGTTTTGGCTTCAACATTCCGAAAGATGCCATAGCCATGTATCCGTCTAAAAACCGGGACGAAAGTAAATTGATGGTACTTCACCGGGCAACCGGCAAAATTGAACACAAAAAATTCCAAGACATTCAGAAGTATTTTGGCGATGGTGATGTCATGATTCTGAACAACACCAAGGTATTTCCGGCCCGTTTGTATGGAACTAAAGAAAAAACCGGTGCTAAAATCGAAGTGTTCCTGCTTCGCGAATTAAACCGCGGCCAGTTTTTGTGGGATGTGCTGGTTGACCCTGCCCGCAAGATACGCGTAGGCAACAAATTATATTTTGGTCAAAACGATGACTTGATTGCCGAAGTAGTGGACAATACCACCTCTCGCGGAAGAACCATTCGTTTCTTATACGATGGCGATTACGATAAATTTAAGAAAGTGCTTTACGGTCTGGGCGAAACCCCGCTGCCTAAATATATCAAGCGTCCGGTTGAAGAACTGGATGCCGAGCGTTATCAAACTGTGTTTGCACGGGTAGAAGGTGCTGTGGCGGCTCCTACAGCCGGCATGCATTTCAGCCGCGAGCTGCTGAAAAAGATGGAGATAAAAGGAGTGGAGCTGGCCGAAATAACCCTGCATACCGGCCTGGGAACTTTCCGTACCATTGATGTAGAAGATTTATCTAAACACAAGATGGATGCGGAGGAAATCATCATTCCTGACCGTGCTGCAAAAATTGTCAATGAAGCAAAAGATAAAGGCAAGAGAATCTGTGCGGTAGGTACTACCTCCATGCGGGCCATTGAGTCAGCCGTATCGGCCGAGCATTATCTGAAACCATTTACCGGATGGACCAATCTGTTTATTCACCCGCCCCATGATTTCAGTATTGCCAATGCAATGGTTACCAACTTTCATTCCCCTAAATCAAGCTTAATGATTATGGCCGCAGCTTTTGGCGGTTACGATTTAATTATGAAAGCTTATGAGGCCGCAGCTAAAGAAAAATACAAATTCTTAACCTACGGAGATGCCATGCTCATTCTGTAAAAGAAGAAACCGATACAGTAAACAAAAAAGCCACCCGAAAGAGTGGCTTTTTTGTTTACTGTAAAGAGCTGAAAAGTTTAAATACTAGTGCTCATCTTCATTAAAAAAGAAATCTTCTTTGGTTGGGTAATCAGGCCAGATGTCATCTATGCCTTCATACATTTCTCCGTCATCGTCTAACTCCTGCAGGTTTTCAATAACCTCTACAGGTGCACCGGAACGAATACCGTAATCAATCAATTCATCTTTAGTAGATGGCCAGGGTGCGTCTTCCAGATAAGATGCTAATTCGAGTGTCCAGAACATAAGCAGTATACTGTTTTTGTACAGCGCGCAAAAGTATATTTTTCCATCAAACAAAAAACTCAATCATTTTTAATTGTGGAAAAGTGTGACGGCCCTGTTATTCAGGGTAAAAAACCGCAGAAGCAGACGGCCGATACTGCAATATTTTAGACAATGCTACCGATGTCAACAATTAAGAAACACTAACTAATTTGTCAGCGGGCCGATAATGCCATAAGTTTGGCCACTACAAATTTATAGCTGTGAACAATACCAAAGGCACTTCATACTTTTACGCCATTTTCGGAATCACCCTGGTCTTGTTTGTACTGGGGGTAGCCTCAGTATTAATTATTGAGGCGAAGCGGGTTTCTACCAGTTTTAAAGAGAACCTGACGGTGGAAATAGTTTTAAAGGACGAAGTAAATCTGGGGCAGATTGCTTCTCTTCAAACGCGCGTGCAAGGCAAACCTTACGTGAAGAATCTGGTGTATGTTTCCAAAGAGGAAGCGGCCAAGATTCTGCAAAAAGATTTAGGCGAAAACTTCCTGGATATTCTCGGTTATAATCCCCTGTATGCATCTCTGAATCTAAATCTGCTCGAAGCCTATGCTAACAAAGACAGCTTTGCCGTAGTGCGAAAAGACCTGTCGGGATTTGCCGAGATAAAACAGGTTAACATACAAGACAATATTCTGGAAACACTTGATTTGAATGTTCGCAATGCTTCATTAGTGGTTATAATCATAGCCGGTGTGTTACTGATTTTTGCCGTATCGTTAATCTTTAACACGATCAGGCTGGTCATGTTCTCTAACCGATTTGTTATAAAAACACAACAACTGTTCGGTGCTACCCGCTGGTTTATTGTAAAACCATTTCTGGGACGAAGCATTTTAAACGGGTTTATCAGTGGCACCTTAGCCTGTCTGCTTATTTCTGCTCTTATTTACTACTTCCATTACACACTTCCCGACCTTGGTTTGCTTCGAGATTTATTTACATTTGCCGTACTTTTCGGAGGGCTTATTTTATTCGGAATTCTGATTTCATTTTTAAGCACTCTGACAGCCGTTTTTCGCTACCTCCGTTTGAAGGTAGAAGATTTGTACTAAACTAATATTATGGCCAAGCATCAACCGCAACCGAAAGGTAAAACTGTAACCACAGCAGCACCCAAAGCTGCTGCACCCGCTAATGCAACACCGTTTATTTTTGATAAAGTGAATTACCTGATTATGGCAGCCGGTGTAATAGTGATACTCATTGGCTTTGCTTTAATGAGCGGAGGCGCTACTTCCGATCCTAATGTATTTCCTAAAGAAGAACTTTACAGTTTCAGACGCATTACGCTGGCTCCTATCGTTGTCATGCTTGGGTTTGGAATCGAAATTTTTGCCATCCTTAAAAGACCGAAAAACTAATGACAACTGCTGAGGCGGTTATTCTGGCTATTGTAGAGGGATTAACAGAATACTTACCGGTTTCATCTACCGGACACATGATTTTAACCGAGGCATTCTTAAAAATGCAGCGCACGGAGTTTACCAATCTTTATATTGTAAATATTCAGTTTGGTGCTATTCTTTCGGTGCTGGTTCTTTACTGGAGACGGTTTTTACAGTCATTTGATTTTTATCTGAAACTATTTGTAGCCTTCATTCCCGCTGCGGTGCTAGGTCTTTTACTGAATGATTTTATTGATTCGCTTTTATCCAGCGTAGTTACTGTAGCCGTATCACTACTGGTGGGTGGGTTTGTTTTAATTTTTATAGATAAGATTTTCCATAAGCAGATTGAAGAAGCCGCAGATGATGAGGATATGGTGAAGGTGAAGAGCATTAATGAGTTTGGCGTAGAAGTAGTAAACTACCGATTAACCAAATTAAGAATTGGTTGGCTGCAGGCGTTTATTATTGGATGTTTTCAGTGTTTGGCCATGATACCCGGAGTATCCCGCTCGGCCGCGGCTATAGTTGGTGGTTTAACACAAAAGCTGAATATTAAAAGGGCTGCTGAGTTTTCTTTTTTTCTGGCCGTACCTACTATTTCGGCTGCCGCTTTTTATAAGTTACTGAAGGGTTTCAGTGCTATTCATTCATATGAAATGAACTATTTGCTTATTGGCAATGTGGTATCATTTATTGTTGGTATGATAGCCATCAAGTTTTTTATCACGCTGATTACCCGTTACGGCCTTAAGTTCTTCGGTTATTACCGCATCGCGCTGGGGCTTATTCTGCTTATTCTTATAGCCACCGGGCACAAACTTGAAATTACCGAGTAATGCGCTTCACAAAAGGTGATGAAAGCACTTATAGTCAGGTTTTATTGATTGATAAACCGGCTCACTGGACATCTTTTGATGTGGTTAACAAGTTACGTTATACAATTTCGAAAAAACTGGGAGAACGTATCAAGGTGGGACATGCCGGAACACTAGACCCATTGGCCACGGGTTTACTTATTATCTGCACCGGCAAAATGACTAAGCGTATTGATGAATACTCTGGACTGGATAAGGAATATACAGGCACCTTTTTTATAGGGGCTACAACTCCTACTTACGATGCGGAAATGGAGCCGGATGCTTTTTTTTCGGTAGGCCATTTGACTCCCGCATTACTTCATGAGGCTTGCCTGGGCTTGATCGGTAAGATAGAGCAGATGCCTCCGGTTTATTCGGCCATAAAAATTGATGGCAAGGCGGCTTATAAGCAGGCTAGAAAAGGATTGGATGTTGAAATGAAAACCCGTCCGGTAGAGATTAAAGAGTTTGAGTTAACTCGTAACGAGTTACCCGAAGTTAATTTTCGTGTTTTGTGCAGTAAAGGAACCTACATTCGTTCGCTGGCTTACGATTTTGGTAAAAGTCTGAACAGCGGAGCCTATTTGAAAAAACTTTGCCGAACCCGTATTGGCGAATTCTCATTAACCAATTCGCTTACCTTAGATGAGGCGATTCAGCAAATTCAGGAGGTAAATTGATAACTTTATGTCATGCGTGTTTTTAGAGATTTAGACCATCTGCCAATTTTCAAAAACTCAGTTGTTACCATCGGAACTTTTGACGGTGTTCACAAAGGTCATCAAAAGTTGATAGACCGCATTAGTTTCATGGCAGGTCAACAAAACGGGGAAAGTATCATCGTTACATTTCATCCGCATCCGCGCATTGTTATTAACCCGCAGGATAAATCACTCCGGCTGTTAAACACTATTGACGAAAAAATAAGTCTGCTGGAAAAGTATGGTGTAGATAATGTGGTGATTGTTCCTTTCAGCCGAAGCTTTTCCGAGCAAAGTGCCGAAGCATATGTTTCAGATTTTTTAGTAAAGAGTTTTCATCCGAAACATATTGTCATTGGCTATGATCACAAGTTTGGTAAAAACAGAACCGGTGATTATCAGCTACTGGAAAAATTGAAAGACCAATATGGTTATTCAATGGAAGAAATCTCAAAAGAAATGCTGGACGATATCGGTATCAGCTCCACTAAAATCAGAGATTCTCTTCAGTTGGGAGATATTAAAATGGCTAATGAGTTATCAGGTCATTATTATACCTTAAGAGGTACCGTAGTGAGGGGGCTTCAGAATGGCCGAAAACTTGGCTACCCTACTGCCAATATTCAGGTAAATGATGAGTATAAATTGATTCCCCGAAAAGGAATTTACGTGGTAAAAGTACGTTATCAGCAGGAGTTACTGAATGGGATGCTCAGTATTGGGTATAATCCAACTTTTGAAGGTAAGGAGCAAACCATAGAAGTGAACATTCTTGATTTTGATAAGGATATTTATGGCGAGTCATTGACACTCGAATTTATCCGCTACATCCGCGATGAGAAAAAGTTTGATTCTCTGGAAGCGCTTATTGAAGAGATTAAAAATGATGAACGGATAACAAGAAGTGTGCTATTGCCCTCTTAACGATGGAAGGATTTTGAACTTCTTTACAATGAAATATCTTTTTCGCTGATTCACCAGCGTTTCAATTAAGGCTTCTCCGGTATATTTCACCGGCACTTTTTGGGGGTGAAAGTTTTCTATCAGCTCTCCGTTAACTCTATTGCAGGTAAGTATAACTGTATCTCCTTTTTCAATTTTGTTTTGAACAGACTGAGATGGGAATTCAATATTTACCGGCAGGTTTTCTTTACCAAGCCATAAACTATTGAATTCAATCTTTTGGTGAGTGGCTATGTAAAGCTGAATGGTGTAATTAGTTCCGGTTCTTCCACCTGGGGCTCCCGATACCCATGTTTGCGAAGAGGCAGAAATAACTTGAATGGGTAACGATTTTCTTTGTGCGGTTCCGGAGTTAACCAGACAGCATGCAAAAAGCAGAATTAAGTACAGTCTAAGCATGTTAGGTCAGTTCAAAATCTTAGTCACTAATTCTTTCAGCAGTTCTCCTTCTTTGATAGAATGATTGTTTACTCCTTTAGCTCGTAAATCATATTCCTCCAGGATGTAAAAAATGTTTTCCAGTTTTTGTTCACTGTAGTTTTTGACAGCTGCTTTATAATCTTTTACAAAGTATGGGTTTACTTTTAGTATACCGGCTAAATCTTTTTCCATCAGATTTTTATTCAGATGGGTGAGATATACTTTGGAGAAAAAAGTATAAAGGGTTCCAAGCACAAGAACTATAGGGCCGTTTTTAGGATTAGCAACAAAATAATTGGCTATTTGATAGGCTTTGGTCATGTTTCTGCTGCCTAATGCATTACTTAACTCAAACACATTAAATTCTTTGCTTACACCCACTCCGGTTTCAATATCATCTAGGTTCAATGTAGCACCTGCCGGTTTGTTGATGATCAACTTCTCCAGTTCGTTGGCTACTTTGCTAAGGTCTGTTCCGGTAGATTCAACCAATAAGTCTACGGCCTGATCTTCAATTTTATACTTTCGGTTGCTAAGCCAGTTTTTTACCCAGGGGGCTACCTGATTTTCATAAAGAGTTTTAGACTCAAAGTAGGTAGCTGCTTTCTTCATCTCTTTGCCAAAAGACTTTCGACCATCCGGTGTGCCGTGTTTCCAGGCAAAAACAAGCACCGTACTCTTCACCGGATTTTTGAGGTAGCGCAGGTATTGTTCTTCTTCTTCGGCCTTTAAACTGAGCGATTGAGCTTCTTTAATTATAACCACTTGCTTTTCGGCCATCATAGGCAGACGGCCACAGGTTTCAATAATCTGGCGGGCATTCAGATCTTTACCATAGGCAATAGTCTGGTTGAATGCCTTCTCCATATCATTCAATACATTGGCTTCAATTAAATCAACGAGCGTATCAATAAAATAAGGCTCCTCTCCGCATAAAAAGTAAACGGGTGAAAATTTGCGTGCCTTAATCTGACTTGTAATGCTTTCGAAGGTTTCCTGTGCCATGTTCTTTACTTCTGCAAATCAAACTAATTTTCATTGGGGTGATAAATCTTCTCGGCTTTCTTTAGTATTTGAGCCCAGTCAAAAGTCATTGTTTTAAACTGCTCATGAGTGAACAATTCCATCTGGTCAGTGTAATGTTTACTGTCCGGATGAGCCGATGAACCATAAGCATTAACCGACTGCACCTCAACACCATCAGCCGAATACTTATTCATCTGAATATATCCATCACCGCCAGTAATGCGCCACACCCCGTTAATTTTATCAAACAGTTTGGCATCTGCTGCCCGTGCTACCTCTCTTAGTCCGCTGGCAGGCATACTTATATTTCCTCGAATCAATCGTTGAATATCTCCTAATGGAATATCAATAGTTCCATATTTATTCAACATAAACTTTTTGGTGTATCGAAGTGAGGAAACAATATCCTTTTCGGTGAGAGGTTCTCTTTTAATCATGAGAAATGCAAACGGAACTTTCCACTTTTTCATCAGCCGGTCATGCATAATCATGGCCACAGGAGCTTCTCTGTTATCAGCCTGACCGCTCAGATTCCAGGATTTTATTTTTTGAACCGCATCGGTTATGTCCGGATATTTTTTTGCATCGAGGTTATAAGCCGCTGCAAAGTTTCGCATGTAACTGGCTTTGTCAGAATAACTTTTGTCAAACTTAATGCGCACAAAATCTTCCCATTTGAACTTCTCTTTTACTGCACTTAATAACTCACCAAACCGCTCACCACGATTGTAGTTAAATTGTTGAATGCCTATGAAACTTCCAGTCCACTGACAATTATCTCCGCTTACCGAATATTGGGTTTGATTGCAACTGAACAAATAGCCGCATTCCGGATTTTTCAATCGAGGTTTTATATTGTAAGGCACTAAGCCATTCCACCTGTATTTCGAGCTGATATCGGAAATAGGCAGGTGCCAGTTAAGGGTCGAATCGCGGATAGGAATCTGGCAGCCACTTTCGTAGAATATGTTACCATCCCTATCAGCATACATGGTATTGAAAAGGGGAACGGCTTCCATTCTCAAAGCAGCTTCAAAATCTTTGAAGTTGGACGCTTTGTTCATTCTGAACCATTGTTCGGTTGCTCTTAAATCCATGGCTCCAGGAAAACGTACTGCATACCATCCATGGCTGGTTTGAAAAACCGGGCCAAACTCGGAAGTCCGTATCTTCTTGGTAATACCTATTTTGATTTTTCCCAATCGTATTTTCAGATAGACCTTCTTTATTGTAAATGCCTTCCAGTCTCCATCTACCCTATATTGATTGCCTTGGTGTTTTAAACGAAATATATCTCCAAAGGTGTGGTAGTTTGTAGTGTGCGCCCAGCCTAAATGTTCATTGGTTCCCACAAAAATAGTGACTCCACCCGGAAACAATCCACCTATGATATTCCATCCTTCGTCACTTTTAATATGAGCTTCATACCAGGCAAATCTGCCTTCAATTGGTTGGTGAGAATTGACCAGCAGCCAGGCTTTCCCATCTTCGGTGCGTGATGGGGCAATGGCCATGGAGTTAGAGCCCACTTCATTAGGTTGATGCAATAACTCAATATGCTTTTCTTTGATTGACTTCAAGGCCATGCCTGCCCCCGCAAATAGTGTAAGTGTAAGGGTAGAGCTTTTGATTATATCCTGTGCTTGAAACGGCAAGGCTTTTTTCAGTAATACTTCTTCAGGATGTCTGGCTGCATAATCGTTTATGGCTTGTATATATCCATTCAGCACTTTTCTAAAGTCGGGCGATAACGCACTTTCATAATGATTATCTACTAGTGTGTCTATCCCGAAAAACTTCAAACCGAAATCAAACAAAACACCCTCTTTACCACTAATTTCTCCCAGCATCCCCTTCGCAGCCAGTAAATTTTCCTGAATGCTTTTGAAATCATCTTCGCTGTGTGCCCAGGCTAAGCCATAAGCCGCTTCGGCATCAGTTTTTCCATAAATGTGCGGCACACCAAAGCTATCTCGAACTATGGTTATGTTTTCCCGGTTTATCTGAGCCCATGTGGCCGTATACCAAAAGCAAAACTGAATGGAAAGAAGAAATGAGATTTTTTTCATGAAGAACTTCTTGGAATTTTAGGATGCAAAGAAACATCTTTACTTCACACAGTCAATTCATCTAAAATAATACTGAATATATGATCCGCTTTCTTATTGCAGCAATTGTTTTGTTTACGGCTGCTTCCTGTGCCACATTACCCAAAAACTATCAAACAAAAGATGACGTAGTTCCGGTAGCTATAGGACCCGAGGACATGATTGTAGACTCCATAACAGAAATTCCCCGACTGTTGCTCTCCTGCAGTGCCAGAAGAAAATCGGAATCACAATATGGGGAGATATATGTTTACTATCCCGAAACAGGAGCTCATAAAATACTGAAGCGATTAAATGACCCCGCAGACTTATCTTTCAATCCTCATGGTATAGACTTAGTGCAAGTAAACGGAGAGCTAATACTTTTAGTAGTGAATCATGAGCATGAAAAGCATATTAACTCAATACTTCGATACAAGGTTTTAAAAGATGAATTGGTTTTTCAGAGCAAAATTATAGACCCGCTTATTTCATCTCCCAATGCAGTTACAGGGTTTGCAGATGGAACTTTTTTAGTGAGTAACGATGCTAAGAAAGCCGGCAATATTTGGGAGGTTTTGTTTAAACTTCGAAAGGCATTAATCGTTTACTATAACGGCAAAGAATGCTCAATAGCTTCCGGAAAGTATGCCTATACGAATGGAATAACCAACAAAAACGGGAAAGTATACCTGGCAAGTACTATGCAGAATAAAGTGTGGCAGTTTGACTTTAAAGATGGAAAAATGCTTAACCGGGAGGTGATTGGTAAGGCAAAGGGTGCCGATAATCTACGTTTTGATGGAGATGATATTCTGGTTGCCGCTCATCTTCGGTTTCTTAAGTTTTTAAAGCATTACAAGGATGCTGCTAACTACTCGCCTTCTACAGTTTATCGAATTAACCCGACAACTAAGAAACGAACCGTAGAGTACTTTGACGATGGTCGACAGGTAAGTGCTGCTTCTACGGCAGTAGTGTTTCGAAACAATCTATATGTGGGCGGAATATTTGATGCAAAGATTGTAAAGAAGAAGCAATAAGTTTATTTACAACTGCTCTTTAATTTCAACCAGAAACTCTCTTACTTTTTTCAACTTCTCAATCAAGAGAAATTTCTTTCGTGTGTCTTCAAACTTTGATTTGAGCTGAAGTTTAGCTCCCTCTAAAGTGTATCCTTTATCACGAACCAGATGGTAAATGATTTTTAGTTTCTCAATATCATCTTTGGTAAAAAGGCGGTCACCTTTAGAGTTTTTCTTCGGATTAAGGGTATCAAACTCTTTTTCCCAATAACGGATAAGTGAAGCATTTACATGCAGCATCTCTGCAACTTCACCTATACTGTAGTATAGTTTTTCAATCTCTTTTTCTTTCCAGGCCATGCAATTAGCTTGTAATTTTTGTCATCATTAATCCAGTGTTTGTCCCGGGCTATTCGAAATTTCAATCATTTTCTGGAAATCTGCATCTTTCAAATCGTTGTAGTAGAAATAAACAGGATTCACCGCCCCTCCGTTTTTCAATACTTCATAATGCAGGTGCGGACCGGTCGATTTTCCGGTATTGCCGCTATTAGCAATAATATCTCCACGTTTCACTTTCTGCCCTACACGAACCTTAAATCGGGAGAGGTGTGCGTAGCGTGTTCTGTAACCATAACCATGATTCACGATAATTTCATTCCCATAACCTTTAAATGAAAAATTAACGGCCTCAACTACACCGTCACCGGTTACATATACCTCTGTACCTACCGGACATGTAAAGTCCATACCTTCATGGAATTTTTGAATTTTATAAACCGGATCAACCCGCCATCCAAAACCAGAGGCCATGCGTTCCAGTTTTTTGTTAGGAATAGGCTGAACAGAAGGAATGGAGGAAAGCATCTGTTGCTGATTCTTGATTAAATCAGCTATTTCATCATAGCTTTTAGACTGAATCACCATTTGCTTTTTTAGTTTATCTACTTTTATAGCTACGTCTTTAATCAGTTCTCCGTTATCGTACTTTTCCAGATACCGATACTTGTTTACCCCTCCCGAACCGGCCAGCCACACATCTTTGTCTATAGGGTCCGATTCAAATAATACACGGTAAATGTTCCCATCTCGGTAATGCAGCCCATCCAACACATAATTTAGCCGGTCAACTTCCTGATTCAGGATGTAATACTGGTCTTTCATTTCATTCAGTTCAGCTTTCAGAATTTTCTCCTTGGGTGAATCGAAGAATTTGTAGTAGATAGTAGAAATGGCCAACGAAAAAACAAGAGCGGCAACCAAAAAGCCAACAAAACGGAAAATACGGGTGCCCCAACCCACCACAGCCTTTTCGTAGCTGAGAGTGTGAGTGTTGAAAATGAATTTATCTTTTCGTTTAAGTATTGCCATTTTAAGCTGTCGCTTCTTTCGTTTAAAACTTCGGAAGTCTTCTCTATTCTTTTATTTTCGCCCTCTTAATTTGAGGCTAAAATATCATCATTTTTCATTTAGAGAATTGCAGACATGACATCATCGGAAATACGGAAGGCATTTTTAGATTTTTTTGAGAGTAAAGGACACAAGATTGTACCCAGTGCACCCATTGTGGTGAAGAATGACCCAACGCTGATGTTCATCAATAGTGGCATGGCTCCGTTCAAGAATATTTTTCTAGGTAATGAACCCATCAAATACAAACGCGTAGCCGACACGCAAAAATGTTTACGTGTAAGTGGTAAACATAACGACCTGGAAGAAGTTGGGGTAGATACCTATCACCATACCATGTTTGAAATGCTGGGTAACTGGAGCTTTGGTGATTATTTTAAAAAGGAAGCCATTGAGTGGAGCTGGGAATTGCTGACGAAAGTTTATGGATTAGAAAAGGATAGACTTTATGTAACCGTTTTTGAAGGCGATAAAAAAGAAAACCTTGCCTTTGACCAGGAGGCATTTGATGAATGGAAGAAATACATTTCAGAAGACCGAATCATTAACGGTAACAAGAAGGATAACTTTTGGGAGATGGGCGACACCGGTCCATGTGGTCCGTGTAGCGAAATACATATTGATTTAAGAAGCGATGAAGAACGCAAGGTAATTGATGGAAAGAGTTTAGTAAACGCTTCGCACCCTCAGGTAATTGAAATCTGGAACAATGTGTTCATGGAGTTTGAGCGCAAGGCAGATGGCAGCTTAGTAAAACTTGCCGCACAGCATGTTGATACCGGAATGGGTTTTGAGCGGTTGACTATGGCTATCCAAGGGAAGGGCTCCAGTTATGATACGGACATTTTCCAGCCTTTGATTAATAAAATGTGTGAGTTGCATGATTTGCCAACTTATGGCAGCAGTGAAAATATTCCTTCAGGATCAAAAAAGTGGGTTGTAGAAATGAGTGATATTTCACTCCGTGTAATTGCTGATCACATTCGCACAATTTCATTTGCAATTGCTGATGGTCAATTGCCATCTAACAACGGAGCAGGGTATGTAATTAGGAGAATATTGAGAAGAGCTGTTAGATATGGGTTTTCATTTCTGAATATTAACCAACCATTCTTATATGACTTGGTTCCAACTCTCGCAAATCAGTTTAAAGCTGTGTTTCCTGAATTGAAAGCTCAAGAAAGTTTTGTGGCTAATGTGATTCGTGAAGAAGAAACATCTTTCTTGAGAACATTGGCTAATGGTATTAAACGAATTGATGGTTTAACAGAAATTGATGGGAAAACAGCTTTTGAGCTATTCGATACTTACGGGTTCCCTTTGGATTTAACCAAGTTAATTGCTTCTGAAAAAGGTTGGACTGTTGATGAAGATGGCTTCAACAAAGAAATGGCCGCTCAAAAGCAAAGAGGCAAAGCAGATGCCACTAAAGAACAAAGCGATTGGGTGAATGTGGGCGAAGACGTAAAGACGGATTTTATTGGTTATGATTTTACGGAGGCTGATGCCCATGTGGTCAAGTATCGCAGCATTAAGCAAAAAGATAAAGAACTGTTTCAGCTCGTATTGGATAAAACCCCTTTCTATGCCGAGAGCGGGGGACAAGTAGGCGATACCGGTTATTTAGATTTTGCCGGTGAGAAAGTAGATGTGATAGACACCAAAAAGGAAAACGATTTGATTGTTCACTTCGTTAAGAAACTTCCCGCAAAGGTAGAGGTCGCGGTTCGTGCAAAAATAAATACCGCCAAGCGCAGCGATACCATCAAAAATCACTCGGCTACTCACTTGTTACAGGCGGCACTTCGTCAGGTGCTGGGTTCGCATGTTCAGCAAAAAGGCTCTTTGGTAAATGCAGATGCACTTCGCTTCGACTTTGCTCATTTCAGCAAAATGACCGATGAGGAAATTGCAAAAGTTGAGCAGATTGTGAATGAGAAGATTATGGATAACGTTTCGTTAGATGAAAGAAGAAACGTGCCAATTGAGGAAGCTAAAGGAATGGGAGCAACTGCCCTGTTTGGTGAGAAATACGGGGAGTTTGTGCGCGTAATCACCTTCGATGAAAAATTCAGCCGGGAGTTATGCGGTGGAACCCACGTAAAGAGCACCGGAGAGATTGGCCTGTTTAAGATTACTTCTGAAAGTTCTATTGCATCGGGCGTTCGAAGAATTGAAGCCGTGACCGGTAAAAAAGCGATTCAGTTAGCAAATGATGCAATCAGTAAACTAGCCGATGTAACAGCGGCACTGAATAATTCAAAAGATGTGCTAAAGAGCATTGATACCTTAAAGAATGAAAATGAAGAACTGAAGAAGCAACTTCAACAATTTGAAGATAAAACAGTAGCCGATTTGAAAAAACAAATCCTTGGTTCTATTGAAATTTTGGGTGCTGTTAAATTCTATGCCTCAACAAAAGTTGATTTAAATTCGGTGGAGGCTTTGCGTAAATTAGGTATTCAACTAACAAATGATTTAAAAGACAGTTTTGTTTTGTTGCTTGCTTTATCCATCAACGGTAAAAATGTAGTTCATCTACGTGTAGCAACTTCACTAAATGTAAATGGCAATCAATTGTTGAAGGAAATAGCACCAACAATAAAGGGTGGTGGCCCAGCCGATTTTGTTCAGGCCAGCGCAGGAAATATGACCGAGGTAGAAGAATTGATTGGTAAACTGAAGCAAAAGTTTTCGTAAAAATGGCAGACGATAAATACAGTAAGTACGAAGTAGTAGTAGGGCTTGAAGTTCACGCTCAGCTTTCTACGCATAGCAAAATGTATTGCGGTGATTCGGCAGAATTTGACGGGGCCCCTAATACGCATATCAGCGTATTGTCGCTCGGGCATCCGGGCACATTACCAGTGGTTAATGAAACGGCTATAGAATATGCCGTAAAAATTGGCTTGGCAACACATAGCCACATTCGCTACGAAAATCAGTTTGCACGTAAAAACTATTTCTATGCTGATTTGCCTAAGGGGTATCAGATTACACAGGACAAAACCCCCATCTGCACCGGTGGTTATATTGAGGTAGAAACAAACGGAGTGAAGAGTAAAATTAATCTCACCCGCATTCACCTGGAAGAAGATGCCGGCAAATCCATTCATGATATAGATCCTTATTTCACACTAGTTGATTTGAACCGTGCCGGTGTTCCCTTGATAGAAATTGTTTCTGAACCCGATGTGAGAAGCGGAGATGAAGCTATGGCATATCTCAATGAAATTCAGAAGTTGGTTCGCTATCTCGGAATCTGCGATGGTAATATGGAAGAAGGCTCAATGCGTTGCGATGCTAATATCTCTGTTCGTTTGAAGGGTTCTGATGTTTTGAACCCGAGAAGTGAGGTGAAGAACATGAATAGTATGCGCAACGTGAAACGGGCTATTGAATTTGAATTTATCCGTCAGATTGATGCATTGGAAGCAGGGGAGAAGATGGTACAGGAAACCAGAGGATTTGATGCCGTGAAGGGTGTTACACTTTCTCAAAGAAGTAAAGAACATGCACACGATTACCGTTATTTTCCGGAACCTGATTTGCCACCTGTTTATGTGACTGATGAATATATTGCGAATGTGAAAGCACACATGCCTAAACTGCCCAACGAGTTAAAGCAGGAATACATGAATCAGTACGGCTTGCCCGAATATGATGCACGCATTATTACTGAAGAGAAAGAAATGGCAGAGTATTTTAATCGCTTATTGGCGGAAACGAAAAACTATAAAGCCGCATCTAACTGGATTCTTGGGCCTGTAAAAAATTCATTGAATGAGCACGGCATAGAGATAAAGGATTTTAAAGTGTCACCTGTTAGTATCGCTAAGTTAATTTTACTGATTGATGAAGGTAAAACCAACTTTTCTATTGCTTCCACCAAAATCTTCCCGGTATTGGTAGAAACAGGCAAAGATCCGTTAACCATTGCCGAGGAGTTGAACTTGCTTCAAAGCAGTGATGCCGGTATGATAAACGACCTCATTGAGCAGGTAATTGCAAAATATCCCGAAAAAGTTGCCGAATATCGTGCCGGGAAAAAAGGATTGCTAGGTTTGTTTGTGGGCGAGGTGATGAAACTGTCCAAAGGGAAAGCCGATCCAAAACTGACAAACAAACTGGTAAGTGAAAAGCTGGAAGGGTAAGTAACTGTTTTTATTTCAACTGTTTAATTCAATAACAACATAAACATGCGTAAATTATTAAGTCTGCTTTTGCTATTAACTTTTTTCTCTGGTTGTAATCTGGCAGGGGGGAGTGATAAATATTCTATTCAAGGTACCCTCAAAAACCACCCCGCTAAATCAGTTGTGCTGGAGCAACTTGGCTTACAAAAAGTAGTAGCGGTTGATTCAGCTAAAGTTGATGACAAAGGCTTTTTCAAGATGGAAGGAGTTTCTGAAAAAGGTTTTTATCGTCTTAAACTGGATGAGAAAACTTTCTTCCTTTTACTGCTGGAACCGGCTGCTTATAAAGTAGAGATTGATCCCACAGCACAGGATGCATTTAAAGCTACAGGTTCTAAAGAAAATGAGGAGTTTCAAAAAGCATTTAAAGAATTGGGTAATGCCCAACGCGACCTGCAAGGTTGGAATATGGCTTACCAGATGTACCAGCAGCAGGGTGTATCACAGGACACCATGATGTTCATTCAACAACAATTACAAGGTGTTGCTGCCCGTTTCGAAAGTATGATTCGAGACAGTGCTAAGGTTGCTAAGAGTCCGCTGGTAGCTATGTTTTATGTAACTAATGCTCCGGTAGACAAATTTCCTAAAGAAAATCTGGCGGTTATTGAAAGATTGGAAAAAGAGATGCCTAAATCTTCTTACACAAAAGATTTTCGAGCAGCCTATAATAAATACGATGAGCAGTTAAAACAGCAAGCCCAGGCACAACAGGCTGCCGAAGCAGTAGGAATTGGTAAGGCGGCTCCTGAAATTGATCTGAAAGACCCGAATGGTAAAAACATTAAGCTTTCTTCATTGAAAGGTAAAGTGGTTTTGCTCGATTTCTGGGCCTCATGGTGCGGACCATGCCGAATGGAAATGCCGAATGTGGTAGCTGCGTACAATAAGTATAAAGCAAAAGGTTTCACCGTGTACAGTGTATCACTGGATAAAGATGCTGCAGCCTGGAAAAACTCTATTGATAAGTTAGGAATGGTATGGGAAAATCATGTAAGCGATTTGAAATGGTGGCAGTGTGAAGCCGCTGTTAAATATGGTATTCAGGGAATTCCGGCTGCATTCTTGTTAGATAAAGATGGAATTATAGTTGCTACTAATTTACGTGGCGCTGCCCTCGATGAAAAGATTGGAGAACTGCTGAAGTAGTTCCTCTTTCTGAACACTTTTATTTAATACTTCTGCTTTGTTTCTCGAAGGTTATATTAGCTGAATGAAATTCCTTTTCAGGTGTGGCATTCTGGTGTTGGCAATTTGTTTGGCTTTGGGCTCTGTAGCTTCGGCTCAACGGGATACAGTGGTTCGTGAGTTCGAGGGGTTTAAATCAACTAAACTTCCTTTACGGCAGAACGTTATCAAGAGCAATCTGATACCTTTTTTGTTTGGACAGATTCCTATTTGCGGAGAGATTCGTTTCACTTATGAGCGAATGCTCAGCCATAATCAATCGCTCACCTTGGGCGCATCCTACAATTATCCCAACCTGTTTTTGTTTGTTATGCCAGCTATAGCCAACCCTAATGGAACAACTTTGAAAGACTATAGTTTGCGTGGTGGACGAATTACCTTGGGTTATCGGTTTTATCCGCTCAAGTCGAAACAGGCACCTGAAGGTTTATTTGTGGGGCCTTATGGTTCATTCAACTTTGTAAAAATTAAAGAACGAAACGGGAATGGCAGCAGCGAAACATGGTGTTACGCCAATGGCAGCTTAATTGCCGGTTACCAGTTTTATTTAACGCGTGGAGTTTTTCTGGAGTTGTTTGGAGGGCTGGGTTATCGCAAGAATTTTATTGTTTATTACGATGCCGTTCATAACCGCACATCTCAGGCTGACCTGCAACTTTTCTTTAAAAACAATCCTTTTAAAAATGTGAAGCTGATTTTTCAGCTTAATCTGGGGTTTGGTTGGTAGTATTACTTGCGCGGAATCCAGTTCACTTCTTCCGCTCCTAAATCTTTAGCCATTTTACGACTCAGTGTAAACAGATAGTCCGATAATCTGTTTAGATATTTAATAATCGGTAAAATTTCGGGTGTGCTATCTGCATGATGGAGAGCAACAGTAAGTCTTTCTGCTCTGCGGCAAACGGTACGAGCCAGGTGACAATAGGATACATAAACATGCCCTCCTGGTAAGACGAAATGCTTGAGTGGTTCCAACTCCTCATCCATTTTATCAATAGCTTTTTCCAGAAGTTCAACGTCACGTTCATGAAAATCAGGTGTTTTTAGCTTGTGGTTATCGGGGTCAGCTGCCAGAGTGGCCCCCAGTGTGAAAAGACGATCCTGAATCTCTTTCAAAAAATCTTTAGTGTCAATGTTGTTCTGAACATCTCGCAGCAAACCTACCCAGCTGTTTAACTCGTCTACGGTGCCATAGCTATCAATACGTAGCTCACTCTTCAATACTCTTCTGCCACCAAAAAGAGAAGTTTCTCCAATATCGCCTGTTTTGGTATAAATTTTCATAGTCAGATAACAGCTGGGCGGTGTTAATGTTTAGATAGTGGCCGTCATTTTTACCGGAATATTCTGAATATCCGTTTCAATCAACCCATCTCGTAGTCGCATAATGCGTTTGGCATGTTTAGCAATATCTTCTTCATGTGTTACAATAATGACGGTATTACCATGGCTGCTTATTTCTTCCATAATAGCCATAATCTCATATGATGTTTTGGTATCCAGGTTTCCGGTTGGTTCATCGGCAAGTATGATGGATGGATTATTGACCAATGCACGGGCGATAGCCACCCGCTGCCTTTGACCGCCCGAGAGCTCGTTGGGCTTATGTGTCATTCGGTCTTTTAGCCCCACCATTCCCATTACCTCTTCGGCTCTTTCAGTTCGCTCACTTTTGCTCATGCCGGCATAAACCATGGGCAAGGCCACATTTTCTAAAGCAGTAAGACGCGGCAGAAGATTGAATGTCTGGAAAATAAATCCTATCTCTTTGTTCCTTACCCGAGCTAAATCATCATCCGTCATTTCTGAAACTTCAGTGTTGTTTAGTTTGTATGAACCCGAAGTAGGTGAGTCTAAGCAACCAAGAATGTTCATGAGGGTGGACTTCCCTGAACCGGATGGTCCCATGAGGGCTACATATTCTCCTTTATTGATAGAAAGCGAAACATCCTTCAAGGCGGCAATCAACTGCGAGCCCATGATGTATTCTTTCTTGATGTGTGATATTTCAATAATAGATAAAGACACAATCTTTCTATTTTATAATCTACTTAATTTTCTCTTTAACAGGTAATGATATGCTGAACCAGATGAGCTTGTCATTGGATATGCCGCATACAATTCCCATCCTTTACTATTCATAAAATTTAAAGCATCAATCATACTCTCAAATTCTACCAACCGACCACTTGCATCTTTCAATCTAGAATCTGCAAAGTATTTTCTTTTTTGTCCAAAATCAATATGTATAGTAACCTTACTGCTAAACAATTTTGCGTAGCCAATGATCAGGCAATACTCTTCCGTTCGGGGGAAATTGGTTGTATCAAACGTTGCATCTACATCCTCAAGATTTACGGGTTCTACAGGTCGCAAAAGTTGTTTGGATAACTCTTGGTACTTCTCAAGTGATATTTTCTTGTTTTGGTATAACTGTTTGTATTCTGCTAGTTTAATAATTGTGGAATCTTGAGAATAGCCAGTTAATGAAGTAAAAATGAGAATTGCAAAAAGTATCGTTTTCATAACGTCTATTTCTTTATCACTTTCGGCACTTTAAAATAATCGCTGTCGCGTTGAGGAGCGTTTTGCAGGGCTTCTTCTTTAGTCACTGTATCTTGAATCATATCTTTACGCAGGATGTTCTTTTCATCCGTCATGTAAATCAATGGGGCTATTCCATCTACATTTACTTCTTCAAGTTTTTGAACAAGATCCAGTATTTTTTGTAAATCTTTCTTGATGCCTTCTTTCGAATGTTCGTCAAACTCCAGTTTAGAAAGCTCGGCCAATCGCTCTACTAATTCATTATCTATGTTCATGGGTTTAATTATTTTCGGGCGCGCTAAAATAACAGAATCATTTTCATGAGTAAAGAAATTGCGGTAAGCGGAGTGCGCCCAACGGGCAAGCAACATCTGGGAAATTATTTCGGGGCGGTTGTGAATTTTGTGAAGATGCAGGATATGTTCAACGGCTACTTTTTTGTTGCTGATTATCACTCTCTCACTACACATCCAAATGCTGAAGATCTTCGCGAAAAGTCAAAAAATATAGCTTTGATTTATCTGGCTTGTGGCCTTGACCCGAACAAATGTGCCTTATATCTGCAAAGCGATGTTCCGCAAATTCCGGAGCTTTATCTGATATTTAATATGCTCGCTTATTTGGGGGAGTTGGAGCGGGAGGCCACATTCAAAGAAAAGGTGCGCGATCAGCCAAACAATGTAAATGCAGGGCTGTTGACTTATCCTGTTTTAATGACGGTTGATATCATCATTCATAAAGCACTTAAGGTGCCGGTAGGAAAAGATCAGCAACAACATGTTGAAATGAGCCGAGATTTTGTAAGGCGATTTAATAATTTGTACCAGGTGGATTACTTCCCTGAGCCTAAACCATTTTCATTTAATGAAAAACTGGTGAATGTCCCTAGCTTGGACGGTGAAGGAAAGATGAGCAAAAGCAAACCCGATCATACCTGTATCTATCTGGAGGATGAACCGGATGTTATTCGCAAAAAGATGATGCGTATGGTTACGGATAGTGGACCTAAAGAACCGAACAGCCCTAAACCACCTATTATTCAAAATGTATTTGATATGATGAGGCTAGTAAGTAAAGAAGATACAGTTAAGTTTTTTGATGAGAAATACAATGATTGTTCTATTCGGTACGGAGATATGAAAAAACAATTGGGAGAAGACATGGTTACTTTTCTTACACCTATTCGGGAGCGAATCATTGAACTAAGTGCCGATGAGAAAAAACTGTATGAGATTTTAGGTGATGGAGGTGCTAAAGCAAGAGCCAGTGCCTCCAATACTCTTCGGGACGTTCGCGAAATTATAGGGGTAAAAAGTTTCTGAGCAGCAAACAATTTTTATTTTCGTCATACACACTGACAATCACCATATTTCATTCTTTGCTCTCACAGCGGAATGAATTTTTAAGACAACAACTATGGCCAAGAAAAAATCGGCATCTAAACCAGCTCCTAAAAAGCAGCCGAAACCACAACCTAAAGCAAAGGCTAAACCTCCGGTAAAAGTGAAGCCGATAGTCAAAGCAAAACCTTCTGCTAAAGCAAAAGCCACTACCAAGGTAGCTGCTAAGCCCGAAATAAAAGCTCAACCGCAACCAAAGCCTCAGGCAGCAAAACCCAAAAAAGATATTAAACACATTGCCATTGCCGGTAACATTGGTGCCGGTAAAACTACACTGACCAAAATTCTGTCTAAACATTTTGGGTGGTTACCGCAGTTTGAAGACGTGGAAAACAATCCTTATCTGAATGACTTTTATGAAGATATGCCCCGTTGGAGTTTTAATCTTCAGGTATACTTTCTCAACTCTCGTTTCCGTCAGATAATTGAAATTCAGCAGGGCACAGAAGTGGTTATTCAGGACAGAACTATACATGAAGATGCCATGATATTTGCACCTAACCTGCATGGTATGGGTTTAATGAGTACCCGCGATTTTGAAAATTACACTAAGTTATTTGAAACTATCAGCGGGTTGATTCGTCCACCGGATTTATTAATTTATCTCAAGGCATCTGTGCCTACTCTGGTGAATCAGATCCAAAAACGCGGACGGGAGTACGAAGACAATCTTCGACTCGATTACATCCGCAGATTAAATGAGTATTACGAAAAATGGATTAGCACTTATAAAGATGGGCGTTTGCTTGTGATAGATGTAGATGCTATCAATTTTGCTGATGATGAAGAGGCACAGGGTGAAGTGATAAATAAAGTAAATGCTGAATTGTTTGGATTGTTTTAATCCTTTGTGTTAATAAATAGAAAAGGCGCTCAAGGAGCGCCTTTTCTATTTAAGATATCATACTGTTTTATGGAAAAAACTAGATCCTAAACTATCTCAATATCATAACTCTGCAACAATCCCTCCAAACCTGCCGAAGAGAATTTGGCTTTACGAACGTAATTCACTTCCGGATGAATAACGTAATTGTAAGCGCTGGAAAAATCAGCTTTTTCAAGTAACGTATTTTCAAAAACACTTCCTGCTAGGTCACAATTATTTAATACACTCCCGGTTAAATCCGTTTCGGTAAAGTCAACCTCTTGCATACTGCACCTGGTAAATACCGTTTTTTTCATTCTTAGTTTATAAAATGAAGACAGATTAAGCACGCATTTACTGAAACTTACCTTAAACTGCAATTCATTGCATTGATGAAACTGAAGCCCCAATAATTTACATTGATTAAAATCAACGTGTTTAAAGGATGTATTATTTACTTTTAATAAACTCAGGTTGCAGTCACTGAATACACAATCGGAGAAAATAAAACCCGATAAATCCACTTCTGTCAGATTGCATTGCACAAAACGGCAGTTTTCGTAGTTACCTATAACCAATTCTGTTCGGGTAAAATCCACTTTCTCAAAGGTTTTATCTTCTATGTATACTCGGCTCATTCGTTCATTACATTTACTTTGGCTGCGTTGGCAATGGCTTTTAGTTTCACCGCATTTACATCCGACCCAATGGCATCGTATGCCAATGCAACGGCCATTCTCCGGTAAGGACGAGTAGTAGGTTTACCAAATATTCGAATATCTGTGCGTGGTTCTTTTACGGCTTCGCTTACTCCAGTATAAGTAGGGTTTTTCCCTTCCTTACTGGCCAGAATTACTGCACTGGCACCTACTTTTAGTAATTCTATTTCAGGAATGGGAATGCCCAATACGGCTCTGGCATGCAGTTCAAATTCCGATAAATTTTGAGTGCCGACCAGCGTAACCATTCCTGTATCATGGGGACGTGGTGAAAGTTCGCTGAAGTATACACCTTCATCGGCCAAAAAATATTCTACCCCCCAAATACCTGCCCCGGTAAGCGAACGAGTAACTTTTTCGGCAATTTCCTGTGCCTCTTTCAAATGTCCCTCATTCATCAAGCAAGGCTGCCAACTTTCCTGGTAATCGCCCCGTTCCTGGCGGTGTCCGATAGGAGGACAGAATAGGGTAGGGCCATTCTTTTGTGTTACTGTAAGCAGGGTAATCTCGGTATGGAATTTCACAAAAGCTTCTACAATCACTTCGGCAATATCTCCCCGCTTTCCACTTTGCGAGTAATTCCAGGCTTTTTCTATTTCGGCTTCGCTTTTGATAGTTGATTGTCCTTTGCCGCTGCTGCTCATCAAAGGTTTCACCACACATGGGATACCCACTTCTGTGACCGCAACTTTTAGTTCTTCCAACGTTGTGGCATAGCGGTAGTTAGCCGTTCGAAGGCCTAATTCCTTAGCCGCTAAATCGCGGATGGCTTTACGATTCATGGTAAAGTTAGCTGCACGGGCGCTGGGAACTACCTGAACACCCTGTTTTTCATAGTCGTAAAAACGCTCGGTACGAATAGCTTCAATTTCGGGAACAATTAAATCCGGCTGATGTTTGGCCACCAGCGCGTCCAGCGCATCACCGTCCAGCATATTGATAACTTCGCGCACATCGGCTACCTGTTGAGCCGGTGCGTCATTATAGCTGTCTACAGCAATTACATATTGCCCTAAACGTTTGGCCGCAATCACAAATTCTTTTCCCAGTTCTCCGCTGCCCAGCAGCATTATTTTTTTCGACATACTTATTTATTTGGATTGAATAAAATCTTTTACTTCGCTCTGCAAAATAAAAACCACATGCAAGACGACAAAACCTTGTTTACAGAAAAAGTACCAGCAGGAAAGAGAACTTACTTCTTAGATGTGAAAGAGAATCATCAGGGTACACAGATTCTAAAAATTACCGAAAGCCGTAAAAATAACGGGGAGTTTATACGTCATAGCGTCATGGTTTTTCAGGAAGATTTTGATAAAATTTTTGAGGCTTTACAGAACGTGAAAAATTTCATTCACGATAATCCTTCATCTCAGCCCAATCGAACTTATACTTCTGCTGAACAAGCACCAGCACCCCAGGATTTTAAAGAGGAAGATCTTAGTTTTTGATTGTTACCCAACTGGGTACCGTTATCCGCAGGTTAGTGAAGCTTCCGGATAAGTAAATGTCCCGTTTCCCATCAGTTGGGGCTCCCCAACTGCGCAATTTGCAATTATAATCGGCTGAAAGCAGAAAATGCTTCCGGTCACTTTCCCAGTCAAAGCGGGTAATTTTTAGTTTACTTTCATCTCCCAGCAAATAGTAACTACCCGACATATACTGTACAGCCATAGAATAATACTTTAAACTTCCGATATGCTCCGGTTCGTAATTTAGCTCCATTTGAATATTCTCGTTAAACAGGCGCCCTTCTGATATATCGTATGATGGACCGTTAAAAGTGGCACTGATAACGGTTCGGGCAGGTACACGGCCATCAATTGAGCCGGTTTTATTCATCACAATTCCCCGCAAGAGCTGATCTTGCTGTAACTCGAATGGTTTATTATTGATGATGGTGGCGAAAGCAGGAGAGGTATCACCAGATCCATCTATTCCCCAAAAGACAGAACAGCCGAAACCAGTCAAGGCAGCTACTAAAATGGTGAACAATTTCATACAACAGAAAACAACTTATAGAGTCAGAATCAATAATGATTTTGCCTAAGATAAACCGTCCGCTAGGAAATGTCAAGTAATGAGTCAGTTTCCGGCTAGCTGGGTAGGCTCGGTAATTTTAACCCATGCGGGTACGGTTACGTTGATACCCACCATTCTACCTTTTAGCCGAATAGTGGGCTGGCTTTCAGCCGGGAAACCCCACCTTCGCATTTTGCAATCAAAATCAGCACTCATCAGCAGGTAGCGGTGGTCATCGCTCCAGTCAATTTTAGAAATTCTGAAGCGGGTCTGCTCGGGAATCTGATAATAAGCGTGCTGATCGTATTTTACCTCAATTTTTAAGTCATTTGGTTCGCCCAGTTCACCATTGGCAAAACTGTATTCAAATTCAATGTTCTCGTCAAAGGGTTTGCCATTGGTATCTTTATAATTATTGCCGTAAAAAATAAGCGAATTGGCTACCCGGCTCAACTGGGCGTTAGATTTTTGATTGATAGAGCCGGTTTTGTTCAGCAACTCAGCACGGTATTTATCATTGTCGCGCATTTCAAACATGTTGCCGTCTAAAATCGCAAAGAAATAACCATTGTTTTTATAATGATTCTGTTCATCGTCATCATATCCTTTAAACGAACCAGAGGTCAGCATAATGGCTGATAAAACCAATAATGTACGTATATGTTTCATATCGTTAGTTTCTTCACATAAAGTTTACGGGAACACACCGCTCCGGTTCTTATTACGCAGAAGCGTAAAAAAAGATACAAACAATGTCTTGTAGCTTGAGATGAGATAAGAATAGGCTTAACGGCAGTAAAAGAACTATCTGATTAGAGCGACTGTTTTTTAGATACAGAGCGCGGACGCTTAGGTCTGTTTTCCTGATGGCCAACGGGGTTAGGTTTTAGTCCGGCTAGTTGTTGCGCTTTTCTCAGGCTGCCGAAATAGCTGTAATACTGATTGGAGGTAAACTGTTCTGCTGCATCTATTTCCATTTTGGTTGGTGTACGACCCAATTGTTCTGCCAGTTTTTTCAAATGAAGAATCAGCGCATCTTTTTTAGCTGAATCATCCGGCTTAGCGCGTTTTAGTTTCTTGTACTCATAACCATCTCTCAATGCCAGTTTTCTGAATTCATAGTAATGTAAGCACACACACGTGCCGTATGGTCTCAGTTCATTGATACTGGGGATATATCCATACTTCTTCACCAATTCAACAAAGGCCGCATAGTTCCGGTTAAAACGCAGTTGCTTGTCCGTGGCCTGCTTAAAAGCTTCTCCGGTTCTTTGGAGTAACTGATGTACCCGTTGCCGCGAAACGTGATATTTACGAGCCAAATCACCAGTTGACAAACCCGACTCATACTCCTTTAGCAAGTCAGAAGGGGCTACCGATACTATCCTAGTTTTGTGTTTTACCTGACGGGCAGTTAATTGATGTGGTGACATAACGGTTACAAAAATATGTGTTTGTTGTGTGACGGGAAAGTAAAAGAGGATATTTTTGTCTTTTTA
Source organism: Chitinophagales bacterium (assembly GCA_046329535.1). GTDB lineage: Bacteria > Bacteroidota > Bacteroidia > Chitinophagales > LD1 > Bog-950. Next base: position 402,637 of record JAXLUN010000004.1, read on the forward strand.
TGAATTCCAGTGATGAAGGTAATTGCGTTTGTACCGAATCGTAACGGAAAAAGGAGCAATATATTTTACATTCGAACTATAAATTGATGCATGATTACGGTAGAAACAACTATTTACGCCACGATCGAAAAGGTGTGGATCTTCTGGACTCGGCCCGAGCATATCATCCAGTGGTATTTTGCCTCCGATGACTGGTGTGCCCCCTTGGCTGAAAATGATTTACGGGTGGGAGGACGATTTAAAACCACCATGGCGTCTAAAGATGGCAGTATCAGTTTCGATTTTTCGGGTGAGTATACCGAGGTAAAGCCGGGTGAGTGCATTGCTTATCTACTGGATGATAACCGCGAGGTGATTACCACCTTTGTAAATACTCCTTTCACGGTTATCATTAACCAGAGTTTTGAAGCCGAAGAAACTCACCCTCGCCAAATGCAGCAGGAAGGCTGGCAGAGTATTCTCAACAACTTTAAAAAGTATGTCGAGAGCCAAGGTGATTAGGCTTTTCTTTTTCGGAAATGCAACCGATAACCCTGGGAATTCTGTTCGATTTTTGATAGTCCGCGATAATCAGGGGGCTACCCCAAAAAAGGCGCCTTTCTGCGCCTTCTAACAATTCTCATGAAACAGTATAGCTATTTAAACCACCAGTTTTTTATACTTAAACTTCTTGGGCTGATCACCGCTGATGCCTAAGCGTATCTTCTTGTTCTCTTCGTAATCGCTGAAACCCCCTTCGAACCAATATACCTGCCCCTCGCCTTCAAAGGCTAAAATGTGAGTGCAGATGCGGTCTAAGAACCAGCGGTCGTGGCTGATAACTACGGCACAACCGGCAAAATTTTCCAGCGCTTCTTCCAGTGCGCGTATGGTGTTTACATCCAAATCGTTAGTAGGCTCATCCAGCAGCAATACGTTGGCTTCTGCACGCAGGGTAAGGGCTAAATGCAAACGGTTTCTTTCTCCACCCGATAGTATCTTGATTTTCTTCTGCTGGTCGGCTCCGTTAAAGTTGAAGCGACCCACATACCCCCGCGAGTTCAGCTTCAGTTTTCCCAGTTCAATCCATTCATCGCCATTGGATATAACGTCCCAAACGGTTTTTTCGGGGTCAATGTTAGCGTGGGTCTGGTCTACGTATGAAATCTTTACGGTTTCGCCTACTTCAAAAGTACCGGTGGTGGGTTTCTCTTCTCCCATAATCATGCGGAACAAGGTGGTTTTACCGGCCCCATTTGGGCCTATGATACCTACAATACCCCCTTGCGGTAAACTGAAGTTCAGGTTCTCATATAGTACGCGGTCGCCAAAGGCTTTTGATACGTTATGAGCCTCAATTACCTTAGCTCCTAAACGCGGACCTGGTGGTATATAAATTTCCAGTTTATCTTCGGTCTGCTTACCTTCTTCCGAAGCCATCTTTTCATAGTTCTGTATACGCGCTTTCGATTTTGCCTGTCTGGCCTTTTGGCCCATACGCACCCAAGCCAACTCGCGCTCCAGCATTTTCTGGCGTTTACTTTCGCTTCGTTCTTCCTGTTCCATACGGATTTGTTTCTGCTCTAGCCAAGAAGAGTAATTTCCCTTCCAAGGAATACCCTTGCCTGCTTCCAGTTCCAGAATCCAGCCGGCTACATTATCCAAGAAATAACGGTCGTGTGTAATACAGATAACAGTTCCTTTATACAGCGCCAGGTGGTGCTCCAGCCATAACACCGATTCGGCATCCAGATGGTTGGTCGGCTCATCCAGCAACAATACATCGGGTTCCTGCAGTAAAAGGCGGCAAAGGGCCACGCGTCTTTTCTCTCCTCCCGATAGATTTTTGATAGGCGCATCGCCATCCGGACATTGTAGGGCATCCATGGCGCGGCTTAGCACCTGATCAATTTCCCAGGCATTGGCAGCATCAATTTTATCCTGCAAAATGCCTTGACGCTCCAGCAGTTTTTCCATACGGTCACCATCCAGATTAGGGTCGTTAAACTCTTCGCTAATGTTGTTAAATTCATCCAGCAGGGCAAAGATTTCTTTTTTGCCTTCGCGAATAATTTCAATCACGGTTTTACTATCATCTAAGTGAGGCTCCTGCTCCAGATAGCCTACGCTGTAGTCTTTACTCTTTTCAATTTTACCCTGGTAGTTTTCATCTACTCCGGCTATAATTTTTAAAAGTGTTGACTTACCCGAACCGTTGGCCCCAATGATACCGATTTTGGCCCCGTAGAAAAAGCTGAGGTAAATGTCTTTCAAAATCTGTTTAGTAGGCGGAATGGTTTTCCCCACGCCCTGCATCGAAAAAATAATGGTATTGTCTGCCATGTGTAATTGGAATGAGCCGCGAATATAATCGAATAGTTATTTTAGCCTTTATGAAAATCACCATGATTGGAGCGGGCAATGTAGCCACACAGCTGGCGCTGGCACTTAAAAAGGCAGGCCACACACTGGTACAGATTTATAACCGCAGCAGCGAAGCAGGAACCGAACTGGCACGCACCGTGGGAGCGGAATTTACAACCGATATGCAGACTCTATTACCGGCCGATGTTTATATAGTGGCTGTAAAAGATGATGCTATTGAAGAACGGGCAAAACTGCTCACCGCAGGTACAGCCGTAGTGACACATACTTCTGGAACCAAGTCGTTGAGTTTATTGAAAAACTGTGGAGATAATTATGGCATATTTTATCCGTTGCAAACCATGACTAAACAATCGAAGGTTGATTTTAAAAATGTTCCGGTATTGATTGAAGGGAGTAATGCCGAAACCAACCAAGTGCTGGAAGGACTGGCGCGAAGCATTTCGCAAAATGTTCATCGGGTTGATGAAGAACAGCGTCAGTGGATTCATATAGCGGCTGTGTTTGCTAATAATTTCACCAACCATCTCTTCGGAATATCTGAAGGAATCATGCTAAGTCATAGTTTGTCGTTCGAGATTCTAAAGCCTTTGATTATGCAAAGCATAGCGAATGTGGAGTTGTATTCGCCTGCCCGCATACAAACCGGCCCTGCAGCGCGTGGCGATATGCAAACCATTGAAAAACACCTGGTGCTGCTGGGTGACGACCACCGGCTGCAACAGATTTACCGGATACTGACTGAGAGTATTCTTGCTTCAGCAAATCAAAATCATGAATAAATTCGCCTGCTCATAAAAACAATATCTATTGAAAACTATTCTGGCTTACTTCAAAATAATACGTGTATTTAACTTGGTGATAGTGGCGCTGAGCCTGTATCTGTTTTACCGTTTTCTCATTATCCCCAATCATGAGTTTCAGTTACATACTACATTGCTGCCATTCACCAAAACAGATTTTATTCTGTTTGTGCTGTCGGTGGTATGTATAGCCGCAGCCGGCAACATTATCAACGATTATTTCGATTTTGAACTGGATAAGGAATACAAACCTGAGCGTCCATTGACACAAGGGCTCATCTCGCTAAACACCGCCATGTATCTACATGCGATATTGGCATTTGCCGGTATTGCGCTGGGCTTCTACCTGGGCTGGGGATATAACTATACACAGATTGGTTATGTCTACATCATTGCCGCGCTGCTATTGTATGTCTATTCTTCGTATCTCAAAAAAATACCTTTGGTCGGCAATGTGGTTGTGGCTGCACTCTCTGCATTTGTTTTTGTACTGCTTATGATGTTTGAGGTCAACTTTCTCAACACCATTCATTTTGATTTGGCCGAGCGGGTGGTTAATTTGTTGAAGCAGGCGGTAATATTTTACGGAGGCTTTGCTTTTCTGGTGAGTCTGGCGAGGGAAATAGTAAAGGACATTGAAGATAAAGAGGGAGATGAAGCCTATCAGATAGATACTCTGGCCGTAGCTTATGGTGAGACCTTTGCGAAGGCGGTAGCGGTAATGGTGATTTTGGCTATGCTGGGGGGCATCGGTTACTTCATGAAAGGTTTCTGGGATATGAAGGTGATGACAGCTTTTTTTTATCTTCTATCGCTGATAGTGTTTCCTTCTATGGCTGCGGTGGTACTACTCATTATTGCCAAGGAACGTAAGCAATTCGCTATGGTTAGCCTGTTACTAAAGGTGATTATGGTATTGGGTATACTTAGTATACCAGCCTTTTATTACTTTAACCTATCTGCCTGATTAATTATGAGTGTTAAGAAGATAGTATTGGCCAGTAACTCCCCAAGACGCAAAGAACTGATGACCATGGCTGGTTTAGACTTTGTGGTAGATTCCAAAAATGTTGATGAAGCTCATCCCCGCGATACACCTATCGATTTGATTCCTGCATTTCTGGCGCGGAAAAAGGCAAGAGCATTTATCGATGATATTTCTGACCACGTTATTGTAATTGGTGCCGATACTGTAGTAGTGCTGGATGGTAAAATTTACGAGAAACCAGTTGACAGGCAGGATGCGGTTAATATGCTGCAGGAACTAAGCGGTAGAATGCATGAGGTGATAACGGGTGTTTGTATTATCTCCAATAGTAAAGAGGTTGTATTTTCCGAAACTACCAAGGTGTATTTTAATACGTTGACCACGGAGGAAATAGAATACTACGTAGATAATTTTAAGCCCTTTGACAAGGCCGGTTCCTATGCTTGTCAGGAATGGATAGGTGCAGTAGGTATTAAGAAATTTGAAGGAGATTACTTTAATGTAGTTGGTATGCCCATCAATCGGGTATACCACGAGTTGAAATCTTTCTGATTACAGCCACCGCTTCGGATTAAACTTTTGCGCTTGGTCTTTGTTTAATGCTCATGATTTACAAGTTTATTGCTCTACTGGTTGGCTTTTTAGGCATGGAACTGGTTGCTCATTTGATGCACAAATATGTGATGCACGGCTTTTTGTGGTCTTTGCACGAATCTCACCATCAAAAAGGGCGGGGCTTTTGGGAGAAGAATGATATTTACTTTCTCATTTTTGCAACACCCGGTATTGCCCTTATTATTTATGGCACTACCCACCAGTTTAGCTGGCCTTTCTTTCTTGGTTTAGGAATTTCACTTTATGGTTTTACCTATTTACTAATACATGATATTATCATTCACCAGCGGTTCAAAATGTTGAGTAAAATTGATAATGGTTATATCAAAGCGCTGAAGCGTGCACATAAAGCACACCACGCCAATGTACACAAAGATGCGGCAGTGTCCTACGGTATGTTGTGGATTGATAAAAAGTATTACAAACCCACAGATTTAACTCATCAATTCAAGGAACACAATCTAGTTTTCTGATTTTGTAACTGACATCAATCATAGAACTTATTGCCAAAGATCTTTTTTGTGCAACATTTTTTAAAATAACTTTGACACCGAATGGGACAGTATTCAATAAAAGAAGTGGAAACACTTTCAGGGGTTAAGGCTCATACCCTGCGCATTTGGGAGCAGCGATACGATTTTCTTCGTCCTAAACGTACAGATACCAATATCCGTTATTATACGGATGATCAACTACGCTTGTTGCTTAATATCGGAACACTTAACCGTAATGGGGTTAAGATTTCCAAAATTGCTGAGATGAAGGAAGACGAGATGCGCAGACAAGTATTGAAAATACATGAGCAGACCTGTATTCCTGATAATTTTCTCGACTCATTGATTCAGTCTATGCTGGATATGGATGAAGCCCGATTTGAGAAAGTTCTTTCGTCAGCTATTCTAAAAATGGGATTTGAAGATACATTTATCAAGCTCATTTTTCCATTTATGAGTCGTACAGGTGTATTGTGGTCAACCGGAGCTATTCGTGTGGTTCAGGAGCACTTTATTACCAATCTCATCTATAGAAAAATCTGCGTAGCTGTAGATAATCAATTTGTAGAAGCGAACGAGAATAGTAAACGGTTTACCCTTTTTCTGCCAGAAGGTGAAACGCACGAATTGCTACTTCGTTTTACAGAGTATTTACTCCGAAAAGGTAACCATCATGTAACATATATCGGTACTTCTCTTCCTTTTGATGAGTTAGATTTTATAGCCCGTAAGTATAAACCCAATTACCTGGTCACTTATATAACCCTTCCGCTCAATGATATAACCATCGACAGTTATCTGACTCAACTGACGAAGAATTTTCCCAATACAAAGATTATTGTGGGCGGAGCGCAACTTTCATCCCTGAATACAACTAAACTAAACCGAGATATTATTCCGGTTTCTTCGGCCAGCGAGTTGCTTGAAGCCATTTCTTAATCACCGATTCATTTCTTCTCTCTGACTAACCCAATGTGCTGATGTCTGTTTAGGTTATTTAACAAAATAGTTAAACAAAATATTTGGTACTGTCGTTTTTGTTTTGATAAATTTGTGAAAGAATAAAATAAAATAGTTAAACAAAATTTTTGTTTTTAATCTATTTTGTAAAGAATGTCTAATAAAATACAGTTAAAAATAAACGTCATGGCAACTACCTTAAACTTCGGCACTGAAATTACACAGTATGAAAACATTCTCCGGCCCTTTGCTTTTAACCTGACCAAAAGCAGGGAGGCAACAGAAGATTTAATACAGGACACCTTTTACCGGGCGATTGCTAACTATGATAAGTTCAGTGAAGGGACGAACGTAAAGGCATGGCTTTTCACCATCATGCGAAATATCTTTATCAATGATTATAGAAAAAGACAAAAAAGCAATACCATAACTGATACCAGCGAGAATCAATATCTGCTGAACAGTACTAAGAAGGTAGAGAGTAATGGGGCAGAGCGATCATTTCTAGCAGCTGAAATTGAAAAAGCAATGACTATGGTTAGCAAAGATTTTACCGTGCCATTTATGATGTATCACAATGGTTTCCACTATCAGGAGATTGCCGAAAAACTAAACCTCCCTTTAGGTACCGTGAAGAGCAGAATCTTTTTTGCCCGTAAGGAATTACAAGCAAAGTTAAAGAGTATGGGTGTGGAGAATTCTTCCAATAATTAAACATACTGGTCATATCTAAATGAGTGCGAGAAAAAAAGTTGTAGTTATTGGTTCAGGTTTCGCAGGTCTTTCTGCTGCCGGTGTTTTAGCCAAACAAGGACACGATGTGACTATTCTTGAAAAGAACGAACAGGCAGGAGGGCGGGCAAGGATATGGGAGAAAGACGGATTTACGTTTGATATGGGGCCTAGCTGGTATTGGATGCCAGAGGTTTTTGAACAGTATTACAATCTTTTTGGGAAAACCACCAGTGATTTTTATGAACTGGTAAGACTGAATCCCAGCTACAGAATTTTCTATCCCGACAAAGATGTTATTGATGTTCCTGCCTCTTTAGATGAACTGATAGGGTTGTTTGAAAAGCGTGAAGCTGGCAGCGGAGCAAAGCTTAAAGTGTTTTTGAACGATGCTGAGTATAAATACAAGACAGCAATGGGAGAATATGTACATCGCATCTCCGATTCTGTTACTGAGTTTTTTGATCTTAAACTTATCATCAAAAGTTTTCAGTTACAGCTGTTTCAGTCATTGAGAACTGAAGTGCGGAAAAAATTTACCAATCCGGCACTAATCAGTTTGCTTGAATTTCCGGTTTTGTTTTTAGGATCTACACCGGATAAAACTCCTGCCATGTATAGTATGATGAACTATGCGGATTTGGTACTCGGTACCTGGTATCCAATGGGAGGGATGCATCAGATTGTAAAAGCTATGCTAAAAATTGCTACCGATAATGGAGTGAAGGTTTTATACAATCAGGAGGTGAAAAAGATCGAGGTGCTGAAGAGTAACGCCAAGTGGGTGCACACATCCTATGCAGCTTATGAAGCCGATATAACTATAGCCGGCAGTGACTATCATCATACCGAACAGCTTTTGCTGGATAAAGAAAACAGAGAGTACGATTCTTCCTATTGGGATAGACGAACAATGTCTCCTTCATCGCTTTTGTTTTATATAGGCATCAATAAACCTCTGCCTAATTTGTTGCATCATAATCTGTTCTTTGACGCAGACTTTGAACAACACGCTCAGGAAATATATGCTGAACCCAAGTGGCCCACCTCACCATTATTCTATGCCTGTGTTCCATCTAAAACCGATTCTGCAGTTGCACCTTTAGGTATGGAAAATTTGTTTCTGTTGATGCCATTAGCTCCCGGCTTGAAGGATACAACAATACTTCGCGAAAAGTATTTCAGCCTGATGCTAGAGCGGCTGGAAAGGAAAACAGGAGAGATATTGACCGGACATATTGTAGTGAAGCGAAGTTATTGTGTGAATGATTTTGAGAAAGACTACAATTCCTTTAAAGGCAATGCTTACGGCCTGGCTAATACACTTAGGCAAACGGCTATTCTTAAGCCAAAGATGATTTCACCGAGGGTGAAGAATCTTTTTTTTACCGGTCAGCTGACTGTGCCGGGCCCGGGGGTGCCTCCTTCTATTATCTCCGGACAGATTGTAGCCAAGGAAATAAACAGACGAATTGAAAACCACTTAATATAGACATGGACATGTTCAGCTTATTTGAAAAAACGTCAGCAGAATGCAGTAAAAATATTACACATAGTTACAGTACTTCATTTTCATTGGGTATTAAAACTCTTCACCATAAATATCATGAACCTATTTATGGCATTTATGCCATGGTTCGTTATGCAGATGAAATTGTAGATACATTTCACGGCTTTGATAAAAAATATCTGTTGGAAAAATTTAAACGCGATACGTTTGAAGCTATCGAAACGGGCATAAGTTTGAACCCAGTTTTATTCTCTTTTCAAAAGGCCGTGAATGAGTACAATATTCCACTCCATTTAATTCATGCATTTTTCAAGAGTATGGAAATGGACTTGTATGAAACTGTTTACAGCAAAGATGTCTATAATGAATATATCTATGGATCTGCCGAAGTGGTGGGGCTCATGTGCCTGAAGGTATTTGCAGGAGATAACGAGACATTATATGAGAATCTGAAAGTTCCTGCCAAGGCGCTAGGGGCGGCTTTTCAAAAAGTAAATTTCCTACGAGATATGGGCAGTGATTTCAATGAGCGAGGTAGGGTTTATTTTCCGGGAATAGATTTTCAGAATTTTAAAGAGGAAGCTAAAAGACAAATTGAACGGGAAGTAGCTGCTGATTTTAAAGAAGCTTACAAAGGTATATTGTTATTGCCTATCGGTGCTGCCGGTGGCGTTTTGCTAGCTTATAAATACTATCTGGTATTGTTTAACCGAATTAAGCAAGTACCGGTTTCACGAATCAAAGAAAGCCGGATAAGGGTGCCCGATTTCCATAAGGTTTTTATGTTAGTTGAAACTTACCTGCTGCAACACCTTAGATTTTTTATTCCTGGGTTAACCTAGTCCTTATGCTTGCACCGGTTTATGAAGTATACTTATTTGCTTATTGATTTCTTTTCCATTCTGGTTCCTCTGCTCTTCTCATTTGAGAGCAAAATGAAGTTTTACAGGAAGTGGAACCAGTTATTTCCTGCTCTGCTCCTGACTGCTTTTGTTTTTATAGTTTGGGATTATTTCAAAACTCGAAACGGAGTATGGACGTTTAGTGAAGTCTATACTGTGGGTATTCGTTTTTTCGGGCTGCCTGTGGAGGAAATACTTTTTTTCTTCGCCATTCCTTATTCCTGTGTTTTTATTTATGAGTCAGTTTTTTACTACGTAAAACAGCCTGTTTTTGGAAATAAAATGGTTGCTGTTTCCGGTGTTGTTAGTGTTCTGGCACTTGCAGGATCTGCATTTTCCCGAGGGCAGATTTATACATTTTCTGTTCTATTCTTGTTAGCTATTGTTTTGCCTATCGCTGTAAGTTTGCTTAGCTCAGACCAGTACGACAAATTTCTGCTTACATACTTAATCAGTTTGTTTCCTATGGCTGTTGTGAACGGAATGCTTACTGCATTACCGGTAGTAACATACAACAATGCTGAAAACATGGGCGTTCGTGTCGGTAGCATACCTGTAGAAGATTTTGTTTACAGTTTTTTACTGTTGATTAGCAATGTTCTACTGTATGAAATGTTCCGCAAATGGCCTAAAACTTCAAATGCTTTACAGTAAGTCCGTTGTTGATGAGTTGCTTAAGTGATTGTATGCCTACATTCAGATGATGCTCCACGAAACTACCGGTCACTTTATTGTCGCTATGCTCGGTTTTTACACCTTGCGGTATCATTGGCTGATCGCTTACAAGAAGTAAGGCGCCCACGGGTATCTCATTTTTGAAAGCGGTAATAAAGATGGTGGCTGTTTCCATGTCAATGGCAATAGCTCTAACCTTACGCAGGTATTCTTTGAAATCTTCATCCCACTCCCATACCCTTCGATTAGTCGTGTATACTGTACCAGTCCAGTAATCGAAATTGAAATCTCGAATGGTAGTAGATATTGCCTTTTGTAACGCAAATGCGGGTAACGCAGGAACTTCTTTAGGAAAATAATCGTCAGATGTTCCCTCTCCCCTTATAGCTGCAATGGGAAGAATGAAATCGCCTACTTCACTCTTCTTTTTCAATCCTCCGCATTTGCCTAGAAACAGAGCTGCTTTGGGCTCAATGGCACTCAGTAAATCCATCATGGTAGCTGCATTGGGACTACCCATGCCGAAGTTAATAATCGTGATGCCATCAGCACTGGCACTGCGCATCGGCCTATCCTGCCCCAATACTTCTACTCCATGCATGTCGGCAAATTTTTGAACGTAGTTATCAAAATTGGTAAGCAGTATATATTGATTGAAATCTTTCAACTCACGTCCGGTATAACGAGGTAACCAGTTGTTTACTATTTCTTCTTTCGTTTTCATTTGTAAATTGCTTTCAACAAAAATAAGAAAGTGACAGAAGTAAGCTTTGCTAAGTATGTGTTTCGTACAGAGGAACGCGAGGGTAAGCCGGTCATATTCGATGAGATTCGAAGAAAGATGGTTGCTCTCACTCCCGAAGAATGGGTTCGTCAGCATGTAATACACTACCTCATACATGATTGTTCTTATCCCAAAAGTTTGATAGCTGTAGAGCGCGGAATAAATCTGAATGGACTGCAAAAGCGATTTGATATAGTTGTGTTTAATAACAGCGGGCTACCTAAAATGATTATTGAGTGCAAAGCCCCCGAAGAGCCACTCAATGAAAAGGTATTTGAACAGATAGCCCGCTATAATTTGTCTTTGAATGTAGATTATCTGTGGGTGACTAACGGCACCAATAACTTTTGTTGCATTTTGAAAGGAGGAGTTGTGATGTTAGATAGAATCCCACGCTTCCAAGATTTGATCTGAATATGTATAGGGCGTTTTTATTCGAAGACAGTGCTTTTCTATTCGAACGATAGTCGACAAACAATACTTAATATCACTGCATAAATAATTCACCTGTTTCCATGAAGAAAACGTTGCTCCTCCTGCTCAGCTTTATTGTATTTAACCAAACTAACTCTTTATTGGCTGCGTTCAATCCCCCTGATCATTATCTCGTGAGTTATGAGTTAAAGTACTCTTATTCGAAGGATTCTCTGGCTAGATTTTGGAAGAAAAGCCACATCCCACAAATGGTAATACCTGTTCGCAATGCGGTAGATATGTACGAAGTAACCTACAAAGGGCTTTGGCTAGATAGTACTTATATTATCGCCAAAGGGGTAGTCTATATTCCCAAAACGGAAAAACCTGCGGCTGAAATGGTATACTGCCACGGCACGCGAATTGGTGTTTCGCAGAGTTATGGTATTCAAGATTTAGAGCAGGTTGTTTGTATGATGCACGCAGTAGATAACTATGTCGGTATTTTTCCCTTCTACTATGGTTTTGCCGGTGGAGAAAAGGAGCATGTTTACCAGGATTCCTGGACTGAAGCGATGGCAACTACATACATGATAAAGGCTTGCCGTGAAATTTATCCGCAAATTGGTAGGAGCACTTCAGGGCAGTTATTCTTAACTGGCTATTCTCAGGGTGGTCATGCTTCTTTAGCTACTCACAAAATGCTGGAGTCCGGTAATTTTCCTGAAATTAAACTGACAGCATCATCTCCGATGTCCGGTGCATATGACATGACCGGTGTTCAGGCCAAGACCATGTTCATTCCATACGATCAGCCGCACTATCTTCCTTACCTTATTCTTTCTTATCAGTATGCCTATAAGTTATGGCCTGGCGATGTATATGACGTGTTTAAGGAACCTTACAAAACTAAAATGCGCGAAGTATTTGCTCAGCCGAGGATTAAAGACTTTGGAGATGTTAATGCCATGCTGCCTAAAGTTCCGGGTGACATGATAGTAGACAGTGTGGTGGAGCGGTTTAAGTCAGACACTAGTTTTGCTTTTACCTGTAAGTTAAAAGAAAACTGCCTTTGTAACTGGATTCCTAAGGCCCCGGTTCAGTTATGTGCTTGTTATGGCGATAACGAAGTAATGTATCAAAACACAGAGGTTGCTTATGCTTCTTTAAAAAGGGAAGACAATCAGGTTTATAAAAAGGTTTTTGGTAAGCATTTATCGCATAATCCTTGCGCGCCATTTGCCATTCTCAATTCTAAATTTTTCTTTGATAATTTCAGGAAAGGCAAGAAGCATCCCGAGCGGTTTAGTGCCGGAAGAAAACTAATTCTGGCATTAGGTATTGATATTGCCAACCGTCAGGCTAAGCAGCATCTGAAAAAAACAGGCAGGGTGGAAGGTGATGCCTTGGCCAGCCGAAAAGGGAAAAAATAGAATCGCCAGTTCTTTGTTCGAAGACACTACGAAAAAATAGTTTAATCTTTAGTAAGATTCATACAATATTGGTTAGGGTGTTTCGTCACATTCTAGTCACTACTGTTTTATTATTGCACAGGCTATTTTTTTAACTATGAAACTGAAAGCGTTACCAGTATTTTTTCTATTAATTATTGTTCATTCATTAAGCACCCAAGTTTGGGCGGCTAAAGATGATAAACCAGTTTTGGAAGGTGCGCGCAACCTTGTTGCGGTTACCCGGCAGGGCTCGGTCAAGGGATTGTTTGAGCAGGGAGTGTATGTATGGAAGGGCATTCCTTATGCCAAAGCTCCGCTGGGTGAACTTCGGTTTTCTTCACCTCAGCCACACGAACCATGGAGTGGAGTGAAAGAGACCACAGTATATGGAGCTGCTTCTCCCCAACCCGATAACAGTTTTGTTGGCGATGGACCTCGTAATGAGGACTGTCTTTTCATGAATATCTGGACCCCTGCACCCGATAGCAAAAAACGTCCGGTAATGGTTTGGATACATGGAGGAGGTTTTGTGGTTGGATCCGGCTCATCGGAGTTATATAATGGTGCTAATCTGGCTCGTAATGGTGATGTTGTGGTAGTAACATTTAATTACAGATTAGGAGCTTTAGGCTTTCTATATTTTGAAAATAAACCGGGCTTTGATAATAATCTGGGTATTCGTGATCAGATAGCCGCTCTTAGATGGGTGAGAGAAAACATTGCTTCCTTTGGCGGTGACCCCGATCAGATTACAATCTTTGGAGAATCGGCCGGAGGTACCAGTGTTGAAACACTTTTGGCCTGTAATGAGGCGAATGGATTGTTTAAAGGTGCTATTGCGCAAAGCGGACCTGCCGCTATTATCTGGCAACCCACTGTGGCATCGGCTCTAACAAAAAAGTACTTTGCTTTTTTGGGTATAAGCCCCGATAGTTTACAACTTCTTAAAACTCTACCTATAGATACTTTGAAGTATGCCGAAGAAAGACTGATGAAGTATATGATAGAAGAAACGCCTAATAAAGTATTTTCTCCTACCATTGATGGGAAGCTGTTAAAGGCTGATATTTTTACTTGTTTAAATCCATTAAAAAGTCCAGATGTGGCTTTGATGATAGGTACTAATAAAGATGAAAGTACCATGTTTGCCAGTAAGAGGCTGAAAATGGCTCCTTCAACTGCTGAAGGATTGGATAGGGAACTTTTCCCTGTTTTTAAACCAGAAGATAAAAGTAAAGTGATTGCTGCTTATAAAGATTACCCTAAGAAAAGAGCTGTCTTAAACCTGCTTACCGATGCCGTATTTCGTATTCCGGCCATTCGTTTGGCCGAAAATCAGAGTCAGCATGCGGCTGTATATATGTACCGCTTTGAGTGGTCATCTTTTTTACTGAATGTAGCAGGACTTCGTTCTTTTCATGGTTTGGAAATTCCTTTTGTATTCGGAAATAAAGAGGGGCGTTCGGGCAAACTATTAAAACTATTGGCTACCAACCGCATGATTAAAAGCTTGTCTGGAGAAATGCAAACAGCGTGGATCAATTTTGCCAGATATGGAAACCCTAACGGCAAAGATGCGGAGTACTGGAAGCGTTTTGATGCTAATGAGAGGGCTACTATGATCTTTAATCGTAAATCTATATTGGTAACCGATCCTGATCAGGTGCAGCGAAAAGCCTGGGAAGGAGTTAGCTATTATTGATCTTCGAATTACTTCGCTATAGAGCTGTAAACGTTCATCATCATCTCTTTAATTTTTTCATTACAAAGATTACTGATACTGCCTTCATGGCTGTGCGCTAAGTTTCTTACTGGATTAAAGTTACTTTGATGGATAGAATTACCAATCACCTTATAAGCATCGCGGAAAGGCATTCCGCCAACTACTAGTTTATTTATTTCTTCTACACTGAACAGGTCATTGAATTTCTTGTCGCTCAGAATGTCTTTACGCACACGAATATCTTCAATACTATAAAGCAGCATGTTCAGGCATTGGTGCAGCGTATCAATAGTTGGGAAGAGAATATCTTTGGTGAGTTGCATGTCGCGGTGATAGCCGGATGGGAGATTATTACATAGCAAAGACATTTCGTTAGGAGCGGCCTGCAGGCGGTTACATTTAGCCCGGATAAGTTCGAATACATCAGGATTCTTCTTATGAGGCATAATACTGGAGCCGGTGGTCAGGGATTCAGGAAAGGAGATAAAAGAAAACTGTTGGTTCATATATAAACAAACATCGTACGCAAACTTTGAAAGAGTAGAGGCAATAGATGCAATAGCTGTAAGTGTGGCTTTTTCGGCTTTGCCACGTGTCATTTGTGCATACACGGAGTTGTAATTCATTTCTGAAAAGCCAAGGAGTTCAGTGGTAAACGTTCTATTCAGCGGAAAGGCAGAACCATAGCCTGCACCAGAACCAAGCGGGTTTTTATCAGCAATTTTGTAAGCTACTGAGAGAAATTCCATATCATCTACTAAACTTTCGGCATAAGCACCGAACCATAAACCGAAGGAGGATGGCATAGCTAACTGAAAATGGGTGTATCCTGGCAGCAGGTCGTTTTTATGCTGTTCACTCAAACTTTGTAAGCGATTAAACAATTGAAGCACAAGAGAAGAAATTTGTTTGAGCTCGTGTTTGAGATAGAGTTTGATATCGAGCAGCACCTGGTCATTTCGCGAACGACCGGTGTGGAGTTTTTTACCTGCATCGCCAATTCTGTCAGTAAGAGTTTTTTCAACTTGTGAATGGATATCCTCTACATGTTCTTCAATAAAGAATTTACCTTCTTTAATTTCGACCAGAATAGTTTCGAGACCTCCTTTGATAGCAAGAGATTCCTGTTCTGATATAACGCCTATTTGCTTGAGCATAGCAGCATGAGCCAGCGAACCGATGACATCGAATTCAGCCAATCGCATATCCAGCATCCGGTCATTGCCTACCGTGAATTGTTCGGTTGCCAATGCTTTTGCATCTTGCGTATATCCTTCTTTCTGCCAGAGTTTCATGCACTTGTGGTTTTAGTTTGTTGAGAGTATTGTTCAATCAGTTCAATGTATGTACGAATACCTTCTTCCAGTTCATGGAGGTAGATAAACTCATCGGCACTATGCGAACGGGCCGAATCACCGGGGCCAATTTTTACGGCCTTCCAAGGCATCAAAGCCATATCAGAAGTAGTAGGCGAGCCGTACAACTCGATGTTCAGTTGCTTGGCAGCTAAGACCAATGGGTGATCTGTTTCGATAGATGAAGGTTTGATACGTGTGCTGCGTTCTTTCACTTCGCAGTTTACGTGTTGCCGGATGATGGCTAGTATTTCTTGGTGGGTGTAGCATTCATTTAAACGAACATCCACCACAAAACTGCAATCAGCAGGTACTTGATTATGTCCAGTGCCGGCATTAATAACCGTTACATTCATACTCACCGGCCCAAGCCATTCGGAATTTTTTTCAAACCGATAGGTTCTGAACCATTCTATATCCCGCATGGCTTCATAAATAGCGTTTACCCCTTCATTGCGTGCTGCATGACCAGCTTTGCCCTTTGCTTGGCAATCGAGCACAAGCAAGCCGCGTTCGGCAACCGCCATTTTTAGTAAGGTTGGTTCGCCAACTATTGCCAGATGCACCTTGCCCAAATCGGCAAGTATACTTTCCAATCCCGCTTTGCCGGAAATTTCCTCTTCGGCAGTAGCTGCATAAATGAGATTGAAGGGCAAATCGTTTCGTTCATTGAAATTTAAAAATGCGGCAAGCAAAGTTACCAGCGAAGCACCGGCATCATTACTGCCAAGACCGTATAGTTTATCATCTTCAATCAATGCTTGAAACGGATTACGCGTGTATGCGCTATTCGGTTTTACAGTGTCGTGATGAGAATTGAGCAAGAGTGTTGGCTTGCTTCCATCATAATATCTATTCTTCAACCAAACATTGTTTCCCTTTCTGAAAATATAACAACCTCTTGCTTCAAGAAAAGAAGAAATCAAATCAGCCGTAGCGCTTTCTTCTTTACTAAAAGACGGAATAGAAATGAGTCGTTGTAGAAGTTCCGTTAACTGTTTCACGCTTTTATAATTGTGCCAAATCCTTTTTCGCCATTAGTCATTTGAAGAATGCTTTTGGCATGGCCGATAACTACATTCGTTACGCCATTCGCAACTGCTTCTAACGCGTTATCTATTTTGGGAACCATGCCCTCGTTGATAAAACCTTCTTTTTTTAGTTTTTCAGCAAGGTTGAAATCAATCTCGTTTATTACAGAGCTATCATCGTTTACATTAAGCAACAATCCGTTTTTGTCGAAACAGTAAACAAGCTTTACCAGGTAATACAAACTCATTGCCTCTGCCACAGTTTTGGCAACGGTATCTGCATTGATGTTGAGTAAGTGTCCATCCGTATTGGAAGAGATTGGTGCTATTACCGGTGCAATGCCCATATTAAGAACGGTATTAAGAAAAGCGGTATTGACTTTTACTTTATCAATATCGCCCACCCAACCGTAATCAATATCCTTAGCCGGGCGTTTTATTGCTGGAATAAGACTGGCATCAGCACCGCATAAACCAAGAGCATTACACTTTTTTGACTGGAGCGAAGCTACAATTGTCTTATTCACCCAACCGGCATAAGTCATGGTAACTACCTTCACTGTTTCTTCATCGGTAACCCTCCGACCCTCTATCATTTTGGTTTCAATGCCCAATTTTGCGCTTAGTTGCGTGGCCAGTTTACCACCGCCATGGATTAGAATTTTTGGCGAAGTAATAGCTGCAAAGTCAATTAGGAAAGTATTGAGTGCTTCGCTATCGTCAATGATGTTGCTACCTATTTTTATGATGATTAACTTTTCCATTATAAATTACTCTCCAGTATTTTTTTGAGAATAGTTTGCGCAGCTATTATACGATTACCGGCTTGGTGCTGTACCAGACTACTTGCGCTATCCAAAATTTCATCAGTTAACTCAACATTTCTGCGAACAGGAAGACAGTGCATGATTTTAGCGTTATTCGTCAATTTCAATTTATCCAATGTCAGGAGCCAGTTATCTTTTACTTCAGGCATTGCTCCATAATCAGTAAATGAAGACCAGTTTTTTACATAAACGTAGTCCGCATCTTTTAATGCTTTATCCTGATTGTATTCGATGTTTGCACCTTTAGTAAACTGTTTATCCAGCTCATAACCTTCGGGGTGGGTGATTATTACTTCGGTACCCGAAGCCACGGCCCATTCGGTAAACGAATTAGGAACAGCCTGGGGCAAAGCCTTAACATGAGGTGCCCAGGTAAGCACCACTTTAGGTTTTTCTTTCCGTTTGGTTTCTGCAATTGTAATCACATCAGCAAAACTTTGCAACGGATGACGTGTGCCTGACTCAAGACTGATTAAAGGTCTGTTGCAGTATTTCAGAAAGTTTTTGAGTATTTCTTCGTTGTAATCTTTATCACGGTTTACTAAGCCAGGGAAGCAACGTACTCCAATAATATCGCAGTATTGCGATACCACACCTGCAGCCTCTTTAATATGCTCACTTTTTGTGCTGTTCATTATAGCTCCGTCCTCAAACTCTATCTGCCAGCTATCTTTATCCAGGTTAATTACCATCACGTTCATGCCTAAGTTGTATGCAGCTTTTTGAGTGCTCATACGCGTGCGTAAGCTCGGATTGAGAAATAGCAACGCCAATGTTTTCCCATTTCCTAAATCAGCATTTGCCTGCATGTTTCTTTTTATGGTAAGCGCTTCATGAATCAGTTCAGAAACATTACCTGCATCGGCCACCGAAGTAAACTGTTTCATATTGGTTAGTTGTTAATGGTTGAAGAGAGTGCTTCTAAAAAATAATCGGCATCCGATTTGGAAATACAAAGCGGAGGCAGAATGCGAATCGTATTCTTATTAGATGATGTACCCGTAAAAACACGGTGCTCGTCAATCAATTTGTTTCGCAAAGCAGCAATAGGTTCGTACATTTCAATACCAATCATTAAGCCCATGCCACGAACTTCCTTCAGTTGCTTAAAGCCCCTTAGTTCCTCAATCAGGTACCCTCCAATATTTCTGGCATTCTCTATCAGGTTTTCCAGTGCTATAATATCAAGCACAGCAAGGGCTGCAGCGCAGGCCAGATAATTGCCCCCAAACGTTGTGCCCAGTAAACCATGTTTAGCTTCAAACTTCGGGCTGATTAAAACCGCACCAATAGGAAATCCGTTGCCCATACCTTTGGCTACTGTAACTAAATCGGCCTTTATACCGGCATACTGATGAGCAAAGAAAAAACCGCTTCTGCCATAACCGGATTGTATTTCATCGAGAATAAGTGAAGCGTTGTGCTTATCGCATAACTCCCGTAAACGTTCTAGGAAAGAAACGTCAGGAATATTTACCCCACCTACGCCTTGAATGCCCTCTATTATAACCGCACAAATTTCATCACTAAATGCACCCTCTAATGCCGTTGTATCATTAAAAGGCAAAATCAGAATATCATCATTTGCATTTACGTTTGCTTGAATCGATTTGTCATCCGTAGCAGCTACGGTAAGTGATGTTCTGCCATGAAACGATTTACTGAATGCGATAATTTTCTTTTTGCCATTTTTGAAAGAGGCAAGTTTCAGTGCATTTTCATTTGCTTCAGCACCAGAGTTACAGAGAAAAAGAGAGTAGTCGGGATAGCCACATATTCCACTTAACTTATCGGCTAGTTCATTCTGAATTGGAATTTTTACTGAGTTGCTGTAGAAGCCTAGTTGTTCTAGTTGCTGATTGATAGTTTTGATATAATGTGGGTGACCGTGCCCTATGGATATAACCGCATGGCCACCATATAAGTCCATATATCGGTTGCCATGTTCATCGAAAAGAAACATGCCTTCTCCTCTAATGGGTGTTATATTAAGAAGTGGGTATACATCGAATAGCTTCATGTTAGAATGCAGATGGTTTTAATTGTAATCCGGTTTTTTCATCAAGACCGAAAATGAGGTTCATGTTTTGTACTGCCTGACCGGATGCGCCTTTCAGAAGATTATCGATAACCGATGTAATGAATACGTATTCTCCCTGCTTTTCTATATTCAAAAAACAACGATTGGTGTTCACCACCATTTTTATGTCAACCGGGTTATCACTGATGGAAACAAACGGATGAGAAACGTAATAGTCGGAATATAAGTGAATCACTTCTTCTTGCGACAAACTACATTTAGTATAACATGACGCAAAGATACCGCGAGTAAAACTACCACGTTGAGGAATGAAATTTATATGGGCATTGAAGTTATTCTGTAACTGCTGAACTGATTCGGTGATTTCTTTTAAATGTTGATGTTCGAATGCTTTGTAAACAGAAAGATTGTTGCTGCGCCAACTAAAGTGAGAAGTTTCGCTTAAAGATTGACCGGCACCAGTGCTGCCCGTAGTAGCGTTGATGTGCACATCTTCATTTATTTTATTTGCGGCAGCTAATGGTAGCAAGGCTAACTCAATACAGGTAGCAAAACAGCCGGGGTTAGCAATACTGTTTGAGATTTTAATTTTCTCACGATTTAATTCCGACAGCCCGTACACAAAATTTCTCTCTCTAAAACTATTCCCGGCACGATGACGAAAGTCTTGACTTAAATCTATTATCACTAATTGTGAAGGCAATTCATTTTCACTCAAAAACTTTTTTGCCGCATCATGTCCACCACACAAAAACAAAACATCTATATCCGTATGGTGAGTGGGAGAAAAAAACAAGTCAGTTTCTCCCAGTAGGTCGGTGTGAATAGAGTGTACGGGTTTGTCTGTTTTACTATTGCTTTGTGCAAAAACTACCTCAACTAAAGGGTGTAGCAGCAATAGTCTCAACAATTCGCCACCCGCGTATCCGGCAGCGCCAACTATTCCTGCCTTAATCCTGTTCATAGAACTGTTTGTTGAGTTGGTTCACTTGAAAATAGATGCCCGTTTGGTTGCCGAATATTTTGGTAAACCCTTTTACGTCATCGCCACTCCATCCTTTATTCATTTCGCCATAACTGCCAAATTTTTCGCTCATCAAGTCATGTTTACTCTCGATGCCGGTCAACTCAAAACGATAGGGTAGGAGGTTCACAAACACCTTACCTGAAACAATTTTTTGAGTAGATGTAAGAAATACTTCAATATCGCGCATTACGGGGTCAAAGTATTGCCCTTCGTGCAGCCAATTGCCATACCAAGTTGCCATCTGGTCTTTCCAGAAAAGCTGCCACTTAGTTAGTGTATGTTTTTCCAGCAGATGGTGAGCTTTAATAATGATAAGCGGAGCCGCAGCTTCAAATCCAACACGGCCTTTAATACCGATAATGGTATCACCTACATGAATATCGCGGCCAATGGCATAAGGCGAAGCAAGTTCATGCAATTTCAATATAGCATCCACCGGATTAGGAAACATTTCATTGTTTATTCCTTTTAACTCACCTTGCTCAAATACAAGAGTTACCTTGCTTTGCTCTGTTGTGTTCAGTTGTGTCGGATATGCACTTTCAGGTAGCGACCCAATCGATGTAAGTGTTTCGCGCCCACCAACCGAAGTTCCCCAAATGCCTTTATTAATGCTATATGCAGCCTTCTCATAGTTCATCTGCACCTTATTTTGCTTCAGGTATTCAATCTCAGCTTCTCGAGAAAGTTTCAGGTCGCGAATGGGTGTAATAACCTGCAATGAGGGAGCAATAATCTGAAATACCATGTCGAAACGAACCTGGTCATTACCTGCACCGGTACTGCCATGTGCCACAGCTGTAGCTCCAATTTCTCTCGCAAACTTTGCAGTGGTAATAGCCTGAACAATGCGTTCTGCACTTACCGAAAGAGGATATGTATCGTTCTTCAACACATTTCCGAATACTAGATACTTAATTACATCTCGGTAATAATCATTTCGGGCATCCACACATCTAAAGGATTTAACACCCAATGCATAAGCGTGTGCTTCAATACGAGCAATTTCCTCTTCCGAAAATCCGCCTGTATTGATGGTAATAGCATGGACTTCATAGTTCAGTTCGTTTTTAAGAAATAAGGCACAATAAGTGGTGTCAAGTCCGCCACTAAAAGCAAGAACTACTTTCCGTTTGTCTGTCATGATCATGGTGTTTAAAATAGAATGGAGAATACTTCACCTAATAGATGTTTGAGTTTTTTGATTTTTGGTTGTTTAGCTACGGCCGCATGCTTTACTTCCTTGGCTTTCTCTGCGGGGTCATAAAGCATGGCTGTGCAAAGGCAGTTTTTTCGTTGTTTGCTCTGTAGTATTTCAAAGTTGATGCAGCTTTGACAACCTTTCCAGAATGCTTCGTCATCGGTCAGTTCAGAATATGTTACTGGTTCGTAACCAAGATCCGAGTTGATTTTCATCACAGCTAAACCGGTAGTTAATCCAAATAGTTTTGAGTCAGGGTATTTGGTGCGAGACAGTTGAAAAATAACCTGTTTGATTTCTTTCGCCAATCCGCTTCTTCTATGTGCCGGTGCTACAATTAGTCCTGAGTTGGCTACATACTTACCGTGCCCCCACGATTCGATATAACAAAAGCCGGCCCAATCACCATGAGTTGTGAGCGCAATTACAGCCTTCCCTTCGCACATTTTCTCCGAAACATACTCCGGTGTCCTTTTAGCAATACCCGTCCCTCTGGCCTTGGCGGAAGATTCCATTTCGGCACAAATGATCTCTGCATATCTTACATGTTGCTCATCCGCAACAGTAATCATAAACTTATCACCCATTATCAAGTAAAAATTTGAATTTGAATAATACAATCTAAAATGCCACTATGTTCGACTTGACTTTTTGTCGAATACTGACAACGATAGCCGACTTAAAAATCGGTCTACAAATCAGATTGTATCAATTGCGAAGGAAAAAAGGGGTACAGAGGCTGAACTGGATGGAATGCACATCAATGGTAATTGCATCACCTCTCAAAATGGAACTTTTGATTGCGGTGTTTACCTTCAAAATAGGAACAGATTTTTCTATTCCCGATAAAATCTTCATTGGCGAGATTTTGCTTTGATGTTTGATTAAATTGAAAACGAGTGCGAATGTGTAAAATAAAATTGAATGAGCACTAAATGCTTTGTGAAAAAATTGTAAGAAGGTAATTTGGGTTTACCAACGACCAGATTAAGATCGTTCGAACTGTAAGTTAAGCATTGCATACGTTTGGTGAATGAGTTTTCCCCTGTTTTAATATTGGTCTGTTTCAAACGATGCAGGAAATCTTTAATCAGAAAATGTATCATTGTCAGATGAACTGGAAAAAACTTATCGACTTGCAGCAACTTGAAGAAATAGATCAGATTACTAATGCAAAAGGAGTCATGATATTTAAACATAGCACTCGTTGCAGTATAAGTGATACTGCCAAAAGCAGGATTGAAAGAACCTGGAAGATTGAAGATGATAGTCTGTTAGTTCCGTATTATTTAGACCTTATAGTCTATCGCAGTATTTCTAATACTATTGCAGATAGATATCAGATAGCACATGAGTCCCCTCAGGTGTTAATCATTTATAAAGGGAAATGTATTTTCTCGCAAACTCATTTAAGTATCTCAATGCAGGATATTCTGCAAAGTCTGCCAAAGTGATACCGTTTTTACCCTAAGGGAAACTATCAGAAAGCAAAAAAGCAGCTCGTGAGAACTGCTTTTAGCTGAAGGAAAACCGGATGAAAATCTTTTATCGGATAATAGTCAGGGAACCTTTCATATCGTTACGTGAATATCCGTTGATGAAAACTACTTTCATGGTGTAGATGTATGCTCCTTGTGGAACTACTTCCCCTTTGTAGGTTCCATCCCATGTAAAATTATGGTTGCTGGTTTCGAAAACTTTTTCGCCCCAACGATTGAATACACTAAAGTCAAGGAAAGCAATCGTGTTTATATCTCCATATATCTGCATAAAATCATTGTTGCCATCTCCGTTTGGCGTAAATGCATTAGGAACATAAATGTCAGTTACTGAGTTTACTTCTACGGTCAATGTGTCTGTTGCCTTACATCCGTTCGCATCTATAACTGATACAGTATAGTGTGTATTGAATGTAGGAGCAGCTTCTGTAGAGGCACAAGTGGAACAGGTAACATTGTATGCCGGACCCCAGCTATATGCATTCGCATGGTCTACATTTGTGGTAGCCGTTAACTGGATAGTCTCACCCAAGTTGATTGAAGTAGATGGTGTGGCATCAACTTGAAGTATGTAGTCATAACCTATGTTGAAGTTAGCTTGTGTAGCACATCCTCTGGAATCCAGTACATTCACAGAGTAAGCGCCCTGGGCAAGATTCGACAGGTCTTCAGTTGTTTCCCCATTACTCCAATCGAATGATATGCCCGGAGTACCTCCGGTTACAGTTAAGTCAATCATGCCGTTCTCTATTTGCGGACATGAGGTGTTTTGCAAATTGTATGTTATAGCCAAGGCTGGAGTCATGAATACATCATCAGAGTGGTTTGCCTGACATCCGTTATTGTCTGTTACAGTTACCTTGTAGTTTCCGGCAGTTAGATTATTGATAGTAGAGGCATGGCTGTTAGAATTATCCCAACTATAGCTGTAAGGAGGTATTCCTCCATTTACCTGTATAGCTACTGCTCCATCAGTATGACCCACACAAGCAACACTGGTTACTATAGATGAAAGAGTTAATGCTGCCGGCTCAGTTACTGCAATTACGGGCACAGTCATACTGCAGCTACTGATGTCGGTAACGGTTAATGCATAACTTCCTGCTGATAATGAATTGATATTTTGTGAGGAAGAAGTCGTGTTCCAGTTAAAGTTGTACGGTGCATTTCCTCCTGTTACTGTAATATTTACAGCTCCGTTATTTCCACCAAAACAACTTACATGGTTAATTGTGTGATTCACCTGAATGGCTGATGGCTGTGCTATCGGAACCATTGTTGTAGTTGAACATTGGTTATTATCGGTCACAGTTACAATGTAATTTCCAGCAAGTGTGTTATTCAGATCTTCTGTGGTTGCTCCGTTTGTCCAGGTAAAAGAGTATGGTGAACTTCCTCCGGATACAGATAAATCTATCTGGCCGTTGTTTCCCCCGTTGCAAGTCACATCGGTTTTGGTAAACGATGTGTTTAGAGGTGCAACTGCAGTAATTATTGCGCTGGTTGAAACACTGCATGAATTTGCATCAGTTGCAGTTACCGAGTAATTTCCAGAAGGAAGATTGGTTGCATCTTCGTTGGTTGTTCCTCCAGTCCACAAATATGTATACGGAAAGGTTCCTCCAGATACTGTTACATTGATAGATCCTGCACTGTTTGAACATGCGAACGGAGTATGTGTTTCACTAATGCTCAATGCGCTTGGTTGAGATACAATAACACTTGAACTAGCTGTGCAAAGAGATACATCAGTTACGGTAACACTGTATGCGTTTGCAGTTAAATTGTTGATGGAAGAGGTAGTGGCTGTATTGTTCCACAAATAACTGAATCCTGAACTACCTCCGTTTGCTGTAATCGAAATGCTTCCATTACTTCCATTATTACATGATACATCAGTATGAGTTTCTGACAGAATAATTTGAGTTGGTTGGCTAACTGTTTCTATACCGGATACTGAACAGTTAGAAGCATCGGTAACGGTCAATGTATACGAACCTGCAGATAAAGCATTTAGGTTTTGTGATGTTGGGCCATGGCTCCAGTTGAAACTATATCCTGAGTTTCCTCCACTTACGGTGGTTGTAATTGTACCATTGGCTGCTCCAAAACAACTGATGTCAGTTTTAGTAAGCGATATTGTGATAGCTGATGGTTGTGTAACTGACGTTGATGCAGAAGTTGTACAATTGTTTAAGTCACTTACAGTCACCACATAGTTGCCGGCTGCGATACCTGTGAGGTTTTGAGTGGTAGCTCCATTGCTCCAGTTGAAATTGTATGGAGTAGTTCCTCCTCCGGCAGTCACATTTACTGCTCCATTTAAAGAGCCGTTGCAACTGATGTTGGAAGCTGTTGCAGATAGTGTGACTGCAGCAGGTTCATTAACTGTTGCCATTAAACTGGCTGTGCAATTATTAGCATCCGTTACAATTACCGTGTACGGATTGGCCAGTACATTCGTTAGATCCTGCTGGGTAGTGGCATTGTTCCATAAATAGGTATATCCTGGCGAGCCACCTGAAACACTCAGGTTCACTGAGCCGTTTGTACCACCGTTACAGCTAACATGTGTATGCGTTTCGGTTAGCGTGATTGCAGTTGGTTGACCTACATGAAGCGTTAAAGTTGTAGCGCAATTCATTGCATCTTGTAGAGACAAAGTGTAGTTGCCCATAGATAAACCGGTGATAGCAGCTGTGTTGGCTCCATTGCTCCAGTTGTAGATGTAGCCACCATTGCCACCGTTTGCATTGGCGGTTATAGATCCATTGTTACCACCAAAGCATTTTACATTTTGAAGATTTACCGCCACACTTAAAGCCGTTGGCTGGGTGATGTTTGCTGAAGCAGCCAAACTGCAGTTATTGGCATCTCTAACGGTTACTGAGTAGGTGCCTGCTGTTACAGAAGATAGATCTTCATTAACGGAACCATTACTCCAAACATACAAGTATCCTGGTGTTCCACCCGTTACAGTTAGGTCTATGGCTCCGGACGCGGCACCATTGCAAACAATGTCAGTTTTAGTTGTGGTAACTGCTAAGGTACTTGGTTCCGTAATAATTGCTGTAGCTGAACTGCTGCACCAGTTTACATCTTGAACGGTAACGGAATAGCTGCCAGAAGATAACCCGGTTCTGTTTTGAACTGTTCCTCCATCAGCCCATGAGTAGGTAAATGGTGAAGTTCCCCCTGTTAAAACCACATTGATGATACCGTTATTTGAACCAGAACATGTAATATTAGTATGGTTAGTTGTAGCTGTAAACACGGCAGGCTGAGATATACTGATGGATGAAGATGCACTGCATGAGTTGTTGTCTACTACAACCACCGAATAGTTTCCTGCAACTACATTTGAAATATCTTCAGTAGTTGCACCTGTGCTCCAGTTGAAGTTGAATGGACTATTTCCTCCGGTCACAGTAAGGTCAATTGCACCCGTATTTCCTCCGTTGCAGGTTACATTGGTCTTTGTAGAAGAAAGAATAATAGGCCCGGCTTGTGAAATAATGATACTGGAAGTTGCGCTGCAGCCTAAAACATCCAGAACCGTAACGTTGTATGTATTAGCTGATAATGATGAAATATCTTGCGAAATAGCACCGTTAGACCAGGCGTATGTGTAGGTTCCTGTTCCACCAACTACTGATAAATCAATACTTCCATTCGATGAACCAAAGCAGGTTGCATTGATAGCTGTTGAAGACGTGGTAATTTGAGTTCCTTGTGTAATGGATGCAGATACAGAAGATGAACAACCATTTGCATCGGTAATAGTTACAGCATAGTTGCCTGCTGAAAGGTTTGTACGGTTTTGGGTAGCTATACCACCACCCCAATTGTAAGAATATGAACCATTGCCACCGTTAGCTGTTACGTTAATTGCTCCTGTAGATTGGCCGAAGCAAGCAACCGAAGTAACAGCCATTGTAGCTGAAACTGCAGATGGTTCACTTACATTGGCACTCACAGATGTAGTGCAAGAGTTATTGTCAGTTACGCTAACGATGTAGGTTCCTTGAGTAAGACCGGTTCTGTTCTGGATAGTGATACCTCCTACCCAGTTAAATGTGAATGGAGAGGTTCCTCCTGATACAGAGATGTTGATAGCTCCGTTGTTACCAGATGCACATGATACGTTCGTTATAGAAGCGATTGCTGTTAATGGAGCTGGCTGGGTAATTGTAGTAGTATTGGCTCCTGAACATCCAGCGTTATCAGTTACAGTTACTATATAAGTAGCAGCTGACAGACCTGTTCTGTTTTGGCTGGTGATACCACCGCCCCAGTTATATGTATAGGGTGCTGTACCTCCATTAGATGTGATATTGATTGCCCCATCTGCTAATCCGTTACAGCTTACGTTAGTGGAAGTGGCTGTAATGGTTAGCGACACATTCTGATTAATGATTGATGTGTTGGTTGCGGAGCATCCGGCATTGTCATTTACACTAACTGTGTAGCTGCCAGCTGCAACATTGATTCGGTTTTGTGTAGTAATGCCACCTCCCCAGTTAAATGTATAAGGAGAAGTTCCTCCTGTAACACTGATGTTTATTGCACCTGTATTTCCTCCCGCGCAAGCTACGTTGGTAACAATAGGTGAAATTGTAATGGCTGAAGGTTCTGTTACAGTGGAAATGCTACTACTGCTGCATCCGGAATTATCGGTTACAGTTACGGTATAGTTATTCGCAATCAGATTAGTTCTGTTTTGTGTTGTAATACCACTTCCCCAGTTGAAAGAATAAGGTGCAGTCCCTCCGCTCACGGTAGTTGTGATGGAGCCATTGTTTCCTCCATTACAAGTAGCATTGGTTACTGTTGCATTTACTGTAATGGTCGTGGACTGAGATACGTTTGCAGAATGAGTTGTTGTGCATAATGCATTATCTGTTATTGTAACTGTGTATGATCCAGCGGTAAGGTTAGTTCTGTTCTGGGTAGTAATGCCACCACCCCAGTTGAAGGTATATGGTGAAATACCTCCACTAATAGTTAAGTTAATGGATCCATTGTTGCCTCCGTTGCATGCTACATTGGTTGTTGTTGAAGATACAGCGATAGCAGATGCCTGATTTACAGTGGTTGAATTTAAGCTAGTGCAAGTAGCATTATCAGTAACAGTAACAGTATATAAACCGGAAACAAGGTTTGTTCTGTTTTGAGTGGTAATACCACCTCCCCAATTGTATGTATATGGAGCAGTTCCTCCGTTTACAGTTAAATTGATAGCGCCATTGTTTCCTCCATTACAGCTTGCATCAGTAGCAACTGACGTAATGCTGATAGCGTTTGCCTGATTAACAACTACTGATGCGCTAGCCGTGCATGACGAATTGTCCGTGATTGTTACCTGGTAAGTGCCAGCAATCAGCGATGTCCTGTTTTGGCTTGTAATACCACCACCCCAGTTATAAGAATAAGGAGAGTTACCTCCGTTTACAGCTAAGCTAACTGTACCATTGCTGCCTCCATTGCATGTTACAGCTGTGATAAAAGGCACCGCAGAAATTGCACTTGGTTCTGATACGGATGTTACGTTGGATGCTGTGCATCCTGCATTGTCAGTCACGGTCACTGTATAAGTGCCAGCTGTTAATCCGGTTCTGTTTTGAGTAGTTACTCCTCCACCCCAATTGAAAGAATATGGCCAAGTGGCACCTGTTACCGTTTCAGTAATGCTTCCGTTATTTCCGCCATTGCACGAAACAGACGCAACAGCGGCACTAATGTTTAGCGGAGTTGGCTGAGAAATAGTAGCTGTATTAGTGGCAGTGCATCCCGAAATGTCAGTCGCAGTAACTGTGTAAGTTCCGGCAGATAATCCTGTTCTGTTTTGTGTAGTTATACCACTACCCCAGTTAAATGAAGCCGGAGCTGAACCTCCAGCGGTTGTTACTGTGATACTTCCATTATTTCCCCCACTACAGCTTACTCCAGTTACCGAGGATGATACAGTGAATACGGCAGGCTGAGTGATGGTTGATGAAGAGGTGTAGTTACAACCTGCATTATCCATAACTGTTACCGTATAACTTCCCGCTGCAAGAGAGGATCTGTTTTGGCTTGTAACACCTCCCCCCCAGTTAAACGTGTAAGGTGAAGTTCCTCCACTTAGGCCAAGAGTAATACTTCCATTGTTTAAGCCAAAGCAGCTAACATTGGTTACAGAAGGAGATATGATTACTTGCGTAGCCTCGCCTACTACAGAAGATGCGCTGGTGCTGCAGGAATGGTTATCGGTTACGGTTACGTTATAAGTTCCAGCTGCTAATCCCGTTCTATTTTGAGTAGTGATACCTCCACCCCAGTTATAACTATAGGGTGAAGTTCCTCCGCTTACCAATAGGTTAACAACCCCGGTACTGGCACCATAACAATTGGCATCTGTAATGTTCGGTGAAACTGAAACAGCAGAAGGTTGTGTAAGTAACGAAGTGCTGCTGGTTGTGCAGCCGGTGTTATCACTAACAGTCAGAGTATAACTTCCAGCGGTCAATCCGGTTCTGTTTTGTGTAGTGATACCTCCACCCCAATTATAGCTATAGGGTGAATTTCCATTACTGGCGGTTATATTAATCGTTCCGTTAGTGCCACCATTGCAGCTTGGGTTAACTACCACGGCATTTATATTCATGCCAAATGCAGGTTGAGTAATACTGGTTGCCTTACTTGCTGTGCAGGCATGATTATCCATTACTGTTACCGTATAACTTCCTGCGGCTAGGCCAGAAATATCTTCTATGTTTGAACCATTACTCCAAGTATATGTGTATGGCGACCATCCATTGCTGGGAGTTAGGTTGATTGAACCTGTAGTAGCACCGAAACAGGCAACGTTTGTTGCAACTGTTGTTAATGTAATAGGCGTGTAAGCCGCGACTGTACCTGTTGCTGTGGCAGTGCACCCATTAGCATCGGTTACTGTAACTGTATAGGTTCCGGCATTTACATTTGTTCTATTTGGCGTAGTAATACCGCCACCCCACCAATAGCTGTATGGAGCCGTTCCTCCTCCAACTGAAGTAGTTACGGAACCTGTTGGACCGCCTGTGCATGCCAACGGTGAAGCTACCGGGCTGGCGACTAATGCCAAAGGTTCCGGTACGAACGTGCTTGCGGTTACTGTGCATCCCTTGAAATCGGTAACAGTAACACTATAAGTTCCGGTGCTTAGTCCCGTTCTGTTTTGAGTGAAAACTCCGCCACCCCAATTGTATGTATAAGGTGCCGTTCCTCCTGATGGACTCGTATTGATGGCCCCGTTGTTACTACCAAAGCAGGTAACGGAAATAGGAGTTAAGGTCACACCTAATACGGATGGCTGGCCTAGATTAACTGACGCAGAAGCTGTACACCCTGTTGATGATGTTGCAGTAACTGTATATAATCCGCTAATCAATCCTGTTCTATTCTGTGTATTAATTCCGTCATTCCAATGGTAGCTGTATGGGCCAATGCTTCCTATTACTGATGAAATATTGATAGTTCCGTTTGACCCACCATTGCAAGATGGCTGTGCGTTGGTAGTATTTACTGCCATTCCTGCACCCGATTGGGAAACAGTTGCAGTTGTGGAGGCCGAACATCCGATAGCATCTGTTACAGTCACCGAGTAGGTTCCGGCAGCAATCCCGGTTCTGTCTTCTGTGGTAACCCCGTCATTCCACAAGTAGGTATATCCTGGATTGCCAAATTGGGCTGTCAGATTGATGGCTCCGTTTGCTCCGCTTCCGCAAGTTACATTTGTTGTAGTCTTAGATAATACAACACCTGGCGGCTGAGTTACGTTAGCAGAGTCAATTTTTATACATCCGTTATTATCTGTAATAGTTAGATAGTAAACTGCTGCGGTCAGATTGGTCCTGTCTTCAGTTGTTACAAAGTCACTCCATAAAAATGTATATCCAGGGGTTCCACCGCTTACGGTTAAGTTGATAGCTCCAGTGTTTCCACCACCGCAGGCTACATTCGTAATGGCTTTCGATGTAGAAATAGTTGCTGGCTCGATAATGCTGATGCTCAAAGTGCCGGTGGCACCTACGTTATCTGTTACTGTAACGGAATAGGCTCCTGATGAAAGTCCGGAGCGGTCTTCGGTAGTTGCTCCACCATTCCATAAATATGTGTATGGCGCGTTTCCACCTGTGGCAGTAATATTGATGCTTCCATTGCTTAAGCCTTTACATGTTACATCCGTATGTGTTTGTGTTACTGTAATTGCTGCTGTTGCCGCAATTTGTAACCCAGTTAAGACAGATACTAACAAAAAGGCACGTGTAAATTTTTTCATGCCGGTTCCAATTTTTTGTTTTACCACCAAGCACCGCCTTCAACAGTACTTAGCTTGTATGATATACGCAGGTCATTAACATTTTGTTACACCTAATCTTAAAGTATTGAGCAGTAGACAGTAAGAAAAGAATATAAACATTAAACTTTTAGAGATTTCGCTATGTTTAGAATTCGTCTAAATTTGCACCGTGTTAAGCGAAACAGTAACTCAGGAACAGATTAAAAATGCGATCATTGACGTTTTGAAGACCGTTTTTGACCCTGAAATCCCTGTAAATATTTACGATTTAGGCCTCATTTACGAAATCAATGTATTTCCGGATTATAATGTGGAGGTAGTTATGACCCTTACCTCACCAAACTGCCCTGTGGCAGGAACCTTACCGGGAGACGTGGAGCAGAAAGTGCGTTCGGTGAGTGGGGTAAACGAGGTAACTATTGAGCTGGTGTTTGAACCCGCATGGAATCAGGAGATGATGAGTGAAGAAGCTAAGTTAGAGTTGGGCTTTATGTAAAAAAAGAAAACAATTATTTAAACCATAAATCAATAAACTATGTATCCTCAGGAATTAGTAGCCCCGATGAAAGCTGACCTTACTTCGGTTGGTTTTGAAGATCTTCTTGCACCAGCCGATGTAGACATTGCTCTGACTCAAACTCAGGGGACTGTTTTTTTAGTGTTTAACTCTGTTTGCGGTTGTGCGGCTGGTGCAGCCAGACCGGCTATCAAAGCTGCAGTTAAAGAGGCAGCAAAACTGCCGAACAAACTGGTAAGTGTATTTGCAGGAGTAGATAAGGATGCGGTAAATAAAGCCCGCGAATATACCTTGCCTTACCCACCATCTTCACCATCAATGGCTTTATTTAAAGAAGGTAAGCTGGTTCATTTTATCGAGCGTCATCAAATTGAAGGCAACAGTGCCGAAACCATTACGGCACACCTGAAAAAGATATTCGAACATTTTTGCTAGACAGATTATTTGATACTAAAGAGGCGGATGACAGACTAACACATTTGTCATTCGCCTCTTTTTTTATGTTTGCAATCCGATTTTACGACCTACCAAATCCATAAAATATGTCCAGATTCCATACCCTAAAAGTTAGTGCTGTAAAAAACGAAATTGAAGAGGCAGTTTCTGTATCTTTTAAAATACCGGACGAGTTGAAATCTTCTTTTGATTATCAACCTGGGCAATACGCTACTCTTCGCTTGAATGTGAACGGAGAAACAATCAATCGTTCTTATTCGTTTTGCAGCTCCCCCTATACGAATGAACCGATAACAATTGCTGTTAAGCGGGTGCTAGGCGGTAAAGGTTCGAACTTTATTAATGATAATTTTAAACAGGGAGTTGACGTAGAAGTTATGGAGCCGATGGGTAATTTTTATCCGGTTTTGAAAGAAAGTAATCAGAAGCACTATATTTTGATTGGAGGCGGTTCTGGTATTACCCCTGTCATTTCAATTCTTAAATCGGTTTTGGTCAAAGAACCTTTAAGTCGGGTTACTTTGTTTTATGGAAATCGTAATACTGCCAGCATTATTTTTAAAGATAAGCTGGATGAATTGAGTTCGCAGTATGCTGACAGGCTGAAAGTAGTTCATATACTGGATGCACCAGAAGCTGGTTGGAGCGGATACACCGGATTTATCACTAAAGACCTGGTGCCACAATTACTTCGTGAAAACACGAATTTCAATTTTCAGAATGCCGAGTTTTTCATTTGTGGCCCTACCCCTATGATGAAAGGCGTTGAGGAGGCTTTAACTGTGCTTCAAATGCCGAAGGAGAAGGTGCATATTGAATACTTTACAGCCAAGGCAGATGAAGACAAGAAAGCAGCCGATGTGGGCACTGCAGTTGCTAATGAAACTCCATTTACAGGCAAAACAAAAGTAACTATCATTTATGACGGAAATACCCGAGAGTTTGAGGTAAGTGAAAAGGAAACTATTCTGGAAGCAGCATTAGATGCCGGTTATGACCCTCCGTATAGCTGTATGGTGGCGGCCTGCTGTACTTGTCGTGCTAAATTAGTTTCGGGAAAGGTGGAAATGGATGACCGCGAAAGCTTGACAGATGCAGAGATTGCAAAAGGATATGTGCTCACTTGTCAGGCGCATCCCAAGAGCAATGGCATTGTGTTGAATTACGATATGTGATTTTCTTTCAGCAAACGGATACTATCTTCCAGGCTGTTTAATCTGATGCCAAACCTTTCCAAATCAAGAGAGGTATTGAATGTTCTAAGTTGTCTCAATCCGTATAAATTTTCTTTCGATACAGGGATAGGCAATCGGAGTGTTTCTATCAGGTCAATACCTACTTCTGCTAACAAAAAAGGAATGGGTATAAATAAAGGTCTTTTATGAATACTTTGAGCTATCTGGATAAACAACTCCTTCATGGAGTACACATTTTCAGTTGCCAGATGATAAATGCCGGTTTTTCTCTTCTCTACACCAAGCTCAATGGCCTTAACAGCATCTCCTATATAAATGGTTTGCATCGGCTGAGAGCCTCCTCCAATCAGTGGAATAACAGCCGATTTTTTCACTGTATTACGAATGCGACTGAATAACCCCTGCTCTCCAATTACCAATCCTAGCTTCAGAATTAAACAATGGGAGGTATCTAACTGTTGCTCCAATTGGAATTTGTGCCATCCGTATTCAGATTCAGCTGCAGCGTGAGCCGACATGGAGGAAAGGAAAATAAACTGAGTATTTATCTTCTTGCAAACTTCAGCCAATGCAAGGGTAGACTTAATGTTATGTTCAGATGAATTATTCTGCTTGGTATTTGGCATATAGGCCGTGTGTATTAACACATCCAGATTAATCAATTGAGGTAGAGCAGCTTCAGATATGTCGTAGGGCATATACTCGCAGTTGGGGAATAGCACCCTTGGTGGTTTTCTTTGCAGCATTAATACTTGATGCCCTTTGCCCGAAAAATACTTTACCAGTTCACTCCCGATAAACCCTGAAGAACCGG
The DNA here is from genome assembly GCA_046329535.1 of Chitinophagales bacterium. Classification (GTDB taxonomy): domain Bacteria; phylum Bacteroidota; class Bacteroidia; order Chitinophagales; family LD1; genus Bog-950. The sequence continues at coordinate 437,342 of JAXLUN010000004.1, forward strand.
TGATGCCAATGCGCATAACATGCTGGTTTTAAAACAAAGAAAGTAATTCTATTTTTAGCGCGATAAGTATGAGTGAGTCTTTACGCATAGCGGTAGTAATTCCCGCGTTTAACGAACAGGAAAGCATAGCTTCTGTGGTTGCTTTGGTCAATGCCGTACAGAGTGATGCGGTAATACTAACTCCCGTAGTCGTAAACGATTGCTCACGTGATAAAACTAAAGATATACTGGCCACATTAAACTGTGTAGCGTTGAACCTGCCAATCAATTTGGGTATTGGCGGTGCGGTGCAAACAGGTATTAAATATGCATTTGATAATGACTTTGATTACGCCATACAGATTGATGGTGATGGGCAGCATCCTCCCAAATATATTCCCATGTTGCAGACCGAGATGGAGAAGAGAGGTTGGGATGTTGTGATTGGTTCCCGGTTTATTGATAAGGAGGGTTTTCAGTCAACTATATTACGCAGAAGCGGAATACAGTATTTTCAATGGCTGCTTAAACTGATGATTGGTGAAACCGTTACAGATTCCACATCGGGTATGCGGATGATGAACCGTAAAACTATGAAGTTACTGTATGCTTATTACCCCGATGAATATCCTGAACCGGAAGCTTTGATTATATACAAACGCAACGGATTGAAGTTTGGCGAAGTCCCCGTATTAATGGAGGAACGGATGGGAGGGCAGTCCTCTATTCAGGGATTTGGAGCGGTGTATTATATGTTTAAGGTAACCATTGCTATTATTTTTACCTACTTAAGAAAGTAACCATGGATCGCATTCAACTGGTAGCCATTATATTCAGCTTGCTTTTTCTGGGCTATGTATTTCAGCAAATCAAGAAAGGTAAGCTGCGCGAAGAGTATGCCTTTATCTGGATACTTAGCACCTTCGTTTTAATCATACTTTCTATCTGGCGAAATGCGCTCGAAATTTTGGCTCAAGCATTTGGTGTTTTTGCTCCGCTTAACCTGTTGTTTGCAGGAGCCATATTTGCCGTTCTGGTTTATCTGTTGCATTTATCACTTACCGTTTCTAAACTTCAATACCAGAATAAAACCTTGGCTCAGGAACTGGCCTTGTTGAAACAAAAAGTTGAAAAGAAAGATAAATCAACATGAGCAAAGACTTTAGTGCCCGGCACGAGATGGATATTTATTGTCAGTATCTGGTAGGGCGGCAAGCCGATGAGCACTCTTTGGCGCTTTTTGAAAAGGCCATCCTTCAACACAAAGCCGATTTATCTCCCACTGAGCAGCATCTGTTACTTTTCATGATTAATCATCCAAGTTCGGTTAGATTCATAGATGCTGCTGTGGGTATGTTTCATCCCAATCATATTCTTCGTAAGCGAATGGTCATCGCTTTTGCTATTTTAGAGACTAATCCGCTTTATTATGATTTTTTTTGCCCCAAACAATACTCTATTTGGTATTTGCCTGTTTTAGGCTGGAAAGGAATGAGGCAACTGGTTCAGGCTTTGGCTGGTAAACTTTTAATGCTGGCTTTTTGATGCAGATAGTTGATTACATAGTGGTTGGTTCGGGTTGTGCGGGTGCCAATGCAGCACAAACTCTGGTAGATAATAATTGTCAGGTACTGATGCTGGATGGAGGGATGACCGATAATATATATCAGCACAAAATACCAGACCTGGATTTTCTTTCTATAAAAAAAACAGAACGACATCAATATGAGTATTTTATTGGCGAAAATCTGGAAGGAATACCTTTTGGTAAGATAAATACCGGTGAACACCTTACTCCACCCAGAAAGTTTATGATTGAACAGGTTAGCCGATGGCTACCATTAGTTAGTGATACTTTTTTTCCGCTGGAATCACTCGCTTTGGGTGGACTGGGCAATGGCTGGGGCTTGGGCTGTTGTATGTTCAGTGACACTGAGTTGAAAGCGACCGGTTTGAATGTTGCAGAAATGAAAGACGCTTACGAAGAAGTGGGCAGCCGAATTGGCATCAGTGGTACTGTCGATGATACTGCCGATTACACTTCGGGTCGCCTGAAAGATTTGATGCCTTCCATAGAAATGGATTCTATTGGAAAGAATCTTTTACAGAATTATTCTAAACGCAAACAATCTCTCAACAAACAAGGCTTTTATATGGGGCGCCCTTCGCTGGCTCTGCTCACGCAGGATAAGGGCAATCGTAAAAAATATCCTTACAAAGACCTCGACTTTTATTGCGATAAAGACCGCAGCGCCTATCGCCCCGGTTTTACCATTGAATATCTCAAAAGCAAAGACAATTTTACCTACCGCGCAGGTTTAGTAGCGCTTCGCTTTGAAGAAAATACAGATCATACCGTAGTAGAATGCAGAACTATTGATACCAACGAAACCATCTTTTTTCATTGCCGAAAACTGATTCTGGCTGCCGGTTGCCTTGGCACTGCCCGCATAGTCCTTCGTTCGTTTCAAGCATTGGGTCAAAAGTTGCCCGTTATATCTAACCCTTACAGTTATCTACCAGCTTTGCAACCCTACTTACTGGGTAAGGATACTGATCAGTATAAAATAGGTTTTGCCCAGCTTTCTATGTTTCACGACCCTAATGGAAATCAGATGGATGTAGCTATGGGATCGGTATACAGTTACCGTTCTATGATGGCTTTTCACATTCTGAAGGAAACCCCGTTGGGTATTAAGGCCGGATATAGCTTTTTACAATACATGATGCCCGCTTTTGCCATTATCGGTTTGTTTCACCCTGAGCAGGCAGGACCACATAAACACCTGACTATGCTTCCTGATCCTTCTTCGGTAACAGGTGATAAGATGCATGTGCAGTATGTGCTGAACGAGTCGGAAAACCTACGGGTAGCCAAAACCGAGAAGCTTTTTGCCTCTGCTTTTGCCCGACTAAATTGCTTCGTATTAAAAAAAATAAACCCGGGCAATGGAGCTGGTATACACTACGCAGGCACTCTACCTTTTAGCAATAGTAATGAGCGGTTTAGAATTTTGCCCACTGGCCTTTTAGGTGAAACTCGAAGCGTTTATATTGCGGATGGCTCGGGTATTAATTATCTGCCGGGCAAGGGACTTACCTTTTCCTTAATGGCCAATGCGCATGTAGTCGCCAAGCAGGCGATGAAAAATGTTTAGAGGATGCAGTCGGCAACCTTTATACCAAGTTCTTTCTGACCCACCACCTTTACCAACTATGTTATTTTAGGGATGTTGTGAATCATATCATAAGTTGCTGAAAATATTAGTGTGATTGACTTTGGGACTGTATCAGATATTGATGGTAGGAAACACCTTGGATGCGACTCTGTACGTAAGTTTCAAAAATAGGGAAGATGGTTCTGTTTTGAGAGACAATATCACCTTCTAGTATTTCTTTCAGATCATCTAAAGTTTTCCGGTAAAGTCGGGATAACTCATCGGGTTCAACAATAGATGTAATTTTTTTGAAAAATCGAATAAAGGTATCTTCAAACTTACCCTTCTCGCCCCACCTAAGCGCACGCTGGTATATAGCCTGTGAAAGATTACTCACCAGCAGTAGTTGGCCCAATTCATTATGAGCTATCAGTTCCATCATATCTACTATGAGTCGTGCATCCAACCTTTCACCCTGATCAAACTCATTAAACAGCAAAGCCCAGTCTATAGCTTGCTCATAGTGTCCCGATTCCAATGTCCCACTCATGCAGCTGATAATAATCTGACTTCGAGCATCAAATCTCAGCTTGTTGCCAAAGTGTTTTACTTTTCCGTAGGCATTAGTAATGGTCTTCATCAACTCAGTCTGGCGTCCGGTAGCCTGTAAAAGCACTAGTGAAAAGGAAATGTGATAAGTAAAGGCAGCCATTTCCTGAATCTGACTGCCAGGTGTAAACTTTTTTAACAGTTCAAGAGTTTCCTCCAGTACTTGCCACTTACCATTAAGATAAGCTGCATGCATCAGTTGTGGATATACCGAAAGCAGACGCAGTTTATCAAATTTTATCAGCCAAATACATGCATGGGCCTGTTGAAATGCCTGATTGGCACATTGAAAAAATGCTTCACGCTGGTCGGTAATATTATAGTAAAGTAATCGAGTCATGAATAGCTCAAACAATGCTCTTTGAGTTAGTGCCTTGGTTTCATCAGCTATTAAAGGATGTTTCATTATCATTTCATGTTCTTTCAGGTAATCTTCATTGCGGATATGAAAACTCCTGTCTGACATGCGGGATTGCTCACTGTTTATTTCCTGATACTTTAGAAAGTTACTGTAGAGTAACATCACTTGCTCAGTCTCTTCTGTATTTTGCTTAAGAGAAATTTTTTGGTGTGTCAAAAAATGATTAACGATTAGGTATCGCTGTAAGGCTAGTAAATCAAGCCACTCTATAAAAGCTTCGGCTGTTCTGGATTCTTCTAGGGCAGGTTGTAATATGTCTTCAGCCAGTTCATAAAGCCCTTTATTCAATAGTATTTTTATTTGAGTAATCTGCCTGGTTAGCCGGAATTCTTCGCTATCCGCTATATGGCGGGCAGCCAGTCCGTTCATAATGGAATGGTGCAGATAATGTTTCATCACTGAAAACTGTTTCACAAACTTTTCTCTTCTGAATTGTTTGAGCAAAGCAACCTCATCATACTTCGGCTGTTTACGGATGGCTTCCATTACATTCAGATATTTGGGGCGGCCTTTTTCGCTGGTCTGTGCACTTTTATTAAGGTATGCTACTTCATGAGCAGAAAGGCTATGTAGAAGATGGTGTAAATGGTTCATGATTGAATTGTTTTAATAATTGATAATCAGTCAATTGTGAATGAATGCATAGCTAGCTTGCTAAGATAACAAGGCATTTGAAATTGATAGCATAACTGCCCAGCTGTTTATTCGCAAACAAATAATCAATCATGAACAAACTAACCCTATTCATTACCGTGGCAGCAGCTGTGCTGGCTACTGGCTGCAAAAAGGAAAATACTAAAACCGATTACTCTACTTCGGAACGTTACAACAAAGATGTAGTTATAAACTTGCTTACTCCGACATTGGCGCAGCAAGTTTATAACGCCACACAAACAGAACGGAACCAGTTTGCCGATACTATGGAGATGTATTATCCAGGGATGCTGACTAACATGAATATCGATGCCAGTGAAATAATAGCCGAGCCGGATTCCGCTACCCAGTTAACCATGTTGGACAGCTACAATAATTACTATCATACCATAGTAGCTGATGTATGGAGCCGGATGAGTTATGATACGGCTTCTTTGCGTAGTAAATATGAATTGCTATTAGGACATAACTCCTTCAACATAGGAGAGTTTGGACAGCTAATATTAGGGGTGTCAACTCCTTTAGATGGACCTGGGCCTGATTTTCCGGACAATTACTCCTTTGCGGGTTGCGACCACAATTATCAAGATGAATCGTCTTCGTGCGGAGCAATAGCGCTTGGCAATATTTATCGGACATGTAGTTCGGTTTGGGGGCAGTATCGTGCGGCCATTGCGGGTGGTTGTGCTGTTAGTTCAACTTTAGGGGATTCAATTACAATTCCGGATAATTTTAAAACTTACGTAAACATGAAAGCCAATGTGAGGGGTATACGTGTATATGCCCTGGCATTTGCATTGGGAGGAGCCTATGCGGAAAGCTCATTATCTATGGAAATTACTCGAGATAATGTACCGTTACGTACTCGTGAATTGCACAAGGTAATGGCGATAGCTCCTATTATCTGGTATGCTGAGCAAGAGTATACATACTTTTTTGGTCCAGCTGATAATTTTCAGTATTTGTCGTACGGCAATGCTGACGGATCTAAACTGGTCACCGGTGTATATGGGTTCAATTTATTCTCAAGAATGAACCATACCTCTGCGGGTATTGCAGGAACAGAAACAAGATTCAGCTATGCCTTGGTAAAAAATCAAATTTCCTTATTGGATTAAAATAGAAAAAATGAAAAAGACAGCAATCATACTAATGCTAGCGTTAATCATGCAATCGTGTAAAAAAGAAACGGCACGAAACTATGGGGTATTAAACAGGAAGATACAATCCGTTCAGTTATTAACTTTAGACTCTACTAAGTCTGCACAGATATACCAGGCGTTTAGTACAGAACGTACAGTGTTTCTAACCAGGCTGGAACAAGATTATCCGGGATTGATGGCGCAGATGGAGAGCGATGTTTCACTCATCATAGGTGCCACCGATTCTGCTACCCGAGAAGCCCTGATTCAGGATTTTGATCAATCATATTACCAGCAAGTAAAAACTACCTGGAACAATACCGGTATAAATGTTACTGACATTGAGAATAAGTATCGTTTACTCTTGGGCAATGATATCCCTTTTATTGTGGGGGAGTTTGGTACTTTGCTTATCAACCAATCCGATGAAGCTAATACTGTTATTCCATCTTTTGCAGATGATACCATTATGAGCTTCATTAACTGGGGCTTAAATTGGCATGATGATGCATGTGGAGGTTTTTCTTCTAATAGTATATTAGTAAATGTATTTGGTAATACCACTCATCTTGCTGCAGCTACTGCAGCGGGCTGTGGAATAGACGCCAACCATACTCAAACTATCCATATACCTTCAGGTATTTATAAATATGTTACAGCTACTTCTAAATTTAATTATTCGTTTCTTGATTGTATCTCCTTTGCAGTTTTAGGTGGCGGTACAGCTTCTTCAAAAATCACTTATTCGCTTGAACATAATGGGGAACTGCTCAATCAGCGTGATTATTATTCTGTATCGGTTATTGCTCCCATCATCTGGTACGCCCGAGCACAACGTAGTATTCCTTTTTCTACAACCATGACTATAAGTGCTGCTGATGCTAACGCGTTTCCAGGGGGAATTGTTAAGCTGAAATCAACCGTCAATAATTTTGCTGCATCTGGTGGTGTTATTACTGGTTCTTTCAGCGATAGTCAGGTTACAACTTCAAGTTTTAAAATATCTCTTACTCTATAAATTCTTACAAAATGAAAAGGCTGATATTTGTTTATATTCTGTTTTTCTTTGTCACATCTTGCAAAAAAGATAAGGCACCGGATGTCCCTGTAGTACTTACACACAAACCCCGAATGATTACCTACACTAAAGATGCTCTGCATTTTTATGAGGCAACTCCTGAACGTAAAACAGATGTATTCGATATGGGAGATTATGTAACTTACGAATATCGAGAGTACAGATACACCCCAGATGCGCAGCAGTTGCCCACTGAAATTACTGATGGGTATTTTATTGGCAGAAACTTTCTGGTGGATAGAACTAATAGCCGAATGTATTACTCTCCAACTGAGACTCATAGAGATTCCGTACCACGCTTCACTGCTTATCAGGATTTAAGTTTATTGTTTCCTCTGATGCCATCTTCGTGGATGGTCCCCGGAGTAATTGACGGTAGCTTTTATAGTTATGAATACAATAGCACAGTAGGTGCTATTACCTCGGTTTATACCTTCTATGATTTTGATTCTACCCGTGCGCTTATCTATGTAAGACCAGATGTAGGACTGCACGAGGTGTCGTATCAAAGTTTAAATACGCTGACCCCTAATGCTGGCAGTATAGTGTGGAAGGATATAGATGCCGTAGCGGTAAAAAATGATATGCCGGATGACAGGTATGTCTATTTTCTTGATTATGAGAGGAAGACAGCCTACTATTTCTGGCGTAAAGACTGCACTACCTCCCCGGTTTTCAACAATACTTTTGATGCTATTGACTTCCAGTACTTTTTCACATTTGTTTCAGGTGCAACCTTTGAACCGTACCGATAACTTAATGTAAGCATCCGCTGGAATAGAAGCCAACTAAAACGCGAAATGAACTATCTCTTGATCTGAGTATTAAGGGGAGTAAGAGTGTTTGACTAAGATCATCACACGTTCCATTCCCCTTGATTATTTTCGGTACATGAACATTCTTACCGCTGAGCAGATACGCCAATTAGATCGTTACACAATAGAGCACGAACCCATAGCCTCTGTTGACTTGATGGAACGGGCGGCCAATAAGTTTTTTACTGCGTTTGCCCGGCAGGTTAAACTGAATTGTGTTATACAGATATTTTGCGGGCAAGGTAATAATGGAGGCGATGGATTGGCTATTGCCCGTATGTTGATTGAAGCAGGTTACCTACATGTGCAGGTAAATGTTGTTCAGCATACTCCTAACCCTACTGCCGATTTTCTGCTGAATCAGTCACGTCTAGAAAATCTCTCGGGTATTCACCGAATTGAAACTGAACATCAGATACCAACTATTGACGTCTCAGCAACGGTGATAGATGCCATTTTCGGCACCGGACTTTTGCGACCTGTTGAGGGCTTGGCAGCCTCTGTTATTTGCGCTATTAATGCTTCGGGTGCTAAAGTATTTTCCGTAGATATCCCCAGCGGTCTGTTTTGCGACCATCCCAATGAAGCAGCTGACGTGATTGTAGAGTCGACCATGACTTATACTTTTCATGCACCTAAAATGTCGTTCATGTATTCGGCTAACGGGCGATATGTGCCGCAATTCCGTGTGCTGGATATTGGTTTGCATACTGGCTATGCGGAGTACCTAAACGGGAAATATCATTACATCACTTCTTCAATGATTAATACATTTTATAAGAGCCGAACTAAATTCTCCCACAAAGGTACCTATGGTCATGTGCTGGTAGCAGCTGGTGGGTCGGGTAAAATGGGAGCGGCAGTGTTGGCGGTTAAAGCCGCTGTGCGTAGTGGTGCCGGTTTAGTCAGTGCCTTGGTGCCTGATGAGGGGTATTCCATTATGCAAACCACTAATCCAGAAGCTATGGTGGAAACCACAGAAGATTTTGTACGGGATAATTTTACTTCGTTGGCTGCTTACACTTCGATTGCCGCAGGCCCAGGAATAGGTACATCCACAAATACTCATGCTTGGCTACAATCCTTACTTAAAAACTGCCAACAACCCCTGCTTTTAGATGCGGATGCACTGAATATTATTTCTTCAGATAGAAAGTTACTGAAGCAGCTACCCGTAGATACTATCTTAACTCCACACCCCGGTGAGTTTAAGCGGCTGGCCGGTGAATGGAGTACGGATGAAGAAAAGCTGAATCTGCAATTGCAATTTTCGAAAGAACATAGATTGATTGTGGTATTAAAGGGTGCTCACACATCTATCAGCACATCCGATGGTCATCTATACTTCAATAGTACTGGAAATGCAGGTATGGCTAAAGGGGGGAGTGGAGATGTATTAACAGGTGTAATTGCCTCTTTAAGGGCTCAGCATTATTCAGTATTGCAAGCTGCTTTGTTGGGTGTTTATATACACGGTTTAGCGGGCGATTTAGCCGCTGAGCATTTGGGTCAAACGGCTATGAATTCGGGCGATATCATACGCTATCTCCCGCAGGCATTTAAGCAAGTAGAGAAGTAATTTTTTAATCAACCAGAAAGGTTCCGAAATCTACTACTTCACCTTCTTTCATATCCAGGTGGCCGATTTTGTCAAAGTCTACATTGTCCCACACTTTAGTTTGAAAGTGTACTACGTCTCCTTTAAAAAGCAGAATGTATAAATCGGGGAAGGTTTCAAAACCCAAGTCATGATTAGTTATATCTGTCGGGAAGAAATGAATATGAGCCTCGCCATGTTCGTTAAGATCAGCATGGCCTATATAATCATCATCACTGAAAATATCACGGTCGTACAGGCGGGCAGTATATTCGCTACCAGTTAGCGGATGATTGGTTCCGCGTTGTATAAACTTAACTTTGACGGTTAGTTCAATTTCAGGGTTCCAGTTATTGAAAGTTTGAAGAAGTTTAGTTTTCATGGTTCATGTTTTACAAGGCAGAGAACAATGTTATATAAAAAATATTATCCGTTCACCTTTTTATAGTCAGCCAGAAACTGCTCTAAGCCTAAGTCGGTTAGCGGATGTTTGAAAAGGCCGAGAATAGAAGATAACGGGCAGGTAGCAATATCTGCTCCGGCTTCGGCACACTTTACAATGTGCAGTGATGATCGGATAGAGGCCGCTAATACCTCCGTTTCAAAACCATAAGTTCCGTATATGTGTACAATCTGCTCAATCAGTTGAACCCCATCCCAGTTGCTATCATCAATACGACCAATGAATGGTGATACCATGGTAGCACCGGCTTTAGCCGCTAAAATTGCCTGCGCTGCACTGAACACTAGGGTGCAGTTAGTTTTAATTCCGTTGTCGGTAAAATACTTGATGGCTTTTATACCATCTTTAATCATAGGTACTTTGACCACGATGTTAGGATGCAAAGCTGCCAGGTTCATGCCTTCGCGAACTATCCCTTCAAAGTCTGTTGAAATGACCTCTGCACTAACCGGGCCATTGACCATTTCACAGATGGTTACGTAATGCTTCAGAATATTGTTTTGCCCTTTAATACCTTCTTTGGCCATCAGAGAAGGATTGGTGGTAACTCCATCCAGAATACCCAGTGCTTCAGCTTCTTTAATGTGTTCCAGATTTGCAGTGTCGATAAAAAATTTCATAGGGGTGGTGTTGGTTAGGTTGAATGTTCAGTAGAGTTTTGCAAGCGAATATCAGTGCAGGTGAATAAATTTGGTTCACTATTAATAAACAACATGTGGATGATTGAAAGAGTAGAAAGGAAGTAAAAAAATAGGGCAAGTTACTCATATCGCACCGCTACAACCGTCTGCCTTTGCTGCGTTTCCGCCCTGGAGGATTAAACAGGAGCTGATCGTATGAGGCTCGCCCCACGGCAAATGTAAAAGAGTTATTGATTATTCAAACCACCTAGTAAAAATATATGTTCAATTCATTCACTAATCATACTTTCAGAACCATGGTACCGATTAATGAAAATTGATAGCTTCGCCAATCAAAATTGCAGCATTCTTTATGGCAAGTAATACCAACCTAGAATTCAACAAAAATGAAGACGCCATGAAATTGGTAATCAGCGACCTGAAACGGTTGGCGGACCAGATTAAGTCAGGCGGAGGGAAAAAATCAATTGAGAAGCATAAGGCCAAAGGGAAGTTAACAGCCCGCGAGAGAATTGAAATGCTTTTGGATAAAGGCAAGCCGGTGATAGAAATAGGTGAGTTTGCCGGGTATGGAATGTATGAAGAGCAAGGAGGATGCCCGTCTGGCGGTGTGGTGGTTGTTATGGGTTATATAAAAGGTAGGTTATGCATGGTGGTTGCCAACGATGCAACTGTAAAGGCTGGTGCATGGTTTCCAATTACTGGAAAAAAGAATTTACGAGCTCAGGAAATTTCGATGGAGAACCATTTGCCTATTATTTATCTGGTAGATAGTGCCGGGGCTTACCTTCCCATGCAGGATGAAATATTCCCTGATAAGGAAAACTTTGGTCGTATTTTCAGAAACAATTCAGTGATGAGTTCTATGGGTATTCCGCAGATATCGGCTATTATGGGTAGTTGTGTAGCAGGTGGGGCATATCTTCCCATTTTAAGTGATGAGGCCCTGATTGTAGAAGGAACAGGTTCTGTTTTCTTGGCTGGCAGCTATTTGGTTAAATCGGCCATTGGTGAAGAAGTGGATAATGAAACATTAGGCGGTGCAGTAACTCATAGTGAGATATCGGGTGTTACCGATTACAAAATGAAAGACGATACGGAATGTTTAAAAACAATCCGTAATCTGGTTGACAAATTCGGTAAACCGCAAAATGCAGGCTTTGACCGCGCAACTCCTGCCAAACCTGCCCTAGATGAGCAGGAAATCTATGGGTTGATTCCAGAGACTATCACTAGCCAGTATGATATGCTGGAAGTTATTAAGCGATTGGTAGATAATTCTGAAATTGAGCAGTACAAGGAAGATTATGGTAAATCTATTATTTGCGGTTATGCACGTATAGATGGGTGGGCTGTAGGAATTGTAGCCAATCAGCGCAAGGTGGTAAAAAGTAAAAAGGGCGAAATGCAGTTTGGCGGTGTTATCTATTCTGATAGTGCAGACAAAGCAGCACGCTTTATCATGAACTGTAATCAGAAGAAAATACCGCTGGTGTTTTTACAAGATGTTACCGGATTTATGGTGGGCTCCAGAAGCGAGCATGGAGGCATTATTAAGGATGGAGCCAAAATGGTGAGTGCTGTATCCAATTCGGTAGTGCCTAAGTTTACTATTGTAATAGGCAATTCGTATGGGGCAGGTAACTATGCCATGTGTGGTAAGGCATATGACCCACGCCTGATTTATGCCTGGCCTACTTCGCGTATAGCCGTGATGGGAGGTGATCAGGCTGCCAAAGTAATGTTGCAGATTGAGGTGGCCGCATTGAAGGCAAAAGGTCAGGAAATTCATCCGGATGATGAGAAAAATTTGCTGGATAAAATAAAGGATAGATACGTTAAAACACTGGATCCTAAATATGCCGCAGCTCGTTTGTGGACCGATGGAATTATTGACCCTCTTGATACCCGTAAAGTTATATCTATGGGTATTGAAGCAGCTAATCAGGCTCCTATAACCAAACCTTTCAATGTTGGGGTTATACAAACCTGAGAGTAATTGGCCGCATATTTGAGTATTTATCTTTACAAAAAATGACCATGAAAAAACTACTGATTGTTGTTCCTGTATTGTTGGCTTTTATCGCCTTCTCTTTTATTCATAAACCCTCTGCCGAGTCGGGTGGTATTAAATGGATGACATGGAAGGAAGTACAGGATGCTCAGAAGAAAGAAAAGCGCAAGGTGTTTGTAGATGTTTATACCGACTGGTGTGGCTGGTGTAAGCGGATGGATGCTACTACCTTCACTAATCCTGAGATTGTAAAATATGTAAACTCTAATTTTTATGCTATTAAGTTTGATGCAGAAACCAGAGAATTGCTAAAGTTGAATGGGAAAGAATACAAATACGTGTCTCAAGGTACACGTGGCTATAATGAATTGGCTGCGGAAATATTGAACGGACAAATGAGTTATCCTACATCAGTTTATCTGGATGAATCTTTAGAATTGATTTTTCCAGTTCCAGGGTATCAGGACCCTAAAATGTTTGAAACAGTTCTGAATTTTGTAGCTACTAACAGTTACAAGAATAATACTTGGGAGAAGTATCAATCTTCGTTTATCGGGAAAGTTGAATAGGTTCACCAGTCTCAGAAATAAAAAAAGCGCCAATAGTTGGCGCTTTTTTTATTTCTGATTTGATTATTACAGAAGTATCTTCAAAATGTCACCTACTTTAATTGGGCGATCTTTGATGCTTTTATTGTCGGCTTTCAACTTATCTATACTTAACCCTTGATAGCGTTGAGCAATGTTCCAAAGTGTGTCTCCAGCCTGTACTACATGATAAATACAGTTGCAATCCTTATTCAGCTTAATCTCAGTTACTTCTTTTGCTACGGAGAGGGAATCACTGGCACTGTCCACGTTAGTAGCGATATTCATCTCCTCAATTTTAAGGGTATCTGCTTTGGGTTTCTCTATTATCTTATTAGCAAAAGCTTGCTCGTAATTAGAAGAAACCGGAGGTGCCGGTGGTGTGATAACCAGTTTCAACTTTTGGCCATATTGAAGGGTAGAACTCTTTAAGCGATTCCATTTCTTGATACTAGCCACTGATACGTTATATTTAGCTGCAATTTTGCCGATGGTTTCATTCTTTTTTACTTTGTGGTATAACGTTTTGGGAGCGGCTAAGGCAACTGGCTCAGCGGCAAATATCATTTGTGATGAATCTTCCATTATCTCATCTTTTCTAGCCTCAAACAACGCGAAATAGCTAACCGGTAAATTCAATGGAAATCCATTTTGGGTGTAAGGTATAACACCCGTTTTAATGGATGGATTCAGAAACTGCAATTCATCTTCGGAAATAGTCAACATATTGGCAATATGCTTCAGACTAACCTTAGAGGTAATTAATACGGTATCAACAGCATATAAGTCTCTCTTAGGTTCTGCCGAAACAAGTTTATAGTCCTCATATTGATGCATTACATAAACAGCTGCAATATAAGTAGGAACATAGCTACGGGTTTCGGAAGGCAGGTAATTCATAATAGCCCAAAAGTTCTTCACACCACCTGCGCGCGCTATGGCTTTATTTACATTCCCCGGACCGGAGTTATAGGCGGCTAACACTAAGTGCCAGTCACCATAAATGTCATAAAGTTTTTTCAGATAGTCGGCAGCAGCTTCTGTCGCCTTAACCGGGTCTCGTCTTTCGTCAATATATGAATTGATGTCAAGTCCCATCATTTGTCCGGTACCAAACATTAACTGCCATAAACCTGTAGCTCCGGCACGTGAAACAGCTATTGGGTTAAACGCTGATTCTACAATTGGCAGATATTTAAACTCTAAGGGCAGTCCCTTACGATCCAGTACTTCTTCAAAAACTGGAAAATAAATCTGCGAGTTTGCCAGACAGCGAGCCATCAAGCCTCTTCTGCGATAGGCAAACAAATCAATGAATGATTTCACTTGTCCATTGTATGTCATTGGAACAATTGACGGAATCAGTTTCATTTTTTCCCGAACTTCAGCCTCTGTATATTTCGGAATAAAGTCATAGGGCATGTTAATGCTATTGAGCAACTGCTCATCAGTAACAAAATATTTGTCTCGGGTAAAAAGAGAATAAGACATGCTATCCAGATGGCATATTACTGGGTCAATACAATTATTTTCAGTCATTTCCGAAAACTTATATTGTGCCTGCGTTTGTATTGAGAAGGCAGTGGCTATCAAAGAAACAGCTATAGGCCTGAAGAATTTATTTTTCATGGTCTAATTTTTAAGGGTACGCTAAAATAACGCATTCATGTTTCTTAATATTTTGTAAGTACCGGGTGTTAGTATTTTTTAACCCGATACGAAGTAAATACAAGGCACTTCATCGGTAATTTTTTTTTCAACTAATCATTTCCTACAGTGTAAAGAAATATGGTCAACTGTAAAAAAAATACCACCTCAATGAAGGTGGTATTTTTCAAAATGATAAATACGTTGTTAGAGTTTGAAAACCATACCACCATTTACTAACTTAGGGTAGCCTACTTCCAAATTTACACCAAACTTATCAGTGAAGTAATAACGGGCACCTGCATGTGCACCACCCCAGGCAATGGGGAAAATGTGAGTTTCGTTCGTGTAAAATGTTGCTGCGAAGCCACTACCAACACTTACACCGGCATAAATATCCAATTTGTCGGCATGAATATCTTTACCAGTCTTATCCGCTATTAGTTGGTAGAAATGAAAGTTTGCTAAAGCTCCGATAGGCATGTTCACTTCTCCATTGTAACCATAAGAATAGCCATAGCCCCATAATCCTATATAACCTCTGGAGTAGCCTGCCCTACCGCCAACTCCTGTAATAAAACCTACTCCTACGTAATCGTGTACTCCAAATTCTCCCTGAAAATTTAACTGCCCTGTTACAGGGTTGTAAAATCGACCATAATACGAACTGGCATCTTTGTCTATGTGAAAAAACTGAGATGCCCCAAACCCGAGGCTAAGAACTTTTGAACTTTTTTCCCAAGCCTGCGCATTGGCTGAATTAGTTGCCAGTATCAAGGTAACCGCAACAAGTAAACTGTAAACCATTTTTCTCATATTACTACTATTTAAAGCGTTATAAAAATAATGGTGCGAATATATCGCTAAAACTATTTTGTCTCATTGAAATAAATCATTTGTTTAGGAACAATTAATGTGCATTGCCTACTTTTTGAAACTGTTTTAACTTTTTATGTTCATCCTTATGAATAAGGTGTATCTTTTATTGATTTCAATTTTATCTTCTTGTTATAGACCTGGTAACACTCTAGAAACTACATTTCGGGATAAACCTGCAAAGGGAGAATTACATTTCTTGCTGGATTATAACCATCGCATGCCCGAAGATGTGGGCTTCCTTACCAACCATGTAGTTGAAAGGAGGATGGCTAATTTGCTAAAAGGAGATTTTGAATTTTTTATGGCCCATACAACTTATCCCAACTTAATCATGGCTGACACATTGAATGATATCGTTGTGGCTACATTCAGAGGGGATTCGCTAAGTCAAAAACTAGTGGCTACTGTTTTGATTGATGTAGCTAAAGATGCGTTTTGGGTCGATTTTAACAGAGGTGATTCTATGATAAGTTATGCTGATTATCCCAACTCTGAAAAGCCACTCTTTTACACAGCAAAGAATAATCATTAGTCACGTAGTTCTTCTCTGGATTTAGGCTTACGTTCAATTTGCCATTTAAAATCTTTCAATTCCATTTGTTCTTTAGTAAGCATTTTCATTGGAGTAAAAACCGCCTCAGGTTTTTGTATGAAAACAATTTTGTCAATTTTTTTCTCTTTAAAGCAAATGGTAATGTCAGTAGAAATTGCTTTATTGTTACCTAAGTATTTTTCTTTATCATCTTTTCCAAAGTAAATACTCTCAGCATTGCCTTTTACATCCAAATGATCCAGTTCATTGTCTTTAAAGTAACCGAACATATTGATGCCTTTTATCTGGTCAAAGTATTTTTTACCCGATGGAGAGATAATGAAACCTGCTTTATAAATACTTAGCTTATCAGCTTTTTTATCCTTTGTTTTTAAAAATATTGTATCTCCACTCATCTGTATGTTATTGGTCCAGATAACAGGATTATAGTACATTCTGAATGTAGAGTCTTCAAAGGAATAATATAATGAGTCGCAAACTCCCTGCATTTCTTTCATAAACATTCGTACTCTGTGATAAGCAAAGAAGTTTTTAACCGTATCGAGCTCAGATTTATTTATGCTTTTCAAAGTGTCGGCTGTCAGAAATAGAGAGTCTTTGTCCATCTTGTAAATCATCAACGGTTTTTGGGTAGCCATGATATATTGCCTGGTATCAAAGTACTCCGCAAATCTACCCAGCATATCTACCTGCATGCTGGAATCGGTCCATTGAAAATCACCGATCACTTTACCATATCCTCTGTATCGCTCGTAGTATAAACTATCAGCTGCTAAACGTTGTGGTGGATTTATTACCAGTGTATTTTTGCCAAACGATGAGATATCTTTACTGCTATTATACCATCCGTTGTTGCAATAAATTTGGCTGGAGCTGTTGAATATTTGGGTATTGCCGTAAAATGTAGAGATCTTAGTTTCAGTATTATAACGAAGGGTATCAGAGTTTAACCGATAATTAGGATCTACAATTACTACATCTTGGTTGAAGTAAATTTCTTGAGTCTGGTTGTAGTAATATCCTTTTCGACTGGTGATAATGGTGGAGTCTTTATATATTCTACCTCCGTTCAGATAATAACTTTGTTTGTTCTTGACATCATAATACAAAATATCGGTAAACAGCTTCATGCTACCGCTGGTAAGAATTGCATTGCCACTAAGAGTTGAAAACTTTTTATTCCCGTCATGGTGTAACACATTGGAATATGCGTTAATGGTATCTTGTTGAATATGTACGTGTCCGTAAGCATCAACTGAATTGGTTTCTTTATCAAGCCGGGCGCTGTCGCACCACATCATTATTTCATCCTGCTGTAATTGTACATTACCTACTAAACTGGTATATTTTTTTCCATCTACTTCACCCATTTTCAGGTAATCGGCATTCAAAATTTCCACCTCTTTCTGCTCCTGGGCTTGTAGTGTACGGATTGGAAGAAGTAGAAAAAATAAGAATAATGTAGTAATAAGTTTTGAAGTTGTCACAGCACAAAAATGGCAAAAGAATGGAAATGACTTTCTATTGTAAGAATACAGGAGAGAATAAAGAGCGTACTATTTACCGCTTTCATTAAACTTTTTCTCTCTGCGCTCTTCCGCTTTTTTGGAACCTAACACATTGATGGTAATATATCGATAGGGACGGGCCTTTACATCTTTCAATAAAGTATTGAGATTGCCCACAGCAGAATCAACTTTGGTGTAGAGTTCATCACTCTTAACAACTTTTCCCAAGGTTCCTTTCCCCTGGTTTACATCTTTAAGAACTCCGTTAATTTGAGTAATCGTGTTGTTAAGATTCTCTACTGTCTGCTTAATATTTGCTTTTTGAAGAGAGTCAGTGAAGCTTTCCGCATTTTTAAGAATATTGGTAATCTGCCCATTACTCTTTTCAATGTTCTTGCTAATGCTTTCCAGATTAGCCAAGGTTAACTTTAGGCTCTCCTGATTCTGAGCCAGAATAACATTAATTTTTGCAATGGCCGCATTAACGCCATCCAAGGTTACATAAATGCCTTTCGGATTATTCTCGTTAAAAAGGTACTTAATGCCACCGATAGTGGTATCTAAGGATGGAATCATGGTATTCACTCCTTTCATGATCGGGTCAATCTGGGCTCCCAATTGTTCGGTCAAATCCTTTTTAAAGTAAGTGGCAATTGTATCGCCATCGTTATAGAATTCAGTAGAATTGCCAAAAACCAGCCTTACTTTTTTGCTACCTAAAAAGTCTGTAGAGATAAGTGATGCATAGGTACTATCTGATTTGGGTATCTGAATGTCTTTTATAAGGTCAAGTTGTACCACTATTTTGCCAGTTATAGGGTCGCGCTCCATATCCCCAACACGGCCAACCCGAAAACCGTTGATGTCAACCTCATTTGACTTATACAGGCCGTCAACGCGGTCATATACAGCGTAATACACATTTTTTCTTACGAAGAGGTTAGTGCCCTTTAAGAAGTAAAATCCGAGTACAAATATGACAACTGAAACTGTGGAGAATATACCGACTTTAGCCTGATTGGTCACTGAGTTAAAATTTTACCAAAAATATACTTTTGAAAGAGAAAACAAAACGGAGTTGTTGTATGCTTCAACGCAGAGTTGATTTACTGCTCAAACGCTTTCAACTGGTCTGTGCTCATCCTTACTCCGTCTTTAAAACCTACAATGTAGGCCGCTGAGTATCCGGCAGACTTAGCGGTATCTAATAATTTTTTTGCGTCTGAGTACGTTTTTGTATTTCCGGCAAAATAGCGGGTAATCCCGTTTGGTAAATCTTCACCGGTTATTGTAGAGAACAGTTTTGAGATTTTTACATAGTCTTTAAGCTCTCCTTTCAGCGCGAACAATTGCACTTTAAATACATTCCCCGGCTCACTTTTATGTATAGCAACAAGTGATGAGCGGTTGCTCTCAATTTTTACTTCTGTATTTGTATTGGATGCTGCACTGCTTTTAGATTCGGTTTTAGTTTCATTTGTTGCTGGTTTGGTTTCTGTTTCACTGACTGCCGGTTTGTTGGCTGGCTTACTAGCTACTTCGGTTGTAGTAGATGTAGTAGGTTTATTGGCTGGCTTGTTCATGGCACTGCTCATTGAAGAAGTATCAAAAGGGTTTAAATCGCTTGCTGTTACATAGATTGGTTTTACATCATCGACCTTATTTGTTACTGAGGCATTTGATTTACCTCCTCCGTTGGAGTTTTCTATTGGTTTGCGGATGTTCTTCCCATTTTTTAAAGTTACAGCATTGTCTGCTTTTGCGACTGGCTCTATGGCTTTTACTTCAACTGGAGTATTATTCGCTGGCTTAGCCGGTTGTTCTGTTTTTGTTTCAACTGGTTTTGCATTGGTGGGCTTCGACTCAGTCTTTACTTCGGTTGTAGCTGCTTTTGTTTCTGTTTTTATTTCTTTAGGAGCTTCTACAGTTATAGGCTCGCCACCACTACCTTCCATTTCGGTTTTGTAATCTCTGAAAGCATTGAATAAACTGGAGGCTACCTGATCTTGTCCTTTGACTGAATTCAAAAACTTTTCCTCCTCAGGATTTGATATAAATCCAATTTCTGCCAGCAAACTGGGCATGGATGTTTTATACAAAACATAAAAACCGGCCTGTTTTACCCCTAAACTTTTCCGTTTCGAATAATTCTCTAACTGGTTTTCAATTTTTGATGCAAAATCAATACTTTGATCCAGAAAGGCATTTTGTTTCATACTCATTATAATATGCCCTTCCGGAGAGTTAGGGTCAAATTCATAGTTTTTATCACGATCTTCCTCCAGTAATATTACTGAGTTCTCTCGTTTGGCAACTTCCAGGTTGGCTTCGGTGCGGTGTAAGCCTAAAACATAACTACTGGTGCCAAAAGCTTCGTGATTGGTTGAAGAGTTACAGTGTATAGCTATAAATAAATCCGCCTTGTTCTTGTTGGCTATTTCTGCTCGTTCGTGCAGTTCAAGAAAAACATCCGTTTTACGGGTATAAATAACGTTAACATCCGGAAAGTTTTTAGATATATAATCACCCAGCTTTAAGGCAACTACCAGCGCAATGTCTTTTTCATTGGTTTTTGTTGCTCCTATAGCCCCCGGATCCTTGCCACCATGTCCGGCATCAATCACTACTGTTTTAAGCGAAAAATTATTATTTGCGCTAACTAACATTACAGTCAAAATCGCTGTAGCGAACAATATGCTTTTCAATCTCACGTTCTGGATTTTTTAAATTTGACGCTTATTAAATCATTTTCCATAATTGCACAGGGCTAATAGTTGAATCACCCATTATCTGAACTTGAACTTACCGTCTCAAATATACCTTTGTACATACCAACAGAACCTAATGCGGTGGGTGTTTTTAACAACAGCACTTTTATTAGTGTCTATTTTTCTGAATGCGCATCCAGCCAGTTATTCCCGAGTTGCATTTATTCAAGCTGTTTACGAATCAGATAGTCTGAAGTCATTAAAAGTGAGAAGTGGAGGTGTAAGAACAGAACCATTGTCCGCAGATGCCATTTCGCAGGGAGACTCAACTGGTGTATTGATAGGTGATACAATTAGTTTAAATGATACGGTGGATGTGGCTGGACAATCAGAGATTCAGGATGTAATTACATACAAGGCAGATGATTCGATTGTTTATGATATGAATTCGAAAAAGATGATGCTATACAATGGCTCAGATGTAAAGTATCAGAAGATAAAGCTTAAGTCGAACCTGGTTGACTTTGACTGGAATACTTATACGTTAAGTGCTGAAGGTACAGCCGACAGCACAGGTACTTTGCAGGGGAATCCTGTTTTTGAAGATGACGGTAAAGCATATCAGTCAAAAAAAATGAAGTATAACTTCAAAACGAAAAAAGGAATTGTATTTGAGGTAATCACTAAAGAAGGTGATGCATATATACATAGCGAAGTGGTAAAGAAGAATGAATATGATGAATGGTTTGGCCAGGCTTCAAAGTATTCTACCTGTGATTTGGAACATCCCCATTTCTATTTTAAATCCAAGAAGGTAAAGATTGTTCCCAATAAAGTAATGGTTACAGGACCTGCTAACTTATGGGTAGGTGATGTTCCTACACCACTTTACCTGCCTTTCGGAATCTTTCCAGTAAAACAAGGGAAACGTTCAGGTATAATATTGCCGCAATACGGTCAGGATGCTTTACTTGGTTTTTTCTTGAAAAATGGAGGATATTATTGGGCTGTGAACGATTATCTCGGATTAAAGTTTACCGGTCAGGTTTCAACCAATGGAACAGCAGGAGCAGGTCTAACGGCACAATACGCGTTGCGATATAAATTTTCGGGCTCTTTTAGTTTTGGTTACATAAGAACTCAACCTTACGACCCAGATTTACCTAAAGCTAAAGCTACCAACTCATACAGTTTAGCCTGGACACACACACAGGATTCCCGCTCAATACCTAATTCGTCTTTTGGCGCCAGTGTTCAAATGCAATCTGCCGATTATTACTCGGCTAATCTGGTGACAGATACTCGCTTATTGAATACTTCGTTCAATTCTTCGGTTAATTATTCGCATTCTTTTGTCGGCACTCCTTTTTCGTTATCGGTAAATTTGCGGCATGAACAAAACCTCTTGAATAGAACCATTGGTTTTAGTTTGCCAACCATTCGTCTTTCTATGTCAAGGGTAGCTCCTTTCAAGAGTAAAATCCAAACAGATAAGCCTAAGTGGTTTGAAAGTATTGGATTCAGTTACTCTTTTGAGTTTCAAAATCGGTTGAATACATATGATTCTCTTCTTTTCAAAGCTGAAACTGCCGATAAGTTCAGAATGGGAATTAATCAAAATTTCAGCGTAGATGCCCCTTTAAGGGTGTTGAAGTATCTGAATATTACCCCTTCTTTTCAGTATCAGGAGCGGACGTATTTTAAAGCTATTAGTAAACATTGGGACGGAGATACAATTTATAAGGTGCAAAATGATGGAAGCATTGATACGATTAACGGACAAGTTGTAACCGATACCTCTTGGAAGTTTAACTCAACACGAAACTTTAGTGCTCAGATATCTTTTAGTACTAAGGTGGTTGGTATCTTTAAGTTTAACAGTAAATACCTCAAAGCTATCAGGCATGTATTTACTCCAAGCGTAAACTTTGCCTACAATCCTGATTTTGGAAACCTCCGTTGGAAGTATTACAAGAATGTACAGAGTGATGCGAATGGAGGAACCTCCAAATATTCAGTATTTGAACCGGATGCTGTATATGGTATACCCGGCAGCGGACAGGTAGCCCAGTTAAACTGGAGCTTGAACAATAACTTCGAGATGAAGACCTATTCCAAGAAAGATACAGTGAATCATGAGCAAAAAGTAGGATTGTTGGATCAGGTAAACTTAAGCGGAGGCTATAATTTTATAGCTGACTCGCTGCGGTTGCAACCATTTAACCTGTCTGTAGTGGCTGCCCGTATTTTTAATCTGATTAATTTGAACTTCAGTGCCCAGTTTGATCCCTATGCGGTGGATTCAAACAACCGGAAAATAAATACTTACGAATGGGTTAAAAACAAACGTTTGTTACGTTTTGCTACCGCCAATATCAGTGCCAGCCTTTCTCTGCATTCTAAACCTAAAAACAGACCGGAAGAAGGCGATGAAGTACCTAAGTACATGGGTGATTATGTATCATACAACCCCGATCAGATTTATCATTTTGACATACCATGGAACTTATCCTTAGGTTATAACTTCAACATTTCTAAAGGTACCTATAATAATCCTGACACAATAATAACAGTACAGTCGCTAAGAGGTTCTATAGATTTCAATATTACACCTCATTGGAAAGTTGCGGTGAGCAGTGGTTTTGATATATCTCGTAAGCAGGTCACGCTTACCAACGTTTCTGTTGTAAGAGATTTACATTGCTGGGAACTGAGTTTTACCTGGACCCCCGCTTTACCTACATTCAATCGTCAGCAATTCACTATTATTCTGCAGCCCAAATCGGCAACTCTGAAAGACTTGAAAATACAGAAGAAGAATTCTTTGCGTGATTTGTAGTCCGTTTTTCTCCGGTTTATAAGCTTCATTATGTTTCTTTTAATGTTTTTTTAAGATTGGAGATTTAAGGATTATTAGTTTTGCTCTAGTAAGATGATGTTACAGTTTATCAAACCTCTTTTGGGTCTAATTGTGTTTATGCACTGTCTGGGTGTTACACAATTGTGTTCCGCCTTTGTCAAGAACAATTCAGTTTTTATCAGCATGATAGATATGAGCGAAGAAGAAACAAAGACAGAAAAAGAATGTAAGGATGAATGTGATTCGGATAAAAATATTCACCCTACACTTCACCTTGCTACAGCAGAACTTGCTTACACTTTAAGTCATACATACTACGGCATTCCCCAAAATAGAATTGGGTATCAGTTTGTTATCGAAAGCCCAACACCTCCTCCTGATTACAAGGGCCGATAATTTTATATTCTAATCCTTACTTTAATAGTTTTAGGGGTAACGTAGTTTTAGTCAGTAATACGTAGGGTGTTAGTGGACGCATTTCATTTTATAATTCCAATTCTCAAGCATGAAATTTGATTTTAAATATTTTAAGACGGATGTATTATCCGGAATGGTAGTTTTTTTAGTGGCCTTACCACTTTGTTTGGGTATTGCGTTGGCCAGTGGCGCCCCGTTGTTTGCAGGAGTAATCTCAGGGGTTATAGGGGGGATAGTAGTAGGTCTGTTAAGTAACTCTCAGCTAAGTGTTTCCGGCCCTGCAGCTGGACTAACGGCTATTGTGTTAACCGCCATCACAGGACTCGGCTCATATGAAACATTTTTGGTGGCCGTCATGATAGCCGGAGCAATTCAGGTGGTCTTAGGATTTGCCAAAGCTGGAACTATATCTAACTATCTGCCATCGAATGTTATTGAAGGCATGTTGACAGCCATAGGTATTATTATTATCATGAAGCAATTGCCCCACGCTATTGGTTACGATGCGGATAATGAAGGAGATTTTTTCTTCATTGAAAAATCTACGGGTCATAACACATTCTCTGCTATTATCGATGCTGTCAATTATTCTCATCCAGGGGCAATAATTATCACATTGATTTCACTGGTAATTTTGATTGCCTGGACACGAATTGAATTTTTTAAAAAAATAAAAGTAATACCCGGTGCGCTTGTAGCAGTTATTACTGGCGTAATTATTAATGAGATATTCAAGGCTGCCGGTTCCAATCTGGCAATCAGTCAAGGGCATTTGGTAAATCTACCGGTTCCTGCTTCGTTCAATGATTTTGTGGCCCAGTTTGCTACACCTGATTTCACCAGTATTACAAATCCTAAGGTATGGGTAGTTGGGCTTACAATAGCTGCGGTAGCAAGCATAGAAACCTTACTATGTATTGAAGCTGCTGACAAAATGGATTTACTTAAAAGGTTTACCAACACCAACGTTGAGTTAAAAGCGCAGGGTGTAGGTAATTTATTAAGCGGTTTAATGGGAGGAATACCTATGACCTCTGTAATTGTCAGGACATCGGCCAATGTGAATTCTGGCGGTAAAAGCAAAATAGCAACGATTTCTCATGGGGTGTTTCTTTTGGTTGCGGTGCTGGCAATCCCATCAATCCTGAACAGAATTCCTTTAGCCTGTTTAGCGGCTATTCTTATTATGATCGGGTATAAGTTAGCCAGCCCTTCGGTTTTTAAACACATGTGGCAAAATGGCAAGTTTCAGTTTGTCCCTTTTATAGCAACAGTGGTAGCCGTGGTTTTTACAGACTTGTTGAAGGGGGTAGCAGCTGGTTTGGCGGTGAGCGTATTCTTCATCCTTAAAGGTAATATGAAGGTGGCATATTTCTTTAGAAAAGAACAATACCATGAGGGTGAAACTATTCATATCGATTTGGCTCAGGAGGTATCTTTTTTAAACAAAGCAGCCATCAAACAAACTCTCATTCACCTACCGGGAAATAGCCACGTAGAAATTAATGCATCTAATACAGTTTACATTGATCACGATGTGCTTCAGCTGATACAGGACTTTTTAAAAATAGGATCAAAAGACAAAAATATTCAGGTAACACTGGTAGGCTTTAGAAAAGAATACCGAATAGATAACTCTAACCATGTTAAGTCAAACTAAAAAGAAAATAAAGAAGATATGAAAGCACATACACAGGACACACAAAAAACAATTACGCCTTTAAGGGCGTTAGAAATTTTGAGAGAAGGTAACCAGCGTTTCGTCAACAACTTGAAGGTGAGCAGAAATTTACTTCAGCAGGTTAATGATACTCGTGAAGGGCAATGGCCATTTGCAGTGATTCTGAGCTGTATCGATAGTCGTACATCGGCAGAGTTGATATTTGACCAGGGGCTAGGTGATATTTTCTCCATCCGTATAGCAGGTAACATAGTCAATACCGACATTATTGGCAGCATTGAATTTGCCTGCAAGGTAGCAGGTAGCAAACTCATTGTAGTATTAGGACATACCAAATGTGGTGCTATAAAAGGGGCTTGCGATCATGTAGAAATGGGAAATCTTACAGAGCTTCTTTCAAAAATCCAGCCTGCTGTATATCAGGAAAAGCAAACTGAGCTGATGGAAAATAGAACCTCAGAAAATGCGGTATTTGTTGAGAATGTAAGCTCCCTGAATGTTAAGCGTTCAGTAAAGACGGTGATTGACCGCAGTTACATATTGGAACAGATGATAGAGAGAGGAGAGATTGCAATAATAGGAGCCAAGCACCATCTCGATACAGGAGAAGTTGAATTTTATGAAGATACCCTGATATCGAATACATCGGCCGTTAGAAACCAAATGAGTTATTAATCTTTGATTCATATAACTCAAAGAAGATAGCAATTCAGAATCGGTTTTTGAGTGGGCGGAGGTATCAAACTTTGGGCATTTTTTATTGTTATATATTGTGTGAAAATGCAAGCTTATTAATCATGGCAGGAACATTGAACTCCCCGATTAAACGTTTTTTAGGATTGATTTCATTAGAGCGAAGAGAAATTGTTAATATCTACTTCTATGCTGCTATCAATGGTTTTATCTACTTATCTCTACCGTTGGGTATTCAATCCATTATCAATTTGCTTTTTGGTGGATTGATCTCTACTTCTGTTGTAGTTCTCGTGTTTATAGTTGTTCTGGGGGTAGCAATAAACGGCTGGCTTCAGATTATGCAAATGAGAGTAAATGAGAGAATTCAGCGAAGAATATTTACTCGATTCTCTATGGAGTTTGCACGTAAAATACCACGACTGGATTTGTTAGCTGTAGATGATTATTACCTTCCTGAGTTGGTAAATCGTTTTTTTGATACAGCCTCTCTTCAGAAAGGTCTATCCAAAGTATTACTTGACTTTCCGTCCGCCTCAATTCAGATTGTTTTCGGTCTGGTATTGCTATCGCTTTACAGTCCGATTTTTATCGTATTCGGGCTGTTGCTGGTCTCTTTGGTTATTCTGATACTCTATCTTACATACGAACGCGGAATGACAACTTCTTTAGAAGAATCTAATTACAAGTATGAAGTTGGCTATTGGTTAGAAGAGGTCGCTCGTACCGTAAAAACAATCAAGTTTATGGGAATGACACATTTCCCTGCAAAAAAGGCCGATAAATTGGTTAGTGGGTATTTAGATGCTCGTTCGCAACATTTCAGTGTTTTGCAAATTCAATATTGGGCATTCGTCTTATTTAAAGTTGTTATAACAGCGGCATTGCTTATTGTGGGATGTTTTCTGGTTATAGAGCAACAGATTAATATCGGCCAGTTTATTGCTTCTGAAATTGTCATTATAACACTTCTCAATTCGGTTGAAAAGATAATAGGAAGTTTAGATGTAATATATGATATGCTTACATCACTTGAAAAGGTGAGTAAGATTTTAGATAAACCAGAAGAGAAGATGGATGGTTTAAGTTTCACAGAGATGAGTGATGAGGCAGGTGTTAATATTAAAGCTGAAAATCTTTCCTATAAATTTCCAGGTGAAAGTAACTACGTGCTTCATCAACTTAATTTTGATATTAAGGCTGGTGAAAAGGTATGCATTTTTGGTACACAGGGTTCTGGTAAAACATCTTTGCTAAAACTTTTTACGGGAGCGTATCCCGAGTATAATGGTAATTTACTGTTCAATAATTACCCCCTTGGAAATTACAACCTTCATAATCTCCGTAATGAAATAGGCGTCTATCTAGCTACTGCGGATTTATTCTCTGGCACACTGACTGAAAATCTAACACTTGGCGATGAAAGAATTACTACTCAACTCATTCTAAAGATATCAGAGCAAACGGGATTACTTCGATTTATACAATCACTTAAGCATGGACTTGATACTCCGATAGACTCATTAGGTAAAAATTTACCTCGTAATACGGTCAACAAAATTCTTTTGACCAGAGCGCTGCTTACAGAACCTAAATTATTGTTGATTGAAGATTGTTGGAGTGGAATGGAACGGGAGGAACAGGAAAAGACAATTTCTTTTCTAACCAACAAGAACCATAAGTTTACGTTAATTGCTGTAACCAACGATGCAGAATTTGCATCGAGATGCGATAAACTGCTTTTGTTAGATGAAGGTAAAGTAGTTTCATTCGATACATTTCAGAATGTAAGCAATACGTCCGTTTATCAGCGTATGTTTAAACAACTCAGTTTGTAAATCAGTAGTATATGTGGCTCGGCAAAAAAGAAGATATAGTTAGTAATAAGGAGTACGAATCTTATCGTAAATCGTTTCATGAGGATAGTGATGTAAAAGTTACACGTTGGTTGGGAATCATTTTCATGGGATTGATTCTTTTCAGTTTTCTTCCATGGACACAGAATATACAAGCTCCCGGGGTGGTTACTACGCGTTCTCCTGAACAACGACCTCAGGAATTGAATTCTGTTATTGCCGGAAGAATTGAAAAATGGTGGGTGAAGGAAGGTGATTTAGTCAAGAAAGGCGACACCATACTTCAGATATCTGAGGTAAAAGAAAATTATCTGGATCCGGATCTGTTGAAACGCACCGAAGAACAGATTAAAGCTAAAGAAGGGACCGTTGATTTTTATAGGGATAAAGTATCGGCCATCCAAAATCAGTTATCAGCTATGACACAGGCCCGGGAGTTAAAACTGGAGCAGTTAAGAAATAAGATTAAACAGTCTGCCCTTTATGTACAAAGTGACAGCATGGCTTTTGAGGCAGCCCAAACAGAGCTAAAAATTGCCCAGGATCAGTTCAAACGACAACAGGAATTGTATAGACAAGGGTTAAAGTCACTTACTGAATTAGAGCAGCGTAAACAACAACTGCAAAATGCAGAAGCTAAACGTGCCATTGCTGAGAATAAGTTTATCAACTCTAAGAACGATTTGCTGAATGCCCGCATTGAGCTCAATCAAATGGATAGGGAGTATTCAGAAAAAATATCAAAAGCGCAGGGAGAAAAATTTGCGACATTAAGTGATGTAGCCACCGGTGAAGGAGATCTTTCAAAACTGAAAAATCAGTTTTCAAACTATGCTATACGCAATGCTTTTTATTACGTTTTAGCTCCCCAAAGCGGTCAAATTACCAAAACAGTGTCTGCAGGAATTGGAGAAGTTGTGAAGGAAGGAGAGATGATGGTTAAGATTGTTCCTCAAAAATTTGAGTATGCCGTTGAAATGTATGTTGATCCGCTAGATCTTCCGCTAATTTCAGTTGGTCAACCTGTACGCTTTCAGTTTGATGGTTGGCCGGCAATAATATTTAGTGGTTGGCCTAATGTGAGTTATGGTACTTATGGAGGCAAAGTGGTAGCTATTGATAATTCTATCTCAGATAATGGGAAATTCAGGATACTGGTGGCTGAATCTTCCCTTGAAAAAAAATGGCCAAGGGCTCTAAAAGTTGGTGGTGGTGCCAGGGGAATGGCATTATTAAAAGATGTTACTATTCTGTATGAATTATGGAGAGTAATGAATGGCTTCCCTCCCGATTTTTATAAATCTATTGATTCAGGAAAAACTGCGACCGAAAAATCTAAAAATGGAAAGTAGTGTGATGGGAATAAAGGCTGATTGGTTACGATTGTGGCTCATGTTTGCTGCGTTTGTTTGCTGGGAATGCGTTATTGCTCTGCCAGCCGATTCAGTAGCCAGAGTTCTTTCAGCTGCGGAGTTTATTGAAGTTGTTAAGCAATATCACCCGGTAGCCAGGCAGGCTGCCTTGATTCCTGAACAGGCTAAAGCCGATTTATTGATTGCCCATGGCGGTTGGGACCCGAAAATATACTCTGATTATAACAATAAGACTTTTGATGGCACAAACTATTTCTCTTATTTCGAGAATAAAATTGCGATACCTGTCTGGTATGGTATCGAGGTAAAGGCCGGATATGATTTTGCTTACGGAAATTATTTGAACAGAGAAAGCAAACTTCCTTCCGATGGACAGGGTTACTTGGGCATTTCTGTTCCATTGGGTAAGAATCTGATTATTGATAGGCAGAGAGCCGCTCTAAAGCAGGCTCAAATTTTTCGCGAGTCCAGTGAGCAGCAGCGGCTGGTGATGTTAAACGATTTGTTAGCAGATGCGTTTAAGGCATACTATGACTGGAGCTATGCTTACAGTGAGTATCTCATCTTCTCGGAGGCGACTAAAATTGCAGCTGTACGATACTCGGCTACTGTGCAGTCCGCATTGTTGGGTGATCGGGCTGCAATTGATACCATAGAAGCCCTTACCCAATTGCAAAGTAGACAGTTTCAGTTAAATGATTCAAGACTTAAATGGTTGAACACCGGGCTGGAATTAAGCAACTATTTATGGCTTGATAACAACATGCCCCGGCCTTTTGATACAACTCTTATTCCGGCTCCCCTCACTTCCGAGTTTGTTTTTAAGCAAGTTCAAATGAGTAAACTGGATGAGTTACTCTTTCAATTGCGCATGTCTCATCCGGCCTTGCTATATTATAATTACAAACTGAAGCAGTTAGACGTAGAACGTAAACTGAAAATTGAAAATCTGAAGCCAACACTTAATGTAAATTACAACATACTTAGCGAGCGTTTTAACTTTCAAAGCACGGCAGGAATAATTTTTTCCAATAGCTATAAATTTGGACTCAACTTCGCGATGCCCCTAACTTTTATGCAAGGTAGAGGTGAGCTTAAACTTAACAAGCTTAAAATACAGGATACGAAGTATGCTATAGATTATAAGCAGCAGGAATTGGTGAGTAAGCTAAAAAGCTATTTCAATGAGCTTATAAATCTACAGCAGCAAACTAGATTGTATAGTGAAAGTGTGAAAGGGTTTAAAACTTTGTTTGATGGAGAAAGTACTCGTTTAAGTAACGGAGAAAGTTCCTTGTTTTTAGTTAATGCCCGCGAAAACCGTTATCTGGAATCGCTGATAAAACTAAGCGAATTGCAGGCTAAGTATTACAAAACAGAGGCAAGCTTAAAATGGGCAGTTGGAGATATAGCTAAATAGGACAAGGTAAAGTTGGTAGTAGTTAATGTGTATCCCCTTCCATAGGTCTCTGACAACATTCCGGCAATTTCTTAAAAGATTCCTCATTCTTCTTTAGTCCATCGGCATCATAACCGGTATTTACAATAACTTGTCTTAGTTTATCCGGATCTGTTTTAGAAGGGTCGTATTTGATTTTTATCTTTTTGTTGTTCAAATTTAATAGGGCGTCTTCAACTCCTTCAGTCGCTTTTATCGTTTTTTCGAGTCGCGCTTTGCAAGAACCACAAATGGCAGAAGTTTGAATAGTTACGGTTTCACTTTTGCTTTTTTCGGCAGCGCTCAACCCTAAAGAAAGTAAAGCGATTAGCACAAAAGACGCACAGAATGATTTTATGGTAGGATTCATGGTATATCTATTTTGGTGAACTAAAGATAAGGCGCATATTGATAGTATACTATTTATTGGATTTCTTTAACTTCTTTTTTGTAGATGTTAGTTCAATATATATCTCAAGCCGGCAAATGCCATTGCTCCTCGTATCGGCCCCCAAATCAGTGAGGCGTCAAACTGATTACTGAATGGTTGTTCTCCAGATATGATGGGGTTCTTTTGTATAAAGTTTATCAGATTTTCTCCACCGGCATATACTTCCAGCTGTTTCCACTTGAAGGTTATTTGCGCATTTAACTGGAAGAAATTTTTGGATTGAAGCGGTCGCTGATTCTCTACATCATTAGTTGACGTGTCCGGAATTCTTGTCTTACCAAACCAGTTTAAACTGGTATTAAATCGCCAATGTTGTTTTTTTGTTGCGTATTGTAAAGATACCAAGCCTCGATGCTGAGGTTTTAGAGGGGTTATCTTTCTGCCATTTTTGTAATCCGTTTTAGATAATTCGTATTTATAGGCTACTTTAATATCGAAGCGTTTAATTACTTCATAGTCCGCTTCTACTTGAAAAGCATTAGCGAAAGATTTACCCGTTAAATTGTAAAGTTGAAGTAGCCGTACATTTTCTAAATCAATAACTGTTTGGTGGGTAAAGTCTGTTCTGTAGTAATCAACACTAATGTTGCCTTCTCTGAAATCAATAAAAAACTTATAGTTTAAACCGGCACCGTAATTCCAAGCTTCTTCATAACTTATCTTGGAATCTATTTCAATAACCCGACTGCTGGATAGCAAACCGTAGTTCTCAGCAAACACCGTAGGTGTACGGTATCCTCTTCCAGCAGCTATTCTCAGTGAAAAGTCGTAAAGGATATTCCATTTTAAATTAAAACGGGGAGATATGAATGTGCCGAACAGATTATGATAGTCTATACGAAGTCCGGTTATCATCACGACTTTTTTTTCTCTTCCGAAATTGAAAGAAGCCTCTGTGAATATTCCGGGAACAATCTCTGTTCTTTTCCGGATGAATGTATCTAATACTTCATTTACATGGTCTGCCAGCAGAGATGCCCCAATCTTCAATAAATCTTCTTTTTCATTCAGCTCCTTTTGATAAATGAAGTTCAGATAGCCAAAATGTTCAAGTCCGGTGTAGTCTCTTCGGCCTATATATCCGTTTTGGCTTTGATAAATGTATTTGTATTGAATGCCTATATAGTTTTCTTTGGAAAGATTAAACCCGGTTTTAGCAAATACTTCCACTCGGTTAGTTCGTAGTTTTAGTCCCCAATTGTTTTGAGTTTGACGGTCTTCTTTAGTTGTGAAATGAACACTCCCACCGTTCCTGTCTTCCAGATTTGCAGAAATGCCGAATATGACAGTGCTTGTTTTGCCACTCAGGTATGAGAAGCGGTGAAAAAGGTTTAGGTTTTTTATCAACGGATTATCGAGATAGTGGTCATGATTCATATCCATTTTAAACAGTGAAAGTTGACCGTTAGTGGAGTTAAGTATGCTCCATCGTTTGTTTATTTTGATGGCAGAAATCATATTTAGTTCAGTCCTCAAATCCTGATTCATAAAGAGATTGATGTAGAGTTTATCTCCATTTTGAGGTTTTTTAAACTCCACATTAATTTGCCCGGTCATGCTTTCATAGCCATTTACAACACTACCAGCACCTTTATTTACTTGTATAGAACTCATGAGCGGCCCCGGGATGTAGTTTAATCCAAACGTATTGCCTAGTGAACGGATACTGGGAATGTTTTCTACCATAATTTGTGAGTAAACTCCATCCAACCCAAGCATTCGTATTTCTTTTGCTCCTGATACAGCATCTGAAAAATTGACGTCCACGGTAGTTGAGTTTTCAAAACTTTCACTTAGGTTACAGCAGGCATCTTTTACTAAATCACCACTATTTATCACTTCTACATTCATGGGAGTCATCTCCAGTCTGGTTGCTTTTCGAGTGCTTATTTCAATGTCTTTAACCTGAATTTCTTTTTGAGTAGTGTCGCTCTGCGCACCAGCTTGTAGAATGCCTAATATTCCACACAGCAATATTAAAATGCCTCTCATCTCTATACATTTAGAATTGAAAAAACGAATAACAAGAAACTAGGTGATTTCTAAATGCGGAAGTTTCCGGTAAAGCGGTGACTGGCTCTGTTGATACCTGGGAAAGGCGGGTAACGATATGCAATACGAAAATCGGAAGTGTTCTCAATCCGCTCCTTTATAGTAGTGCTTGTGTTGAGAAGGTAAATGGGATGTAGAGTTGAGTACGGTTGATTATACTCTGAAACAAAATTCAGCTTTAAATACTTCGATGTGATTTCGCAGCAAGAAGCTTTTTTAACTCCGCAATGTTTTTCAGCGGACGAATTCGTGCAACAGTGCTTGGGAGCTCCAATAGTTACATGTGTATGTTTCGATTTAAGACAAGTGTGCGCATACAGGGTTTGTCCGCTATCTGCAAACAACAAGATTAAAGTGGTAAGAAAAAGGATAAACCGCTTCAGAAACATAGTGCTAAAGTAAGCGATAATATTTATCATATCCGTCTTTGACATTTTTTTTGCCAATATTTGGACCAATGGAAATTAATCTAATACTTGGGTATACAGGTGCCGTGCTAACGGGTGTTGTATTAGGATTAATGGGTGGTGGCGGGGCCTTACTTTCCATTCCGGTATTGGTATATCTGTTTCATATTGATGCCACTTTGGCTACCGGTTACTCTCTTTTTTTAGTAGGTGTTACTGCTACTATGGGAGCCGTACAAAATATTCTGAAACGTCAAATAGATTATTCCGCTGCCATGTATTACGGCATTCCATCCCTGTTAACGGTGTATGTGGTACGCAGATTTGTAATACCCAATATGCCGGACAAGATTTTTCAGATTGGAGCTTATGTGGTGGATAAGAATCATTTCATACTTTTTTTTCTGGCTATTGTAATGTTTGGAGCGGCTTACAAAATGATTGTTTCCGGACAGGAAGCCGGAGAGGACGAAGTTACTCATCCGGTTAATCATGTCAAGTTGATGATGTATGCCGTATTAATTGGTGCGTTTTTGGGCTTGGTTGGTGCAGGAGGAGGATTCTTAATGATTCCTGCTCTGGTTTATTTTGCTAATCTGCCCATGAAAAAAGCGGTGGGTACATCATTGCTTTTAGTGGCTGTCAATTCTTTTGTAGGGTTTCTGGGAGATGTTCATTCCAGTCATCAATTGGATTGGAAGTTTTTGGCTTTGTTTTCGGCCTTTTCAATTATGGGTGTTTTTACCGGAATTTATTTGCAGCATTATCTTAACGGTGCTAAGTTGAAGAGGTCGTTCGGCTGGTTTGTACTGGCTGTGGCAGTATACATGGTAGTAAAAGAGACCTTTCTTAAATAATTGCAATTTCTAATTCATTTTTTTGCAATTCACTTCAAACACTCATCTTTGGCAAAATTTCAATTGAGTATGAATAAACTAATCACATCCGTATTTCTTCTTTCTGCTAACATAGTTATGGCACAAAATTCACTGCCGGTTAAGAAGGTAACTATCTTTAAAAACTCGACAGCTATGGTGGTTAAAGAAGGTAATGCATCCGTAAAAGATGGGATTGTTAAACTTCCTATTCCCGAACAGGCATTGTTTGGGACATATTTTATAGGCGCTTCGAAAGACAATGCAGTAAAGAATATTGTTTTTAGAAACGATACAATTAAAAAGAAAGACCGCAGCCGTTCAGTTTGGCAGTTTTTAGCAGGCAACATCAATAAAGCAGTCACCATCTCTTTTGCTCCTACGCAAGGTATAGACAAAACAGTTTCTGGTAAGGTATCGGAGTATGATTTGTATTCCGGTATTGTGAAGTTTACAACGGATGCCGGAAGAAATATGATTATGCATGTCGGACAAATTTATCAGGCAGATTTTAAGGAGGACCCTTCCGATTACTATATGGCAGATAGTGTTAAGAGAATGCTGATATTGAAACCAGAAAAAGTTGCCGAGACCATTTCCATGCAGGAAACATATATGACAAGCGGTATCAACTGGATTCCTTCTTACTATCTAAAATTGAAGGATGATAAGAATGCCCGTTTAGAAATGAAAGCTACTCTTGAAAATTTTTGTGAAGAACTAAAGGATGCTGAAACGGAGTTAGTTGTTGGAACTCCACAAATGCTCTACAGTAATAAGCCAGACCCGATGACTTATGACTATTTGACTGCGGATGGTTCAAGTGATTTTGGCCGCCAAATGAGTAAAGGGTATATGCAGCGAAATGATATGCCGGTGATGGCTTTAGAGGCCGATGCCTCAGCCGGATATTTTCAAAGCAGTTTTTCAACGGAAGGAGAGAAGGCAGGCGATATGTACATTTATAAACTCGGGAAAATTTCCTTGCCTAATCAGTCAAAGGGGGCATTCCCGATTTTTGCAGGCAACATAGAATATAAGGATAAGTATGAAGGAAGTATTGCAGATATTACCAACTACTACAGTTCCAGATTTGTGCCACAGGATGAGCGCCCTTTTGATATCTTCCATTCACTAGAAATTAAGAATACCGCCACCGTACCGTTGACCACTGCCTCTGTTGTCGTTGTTAACGAAAAAGAGCAGTTTGTTGCTCAGGATGAGTTAAAATACACTCCGGTTGGTGCTAATACGAATATCCGACTCTCTAAAGCCATTGATATTATCATGAAAAACTCGGAGGAGGAAAAGAGCAGGGAGGATAATGCCAAAAAAATTGGTAAGGTAGCATACAGTAAGGTTATATTAAAAGGTTCGGTTAATGTAGATAACTATCAGGATAAGGATGTAACCGTAACCATTACCAAATCGCTCAGTGGAACTGTTCTTGTAAGTAGTAATGAAGCGAAAGTAACTAAGGTGAATTCGTATAACTACATAAACCCTTCTTCAAACATCAAGTGGGAGGTTAAATTGGCCGCCAATCAAAAGAAAGTACTTACTTACGAGTATGAGGTTTATTTCATCCCATGATAAAAATTGATTTGTCTTAACTGCTGTTCGGTTATCAGTATTTATTTATGAAAATATTTACCACCATAGATGGTAGTGATACCATTTACTCAGAAGAGTTTAACGAGGTGTATCATTCTCGCAATGGAGCTATACAGGAATCGCAACATGTTTTCATTAAGAATGGGTTCAATTTTTCTACAAAAGACGATATCAAAATTTTTGAAGTTGGATTTGGTACCGGACTTAACGCTTTGCTCACTATGCTTGAGTCCGAATTGAAAAACATATCGGTAGATTACACAACAGTCGAGTTACTCCCTTTAGATATTGAAGTAGTTAAATCGCTAAACTATACAACTCGGCTGGGTTATGAATTTTGTTATGGACCTTATCATACTCTCCATTTATGCCGGTGGAACGAAATACACCAAATCAATAATCTTTTTTCTTTCCATAAACTAAATAAATCATTGTTTGATTGCTCTCTCCCAGACGGTTATTTTGACTTGATTTATTTTGATGCATTTGCCCCGGAAAATCAGCCGGAGATGTGGACATCCGATGTGTTTTTGAAACTTTATACAGCAATGTCAGCCGGAGGAATATTGGTTACTTATTGTTCCAAAAGCTCTGTTCAGAAAACAT
This sequence comes from Chitinophagales bacterium, assembly GCA_046329535.1. Classification (GTDB taxonomy): domain Bacteria; phylum Bacteroidota; class Bacteroidia; order Chitinophagales; family LD1; genus Bog-950. Next base: position 474,118 of record JAXLUN010000004.1, read on the forward strand.
TAAAGTCGGTCGGGTTTGTTGTTGAAAAATTGAGAGGGCCAGCGGGTAAAAGAGAAATGTTGCGAGCCCGAAAGGAATAATTCATCAGCGCACATATATTGCGTTACTATTCGCTTTATTTGTAGAGTAACCAAGCAATTTATTTAATGCTGAAAATTTATAAGTCTTCAGCCGGAAGCGGTAAAACATATACCTTAGTTAAAGAGTATTTGCGTCTGGCATTTGCACATCCCGTCAAGTATCGCAATATTCTGGCAATAACTTTTACCAATAAAGCAGCTGCCGAAATGAAAAGCCGGATACTGGAAGCATTAGATGGCATTTCAAATAATGAGAAAGATTATGTCTCCCTGGCTAATGAATTATGTGAGCTTACCGGCAAGAGTCATATCAAACTAAAGCACGAGGCAGGTTTAATTCTGAGAAGTATGCTGCATAATTATGCAGATATTTCTGTGAGTACAATTGATAGTTTTGTTCATCGCATTGTAAGGTCATTCGCCTATGACTTACATATTCCTACGAATTTTGATATTGAAATGGATAGCAAAAAACTGCTGCATGATGCTGTTCAGTTGCTTCTTGACAGATTGAGCGAAGGTGATGTGCAGGTTACACAGGCAGTACTTGAATTTGCTGAAACTAAAATTGAGGATGGTAAGAGCTGGAGCATTGATAAGGAAATTCAAAAACTAGGGAATGAGTTATTTGTTGATGAGGCACTACCATATATAAAGAAATTAAGTTTTGTTGAACTGGATAAAATGAGGGAAGCTAAATCGGCATTGCATGCTCAAAAGCAAAGTTTTGAAAGGGAAATTTTTGATCAGGGAAAGAAAGCGTTTAGTCTGATTTTAGACAACGGTCTTACGGCAAAAGATTTTTATCAGGGCACTAAAGGTCTGTTTGGTTATTTCAATAGGTATGCCGAAGAGGTATTTCCCAAGGAGAGTAAAGGGAACACTTATGTTAAGGCATGTATGGTAGAGAATAACTGGGGAAAGAAAGATAGTGTGGATGAAAATTTGAAAGAGCGTTTAAGAGATTATTATAACCGAATTGTTGCACTACTAGATAATGAAGGCAAAGACTATTATCTGGCGGATTTGTTGCTTAAAAACTTTTATTCTTTCATCCTGTTGGCAGATTTGCAAAAGCTCATGGATGAAATTAAGCGGGAAAACAATATCCTGCATATTGGGGATTTTCAGCACAAGGTTTATGAGATTGTAAAGGAGCAGGATGCACCGGTTATTTATGAACGTATTGGTGAAAAATATGACAATATCCTGATAGATGAGTTTCAGGATACATCAGTAATGCAATGGCGAAATCTTTTGCCGCTTATAGAAAATTCTCAGTTCAAGAATGAGGATAGTTTGATTGTTGGTGATGGCAAACAGGCAATCTATCGTTTCAGGGGGGGGGAAGTCGAGCAGTTTTCTGCGTTACCTAAGATTTATGGTAGTGAGAGTGATGAACTTGTTCGTCAGCGCGAAACAGCGATTAAAAACTATGGTACAAGTGTGGAGTTATTGGAACGTAATTATAGAAGTCGTAAGGAGATAATCGACTTTAATAATGCTTTCTATCACACGATGTCAGAGTTGCCAGATTTGAAAAATAAAGCCATCTATCTGGATCATTTTCAGGAACCGGGAAAAGATAAGCAAGGCGGTTTTGTAAGTATTGAGTTTCTGCATAGCGATAATGATGCAGGTTTGATGTTGCAGGATGTACGTTGTAATCGGGTGGAGGAAATTATTTCGGACGTATTGCAAAGGGGCTATCAATGGAAAGATATTGCTGTATTAACGCGAAATAATTTAAATGCCAGTGCTATCGCTTCCTTTTTAGTGAAAAAGGGTGTCCGGGTTATTTCTCCAGAGAGTTTACTTATCAATCAATCACAAAAAGTACAGCTCTTGCTTTCAGTTTTTAATTATTTGAATCGTAAAGAGAATCATATAGCTCGTGCAGAAATGTTGTATTACTCTCAAATGTTGAGGCATCAAGTCACTCATTTCGAACAGATAATGTTTAACTCAACATCCTCTCAATTTGAATCGGATTTCAGAGTAGCCACACAGATTGATTTTGATTCTTCCTCTCTTTTAACCGGCCGTTTGCCGGATTTAACGCAACAATTAATACATGTTTTTAAGCTGGATGATGAAGATCCATTTTTGCAATTCTTTTTAGATGAGATTATACTTTATTCATTCCGATATGGAAACTCCATAGGCGACTTTCTGACTTGGTGGGATGGCGTTAAGCACAAAAAGAGCATTATATATCCTGAGAATATGGATGCTGTTCGCATCATGACAATACATAAATCAAAGGGCTTGCAGTTTCCGGTTGTTATTCTGGCTGATGCAACAGAAAAGAAAAAGATGACCAAGAACTTTTTCTGGATTCCATTAAGCAAACCTTACCTTCCACAACTACACATTGGGTTACTTCCACGCACGGAATTGATCATGGAAACAGAGTTTGCTTCTGTTTACCAAAGGGAGGATGAACAGTCTTTTCTAGATCTTTTAAACCTGTTGTATGTAGGAACTACACGTGCCGAGGATGCACTTTACATACTTTCAGAGGAGCTTCTCAAAGAGCCCGATGAAAACAACTCAGTAACGGCTTTGCTTATCTATTTCTTAAAGATTCAGCAACAATGGGAAGGGTTTCAACAATATGTTTTTGGTGAGTTTGATTATAGAAGTGACGCTTCTAAGAGGGAAAAGAAAAAGTCGGAATTATATCAACGAACACTTACCAGTTCAGCTAACTTATTGGCCTCGGCAATAAAAGTGAAGACCAGAACCAATTTACTATGGAGCGAAAATGTTAATCAAAAGATTGATGAAGGAAATTTGCTTCATGAGGCTTTGAAGCAGATACGTTATGAAGGTGATGAACAGGTTGTAGTAAGTAAGATGAAAGCAGAAGGTTTATTGCAAGACACTGCACTTGAAGTAATGCTAGCTAAGCTGAAAGAAGTAGTTTACCATCCCGCAATGAACAACTATTTTAAGAAGGAGATGAGAGTGATCACTGAAAGACCACTTTTAAAGAAAGGAGATAAAGTGAAAATACCGGATCGAGTTGTGTTACAAAACGGATCAGCTGTGGTTATTGATTATAAAACAGGGAAGGAGCTCCAAAGTCATCAAATTCAGTTGAAAGAATATGCTGCATGTTTAGAAGAAGCTGGTATACCGGTTAAAGAGAAGATTCTTTTTTACACAACAGATATAAAGAAGGAGGTTGTGATATGAAGAAGTTTCTTGAAATGGCGGCTAGTCAGATATTGAACACACATGGTAATAACCTGAGCGAAGTAACGGTATTGATGCCCAATCAACGGTCTTGCACATACTTTAATAATGAACTCCAAAACTTAGCTACCCACACAATTTTTGCTCCCGAAATAGAAACCCTGCAAAATTGGCTGTTAGCTAAAAGTAATCTTAGTGTGGTTGATAATTTAGAGTTGGTAGCTGAGTTGTATAGATGCCATCAGGATATAGGAGGGGAGTTGAGTCTAGATGATTTTATTGGAACTGCGAATATATTATTAGCAGATTTTGATGAGCTGGATATGCAGATGGTTGACCCAAAATCTTTCTTCAAAAATCTGGAGTTATTACAGAGTATGAAAACATATGAGCCCGGTGAGCAACCGGGTGAAAACGCCCTATTATATCGTAAATTCTGGAGTGATTTTGGTAAGCTTTATAATCTGCTTCGCAAACGATTGTTTGCTTTGAATAAAGGTTACAGGGGAATGATTCTCCGTGATGTAGCTGAACGACTGAGTAACCTCGAATTAGATAATAAGCTGGTTTATTTGATCGGCTTCAGCGGTTTAAATAAGTTGGATGAGGTTGTGATATCTCACCTAAAACAGAATGCGGTTACATGTCTGATATGGAATGCAGATACTTATTATGTAAAAGATGAAATGAATGAGGCAGGTCTGTTTTTTCGAAAATATAAATCTCAGTTTAATATAGATGATAGTTGTTTTATTAATGAGATTTCGACTGCACAGAAAAGAATAAAGGCGATAGGTGCGGCCAAAAATGTTGGCCAGGTAAAGGTGGTAGCTGATATTCTACAAAACAAACTTCAGTTAGATGAAGAAGATTTAAGAAACACGGTTGTAGTTATTCCGGATGAAAAATTATTAAGTCCGCTGATTGCTAACCTGCCGTCAAATGTCACTGCATTAAATGTTACCATGGGTTTAACCATTGCAGGAAGTAACCCGGCAACCTTCTTTGAAGTTTTGTTTCGGTTGTATCTTAATTCAGAGAAGTATAAATCTAAAAACAGAGGACAGCGATTCTACTATAAGGATATTTTTGAACTATTACAACATAGCTATTGCAGGCTTTTGTTTGGTAGTTTGAATCCGGAGCAATTCATAGAAACTATGAAATTGCAAAACAGAATTTTGATACGATACGAAGAGTTGACGAAAGCTTTCACAGGTAAGTTAGACCCGGTTTTGTTCGAGGGAGAGAGTGCAGAACTTTATGCTGAATATTTGTTACAGGTAGTATCCATGCTTTTAGACAAGCTGGTGCAGTTAGCTCGCGATGGAAACACGGCTCTGGCAACTGATACTGAGATTGTATTTAGATTACGTAGTATTGTTTCAAACAGCAGCTCTGTTTTTAAAGCAGGTGAAAGTGTTTCTATCAAAACCTTCATTGCACTACTTAGAGAAAACTTCAGAAATGAAAGAGTGGCTTTGGAGGGCGATCCAGTGCAGGGGCTGCAGATTATGGGATTGCAGGAAACCAGATCGCTGGATTTTAAAAATGTAATTATCCTCTCTGCTAACGAAGGTATCTTGCCTTCCGGAAAGAATACTCGAAGTTACATTCCTTATGAATTGCGGAAGGAGTTTCTTTCAACCTATAAAGAAAAGGATGCTATTACGGCTTATCTTTTTTATCGACTTTTTCAGCAGGCAGAGAATGTATTTATCCTGTATAATACGGAGCCGGATGAACTAGGAGGAGGGGAGAAGAGTCGCTTTATTCTTCAGTTACAGCAGGAACTAGTTCAGGTTAATAGACTGGCAGAAGTAACAGACATGATTTTTGCGATAGACCCTCCGGCCGCTGTTAGAGAAACTGAAATTGTAATAGAGAAGTGTAGTACTGTTATGCAGAAAATTGAAACCATTCTCACCGGCTCGGGGTTATCACCTTCAGCATTGAACACGTATATCAATTGCCCATTGCAATATTATTTCCGATACATAGCTGGATTAAAAGAAGAAGACGAGATAGAAGAGAGCATGGATGCAGCAACTATTGGTTCAGCAGTGCACTATGCATTAGAAATAGTTTTTGAACAGAAGTTGAATGCAGTTGTTGATCAGGCCTTTTTAGAGTCAAAGACTAGAGATAAAAATCTCATTGAAGGGTTGATTCGGGAACATTTGGCTAAGAGATTTGATCAGGAGAGTTTAAGCTCAGGGAAAAACCTGTTGTTGTTTAAAGTTTGTATCAAACTCACAGAAGAATTTTTAAAACACCAGCTATACAATTTACAGCAGTTGAATGATTCAGGCGAAGATATGCGTATCGAGATGCTGGAAGGGAAAATTGAACACACTATTTTAATGAACAATAAGGTTATCAAGATTGCCGGAAGGGTGGATAGGATTGAATCAGTTGGAGGTATTATTCAGATTGCAGATTACAAGACATCCAGGAAATCGATTATTCCTATTTTGACGGAAGAGACCTGGGATACTTTAACAACTGATCCGAAATATGCAAAATCGGTTCAACTATTAGTTTACGCCTGGTTGTATAATCGCATGAGAGGAGTATATGTGCCTGTTCGTTCAGGTATCTACTGGCTGCGCGAAAAAGATAAAAATCTGGATACTGTACGTTTAACTAAAACAGAAGATGTACTGGATGCTGATTCTATTCAAAAATTCGAAGAGAAACTAAGGAATGTTTTGTCCGATATGCTGAATCCAGAAATTTCATTTACTAAAACTATTGATAAAGAGCGTTGCGAATTTTGCGATTTTAAAAATATTTGTGAACGCAATTGATTATTGAATGCGTAGTGTTTTCAAAATCTTTTTGGTAAAATCAGCATAATCCTGTTGGTCTTCAGGGTAGACAAATGTTCTGAGTTCCATTAAATCTTCGGGTAAAGCGGTTTCGTAGTTATATCGCAGATATGTTATCTGAACAAAATGAGTTTTTGTACCATCAGTGGATGGAACCAACAACAGAATTACAAAATTTGATTGCTTAGAATCAATATCATTCAGGTAATAAATCTCCCCTGTTTTTCCTTCATCGCTTCTAAATGCTTCAGGTCCTGTAACCATAGAATTTGCTTTTTCATTCAATTCAGCAGCAGTCATACTAATTCCTGCCTCTTTATAGTATGTACTGATATGATTTTTTACCTGAGTTACTACTGATTGTTTTTTATCTGCAGCCGTTTTTTTGACAGTACCTGAGTTAATGATGATACCTTGTGCAAGTTTTTTATGGGGCAACGGCATAGTTGCCAACAAAGGTTCTGCATCTGTTTTCAATAGTTTATAATCAATAATAGTTTGTAGTCCCTTCTCTTTCCACAAAAGAGGTATTACAATGGATACATTGTCATTTGTCAGCCGGTTGGCGTTTGTATCGGCAGCTGTTTCAGGTTGGGCCAGTAGCATCTCGGGCAGTTCGTTTATTACCTCCTTCACCGTTTTTTTCTCTTTACCAGACTCACTTTTCTGTGATATGCCAATTTGCCAAATGAATGTAATCGCACTGATCAGAATTATCTTTTTCATTGGAGGTGTTTATTTTTCGAAAAGCGGTTTAAGAACGTTTGTGTCAATTATATGTTTGCCATCAAATTCAATTTCAGTGAATTTAAGTTCCTGATAATTTTCTTTCATAGCAGTTACCAATGGAGGTGTGAAGTATTCATCACGGTGACCACAAATAAATATATTATCTGTATGTCTCAAACCTGATTCGGCAGATAAAGGGACCAACTCCGGAGCTACTTCCCCGGCATAAACAACCAACCTGTCAATGCGATTTCTTCCGGTATTTGCCCAGCGGGTAACTGTAGATGCTCCTTGAGAAAACCCAAGCGCAGTGACTTTGATTTGCGGATATTTATGGAGTTCAAACTGCTCGTATAACTTATCCAGATAATTGATGTAGTCTTTTATCTCATTCAGTCTATCCTCTTTTGTCATCCAGCTTGCACCCACTGTACCGGCAGTACTTTTTAAATAAAACCTGTTTAATGCCTCGGGGGCAATCAGAAAAACAGTTTCGTTGACCAATGGTTTAAATGACTCCGCAAAGCTTTTAATATTCATACCCCAGCCATGCAATACTATCCAAACCTGTTTTGTTTGTTCAGTAAGTGCACCACAGGTATAATATCGGGCTGTTTTGGTAATCTCTAAATGGTACTCTGTCATAACTTGTTTTTGAAATGCAGATCAATAGCAATAGATGCAGAACGGGCGGCCAGAAGAAATACTAAAGGCATGGCGGCAATGCTAAGTGGCTGAGGTAACCAATGCCAGCTTAACAATACAATCATCATCAAAATGTATGTAGCGGCAAAGTAGAATTTTAACCAAAACGGTTTGTTTTTTTTAAGGAGAAAAAAAGATACTACCAGATGGGAGGGAATCAGCCACAGCAGATTCATGTTTTTAGGAACAGAGTAGTGGGATGAGAATATCCAGAGGCACATAAACAGACTTCCTAAGAGGCCTGTGAGCAGATAGATGATAAAGTCAAACTGATAGAAATGTATTTTTTTCTTGCGCTCAACAAACCAGATAATAAAGCCTGTTATTACCAGTAACAAACTTAGATGCAATGGCCGGAACGGAGAAGTAATTACCGGTGGTGGAAAGGAAAGCAATGTTTGTTTCTTAACAACAAAGGGTTGCCCGTCAATAGTCGCACATTCAAAATATTTTTCGAGATAAAATGGTAAGAAAGTTTGATTGCGGGGAGTAGCGAAAACATCGCAGGGTAAACCAAGAATTAAATCGAACCCATAGTCAATCCATGGACGATTATAAACATAGGCATGCAGCATGTTCCGCATAGTATAATTCTCCCTAAAACCGGCATGCTCGGTGTGATATTGCAAACGGTTGTCCAGTGTTTTTTCAAACACATCTCTTGGGCGGGTTGCACAATTGTCCCAAAAAAAATCGTAATAGTATTCCCTGTTTTCAGGCAGTGCATTGTTATATAAATAGGCGAATATTCTTTGTTTGTCTTCTGTGGTCAGGTTTAACTCAATCTCGGTTACACTTCGCTTTTCGTAGGTGTATTCATCCATAAAGTCTGAAAAACGGTCAGTAGAAACCATGTAGAGCATTTTACCCTTGATAAAATTGGTATAAAAGCCAGGTTGGTTAAAATCGAAAGTGCCATAATTGAATACTACATCAAATTCATTCTTATAGTCAGTTATTCGAATACCATTGTGGCCAAAGGCTGAATATAATTCTTCACCAGGTGAGCATGTAAGTAGCGATATACGTGCAGAATCAGAAAGTGTTCTTGCAAATGCCTCTCTGCATGACAAAATGATGAATAGCGCAATCAGGGTACTGCTTACTCTTTTCATAATGGGAATGGTATTAGTTCAATATAGGGTTTTCAGGATAGTTGGCCATGGTGCTATATAAACCACCCATCTCTTTCATTACATCGCGCCATAGCAAATTGTAGTCGGAGTGAAAAATATGTTTTGATTTTGCAGGAGCGATAATCCATGAATTCTCTTTCATTTCATCTTCCAATTGATCGGGAGACCATCCGGAGTAACCTAGATAGAAGCGGATTTCATGGGGCTGTATTTCACCTGCATTCATCAGGTGTTTTATCTGCTCAAAATTTCCACCCCAGAATAAGCCTGGGCTTAACTCTAAACTATTCTCGATGGTGTGATCTAAACTATGCAGAAATTGTAACGTATCTGTGCCTACAGGCCCACCCAAAAATACCTTGCCGTTGAACGGAGGGAATCCACTAACTACTTCATTCAATTTGAGGTTGATGGGCCTGTTTATGATTAATCCAATAGTTCCGTTCTGCTCAGTATGTTCACAAACTAACACTACAGTACGTTTGAAGTTCTCATCGGGCATAAAGGGTTCTGAGAGCAAAAGTTGGCCAGGTTTTATTTCTTTACCTTTTTCAAACTCGTAGCTCCATATTTCTTCTTTCTCACTCATAATGTAAATGCTATGTGAAACGATATTAAGCAAATTAGCTACACCTGTAAATCAGGAGGATAAATATTTATAAACCAGTGTTGGATTATTAATCGAATCTGAATTACGGCAATTAGTCTATTTTCGCCACCTTGGTTTCAAATATATTTGTTACGAATTTAAGTCATCAAACTACCCATATGAAGAAGCATTTGTTTTTCCTGTTTTTGATTGGGACATCTTTTTTTTCATTAGCAGCGACTATCCCCAACGTATGGATAAACGAGATTCATTATGATAATAATGGAGTTGATAGTTTAGAGGGCTATGAAATTGCTGGTCCTTCGGGCACTGATTTGTCTTGCTACAAAATATATCTCTATTCCGGCACCACTGGGGGCGCTTATTTTACCGATACATTAAGCGGGGTAATTACCAACCAGGCATGTAGTTTTGGTACTGTTTGGTTTCAATTGCCATCGGGCGGTATGCAGAATGGTCCGAACGATGGAATTGTTCTTGAATATGCTCCTACTTCTACTCAGTGTGGCGTTACAGACCAAGACACCATTCTTCAATTTCTTTCTTACGAAGGAATACTGACTGCCACTTCCGGTAGAGCTAATGGATTAACTTCAGTCAACATTGGTGTTAGTGAAACATCATCCACAACTGGGAATTATTCACTTCAGTTAAGTGGCACAGGGACCAGCTATTCTTCATTTGGATGGGCTTCGCCTGCGGCTAACACATACAATAATGTCAACAATAGTCAGTTCTTCTGTCCTCCGGGGCCTGTTGTCTCATTCGCGCTTACCTCATCTTCTGTAACTGAAGGTGTCGGTACTTTTAATGTATCGGTGAGTATCCAAAATCCTAATTCCAATCAAACTTCTGTAGATGTAAACGTTCTGGGAGGAGGAACAGCCACTTCCGGGATAGATTTTACATATGCTCCTATTACCCTTAACTTTCCAGCATTTTCTACTGCTTCGCAGAGTATTACGGTTACAGTTGTTGACGATGCTCTTTCAGAAGCAGCTGAAAACTTCACCTTTCAGTTGGCCAATGCGACTAACGGAGCAACTATAGGAACTAACGCACAGCATTTGGTCTCCATTGCAGATAATGATACTTTACAGCTTAATATTTATCCGCATGAACAAACTCCATTTGAAAACATCGGTTCCATTAATGTGCCGGTATTACTGAATCATACCAGCCCTAATGCTACCAGTGTCACCTTTCATCTAGTAACTTCCGGAACTACCGCTACGCAGGGGTCAGATTTTTCTTTCACCGATACGACCATAACCTGGGCGGCAGGAACATCAGGCACTATTCAGGTGCCGGTATCCATTACAGATGATAATGTATATGAGGCTACCGAGCATGTCCGTTTCCAATTGATAAATCCCTCCAACGGAGCGCAGTTTATCAGTGATACTTTTTTGTTAACTATTTTGGATAATGAACCCAAACCTTCGGGCGATTGCTCTAACCTCTACTTCAGTGAGTATATAGAAGGTTCTTCGAACAACAAGGCTATAGAAATATACAACCCTACCGCTGTGGCTGTTAACCTAAGCGATTACCGTATTTTTAAATCAACTAATGGCGGAACCAGCACAGGTATTTTTGGATTGTCAGGTATGTTAGCTCAAGGTGCGGTGTATGTGATAGCCAACTCATCGGCTGATACCATTATCAAACAACAGGCAGATACCCTATCCGGATTTTTCAATTTTACGGGTAATGATGCATTAGCTCTTTTGCATCTAACTGATACTATTGACATTATCGGCCAGTTAGGGATTGATCCCGGAACTAGCTGGATAGTAGATACCGCTTCAACCATTGATCACACCCTAATCCGCAGCTTTTATACTTACGAAGGCAGTAATAACTGGAACAATGCTGTAGAAAGTTGGAAAGCGTATGGTCTGGATGTGTTTGACTCTTTGGGTTTCCATCATACTGCACCATGCGGTACACAGCCTCCATCTGACCCGGCAACTATTCGATTTATTACTTTGAGCGACACGGTTGTGGAAACAGATACAGTAATTCCAGTAGTGATAGAAGTGGTGAACCCAACTGGACAGACTGTCAGTTTCGCAATGGCCCGTGATGATGCCGCCTCTACAGCTACAGAAAGTCTGGATTATATCTTTGCCAATAGATCATTTACCAATTTTGCAGGCACTACCTACGATACAGTTTTACTGACTGTAAAAGACGAGTTGCTGATTGAACCTCTGGAGTTTGCCTTTATCCGTATCATTAATGTAACCGGCAATACTGTTGTTATTCCTGATTCAACCTTTACACTTTATATTCATGATAATGACCAACTGACGACTTCTTTCCTAGGGGGAGGGCTCACTTATACTGAAGGCAGCGGGGTTGTTTCGGTAAAAGTTACACTATCCTCACCTGTACCATCGGCAACATCTGTAACTGTATCTCTGGCAGCAGGAAATGCCACGTGGGGAACAGATTTTCAGTATACGGATACCACGGTTACTTTCCCTCCTAATTCGGTAGATACTCAGTCGGTATATGTAACTATACTGGAGGATAATCTGGATGAAAGCAATGAGCAGATTAACTTTGATTTGATAAATCCAACCAATGGAGCTGTTATTGGTATATCCGCGTGTACTTTAATTATCATAGATAACGATTCTACAGTTGGTATTTCAGATTTTGAGTTTGATAGAACTGTCACTATATTTCCTAATCCAGTAAGTGATGTAATGAAATTGCAAAATGAAAAAGATTTAGAAAATGTGTTGATTAAAGATTTAAATGGGCAGGTTATTGTTAATCTGCAGAACGTTTCCTCAGGTCAACATACTATTAATCTTTCATACTTATCATCAGGTATGTACTTCATTTCTTTTATCCAAGATGAAAAGAGTGTAACTAAACGCTTCATAATAGATTGATGTGAAGCATAATCAAGTTTTTGGGTGTTGTTTAGTTTATCTGAACATTATTTGCCTAGGTACTCATATAGGATGGTAAACAAACTACAGCATTTATCTCACGTTTAATTATTTATTTCCTAAAACTCTATCAATTTAGTGGGGTAATAATATATTTGCCGCTAAGCACTTGTCTCACATAGACAAAGTGAGTGACTATGGATAAGATTTTACGGTTACGGTTTATTGGAGTAGCTATTCTGGCCCTTAAAATTGCCTTAGTTGGATTTATCTTTCTTAAAGTAGCAAAGAACTATGCTACTGAAGGAATTCCTGTTACACTTAATGAGCAGTTTTTATGGTTTATAGTTGCAGGTTTTGTAGCTCAGATTATAGATGGTGCACTTGGTATGGCTTATGGAGTTAGTTGTAGTTCATTATTGATGGGTTTTGGGCTGGCACCAGCTGCAGCATCCGCCAGTATACATACTGCTGAAGTGTTTACTACCGGAGTTTCTGGATTGAGTCATATTGCCTTAGGTAATATTGATAAAAAGCTTTTTGTTCGTCTGGTTATAACCGGAGTTATCGGTTCAGCATTAGGAGCTTACTTAGTTTCGCAGGTGCTGGATGCGGCAATAATTAAACCTTATGTATCGACCTATTTGTTGGTATTGGGTTTTATCATACTAATCAAAGCTTTTCGAGCCCAACAGCCACCACAGGAAGTTAAACATGTGCCTGCTCTTGGGTTTTTGGGTGGATTGATGGATGCGATAGGTGGGGGCGGTTGGGGCCCCATAGTAACCAGTAATTTAATACATAAAGGACATGCACCTCAAACCGCCATAGGCACAGTGAACACGGCAGAGTTTTTTGTAACCTTTGTCAGCACAGGAGTGTTTCTCTTTTTTTCACCTATTCAATACTGGCAGGCTATTCTGGGCTTAATCATAGGTGGCGTGGTAGCAGCACCCATGGGAGCTCTATTGATTAAAAGGATACCGGTTAAAGTAATGACGATTATGGTAGGTTCACTGGTTGTATTGACCAGTGCCTATAACATTTATAAAGCACTTCACTAATGTCAGCCAATCTTTATATAGCAATAATAGGAGCCGGAGCAAGCGGAACGGTTACTGCCATTCAGCTAATGCAAAAATTGCAGGTGCCGGCTACCATTTACCTGATAGAGAAAAATCCTGAAACCCTCTTTCGAGGAGTAGCATATAGCAGCGTTTTGCCCTATCAACCACTGAATGTTCAAGCCGGGCGAATGAGTATCTATAATCAAGCTCCAGATGATTTTTATGATTGGTTAAAGGCCCGTAAACAAGATGAAAGTGAGACGGAAATAACTAGAGATAGTTTTGTGTCGCGAAGATGGTTTGGTGATTATCTGGTAGCTAGTTTTGAACAGGAAAAAGCACGGTCCCAATTGGTAACCGTAGAAATAGTGATTTCGTCCTGTAACAATCTTGATTTTGATTTCAATAGTTCTCAGTATAAACTGGAATTGAGTAATGGGAATAACCTATCTACTCAATATGTGGTATTTGCTTGCGGTAACGAACAACCTGGTGCGGTCATTGAACCTGCTGCAACAGCTCAACTTGATGGTCGTTATGTAGAAAATCCGTGGTTGTCGGATACTTTAAAACAAATCCAAGCGGAGGAAGATGTATTGGTTATCGGTAATGGGCTAACCATGGTTGATCATGTTGTAAGCTTGATGAAGCAACAGCACAAAGGGAAAATTTATACCATTTCGAGAAATGGCTATCTGCCGCTCCAACATGACGATATTCAGCATTTTACATTCGAAGTGAGCCATGAACCTACCAAGAGTGAAGAGATATTGTCTTTGTTGAAACAGAATATCGCTAAGGCGACTCTATTGAAAGTAAGCTGGCAGAATGTGATGGATGCCATGCGGCCTCATACTTCGCGTTTTTGGAAAGGATTGAGCTTGACCCAAAAGGACTTATTTTTGAAAAAGTTACGTACATACTGGGAAATACACCGTCATCGGATGCCCCAAGCATCTGCCAATGCATTACAGCAATTACAGCAAAGCGGACAGCTTGAAGTATTGGCCGGCTCATACATATCAGTTACCAAAAATGGAAACACAATTGATTTTACTTACCAAAATAAAGCGAAGAAGCACCGCCAATCTGTAACGGTTCATCGTATCCTCAACTGTACCGGGCCGTCTACCGATTATCTCAAAACGGATAATATCCTTTTTAAAAATCTCTTAGCTAAAGAATGGATGAAACAGGATGCACTAAAACTTGGAATAGAAACCGGTTTCAGAGGGGAGGTTATCAAACGTTCAGGGGTAATTCTGCAAAACACTTTTACTATTGGGCCCGTTCGCAGGGCTACGGAGTGGGAAACTACCGCTATACGTGAAATAAGAACACAGGCAGAAAATGTGGCCATAGCGGTAGCCTTTCCAGCTGAGCGTAGTTATGACATGGCTTCAGAAACAGGATTGTAGAAGAACGTTACGGTCAGTTAAATTCTGCCCTTGATAATCATCACACGTAATGTTTTCAACAACTATCAGAAAAACAAATTTTCTGGTAGCTGAATAAATATATTTTTGGGCACCGTAAAACTAAAAATACATGAGCGCAGCCGCACACCTTGAAATCGCCACCCTTGACCAAGCTAAACAATTGGGACTTCGCGAAGATGAATTTGAAAAAGTAAAACAGATTTTGGGCCGAACACCTAATTTTAATGAACTAAGCATATACAGTGTTATGTGGAGCGAACACTGTAGTTATAAAAACTCTATCAAGTGGTTGAAGACATTACCTCGTAAGGGCAAGCACTTGCTGGTGGAGGCGGGAGAGGAGAATGCCGGACTGGTAGATTTAGGCGATGGATTGGCCTGCGCGTTCAAAATCGAATCGCACAATCACCCATCTGCTTTGGAACCATATCAGGGAGCTGCTACAGGAGTGGGTGGTATTAACCGCGACATTTTTACCATGGGAGCACGTCCTATCTGTCAATTGAATTCACTTCGATTTGGCGATTTAAAAAATGATAGAACTAAGTATTTGCTCAAAGGAGTTGTAAAAGGTATTGGTGATTACGGCAATGCTTTTGGGGTTCCAACAGTTGGTGGAGAGGTATATTTTGATCCGGTATATCAGACCAATCCTTTGGTAAATGCTATGAGCGTTGGTATAGTAAAAAACGGAGACACTGTTTCCGCTATTTCTCAAGGAGTCGGTAATCCGGTTTACATTGTAGGTTCTTCTACCGGAAAAGACGGTATTCATGGTGCCGCCTTTGCTTCGAAAGATATTACGGAAGACAGCGCCAATGATTTACCAGCTGTACAAGTAGGTGATCCTTTTCAGGAAAAGTTGCTCTTGGAAGCCTCGCTTGAGGTAATTAAAACCGGAGCCGTAGTAGGTATGCAGGATATGGGTGCCGCTGGTATCACATGCTCCACTTCAGAAATGAGTGCTAAAGGAAAAAGCGGAATGAAAGTTTGGTTGGATAAAGTACCTACCCGTCAGCAGAATATGAAACCATGGGAGATTCTTCTTTCAGAAAGCCAGGAGCGTATGTTGATTGTGGTTAAGAAAGGAATGGAAAAGGAAGTAGAGGCTGTTTTTGCAAAATGGGATTTACATTGTGCTATCATCGGTGAAGTAACCGAGGGTGGTCGTTTGGAGTACTTCATGAACGGAGAAGTTGTAGCCAGCGTGCCTGCTGAAAGTTTAGTATTAGGTGGCGGTGCGCCTGTTTATGAAAGAGAGTATAAGGAACCAAGCTATTTTTCCGAAAATAAGAAGTTCAATATTGATCAGGTGGAAGAGCCTGAAGATTTGAAAGAAGTTGCAAGAAATCTCGTACAGCAGTTAAATATTGCATCTAAAAAATGGGTTTATGAGCAGTATGATAGTATGGTAGGTATTGCCAATACTTCTACTAACAGACCCACAGATGCTGCTATTGTCAGAATTCATGACAGCACCAAGTCACTAGCTGTAACGGTAGATTGTAACTCACGATATGTATGGGCAGATCCTTTTACAGGAGGACAGATTGCAGTAGCAGAAGCCGCACGCAATATTGTTTGCAGCGGAGGAGAGCCAAGTGCTGTTACTAACTGTTTAAATTTCGGGAATCCTTATCTGCCGGAAGTGTACTGGCAGTTTGTCAATGCCATTCAGGGCATGGGCAAAGCGTGCGAAGCTTTCGGTACTCCGGTTACAGGAGGTAATGTATCTTTCTATAATCAGTCTACAGAAGGGGGAGCGGTATTTCCAACACCAACCATAGGCATGATAGGGCTGGTGGAAGACAAGGAAATAATCATGAGCCTGAACTTCAAAAATAGTGGCGATAGAATTTATGTGATTGGGGAAATGAAAAACGATATTTCTTGTTCAGAATATCTGGTGAATCATCATCAAATAAACGCATCGCCCGCTCCTTACTTTAATCTTGATACAGAGGTTAATGTGCAGAAGGCTATCAAAGAGTTGATTTATGAACAGGTAGTGGTGAGCGCTCATGATATTTCAGAAGGCGGTCTGTTTACTGCCTTATTGGAGAGTGCAATGGCTGGTGGCAAAGGTTTCGAAATTGAAACTGAATCGGGAGAAGATATCCGCAAGGATGCCTTTCTGTTTGGTGAGGCTCAAAGTCGTGTGGTAGTTTCTGTCAAGCAAAGTAAGGAGGATGAATTCCTGGATATCATCACTAAACATGATGTAGAGTTTACCAGTATAGGAGTTGTTACCTCATCTTTGTTGTTTGTAGATAAGGCGCGTTGGGGAAATATTGGTGAGTGGAAAGACTTGTACGAAAACGCTCTGGAAAGAGCCTTAGGGGATTAGTTTTAGTGAAACAGCATTGTCATCTTATTCAACGTATTCGTTGACTTATTTTTGTTTTCACAATGCGGTATTTTTACTAAAAACTGGTACATGAAAAATTATTTACTTCTACTGGCACTAGTTCTTACTCTGCCTATTAGTGCTCAGATTTATCCTTTTGCAGATGGTTTTCAAACCTACTCAAACTTTACAACCCTGGGTACCCAAGGTGGGTATCTCAGCGATATGAGTGTGTATCAAACACACGGAATGGGTAACAGTGACAAGGGCCTCATTGCTCAGATGAGTAATTTTAATCTACATGATTCTACGGTATCTCCCCTTATTGGTCCTGTTACTACACTTTCAGAGTTTTCATTCTTTTACCGTATTATGAATACCGGAGCGCAATATCCATTTGTACCAACTACTATCGGTACAGGTGATGCCATAGAAGTTTATGCCGGTATCCAAACGTTGAATATCTACCAGTTGATTTTTACGGTTAACTCGCTAAATCACATTGCTGACACAGCTTTTAAAAAAGTTAAAATTCCGGTGCCTTCTACTTTTGCAGGTCAAAGTGGCAACTTTAAAATTGTAGTTCGCCACCCCGCCAACGGGAATGATTTTTTTGTTGACATTGATTCTTTGGTGCTGAAAGATTCAGTCTCAGGCCCGGCACCGTTGACTGTGGATATTACTTCTACCTCTTCACTCTGCCAGGGAAGTTGTTCAGGAACATTGTATGCTGCTACCACCGGAGGTGTTCCGCCATATTCTTATGACTGGAGCGAAGCTGCGTTTGCCGATAACGATACTATTCTCAATGTTTGTGATGGTACTTATACCGTTACCGTTACAGATAACGGAGGCGGTTCAGCAAGTGCTTCTGTAACGTTAACCTCGCCTCCTACTTTAACGGCCAATGCTACTTCGGCTAATGTTGCTTGTTATGGCGATTCAACCGGGAGCATTAATCTGAGCGTAAGTGGTGGCACTCCTGTTTACGAATTTATTTGGAGCAATTCCTCCACTATTGAGGATCCTCAAAATCTGACTGCCGGAAATTATGATGTAACTGTTTTAGATGCCAATAATTGTTCTACATCCGCATCCATATCTTTAACACAGCCTTCTTCACCATTGAGCTTCACTACCTCTATCACTGACCCTAGTTTTCACGGGGCGGGTGATGGAAGTATTGTTGTTACACCTTCCGGAGGAACTGTTACTTATGTTTATTCGGTTAATAACGGAGTTACTTATTCTGCTTCAAATACATTCAATTTTTTGGTGGCCGGTTGTTATTTTGTTTATGTTAAAGATGTTCAAAATTGTGATGCTGGCCCTGATACGGTCTGTTTAACAGATCCTCCTCTTGATATTGAGTCTGTAAACAGAAAAACCTTAAGTGTTTATCCTAATCCTGCCAGCACATTTCTGGCAATGTCAGATACACATGCCCTGAATGGAGAAGTTTCAATTTTTAATATACTTGGTGAGCAGCTTATCATTAGTCATGTTGCAGCTTCTGACATTAGAATCGATATATCAGCACTGGCTGAAGGTAATTACATTTTTCTATGCAAGACCGATTTGGGCAGTATTCGAAAGAGTTTTAGCATTGTAAGATAAATAATAGGATATCCTGTCATAAAAAAGGAGTCCGATTGATTCAGTCTCCTTTTTTATGCTTCATTCCATAGACACCCCACTCATTCTGTGGAAATCGGAGGCGTGCTATTTCAATAGTCCCCTATACTAAAAAATACCTTTGCAGCGTTTATTAACCAAACACGCTAAACTGTGCGGGCAAAGTATTTCACATTTGTTGTTTCCATGTATCTTGCTACAGCGGCAACTAGCGGACTATTCGCACAGCAAACACAATCGTTTCTGGATAAGGAAGTTGCCTTCAAAAAAGGAACAGAACTGTTTGATGAGAAGAATTATCTGAGCGCACGCGAAAAGTTTGAAGAGATATACAAGCAGCCCAAAACAGTCAGTACGCATACCAATGATGTGCTAATGCAGAATTTGGAATATTACATAGCTGTTTGCGCTACCGAAAACGGAGATAAAGATGCCGAGCAACTGCTGCTTAATTATTACAAAGCCTATCACGAAACCGATAAACGTAGGTTAATTTGCTTTTATCTTGGTAAGTATTACTACCGCAACAATCAGTATAACGATGCCATTACCTACTTTGCTAAAGTGAAGATAAATGACCTTAACAACGACCAGATATACGATTACAAATTTCAACTGGCCTACAGTTACTTTACCAAGAAGAAGTTTGCCGAAGCCAGGCCGCTCTTTGCATCTATCAAGGATATCAAGGATAAATACTTCTATCCGGCTACGTATTACTATGCCTTTATCAGTTTCTACACGAAAGACTATAACGAGGCCCTGAAAAGTTTTACGCATATAGAAGATTCGAAGATGTATGCGAGTGTTATTCCGTATTACATTGCTCAGATATACTACCTGAAGAAAGATTATGATCAAGTGATTTCGTATGTAAACAAAAGTCTGGCGAAGGAAGGTGTGCTGTATAAGGTAGAAATGAAGTTCCTGTTAGGTAAAACCTATTTTCAGAAAAGTGATTATGTAAAAGCCTATCCGCTGCTGAATGAATATATCAGCAAGTCGTCTAAGGTTTCTAAAGAAGATATTTATCAGTTAGCTTATTCCGCTTATCAGAATGGCGATTACAGCAAAGCGATTGAGAACTTTAAACAATTGAATTTGCTGGATGAGCAATTGGGACAGAACGCCACTTACGCCATGGCTGATTGTTATCTTAAACTGAACCAGAAGTCGCAGGCCCGTTCAGCATTTCAAAGTGCTGCTTCGCAAAAGTTTGATGTGGTTATTCAGGAGAATTCTTCTTTTCAATATGCTAAACTCTCGTTCGAGTTAGCTTATAGCAGCGAAGCCATTCAGGGTTTTGAGAATTATTTGGAGCAATATCCCATTGGTAAATATGCCGAAGAGTGTAATGAACTATTGGCGGCAGCTTTAGTGCAGACCAAAAACTATGAGCGGGCTTACAAAATAATGGAGGGCTTAAAGTCGAATAGTGTACTGATTAAAGAGGCTTACCAAAAGGTGACTTACTTCCGCGCTATTGAATTATACAACGATAACAAAACCGATGAGGCATTGCTGCTCTGCGATAAGTCGTTGAAAAATCCGCTAAATGTAGAGTTGCAGGCACTGGCCATTTATCTGAAAGCAGAGATATTATACAGTAAAGGTTTATATGCGGAGGCCTCGCAAAATTATCAGCGCTTTGCTCAGTATGTAACACCTGCTTTAGAGAAGAAAGGCGAGGCCACGGCTTTCAGAACTTATTACAATATAGGCTATTGTGCCTTTAAGCAAAAGAGCTACACCGATGCCTCTACTTATTTTTCTAAAGCCATTGAAGAGTCTGAATCAACGATTGATAAGAAAGCTAAAACATCTTTGTTGCCTGATTTATATCTACGCTTTGCCGATTGCGCTTTTGTAACCAAAAATTATGGTCGAGCGGTTGATGCGTATGCAAAAATTGTACAGATGAACTGGAACAATGCAGCGTATGCCCAGTACCAGAAAGGCATTATTCTTGGCTTGCAAAACAAGGATGAAGAGAAGGTAACAGCAATGAATGCACTGATAAGTAATTTTCCCGGTAGCAGTTATGTAGATCAAGCGTATTATGAAATTGGTGAAACGTATCTTCAGAAAGGAAATTTATCGGCAGCCCGAAGTGCTTATCAGAGCATCATTGCTAAAAATCCAAACAGTACCCTCTTGCCTAAGTGTTATTTGAAAACTGCGGTAATAGATTATAACAGTGGTAAGAAGGAACTTGCTGTCAACGACTATAAGATAGTAGTAAAACAGTTTCCCGATTCAAGAGAAGCCAAAGAATCTTTAGATGCATTAAAAGATATTTATGTAGAGATTGGACGGGCAGATGAGTATTTTGATTTTGTTAAAGGAAACTCCAACCTGGTTATCAGTTCCGGAGAGCAGGATTCACTGACTTACCAAAGTGCAGATAATGCATATAATGCAAGTGATTGCAATCGGGCAGTAACATTATATGCCAACTACATAGATAAATTTCCATCAGGTTATTTTGTTAACGATGCTCATTGGAAAAAAGCCGAGTGCCACATTAAGAGTAAGGATTATAAATCTGCTCTGAAGAATTACGAAGCCATTATTACCAACCGTTATAGCAAGTATTTTGAAAAGGCCTTATTGAAAGCAACCGGTATCGCTTTCTACGAGTTGGCTGACTATAACACGGCAATAGGTTTGTATAAACAGTTGTATATAGCCAGTAGTTCTGCTCAGAATACATATACAGCAATGTTAGGCATGTTACGAACTGCTGTAAAACTCAAAAATCAGGATGAAACTATAGAATACGCTGACCAGTTGGTAAACTCAGGAGTGGCTAAAGATGCTGATATGCAAGAGGCCATCTATGAAAAAGGTAGAGCTTATTACAGTAAAGGCGATAAAGATTTTGCACTTGGGGCATTTAACAGAGTAACAGAAATGCCTGTAAGTGAGAAAGCGGTAGAAGCCAAATACATGGTCGCAAAAATTCTGTTTGAAAAACAACAGTATAAGAGCTCACTTGACACCTGTTTTAAACTCAAGAATAAATATTCCAGTTATGAATACTGGATAGCGAAGACATTTGTTCTAATAGCCGATAACTATTACGCACAGGGTAATTCGTTTCAGGCTAAAGCAACGTTAGAAAGTATTGTTCAGAACTATGATGGAGATAAAGAAGTATTGGAGGAGGCTAAGTCTAAGTTGGAATACATCCGTACCGAAGAACTGAAGAAATCAAAGTTAATGCAGATAATGCCATCAGATACGTTGATTATGGAAACTGATTCATTACTAAATAATGAAGTAAAATGAGCAAACTGCTTAAAAAACTGATAACACTACTGATAAGTATCATCACTATCTCACTTCATGCACAAACCGGTGTCGGTAATGAAGAGGTTATAGTTGTGAAGGAATATGAAGTAACTATTCAGGATGCACAAAAAGTAAACATACAGCCAAATATTCCAGAAGTGGAAGAGGTAAAACCTAATTTGACTTATAGTGTACCTCCTAAAGATTTTAAGGATATATCCTTTGAGCCCAATCCGTTAAAACCCTTATCAATCAGTAAAGAGAAATTGGAGAAATATAATTCCGGATTTATCAAAATAGGATTTGGCAGTCAGATAATGCCTATAGCGCAACTGGCTTATAATGATAATAAAACCAAGAACCTCAAATTCGGTATCTTCTATAATCATCTTTCGGCACGGGAGTTTAAGGTGCGAAATCAACGATTTGTGGATGATGAGGTGGGTGTGTATCTCAAATACTTTCCTAAGACATTGGAAGTAGGAACCGATTTCACTTTCCGCAATTTTCGCACCCATTTTTATGGCACCGGTGGGGATACTACCTTATCGGATAGTGTGATCAAGGCGAAAGATGTCAGACAGGTTTTCAGAACATATAATGCCTCCTTTTATATTAAAAATGCTCAGCGCAATAAGTACGATATTGATTTCTTACAATCGGTACGGTTCAATTATCTGCAGGAGACTTTTGGTAAAGCGAGTGAGTGGTATATAACCGGCACTACTGATATTATGAAGTCATTCCTTACAAATCATTCTGCGGGTTTCAAATTCAATTTCGATATTTCTAAACTGAAGAACGATTCACTTACCCTTCAACGAAATATTTTTACACCCATGGTTGGCTACAAATTTAATGATGATGATTGGAAAGCCCACGGATTTATAGGTGTTGCAGTAGATGGCAATAAAGCTTATCTGGCTACCGATGTGCATTTGGAAAAACGTTTGTATGAGCACATGCTGATAGCCTATACTACTTATACTCATAATTTGTTTAAGAATTCACTGCTTACATATTCGCAAACGAACCAGTGGATTCAAAATTGGGTAGATATTAAAAACTCAACAGCCGGAGATTTTGGAATAGGCTTAAAAGGCACTATTCAGAACTTTAATTATAACGCGGCTTTTCATTTGAATCACATCAAAAACCTTCCGCTGTTTATCAACGATACACTTGATACAAAGCGCTTTGTGGTGATTTACGAGCCGAAGGCTATCATTTACAATGTGCATTTTGAAAGTGGCTACAATATGAAAGAATGGCTGCGTCTGTCAGTATTGGGCGACTTGAATATGTTTCAGGTAAAGACAGAAGCACGCGCATGGCATGAACCGACATTTCGTTTAACCTTACGGGCTAATTATATCTGGAAAAGCAAAATTGTGGTAGGGCTTGATTTATATGGTATAACTACATCATATGCAAGGCTTGCAGCCGGACAGGAGAAGAAGTTAAAAGGAACTGCAGATGTGAATTTGTCGATTGAGTATTTGATGAACAAGCATATTGCATTCTTTGGTAACTTGAACAACATTGCCAATGTCAGATACCAGCGCTGGAATAGTTACAGCAGTTATGGTATTAATGGAAATGTAGGTGCCAAATTCTCTTTCTAAGGCTGCAGAAGTTTTTCTAGATAAGCCAACTCCCCCGAACGGTCGTGTCGGTTTTGTTGTTCATAAATCTCAATGAGGTATTTGAGTTGTTCGCGAATGATTGAAGGGTTATCAGAGGGCATGAAATATTCTTCTCGCTGCTCTTCATTCATTTTCTCCAAATAATCTTTGATTTCATTTCTTGAAAAAATAGAGCCCCGGTTTATCGGATTAATATAGAACATCACATCACGTTCCAGTTGCTGCTCAGTATCAAATTCAAAAAATAACTTTTTGCAGAAAGCCAAGATATAGTGTCGGGTGAGGTTTACTCCATAGACAGGTATTGTCAATTCATTGGCCAGTATTTGATAAATAATGCCTATGGAAACGGCATTCCCTTTTTTATTATCGAGCACACTGTTGATGCAGAAATCCTGAAAATCAGATGAACTTTGTGAGCCTTTAAACGCATGAAAAGTATAGAAAATCTGGTTGAAAATCTGAATCTGCTCTAAGGGTGTTTGGTTGTTGTTTAACTCCAGCCAAATGCTTTGTTTAATCTTATTCAACTTTTTTTGAACTTCATCTACAGCTAAATCGGGATAATGGTATTTAGCTATCAAATAAGCTCCTGTGAATAAATCAGGTCTGTCGCTGTTAATCCAGTCACTCCATTCCTTTACTAGGCCTGCAAACTGAATTTCGTGAATGATTTCCTCCAACCTATCATGAGTAAGAGGATTTGTTTCTGCGCTCCAGGCCTGCTCTAAAGCCGGTATCACATCTTTACCTAAACTCAGTAACTTGTCGTGAACATGCCTGGATACTTCGTGGTCGTTATCGTCCAGAAGTTGAATCAGTGCATGAATTTCACTATCCGTGTACATGAATTACTTTTTCTTACCTCTGAACGAGCGTCCTTTTTTGGTAGGTCCCTGTTCTCCAATAATCAGTTGAATATCTTCAAGGGTTAAGAGGTCGGCAGTTTTATCTTTTGGTATTTTATAGTTATCTTTTCCTTTTTTGATGTACGGGCCATAACGTCCGTTAAGTACCTGAATTCCTTCTGCTTCAAAATTCAGAATGGTGCGGTTAGCGTCTTTTTCCGCTTTCTCCTTGATCAAAACCAAAGCCTCATCATAAGTAATAGTATAAGGGTCTTTGTCTTTAGGAATAGATACGAATGATTTATCGTATTGAATATAAGGCCCGAAACGACCAATACTGGCTTTTACATCTTTTTCTTCAAGTTGCCCAAGTGTTCTGGGTAATTTAAAGAGTTCAAGTGCTTCTTCAAAGGTTATGGTTTCGATAGATTGAGTAGCACGTAATTTAGCGAAACGCGCTTTCTTACCGGTTTCTTCATCGGCTTTTCCAATTTGAGCCATGGGGCCGAATTTTCCCATGCGTACAATTAAAGGCTCACCCGATGCAGGGTCGGTTCCCAGTAATTTTTCTCCCGAAACCCGCTCGGCATCTTTAGTAGTAGTTTCTACAGTTTGATGAAATGGTTTATAAAAATCACCAATCATTTTATGCCATTCTTTTTTCCCTTCAGCAACATTATCAAACTGTTCTTCAATATCGGCAGTAAAATTATAATCCAAAATGTCTTTAAAGTTGGTTACCAAAAAATCGGTTACTAATAGGCCTATATCGGTAGGAAATAGTTTTGCTTTTTCTGCCCCGGTTATCTCGGTTTTTACTTCAGTTTCTACTTTATTATTTTTAATGGTCAGCACTTTGTATTTTCTTTCAGTGCCTTCTCTGGTTTCTTTTACTACATAGTTTCTTTTTTGAACGGTGGAAATAGTAGGCGCATAGGTAGATGGACGACCAATACCGAGCTCTTCAAGTTTTTTTACCAAACTGGCTTCGGTGTATCTGGCTGAAGGTTTGGTGAATTTCTCGGTAGCCGAAATTTCCTTCATGTCCAAAAGTTGTCCTTCTTTTACCGGAGGAATCAATGCCTCTGCTTCTTCATCTCCTTCGGCTTCTTCATCCACACCTTCATTATATACTTTTAAAAAGCCTTCAAACAAAATAACTTCGGCTTTGGCCTGGAGAATTTCTTTGTTTTTATCGTTCAGTATATCAATAACGGTTTTTTCAATTTCCGCATCGGCCATCTGAGAGGCAATGGTACGTTTCCAAATCAACTCATAAAGTCGCTGCTCATCATATTCGCCTTCAACCGTAGCTTTATCCATATATGACGGGCGAATGGCTTCGTGAGCTTCCTGAGCACTTTCATGCTTTGATTTGAATTTTCTAAGCTGATGATACTCTTTTCCGTATTTACTTATTATTTCCGTTTCCAATGCATTTAAAGCCTGATCACTTAGTACAGGTGAATCTGTTCTCATATACGTGATATGCCCGTTTTCATAGAGCTTCTGTGCTACCATCATGGTTTTTAAAACCGAGAAGCCTAACTTACGCGATGCTTCCTGTTGCAGGGTAGAGGTGGTAAATGGAGCAGCCGGAGTTCTTTTGCCGGGTTTCTTTTCTATCCCTTTAACTCTGAACTGAGCGCCTATAATTTCGCTTAGAAATTTCTGTGCGTCTTTTTCAGTTTTAAAGTTATCGGCACGTTCAGCTTTAAAGGTTGCTTTTTTGCCATTAGCATCGGTTACATAAAAATAGGCTATAACTTTAAAAGAACCGGTTGCCTTAAACGAACGGATGTCGCGTTCCCTTTCTACAATCAAACGAACGGCTACTGATTGCACTCGCCCTGCAGAAAGCGATGGCTTAACTTTTTTCCATAACACCGGTGAAATTTCATAACCTACCAATCGGTCAAGCACTCTGCGTGCTTGCTGTGCGTTCACCAAGTCCATGTTAATTGTACGCGGGCTCTTTACTGCAGCCTTCACGGCCTTCTCCGTAATCTCGGTATAAGTAATGCGTTTTGCTTTCTTTGGATTCAACCCCAATACATCGCAAAGGTGCCAAGATATGGCTTCTCCCTCACGATCTTCATCCGTTGCCAGGAAAATCTCCCCAGCACTCTTAGCCAGTTTTTTCAACTCTTTGATGACATCTTTCTTTTCATCACTTACCACATAGTTTGGTTCAAAGCCGTTCTCTATATCAATGTTTAATCCACTATCCGGTAAGTCGCGAATATGACCATAGCAGGAGGTAACAACATAATCTTTACCCAAAAATTTATTGATGGTTTTGGCCTTAGCGGGCGACTCAACTATGATGAGATTCTTGCTCATGCGTATTTTTTAATGAAGCGCAAATAAATGTTTTTGAACTCAAATCAGCAAACAACAGGTTATCCTGCGCATACGAAGCTTGTGATAGAATTGTTTTAGACATAGACAAAGCGATGTAAAAAGCTATTGATTGTGTTGTTACATTCAACATACATGTATTCATATGGAAATAGACATACAGGCATTTAAATAAGCTAAATGCATTGAGCATCATCTATTACACAGGCTACTGATTTTTAATGTCGCAGTTGTTTCCTTATGTTAAGGTTCTTATGACAATTTACTTTGCATGCAGTTTGGTGAGTTTGTAAAGATGAGTATTGAAAAGGATATCATAAGTGAAATTCAACTGACCATAGTGGCTTAATTATGATGTTGTTTATTCAATACGCAGCTGTATAGAATTGATGTAATGCCACATAATTCTGGCAGTTACCAAAATACAAAAGGCAACCAAATGGTTGCCTTTTGTATTTTGGTAGCGAGGGGGGAGCTCGAATCCCCGACCTCAGCATTATGAGTGCTGCGCTCTAACCAGCTGAGCTACCTCGCCAAAACGGACGGCAAATATATTTTAATGAACGAGTTTTTAAAACAACTCGCTTAATTTAAATGCCTCTTTACTTCTAATTCCTTTTTCAGTAGATATTAAACTGCAACATTCTATAGATGGGTCGTGTTCAAAAAACAGGTAGTAGTTGTTGGTAACAGCTTCATTCAGCAAGATTTTCTTCTCATCTAGGGTTAACAGAGGACGAGTGTCATAAGCCATCACATAGGGCAGTGGGATATGTGCCATGCTGGGAAACAAATCGGCACAATACACCAGCGTTTTGCCGCCAGCCTTAATATGGGGGATAAACATACTTTCAGTATGTCCGCAAACCGTTTTTAAAGTAATGTTCGGGTTTAACTCGGTACTGCCATCGGTCACAAATTTTAGTTGACCACTTTCCTGTATCGGTAATATATTCTCCTTCAGAAAAGACGCTTTCTCACGGGCATTAGGCTTGGTAGCCCATTCCCAGTGTTTTTCATTACTCCAATAAACAGCATTTTTAAAAGCCGGAACAAGTTGGTCTCCCTCACGAACTATGGCACCTCCACAGTGATCGAAGTGAAGATGGGAGAGAAGTACATCGGTTATATCATTCAGGCTATATCCCAGAGCCTCTATGGACTTTCTTAGTGAAGTATTTCCATGCGGTTCGTAATGGCTGAAAAATTTTTCATCCTGTTTGTTTCCTAGGCCACAGTCTATCAAAATCAGTTGTTTGCCATCCTCGATTAACAGGCAACGCATTGCCCAAGTACAAAGGTTGTTCGAATCAGGTGTATTTAGCTTCTGCCACATAGTTTTAGGCACCACGCCAAACATGGCTCCTCCATCCAGTTTAAAATAACCGGTATCTATGGTATGTAGTTTCATCTACTTCTTCAGTTTATCTTTTAAGGCAAGCATCTTCAAAACGGCTACCGCACACTCAACACCTTTGTTTCCGTGCTTTCCACCGGCCCTGTCTTTTGCCTGTTGGTAGTTGTTAGGGGTAATGACTCCGAATACAAAAGGGGATTGGGTTTGTACACTCAGATTCATTAGGGCAGACGAAACTGCGTTATTGATGTAAATATCATGGTCTGTATCTCCTTTTATAACGCAACCTAATGCAATTACAGCATCCGCTTTGTGAGCTTCAAACAACCACTTACAAGCCAGCGGAAGTTCGTACGCACCAGGCACCAGTTCAATCTGAATATTTTTCTCTTTAACTCCGTATTTCAGAAGCGTTTTTAAGGCGCCATCTCGCAAGGCGAAGGTTATTTGTTCGTTATATTCTGATACCGCAATAGCTACTTTGTATTTAGTGGCGTACGGCACCTTCAGGTCGTTGTGCTGTGATAGATTTTTCTTTTGAGCTGACATATTTTTGCATTTGTCCCGCAAGGATGAGGGATATACGGTTAAATAAAAAGAGGGAAATTTTGTTTCCCTCTTTTTATGTTTTTTACTGTGTGCTTACTCTGGCAATATATTTTTCAATATCTCTTCCTTCATCGCTGTTTGGATATTGGCTGCGAACTTTTTCATAACACTTTTTTGCATCCTCTGGCTTTTTAGCTTTTTCGTATGCTAAGCCTGCTTTGAAAAGAAAGTAAGGGGTATAGCTTTCATTGTCAGAAAAAGCTGCGGCTTTTTCATATTGTTTAATTCCATCGTCAAATTTTCCCAGTTCGGTGTAAGCATCGCCTAGTGCGCTTAAACGCAAAGCTCCCAGAATCGGGTCGCTGGTGCTGAACTTATCAAGATATTTAACGGCATCATCAAACTTTTTCAAATTCAGACAGCAGATCCCTGCATAATAGTTAGCTAGTTTACCGGCTTTGGTCCAGCCAAAATCATTGGCTACCTGTGCAAAGCCTTTATTGGCAGCGTTACCGTTTAAGGCTACGGCAAAAGAATCTTTTGCAAAGGCAAATTCGGCCATATACATAGCTTTTTGTGCTTTTAGATTCTGCTCAGGTAAAAATTTAGCAAACAGATATACCAGCCCAACTACCAATACCACCACTATGCCACCGGCTACCAATACTTTCTGCTTGTTATCTTCTACAAACTGCTCTACCTTGCCAAGACCTTCCTGTAAGTTTTCTCCTAAGTTTTCTGTTACGTCTGCCATGTTTATTTTTTAAAATTGAAGTGCGAATATAATCGCTTTGTTTATTCTGTCAAGAAAGGATAATCGGGCTGTGCATAAATGTCTTTAAATAACTCGCTGTCGTCCGGATATGGGGAGTTTTCGGCAAAGGTGACACAATCATCAATCTCCTTATCAATTCTTGAATTGATGGCATCTATTTCAGTTGCAGTGGCGTACTTTTTCTTCAAAATGGTGTCCATAGTTGTTTCAATAGGGTCCTGCTTCTTATATGCTTCTACCTCTTCTTTCGTTCTGTATTTCTGAGGGTCGCTCATGGAGTGTCCCTTATAGCGGTAGGTGCACATTTCCAAAAAAGTTGGCCCATCCCCTTTGCGCGCTCGCTCGGCAGCACGTTCTACGGCATCATGAACGGTTTCGCATTTCATGGCGTCTACCGACTCACTCGGCATATCGTAAGCCTCGCCCAATGTTGAAATCTTAGTTACGTTAGAAGTTCTACCAACGGAAGTTCCCATGGCGTATCCGTTATTTTCGCATACAAAAATGACCGGCAGTTTCCAGGTCATAGCCATATTGAAGGTTTCATGCAAAATTCCTTGACGGGCTGCTCCATCGCCAAAGTAGCAGATGGTTACGTTATCTTTGCCATTATACTGGTCGGCAAATGCTATACCCGCTCCCAAACCTATCTGAGCCCCTACAATACCGTGTCCGCCAAAGAAGCTGTGTTCTTTCGAGAAAAAATGCATTGATCCTCCTTTCCCTTTAGTGCAGCCTGTTGTCTTACCGAACAATTCAGCCATCGCTTCGTTGCAGCTGATTCCCTTGGCAATTCCCAGCCCGTGGTCGCGGTAGGCGGTAATCATCCGGTCGTCCGGGCGAAGAGCGCTCATGGTTCCGGCAGCTACTGCTTCCTGGCCAATGTACAGGTGGCAAAATCCTCGTATCTTTTGCTGGCCGTATAACATGCCTGCTTTTTCTTCAAATCTGCGCAAGCGCAACATCAGCTCGTACCAGTATAAATAGGTCTGTTTGGTTATTTTTGCCACGTTCAATCTTTTTAAAAAAGCGTACCGAAAGTAATGTTTCTGTCCAAAATCTCACTTCTTAACTTTAAGAACCACGCTTCGCTTTCGCTTAATTTTTCAAAAAAAATCAATTGCTTTATCGGTAATAATGGAGTGGGTAAAACCAATATTCTGGATGCCATCTACTATTTGTGTTTGACCAAAAGCTACTTTAATAGTGTAGATCAGCAGAATATCCGTTTCGGTAGTGACTTTTTTCGTTTAGATGGAGCCTTTTTAAAGGCTGGTGAAAAGTTCTCTGTGTGTTATAAGCTACCGCCAAATAAAAGAAAAGAGTTATCAGTGAATGAAACCATTATGCCCAAATTGAGCGACCACATTGGAGAATTTCCTTGTATCATTATATCGCCCGATGATAGTCAGTTGGTGCTGGGCAGCAGCGAAGAAAGACGGAAGTTTTTAGATAGCACTATTTCTCAGGTTAATCATGAATATCTGGAGTGGCTGATGGTTTACAATAAACTACTAACCCAGCGGAATGCTGCCCTCAAACATTTTGCCGATACACATACGGTTGATAAGCAGTTGCTGGAAACATATGACCGGCAACTGATTCCGATTGGGTCAAAGATACATGAAGCCAGACGGGTGATGATTGATAAACTGCGTCCAGTTTTTCAGAAGTTTTATAAGCAAATAAGCCTAGAGAGAGAACTGGTTAGTTTTGAATATTCTTCGCAGCTGAATGAAAGGCCCTTCAATGAATTGCTGGAGAGTAATCTGAAGCGCGATGTTCTTCTTCAGCGTACTGAAGCCGGTATTCATAAAGATGACCTGGACTTTAATATTGGTCAAAGTAAAATGAAGAAGTTTGGGTCGCAGGGTCAACAAAAGAGCTTCATCATAGCCATGAAGTTTGCGCAGTACGAACTGATTAAGCAAAGCAAGCTGTTTAAGCCATTGTTGCTGATAGATGATATTTTCGATAAGCTGGATAATGACCGCAGCCAGAAATTGATAGAGTTGGTAGCAGGGAGTGATTTTGGACAGGTTTTTATAACCGATACAAAAGACAGCCACATCCGCGAAACCCTGAAAAATAAGGAAGATCTTTACCAAGTTATACCCGTCAGATAGGTTGTTTTCCTGTTTTTTTACGTCTTGTTCTGATTTTAGCTCTTTCATCAGACTTTAGTTTCGGTTAGCGGCTCATCATTATTTCTAATTTCGCCACCGTTCAATAATTTATAAACCCAAACACACATGAAGAAAGTATACTTCTCTCTCTTAGCATTAGTGTCACTTTCCATAACCGGATTGAAGGCACAGGTATTTTTTAGTGATAATTTTTCCAGCAACAATCTTCCCGGCTGGACGGTGGTGAACCACGCTCAAGGCGGTGGCAGCAACGTTTCTTGGATTTGGAGCAGTAACCCGACTAGTGCCGGTCAATATGCCGGTACGTTTAATAGCCCGGGAGCATCTAACGGCCATATTCGCATTGATAGTGATAACTTTGGTGTGGATGGTATTTCTGAATACAGCACTATTACCTCATCGGCTATCAATTGTACAGGCAAGGCGGCCGTAGTGCTTGGATTTACCGAGTATTACCGCAAGTTTTATTCCGATACCGGAACCGTTTTAGTTAGTAACGATTCAGTAAACTGGACGGTGGTGCACACTTCTTCCGATGGTCTGTTGCCGAATGATGGGGGCAACAACCCGAACGTAGTTTCTGAAAATATATCGGCAATAGCAGCTAACCAAGCCACTGTTTACATCCGCTTCAGCTGGGTAGGAGCATATGACTACTACTGGTTTGTGGATGATGTTACACTCACTTTACCGGATGCTAACGATATAGCCTCTACCGAAGTGCAAAACGTTTTAAGCAACGGTTGCCAGTTAACCAATGCCGAAGTAGTCAAACTAAAAGTAACCAACAACGGTCTTACAGCTATTGATTCGTTTACGGCTAAATACCAAACTAATGGTGGGGCAGTGATTTCTGAAAAGGTTATTCTGCCAGCTTCATTGGCATACGGCACATCTTATACCTATACATATACAGGAACTGCTGACTATTCTGCTCCTTCAACCTACGTTATTTATGCCTGGGCAGAGTTAGCCAATGATACGGTTCACGCCAACGATACTGCTTTTGGCCTGGCTATTTCTGCCGCCAGTTCAACGGTTCCTTATACTATGGGGTTTGAAGTACCTAACATCGGTAACGAAATTGGTGGATTTACCTGGACTAACGAAGACTCTAATAATGATGGATTCTCTTGGGGACTTAGTACCTTCTCACCCAACTTAGGTTCTGTTCATTTCCGCAATGACTGGAACGATGACGGGCAAACTGCTGCAAATGACTGGTTATTCAGCCCTTGTCTTACCTTAACCAATACCAAAGCATACAAGCTTAAATTCTTTACCGAAGTGGGGTCGGATAACAATGGCGTATATGATGAAAAGTTGGAAGTTAAAACCGGTACAGTTAATACCTCTGCAGGAATGACAGAAATGATTCAGGATTTCGGAATACTTTCCAACGATGTGTATGAAGAAAAGATTGTAGCCTTTAAACCGGCTACTGCGGGCACCTACTATGTTGGTTTCCACTGCTACAGCGATGCCGATAAGTTTTTTCTGGATATTGATGATGTAACTATCGAAGAGTTATTTAAACCCAGTGCTGCTTTTGTTACCAATCAGAGTGGCTTATCAGTGAATGTTACCGATGGCTCGGATGATATGATTACCGACTGGACCTGGAACTGGGGCGATGGTAGTGCCAACTCTAACGGACAAACTCCGGCACCCCACACTTATGCCAATCAAGGCACTTATGAGGTTTGTTTATATGTAACTAACCTGGCTGGTTCCGACACTCTTTGCAAAACCATTACTATTTCAGGTATTGAAGATGTAGATGTAAGCAATCAGATAAGTGTTTATCCAAACCCGACTAACCACTTCCTGAATGTAATGATGAACCAGTCCGTTACTACTTCGGCTCGTGTAGATATTATTAATGCTGTTGGGCAGGTGGTGATGAGCAGAACTACCGGAGCTAACAGTGTAGAAAAATTTGATTTGAGTCATTTAGCACAAGGTGTTTACCACGTGCAGATTACCAGCGAAGGTCTCAAAGCTTACAAGAAGTTTGTTTATACCAAATAAACATCTTGTATGTTTTCAATAAAAAAAGCCCCGAAGCAATTCGGGGCTTTTTTTATTGAAATGGTTTTTATGCCTACAATTCAAACAAACCTTCAATAGACAGGTAACGTTCTCCGGTATCATAATTAAAACCTAGAATAGTTTTGCCGGCTGGTATTTCCGGTAGCTTTTTAGCAATGGCCGCTAAAGTGGCCCCCGATGACACTCCGCCAAAAAGAGCTTCTTCCTTAGCCGCCCGTTGAGCGTAGTCAAAGGCTTCCTCTTTGGTAATCTGTATTACCCCATCCAGCAGGTTGGTGTTCA
This sequence comes from Chitinophagales bacterium, assembly GCA_046329535.1. Classification (GTDB taxonomy): domain Bacteria; phylum Bacteroidota; class Bacteroidia; order Chitinophagales; family LD1; genus Bog-950. The sequence goes on from JAXLUN010000004.1 coordinate 508,118, forward strand.
GGTTTACGGGTATAAACCCTGCTCCTATACCCTGTATCGGGTGTGGTGCGGGGGCTCCTCCGCTAATCACCGGAGAGGCAGCTGGCTCTACGGCAAATACCTTCACGTTAGGAAACTTCTCCTTCAGCACTCTGGCTACTCCGGTTATGTGTCCACCCGTTCCTACTCCGGTAATCAGATAATCTATACCTTCCGGAAAATCGGCCAGTATTTCCTGAGCGGTGTATTTTACATGTGCCTCCACATTGGCGGCATTATCAAACTGCGAAGGTATCCAGCTATTGGGAGTTGCTTCGGCCAGTTCCTTCGCTCTTTCTATAGCCCCTTTCATGCCCTTCTCGCGCGGGGTCAATTCAAAGGTGGCGCCATAGGCTTTCATCAGTCTTCTTCTTTCAATACTCATACTTTCGGGCATCACCAATACCAGTTTGTATCCCTTTACAGCAGCTACAATGGCCAGTCCAATACCGGTATTACCCGAAGTCGGCTCAATAATTACACTGCCGGGTTTCAGGAGACCTTTCTGCTCGGCATCTTCTATCATAGAAAGAGCAATACGGTCTTTAATACTGCCCCCGGGGTTTTGTTTCTCCAGCTTAATGTACACCGTATGCGTGGTCCCATACAAATGGTTAATGCGCAGGTGAGGGGTACGGCCGATAGTTTCCAGAATGTTATTTGCTTTCATTGTTATTGATTTTTTATGTGGATAATAGATTTATATGACAAATTCAATCACTTCATTCATTTCGCTCTTATCGCGGATAGTTACATCGCTTTTATGGTAAACAAACGAAAGAGGAGGTACGCTCTCGGTGAGCCAAACATTGCCGCCTATCACCGTGTCATGGCCAATGATGGTTTGTCCACCAAGGATGCAGCTACCGGCATAAATAATTACACGATCTTCGATGGTCGGGTGACGTTTGGCGTTTTGCTGTTCTTTGCGCACCGCCAGAGCCCCCAGCGTTACTCCCTGGTAGATTTTCACCGAACTGCCTATCACTGTGGTTTGCCCTATGACTACCCCGGTACCGTGGTCGATAAAGAACGGCACACCGATCTGCGAACCCGGGTGAATATCAATGCCGGTTCGTGTATGCGCATACTCGCTGATCAGGCGCGGCAACATCGGCACCTGTAAGTTATAGAGCAGATGCGCCAACCGGTAAACAGTAATGGCATAAAAGCCCGGGTAGGCCACTATCACCTCTTCTATGCTATCGGCTGCGGGGTCGCTTTGTAAAAAGAAGGAAGCGTCCTGAATTAAGTCGTCATACAGGGCTGGCAGCTGTTCAAAAAAATCCTGAGCCACCTGTTCGGGCGTACGGCTGCCCGGGCGCAGCACCGGCACCAACAGGTCGGTTAGTTGATTTTTGAGCCGGTCGCGCTTTTCATCGGTCGTTTCGTATTTGTAGGCAAAGGCCGCATCGGCCGGAAAAAGCAATTCTATCAGCTCATCGGCCAGCTTGTGCGTAAAGGCCCGAGAGGGCAGCTGGCTGAAGTTTACAGGCGGTGTATTTTTCTGACTCATCTTGTCCATTTTTTAAAAAAAAAAAAAAACCCTTCGGGTCAGCGAAGGGTTCTATACGTTATCATGTTTTAACTATTGTCATTACACATGCATACTGATATAACCCCTAGGGTGGTTACAACAGCAACAACATGTGGTGTTTGTCATTAACATGCGGCTAAAGTAAAATAGTTTTTGAAAGTTTTATCTCGTCATTACTTTAAAAACTCAAGCAATCTTATCCGTTCAAGATTACATAATAGTTAGTTACCTAGCAGAAATGATAATCAGATTCAATTTTGCTTTTTTATAAATTCATGTAGGTTTGTGCCATTATTATTCACCTGTAAATTCTTTAAACATGAATGAAGTATATATTGTGAGTGTTGCCAGAACTCCTATTGGCAGCCTTAGTGGAGTATTATCTCAGTTGAGTGCAGTGCAATTAGGCGCACAAACAATTAAAAAAGCTATTGAACGTGCCGGAATTACCGGAAATGACGTAGATGAAGTTATTATGGGTAATGTAATTCAGGCAAACACCGGGCAGGCGCCTGCCCGGCAGGCAGCTATAGCGGCAGGGGTACATGTTAATGCAACTTGCACTACTATTAATAAAGTTTGTGCTTCCGGTATGAAAGCGATAATAGTGGGTGCTCAATCAATCATGTTGGGAGATAAAGATGTAGTAGTTGCCGGTGGTATGGAAAGTATGACCAATGCACCATACATGATAGCAAATGGGAGAAACGGTTACCGCTATGGTAACGGAGAGTTAGCCGATGCTATTGTACGCGATGCATTACAAGACCCTTACAGCAAAGAGATGATGGGAGCAAGTGGAGATCGTTGCGCTAAGAAATTCAATTTTACTCGTGAAGATCAGGACGCATTTGCCATCGAAAGCTATCGCAGAGCAGGAGAAGCGTATAAAAACGGATGGTTTAATGAGGAACTGTTTGATGTAGAGATTGCTGGTCGTGGAGAATCAACTTTTGTAAAAGAAGATGAGGAATACAAAAAACTTCGTGCCGATAAGGTAGCAACTCTTAAACCAGCTTTTGGGAAAGACGGAACGGTAACGGCCGTTAATGCTTCTAAAATTAATGACGGGGCGGCTGCAGTTGTTTTAATGAGCGCTAAGAAGGTCAAGGAGCTAGGCATAACTCCCATCGCTAAGCTTACGGGATATGCCGATGCTGAACAGGCACCGGATGATTTCACTACCTCTCCTTCCATAGCCATGCCTAAAGCTGCAGCCAAGGCTGGATTACAAATTAATAACATTGACTACTTCGAAATTAACGAAGCATTCAGCAACGTAACTATGGCCAATACTAAGCTATTAAGTCTCGATCCGACTAAGGTTAATGCCTTTGGTGGTGCGGTAGCTTTAGGTCACCCTGTTGGGGCTAGCGGAGCTCGCATTATTATCACTTTGTTATCTGTATTAAAAAACAAAGGCGGCAAATACGGTTGTGCCGGCATTTGTAATGGTGGTGGCGGTGCCAGTGCGGTTGTTATTGAAAGATTGTAATGGATTTTTTTTATTTATGAAGGTGCTAAGGGTTGTTATAAGATACAATCTTAGCACCTTTACAATTTTGTGTAAGTCAAAGCTTCTACAGCATTTTGACACACTAAACAGGTAGTTGAAACGTTTAAATAATGATGAAAAGAATAACTATCCTGTTTATTTTTCTACTGGGCATTCATTTTTGCTTTTCCCAAAAGATGAAAGTACCTAAAGGCGCGGTGCAACCTGTAAGTCAGATTGTTTTATCAAAGACAAGCCTTCAGAAGTTGGAGCGTATGGAAGATACACTCACTCAATTAGCTGAGGTTATTACATTCGATTCATTGTTGGATAATCGAAAGAAAGCCAATTATTCTTTTATACCAAAACTCGTAGAGGCTCTTAAAACGGACAACTCATTTGCATATCCCTTCGACTCGTTGCAAACTATCTCCAGAATTTACTCACCGGATAGTAATTTTCGAATCTTTACCTGGCAACTGGTTCTTCCTAAAGGCAGATTTCGATATTACGGATTTATTCAGATGAAGAGTTCGAAAATGAAAATATTTCCTTTATACGACTGGAGTGATACTATGCAGTATCATACACAAATGACAACAACCAATGAAAATTGGTATGGGTCACTTTACTATAATATAATATCCAAGCAGGCAGGCAAGAAAACTGTTTATACCCTCTTTGGTTTCGAGGGTGCTGATGTAATTACCCGAAGAAAGGTGTTGGATGTTCTCACTTTCGATGAGACAGGAAAACCTCATTTCGGTGCCCCCTTATTCTATATTCAGCTATCAGAAGATTCTTCACGATATAAAAAAACAGATACACTGAATCGCTTCTTCATTGAGTATAAATACAATGCTTCCACAACCTTTAACTACAATCCGCAAATGGAAATGATAGTTTGGGACCATGTTGCTCCTCCGAATGAAAAAGGAAACGGAGCCACCTTCAGTTATGTACCGGATGGTACTTACGAAGGATTTGAGTGGAAAAATAACCGCTGGAACTGGGTCGAAAAAGTATTTACGTTTTCTATTAACGAGTTAGATAATCCTCCGATACCGGCACCGCTTTTTGGACAGCCGGATAAACAGCCGCAACTGCCTACTGAAAATCCGAAGTAAGGAAGTATTGCCGTTTCTGACTGATTAAATGTTACTTTCATTAAAAAATAGTATGAGAATATTCTTTGTATGGGTGCTGATGGTAGTAGCATCTACTCTTGTTTACAGCCAGACTACACTTAGTTTTTGTGCAGGCATTGATAACGAACGATGTGCCTTTAATAATACCAAGTTCATATCTGTTCCAGACAGTTCTACTGCCAAGATATTCATGATGGTGTCGGGTAATAATGATCAAACACTGGCAACCGGCAAACTTATTTACAAGTTGTATTCCGTCAATAAAAAAGGGGAGGAGACATACATCAATACTTTGGAGCAATCTATTCAGCCTGAATGGATTTATGCCTGGCAACCCGCTTTTTTTAATACTCCGGGTAAGTATACCGTGACGGTTTATAATGATGCCAATCGGATACTCAACACTAAAAGTTTTGAGTTATTTGACCGATAAAGAATTACCGTTGTTAGATTTCCAAGCTTGTCTATTCGGCATTGCAAACCAGTCCCGCATCTTTTTTATTGATGAGTTCAATAGCACTCTTAGATTGAGATTCGCAGAAGCGTTCATTATAAGTACTAGCTGTGTCATGGCAAACCCAACCCAATGACGGTGAGGTAAGTGAATCAATATATTCCACAAAATACTTTTCTGAAAGTAGATTTGAACTTACTACAATGGTAAGCGTTGTATCTGCCGTGTTAAGCTGATGATGCTCGTAACATACCTTACAAATGTTATGGCATTTATAGCATTTTTGACAGGAAGAAGCCGTGGCTAAAATCAACGCAATAAAGATGACCGGTAAAACGTTTTTCATGAAAGCGAAGATAAAATTGTTTCGCGTTTGTTATTTACAGAATAAGTTTGCTCTATACACTAAATAGAAGACATGCATTCCATTGAACCATTCTATCTTTGGCGAGACTACTATATAGCATCGGAAGATGAGCTTTCACCTTTTTATAACCGCATTTATAGCGAGCTTCAGTATTCCAATACTATTTATAATTATTACATCCATCCGCAGTGGGATTTTTTCGGTTCATCTACCCTGTATTGTAAAGTCTTATTTGCCGATTATGATAACCAGTTTGCCATTATCGAGTTTATTGGCGAGTGGAATGATGCCGTGCATAATGATATTATGGAGCTTAAGCGAAGTGTAATTGACCCCATGATTAAAAGTGGTATCTGCAAGTTTATTTTGATAGGGGAAAATGTGCTGAACTTTCATGGTTCAGATGATTTGTATTATGAAGAGTGGTATGAAGATATTAAAGAAGAAGGAGGGTGGATTGTTGCCGTAAACTTTCGCGAGCATGTATTGGTGGAAATGCAAAGCAGTAAAGTTCACTACTACTTTCATCTGGGAGAACATTATAGCGACTTGTTATGGCGGAAATTCAAACCTATTGATATTCTGAACATGGTTGAGAATATGCTGGTGAAGTATCTGAACTAATTTACTCGTTTTGAGAGCGGATTTCTACCTTAAACTTACTCTGAATATTCAGGGCATTCCCGGTTTGGCTGGAATCGGTGGCAAGTATGCGCATCAACACAACACCTTGCTTAGAGGCTGATTTTATGCAGCCATTTACTCGGCCTACACCTGAAAGCCGAACTTTGTAATTAGCCTTAAAACCCTGCAGGTTATTAATGACATAAAATGGTTGAACATCATTGCCGTAAAAAGCCAACGAGCAATATTGACTAGTATCGGGAAATACACCGGTTATCAGTAAATCATTATCACGCACATCAAAAAAACAAGCAGAATAAATAAAATCCGGATTAGGCAATACTACTTTGCGAAGGGATGCATCTGTTTTGGGCGCATGAATAACGGTGTTTAAAGGTTTCCCGCTTTTAATTTTTGCAATTTGAAAAATGATATTAGGTACGTAATTAATCGATATCAGTTGTACCAAATAAACAAATACAATGAGGAGTAATATGCGCACCAGTAAATTTCCTGTTTTCATTTTGCAGTTAAAGTTATTTCAGGAAGTGATGTCGTGTCTAATCGCTCTAAAAAGTACTTATCTCCTTTATAAATTCTCAGCACCAAGTTGAATGATGCGTGGTCTGGTGTGGGTAGCCAATTACCTGACCTAGGTTGATGGGAAACGGAAATGGTAAAATTTCCCAAGCTATCCGTTTGAATAGTAGAGTTATTGAAACTGAATCGTTTCGGTGCATTGGGTATCAGATATAAGTCGCTCCCATAAGCTGTAATACTCCAGTATTTAGCACTTATCTGATGAATGTTTCCGGATATGGTGTAATCGTTTGAGGAATCAAAGATTTCATTGTTCTTATCGCGTTTGGCAAACAGATAAATGGCTTCCTCTGACGGTAAAGCAAACAGCGCAAAGACCGTGATTTGGGTTGTCAGCAAAGGGTCTTTACCGAGTGGAAGATTTTTGCTTCCCATCCAGCTGCCGTTGTGAAAAAACGCATCACTTCTCTCGAAATCTGCAATGCGATACACTGCTATTCCTGCGCCAACCAGTAGCGCCAAAACAAGAAGCAAAAGGTTTTTTAAGATTTTCATCCGATAAAGAAACCAAATGATTTAGAACTTTCAATTGAAAAATTAGATTTGCATCCGAAAGAGGGGAATTAGCTCATTTGGCTAGAGCGCTTGCATGGCATGCAAGAGGCGACCGGTTCGAATCCGGTATTCTCCACAAAAGCAAAAGGCGACCAATTGGCCGCCTTTTGCTTTTGTGGAGATCTGTAATTATTTGATGAATAACATTTCTCTGTATTTAGGCATTGGCCAGATATTATCATCTACCAAGGTTTCCAGTAAATCAACATGATTTCTGATTTCATCAAAATATGGCTTTACCTTATCACAATATGCTTTCGACATATCGCTGGTAGCTTTAGCGTTGTGAGCCTTATCTTTAGCATCTTTTAGTTTGTCCACAGCAACTTTAATCGCATTCACACTTGCTGCAATAGTACTAACAATTTCCTTTTGAGCTTTTGCAGAGGCTGGTGCAACACCTGCTTCTTTTAATCCCTTTATGTTAGCCAACAACGAGTTCATATAGGTTAAGGCAGAAGGTATAATCTGGTTAATAGCTATATCTGCCAGAATTCTTGCTTCGGTATCAATCTTCAGAACATAGTTATGATGAAGAATTTCTACTCTGGCTTCTAACTCACGGGCAGAGTATATGTTTGTGCTTACCAGTACGTCATTAGCTTTTTTACTATTGTAAAAATCAAGCGCGTAAGGTGTAGTTTTCACATTAGATAAGCCACGTTTTTTAGCTTCTTTTTCCCAAGCATCGCTATACCCGTCACCTTCAAATAATACGCGCTTTGAGTCTATGATATATTGACGTAGAACTCGCATAATAGCTCCTTCTTTTCCTTCTCCCGCTTTAATTAACTTATCAACCTCAGCTTTGAAGTCAAGTAACTGCTTGCCAACAATAGCATTCATAATTGTCATTGGTAATGCACAATTAGCTGAGGAACCTACCGCACGGAATTCAAATTTATTGCCGGTGAAAGCAAATGGAGATGTTCTGTTGCGATCTGTATTATCCAGCATTACATCCGGAATCTTATTGTGAATATCAAGTTTCAGATTGGCGTTGGTAAGCTCATCATATTTATCTTTAGAAACACGCTTCTCTATTTCCTTCAAAACATCGGCCATATATGAACCTGTAAACACAGATATAATAGCCGGAGGTGCTTCATTAGCACCTAAACGATGGTCATTGTTAGCTGAAGCAATGGAGGCGCGAAGCAAATCGCTATATTCATTTACTGCTTTTATGACATTCACAAAGAAGGTAAGGAATAGTAAGTTATTCTTTGGTGTTTTTCCTGGGCTTAACAGATTCTTACCTGTGTCTGTACTCATACTCCAGTTATTGTGCTTACCACTTCCGTTTATACCGGCAAATGGTTTTTCATGCATCAACACTCTTAATTTATGTCTACGGGCAATACGCTCCATCAAATCCATTAACAAAGAGTTGTGGTCAACAGCTACGTTTACCTCTTCAAACATTGGAGCGCATTCAAATTGACCAGGGGCAACTTCATTATGTCGGGTTCTAACCGGAATGCCCAGCATGTGACACTCGTTTTCAAAATCAAGCATGTAGGCATAAACTCTCTCTGGAATAGTTCCAAAGTAGTGGTCTTCGAACTGCTGACCCTTTTGTGGAGAAGAACCTACTACAGTTCTTCCGGCAAACATCAAATCTTGTCGTTGATAAAACAGGGCTTCATCAATCAGGAAATATTCTTGCTCCCATCCTAAGGTTGCAGTTACTTTGGTTGCATCTTTATCAAAAAGGTTAACTACTGGCAAGGCGGCTGTTTCCAAAAAGTGCGATGACTTTAGCAATGGAGCCTTGTAATCAAGAGATTCTCCGGTATAGGAAATGAAAATAGTTGGTATGCAAAGCGTTTTAGCTTCACCAATCTCCATGATAAAAGCCGGTGACCCCGGATCCCAGGCCGTATAACCACGAGCTTCAAAAGTTGCACGGATGCCTCCGCTTGGAAATGAAGACGCATCTGGTTCTTGTTGAACTAAAGCATCTCCGCTGAAAACTTCCACAGCACCATCACCTTTAGGCATAAAGAACATATCATGTTTCTCTGCGGTTAAGCCGGTCAATGGTTGAAACCAGTGTGTATAGGAAGTAGCGCCTTTATTCATCGCCCAGTTTTTCATGCCCGAAGCAACAGCATCAGCAATTTCACGGCTGATTTTAGAGCCTGCTTTTATAGCGTCTTTAACCGCTTTGTAAGCATCATCTGAAAGATACTCGCGCATTGCTTTGTCATTGAAAACATTCGATGCGTAATAGTCAGAAATTTTTACTCCTTCAATACGTGGAGCTACCACTTCACGGTTTACTACCGTCTGGATGGCATTTTTACGAGGTGTAGACATGGGGTTTTATTTTTTGTTTTTTAGCTGGCGCAAAAGTATGTTTGTGTGGTGAATAAAAAACCTTCTATCCAGAAATTTTATAAACAAATTCAAGTATTACGTGGAAAATTTAGCAAGTGAAGCAATTTTTATTCGAAAAAATAGATGCCGATTAGCTAGGGGGAGTTATTTTTTATTTTTCTTAATACATATAAAAAGTTATAAATTGTATTAAAAGAAAGCTCATTGATAAAAAAATTATCTCAGATTATGAGTTTTTAAAGTAAAGGATGTCAGGGTTATTTATCCTTGCAGTATGAATATTCTTACAGCCCTTTTATCAGGTCTCTTACTTTCTTCAAACAATAGCCATTCACACAAGGAGGATGTGAGGGTTAGTGTTCTCAAAAATGAAGTATATGGTCCTTATAGAAGGAATACGTTAGATGTCTTTTTTCCTCATAATATACAAGGTAATGCACCAGTCGTATTATTGATTCATGGTGGCGCATGGATAGTAGGTAGTAAAAATACTTGGCCATCCGCTCTTACTATGGGATTAGTTGAAAAAGGTTATGTAGTTGCTACTATGAATTATCGTTTTGCATGCGGAGATTTTAAAAAGCAGATGGAGGATGTTGAAACGGCCATTAATTTTATTCAACATAAAAGAATGGACTGGAAAATTGCTCCTGATAAACTTGGATTGGCTGGTGTAAGTGCCGGAGGACATATGGCTTTGTTGTTTGCTCAAGCTTACGATTCACTCCATCTAGTTAAGGCAGTTGTTAGTTTAGCCGGTCCCACTGATTTAACGGATACTTTGTTAAGACAATATTTGAATCGCTACTGCTTAGGGTTCGTGTTAAAAAGGTTTTTAGGGGTTACATTGAAAGAGAATAGGCAGTTGTACGTAGACGCAAGTCCTATATTTCATAACCTAGGTGTTCCTTGTCTTTTTATTAACGGGCAAGTAGACGATTTGGTTCCTGCAGAGCAGGCTTTTCGCATGTACGATACACTGAGATTGAAGGAGATTGTTACGGATACTATCATACTACCTAATACCGGACATTACATTTACGGGAAGAGAAATGTAAATACTGATACACTAACTAACAGCATAGCAGTGTGGATGGATAGATTCTTGAGGTAATTATTAAAAGTATTTTTCAATTGTTTGGTGCAGCATTTCTACACTAAGAGGCTTATTCTGAAACTCGGTAACTTCTTTAGATGATAAGGCTCTTTCCCTATCATCGGGGTTAATGGAGGTGGTAAGCATGATGATAACTACTTTTGATTTTACAGCCTCACTTAGCTTTTTGTATTCCTCTAAAAACTCATATCCATTCATTCTGGGCATATTAATGTCAAGGTAGATTAAATCCGGCTTAGGATATGATTCGGAAGATTCCGCATTGGCGCATTTATTCAAATAAGCTAATGCCTGAATACCGTCATTAACAACTTTAATTTCATTGCAAATGCCTGATTCAGTAATAATAAGCTTGTGGAAAAAATTATCACCTTCATTGTCATCGATTAACAGAACGCAGTTTATTTTTTTCATGGTAGAAGGTTTTTCAGCTATTCAAAATTTATCTTTGGAAATTGTGAAGTAAAAAGTACTGCCTTTGCCCAGTTCAGACTCAACCCATAATTTACCATGATGGTGAGATACAATTTTACTACATGTAGCCAAGCCTATACCTGTACCTTGATATTCAGCATCTGAATGCAAACGCTGAAAGATGATAAATATCTTGTCTGAGTATTTTTTGTCGATACCAATCCCGTTATCAGAAAATGCAAATAGAAACTCATTCTCCTTTTCCTGAAAGGAGATATTGATTTGTGGAGCTACATCTTTCTTTCTGAATTTAATGGCGTTACTGATTAAGTTCTGAAACAATTGTTTTAGGATTATCTCATTGCCGGTTAGCACGGGGAGAACTGAAGATGTTATATGAGCGTTATTTTCTTTAATGGTTAACTCCAGTTCTGATTTTACATTTTCAAGAATAACCTGGCAGTCAACTGTTTCATAGGTAATTTTGTTGCCTATTCGAGAGAAATCCAGAAGCGCTTTGATGAGGTTTTGCATGCGAGTAGTTGCTGCCAGGATAAATTGTATGTACTGGGTATCTTCTTCTTTTCCGGAGTAACGTTTATTTAACAGACCTACGAAATTGGAGATAGTTCGCAGAGGTTCCTGTAAGTCGTGTGAAGCTACATAGGCAAATTGTTCAAGTTCTTCATTTGCCCGGATAAGTTCAGCAGACTTTCTTTTTAACTCAGCTTCAGTTATCTTACGTTCTTTAATGTCCTTGGCCGCTTCTGTCAGTTCGTAATTAGTTTGTTTTAGCTTCTCATTGATTGCTTCATATTCCTGATTTTTCTTTAATAAATCCTTTTCACTGGCTTCAGCTTTTTCTTTAGCATCAATAATAGTCTGCTCATCTTTTTTGCGTTGAGATATATCTTTTACAAAAATAAGTAGACGACCATCTATTAAACGTTTTGCGTTGATTTCTACATGAAGAAGGAAGCCGTTTTTCCCTTTCATGAGTCTTTCCGTTACCACTGTTTTACCCTGGTTTAACTCATCAAAGTGAAATGGATTCTTTTGCAAATCATCGGCCAGTGCAAAGTCATAAATTGTCATATTCAGCAATTCCTCTCTGGTATAGTGCGAAATTCTGGAAAGACTGGAGTTTACCGTTAGAAAACGACCATCACTATCGGCAATAAAAATGGCATCGGAAGCATGTTCAACAAGGGTACGGTATTTCTCCTCACTCGTTTTAATTTCTTCCTCAGCTCGTTTGCGTTCGGTTATATCAATAAAACTGATGACAATCTCTTCAATTTCGTTTTGGCTATTGGTAACCGGATATCCATTAACTACTGCCCAAACTACATCATTACAAGCCGGACGATTAATGCCTAAGACTAGTTCTTTGATGTTTTTCTTTCCGGAAATAATTTGATTGACTGGATATTCCGAAATAGGTAACTCACTTTTATCTTCACGCAAAAACCGCCATTCTTTATCAATATCCAGTTTCCCTTTCATCTGCTCTTCACTAAGACCCAGCAGTTCTTCAGCTTTCGGATTACAACTGATAAACGATGTGTCAGCAGCATGAACTACCACTGCGGCCTCGAGTTTGTTTAATAGCCCGCGGTATCTATCGGTATTTTTTTTCAGCTCTTCGGCAGCTTTTTTGCGTTCCGATATATCACTTACACTGCCACGGATAAGAATTTTATTTTCTGCCGGGAGACGTACAAGTCTTACTTCGCAAGGAATCAGATTGCCAAATTTATCAGAATGAGTCCATTCAAAAACGGGTTTGCCGCCTTCAACCGCCTCCATAATTTTTTCCATAGCAGCCTGTGCTGACAATTGACCATTTGGTTGATAGGCAGGACTTATATCAAGAACTCCCGAACGAAGCAGTTCCTCCTTGGACATTTTGAAAAGTTCTGTGGCACTTTCGCTTACACTTATAAATTTTCTGTTTTCTAAGTCAATTACTACTAAGGCCTCAGGAGCATTTTCAACCAGAATTCTATAGCGTTCCTCATTTTCTCGTAATATGGCTGCTGCGCGGTTACGTTCAGTTACATCCTTGATGGTGGCCACTGTAAACATTTTATCTCCCAACTGAATGGGGCTGTATCTTACCTCTGCGGCAAATTCACTTTTATCTTTTCTGCAAGCCCATATACCTTTTCTTTCTCCGGCCTCAATAACTTTTGGATTGCCTGTGTAATCGGCTCTTTGCAGAATATATTTTTTATGATACCGCTCCGGATTCAGAATTTCGGTATCCTGACCAATCATTTCCCCTTTCTCATAGCCGAACATACGCTCGGCCTCTCTATTGGCAAGAAATATTTTACCCTCACTGGTGGCAATGATTACACCATCCGGTGATGTATCAAAAAATGCTTTGTATGTTTCTATTTTATCCATGCAAACTCTACGGGGTAAAAATTAGTGTCTTCTGGCCTTGCCAAATTGATGTGCTTCGTAAATATACAGCTAAATTACAAGTTGTGAAAATGTATAGTTTGTGTAATCCCGGTGGCTGAGATTTTTCATCTAGACTAACTTCAGATAAATACTTCTGCCGGGTTTATAGCTATAGTTATTAATCTTTACATTTCTGTGACAAACAATTCATTTTTCTTACGTAACCTTATCACGTGTAAAACAATTGATTAACGCAAATTATCAGCCTATGTTATCGCGAATATTACTTGCAGAAGATGAGGAAAACCTGAGAGATGTGATAAAGTTGAATCTGGAAATGGAGGGCTATGAAGTAGAGGTGGCAGAAACCGGTAAAGCGGCTTTAAAGAAGGCGAAGAACCAACGCTTTAATCTGTATATTCTGGATGTAATGATGCCTGAAATGGATGGCTTTGAAGTTTGTCAAACTATTCGACTGACTGATACGGAAACTCCGGTTCTTTTTTTAACTGCCCGTAATGCCAGTCAGGATAAGGTGGATGGCCTGAAAATTGGAGCAGACGATTATCTTACCAAGCCTTTTAATCTCGAAGAGCTTTTGCTACGGGTTAAGATTCTTATCCGGCACAGTGTTAAAGGCTCCAAGAATGATACAGAGTTGAGCACATTTCGATTTGGGGGGAACGAAATCAATTTTGTAACGTTTGATGCATTAACTCATGATGGGAAAAAATATCAGCTCACTAAAAAGGAAACCGCTTTACTTAAACTACTTATTGAACGCAAAGATTCTGTTGTGTCAAGAGCACAAATATTACAGTTTGTGTGGGGATATGATGTTTATCCCTCTACAAGAACTATCGATAATTTTATCATGAATTTCAGACGACAGTTTGAACGAGACCCTTCAAATCCGGTTCACTTTCATTCGGTGCGTGGCGTGGGCTATAAATTTACCGATTAAAATCAGAAAATTGTTTAGTTGCTAAGCGTGGAATGTTGAATGGTATTCATCAAATCGTGCCAAACATGTTTCGGGTTGCGCTCCACTTCATTCAGTGTTTCTTCCATTTCACGAAGCAGAAATGATTCATTCTCGTCATATACATCACCTTGTAAAAAGCGAATGACTTCTAACCGGTACTTCGGGCTTTTTACAAACCAGGTAAACAACAGGTGCAAACGATAATACATGGTTATAAATCGGTACCAATTTCTACAACCGGCATTCATGATACGCTCATAATCAGCAAAAGCTTCTCTTTTTAAGTTGCCGGAAGCAAAGGCTTTGATAATGGAATCGGCAGCAAATCGGGCACTGTTCAGGGCAATGCTGACTCCGCTGGAGAAGATAGGGTCTACGTATCTGGCAGCATCGCCAGAAAGTACAAAGCGGTCACCCGCCATCTGTTTCATACTATAGCTGTAATCTGCTTCAAGGGTAAAAGGCTTCATTCTTTGAGCACGTTGTATTCGGCCCGCCAGCTCAAAGTTATGTCCCAGAAATTCGTTGAAAATTCCTTCCAGATTATCGGCTCTTCCTTTAATGTGTTTTTTAGATGTAACTAAACCTATACTGGTAATTTCATTGGTAATAGGAATCTGCCATATCCAGGTATGATGAAACGGCAGGTGATGGATAAAGATGTAATCTTTCAATTCTTTTTCGTTGCGCTCAAAATTTTTGTACCAGCTGTGTATGGCAAACTGATCAAACAATGGATCTGAAATTTTTAATTGCAATCGGGAGCCAAGATGAGTATCTCTGCCACTGGCATCTACCACCATTTTTGCTTTAAATTGTTGAACGGTTTCATCTCGTTTTACATCCAGTGTCACATATTCCGGATTAGAAAAGTCGGTAGCCTGTACACCGGCATTTTGATAAACTGTTGCTCCTAGTCGTGATGAATTCTTGAGTAATAGGTCGTCAAACTTTGAACGGTCAACATGAAAGGTATATTCCTTGTAGGCATCGGGTTGTACCCGCTCGTTAAAAAGAATATCTACCCGTTCCAGAATATCCATTCCCTTAAAGTCATGGTTCACGTTAGCCTGCGAATTGTTAGTGGTCCAGGCGGCTCCGTATTTTCTTAAAAAACCAGCCTGTTCCAATTGTTCGAATAAGCCCAACTCATTTAATACACGGTTAACCGATGGAACCAACGATTCACCCACATGCGGGCGTGGGAATATCTTTTTTTCTAACACCAGTACTTTCAGGTCGGCTTTAGCCAGATAAGAAGCTACCGAAGAACCAGCCGGACCTCCACCAATGACAGCTACATCATATATTTCCATACAGCGTATATTTTGAATGCAAGAATAAA
>JAXLUN010000005.1:0-332243 GCA_046329535.1 Chitinophagales bacterium
ATTTACCTGGTATGGCATTAGGAGGATATTGCATGTCCGAAGCAGGTACCGATTCGGTTGTAGCTTTTACCTGAGTAACCTCTTTTACAGGTAATGTTTTTTCGTCAGCTGCCTTTGTTTCCTGGTTGGTTGCAGGGGCATCTTCCTTGGTTGTTTTTTTAGGTTGCTCGTTGGTTTCTTCGGGAGTATTAGGAGGTACAGGAACATTTTTGCCTCCCTGCCAGATAACGGCATTCGGATTAGAGTTTTTGTACTTATCAAGATTTGGATTACCTGTATTTATAAATATCTGTGCGTTTATCACTGAACTGCAAAAAATACCGATAAGTAATAATAAAAGTCGTTGTTGATTCATTATAATGAATTTTTATTGTGTTCAAAGTTAGGATATTAATAAAAGTTGTGCCAAAAGTTATCAAAGCACTTACAAACACGCTATTCTTGCGGTGTTTTATAAAATAATCATCATGCAGAATATTGTAGAGTTAAGGGTGCGAATAGAAGAAGTCTGGAGTAATCGTGAGTTATTAAAGGACGATACTTACAAGGAAGACATTAAATCCGTTATTTCTCTATTGGATTCTGGAACAATAAGAGTTGCGGAGTTTGTGGAAAATGCGTGGATAATAAACGAGTGGATTAAAAAGGCGGTAATACTTTACTTCCCCATTATGCAAATGGAAACATTTGAAGTTGGACCTATGGAGTTTCACGATAAAATTCCTCTTAAGCGAAATTACAGTGCTCTTGGAGTGCGTGTTGTACCTCATGCTATTGCCCGATATGGTAGTTATTTGGCCAAAGGGGTTATTATGATGCCGAGTTATGTAAATATAGGTGCCTATGTAGATGAAGGAACTATGGTAGATACATGGGCAACTGTAGGCTCATGTGCTCAGATTGGTAAGCATGTTCATCTAAGCGGTGGTGTTGGCATTGGTGGCGTTCTGGAACCTGTTCAGGCAGCTCCTGTAATAATAGAGGATAACTGCTTTATTGGTTCCAGATGTATTGTAGTAGAGGGGGTAAGAGTTGGCAGAGAGGCTGTACTAGGTGCTAACGTTGTGTTAACCATGAGTACAAAAATCATAGACATAACTGAAGAGGAGCCAAAAGAGTATAAAGGGTATGTCCCCCCCCGTTCTGTAGTAATACCTGGTAGTTACACTAAAAAATTTCCAGCCGGAGAATATCAGGTGCCCTGTGCATTAATTATTGGTACACGGAAAGAATCTACAGATAAAAAGACTTCACTTAATGATGCTCTTCGCGAACATTCAGTAGCGGTTTAGTTGTTTTGTATTTTGGGCAATGTAAAATAGAAAGAGCTTCCTTTTCCTTCCTTTGATTCTGCCCAAATTTTACCCCCATGCTTAGTTACTACCTTTTGACAAACACTTAATCCAATTCCCGTGCCTTGAAACTCATGGTCGTTGTGCAGACGTTTAAAGATTTTAAAAATCTGCTCGGAGTATTCCTGATCGAAACCAATTCCATTATCACTAACTATAAATAACCAGAAAGGATCTTCATCAGTGACAGTTATATGTACTGTTTTCTCCGCCTTGGTGTTATACTTGATACCATTCTCAATAAGATTTTGGAACAATTCTGAGAGCATGGTGTCATTACCTTTTACAGTAGGCATATCGGTAACTGTAACCTTGGCATGATTAGTAGTTATTATCTCATTCAACCCACTAATTACTTTTCCTACAACATTATTTAGCGGAACATCACTTACAAAACTTATCTGTTGTTCCAATCTGGAATATTGCAGAATATCACGTATAAGTCCACTCATTTTGTTGGCTCCTTCTATGCTGTAGTTAAGAAACTCCAGCGCTTCATCGTTCAATACTGCACCATGTTTTCTCTTTAACAGACTCAAATACGAAATGATAGTTCGTATCGGCTGTTTCATATCATGGCTTACTATGTATGCAAACTCTTCCAGTTCTTTGTTTGATAATTCCAGTTTAGTGGCTTTATTTTCTAATTCACTCTGGGCAAGCTTAAGGTCGGTAATATCCCGTATAATGAGCAGATATTCGTTAGCCTTGAAAGGTGCAAGCAGGGCTTTGAAAAACCTTCCCTTATGTGTGTTTGAATCTTCAAACTCAAATGAAGCTGTAAGGTCAGTTTCTATTACTTCGGTTAGTGCTTTTTCAAAAAGAGGCACTGTTTCTTTGGGTAAAAAGTCTTTAAAACTTCTACCAATCAAATCATAATCGTGCAGGTAGGGGGTAAGGGTAGAATAATTATTACTTCCGGTAAACTCTCCTTTATTGTTGAGCATATAAAGCCAATCAGGCAACGCTCGAAGAATGAACTCGTTGGTTAATTGAGCTTCATGAAGGCGCATTTCGGTTCTCAGTCTGGTGAATGCGCTGGCAATCATGTTTCCTATCAATCCAAAAAAGCTGGAGGAAACATTTTTTACCTTGTCATCAAAGACAAAAATTACAAAACCGTTGACTATATTTCCGCTTTGCAGAGGTACGAGATAGAAAAATTTACCGGGAATGTCGTCCGTAGTCGTTACCTGTATTTCATGAAGTTGCCCATGCAAAACAAAGTTCCCGTGAGTGGCTTTGTCTCCCTTAATCGAACGAAGGAAAAGGATTAGCTGCTGATTAATTTTAACTACCAGATTGAAATAATGATTCAAATTCAGCAGCGGGTTGTCAAACCATTGGTTGGTGGATCGAAATTCATCATGCAGTTTACCATGCATTCGGTATACGAGGGCACCATCTGCTCCGAGCATTTTACCAAAATCGCTTAATGCTACATCAACACCATGCAGTATTTCTTTACGGTCTACATTGATAAACTCATTGGAGTGCTTAATGAGCATTTCCTCCACCTTCAGTTTTTGCTGTATTTCCTGTTCCAGTTCTTTTCGCTTTTCAATATTGCGGGTTTCAGCAAAAATTAGTTTTTCGTTTAACCCAGGTCCCGATCTGAAAGAGCTAAAAATGGATTCAACCCATATATGTTTACCACTTGAACTTACCAATCTGAATTCAGTATTTAAGCGAACCTCATCTTCAATGGTTGCTTTAGATAGTATGTTACGTACTTTCTCCACATCTTCGGCAACTATTAGATCATAAAACTGCATTTTCATTATCTGCTGAATCTTGTGTCCTGTTAAAAGTTCAGCAGCAGGATTGAGGTATACAAACTGAAACTTGTTATTTAAAATGAGTTGAGCATCGCGTCCATTTTCACTCAAAGTTTTAAACTGAACATTACTATTTACACCAGCTTGTGTTAGCTTAAATCGTTGATGGTTGACAATAATATTTCCAATAAGCACAAATAGAAGTATGAACTGATGCATTGGTTGCATCAGTATCGGGCTGTTCTCTAGGTTTATGTAAACAATAATGATGAAAAATAGAATCTCTGCTATAGTGAAAAGTGTTAGTTCTCTCCTGGAGTCAAGAGCTTGAGATGAAACAACAAAAAGAATGTAACACATCAAAACATAGAAAGACTCAGTGTCGGTTGGCCCTTGTGTACTTTGCCCGTAAGCATAAATAATATTGAAATTAACATGCAGTAGAAATACTTTGAAAAGAATGGAAGTATAGCTGTTCCACCTGCTAAGTGATACAATTACAACGGCCGAGCCCAGCACGACTCCCAACATCCATACCAATGGAGAATCATTAGTCAGTTTGCCATTGTAGTATTCAATGCCGTTTCCTAAAATGTAGGTTAATACAATGAAAATTGTAATAATCCTTTCTTTCCAGAAAAGCTCCGATCGAATGTTTTTAAATATACCTAATAGCCAAGACATTGTACCCAAATATAGCCATCTCAATGGTTATTTACAATTTGAACATGATTAAATACAGGTTTTTGAGCTATAAAATGTGGATTAATTTCTGTTCATTCGCCCGCAAAACCAACAAGATGCGTAAAGAGTTTAGTGACCTTATTGACAAATTGCTGACCAAGAACCGCGAACTTGGGTTGCTACAGTTAACCGATGAAAGCCAGACAACCGATGGACGTACGGTTACAGTAAAAGGCAAGGAGATGGTCTATTTTGGTTCTTGTAATTACTTAGGACTAGAAACTGACCAAAGACTAAAAAATGCCGCTAAGGACGCTATTGACAGGTTAGGTACACAAACTTCATACTCTAGAGCAGGATTGTCAAATAATCTTTACGACACATTAGAAAATAAACTCGGTGAAATTTTTGGAAAGCCGACTCTTTTGGCTCCAACTACCAGTTTAGGTCATGTGTCCGTTATTCCCGTAATAATTGGTGAGCGTGACGCCCTGATTATGGATCATCAGGTTCATAATAGTGTTAAGAATGCAATTCAGATGGTAAAGGCTGATGGGGTCTATACGGAAACACTTAAACATAACCGAGTTGATTATCTGGAAACCCGCATACAGATATTGAAACAAACTTATGATCGTGTCTGGTATTTCTGTGATGGTGTTTATTCCATGTATGGAGATTCCGCTCCATTCAAAGAGCTTTGGCAATTGTTGGACAAGTATGACCAATTTAATCTGTATGTTGATGATGCGCATGGAATGAGTTGGGCTGGTCAACACGGTCGCGGAATGGCTTTGTCAAAAATGCCTTTCCATCCTCGGATGATTTTAACCACTTCTTTAGCAAAAGGTTTTGCCAATTGCGGAGGAGCATTGGTGTTTGGCGATGAGCAACAGAAAAGTTTGATTCGTAATTGCGGAAGTTCATTTATTTTCTCTGGTCCTCTTCAGCCAGCAGTTTTAGCTTCAGGTATTGCTTCAGCCGATATTCACCTTAGCGAGGAAATTGAGAGTTATCAAAATGATTTATTTGAGCGGATGCTTTGTTTTGTTGAGAGGGCCAAAGAACTAGGACTTCCTGTAGTTAATAATGAGTTAACTCCTATCTTCTTTATTGGTACAAGTAAGGCAGAAGTAGGTTATAAACTGGTTAAACATTTAATGGATAGAGGTATGCTCATTCATCAAAATGTTTTCCCCACTGTTCCAATGAAAAATGCTGGCTTACGAGTTGCATTAACCAATCATATCAGTATTAAGGACATTCATACTCTTCTTGATGAGATAGCTGAAGTAATGCCAAAGTTCTTAGCGGAAGAAAATTTCAGCATGGAGCAAATCCATGAAGCTTTCGGTCTAACTAATCCGGCTAAGACTATTAGCGATATTCAGAAATTGAAAATTGCCTGATAACTGCTAAGGCTCCATCATTTTCTCAATCGACATTTCTTTTCTAGAAAAATAGGAGTGTAGAATTACAGATAGCATTATCAACACAGTTCCTGCAAAAAATCCTGTATCTAGGTTCTTATTCTCCCCAAATATTAAGAATGCAAGCGCTATTCCATAAACTGGTTCCAGGTTTATAGACAAGTTCAGTGTAAAAGCCGAAAGATGTTTTAATGCATTTAAAGACAGAATCAAGGTGACATGCGTGCAGGCAATAGCTAATACGGATAGTAAAATCCAGTCAGTTGCATTGGGAACTAGCTTTTCTGGATTAAAATAGTTGATATAAAAAGGTAGAAAAGCCGATAAGGCTAACAGGCCGCAAGCAATTTCGTAAAACGAAACTATCTGGCTCGCTACTTCTTTTATCACTTCTTTGTTGAGTATGTTAAAAAATGCACCAACAAACGCAGCCAGTAAAGCGAGTAAAATTCCGGTGGCGTAGTCGTTTTTATCACTATAAAAGATGATGGCAATGCCACAGATGGCCATAAAGCTATAAAGCAGCTCTGTTATGTTGAATTTTTTACGTGTAATTACGGGTTCTATAAGAGCCGTAAACAGCGTGGTGCTCGAAAAAACGCTGAGTGTTGTACTCACATTTGAATATTTTATGGCTCCGTAAAAAAATAACCAGTGAATCATTAGCAGAACACCTATACCGAATAATTTCCAGAAGTTTGCCACTGAAACCCAAAAACTCATTCCTGAAATATATATGTATAAGGCAAGCGATAGGGTGGTAATAATCAGTCTATACCATACCAAAAGCCCTTCGCTTAATTCTATACTCCTGCCTAAAACAGCGGTTGCTCCCCAAAGTAAAACAGACAGGTGCATCTGTATATATGCTTTGGTGATTTCAGACTGTGCTTGGTAGTGCTTTAGCATAGCGCGTCAAAAGTATCTATTTACTCAATTGTTGGCTGTCACTGGCTGCAACCGCCTGCAGAGTTTATTCACATAATAAATCTTTCATTTTGAAAATTGCTTTTTACCTCTATTTTCGCACCGCATTTTAAAACCCTATAATTCTTATATAGATGGCTAACATTGGAAAAGTAAAACAAATCATTGGTCCTGTTGTGGACGTTAGTTTTGAATCGCAGGACGCTAAACTCCCACAAATTCTAAGCGCTCTTGAAGTGACCAGAGATAACGGGCAAAAAGTAATTCTTGAAGTACAGCAACACTTAGGTGAAGATGCGGTTAGAACCGTTGCAATGGATTCTACCGATGGTATGCGCAGAGGAATGGATGTTCTGGACTTGGGCGCACCTATCACTATGCCGGTAGGGGAATCTATTAAGGGACGATTGTTTAATGTGATTGGTGAAGCTATTGATGGCATCAATGTTCCAGTTAGCAAAGAAGGCGGTTATCCGATACACCGTATGCCACCGGCTTACGAAGATTTGGCAACCAATGCTGAAGTTCTTTTTACCGGTATTAAGGTAATTGACCTTTTAGAGCCTTACTCCAAAGGAGGAAAAATTGGTTTGTTTGGTGGTGCGGGTGTAGGTAAAACGGTTTTGATCATGGAATTGATTAACAACATTGCCAAGGCATATGCTGGTCTTTCTGTGTTTGCTGGTGTAGGTGAAAGAACCCGTGAAGGAAATGACCTTTTGCGCGAGATGATTGAGTCTAATGTTGTGAAATACGGAGAGGAGTTTAAACATAGCATGGAGAAAGGTGGATGGGACTTATCTAAAGTAGATGCTGCCGAGTTGGCAAAATCTCAGGCTACCCTGGTATTTGGTCAGATGAATGAACCGCCAGGTGCACGTGCACGTGTGGCTCTTTCGGGTTTGACTATTGCCGAATACTTTCGCGATGGAGATAAAAATGATGCTAAGGGTGGTCGGGATATCCTTTTCTTTATTGACAATATCTTCCGTTTCACACAGGCAGGTTCAGAGGTGTCCGCCTTGTTGGGTCGTATGCCATCTGCCGTAGGTTATCAGCCAACTTTGGCAACTGAAATGGGTTTAATGCAGGAACGTATTACTTCTACAAAGAGAGGTTCAATTACATCGGTTCAAGCGGTTTACGTACCAGCCGATGACTTGACCGACCCGGCTCCAGCAACAACCTTTGCGCACTTGGATGCTACCACGGTATTGAATCGTAAGATTGCGGAATTGGGAATTTATCCAGCCGTTGACCCTTTGGATTCTACTTCTAGAATTTTGAATGCACAGGTTTTGGGTGATGCCCACTATGGTTGTGCCATGCGAGTTAAAGAAATTTTACAGCGTTATAAAGAGTTGCAGGATATTATCGCCATTCTTGGTATGGATGAGTTAAGTGAGGAAGACCGTTTAGTGGTTCACCGTGCAAGACGCGTTCAGCGTTTTCTTTCTCAGCCTTTCCACGTTGCAGAGCAGTTCACAGGCTTGAAAGGAGTGTTGGTGCCGATTGAAGAAACTATTAAAGGCTTTAATATGATTCTGGATGGTGAAGTAGATAAGTATCCAGAAGCAGCATTCAACTTAGTAGGCTCTATTGAAGATGCCATTGCCAAGGGAGAAAAACTGATTGCTGAAGCAACTAAATAGTTATCCAGATGAAACTCGAAATACTTACTCCTGAAAAAAAGCTATATAGTGGAGAAGCTACCATGGTACAGCTACCCGGTGTGGATGGTTTATTTGAGATACTTAACAATCACGCGCCAATCATTTCTGCTCTCACTAAAGGCTCGGTGAAGGTGAAAAGTGCCGAAGGAAGCAAGCTCTTTAGTATCGGTGGTGGATTTGTAGAGTGTTTGAATAATAAGGTAATTGTTTGTGCCGAAGGAGGGAAAGCGGAATAGTTTATAATATTCTCTTTCTGAAATTTTGACATAATTGAACAGTCTGCCCATACCGGCAGACTGTTTGTTTTATAAACCTGCTTTAATATTTCTATTTTCGATCCTGCATGTATTACAACCGCAAAATCGCGCTTCATACACTGGGCTGTAAGCTTAACTTTTCCGAAACATCTGCCATTGGGCGTTCGTTGATAGAAAACGGCTACGAAAAAGTTGATTTCAGCGAGCCTGCTGACTATTATATCATCAATACATGTTCAGTAACTGAGAATGCGGATAAAGAAACCAAGCAAATTGTAAAAAGCGCTCTTAAAATTAATCCTTTAGCTAAGATTGTAGTAATTGGCTGCTATGCACAGTTGAAACCTGAGGAGATAGCTGGCATAAGAGGTGTTAGTCTGGTTCTAGGGGCTAATGAGAAGTTCAAAATTCACGAATATCTGGAACGTCTTGAAGAGCAGGAAATACCTCTGGTAATAAGCGGAGATATAAATGAAGTTGACTTTTATACCGATGCTTATTCGCATGGAGAGCGCACCCGCAGTTTTTTGAAAGTGCAGGATGGGTGCGATTATTTCTGTTCCTTTTGCACGATCCCTATGGCTCGCGGGAAAAGTCGCAGTACTTCAGTTGAGCAAACCATGCAAGCGGCTAAAAAGGTAGCGGCTCATGGGGTGAAGGAAATTGTTCTGACCGGAGTAAATATTGGCGATTTTGGCAAAACAGCTAACGGAAATGAACGAACAGACGAGAATTTTCTTCAGCTGATCCAGCGACTGGATGACTTGGAGGGGGTAGATCGCTTTAGAATATCCAGTATTGAACCCAACTTATTGACGAATGAGATAATTGATTTTGTGGCGGGAAGTAAAAGGTTTATGCCTCACTTTCATGTCCCCTTACAAAGTGGTAGCGATAAGATATTAAAACTTATGCGCAGAAAGTATGTAACTAAATTATACAGGTCGCGCATAGAGAAAATTAAGTCTGTAATGCCACATGCTTGTATAGGAGTGGATGTGATAGTCGGCTTCCCTGGGGAAAGTGAGGAGCAGTTTCTTGAAACATATAACTTCATTCATTCACTGGACGTATCGTATCTGCATGTGTTTACCTACAGCGAACGTGCCAATACCCGAGCTTTAAGTATTACCCCTGTGGTGCCTATCCCCGAGCGGAAGGAACGCAATAAGAAGTTGCGGATCTTATCGGAAAAAAAGAAGCGTGCCTTTTATGCTCAGCATGTAGGGACTGACCGTCCTGTATTGTTTGAAGCTGAAAACGATAATGGCATTCGTTACGGTTTTACCGATAATTATATAAAAATCGGAATTCCGTATCAGGAGGAAGAATGGAACACAATTCAGACTGTTTCACTAAATGAGTTATCGTCTTTAGGGTATATTAAGGGAAATATTACTTCCGAAATTACGATTGCTTAATCGTATTGCTTTTATTCGCATTGTAAAATGTATCCTGCCATGTTGCTTCGATGTTATCCTCGTGTAACTGATTTTATTTTTGAATTTTTTAATCATGCCCCTGCGGCCGACTACCGTTTTATACCCATTTACAGTTACGGTTTTTTTGTGGCCTGTGGTTTTTTTGCGGCTGCAACATTGGCCGTTAATGAAATGCGAAGAAGGGAAACGCTGGGCCTTTTGAAAGGACAGTCAGCCCAGATTACTGTTGGCGAAGCCCCTTCAGTTGTTGAAGTGATTTTCTACTCAGCAGTTGGGTTTGTCATGTTTTTTAAGTTAATCGGTTTGGTTGCCTATCAGCGAGAACTGAGTACGGGTATGATACAGTTGAAAGACTATTTTCTTTCACTTACTCTGGGTAGTTGGCTGGCGGGTATTATAGGGGGAACTGGTATAGGATACTATTATTATAGTTTTAAAAACAAAGAAAGGCTACTTGCCCCTCAAAAGAAAACCATCACCATATTCCCATCTGATGGCATTGGCGACATGGTAGTTATAGCTGCCGTATTAGGGGTGCTGGGCTCCAACTTTTTCAATTATCTCGAAAATCCTGATGATTACGTTAATTTTTGGGCAGATCCTATTGGCTCTATGTTTAGTGGTCTATCGGTTTATGGCGGGTTAATTTGTGCCGGTATCGGATTTGGTGTTTATGCTTACATCAAAAAATTCAGTATAGCTCATTTTTTCGATTCGGTAGCTCCCGGCTTTATTCTGGCTAATGGTATTGGCCGAATAGGCTGTCATGTAGCAGGTGATGGCGATTGGGGTTTGGCTAACCCTTATCCCAAACCCGATTGGTTTCCCCAGTTTTTGTGGAGCAACAGCTACGCACATAATATAATAGATGCAGATCCAAATATTCGAATACCGGGTTGTATGGAGGAACATTGCCAGCAGCTAGCTCAAGCTGCTTACCCTACCCCATTATATGAGTTTATCATGTGCACCGCCATTTTTCTGATACTCTGGAGTTTGAGAAAGCGATTCACCTTCGCCCCTGGCTTAATATTCACAAGTTTCATGATTCTCATCGGTATTCAGCGTTTTGCCATAGAACAGTGGCGAGACATAAGTGGAAGAGACACTTACGGAATGTTAGGGTTTCAGTTCCGTCAAAGCGAGTTAATTTCAATGATCATGATTTTTATTGGTATAATTGGTTCTGCCTATCTTTGGAACAAGTATAAAGCTCTTCAGTCTCCCTTAAAATAATCTCTATCATGTCTGCCGCCACCGCTAAGAAATCAGTTCCGCCTTTCCCGAAAGAAAAGCACTGGCTTTTCGGAAGTGCCTACGTACTCCGCGAGAATGCTCATGCAGTCATACCCGAGCTAATAAAAAAGTATGGCGAAATAATCAGCCTCACCCTTCCATTCAACAGACTGGTTATAGCCGCTAAGCCGGAGTACGCCAAATATGTTTTGGTAGATAATAATAAGAACTATAGAAAGAGTTTAGCCTACGACATGTTGCGACTGTTGTTAGGTAATGGATTACTAACGAGTGAGGGTGAGTTCTGGAAAAAACAGAGGAGATTAATACAGCCCGCTTTTCATAAACAGAAGCTAGCCGAACTTACTGCGATGATGGTCAGAAGAGCTACTGCTGAAGCCGATAAGTATGAAAAGCTATCCGTTTCTGGAGAATACTTTGATATAGCTAATGATATGACCGGTTTAACACTGGATATTATTTCTGAAGCAATTTTTAGTAATGGTATTGGGGATAAGGCAGATTTAATAGCTGGTCAGATTACTCTGTTGAATCAGTATGCCACCGATAAGTTAAATCAGCCGATTCGCTTGCCTGCATTGTTTCCAACCCCGGCTAATGTTAAAGAACGGAAAGCAGTAAAGATATTGGATGAGGTTATTTACAGCATTATTGACCAGCGGAGAAAAGAGGGTGTATCCAAAAATGACCTTTTATCTATGTTGCTGGATGCCCGCGATGCAGAATCAGGAGAAGCCATGGATAATGCTCAGTTGCGTGATGAAGTAATGACCATCTTTATTGCCGGCAATGAAACGACCGCCAACGCTATGGCCTGGACATTATATCTGCTTTCGCAGAATCCCGAGGCAGAAGAAAAAATGATTAGGGAGATAGATTCTAAATTAAATAGCGGTGTAGAACTTACCTTCGAAAACGTGATGCAGTTTCATTATGTAAGAATGGTTATTGATGAAAGTATGCGATTATTTCCTCCTGCTTGGGTGGTAGGCAGAAGAAACAATACGGATGATGAAATTGATGGTTACCGGATCATTAAAGGTACCAACGTGCTTATTCCTATTATGTATTTTCATCGCTGTGAAAAGTATTGGGATGAACCACTCAAGTTTAAGCCAGAGAGATTTGCTCCCGACAAAAAAGTCAACATTGACCGATATGTTTATTTCCCTTTTGGTGGAGGGCCGCGCCTGTGTATCGGAAATAACTTTGCCATTCTGGAAATGCAGATTATTCTCATACAGCTTTATCGCAGATACAAATTCAGATTGCAACCCAGTTTTGAGGTAGTTCCAGAGCCACTTATCACTTTA
Source organism: Chitinophagales bacterium (assembly GCA_046329535.1). GTDB lineage: Bacteria > Bacteroidota > Bacteroidia > Chitinophagales > LD1 > Bog-950. The sequence continues at coordinate 12,114 of JAXLUN010000005.1, forward strand.
AGGCCTAAATACGGTATGCGAATGCGTGTGGAGAAAAAATAATTTTAATACTTCTTTGGTAATTCGAAACCTTTCCTAAATTTGAAACAGATTCACTAACTAATCCCAGACACTATGCGTCTTTTTACAAATTCTGCTAAAACAATTTTATTAGCCGCTACATTATTGACGGCATTCAGATTAGGTGCGCAGGACCTCCATTTTTCACAGTACTATACGCATGCTTCTTTGCTAAATCCATCGTTGGTGGGGAACTATGACGGAAGCTATCGTATTGCCGCAATATACCGTGATCAGTGGTCTAGTGCATTAGGAAAATCAGCTTTCCGTACAGTTGGTGCCGATGTTGATTTTTGTATGCTAGAAGGCTATCTTCGCTCAGATAAGTTAGCTATAGGAGTTGGCTTTTTCAATGACCGTTCAGGAGCGGCTGGTCTCTCTATTTTGAATGCCAGCCTTTCAGTAGCTTATCATAAAGGTTTTGGTAAATATAATGAACATCGTTTATCTATAGGTTTACAGGGTGCTTTCATTCAGAAACGTGTGGAAGATCCATTGTTTGGCGACCAATTCCTTGGTCATAATGCAACACCGGCTAATGCGTCTAATGAAAATTTCAGCCGTGGATTTATTCAAGGAGACTTTAATGCTGGTTTATATTGGAGATCTAACTTTAAAGACAAAGTTAAGTTGGGAATTGGCTTTGGTGCTTACCACTTAATTACCCCTAAACAATCAACAGTAACATCACAAACAACTCTTGAAAAAGATAAAAGCAGTGTCCTACCTCGTAAGTTTAATGCTGATGTAAATCTAGAAGCATTCTTTGGGAAGAAGAAGAAAGTATCAATATCTCCTGAAATTTTGATTATGTATCAGGAGCCTTTTATGGAAATTCTTCCGGGCTTATCCGCGACTTATTATTTTAACACTGGATTTAGAAATAACAACAGCATCAGTGCTGGTATTCGTTACAGATATGCTGGTGTTAGTTCTGGAACATCTGATGCTATCATACCTATGATAAATGCAGAGTTCAGAAATGTAAGACTCGGATTTGCTTATGATGTAAATGTTTCTTCACTGAAGGCATCTACCACTAATCGCGGAGCGTTTGAAATTTCACTCGCCTACGTAGGGGAAACTATCAAGTCATTCAAAGCCAACAAATCTTTGCCTAGTCGCAGATTTTAATTGGTTCTATTAAATAAATCTTTTTTTAATACAATTAAAACCTGCATACACAGTGCGGGTTTTTTTGAATAAAATCGAAACTTAAACCCTTTAAGAATGAAGAAGATACTAGCCATCACATTACTCACACTGGTATTAGGTACATCTGTTACATGGGCACAGAAGAACCGGGTAAAATCTAAGAATTTTAATACCGAGTTGAAGATTGGCGATAAGTTCTATGCAGAATCTTATTTCTACACCGCAGCAGAATACTACAAAGATGTAGTGCGTCAGGATTCAGCTAATCGATATGCTCATTTTTGGTTGGCGATGTCTTTACTGCAAGCCAGAGACTACGAAAATGCCGAAGTTTTTTTCAGAAAGTTCTATGAAATTAAAAGAGGGGAGAAGGTTAAACAGAAAAGGTGGGATTTAGAAGACAAAGTTCTGTTCAGTCAGGGGGGGTACTACTATGGTCAGGTGTTGCATCGTAATGGTAAGTATGACGAGGCTATTGAACAGTTGAACAAGTTTTCTAATCGCTATGAACCTAAAAACGAAACCGACAATCTGAAAAAGTTAGCTGCCCTTGAATTAGCAGGTTGCGAGTTTGCTAAATCAGCGAAAAAAGCAAAGGTTAAAATTACCAATGCAGGACCTAATGTCAACAAATCATATACAGAAGCATCACCTTTTGGAGTTGGAGAAAATACACTTTACTATTCTTCTCTAAAGATTGATGCTCTTTCCACTGGAGATACTTTGGTGTTTTTTAAGGGAAACAAATCGAAGAGAGCCTATCAATTAATGTTTAGTGAGAAAGGGGGAAATGAGTGGGGCAGAGGCCATGCTGTAGAGAACAAAGATATTAACGAAGATGGTTACATTGTTGGTAACGGATCGTTTAACCGCAATATGACACGGTTCTATTTTACCAAATGTTTGGAGGTTGATGATGACCGCCCATTGTGTAATTTGTTTGTTGCTGATTACAAGGAAGGTAAATTCTCGAATGTTCAGCGTATACCTGAGCCCATTAATGAGAAGGAGAAGTATACTTCCACCCAACCGACAGTCCGAACTTCGGACGATGGAATGGACATTATTTATTTCTCTACCGACCGCCCAGGAGGAGCAGGAGGTTTGGATATCTGGTACTTTCTAAGAGCGCAGAGTGGTGACTTTAAAGGCCCTAAAGTTTTAAAAGGACCTGTAAATACTGCCGGTGATGAGGTAACTCCATTTTTCGATGATAGCACTAAGACTCTTTATTTTAGTTCAAACGGTCACCCTGGCTTTGGTGGTTTTGATGTGTTCAAAAGTGTCGAAAGTGCCGATTTAGCTTGGGGTGAAGTGAGTAACGTAGGTTTGCCAATCAATACCGGTGCAGATGACCTATACTATTCCAGAAGTACAGACCAGACTAATGGCTTCTTTACTTCGAACCGAGAAGGAAGTGTGCCTTTGAATGGTATTAAAACAGCTTCTGATGATATCTTTTATTGGACTAACTTTAAGTATGGGGTGCAGGGTATGCTGTTTAAAGATGGTGAGGATGGAGGAACTACTCTGAAAGGCGCTACCTTTAAGTTGTACCGCAAGTTAGAAGACGGAACTAAGGTATTAGTAGGAATTGATTCATCCGGTTCTAAAGGGGGCGCTTTGAATGGTAGTAAGGGCGATGGATACTATTTCTTTAAACTGGCTCCGGAGACTGACTATGTAGTAGAAGCAGAGCGAGAAGGATATCAGTTGAAAGCAGAAAGTATTACAACTAAGGGATTAGATGATGAAGATACTTTGCAGAATAACTTGAGTGCTCGTAAGGCGGTATATGTGGTAAAAGGGTTAATTACAGAGGAAGGCAAACAGGAAGGGCTTAAAGATGCCAGTGTAGAACTGATTGAAGTTTATCCGAATGGTATGGAGAAAACAGTCTATTACATGAAAAGTGACCCGTTCTATTACTTTGATGTAGACATGAACAAAAATTATAAAATTGTTCTACGTAAGGAGGGTTACTTCTCTAAAACTACAGAATTGAATACGTCAGGGCTTGGAACTATTGATACCATCCGTAAAGACTTATCAATAGCCAAATTGGAGCTGAACAAAACTTACACATTACAAAATGTCTTGTATGAATTTGGTAAAGCTACACTTACTGAGAACTCAAAACTTGTATTGAATAACTTGTATCAGATTTTGATAGAAAATCCATCATTTATCATAGAGTTGAGTGCACATACCGATGCAATTGGTTCTGATGCTGCTAACTTGAAGTTATCTCAGGCACGTGCAGAAAGTTGTGTTACTTATCTGGTAAGCAAGGGTATTGCAAAGGATCGTATGAAGCCAGTAGGTTATGGCGAAAGTAAACCGAAAGTGCCTAACATGACTGAGGATGGTAAAGACGATCCGGCTGGAAGAGCAATCAACCGTAGAACTGAGTTTCAAATTGTGGGTTTAAAGAAGGATTAAGATTCTCAGATAGTTAAACAAAAAGGCGGGAGTTTCCCGCCTTTTTGTTTAATTGCTTATCATGTATACCATCCTTCTTTAATGAAGGATTATCCGGGAGCATACAAACTAGATTGTCAAGTTTCAGTTATCATACTAATAAATAGCCAACTTTATTGATATCATCTGGCAGATTCAATTAGTCCCAAAGAAATAGTATTCTATCTCATTTTTTTGAACAATGATTGAGAATGAACTTTTTTACTAGTATCGTATTGTAGCGTTGCAGTATACTCTCAAAACAACCTTTAAGCTTATCTGGTAGAAAAAATGAGAGTATAAAAATGATGCGGATGAGATACTAAAACTTAATCCCGGTATAATTCTGCGGAGTAATTTTTCTCAATTCAGTTCTTATTTCTTCATTTACATCTAGATTTGTAAGGAACTCATGAATAGATTCTTTGGTGATATGGCTCGAGCCACGAGTCAATTCTTTTAGTTTTTCATAAGGTTTAGGATACCCTTCTCTGCGCAATATGGTTTGTATCGCTTCTGCTACTACAGCCCAGTTATTTTCTAAATCTTTATCCAGCATATCGGTATTCAATAAAAGTTTAGATAACCCCTTCTCGATAGAGCCAATGGAAATCATGGTATGTGCCACTGGAACACCAATGTTTCGTAGTACGGTGCTGTCTGTTAAATCACGTTGTAGGCGACTGACTGGTAACTTAGCTGCCAAATGTTCAAAAAGGGCATTGGCCAAACCCAGATTGCCTTCGGCATTTTCAAAGTCAATGGGGTTTACCTTATGTGGCATGGCTGAAGAGCCTACTTCATTCTTATTTACCTTCTGTTTAAAATACTCCATAGAGACATAAGTCCATATATCTCTACATAGATCAATCAATATGGTATTAATGCGCTTATAAGCATCGAAATGTGCTGCCAGATTATCGTAGTGTTCAATTTGCGTGGTGTAGGTGCTGCGTTTCAGGCGAAAACTGCGACCCACTAAATCATTGGCAAATTCTATCCAATCAATATGCGGATAAGCAACATAATGGGCGTTGAAGTTACCTGTAGCTCCGCCAAACTTGGCACTATAATCTATCTGTTTAAAAAGTTGCAGTTGCACATTTAGTCTTTCAACAAATACCTGAAACTCTTTTCCTAGTAAGGTGGGTGATGCAGGCTGTCCATGTGTGCGTGCCAACATGGGAATGTCTTTCCATTCATCAGCTAACGCTTCCAGGCGAGCCGTGAGATGTTCAATGGCGGGTATATATACCTGTAGATTGGCATCTTTAAAAGAAAGCGGAATAGAAGTATTATTGATATCCTGAGAAGTAAGCCCGAAATGGATGAACTCTTTCCACTGTTCTAAGCCCAATACATCAAACTTTTCTTTCAAAAAGTATTCCACAGCCTTAACATCGTGGTTCGTCACCTTCTCTGTATTTTTTATCTGCTGCGCATCGGTTTCAGTAAACTGGTTTAGAATATCGCGTAGTTTGATGAAACTGCTCACTGGAAAATTGGCCAGTTGCGGCAAAGGAATTTCACAAAGGGCAATGAAATATTCTATTTCTACGTGCACCCGGTATTTAATCAGGGCGTATTCAGAAAAGTAATCGGCTAGTTCCTCGGTTTTGTTGTGGTATCTGCCGTCAATAGGGGATATGGCAGTGAGAGAGTTGAGTTCCATGGGGTAAAGATAAAATAAGATTACACCTCAGTGATAGGTAAATTTCTATTTTTTCGGAAACCTCATTTTATAATCCACATCTACAATGCCTTTCGATATTTTTTCGAGACGACCTTTGAGTAAGGTTCTGCGTAGGGGTTTCAAATGATCAATAAAAAGTTTGCCTTCTATATGGTCGTATTCATGCTGAATAACGCGGGCAGTTAGTCCGGCAAACTCTTTCGTTTGTTTCTTGAAATTCTGATTATAGTATTCAATTTTGATAATCTCTTTTCTGAAAACATCTTCGCGGATTCCCGGAATACTTAAGCACCCTTCCTCATAAGCCCATTCTTTACCGGTTTCAGAAATTATTTTGGCATTAATGAATACTTCGCGCACACCATCGTTCTTTTCTCCTTCATCATACATTCGTTGAGAATCAATCACAAACAAACGGATTGCCTTATTGATTTGCGGAGCCGCCAAACCAACCCCTCGGCTTTTCTCCATGGTTTCAAACATATCTTCAATCAATTTGTTCAACTCGGGGTAATCAACGGCTACTTCTGCCCCTACTTTTCTCAGCACCGGGTCGCCATAAGCCACAATAGGAAGTATCATTCTGAATAAAATTTAAAGCGCAAATTTCGAATTTATTTCTTCATCTCCAGGTAGGTTTGCAAAATGAGGTTAGAAGAAATCGCATCCAGATGGCCTTTGTTTCTTCTTTCTTTTTTGTTTACACCACTCATCAGCAATGTTTGTTGAGCAATTTTTGAAGTAAAACTTTCATCAATTTTATACACCTGCTTATCAGGATATAGTAGATTGAGGCGGGCAATAAATTTGTCGATATACTCGGCTATTTCATTTTGCGTATGCCCGTGTGTATATGGATAGCCGACTACAAATGCTTCTACTTCCTCTCTACTACAATACTCTTTTATAAAGGCAAAAATCTGTTGTGTTGAAACGGTATCCAGCGTGTTGGCAATAATCTGGAGAGGGTCGGTTACAGATACGCCCACTCTTTTTTTGCCATAATCAAAAGCCAGTATACGCGCCATTATTTATCTTGTGGAATAACAGTACTTTGAATAGAAAGAACGGTAGATGCGGGTAGGGTATTGGCGGTTACCGTTACGGTTTTTTCGTTCTGCCCTACTTTGCCGTTGCTATCGAACAATACCTGAATTTCCCCACTCATACCTGGCATTATGGGTTCATGAGGCCAGCTGGGCACCGTGCAGCCGCAGGAGCCCTGTGCCTTGGCTATAACTAACGGAACTCTGCCAGTGTTTTTAAATTTGAAAACGGTATTTACTTTTTCTCCCTCATTTATTCGCCCAAAATCATGTTTTGTTTTTTTGAAACTAATCACCGCCATTTTATCTGGTGAAGGGGATTCGGCAGGAAACTGATTGGCCAGAGGGTCTACATTCGGTTGGTCGAATGGGCTGGCTCCTTCTTGAGGGGTGGAGGGGGTTGCCGGAACAACAGGAGTTATCTTTACTGCCTCATCCTGTTCACGTAGTTGCATTATCTCTTTTTTTAGCTGGTAGTTCTGAACAGCTAACACTGTCACTGCCCCAATCGCCACCAACAATAAGGGAATCATGATTTTTTGAGTCATAAAGTTTATCGAATTGGTAGCAAAGATAAGCTATGTAAGCATTTCGTTTTAGTTCTTCACTTATTTTAAAGTGAGTGAATAGACATTTTTGGGGTTTATTACTGTTGGTTGAAACCTTTTTGAATTAGTGCCGTAAATAAACTATATCAAAGGCAACGTGGAACTTGCCCGAGATGCTTGGACCAATCGGGAATGAAGGAAAATTAACGAACAAGCATAAAAACGGTCACCATGAGAATTCTAACTCTTACACTACTACTCGCTGTTTTATCGGGAAGTGCATTTGCTACGGCAAACAAAAAGCAGGTTAAACTTCGTGTGCAGGCTCCATCCGGTAATTTGGATGAGGCTACTATGTATTTTGACCAGGGAATCAATCCCACTTACAATTATCAGGAAGATGCACAGAAAGTGTTGAGCGGTGTTGCAGGGGTTCCTGTTATTTATTCCGTTACAGCTGACAATATTGATTGTTCCATTAATGGTTTCGGAACGCTTTCTTCAACAGAAGTTGTTCCGGTTGGTTTAGATGTAGATGCTAACGGCACATATACTATTACTGCTCCATTACTCGATAATTTTGACCCTACTTCTATTATTCGTTTAGAGGACCGTCAGGCGGGAGTTTTTACAGATTTAAGAACTAATTTCTATCTGGCTCAGGTTACAGATAATGAACCTGCCAGTGGCCGATTCTTTTTACATGTATCGTATCCATCAGCTGTAAGTCACGTAGCTGCAGGCTGCGCCAATAATGATGGTAAACTGTTGGTGGAAACTGACAACTCAATTGTATGGGATCACTGTAATCTGTTTGATTCATTCGGTAATGCGGTAGGTGCTAAGAATAACGTGACCGGAAGTTTTGATTTCAGAATGTTACCAGAAGGAGATTACTATATGGCATTTACTTACGGCTCTTACACTACTACCCAGCCTTTTCACGTGAATGGTAACTCTGTGGTAGCCGATGTAAGTGCAACTGCAGTAAATGTGGCTACTTTTGAAGATGTTACTTTCAGTGCTATAGCTACTAATACCAATCAATATGAATGGGATTTTGGTGATGGAACTTTAATTGTGGGCGTAGCACATCCTACTTTATCGTATTACACTCCGGGTACATATACCGTAAACTTAAAATGCTCTAATAGTCAAGGTTGTTATGATAACGCTCAAATTACTATCAATGTAACTCTTGCTTCGGGAGTTCAGGAAATTAATGCCAATCAAATTGATGTGATTGCACAGGGAAAAGATGTTGTAGTTGAAATGACTGCAGCGCCTGAAAAAAGTGCCGGTATTCAGATTTACAACTTAATCGGCCAATCGGTTTACAGCAACAATCTGACAACTCAAAAATCTACCATCAGTTTAGCTACACAGCCGGTAGGATACTATCTGGTATCTGTTCAAAACGCTGATAAGGTATCTACCAAGCGGGTTTTCATAGGTAAGTAATACTTCAAAATAAATCTGGTTTCAAGTAAAAAGCCTGCCTTGGGAAAAGGTCGGGCTTTTTTATTTAGGATAGCAATAGTAGTCTTCCAACAGGTAGTAGTTTACAGCATCGTTAATCTTATCCTGCCGGTCGCACACGTTTTTATCATTGTCGAGTATTTTGCAGGTATAGCCGTTGCTCACAAAAGCGCTGGCTAATGAATCTACCCTGCCGTGACTTACATCTTTATTAGCGCATAATTTATACGTAACTCCGTTGTTGCCATTTAAGCAAACTGCGCAATACTGGCTACAGGTGTAGCATTTATGGCAGGACGCCATAAATAATAACGATGCACCCAAAAGGAAGGATAGTTTATTCATGATTGACAAACGCTATGTTCAAAAAATAATTTCGCATGCTGTAAATAAAATAATTTTATTTGCAGTGCTAAAGGTGATGGTTCATGTAGTATATGTGAATTGTCCTAAGAGGGAATCAGGTGAAAATCCTGAGTAGTACCCGCTGCTGTAAGCTCTTTCAAAGTTTCTACAATAACAGAATGCCACTGATAAAATCGGGAAGGCGGTAGAAACAGAGTAAACCAGAAGACCTGCCTTTATCAATATTTTTCAAAGCTTTCGGGAAGAAAGGCTGAGATGTGAAACAGTGCACGGTTTCATCTCCCATTCTAATTTTCGTAGCTGAACATTTTAAAACATATCTAAAACAATTTCAGCCATGAAGAAGTTCAAATTATTGTTTCTTTCTTTTTTGTTAGTCTTTTCTCTTTCATCACAAACCGTTGCCGATTTTGAGAATCTGGTCCTGCCAAGCGATACTTTTTGGGATGGCTCAGACTTGAGCGGAGGATTTGGTAGTGGCAATGCCTATTTTCTGAATGATTACAGCACGGCATTTTCCTCGTGGAGTGGGTTTACTTATTCTAACGTAACCGATACTGTTACACCCGGATATCTTAATCAGTATGCGGCCATTACCGGCTCCGGTTTTGCGGGTTCGGCCAATTACGCTATTGCCGATGAGTATGGTAATGCCAAGGTTAAACTTACCGGAAATGCTGCGGGTAAATTGGTGAAAGGCTTTTATGTTACCAATACCACCTATGCCTATTTAAGCTTGAAGAATGGTGATCAGTTTGCCAAGAAGTTTGGAGGATTGACCGGCACAGATCCTGACTGGTTCCGCTTAACAGCTTTAGGTTGGTTAAATGGTGCTATGAAGCAACAGTCGGTAGATTTTTATCTAGCTGACTATCGCTCAGCCGACAGCACTCAGGATTATATAGTAAAAGACTGGACATGGTTTGATTTACAGCCACTGGGCAATGTGGATAGTCTGGTGTTTCAATTGGCATCTTCCGATACCGCTTTCGGTTTCATGAATACACCTGCCTATTTTGCTATGGATAATTTCATTACAGCAGATGCTTCATACGCTGCGCCCATAGCTACTGATGATGAGGTAACTACTACTTATCTGAATGATACTACCATAAATGTATTGACCAATGACTCCAATCTTGTTGCAGAGTCGATTACGGTTGAATTATTAGGCTCACCGCTGATTCCCGGAGCTAAGGATACGGTGATAGATAACAAGATCTATTATCAACCGGGTATTGGCATCGTGGCAACAGACACTCTTTACTACCGTGTTTGCGATGGCTTGGGTGCCTGTGATACGGCTCAGGTTTTAGTTCATGTTACCATCATTAACTCATTGATTGAGGCAACTGAAACTCTTACAGTTGTTTATCCCAATCCCTTTCATCAGTTCACTATTGTTCAGTCATCCGTAAATATTCAGTCGGTTCAGATGTATGATTTAGCAGGTTCTTTAATCAGGAATATTCCAATAGATGGAGATACCTTCATACGAATTTCTACCGAAGATATTCCGGCCGGTGTTTACTTTTTGAAAGTAGTAGCCGGTACATCTGTTTCTGTAAAAAGAATTGTAAAGCCGTAGCCTTTTATGCGACATAGCATTCAGTTGTTTATACTTTTCATCATGTTTGCTGTTATACCAGCCAAGGCACAGTTTGCGCCCCCGGCAGGCTTATCGGGCAGTACTGCTATATCAAAAGACACTTCGCTGTTTCTTGATTGGGCCAATACCTGTATCATACAGCGGGGGTATATGGATATAGCACATCCCGATTCGGGTTATGCATCGGTAGGCGATGGCCATTCTGCCCTTGGTATAGCGGGACAAAACGGGGTAGTCAGTTTAGGCGATGGCGGAGTTGTAACTCTTACTTTCACGAACCCAATTTACAATGGCGATGGTTTCGATTTTGCTGTTTTTGAAAACGGGTTTACTACCGGTGATTCTCTTGCCTTTCTGGAATTTGCTTTTGTTGAAGTTAGTAGTGATGGAATTAATTTTTACCGCTTTCCTGCTACTTCTTATATTCCGGATACGGCTCAAATTCCCATGTCTGGTATTAATTGTGCCCGGGTCAATAACCTGGCCGGTAAGTACATATATGGATACGGAACTCCTTTTGATTTAGATGAGTTGAAAGATGAAGTTGGGTTGGATGTAAATCAAATAACCCACGTAAAACTTATTGATGTAGTAGGTTCTGTAGATGATAATTTTGCTACCTACGATAACTTCGGACATAAAATTAATGACCCATATCCTACCCCGTACCCATCGAGCGGATTCGATTTAGATGCTGTAGGAGTCATTCACTCTATGGGTTTGAGTGCTGTCAGCCCACTGTCGACCAGTTTCAGTGAGCTTCGCATACATCCTGATCTGACTGTGTCCGGAGTTCCTATCCGTATTAGTTTATCTGCCAACTACATTGGCCGTCAGCTTACTGTTTACAACGCTATAGGGACTTTAGTAGAAGAACAATCGGTTTTAGCCGAACAGGTTCAGTTGAAATCTGATCAATATCAATCAGGTATTTATTTTGTTTCTATTGGTTCACAGGTTGCTAAACTGATAGTTCAATGAGATGGATAGCTACATATCTGTTTTTCATTTTCTATTTGTGTTCAAATGGGCAGAAGGCAGATTCTGTATTGTCACTGCCCGCGGTAGTGAAAGAAGTAAGTGCCGGTACATTTACCCGATTCACTCCATTGGTATCTTATAAGTATTTGCTTGCACGAAACCTGAATGATGTGTTGCGGGAGAACTCCTCCATGTATTTCAAAAATTATGGTAACGGTCAGCTATCATCTATTTCTATACGCGGCACCAGTGCTGCCCAAACCGATATTTTATGGAATGGTGTTAAGCTGAATTCACCGGCATTGGGCCAGGCCGATGTTTCACTGTTTAACACCGGTATGAGTGATTTTCTGGAACTGAGTGGCGTTTCCCGTTTGGGTAATGTAGGCGGCTGCATACAACTGCAAAACGAATCGAAAGTGGATTCCGGTTTTTCAATGAATGCCAGTTTTACTTATGGTAGTTATCAGCTTTTTCGAACGTTTGCCAAGGTACGTTACGGTACCGGAGCGGTGTCGGGTGTTTCACGTATCAGTTATATGCGATGTCATAATGATTACCGCTATATCAATACCTTTAAAGAGGGGCATCCGCTTGAAAAGCTTGATAATGCCAGGGTGAGTATGCTGAATTTCATGCAACAGCTGAATGCCCGGGTTAATGGTTACAATACCATTCATTTTAACTTGTGGATTAGTGATGCACAGCGACAAATACCTCCCATTATTTCCAAGCCTGGAAGTAAGGAATCTCAGGATGATTATTCACTGCGAGCGGCTTTAACCTGGAAAACCCGGTACCGAAAATTTGCCCTAGATTTTAATACCGCCCTGCTGCACGATGTAATTCACTATCGAAATCCGGAAATATTACTGAACGAAAAATCGATAACCGAGGCATTTAGAAATAATGTGATGCTAAGCTGCGACAGCCTGAATAAGTTTACGCTCTCCATAGAAGCCGGTTATGATTTAGAACGAGCTGTTGTGCCGGCCTATCAGGTAGTCAGAACCAGACATATCGGTAAACTGGTGGCGGCATTGAAATATGAGCCGAATCGGGAATGGATGTTGCAACTGCTTCTGCGGGAAAGTGTTTACGATAAAAACCTTTCTCCCTTTTCACCTGGGCTCGCGGTTCGCTATCTGAAATATCTTACCGGTGAGCAAAGCATTATATTCCGGTTGAATGCCTCCCGTAATTTCCGGTTCCCTACACTGAACGACTGGTATTGGGTGCCGGGTGGTAACCGCGATTTGAAAACGGAGAAAAGCTGTGATGGTGAAACAGGCCTGCAGTATCGTTACGGCCGGTATCTGGATGTGAAGGTGAATGGTTTTGCCAAATACATTACCGACTGGATTCAGTGGGTAAGTACCGGAACTTATTGGGAGCCGCGAAATGTAAAACGTGTTTTAACCAGAGGGGTAGAGATATCTGCCAGGGTAGAAGGACCTTATCATCATACATCTCCCGATTTTAATTTTGCTTTCAGCCTGAACTACACCTTTACCCGCGCTACTAATTTGGATGCTCTTTCGTCTGCCGACCAATCGAAAGGGAAGCAGTTGATTTATGTACCGCTGCATGTGGGTGTGGCCGGTATGCATATAGCGTATAAAAAGTTTTATGTACGCGCATCAGGAACCTTTACCGATGCCGTTTTTATTACTACCGACAATACACAAAAACTAAAGGCCTATGCCTTGTTAGATGCAGAGGCGGGTAAAGACTTTACCATTCGTAATTGCGAAATAGGGGTGGCTTTCAGCGTTCATAATGTTACTGATGTACCGTATCAGAACATAGCTCAACGGCCTATGCCGGGGAGAAATTTTGAAGGAACTATTCGTTTTAAACTCAACTGATGTATAAGTTTATAGTACCTGTAATGCTACTGTTTTTTATATCCTGCTGCCAAAAGGAGGAACCGGTTGTTTTGCCGAAAGGTAAAGGGGTTTACATTATGAACGAAGGGAACTTCAATTTCAGTAATGGTGAAATCTCCTTCTACAATCCGGATACAAAAGAAGTTTCAGATAACCTCTTTCAGGCTTCCAACGGATTTTCTTTGGGAGATGTGGTGCAGAGTATGCCGGTAAAGGACTCTATCGGATTTATAGTAGTCAACAACTCACATAAGATTGAAGTGGTGCGGATACCTTCACTGCAAAAGATAAGAACCATTGATATAGCGGGTTCAAGCCCCCGTTACTTTTTACCGGTGAACGATAGTCTCGCCTTGGTAACGGAGTTGTATGCCCCCAAAATTTGGGTAATCAACTATTTAACCGGCCTTGTGGTGCGCACGATTACCACAACGGGCTGGACGGAGAATATGGTGATGATTGATAACTCGGTGTATGTGCAGCAAAAAAAAGTATTTGGAATGGGAAGCACTTCAGCAGCCCTGTTACAAGTCAATCTGAATACTTTTTCGGTACAGCATGCTGTTTCGTTTAACGGGCGCGATGTAAACGGAATTGTAAGGGACAAATTCAATCGAATATGGGTGGCTGTAGATGAAGATTCTGCGCAGAGTTTACCTGCGGGCTTTTATTGCTTTGACCGGAACCTGATGGAACAGAAATCTTTTTTTTACAGCCACTACAATCATCATCCATCCAGATTATGCGCAGATTCAAAAAAGGAGCAGTTGTATTTTGCCGATCAGGATATTTTCCGGTTTTCTATCAATGATAACGCACTTCCTGTAAGTGCCTTCATTGCTGCCTCCGGTAAAAATATTTACAGCCTGGATATTCATCCGGCAACCGATGAAGTCTATTTCTCTGATGCGATTGACTTTGTGCAGCGTTCCATGATTTACCGATATGATAAGCAGGGTCTGTTCATTCATTCATTTCATGCCGGAGTTATCTCCGGAAATTTCTCTTTTGTTTATGAATAGAATTGTCATTGTTGTTCTCTTCCTTACTTTGCTGATATCCTGTAATCAGCCGGCTACACATTCAGCAGCAAACAAGACGCACTGTATGAAACTGGAAACGCTGCCGGTTAAGTATGCCCGGGGTTTTACGGTTGATTACTACGCTGGCTTTAAGGTGATCACAGTACGCGATGTTAAAGATACCTCTACCGTGCTGGCACAGTATGTTTTAAGACCCCATGGAAAGCCTGCTCCCGTAGATTTTAAACAGGCCACTCTTTTGGATATGCCGGTTGGCCAAGTAATTTGTATTTCTACCAACCATCTGGCCGAAATGGTGCAGCTGAATCTGATTGACTCTATTGCCGGAGTGGCCAATACAGATCTGATTTATAACAGCGAGGTAACCGATCGAGTAAACCGCCAGGTGATTTCGAATGTGGGACAAAACGAGCTGAACTACGAGAAGATAGCAGAACTAAACCCATCTTTTGTGCTCACCTCGGGTCATTGGGATGGGGGCGATAAAATGAAGTTAAAGCTCAACTCGCTGAAAATACTTTCGGTATTGAATTTAGATTACATGGAGCAGGAGCCACTGGCCCGGGCAGAGTGGCTCAAATTTATGGCGGCTTTCTATGACCGGGAAGACGTAGCTGACAGCCTCTTTCAGGAAGTAGAAGATAACTATGTGGCTTTAAAGAAGATGGCCGGCTCAGTTGATGCAAAGCCAACGGTTTTTACCAATCTGCCGTTTAAGGAGATTTGGTACATGCCCTGCGGAGATAATTATACTGCCCGTTTGATTGCCGATGCGGGGGGCGACTTTTTATGGAAGAATGCCAAAGCTACCAACGGGCTGAATCTGAATCTGGATTATGAAGCCGTATATGCCCGGGCCGCCCATGCAGACTTTTGGCTGAATACCGGCTTTGCCCGTACCCTGAACGAGATAAAGTCGGCCGATAAAAAGAATGCTCTTTTTGATGCTTATAAAAACGGAAAGGTTTACAACAACAATCTGCGTAATACCGCTAGCGGTGGTTTCGATTTTTGGGAAAGCGGTGTGCTGCATCCGGATAAGGTGCTGGCTGATTTGATTCATATACTGCACCCGGAATTATTACCCAATTACCAACTCTACTATTATCAGCCATTACAATGAGCCGGAGAAATATATTGCTGTTTACCGGGCTTGCCCTGCTCTTGCTGGCCGTTTTGATGCTGCAGTTATTGCTGGGGTCTGTTTCTATTCCGCTGAGTCAGATTGTATCTATACTGGCGGGTAATGAACCGGAGCAGGAGGTATGGAACAGCATTATTCTGCAGTCGAGGTTTCCGGCTGCGCTGGCGGCTTTGGTGGCAGGTGCCGGTTTATCTGTTAGTGGTTTGCAGATGCAAACCCTGTTTCGCAACCCGGTAGCAGGGCCTTATGTGCTGGGTATTAGTTCGGGGGCCAGTTTAGGAGTGGCGGTGTTTATACTGGCAGCATCCTCTTTGGGTTATTCGCAGCTGCATTTACTCCGCAGCTGGAACATTATTCTGGCAGCGGGTGCCGGAGCCGTGCTTATATTTCTGATTAACTTTCTTATCTCTTCCCGGTTGAGCGATGTGGTGGCTATTCTGATAGTTGGTTTAATGATAGGGGGAGGTATCAGTGCTTTGATTGAAATACTTCAGGCATTCTCCAGTAATGAAGCTTTGAAGCGTTATGTGTTATGGAGTTTTGGCAGTTTCCGGTATGTAGATACCGACCAGATAAACTATCTCACCGGTGCGGTGCTGGCCGGTTCTGTATTTTCTTTCTTTTTATCCAAGCCGCTTAATCTGCTTTTAATGGGTGATACGTATGCGCTCAGTTCCGGTTTAGATGTAAGCAAGGCAAAGATGCTGATTGTGTTATGCACCAGCGTACTGGCTGGAAGTATTACTGCCTTTTGCGGGCCTATCGGTTTTGTAGGGCTGGCGGTTCCGCATATAGCCCGCGCGCTTTTTCATACAGCCGATCATAAAATACTGACCCCGGCCGCGATGATGATAGGGGCTGTTATCTGCGGCTTATGCAATGTCATTGCCTCTACTCCCGGGTCTGATTATGTGTTGCCGATTAATGCTGTTACTTCTTTGTTGGGAGCGCCTATTGTTATCTGGATTATTATTCGACAAAAAAAGTACTGATGAAATTGGAGGCCGATCAGTTATGCATAGGTTACAGTGCGGATAAAATCATTTATCCGGATATATCATTTACGGCTCAGGCGGGAGATATGATTGCTTTGCTGGGTGTTAACGGAGTTGGAAAGTCAACCCTGTTAAGAACCATTTCCGGATTACAGCAACCGGTTAGCGGAACGGTGAGCATAGGAGGGAAGAGGTTACCTGAACTGACGGTTCAGCAAAGGGCTTTATATCTGAGTATTGTATTAACGGAGCGCATGTATATTGAGCATCTCTCGGTGCGAGAATTTATTTCTCTGGGCCGTGCGCCATATACCAACTGGTTAGGCCGCTTAACCGATGTTGATGAAGCCGAGATTGAGCACATTATACAAGCCATGAAAATTGAAAAGCTGAGCACCAGGCTTTTTAATCAGTTAAGTGATGGCGAGAAACAAAAAACGGCTATTGCCCGCGCCTTATGTCAGCAGACTCCTGTTATAATACTGGATGAACCTACGGCCTTTCTGGACTTTAGAAATAAGCGGGACATACTGGAACTGCTGGCAGAAATAAGCATCGAGATGAACAAGGTTGTTATTCTATCTACACACGATATTGAGGCTTCGCTTGAATATTGCAGCAAATGGTGGCTGATGCCCGAACAGAAGAATTTTACACAGGTCAGTAAGGTGGAGGATTACCGGGCTGTTATAGCCGATACGTTATACCGCTAAACTCAGCTCATCATACATCTTTTCAATGTAATAGATAGAGAGCTTGTTTTTCACTTTGATAGACTCGCGGATAGATATAAAGAAGTCAACCAGTTTTTTAAAGTCGGCAGGTTTTTGAATGTAGCCATCGGCATTCAGCCGGTAGCAGTCAATCATATCTTTTTTGTAATCGCTGTTGGTGACTACTATTACGGGAGTTGTTTGCAGTTCGGGGTCGGTTTTTATTTTTTCCAACACTTCGCGTCCGCTTACTTTAGGCATGTTTAAATCCAGCAGCACCAGGTCGTAGGTTTTACCTAATACTTTAGCAGTATCGAACAGTTCGCAGGCTTCTTCGCCATCGTAAGCATATTCCAGTTCAATGATATCGCGCAGGCCGGCCTCTTTAATGGCTTCCTGTATTAAACGAACTTCTGCCGGATTATCTTCGGTTAAAAATATTCTGTACGGTTCGGTACGGGTAACTGATAACATAGGTATATGTATTTAGTGAACAAATTTATGCGGTAAGCCGGCACCTGGTGGCCGACTTATGGTGTGTAGTTGTTGAAAAACTTATATGGGATATGCTAAACAGGACACCCTGCGGGCGCTGAAGGCGGTTTTGGGCATAAAAAAAGCGGAGATATCCGTTCGGTTATCTCCGCTTTATGGGGGTATGGAATCAGTTACTATTCCGCGCCTTCCTGTTTATCTTCATCATTCACCTTCATCAGTGATTTGGGTTTGTAGCTGGGGTTCTCGAGGTGAAGGATATAGTCTTCTACCTGGTCGGCACCTATTCTGCGGGCTTTAATCACCTTGTCGGCATCCAGAATGTAGATTTGCGGGGTACTTTGAATATCCCACTCGAAACGGAAATTGCTGTGGCGTTTCGAGTCGCAGACGTTTATCCAGTCCAGATTGTTTTTCTGAATAAACTCTACCCAGTCTTTATAGTTTTCAATTTCCATGATGGCTGGTGAATAGGTAGCTACATCCACTCCTTTCTTTTTCAGATTGTGGTAAGCTTCGGCCAGTACGGGTATCTCTTTCTTGCAGTGTCCGCAATCCGGGTCCCAGAAGGCGAGTATGGTGTATTTGGTTTTCACTTCCTGCAACGATTTCCACTGGGTTTCGGTAGAGTCGGTTGGCAGAATGAGGCGTTGTGCTTTTTTGCCTACCAGTACCGGGTCCAGACGGGTGGCGCGGTCACATATTTTAAAACGCTTGGCGGTATCTATCCAGGGGGTGAAGTCCTGATTGCAGAAGTATTTTTTACCGAAGTAAACGTAAGCGGCATCGAAGCCCATAATTTTAGAGTTTGCCATTTCGTTGAATACGTAGGTAAGCACGTAGCGGTAAACTTCGTTTTTGCGGTCGGTTTTGGCCAGCAGGTCTTCACCGGCTGTAATAATTGAATCGGGAACCTGAACAATGGTTTGGGTAAAGAAGGTTTTCAGTTTGTTATGAAACACCGGGCAGCGCAACAGGCGCTCATCTTTCAGGTCTACGTTATCCCAGTAGTGGGTTTTGTAAAACCGCCACTGAAAAGAAGAGTCAATGATTTTGCCGCTGGCATCTTTAGGTGCTTCGGGTACATCTATTTCTTTCATGGCGCGCAGTAATTTGGCGTAGAACAATTCGGGGTGATTGTTCATGACTCCGTTGCGCTCGGCTTTCACCTCTTTATCTACCTGAATTAGCTGGTCGCGGTAACGGTCTTTATCTTTCTGCTCTTTGGCATCGCGGTAAAGTTTGTTGAGGGAATCGCTGGTGGCTTTCATGCGGCCCAGAAATTTCATATCGTCATAAAAGAAGGTGTTTTCTACCGAGTTGGTTACCTTGATGTGGCCGGTGAGGTCGCTGCTGTCGGTTTCTATGCTGAAAGACGATTCGTTGATGATAAACTCGAAGTAGCGGTTGCCTAAAGCCGGAAAAACCGCCAGGTACACCCCGCCCGGAAAGGTGGTATCGGCCTTGAAGTTGATGCTTCCTTTTTTGTCGAGGTCAAAGGTGTCTTTCACATATTGTTTATCGCCAAAATAGTTGGCCAAAATCATGGTGGAACCCTCCAGGCCTTTGATGGTGAGCCTGATGTTCATGGGTTTGTTTACGGTAGTGGCAAAAGCAGCGGCAAAAACAACCGTTAGAACTGCAGAAAGGAGAATGTTTTTCTTCATACTGTTTGTTTAGTGGTGGCCAAAAGTATTCTAATTCTTTAAAAGCAAGGCTGCCGGCAGGGGCGGTTGGCAGTTAAAAAATCTTAAGCCTTAGCGCCTTGGTAATGCGCTTTCTTTTCTGCATCGTGCTGTAAACGATAGCGGACTATTTCTTTGATGAGCGCTAGCGGTAAGGGTTCATTTAGGGGAAACTGGATGGCGCCTTTGGATGTTTTGTAACCGATGAGTTTATCTTTAAAAACTAAGATAGGAGCAGGAGTTGGGTAAAATCCGATGTGATTGTTGTATGCGGCATAGTAAACCAGCACCTGATGCTGTTTGAATGCGGGCATGTTGTAGCTGATAGTTTCGGTGGCTTCGGGTGCGGCCTGATGGATGGCTTGCCGAAGTTGTTGAAGTATTTTCTGAATGTTTGGCGGAAAGGAGGCGTGATAGGCATCTATATCTGGAAATTTAACGGTGCCGTATGGTTTGGTTTTGGCGGAGGTACGAGGCATGAGTGTTTTTAGAATGATTTATAAATCGAGTCCATTTACATTGATAACCTACTTTTCAGTAGATAGGTATTTACTTTAAGTTAAAGTAAGAACTTTAATCGCACGCTGGATGCTTGACTTATTCGATTATTCTTCGGCCAGGCCCAGGTCAATTCTGCGCAGAATGATGTCAGCTGTAATTACTTTTACTTTCACCTTGTCGCCCAGTTCGAATTTTTTGCGGCTGCGGGCACCGGTTAGGCGCACCATTTTTTCATCGAAAATGAAGTCTTCTTCGCCCAGCATTTCTATGCTGACCATGCCTTCGCATTTGTTTTCGGTCATTTCTACAAAAATGCCTCGGGCTATCACTCCGGTAATAATGCCTTCAAATTCCTGGCCCAGTTTATCCTGTAGGAATTCAATCTGTTTGTATTTCACTGCTTCGCGCTCGGCATCCATGGCTTTGCGTTCCATCAGCGAGGAGTTTTTACAGCGGCTTTCGAGTTCTTCCCGGTCAATTATCTGATCGCTGTGGCTAAGTATCTGTTCCAGCAGGCGGTGCACCAGCACATCGGGGTAACGCCTAATGGGAGATGTGAAGTGGGTGTAATAGTCCATAGCCAAACCATAGTGACCAATGTTGGCCGTGGTGTAAGATGCTTTAGCCATGCTGCGGATAGCCATGGTTTCAATAGTATTTTGCTCGGGGCGGCCCTGCACTTTTTTTAGTAAATGGTTGAGCGTTTCTGCGGCCTGTTTCGGATCCTCGAATGTTACCTTATAACCAAAGCGCGAAGCCACGGCACTGAACATTTCCAGCTTTTGCGGGTCGGGTGAGTCGTGCACACGATACACAAAGGGACCGTTCTTTTTGGTTTTATTCAGCTTGCTGCCAAACTTGGCCACGGTTTCGTTGGCCAGCAGCATAAAGTCTTCTACAAGCAGGTGAGCGTCTTTACGGGTTTTAAGCACAATTCCCAGGGGCTTGCCGGTTTCATCCAGTTTAAAGCGCACTTCATCTTTTTCGAAAGCAATGGCTCCGTTGAGCATGCGTTTGGCGCGTATGCTCTTGGCTATTTTATCGAGCAGTTGAAGTTCTTCTACATAGTCGCCTTTACCGGTTTCTAAAACCTCCTGCACTTCTTCGTAAGTAAATCTGCGCTTGCTGTGAATAACCGTGCGGGCAATGGTGAAATGTTTAATAGCAAAGGCATCGTCCAGTTCAAAAATAGCGGCAAAGGTCAGTTTGTCTTCGTTGGGGCGAAGGGAGCAGAGCACGTTCGATAGTTTTTCGGGAAGCATCGGGCACACGCGGTCGGGCAGATACACTGAGGTGGCTCTGCGTTCGGCTTCTTTATCCAGTTGCGAACCTTCTCGTACGTAATACGATACATCGGCAATGTGAACGCCAATTTCGTGATGACCGTTTTCGAGTTTGCGATACGAGATGGCATCGTCAAAATCTTTGGCATCTACAGGGTCGATGGTCACCGTTAAAACATCGCGGAAGTCGAGGCGCTTGGCAATCTCATGAGGCGGAATCTGTTCCGATACTTTATCTAGCTCCTTATAACAGTCTTGCGGAAAATCGATGCTGAATCCGTTGTTAATCAGAATCATTTTCATGTCGTAGTCAGAAGATTGCAGGCCGCTTAGTATTTCCACCACTTCGCCTATCGGTTTCTTGCCGTCTTTATTCCAGTCGGTAATGCGGATAATGACGCGGTCGTCATGTTTGGCTCCGTTCAGCGAGGTAAGCGGTACAAATACATCGGTGTTCAGTTTGCGCTCATCGGCAATAAAAAAGGCGAACTTCTCCAGCACATCAATGCGGCCGGTAAAGCTGTCCTGTGAGCGTTTCACAATCTCTACCACTTCGCCTTCGGGCCTGCGGCCAAACACGGTAATGCGAATGCGAACGGCATCGCCCTGCATGGCGCTGCGCACAAATTTGTTGGGTATAAACACATCTTTATCCATGCCCTCTACACTCACAAAGCCGGCTCCGGCCTTGGTAATATCAATGGTGCCGAAAAGGAATTTGTTGCCTTTGTTCTCGCTTGGCTGGTGTTTAGTGTGCGACAGGAGTTTTATCTGTCCCTTCTGCTGCATTTTAATGGCGCCTTTGCGTTCCAGTTCATACAGGGCCAGAATAATTTCTTCCTGCTTCATTTTGCGAAGCACCTTGGGGAACAGCGTTTTGAGGTTGGCATTTTTGCCCAGTGATTTTATAATATCGAATACATACAGCGCATCGCCCGAAGTGGACTTGCTTTTATAGGGTTTATCTTTTTTGTTTTTTGACATAATGTAAATTTAGTTCATTGCATAAATATGCTGAACACGTGTTGTAAATAAATGGAGAGGTTGAAAGTTTGAAACGGGAGAGATGTGGGATGGTGATATTCAATTGACGATACAAAGATAGCTTTAATTATGAAAGCGGGTTATTCTACCACAAACCACGGGTTGAGCAGGTTCTCTTTGTTGTAAGTTAAAGGCTGTTGGGTTTCGTGGTTCATTACATTTTTACCGGCATACAAGGCCACGGCATGTGCAGCGGCTGTGTCCCATTCCATAGTAGGGCCAAAGCGGGGATAAACATCGGCTTTGCCTTCGGCTACCAAACAAAATTTGAGCGAACTGCCCGATGAATTAAACTCCACATTTTTTCCCTGTGCTTTTAAGTCTTCTACAAACTGCAAAGTTTCATCGCTCAGGTGCGAGCGGCTGCCTACTACAATTACACTTGGTTTGGTGGAGTAATGAATGGTATTTTGTATGGGATGAAAGGTATCGGCCCCATCTTCTTTTTTAAACGAGCCGAGATTTTTAACCCCTGCATAGGTTTCTTTTTTAGCCGGAACATACACTACCCCAAGCACCGGAACTCCGTTTTCTATCAAAGCAATGTTTACCGTAAACTCACCGTTCTTTTTAATAAACTCTTTGGTGCCATCCAGCGGGTCAATCAGCCAGAAACGAGTCCAGTTTTTGCGCTCTTCGTAAGGTGTCAGTTTAGTTTCTTCCGATATGAAGGGGATAGCCGGATAGAGGTTCTTTAAGCCGTCCAGAATAACAGCATTGGCTTTTTTATCAGCTTCGGTTAAAGGCGATGAATCGCCTTTGGTTTCTACGGTAAAATCGCGGGCATATATTTCCATAATAGCCTCGCCTGCTTTCTCGGCAATGGCCGTTATTTTCTCCAGTTCAATTTCCTGATAGTTCATCAACTTATTTTAAAAGGTTCATACACTGCATCAGGCTGTTTCTCCAGTAGGGTATCTCCAAACCAAAGGCATCTTTTATCTTTTTCTTATTCAACACACTGTATTTGGGCCGCACAGCCGGTGTTGGATACTGGTGGGTTTCTATAGGCGCAATCTTTGTTTTCAATCCCGCAATATCCCGAATCGCGATGGCAAAATCGTACCAGCCGGCCACCCCTTCGTTGCTGTAATGGTAGATGCCCGGTTTCCATTCCGCTTGTTGAATGATTTGCAGAATAGCAGCCGCTAAATCGCGGGCATAAGTGGGCGTTCCAATCTGGTCGAAAATAATGTTGAGCGAATCGCGCTCTTTGCAAAGCCGCAGAATGGTTTTTACAAAGTTGTTTCCAAATGAAGAGTATACCCAACTGGTGCGGATAATCACTGCCTCCGCATTATTGGCTAAGGCGTTCTCTTCACCTTTCAGTTTGCTGGCGCCATAAACCGAAAGCGGATTGGTAGCATCTGTTTCCAGCAGGGGAACGGAGTGGGTGCCGTCAAAAACAAAATCGGTGCTGATGTGGATGAACCGGCAATTGTGCTGTTTACATACTTTAGCCAATACCCCTACCGCCTCGGCATTTACCCGATAGGCAAGTTCCTTCTCCGATTCGGCTTTATCTACTGCCGTATAAGCGGCACAATTAATAACAGATGTAATTTGATGTGATAAAATGAAACTGTTCACCGCTTCGGCATCGGTAATATCCAGCTCGGCATGCCCCACAAAAATGAATGAATGCATTTCAAGCAGGGAGGAAAGGAAATTCAGCTCTGTTCCTAACTGGCCGTGTGCGCCTGTTACTAATACTTGGCTCATCAGAATTCGAAATTGTTGGTGCAGTTTTGAAAAGAAGGTAAGGTTTTGTCTTTGTCTGATACCAGCACTTCGTTAGCCGGTAATCTCCAGTCAATATTCAGCAAGGCATCGTTGAATATGATTCCGCCTTCATTTTCTTTCGAGTAAAAGTTATCGCACTTGTATTGAAAAATGCAGGAGTCACTTAACACCACAAAGCCATGGGCAAAACCGCGGGGAATAAACAGTTGCTTTTTATTTTCGGCCGAAAGCAGAATGTCGAAATGCTTGCCGAAGGTTGCAGAACCTTTCCGGATATCCACTACCACATCCAGCACTTCACCTTCAATTACCCGCACTAATTTAGACTGTGCCATCGGATTTACTTGATAGTGAAGTCCCCGCAATACTCCGCGCTGTGATTTAGATTCATTGTCCTGAACAAATTCAGCGGTTATACCGGCTTCTGTAAATGTATTTTTATTAAAACTCTCGAAGAAGTAACCCCGGCTATCGGCAAAAACCCGTGGTTCAAAAATTTTCAATCCGGCAAATCCGGTTTCAACAAATGGCATACAGAAATGAATTTTATGAGTGATTGGTTAAACCAGTGTTCTATTTAGTAATTTAGGGTAATTCAGTATTTTATCCAGATATCTTTCGTTCATACACTCTTTGATTGACTCCATGTGTTTAGCACTGTGCAAATCGGTTCCAACAAAGTCAACCATGTTTTCGTCAATCAGTTTTTCCGCAGCGGCTCTGGCTCCTTTACCGTATTTTCCCGAAAGGGACATGAGATTTATCTGAAAGTAAACACTTCGGTCTTTAAGAGAAGTGTAGCTATCCAGATCTTTTTCGTAATAGTAAGGATACCTTTCTGGGTGAGCCAGAATAACTCGGTAGCCGGCAACCTGTAACTTATAAAGTAAGTCACTCACATTGTTCGCTTTTGTCAGATAAGAGAGTTCAACCAGCACAAAATTTTTTTCGCCAATGGTCAGTAAGTCTTTCTTTTCAATTTTTTCATAGACAGAATCATCGAGGTAGTATTCCGCCACGGCATCAAATTCCAGATTGATACCGTTCAGTTTGATGGCTTCCCGCACTTTATCCCGGCCGGCTAAAATAGTTGCTGTGCTGTTGTTATATCCATCGCTGACAACGTGGGGAGATGTAATTACTTTTTTGAAACCCAATTCCTCGTATTGCCTTAAAATAAAGATGGCATCATCCATGGTTTTTACACCATCATCTATACCCGGAATTAAGTGCGAGTGGATATCCACGGCCATTTTGCTCAACTCGGTTAAGGGGGTAAACGGCTCTTCTTTTTTGCCTCCCAGTAATTCTTTTATTCTGTTGAACAAGGTTTATGATTGAATGGCTAAGATATGAAACTACGATTGATATTGTTATCTGGAGTAAAGCTGCAGAAAATATTCTACGGTGATTTTTAATCCATCCATAAAGTTAAAGGCAGGGTTATAACCCAACAGTTTCTTTGCTTTAGAAATATCTGCCAGCGAATTTCTTACATCTCCTTTTCTGGTTTCCCTATAGGTTGCAGCATGGTCGATGTTCAGTAACTGCTGTATTTGAGAATACAATTGGTTGACAGAGAAATTCTCCCCAACTGCGATGTTGAAGACCTGGCCAGCCGCATCTGTATTTTGCGATAACATAGCCAATACGTTTGCCTGAACGGCATTTTCTACAAAGGTAAAATCGCGGGTCTGTTCTCCGTCACCATCAATAAATACCACTTCACGGTTCAGAATTTTAGATACAAAAAGGGGAATTACGGCAGCGTACTGCCCATTCGGGTCTTGGTTAGGGCCAAAAATATTGAAGTAACGAAGCCCGATAACCTGCATGCCATATACTTTGTGAAACACATCGGCATACAGCTCGTTGGTATATTTACTGACAGCATAAGGCGATAGCTGTTTACCTATTTTATCCTCAAACTTGGGGAGAGACTTTTCATCGCCATACACCGAAGAAGAGGATGCATATACAAAGTTTTTTACCCCTGCATCTTTCGCTGCTGTAAGTATATTGACAAAGCCTCCTACATTTACATCGTTGGTATTCCACGGTTCATTAATCGATCGCGGAACAGAACCTAGTGCGGCCTGATGAGATACATAGTCAATGCCCTCACAGGCTTTGCGGCAGGCATCTAAACTCCTCAAATCACCATCCATAAATTCAAATGCCGTATTGGACTTAAATTTTTCGAGATTAGATATTCTGCCGGTAGCAAGGTTGTCGAAAACGCGAACTTTTTTGGCCCCGTATTTTAAAAGGTATTCAAGAATGTTAGACCCGATAAATCCGGCACCGCCTGTAATCAGAAAACTATGATTGCTGATTTCTTCCGAGTGATATTTTTTTTCGTACATCGCGGTTATCTGTGGGTATATTGCTGCTGGTAATAATTCTGATATTCACCCGAAGTGACATTTCTTAACCAATCTTCATTGGATAAATACCAGTCAACGGTTTTTTCCAGTCCTTCTTCAAATTGTAAGGATGGTTTCCATCCCAATTCATTTTGAAGTTTAGTAGAATCAATTGCATAGCGTAAATCATGTCCTGCCCTATCTTTAACGAAAGTGATCAGTTTTTCGTTAGTTCCTTCGGCCCTGCCAAGTTTTTTGTCCATGATTTTACAGAGTAAACGAATTACATCAATGTTTGTCCATTCATTATGTCCGCCAATGTTATAAGTAGTGCCGTTTGCTGCGGAATGGAAAATAACATCTATTGCTCTGGCATGGTCGATAACGAAAAGCCAATCGCGAACATTTTCTCCTTTGCCATAAATGGGCAGTGGTTTATTGTTTTTGATATTATAAATACAAAGCGGGATCAGTTTTTCCGGAAAATGATTAGGGCCGTAATTGTTTGAGCAATTAGAAATTACACACGGTAAATTATAGGTGTCGTAATATGCGCGAACAAAATGATCACTACTGGCTTTTGAAGCCGAGTAGGGGCTATGAGGGTCGTAAGCGGTGGTTTCTGTAAATAAGCCTTCCTCTCCTAAAGTACCATAAACTTCATCTGTTGATACATGGTAAAATCTCTTGTCTGTTGGTAAGGGTTTGTCTTTGGAGCAGGCCCAGATTGAACGAGCCGCATTCAACAGGTTGACGGTTCCTATTACATTGGTCATTACAAATTCAATGGGGTTCGAAATTGAACGATCAACGTGGCTCTCGGCTGCTAAATGTATCACGGCATCAAACTGTTCCTTTTCAAAAAGAGATTGCACAAATGAAGCATCTGTTATGTCTCCCTTAATGAAAGTATAGTTCAGACTATTTTCAATGTCTTTGAGGTTTTCAAGATTACCGGCATAAGTCAGTTTATCCAGATTATATATCCGGTAATCAGCGTATTTGGTAACAAACAGACGAACTACATGTGAGCCGATAAATCCTGCACCACCGGTAATTAAAAGTTTTTTCATTGGGTTTAGTGGTTTCGATATACTACAACGACCAGTATTTGTAGTTCTTAACTTTGTTTCTTAAATCACCTTTTACATCTACCACTATGCCATCAGTCTTCAAAATTTTAGCAAAGAAAGTGTCATCCAGATTAGAAAACTGGTCATGATTAACGGCTACAATTACTGCATCATATTCGGTACCGTATTCTTTATGTAGATGGATGCCATATTCTTCATGAAATTCTTCGGCATCTGCCAAGGGGTCTACCACTTCGGTTTTAACTGAATAATGTTTCAGTTCACCAATTACATCCACTACTTTTGAATTTCGAATATCACTTACATTCTCTTTGAAAGTGGCACCCATCACCAGTACTCTGGTAGCATCAATCTGTTTGTGCAGTTTAATAAGCTGTTGCACCAGTTTTCTGGCCACGTGTGCGCCCATGTCATCGTTTATTCTTCTGCCGGCCAGAATAACTTCCGGATTGTAACCCAACTCATTCGATTTGTAGGTAAGATAGTAAGGGTCAACCCCAATACAATGTCCACCAACAAGACCAGGGAAGAATTTGAGGAAATTCCATTTGGTGCCGGCAGCTTCCAACACTTCATAGGTATTAATACCCATCAAATCGAAAATTCTTGAAAGTTCATTCATCAGAGCGATGTTCAAATCGCGTTGAGTGTTTTCTATGATTTTAGCAGCCTCGGCTACTTTGATACATGATGCACGGTGAGTTCCGGCTGTCACAATAATTTCATAGGTTCTGGCAATAATATCCAGTGATTCTGCATCACTTCCTGATACCACCTTTTTAATCTTGGTGATGGTATGTTCTTTATCTCCAGGATTAATTCTCTCGGGCGAATAACCAAGTTTGAAATCGCCATTCGCTAACTTTAACCCCGAAACCTCTTCAATTACCGGAAGACAGTCTTCTTCCGTACAGCCCGGATATACCGTAGATTCGAATACTACATAATCACCTTTCTTCAGGGCTAATCCAATTGTTTTTGATGCACTTAATACAGGCTTTAAATCAGGAACATTATGCTTGTCTACAGGAGTTGGCACGGCAACAATAAAAAAGTTAGCCTGCTTGAGGTCTTCAATGTTAGCTGTAAAATGAATGTCTGTTCCTTCAAAAGCTGATGAGTCCAGTTCATTACTTGGATCAATATTGTTGCGCATCATATCCACCCGTTTTTGATTGATATCAAACCCAATTACGGATATTTTTTTAGCAAACTCCAAGGCAATCGGAAGTCCGACATAACCTAAACCGATTACGGCCAATTTCTTTTTCTTTTCTAGTAATTCTTGAATCATATTTTCTATTGCTTGCTTATTTTAGAAACTTGTTGGTTGGTAAGTACATATTCTTCTTTACTTTCTTCACAAATGGCTTTCCCTTCTTTATTAAAATTTAATCGGCATCCGTATTCGCTTATCCATCCTATTTGTTTGGCAGGGTTACCAACCACCAGTGAGTATGGTGCAAGACTTTTGGTAACTACTGCTCCTGCACCAACAAACGCAAATTCTCCAATCTCAATTCCACAAACTATTGTTGCATTGGCTCCAATGGTAACTCCGTGTTTTACTAATGTTTTCTCATAACTGTTTTTCCTGTTTACTGCACTTCTTGGGTTTGTAACATTGGTAAAAACACATGAAGGCCCCAAAAATACATCATCCTCGCATTTAACTCCTGTATAAATGGAAACATTATTCTGCACTTTCACATTGTTGCCCAAGACTACGTTCGGACTAATCACTACATTTTGGCCAATGTTACAATTTTCTCCTAAAATACAACCATTCATCAGGTGGCTAAAATGCCAGATCTTGGTTCCTCTACCTATTGATGAACCATCGTCTATTACCGCAGTTTCATGGGCGAAATAATGTCTTTTGTTGACCTCCATCGCTATTCAAACCTATGTTTAGATTGATATAATTCTTCTGTAGAAAGGTTTTTGAAATAATTGTAAGTGAGTTCTAATCCTTTCTGCCTATTGACTTTTGGCTGCCAATTTAAAATTTCTTTGGCTAGTGAAATATCCGGTTGGCGCTGTTTGGGGTCATCTACCGGTAGTGATTTGTAAACTATTTTTTGCTGTGTGCCAGTCAGTTTTATGATTTCTTCGGCAAATTGGGCAATGGTAATTTCATCCGGGTTGCCAATATTTACTGGCAAGTGATAATCACTTAAAAGGAGACGATGTACTCCATCAACTAAATCATCAACATAACAAAACGAACGGGTTTGTGAGCCATCACCAAAAATAGTCAGATCTTCACCTCGTAATGCCTGACCTATAAAAGCAGGCAAAACCCTCCCATCATTCAGGCGCATGCGTGGACCATAGGTATTAAAAATGCGTACTATTCTGGTCTCTAATCCATGATAGGTATGATATGCCATGGTCATAGCCTCCTGAAATCTCTTCGCCTCATCATAGACACCACGGGGGCCAACGGGATTAACGTTGCCCCAATAGTCTTCATGTTGAGGATGAACCAACGGGTCTCCATATACTTCACTGGTAGATGCAACAAGAATTCTTGCTTTTTTTACTCGAGCAAGTCCCAGCAAATTATGAGTTCCAAGTGAGCTAACCTTTAATGTCTGTATCGGTATCTTAAGGTAATCTATTGGTGAGGCGGGTGATGCAAAGTGAAGTATGTAATCCAGATGACCGGGCACATGAACAAACTTAGATACATCGTGATGATAGAATTCAAAATGCTGAAGTTTAAAAAGGTGTTCAATGTTTTTTAGGTCTCCTGTAATCAGGTTATCCATTCCAATAACAAAGTGGCCTTCTTTGATGAACCTGTCACAAAAATGCGATCCAAGAAATCCTGCTGCCCCTGTTATTAAAACTCGTTTCATATTCACTTACTCAAATGATTACTCTTGAATACTTTTTCAAACTGACTTTCTACCTATACTATAATAGTTAAAACCCAGAGATTTCATGGTTTCAACATTGTAAAGGTTTCTTCCATCAAAAATAACTTTGTCTTTAAGCAGGGTATCCATTTTTTCAAAATCGGGAGAGCGGAATGTATTCCACTCCGTAACTATTACTAAAAAATCACTGTTGACTAGCGCGTCATATTGATCCTTAGCAAAGTATACTCTATCTCCAAATATTCCCCTCACATGATTCATTGCTTCGGGATCGTATGCTTTTATCTTTGCACCATATTCCAAGAGCTTTTCAATAATATATATTGCAGGAGCTTCTCTAATGTCATCTGTATTCGGTTTAAATGCTAAACCCCACAATGAGATTGTTTTGCCTTTAATGTCTTCATGATATCTGCTAAGAATCTTTTTTACAAATCTTTCCCTTTGCAAATCATTTACTTCCATTACAGAGTGGAGTATTTTGAAGTCGTAATCGTTTCCTCTGGAGGTGTGGTATAGTGCTTTCACATCCTTGGGGAAACAACTTCCCCCATAACCCACTCCGGCAAATAAAAAGCGCTTGCCAACTCTTGAGTCAGTGCCTATTCCTTTGCGAACATTGTCTACATCGGCTCCTACTAACTCACATAGATTGGCTATTTCGTTCATAAACGAAATTTTGGTGGCAAGAAATGCATTGGCTGCATATTTTGTCACTTCTGCACTTCGCTCATCCATAAACAATACAGGATTACCCTGGCGAACAAACGGCTCATAGAGTTCTTCCATTATTTTTTTAGCCTTATCGGAGCGGGTTCCTATGACTACCCGCTCTGGCTTCATAAAATCTTCAACGGCTACTCCCTCCCGTAAAAATTCAGGATTGGAAACAACATCAAACTCGGTTTTACAATAAACTGATATTTTTTCTCTCACCTTGTCAGCGGTTCCTACTGGGACAGTGCTTTTATTGACAACAACCGTATATTTTTTCAGAAGTGAGCCAAGTTGTTCTGCAACACCCAAAACATACTTTAAATCAGCGCTTCCATCTTCTCCGGGAGGGGTAGGAAGTGCAAGGAAAATGACTTTAGCTCCATCAATGCCATCTTCTAGTGAAGTGGTGAATTTTAATCTATTTTCTTTAACATTTCTGTCGAAGATTGTATCCAAATCAGGTTCGTATATAGGTATAACTCCAGATTTTAGTTGGTTAATTTTTTCGACACTAATATCTACACAGGTAACTTCATTACCTGTCTCCGCAAAGCAGGTTCCTGTAACCAATCCAACATAACCTGTTCCTATTACTGCAATTTTCATGTTTAATTATACTTTAAGGCTAACTAAT
Source organism: Chitinophagales bacterium (assembly GCA_046329535.1). Classification (GTDB taxonomy): domain Bacteria; phylum Bacteroidota; class Bacteroidia; order Chitinophagales; family LD1; genus Bog-950. The sequence goes on from JAXLUN010000005.1 coordinate 43,742, forward strand.
TATTTCTAACAGAGAGCTGGTAATGCAATTTAACTCATCGTGTTCCAGCTCCGTATGAATCGGCAATGATAAAACAGATTTGCATAGATTTTCAGTGACCGGAAACATGCCTTCTGTGTATCGTGTGTCTTTATAGGCTTTTTGAAGGTGCAGCGGTATGGGATAATATACCATTGAAGGAATTCCCTTTTGAGCCAGTTTTTCCTTTACTAAATCTCGATTAATATTTCTGATTTGCAAGGTGTATTGATGGAAGACATGCGATGAATAACTGGCTCTATGGGGAGTTATTAAATTGCGATTACCATCAAATGCTTTGTCGTAAAAATCGGCAACCGATCTACGTTTTTTAATATACTCATCCAGATATTTCAACTTTACATTTAATACTGCGGCCTGAATGGAATCTAATCTGGAATTTACTCCAATTTCATCGTGAATATACTGCTGGGATTGACCATGATTTGATATTTTTCTTAGCCTTTCAGCCAAAATTGAATTGTTTGTATTTAGTGCTCCTCCATCGCCATAGCAACCCAAATTTTTGGATGGGAAAAACGATGTGGTTCCTATAGTGCCTACTGTGCCGCATTTCTTTCTTTTACCGGTGGTGAAGAGATAATCAGCTCCAATAGCCTGTGCGTTATCCTCAATTACATCCAGATTATGTTTCGCGGCAATGTTAAGTATTGGTTCCATATCTGCACATTGCCCGAATAAATGAACTGGCACAATAGCTCTGGTTTTGTCGGTAATGGCCTTTTCAATAGATAAGGGGTCAATAGTGAACGTTTCGGGATTAACATCTACCAATACGGGCTTAAGTTTCAGCAGTGCAATAACTTCGGCTGTGGCAACGTAAGTAAAACTGCTGGTAATAACTTCATCTCCAGGTTGATATTGAAGAGCCATCATGGCTATTTGAAGCGCATCTGTTCCATTAGCACAACTAATTACATGATTGGTACCCAAATACATGGCCAGATTGTCTTCGAATTGTTTGACACCAGGCCCTTTAATAAACTGAGTTGATTCAAGAACTTCATGAATAGCCGAATCAATCTCAGTTTTTATTCTGTTGTACTGAGTTTTTAAATCGACCATCTTTATTTCTTTCACCACCTTCATTTTTTGAGCGGGCTAAAATAATACTTTTGTATTCACAGCGTTTAGCAACCATGGCCGTAAATAAGATATTCTATCGTTTCGTTTTACCCTTAATATTCTCCTCTCTTGCGATTTTATGTTTTGCTCAAAAAGAGGATGACCTTAAGAAGAAGAAAAAAAATTTTGAGCCTAGTAATGCTGTATTGATTGCCCCCAATTACACTGCACAATTCCCTTACGGCAATATGGGTGACAGATTCGGATTTAATTCTCGTTTTGGCCTACATATTTCATATAAGATGAAAAAAAATTGGTTAGTAGGGGGGGAGGCCGGTTTTTTGTTTGGAACTAATGTTCGCGAAGCCTACGTGCTGGATAACATTTCTTTACCCTCCGGACAATTCATAAGTCAGAACAATGACTTAATAAGAGTAAAGCCTCAGGAACAGGGATTTGATATTAAGTTCACTGCAGGAAAAATTGTTCCATTCAGCGAGAAATATCCTGACGCGGGTCTTTTGTTTATGACCAGCGTTGGTTTTCTTCAGCATTTTATTGCCATAAATGTAAAAGAAGCTTCGCTCCCACAGTTGAATGAAACATATCGTAAAGGTTATGATAGAATGGCTAATGGTCCAGTTATTTCTCAGTTTATTGGAGGTATATTTCTTTCCCGTAAAACTTTTGCCAGCGCTTATGCCGGCTTGCAGTTTGATGCGGCCTTTACTCAAGGCAGGCGAGCATACGATTTTTATTCAAGAGCCCCTTTGAAAGATAAACGCATTGATCTTTTCATAGGCATCAAAGTGGGTTGGGTAATCCCTGTATTTACTCAAACCAGCGAAAAAGAGTATTTCTATTACTAGAGTTTAATACAGATGTAAAATAAATATACCCTCGTGTTATCTATACTTGTTTACAATGTTGCCATCAGATTCTACTATCTGGTCATTTATCTGGCAACACCGTTCAGTCATAAGGCAAAGTTATGGATTGAAGGAAGAAAGAACTGGAAAGATGCCTTCAGCAGAATAGATTTTGGTAAAGGAAAAAGAATCTGGTTTCATTGTGCTTCCCTGGGTGAATTTGAGCAGGCACGTCCGGTTATTGAGGAGTGGAAAAAATCACATTCTGATGACTTTATAATTCTGACATTCTTTTCACCTTCCGGATATGAAGTCCGTAGGAGTTATCAATCCGCAGATTTGATAATGTATCTTCCTTTAGATACACATAAAAATGCGCATGCGTTTTTGGAAGCTGTTAAGCCGGATATAGCCTTGTTTACTAAGTATGAATTCTGGTTTCATTATTTACAGGAGCTTAAGGCTAGAAAAATTACAGTTATTCTTTTCTCGTCTGTATTTAGAAAGGAACAGGTCTTTTTTCGATGGTACGGGAGTTTCTTTAGAAGTATGCTAGGCTGTTTCACAAAAGTATTTGTACAGAACATATACTCGCAACAGTTACTCAAAACTATTTCTATAGAAAGTGAAGTTTGTTTTGATACACGGTTTGACAGGGTTAACAACATTATGCAGCGCAGAAAAATGTTTGATTCTATTGAGAAATTTAAAGGCAAAAGAAAGTTGATAGTTGCCGGCAGTACATGGATGCCAGATGAAGAGCTACTGGTGAGCCTGATAAATGAAAGTGTCCTTCAGGAATGTAAGTTCATTATAGCGCCTCATAATATTAATCAACATTCAATAGATGCATTAGTCACTAGGATTAAGAGGCAGGTTATTCGCTTTTCGGAGATTAATGATAGTAATACACATATGGCCGATGTAGTTATAGTAGATAATGTAGGCAATCTGGCTTCGTTATATGCTTACGCGGAAGTTGCTTATGTTGGTGGAGGATTTAATTCAAGTGTTCACAATGTATTAGAGCCCGCTGTTTATGGTATTCCGGTATTATTCGGCCCCAATCATCAAAAATCAGAGGAGGCGAAAGATATTGTAGATTATCCCATTGATGATTATTTCACCTTCAAGCATGCTCTGGATGAGTTAATCGGTGATGCCGAAAAGAGAAATACTATAGGTTTGAAGAACAAACAGTATGTTCAGCACAGATTAGGTGGAAGCTTAAGAATAGTAGCGTACATGAACCAAATTATTAATCCAACTATCAGTTAGCCTAAAAAATCAAAGTGAATACTATGACAGAATTTGACAAACTATGGAATTACAACGATCCTGCCTCTACAGAGGTCAAGTTCAGGGAAATTTTGACGCAGATAAATCCTCGAGAAAAGTCATCAGACTATCTGCAGCTGCTTACTCAAATCGCACGAACTCAAAGCCTGCAAAAAAAATTTGATGAAGCACACAAAATACTGGATACGATAAGTCAAAATTTGTCAGACAAGAATTCCATTGAAAAGATACGTTATTTCCTGGAGCGTGGTAGGACATTTAATTCTTCTGGCGATAAACGGAATGCTGAGGTTTGTTTCAGAAAGGCACTCGATACTGCGCAAGAACTTAAACAGGATTTTTACAGTATTGATGCTATTCACATGTTGGCTATTATTGCTACTCCTGAAGAATCCGTTCAACTGAATGAAGATGCGATATTGCTGGCCGAAAATTCTGAACAGGAACGAGCTAAAAACTGGCTCGGGTCACTATATAACAATCTGGCTTGGAGTTATTTCGATAAGGAAGAATTTGATAAGGCGCTAAGTATTTTCTTACGCGCGCTTAAATGGCGTGAAGATAGGGGGCAAGCATACGAAACATTTTTAGCTAAATGGTGCGTTGCACGTACGTTACGAGCTATGAATCGTATAGACGAGGCGATTAAAATTCAACTGGCATTGTTCGAAGAATTAGTGGAAACCGACCGCAAAGATGGATATGTGTATGAGGAGTTAGCGGAGTTATATTTGTTGTTAAACGATCCGGTATACAAAATGTATTTTCAGTTTGCGTATAACGAACTCGTACAAGATGCATGGTTGGCTAAAAATGAGCCAGCCCGTTTAGACCGTTTAAAGCAGTTATCCGCTTGAATACTGCCAGGCAAAAAAATCTTGACAAACTAAATCTTCTTATTTAACTTTCGGTTTGAATTGTAAAATATACTCTGACTAAAAATTATTGCCATGAAAAAATTGAACTATTTATTGTTTCTGCTTTTAAGCAGCCTATCTTTTCTATCCGCCAAAGATGTAGACCAGGCAATGGCGGCTCAGGTGGCTAAAAATTTCTATCTGCAAAATAATTCCAACGTAAGTAGTCTTACAGGAGTGGAACTTGTATATGAGTGCAAAACTAATGCTGGTGTAGGAAGATTAAGTGATAACAAGCCTGTTTACTACATATTTAATATGGGTGCCGGAAATGGTTTTGTTATTGTATCAGGAGATGACCTTGTACGCCCGGTATTGGGTTACGGCACAGAGACTGCATGGGTTATGAGTGATCTTGCACCAGCAGCCAGCAAGTGGTTAGATAATTACAAGAAGCAGATTGTTTTTGTGAAGGAGAATGTATTTGAAACTACTCCAGAAATTTCGGACCTGTGGTACAAATACTATAACAACATTACCGTTAATGACGGCTCCAGAGCGGCTCAGGCTGTTAACCCACTTTGCGCCACTCGATGGAATCAATCTCCCTATGAAAATGCATTATGTCCCTATGATGCTGGTTATGGTGAAAGGGCTGTAACCGGATGTGTGGCTACTGCTATGGCACAGGTAATGAAGTTTTGGAATTACCCAACTCAGGGTACCGGCTTTCATTCCTACAATGATCAGCACTATGGTAGTCAGTCTGCTAACTTTGGAAGCACCACCTATAATTGGGCCGGTATGCCTAATATTCTAAACTCAAGTAATGCGAATGTGGCAACCTTAATGTATCACTGCGGTGTGTCGGTGGATATGGGATATGGTGTGGGGGCCACCGGAGGAAGTAGTGCTTATGTAGTGGCTTCTCAATCTCCCGTGCAGGCTTGCGCAGAATATTCATACAAAACTTACTTTGGTTATGACCCTTCTACTCTGCAAGGTGTAGTTCGTCAAAACTATTCTGATGTGAACTGGATGAATCTGATGAAGACAGAGTTAAATGCCGGCAGACCGATGCAGTATGCAGGTTTTGGCAATGGCGGTGGACATACCTGGGTTTGTGATGGCTACGATAACAACGATTATTTACACATGAATTGGGGTTGGGGAGGAAATAGTGATGGATATTTCTTTGTGAATAATCTGGATCCATCTTCATTAGGAGCCGGAGGCGGAACGGGAGGTTTTAATAGTGGTCAGCAAGCGGTTATTGGCATTAAACCACTGAATGGCGGGGGCGGAGGAACCATCAATCAGAGTAGCATACAGTTATATTCCGCAACTACTGTAAGTGCCAATCCTTTTCAAACCGGAGGGAGTTTTAGTGTATATGCTGATATTGCCAATTTGGGTTCAAGTGATTTTACTGGAGATTTTGCAGCAGCTTTGTTTAACAGTGATGGTGTATTCGTTCAATACATTCAGGAATTTACCGGAGCGACTGCTCAGGCAGGTTATCATTATAACACAACTTTTACTGCCAATCCGCTGGAGTTAATTCCAGGAACCTATTACATAGGAGTGTACTATAAGAATGGCAGTAATAATTACTCTTTAATAGACGAAGCAACTTTTAGTAATCCAGTTTCAATTACAGTTACCGGTCCGGCCAATCAAATTGAAATGTACAGCAATACCACTGTGACACCATCTACTATTGTGAAAAATGCTTCTTTTGATATTACCAATCAAATTTGGAACAACAGCGTCAGTAATTTTACCGGCTATGTGTCGGCTGATTTATTCACGCTCGATGGAACATATGTTACAACTATTGACGAGGTCAGCGTAAACATGACTGCCAATTATTACTACAACTTTACATTCAGTTCAACCGGATTAAGTGTTGATCCGGGAACCTATTATGTTGCCTTCTTTAGTTCTCCCGATCAAACAAACTGGACTCTGGTTTACAACGGTAGTTATCCCAACCCCATTACCGTAACAATTACAGATGCTGCTCTAAGCCCGGATGTTTATGAAAGTGATAACACTGAAGGTACTGCCTATTCATTGCCTGTTACCTTTAGCGGTAACAGCGCATCAACCAGCACTACAGGTTCTAATATGCATGTTGGTAATGACTTTGATTACTATAAAGTGACTCTTCCTGCAGGAACCAACTATTCTATTATAGCACGCGTTCATGATAGTTACAGTAGCGGTAATGGTAATACTTATACCAACGATGCTCAACTTAGTTATAAAGTAAATGGAGGTAATTTTAGTGATGCTTACGATGATGTATTACCTGCTGCTATTTATGTTCCCGGAGGGGGAACTGTTGTGTTTTTCGTATCAAACTACTTCTCCGGATCAACAGGCACCTATCTTTTAGATTTACAGGTGACCAGAGGTGCTAATGTGGGTATATCAGATGTTTCAGAACAGAAGCTTTCCGTATTTCCAAATCCGGCAAGTGAAGATGTCTTTGTAGACGCCTCCAATCAGAATGGTAATTATACACTGCAGTTGTTTAATCAGCTGGGAGAGCAGTTAATGGCAACTTCAGGCTCTTTCAACAGCCAGTTGATTAAATTGAATGTTCGAGGGGTTCCCGCGGGAGTTTATACTATACAACTTACCTCTGCAGGAAAGACGTTGAACTCAAAACTAATTGTAAGATAATATAGTGAAGAGGAGTTGAATAGCAACTCCTCTTTATTTACTCCTCAAATGTTAGATATGAAAAGAGTAATGCCTGTCATTGTAGTTATGTTCTCGACCACACTAATGTTCTGTAAAACCAAACAGGTAGTAAACACTACATCTAAGGTAACGGAGAAGGCGTTGGTGTACAAGACAAAGGCTGATTATTCGAGTTATGTTCCGGTTACATTGAGCACGGATAAAAAGTCAATTGTAGCCTACCCATCACCATCTGATGTGTTTTATGACGGTCAACTTGCGAAGCCTACCGCTTTAGTGAATGGTTATTGGCTAGATAATCGCGGTGTGGGAGTCAATACAGCATTTCTTAAAATAACATATGAGGATTATTCAAGGTTGAAATATGCTCCGCAATTATCTGAAATGATGCAAATGATTTTGGATGCAGATCCTCTTCTGGAGCTTTATGTTATAGACAATAAAGCAAAATACAAAGACAACCTGGATGAGCTCAATAAAATAATAAAGAAAGGCGGGCTTAAAAAAATTGAGCGTTTGAAATAAAGTTGTTTTCATTTCTTTAGTTGAAATACTGTTTCATATTTAACCAATGAATCTCTTCATACACTGGAATCCCAATCCTGATTTTATTGCTTTAGGAAATTTCTCCATTAAATGGTATGGTGCGCTTTGGGGACTTTCCCTGATTGCAGCTTTTTTTATTGAACGCTATATTTTTAAAAAACTTAGGGTAGATGATGATAAACTCACCATTGCTATTCAATACATTTTCGTGGGAGGACTCATTGGAGCAAGAATAGCTCATATTGTTTTTTACTCATTGGATTATTACATGCTGCATCCATCTGAACTGATTGCTGTTTGGAAAGGAGGGCTTGCCAGTCACGGTGGTGTTGTTGGCGGGCTGCTTGGTCTGTATGCTTTTTGCAGGGTACATAAAGAGTTTAGTTTTTTTTGGTTGCTCGACCATGGAATCATATCCGTTGTGTTGTTAGCCTCGCTAATTCGTTTGGGCAACTTAATGAACTCAGAACTTTATGGCAAACCCACACAAGTGCCTTGGGCATTTGTTTTTGAACAAGTAGATAACATTCCAAGACACGCGGTGGTTCTTTATGAAAGCATCGCATATTTACTGATTCAGTTTTTTATGCTCTTTATTTTCAATCGATACAAAGATTCTAAACCCGGTATTTATATTGCGTCTTTTCTTTTACTGGTTTTTACTAGCCGTTTTTTATTGGAGTTTTATAAAGAGCCGGATGGCGAAATGATTCTTGATATTATCAGTAAAACCCAGCTTTTAAATATCCCGTTTATATTAACTGGTGTGGTTATTTTTTATCTGCTCACTGCCAACAAACTCTCTTATAGTACAACCAATTTACCAAGGGCATAGATAAGTATGGCTCGTTATGAAAAATGGTTAGGTGCCGGATTGGGCTGGTTGGTTACGGGAAATCCGGTAGGAGGACTATTGGGTTTTATTGCTGGTAGCTTTATTGGAAAAGATGGTGCAGGTATTTCAAAGGGAGAGTTAACCGGAATTACAGAGTTTGAAACAAATCTGATAGTCATTGCTTCACACCTGATGAAGATAGATGGCAAAGTATCTCTGGAGGAAATATCTTTTACGCGAAATTTTTTCGATACTCATTTTGACGGTAATCTTTCTGAGAAGCGAACTCAGATAATACATCATTGCCTTTCTAAAGAGTATGACTTAGGATTGGCTTGTGATCGATTGCGTATGTACACAGAACACGGTACACGTATACAGGTCATTCGTTTCCTGCTTGATTTGGCGATGAGTGACGGAGTCTTAAATGAACGGGAGAATTACTTCATTTTTAAAATAGCAGGTTTTGTTAACGTAAACGATATTGATTATAGAAAACTAAGGTCGCAACATACAGAAACAGTCTTGTCACATTATGAAGTATTGGGAGTCAGGAGTAGCATGAGTTTACAGGAGATCAGAAATGTATACCGTCAGTTGATATTAAAATACCATCCGGATAGAAACCCCAACCTTACCGCAGAAGAGAAAAAAAAATATGCATTAAAATTTCAGATGATTAAGGAAGCGTATGAAAAGATAAAGGCCGATAAATCGGCCTGATATCTACTTAAGTGTAATCACTGAAATCTATTTTGTTGTTGGCTTGGTAGTAGTGGAAGTTGTATTTGTTTTAGTGCTCGTAGATTTAGTTTGTGCCGCTTTTTTAGCTATTAAATCAAGGTTGCCTTTAGCTAGGACAAAATCAGGGGCCAGTTGAATAGCTTTATTGAAATTATCTTTTGCTGCATCTTCCTGATTTAACTCCATGGCACAGATTCCTTTTACATTAAGCGCTGCCGCTTTCATTACAACATCTTGATTGCCACCCTGCATTCTGATATTTACCTTTTGTTTTTCCGATTCCGGATTGCCAATAATCTGATCTAAAGAAGCCACGCATTCTCCATAACGTTTTAACTGATACTGTAGGGTGGCTATCTGGTATAAGTAGTATACGGATTTTTCTTCGTTATAAAGTTTTTCATAATCAGAAAGAGATTCCTTTATTAAACCCAGATTTTGTTTAGAAACAGCAACCAGTTCAAGCATGTCCGTTCTTTTCGGATCTGCTTTTACGATACCTTCTCCTATCAAATAGGCTTGAGCATATCTTTCACCGGCAAAATAAAGTAAGGCAAGTGAATCATTCAAGTCGGTTCTTTCCGGCTTTAATGCCTGCATGTTGTAAAGAGCAACAGTAGCCGCCTGGAGGTCATAATTTTTTAGGGCAGATTTATAGAAGCGAGACTGAACTTCAAATGGGTCGGACGATATTGTATTTTGAGCGGATATTCTAAGCAGTGTACCTAATATAAATACCGAAGTAAGTATTGCTGATTTTTTCATAGTAATAAATATGGATTTGTCTGATAAATGTATAAGAAATTATGAATTGGATGAAAAAGCGGTGCAAAAAGGCAACATTTCTTTTTGGGTATGCAGGGCACTATTTCGGGCGGCTTCTGCAAAGTCATGTGCTTTAGATGCATAAATAATATTGCGTGTAGAGTTGATGAGCAAACCGCATTCATTGTTTAACCCGTTATGGCAAATGGCATTCATATCTCCACCTTGCGCTCCAACACCGGGAACTAAAAAAAAGTTACATGGCGCCAAAACGCGGATTGATTTTACATGTTCCGGATGAGTGGCTCCAATCACAAACATTAGTTGGTCTGGTGTGCCCCAATGCTGCGCTTTCCGAATCACACTTTCGTACAGTTTGCCTTCAGGGGTTTCCAGAAACTGAAAGTCTCGGCTGCCTTTGTTTGAGGTAAGGCCAAGCAGAATGACCCACTTATCTTTATATTCTAAAAACGGGGTCACTGAATCTTCGCCCATGTATGGAGCTACAGTAACTGAATCAAAATTCATGGCTTCGAAAAAGGTCTTGGCATACATTTTTGAGGTGTTACCAATGTCGCCACGCTTGGCATCGGCAATGGTAAATGCCTGGTCTTTAAACTGCTCCAGATACTTCATGGTTTTTTCAAGGCTTGCCCATCCTTTTAGTCCCATACTTTCATAAAATGCCAGATTGGGTTTGTAGGCAACTGCTAAATCAACGGTAGCATCAATGATTGCTTTGTTAAACTCGAAAACAGGGTCACTATATTGTAATAAATGTGGCGGAATCAAATCCAGGCTGGTATCTAAACCAACACATAGAAATGATTGTTTTTTAACTATGAGATTAAACAGTTCTCTCTTATTCATGTATGCGAATGTAGAAAGAAGTTTTCCGAAGCGTATTCAAAATTTTAGTGAAACCTGAAGCCTAGTTTTAATCCGAGAGAGGCATCGATAAAGTTGCCGGAATTTTTATTGGCGTCCATCACATCCTTATTGAAATAGGCTAAATTTAAGAACTGAATCTGAGGGCCTATAAAAAGATTTGCGTGCTCACATAAATTTAACTCACCACCTAAAAACATGGACAGGCCAAAAGAAGCCATTTCTCTCATCTCATCAGCGTCAGCTTTTGCATGGTCTTTTGTGGTGGATACTTTTTCACCATTTGAATCAAACACAGTTGTGGCCGATCTGCTAAATGTAGGAAAGTTGAAATCCGGACCAATAGCAAATTCAAACGTGCAATCTTTCATTGGTTTGTATAAATGGAAATAGATTGGAACGGAGATATATCCAATATGTTGGTTTGCCCTAGTTCTAATGTATGAAGGGGCATTGAAATGTGGATAAAACCTTTCTCTAAAATAACTCCCCTGCATTTTTATTGCCAGACCAGTAGAAATCCCAAACACTTCAACCGGTCGGTAAAGATATTGTGCGCCAAAACCAAATCCGATAAAAGGATAAGTATATTCGTAGGGCTTATCCTCCACCACATTGCCTTCTTGCCAAATATGATAGTCGGCACTGGGTGTTACTTGAAATTCAAAATTGTGCTGGGCAAAAGATGATTTGCCTTTGGTTTTAGCGGCATCCTCTTTGGCTGATAAAGAAATGGAAATTATAGTGGAAAGTATGAACATTAAAACTGTGCTGAATTGTTTCATAGTTATATGTTTTGTTGGCTCAAATGTAAACAAATATAGCTTATCTCCTTTTGAATTCACTCATGATAATTGCCGCTGCTACTGCTGCATTTAGTGATTCTGCCTGGCCAAATGGGGGAATGGATAATTTATGCTGAGTAGTAGCTGCAAGCTCCTCACTTATGCCATTCGCTTCGTTGCCTATTATTATAAAAGCTGATTTGGGAAGTCTGGATTCATAAATGTTTGTTCCGTTCATAAACGTTCCATAAACAGGAATATCAGGATTTGCGGCAAACAGATTTCTTAAATCTGTATAAATACATTTAGTTCTGAATAAAGACCCTTTGGCCGCACTTACCACCTTTGGATTGTAAATTTCTACCGAATTTTTGGAGAAAAAAATAGTATGGATACCAAACCATTCAGCCGTGCGGATGATAGTCCCTGCATTACCCGGGTCGGATAAATTATCGCAGGCTATAAAAAGCTGTTCGGGTAATTTGTTTTGATAGAAGGAGGCTATAGGAATGTGTGCAACAGCAACCACGTTGTTGGGGTTTTGGTGTGTTGAAATTTTTTTTAACTCCGTTTCGGAAACAACGAAATGATCAAATTCTTTATGATTGCCAACTAAGATGTAATTGGCTAAAGAATATACGGCCTCAATTTTGAAATCACTTTGCAGTAATTCTCTAACAAGCTTATCTCCCTCAACCAAAAATTTGCCATACATTTGGCGATATTTTTTTTGATGCAGCGAGCAAACAAAACTAACTTGCTGTTTAGAGAGCATATTCCGGTGATTGGTTATATAATATCGGAACGAAAGGTAAATTCAAATTTGAGATGCAGAAGAGTTTAAGTAACATATTTTTGAGTTTTGCTGTTTTCTGTAGTATCAATTTTTTTCTGCCATCCTGCAAAGTCGCCCGCAATCTTCCCGAAGGTCAGTCACTGCTGGTGCGAAACAAGTTTATTCTCATATCTAAAGCAAAAGGTTCTGAAAAAGAAAAAGTAAAGGATGATTTAACCAAGATAGCCTCTCAAAAACCCAACAAAAAAATTCTTGGGTTTATGCCGGTTAGAATGTGGCTGTATTACAGCGCTACCAAAGGAGGTAAGCTAACTAAATTCAAGCAGTGGATTATTGATAAAGTAGGTGAGGCTCCGGTAGTTTTTGATTCAACGCTTACTGCAAAAAGTGAGCGAAGTATGGAAAACTATCTGTTTAATTACGGTTATTTTCATAATGATGTTACGGATACAGTTATTACCAAAAACAAGAAGACCACTATTGTTTATACCATTGATGCAGGTGAAGTGTGGAAGATAGGTGATGTTGAGTTGCCTAAAGGAAAGGAAGGATGCGATTCAATTGTTAGGGAAAGACATAAGAGTACTTTCTTACACAAAGGAGATCGGTTTGATATCACCAATTTAAAAAATGAACGCGACCGAATTGAGAGTATTTTAAGAAGTAGCGGTTACTACTTTTTTAATCGTGAGTATGTGACATTTGACCTGGATAGTGTAGCTAAGAATAAGCTGGTGAATATTAAGATAACTATCAACCCTCCCAGCGATAGCACCCAACATGAGCAGTATTATATCAATGATATTTATGTAGTAACCGATTATTCTACTGAGAGGTTAGTCGATTCAACTAGACGAGACACAGTTTTTCAGAATGAATACAAGTTCATTGCGCAGAAAATGAGCTTCAGAAAAGGTGTACTGATGGATGCTATCTTTTTCCGCCAAAATGATCTCTACTCCAAGGAGAATGAGATTAGAACCATCAATCGCTTCGCATTACTGGGCACTTTTAAATTTATCAGTATTGATTATGCCAAGGCAAATAGAAATGATAATTATCTGGATTGCTATGTTTATTTGACACCTGCCAAGCGCCAGGATATTCTTTATAATGCTGAGGCAAATGTGACCAACGAGGGGCTTTTTGGAGTAGCAGGGTCAATGTCTTATAAAAACAAGAATTTAACTAAGCGTGCTGACCAGTTGTTGCTTGACTTGTCGGCAGGTGTTCAGTTGAAGTTTAGCAAAAAAGAAAAAGTGCAGGTTATTACCGCCAACACATCAGCCAGTATTACTTACTATCTCAATAAGTTTCTGGTTCCTTTTCGTGCTAAAGCATTTTCGCGTAATACCAATCCCAAAACAAGGTTTAATGCTACTTATAATTTTGAGCATCGCTTTGATTTCGACACACTTGGTAATGTTGCTTTTCTTTATCAGCTACATCACTTTAATTTTTCATTTGGTTATGAATGGAATGAAAATCCATTAAAGAGACACATATTTAATCCTATAACGGTTAGTTTTTATCTTTTACCTAAACGGGGAGATGAGTTTAATCGAAGACTTAATCTGAATCCGATTTTAAAAAGCAGTTTCGAAGAGCAGATTATCATTGGCCCTAATTATACATTCTCATATACCAACCAGCGAACGAATCAAGATAGGATATACATGTATTTTAGAAGCAACATTGAAACAGCCGGTAATATCATCTATGCAGGATTTAAATTGGCTAATCTAAAATCAAAGAATGACTCTGTTTATTTAATTGCTAAGCGTCCTTTTTCGCAATATTTCCGTATAGAGGGAGACTGGCGAAATTATTTCCGAATGAGTAACCATAGCATGTTTGCTATACGAACTTTTGCGGGAGTGGGTGTGCCTTATGGTAACTCTATAGCATTGCCTTTTGTGAAACAATTTTTTGTAGGTGGGCCTAATAGTTTACGTGGCTTTCTTATTCGTGAAATTGGTCCGGGTGGCTATGCCGACCCCAATGCCTACAATACAGAAACAGGTGAAAAAACAAATGTGGGTTTTTTTAATCAAACAGGAGATATGAAGCTTGAATTGAATGCCGAAATACGATTTGATATTTATAAGTGGCTCAAAGCTGCCGTGTTTGTAGATGCCGGTAATGTTTGGTTGATAAGAAAAGATACCCGACTGAATGGTGAGTTTAATATCAAGCGGTTTTGGAATGAGTTTGCAGTAGATGCAGGAGCCGGCCTGAGGTTAGACTTCAACTACTTCGTAATACGTTTTGATTACGGATTTCCTCTTCGAGACCCGCGCAGAGTGGAAAACAAGCGTTGGCAGTTTGCAAATGGGCAGGCATTTAAAACAGGACAATTCCAAGTGGCTATCGGTTATCCTTTTTAATCACACTCGTAATTAAAAATCCCGACTCTGGTGGGTCGGGATTTCTGATTTTGTAATTTCTGAATCTTTATTGGTTGGCATAAACACTTACCGCCACGGTATGCAGCCAGCCAAAAATATCTTCTGCTTTACCCGATTTAATGGCTATAAGTTTTGCTTTCAAGCGGTTAGATACTTCTCTTGTTTCTACAGGAGGTAAATCGTAGTTGTCTCCTTTGTAGTGGAACTCTCCAATTTGAGAAAGTACGGCTGCAGTTCCTGTACCAAACATATCCTGTAGCTTACCTTCGTGATGAGCATTCACAACTTCTTCAATGGAAATGTCGCGCTCCTGTACTACGTATCCTTCATTTTCAGCAATTCTTAAAATACTATCTCGTGTAACTCCATCCAGAATAGTTCCCTGATCCAGAGCGGGGGTAATCAATACTCCATCAATCACTACAAACACATTCATAGTGCCTATCTCCTGAAGATAACGGTGGTGAATTCCATCCAGCCATAGAATCTGGTCGTAGCCCATTTTCTGAACTTCGCGGGTAGGCATCATCACAGCACCATAATTACCTGCGCATTTAGCAAAACCTACACCACCCGGAAATGCACGAACATATTTATCGTGAATAAACACTTTCACCGGTTTGCTGTAGTATGCTCCAACCGGACTGGTAAAAATTGCGAAACGGAAATGCTCCGCGGGTTTTATACCAACAAACTCCTCAGTTGCAAATACATATGGTCTGATATAAAGTGAGGAGTTGGGAGTGTTGGGAATCCATTGTTTATCTAAGGAAACCAGCTTGTCAATAGCATTAATGAACAAATCTTCCGGTATTTCAGGCATGGCCATTCTATCGCAGGAAATGTTGAGGCGGTTTAGGTTTTTTATTGGTCGGAATATAATGGGATTGCCATCTGTGTCCAATTCAGCTTTCATGCCTTCAAATATAGCTTGCCCATAGTGTAAAGAGGATAAAGCAGGATGCACCGAGAAGTTACCAAATGGAACAATTCGACAGTCATGCCAGTCGCCATCGTAATAGTCGGCTATAAACATGTGATCTGAGAAGTGCTTACCGAATGGCAGGTTGGTGAAGTCAATTTCGCCAATACGTGAGGTTTTCACTTTTTCAACGGTGATTTTGTAGCCCATAAATTTGCTTGTTTAAGTGTGTTGCGAACAAAAATAGAATAACTTTCTATTCTATCTTTTTGAGTCAATATTATTTTTGAACACGATTTAAATAGCTAATAATGATACAACTCCATGCGCCACAGGTTTTATTCGGTAAGCAGAAGGTTTTGCATGTATCCCGAAATGTTGAAAAAAAGATTTCAGAAACGGTTTCTTCAGGTAGTTATCGGGCTGTATTCATTTACAACTTCGAAAAGGAACAACTTTTGGACCCCTTCAAAGATATGCTTACCAAATTAGCTGGTGCCTGTAAGTTAAAACCCGATGAAACTCTTTTCATAAACTGTTTCAGCCATCCGGTAAGTATAGGGCAATTGCAGGGGCAGTATAGCCCTGAGTTGATACTGATTTTTGGTGACATGCCGGCAAGTAGAAATATATCCAGGCTAAAGAAACACTATCCCTACAATATCAGCGGAGCGGTGGTCATTAAAACCGAAACCATCGAGAACCTAGAACTGATAAAAGGCGAAAAGGCTAAGTTGTGGAGTGTGCTGCAACAGGCGCTCAAACTGAAATAATCGGCCTTCATACTCTTGGTTAGCTGTAACCCGGGCATGAATTTTTATAGCGCCAAAAGGTGAGAAATCCAGAAATCCGGTAAAGAACACCAGGCCGTAAATAAATAGTTCATACATCATTCCCAACCAACGTTAACACCTTAATACCTTCGCACCTTAACACACTACCTTCACTCCTTCACCAACTTCTCAGCCACTACCACCACGCCTCTGCGCTTAATAAACACCTGATACATCCCACTCGCAAAACCACCCACATTCAATCTTTGAAAGCCGGAATATTGCGGGAGAACTTGTGCATAAACCACCTGTCCCAGCGCATTGGTTATTTCTAAACTAACCTCGCCTTTGCTCCAATCGGTAAAACCATAATCTACGGTTACAAAATCTGTAGCAGGGTTAGGAAATACCTTCAACTGCTTTTCTTTCGCGGCTCGTTCTGTTTCGTTTAAGTTACTAATAGTATCGCAAGGGCTGCCTGATAAGGGACCGAGGCGGTAGTTAGGATAGTAAGGTACACCGCTAATAAAGGTAGGTAAGTTAAGTGCTGTATCATTAAAATTACAGGAAGCACCCTGACCGTTAGGATTGTCAATAATACCTACTCCGTAGTTTGTGTTGCCAGAACTGACATATATCTTACCATCAGGGGCTAATTGAGCATTAAAAAATGTTTGAGAAAAGGGAACGCGGTGGGTCGGGTTAAATACACCAATGGACTGCCTGCTGCTTTGAATGGGGGTAGCTTGTAGGTCGAATTGAAAAATGCGGAAGCTGCAAAAGATGTATAGAAAACGGCCATTCGGAGAAAATTCGATTGCTGTGGGCCACCACTGAAAAGAATCTTTTAACTCGGGTATTATTAGTTGCTCCAATAAACTCAAAGTACCAGAACATCTGTCGAATGAGAAAATATTTACACTGTCAACATTAGTGGATGCAGAAGCAAAAAAAGAACCTTCAGGAGAAAATCGCAAACTAATGAGACCGCCTTGTTCTGTACTGCCACCGCCTTGTTGAGGAAACGGAGTATTGAAATTACCTGAGCCATCGTAATGAAGTAGTGAATATATATTGCTGGCTTCGTGGTTTGTAATTATCCACCAATCTTTCCCGTTAGCATGTTTAGTGGCAGCTATAACCAAGCTAAGTTTTTCATTTAGAACTTCAAAATCTCTTTTTTTTAGATTAAAACTTCCGTTAGTATTAACCTCAATACTTGCTTGTAAAATCTTTTTAACTCCTAAAGTAATTCCAGCAGGGATGTTGATGCTATCAATGTAGGTATAGAATATATCGTATTCATTAATGTTTTGTGGACTTGGTAATATAATCTGATATTGATTATATCGTTGTCCAGTAGAAAAACAATTGGGGCACAAGTAATAGAAATAGCTGGTATCGCCTAAGTTCGCTAAACTGTCAACTATTTTTTCATCGAAAGCATTATGAATTCTTACCCCGTTAGACGAAAAAAGAAGATTGCCGGATACATCTGAAATAGTGGCATTGGTAAAGTCAAAGGTCATATTTACGGAATCGCGCTGTATTACTACCGGCTGTTGGTTAAAATCAAATCGCGAAATGCCAAACCAATGTTGATAGTTAGAATCATAACCTAAACTGCTAAAGTAGCCGGTCATCCAATTATAGTCGTGCTTTTGTGCCTGCCCCCAAAGGCAAACAAACACTAGGCAGTAAATTATTAGATGTTTTTTCGCCTTTGTTGGTCTTCCCCTATAATGCCAAAACCAGCAAAGCCGTTGTTGTGTGTTATCACCAACAACAGCAGGGGAGCTACGCATACCAAACATCCCAACGCCTGTTTTACATTTCATTGCTGCAAGTTACAAAATGGGAACAGCATAGTAGACCATTTAGGGCGAAAACTGTTAATAGCACCATTTTGTATTGACGCAGGGTTCCTAGTCGGAGACCCTGCTGCGACTAAAGTAAACCAACAGGGCAAAATGGTTATGGACCTAACCAAGGTGGGCGAATACGATTTGGTAAACTTGCCAAATTAGGTTTGCTATAACTACAAGTAATTTTCCCTTACCGGTTGGTGGCTTCACCAACAACGCAAAAAAGTTAGAATTTAGAGGTGTTTACTGCTTTGTAAATTTTGAAGCTGCAATTACAAGATTACCTCTACGTATGTAAACAGTATAAAATCCACCAACAAAATCTGCAATGTTCATTTTCTGAAACCCGCTATACTGCGGCAGTGGTTGCGCATACACCACCTGTCCCAACTCATTCACTATCTCCATGCTTACCTCACCCTGCTTACTCCAATCGGTAAACCCATAATCCACCGTTACAAAATCTGAGGCAGGGTTCGGAAACACCTTCACCTGCTTTTCTTTCGCGGCTCGTTCTGTTTCGTTTAGGCTACTAATAGTATCGCAAGGGCTGCCGGCTAAGGCACCCAAGCGGTAGTTGGGGTAGTAAGGTACACCACTGCCAAAAGTGGGTAGATTAAGTGCAGTATCATTAAAGTTACAAGAAGCACCTTGCCCATTCGGGTTGTTTATTATACCTAAACTGTAGTTAGAATTTCCTGAACTTACATATATTTTACCGTCCGGGGCCAATTGTGCATTATAGAATGTTTGATAAAAAGGCACTTGATGGTTGGGGTCGAAAATTCCAACCGTTTGACGGCTACTTTGAATAGAAGTTGCTTGAATATCGTATTGAAATATACGATAAACACAAAAGACGTACGCAAATCTGCCATCAGGCGAAAACTCAACAGTAGGGAACCATTGAACTGAATCTCTTATCTCAGGTATAATAAACTGGTCTACTGCATTTACAAGCCCAGTACATCTATCAAATGAGAAAAAGTTAACGGTACCGGTTTCCGAAATCATAACTAACCTTTCACCGTTGGGAGAAAAACGTAATACCCCCGAATACCCTCTTGCAGTCGGCAGCCCCAGACATTGAACTATAGAATTGCTGCTAATTGTGTCACCGTTGTAATAATCTATGTAATAGCAATTATTATCAGAACCTTTTCTGCATAACCACCAATCCCTTCCATTGGCATGTTTTACGGCAGATACGGTTAAACTTGAATTGACTGGATTAACTATTACGTCTTTTTGGGTGGAAGCACCTTTGTTGCCATTTAAACTTACATCTATTTGGCATCGTAACATGGAAGTGCCCTCGATTAATAATCCCGAAGGAATGTGAAATGAATCAACCAAAACATAAAATATATCGTACAATTTGTTGTTGGTAGGATTAGGTAAAACGATATGATATTGAGGATACCCTATTCCCAATGAATAAGCCCACGGATACATTGTGCGTAAATACAAACTCCCGCCATCCATGCTGTCTACTATTTTTTCATCAAACGAATTATATACTTTAATGCCATTACAAGCGAACAACATATTTCCATCAACATCTGAAATAGTTGAGTTAGAACCATCAAAACTTATTGTTAACGAATCGCGCGTTATGGCTACCGGCTGTTGGTTAAAATCAAATTTTGAAATGCCAAACCAATGCTGATAGTTGGAGTCGTAACCTAAACTGCTAAAGTAGCCAGTCATCCAGTTATAATCATGCTTTTGCGCCTGACCAAAAAGACAGGTAACTACAAGTGAAAAAATTATCAGTTTCTTTTTCACCTTACGACTGCAATTTTGGTTTGATGTAATACTCTTTGCCCTTGTTGGATTTCGCTTTTGTTGATCTTCCCCTATAATGCCAAAACCAGCAAAGCCGTTGTTGTGTGTTATCACCAACAAGAGCAGGGGAGCCACAGGAGCCTCTGAAAAACAACCGGCCGTAAATAAATAGTTCATACATCATCACAAGGTGTTAGCCATTCAAATTCATTTTTCCTTCCAGCATAAAAACCGGCCGATGACCACCGGTAATCCTCCGCATACAACGCCAGTTTCCACCTCTCCTGTATCGGGCTATTATGTATATACTCCAATTTCTGCTCAAATACCACATCTGTAAACAAATCCACACTCAACGCATTCCGCTCCCAAAACTGATACTCCCGGTCAGCCTCATCCACCCTAAACTCCTCCAGCAAACTCGCATTCGTCCGCTCCAGGTCAAACTTAATCTGTTGCGCGGTATATCTCAAAAAACTCTGCTGCACCTTCTTTCGCTCATGCCCATCCTGTATCTGCCAGATAATATGGACATGATTAGGCATAATCACAAAACCAAAAACAGTCACCCGCTTTTCCTTCACCATAAACCGGAGGCTGTCAACAATTATCTGCTTGTAAGTATCATTTTCTAACAAGGGCTTCCATTCCAGTATAGTAGCAGTAAAAAACTGTGGGTAATGCTCAAAATTCACCCCACTAAACTAACCTGTACCTCCGGGCTTACAAATTTACTTGCCTCCTGCATTGAGCTATACAATATAACCCTTCAGCAATTGAAAATCATTTAACAAAACAGACTCTTTCAATTCAACACCTAGCCGCAACTCCTCCGCCAAACCGCTCCGCACCTTTAGGTGAGGTCTTTCTGTGTCAATCCACCTTCCGTCAATGTAAATCTTGTTTCTGTGCGTGTAAATCAGATTTCTGCCCAGGTAAATTTGCCTTCTGTCAGTGTTAATCCTGTTTCTGTGCATGTAAAACCGGCTTCTGCCGGTGTCAATCCTGTTTTTAAAATGGTCTTTTACGCTACCGTTCAACCACTTGTGGCTTTTAACTCGGTCTGTCTTTTCTGAATCTTAGACATGCTCACATATTACCATGGTCCGACAACTACCGTCTTTTCTTCTATTTTAGCCCGCTCAGATGCAGGCCCCCATCCACCTTCTTAGCGGAGTAATTATCAATCGGTTCTTCAAATGGACGCATTACCGGGCGTTAAGTATGGCTATCATGTTTTTTACAGCCATTCTGCTTCATGCTATTTTCGATAAACTGGCTGTGCTCACTTATCAGCCCGCCTTGCCCGATTTCAGTAATCCGCTTTGGGTTATCTATCATATTGTACAATGGCTGCTGGCGGTTACTTTTTTATATATCTGGTGGGGCGATTATAAATGGGGAATACTCTTTTCTCTTATTCCTGATCTCGACTGGATTGTTCTCTTTCCGCAAAACGTTACCGATACGCAGCTTATTTTCTATCACGAGCCTTTAATGCACAATGGCCTGAACTACTTCATGGACCATGTATATCCGTTTTGCTACATGAATAACCTGATTGACTGTCGGGCCAATCCGCTGGCGGTATTAACCGAGGTGGGTATTTTGGCGGTTCTTCTTCTCCTCATTCACATCATACACAGCCGAAGAAGAAATATACATTTTTAGGATACAGTCTTTTCACCGCTATAAGCGATAATATTCAAACGAAGGATATCCTTTTACCTGATTGCGGTAAAAGTCGAAGAAGCGCAGTTTGTAATATTTGTCTTCATCGGTTTTTATAAAATAGGTGTAATGAAACTTGAGCGAGTAAGTGCCCGTTCCGCCAAAGTCATCAATCAGTTTCCAGAGGTAGCCAATGGCATCTCTGCGTGTTTCCAATCGGCTGATATCAAAATCGCTTATCTGAATGCTATCGAACTTTACGGTTGAATCCATATAAGCTGTTACATGGCTGGGGTTGTGCAGTACTCCAGTAACCTCATAGGGCAAATAATATGGCTGGTAGAAAATGATGGTGTATCGGGTAAAGCATAAATCCCAGGTAGATTTATCGGGTTCAATATTAGAAACCACACTTTTAGTTTGTAGACTCAAGTAGCTATAGTTTCGGGTATCATCTTTCATCACCAAAGTAGTAGTAGAATCTATCCCATCAACAGGTGCATAAGTTACGGAATATGAACTTCCGTAAAAATTATTGAACTTCATTTTCATGAAGCCAATAGGCAGACCATCCTCACCCCGTCCTAGATTGATAATGTAAACTATTCCTGCTGAGGTAGGCTGTGTGCCCAGCGAATCCCACCAGGGGCCGAAGGAGTTGGAGTCTACGTTGAACTCGCCTAACTCAAAGTGCCAGTCTTTACCAATGGTATCCAGAATACTCACCTCGCTGAGCGAAGTTTTATCCGTGCGCACCAAACTCATACTTTTGGCGGTATTCAACCATACATTGAATTTATCGGCCTTGCATTCAAACAGCAGGTCGTAGATATATTTGGAGTTTTGGCTTACCACCGAGTTGGTTTTCAGATTATAAAAGAACTGGTCGTGGTATTCGGGGCCCATTTCTATCACCGCAGTCTGGCCAATATTTTGATTAGATGGCGGTGCCAGGGGCTTTTCTTTAAAGCACGATGATACAGTAAGCAACAGGCCAAAACACAGTAATAGTTGCGTAGTGCGGATAGCCGGATGAAAGAAAGAAGCGTTTAGTGGTTTTATCATTTACTGAAGTGCAAAACTAATGAAGTAAAAAAAGTTCTTCCCCAACCAACATTAACAGCTGTCCCACTAAAACTGTGTCCCACACCACTCACGTTGTCAGCATTTATGTTTGTTACACCCAGTAAGTTTTTCGCCCCCATGGTTATCTGAATTCTGTTTTTCCAGAAATTGCGCGATAAGGAAATATCCAGCATGTGGTAAGCGCTTCGCGTTCCGGTTTGTATACTATTGTTGATGCTGAACAGTGGTTTTATTCCATTGTATTTATAGAAGATGGAAATACCTATTTCTGCTTTAGGAATGGTATAAGAAGCGGTGGCTGAAAAATCGGGACTGAGCATTTTAGCAAGTGCGTCTTTGTTTGAAGCATTACTCAATTCATAACGGGTTAGCTGAGCCGATGCATTGATATGTAGTTGTTTCCATTTATATCCGACAGACAATTCTCCTCCGTAGGTGATATATTTCTTGAGGTTGAAATACTCAAACGTATCTAATTCTGGGCCCGGACTTGGAATAATTTTCCAATCAATCTTATTCTTAATGTTGTTATAAAATCCAGAGGTAGAGAAAAGAATCACATGTTCGCCTTTAACGGGTTGTGTATAGTTCAATGATAGATTTATACAGTGACCATCTTCAGGTTTAAGCGATGAATTACCTTTCAGTGCATGGTTGCTGTCAAAGAAGGTGAGAAATAGTTCTTTCAAAGATGGCGCTCGATAACCCCGACCATAAGACACACGAAAAACAATCTTGTCATTATGGTTATATCGAAGATTCAGAGAGGGGATAAGAGGCACTGAAAAACGTGTATTGTAACTAAAACGGATAGCAGGTTGTATATCTAAGCCTTCCAGCAAATTTATTTTTACACTGCCATATGCCGCGTAATCACCCGATTGTTGTTTCCCACTAGCAATACGATCCTGTATAGTGTATTCCTGATTAATCTCTGTGCCTAGCTGAATGTTTAATCGATTCTTCCATGCCGGCATACTGTAGGTGGCACGGAATAATATCTGATGATATTTAGCTGTATCTTGCTCATTGGGGTCGGGTAGCAGATTCTCTTTCTGGTTTACGAGGTTTTTCTCATATTTATTAGAAAATCGGAAAAAGCCGGAGTATGCCAGCATAGCATCCAGTTGATTATTCTCTTTAAAACGATACATGAAAGAAGCGGAAGCACGAGGGCGATAGGTAAGGAAGTGAATGTCATCTCCAACATATGTCCAGGTGGTGTCGTTGTTATCATAAGACAGAGTTTGCTTCGGTGCTCCACGGTTTAACAACATTTCTCTAAAGAATGAGCCTGTTATTGAAATTTTAAATCGGTTGCCTGTAAAGATATACTTGGCATCTGCAAAGTACTGTTCTTTAGGTTTCCATTCCTGAAACCGAAGAATAGAATCATCCGAAGAATAACCATCGAAAAAATAGCGCCCGGCACTCAGGTAGACTTGATTTTTTTTAAATGAGAATCCGGTGTTTAGTTCAATGTTGTATTGCCCTACGGTTTCGTAATATGCTTTCAGATTCAGGTTTACTTTTTCTGCCTGATAATTTTTGGTAATTATATTAATAACTCCTCCCATAGCATCTGTGCCATATAATACGGAGAGGGGACCTTCCACCATTTCAATACGCTCAATATTGTTGATGTTGATTTGACTTAAATCCAATTTCCCATCTATTCGGCCAACTACCGGCACTCCATCTACCATTATTTTTACACCCTCTCCCGAAATTCCGTTAATTCCTATGCTGCTGCCAAAAACCTGATCCTGACCCAAGTCAATACTCAGTTCGTTTTGTAATGCCTCACGCAGGTTGTTAGCCCCCTTAGCACGTATCATGTCTCCATTAATCACCTTTACTTCATAGACTGATTTCTGAACGCTGTTAACTCCATACTGGCCGGTTACTACCACATCCTTAACATTTTGTATGGAAGTTTCCAGTTGATAGTTTTTATTGCTTAAGGTCAACAAGGTGTCTGTAACTGGGGTAAAGCCTAAATGAGATATCTGAATAATAACAGGCTCTGTAAACAAATAAGTATAGATGCCGGAGTTGTTGGTAAACCCAGCCATCTCTTTGTTTTTACGGTTAGCTGGGTCTAGAGGAGTAATTTTAACAATAACATCGGATAATGGCTGTTTGCTACCAGCCTGAAGAACTGTGACTGTAACATTAGTCTCTGCTGCCCATGAAAACCGAATACAGGCGGTAATCAAAAGAAGAATTAAAAAACACTTTCTATGTCTACAGTCATCCTTCATTTTAATGGCGCAAACTTACTTTATTCAACGAAAGCGGTATGGTCCCGATTGTCATAGAATTGTCATAAAATGGGATTTCAATAACTATTCGCAGCTTCTTTTGATTGCTTTTTCCGCAGCTGTATAACCCATTTCCGCAGCTGTTGAGAGGTCTAAACAACCGTCCAGCAGTTCATTGTTTCCCAGTTTAGCTAGGCCGCGGTAGTAATAAGCAGAAGGGTCGGTTTCTTCAAAAATGAGGAAGCGCGTAAAGTCATCAATAGCGGTGGCAAATTCTCTGGTTAATAACTTTACCTGTCCGCGTGCTTTATAAGCGTAGTGGTATGCCCTGTTAACTTGAATTACACGGTCATAATCTGCAATTGCTTCGTTGTATTTTTTCCAATCGGTTAAAATGGATGCACGAGATATGAGTGCCGGAATATTATCTGAACTTAACTCAAGTACTTTATTATAGGCATTATAAGCATCAGTCTTACGCTTCATTTTCGCATACAGGTTACCCAAATTGATATACAGTTTAGGTCGGGTGCTGTCAATCTCTGAGCAGGTTTTATATTCTTTGAGCGCAGTCTGTTGTGAACCGAATAGAGCATCCATCTCCGCCAAAGCAAACCAGGCATCAAAGTAATTGGGGAACAGTTCAATTGATTTATGAAGGTACTGCTCGGCATTTCGGAAATTCTTTTCAGCCATCGCTTTTTGAGACCGCTTGAAGAAAAATTCGGCTTTTATCTTTCGGATAGAGTCGGAATTGGATAAGGCAGCCGGTTGTAAGATTTCTTTCTTTACCTGAGTTGCTTCTGTTGTGGATAGTGTATCGGTTAAATGAATAGTATCGGAAACGGGTATTATCTGAGATGTTGGAAGAGGAGCGATGATGTCAGAATTACCCTCCACATAAGCCTTAGTAATGGTGTCAGCATCCTGTACAAATATTGTTGTTTTTGGCGCTGAATCTATTTTCACTAAGGCTGAATCGGTTTCTTGTATTGTTAGCTGTGGCTTAATGTCTGCCATAGTATCTTTTTCAATTTTCACTTCAGGAAGCTGTTTCAGAATTGGTTTAATAACAATGGAATCAGACATGCCCGGAACCTTAATTTTTAAAGCTATAGTGCTATCCTTGCGAACATCAACAGTCTTTACAGATGCTTGCTTTTGATTCGTGTCAACCAAAGGATTCACAGCACGAGCAGTATCCCATAGGCTTTTGGGTACGAGTGGGTCAATAGCACGAGCTGTATCCCATACTCCGGTAATCGGCAGCTTGTTTTTATTGGTATGAATTTCGGGAGCAGGTTCCAATCGGCTTGACGGAAGATCATAAACTATGACGGTATCTAGTGCATAGTAGTCTTTCAGTTTTTTCTTCCGCTCATCATTTCGTTTTACTTCAATTTTGGTTTTATCATCTTTTACTATCTCATCGTTTATCATGACTGCCGTAACCGTTTTTTCAGCCGGTCTATTATCGGCAAAAGTTTTGGTTTGGTAAACTATCGTATCCATTTCTGCCACAATGGTGTCAGTTTTTACAATAGGCGCAGCGGCCGGGTTAAGTCTGAATTCTATAGCCTGTTTTTCAGTTTTAAGTGTAGTTATTTCATTAGTTAAACTGTCTCGAACATGTTCCAGATAGGGTGTAAGTAAAACCTTTTCCCGCGATCTCTTCATTTTACGAAGCATTGCCTGAATATTTTTTTCATCTAATCCTGCATTGTCTTCTATATTTAACGAATCAAAGCTGGCTTGTATCCCCTGCATCATAGCCTCGTTTAATTCAAGCATAGCGTCAACCATCATTAACCGCATTTTATCCTCATCAGCATCGAAAAATTTTAATGGACTTTGCGCTGTTTTAGTTTCCGGATTCATGGCATCTAACTTTGCCATTTTGGCGCTGTCCTGATCTACAGAGCGGTGAATTACCACCTTCTCCGGCTGATAAACATAGCCTTTAGGGTATACCGGTATTTTGATGCGCTGCCCCTGCACCAAATCTTGCTTAATGTTTCGCAGTTTATTCAGCCTAACTATAATATTAGGATCCACCTTCAGTTTTTGAGCTACCACAAAAACTTTTTCCTGTTTTTTTATGTCGTATTTACCTATCTTATATGGAATGGAGTCTTTGGGTGTTTCCTGCGCCACGGCAGAGCCCGAGAACATCAAAACAAAGACTGGTATCAGCAGAAGGCGAAAAAGCATGCAGGAGGGGTGTTTTATATCAGGCAATGGGCTATGAATTAGGTCAATAAACTATCACTTCTTTTATCACATCATCTTGCAACTCTTTATTAAACACTTCTTTGATTTTATCTCGTGAGTAGGTGAGTTCGTTTTTTAAAGCAGCCGAGTTTACCTGAACATACAGTTTCCCTTGGTGAAGTGAAATTTTAGTGGTGTATTTAGCCACTGTTTTTCCCATTACCGCCAGCCAGGCCTCTTTAACCCTGCTTTCATCCAGTTTGGGCTTAATCTTTAAATCGCTCACCATCATGTCAAGCGCCTGTTTAATGGTAATGCTGTTTTTGTTTCTCATGTTAACTTGCAAGGTCGAACGCATACAAATTTATCAAATTACACTGAACGAAAAGGTGTTGGGTTTTCGATGATATCCACTATTTTAATTGAACGCATATAATTATGAACGATTAGCAATATTGCCATTCTGCAGCATAATAGTTTTTCAGATTTTAATCTGAAACTCTACACTCAAGGTAAAAGTTTAAATGATGTATTTTGGGGGAGGAGTTGCGGATAGAATATTTTAGAAGTAGGATGGATACCCGCTAAGCCCTTGCAGTCCACCGGTGTGTATAGCAACTATACGAGTCCCTCTTTCGAATAAATTCTTTTTTATCATGTCATATAGCCCAAAAAACATTTTTCCGGTGTAAACAGGCTCTAACTGTATCTGATGCTGTTGCTTAAAATCTTTGATAAAAGCAATTAGCTCGGGTTTTATCTTCGCGTATCCACCAAAATGATAATTGAAGTTTATCTCAAAATTGGTAAAATACTCACCGATGTAAGTATGCGCCAGTTCGCTAACATTATGTGTTAAAGTATCGGTACCTTTTAAAGAGGAGAAGCCAATCAATTTCTTTTTCCCTTTCAAACCACTCACTAGACCTGCCAGTGTTCCTCCTGTACCGCAGGCGGTACAGATATAGTCATAATCTATATTCAGTTCAGAGATAATTTCTTCCACACCTTCGAGTGCAAAAATATTGGTGCCGCCTTCGGGTATGTGATAAAAATCGCCCAATTGTACACGCAAACTTTCTATATTCTCTATCTCATCTTTATGAAGGTAACTTTTGCGGTCCATACAATGTAACTCCATCCCCTGACTAGCGGCAAATTGCAATGTGGGGCTTTGCATAGAATTTTCATCACCTCTGATAATACCAATTGATTTGAAGTGAAATAATCTGGCCGCAGCGGCTGTTGCGTAAATATGATTGGAATACGCTCCTCCAAAAGTGAGCAATGTATGGTAACCATTCAGCCGGGCTTCGAGGAGGTTGTATTTCAATTTGCGCCACTTATTGCCCTGTACTTCCGGATGAATGAGGTCATCACGCTTGATATAAAGGGTAATCCCTTTTTGTGTCAGTGTTTCATCTTGCAACAACTGAAGATGTGAATCACTGAAAGAATTTTGCATAAAGAGTAAAGTGTAGTATTGTGATGAATGAAGTTTCAGGCAAGGCAATCCTTTCTGGAAACTATATTTTATTTTTCTCGCTGCGTATATACATGTAAAAATAGAAGGTGGAAATGCCTGCAAACAAATGCCATAATGAATGGGGTTGAATCAGACTATCCTGATTGCATAGTATTTTGTAAACATCAAAAGTAAACCACATCACTGCAAACAGAATGGATGCAATGCAGGTAATCAGGTACCGGTGATTTGTTTTGCCCGGGTCTCTTTTCTCTACAATAACTCCAAACAAAATTATGGTGCAAATAATTCCTAATACCACATAGTTTTCAGTGCCTTCTGGTAAAAAAAAGGTGAGGAGTAAGTATGCAAAACTGAAAACCGTAATAACAGATGCGGTGCTTTTGCTGTGTTTTACATTTGACGGAACACCTATACTAAGAAGCCAAACCCGATGTGTAAAGTACATGAGAGGGAAAAGGGAAAGTGAATACACAGCCGAGAAATCGAGTTTACTGGCAAAATGAATAAGTGAGGAATGGAAAAAAGTGCTGGCACAAAAGATATACAGCATGATACCTCCCAACGAGATACTATAAAATGGATTGGCAGAAATCATGTTATATCTGTTACGCTTACTTTGGTCTTTCCAACCTCTGCGGAGAATAACGACAGCTACTATCCAATAAATGAAATTACTAAACGTATTTATTGGCTGGCGTACGAAATGTGACATATCGGTGCGTTCACAAAAGAAAGTAGAAATGTCTCCCTCTGTGTAGAAATGTTGCCATATGTTGCGATAGGGAAGTGCTTCGTTCAAGCCCCATATAGCTAGAGCATAGAGTGCGACTGTAGCCAGCAACAGTAATAAGCGCCTGCGGGAAAATCGAAAAATGTCGAACCGAACCATGTGTGCAAATTAAACTTATTGGCTGATTAGTAACTGAATAAGCTACATCTTTTTCTGCCATCTAATTGTTCTCTGTTTAATGCACAAAAAATAATTGCGACAAAGATCCATTTACACTTGCATTTATTGCAAATTTGAGCCGTTGTATTGGAGATTCTCTTCAATCTGACGGACACCTGAAAATATTCTGATAAATAATGAAGAGAATAATTATTCCCCTCTTTTCTGTTTTAGTTGTGTATCATACCCAACTAGCGGCTCAGTGTGCTAACAACAACACCCTTTTATCAACCTATACTCCTATATGTAACGGAGTGTCAGCAGTGGCCACTAACTGTATACAGGGAGGTCAATATCTGGCAGTTAATGTAGTAGCCGGTAACATTTATACCTTCTCAACTTGCGGCAATACTGCATTCGATAGTCAGATTACGATATATAATAGTACAGGAGGCGGCTCGTTAGGATATAACGATGATGGTTGTGGAACACAATCTACCGTTACCTGGACAGCCACTTTTACGGGAGTATTATGGGTGTTGGTTGACCAGTATAGCTGTGCCAATAATACTACCTGTATTCCGCTAAACATTACTTGCGGTGCTGCTCCTCCTCCGTTGTCAAACGATAACCCCTGCAACGCCATTCCACTTACGGTGGGCACTACGTGTAGTTATACATCGGCTACTACGGCCGGAGCTACACCCACGACAGGTGTTCCGGTGCCGGGCTGTGCTAGCTATAGCGGCAGTGATGTATGGTTTACAGCGGTGGTTCCGGCTTCAGGCAGCTTAACACTAGACGGGCAGGCAGGGGTTGTTACTGATGGGGGAATGGCTGTATATTCTGCTACAGCCTGTAACGGTACTTTTACACTTATTGAATGTGATGATGATGATGGCACCGGTTTAATGCCCAATTTAAACCTTACCTCGCTCACACCAGGAAGCACAATTTATATCAGGTTTTGGGAGTTCGGTGGAGATAACAACGGCTCCTTTGGTATTTGTGCATATGACAACAATCCTCCGCCTCCTCCTCCAAGTACAGTCTGTCTTTCTCCGATGCCTGACAATTGTGCATCTGCCTGCAATTTAGGTGCGCTCCCAGCACCTTCTCCTTGTACGGCTGTTCAAACCAGTTCTCCCGGTCAGGTGGTTACTTTCAGCATGACTAATGTTGGTGCAACAGCGGCTAATCCTTATAGTTCCATATTGGGTTGCGCCAATCCGGCTGGTGATGTTTGGTATCGTTTTCAGGCAACCGGAACGGAACTCGTTTTTTCATTAAACAGCACCACTGATATTCTAAATACACCAAATGTAAGTTTGTATAATGGAAATAACTGCAATGCCCTTTTACCATTGCAATGTTTTGTTGGGGCTGGTGGTAACTTGCCAGCCACCACTTATTCCCCTCTAACACCCGGGGACTTTTACTACTTGCAAATATCCGGAGCCGACCCTACTGACGTAGGAAACTTTAATCTGTTGATAAGGAATAACTATATCTGTAACACGTGCTTATTAGCCAGCGATTTGCAGGTAACTCCTCCACCAGTGAATGGAACTTATAATGCCGGGCAGACAGTGAATTTCTGTTACACAGTTTCAAATTATAATCAAACTGCAGCTAACTGGCTGCATGGCGTTGATTTGAATTTTGGACCTGGATGGGACTTAGCCACTTTAGTTCCGGTTAGTTCTCCAAGCTCCTGTGCCACTACAACCGGAGCCACTTGGGGATTTTATAATTCAGTAACCGGTGGATTTAGCGGCACTGTTTATGGCCCAGGATTTTTCTATGAAACTTCATCAGGAGGACCGGCTTTAGATGGAAATCCCGGGAATAACTTTGGCGATCAAGGTGTAGGGCTTACCTGTCCTTTGACTTTTTGCTGGCGAATTTCTACAGATCCACTGGCAGCTTGTATTGATGGTTCAAGTCTCAATGTTGCTATCAATACCTTAGGTGATTATGAATCAGGTTCATGGAGTAGCGTTGGTTGTCAGAATGACCCAATTGTAAATTTTAATGCGGCTTTATCGTGTTGCCCTCAAGCGTTAATAGCCTCCACGCCCAGTACCTGCGGAGCTGCCACAGGTACAGCAACCGCAACCGGTCAGGGGCTGAATCCACCATTTGACTACACCTGGTCAGATGCATCAGGAACTATACTCTCAACCGTAAGCAATGTGAATGGGCCAAACACTATCAGTAACCTTGCAGCAGGGCAGTATTTTGTAACTGTTGTAGATTATAACAATTGTACCTCTAACCAAACAGCAACTGTTACATCTTCTGGTGGAGCAACATTGAATGTAAGTAATACCGGCCCTTATTGTCAGAGTAGCACGATTAGTTTAACAGCTACAGCAGCCGGTGCTCTTTCATATTCATGGAGCGGCCCGAATGGCTTTAATTCTACTATTCAAAATCCGAACATTGCCAATTCAACTATAGCTATGTCCGGACTATACTATGTAACTGCAACTTTCAGCGGTGGATGTACGGCTACCGGTTCTACCAATGTGGTTGTTAATACACTTCCTGTAGCTGCCATAACATCTGGCAATGTTTCTATCTGCAACGGTCTCAGCACAACTCTTACCGCCAGTGGAGGAAGTTCATATTTATGGAGCAATGTCGCCACCACATCAGCTATTACGGTTTCTCCTACTGCAAGCAGTAATTACTCTGTAACTGTCACGGATGCAAATAGCTGTTCGGCAACAGCCTCTGCCACTGTGACCGTTAATCAACTACCGGTTGCCGCTATTACTCCTTTTACTGTTTCTATATGTAATGGAGCCAGCACAACTCTCTCGGCTTCTGGGGGAAGCTCCTATGTATGGAGCAATGCGGCTACTACATCCAATATTTCTGTTACGCCATCAACGACAAGCAACTATTCTGTAACTGCGACCGATGTGAATAATTGCACTGCAACAGCTTCTGCAACGGTGGCCGTCAATCCGTTACCTGTAGCTGCAATAAATCCTCCTACTGTTTCTATTTGTAATGGCAGCAACGCAACACTTACCGCCAGCGGAGGAAGTTCCTACTTATGGAGCAATTCGGCTACTGCCGCTATCATTTCTGTTACTCCCTCAACAACAAGTAGTTATTTTGTGACTGTTACTGATGTGAATAGTTGTTCAGCAACAGCCTCTGCTACTGTGACCGTTAATCCACTACCGGTTGCCGCTATTACTCCTGCTACTGTTTCTATATGCAATGGAGCAAGTACAACTCTCACGGCTACTGGGGGAAGCTCATATGTATGGAGCAATGCAGGAAATTCGGCTTCAATAACGGTGTCCCCAATTTCAACAACTGTTTATTCCGTTACCGCAACAGATATTAATACTTGTACTGCTACAGCATCCAGAACTGTAACGGTCAATCCGCTGCCGGTAGCAGTTATTAATCCTGCCACCATTTCTATTTGCACTGGAGCCAGTACAACGCTAACTGGTAGTGGCGGAGTTACTTATTTGTGGAGCAATGCCGCTAACACAGCAGCTATTACGGTCTCTCCTTTAGCAACTACCACCTATTTACTTACTGTAAGCGATGCCAATGCCTGTACAGCCACGGCTTCCAGCGTTGTAACAGTCAATTCTTTGCCTCTTGCCGCCATTAACCCCTCAGCAGTTTCCATTTGTAGCGGAACCAGTACCACTCTTATCGCTAGTGGAGGAATCACATATGCATGGAGTAATGCTTCCAATACCTCAGCCATTACAGTGTCACCCAGCACAAATACAGTTTATTCGGTTACGGTAACTGATTTTAATTCTTGTACCGCCACACGCAGCAGTACTGTTAATATTATTCCCTCGATGGTAGTAGCCGCTACCACTACCAACATTATTTGTAACGGAGGGAATAACGGAAATATCAATTTGTCTGTTAGTAGCGGTCAGCCGCCATACTCTTTTATTTGGAGCAATTCCGCCACAACACAGAACGTAAGTAATCTGATTCCTGGATTATACACTGTAACGATTACTGATAATGCCGGATGCTCAGCTTCTGCCTCAAGCACTATTACCCAACCAACTTTACTGAGTGTATCAGAAAGTCATGTAAATGTTGCTTGTAATACACAGCCAACAGGAGCAATTGATATTGCCACGTCCGGAGGTATTTTACCTTATACTTATACATGGAATGATGCAGTGGCTACTGAAGACCGAAGTTTGGTCTCAGCAGGTACATATACGGTTACAGTAACTGATGATAATAATTGCAGTTCCTCGGTCAGTGTTACTATTTCAGAACCCACACCATTAGTGGTTTCAGAAACACATGTTGATGTGCCTTGCAGCGGGGGAAATACCGGAAGTATTGACCTAACGGTTAGTGGTGCCTCACTTCCATACCAATTTAACTGGAATGATGGATTCACAACAGAAGATAGATTTAACTTGACTCTGGGTAATTATGGTGTTACTATCACCGATAATAATAGTTGCTCCTCATCTTTGATGATTGCTATTGTAAACAACTCAGGGTTAGGTATTGTTGAAACGCATCAGGCTGTTGCTTGTAATGGTGATAGTACAGGAAATGTTGATGTTTCAGTGTCAGGTGGATTGCCGCCTTATAATTATACATGGAATGATGGTATAACTACAGAGGATAGAATTAACATCAGTTCGGGAAGTTACTCTGTATCTGCAACTGATGGAAACGGATGTGTGATATCAGTCAATATAACAATTGACGAACCAAGCATTCTATCTATAGCGGAAACACACACTGATGTGTTATGTAATGCTGGAAATACAGGAGCCATTAATATAGACGTATCAGGAGCAACCGCACCGTATGTTTATTTATGGAATGATGCTGTTACAACAGAAGACAGGAGTAATCTTAATGCCGGAGTTTATTTTGTAACAGTTCATGATAATAACCAATGTTCTGCAACTCAATCAGTAAATGTTTCTGAACCTTCGACTTTAGTTGCTACTGAAACGCATGTGGATGTAAGTTGCTTTGGGGCAAGCACAGGTTCTATTGACGTTACCAGTAATGGTGGTATTTCTCCCTATTCATATGTTTGGAGTGATGGCTTTAGCAATGAGGACAGGAGTAACATTGCAGCAGGTAACTATGTTGTATCAGTTAACGATAGCAATGCCTGTGCAACTATGCTTTCAGTTATTATCTCCCAACCCAATGCAATATCAATTAGTGAGGTGCATATTAATGCTCTATGCTTTGGTAGCAGTGATGCGGTGATAGATATTACTGCCTCAGGAGGCAGCAGTCCTTATGTTTATGCATGGAACGATCTGGTAACAACAGAAGACCGAAACAATCTAACAGCAGGAACGTATTCTGTAACGGTGAATGACTCTTATAGTTGTTCTTCTGCATTAAGTATAAGTGTAAGTCAGCCAGCAGCGTTGGTTATTACCGAAACTCATCAAAATCCGAGTTGCTTTACCTTTAGCGATGCCTCCATATTCACTACTGTAACGGGAGGGGTCTCACCCTATGCTTACCTATGGAACGATGCTGATACATCTCCTTTGAGAAGTGGGCTAAATGCCGGTACCTATACGGTAACTGTAAGCGATTATAATCAGTGTACAGTTTCCTCTTCCATCAGTCTTATTGAGCCATCGGGAATGAACCTTACTTCTTCATTTACAAACCCTACCTGTGAAACTAATGGTGATGATGGAAATATAGTTCTGAATGTTACCGGAGGTAGTTCTCCATATAGCTATAATTGGTCGGGCACATATCCTATGGTTGACTTAACGCAACTCGGCCCGGGTGATTATCAGGTTACGGTCAGTGATGCCAACAATTGCTCGGTCAGCGCATCTTTTGTTTTAAGTTATCAATTCGATTTCTCTGTTTCTGCTACAAATGCGGTTACTATTAATTTTGGCGATTTTACTACACTCGGCTATACATTGACCGGTAATGCAGGAAATTATACCAATATCTGGTCTCCGCCATCTTCTCTTTCCTGTTCAGATTGTGTAAATCCGCTTGCGTCACCGGTGGTATCTACGTTATACCAGATAGTTGTTACAAACGATGAAGGCTGCATAGCTTCCGATACGGTCTCGGTTTATGTAGTTCCTAATTATGATATTTTCATTCCTAATGCATTTACCCCAAATGGTGATGGATATAACGACTTGTTTAGCCTCTTTGGGAACATCAAGATGGTCGCTTATCTGGATATGAAAATTTTCAACCGATGGGGTGAAAAGGTTTTTGAGAGCAATGATCACAATTTTACCTGGGATGGAAGCTATAAAGGTGAGTTGCAGAACCCACAAGTCTTTACATGGCAATTGAAAATTACTTTTCTGGATGGGTACAAGGAGGAGTTACGCAAAGGTACTCTAACACTGGTTAGATAGCTGGTTGGCAGTTTAGATGCCAATCAGATGCTGTTGTTCGCAATTTAACTCAATCTCAAATTTCCCCTCGCTGTTCAGGTTTACTTTATACAGACATAGGTTAACATGCACAAAGCTTTCCATTTCACTTAATGGTTTCCCGGTTAGTGTACACATAAAGGCACGTATAAATCTACCGTGTGTAGCAATTAGAATTTTGGAATGTGGTGTTTTAAGCAGGTGAGCTATAAATCGCTGTTGACGTTGCTGTAGTTCAAAAGGACTCTCGGCAGTTGGGGATGGTTTTGCGTGAATATCTCCATTACGCCATTTGGCAATTAACGTTTGAAATTCTACATCGCTTTCATGAGTTGAAATCGTGCCCTCCAGATTGCCCCAACTAATTTCGTCCAATTCAGAAAATATTTCATGGGGGATATTCTGATTTTTAAAGCGGGCAATACTCTCTTGTGCTCTGGTGAGTGTGGAGGTATAAATGATTTGGAAAGGAATATGTTTATACGCCTCATAAAAGGCATCTGCCTGTCGAAGCCCCTTCTCATTTAATGAAAGATTTACACCTTTCCCCTGCACTATTCCCTTGGCATTATGATCTGTCTGACCGTGACGTATGATGTAAATTTCCTTTTGTAGCATGATATCTAGGTTGCGCGTAAAAATATAGTTTTGCCTCAAACTAAATATTGGTGACAGGCCAACCTAAAACTTCTCTTCAAAGTTTTTTCGACTATTGCTTCGCGAACAGACTGCCTTTTGCTTTCTATCGTCTACCGAAAGAAAAAAAGATTAAAGTCATTGGTCAAAAGAGGGCTAAGCTAAAATATCTTACACCTCATGAAGCTGAAGTTTCAAGAGGATTTATTTTTGCTCCATTTCATACAGAAAAGAGGAAGTCTCAAATACTTATAGAACCTGATATTGTTACGGATGCGAATAACCTGCCTTCGCTCAAGTTCATTCACGATAAACCGATGCTTGTTCCAGCAAAAGAGGCCATTGTAAAAGAGGCAAATAAGGCTGAGTTTATGGCTTTAGTAAATGACATTAAAGGAAGAATAATTGCCGGTGATTATGAAAAGATTGTAGCAGCCAGAGTCATTAATAAAAGGAAGCCGTTACAATTCAATTCAGTGAAATTTTATCGAAAACTATGCTCACGGTATGCTCACGCATTCGTTTCTTTGGTTTATACTCATGAACATGGTCTGTGGATTGGGGCTTCACCGGAAATACTCGTTGCCGTAAATGATGATGGAGTTAGTACATACTCTTTGGCGGGTACAAAAATTAGAAGCAATTTTCCAGTTACCTGGGGAGATAAGGAACAGAAGGAGCAAAAAATTGTCAGTGACTATGTTCTTAAAAAGCTTTCTGCGGTAGCTACCACATCTCCCTCCATTCATGGGCCTAAAACTGTTGTAGCAGGCAATCTGATACACTTGCGAACAACCTTCAAATATGCTCCCAGCGATGGGATGACTTGGAATAAAGTAGTTGAGGCGCTTCATCCTACACCCGCTGTAGCCGGTTTACCCCAAAAGAAGGCTGTTAGTTTTATTCTCAAGAACGAAAAATCATCTCGTAACTTTTATAGTGGCTATTTAGGACCTGTTAATATCAATCAAACAACTCATTTGTTTGTCAATTTGCGTTGTATGCAGGTCATGGAAAAGTCACTCGCAATTCATGTAGGTTGCGGTATAACTGCCGAATCAAATGCTTTGGATGAGTGGAATGAAACAAAAGCAAAATCACAAACACTTCTTGACTTGTTTTGATGGCAATTGATTGTTTGCAGAAAAAAAACACCTTTGCTCCAATGAATACCAATAAGAAGGGAGTGCGGATTATTGCCGAAACCTGTATGCGCAAAGGGATTCGCAAAGTAGTTTTCTCTCCAGGTTCCCGTTCAGCACCTCTGGTCATTGCATTTTCTCAAATTAAGGAGGTAGAGTGTATCGTTATACCCGATGAACGTTCTGCAGGTTATTTCGCACTGGGCATGGCTCAACAGTTAGGTGAAACGGTTGTTGTTGTGTGCACCTCCGGTACAGCTGTATTAAATCTTGCACCAGCTGTTTGCGAAGCTTTTTATCAACAGGTTCCTCTTTTAATTTTGACTGCTGACAGACCTCAAGAAGCTGTTGAGAAAGGAGAGAATCAGGCTATTATTCAGGATAATATTTTCGGGCATTTTGCATTAAGCCTTTCGGTGAATGGAGATGCTGAAGGAAAGAAAGAGTTAATTGGGATTTCCAAAGATGTTTGTCTGGCCATTAATAATACACGAAGCTCGTCTCCAATTGTTGGGCATATAAACGTACGTATGGCGGAACCTCTATACCAAACAACAAGTGCTTCGTTCGATAGAGATTTAGTGTATGATTCCTCTTTGAAAGAGAACTTTTCAATTAAACAGACTCATAAGAAACATATAACTAGGCAGATTCAAAACAATAAGACTGTAATGCTGGTTGTAGGTCTTAAACCGTACAATTCTGACTTTAACAAACGCTTGAATCTATTAAGTAAACGAAACGATATTATTATTCTCGCAGAGAACATTTCCAATGTAAGATTGTCGAAAGTTGTCAGAAACACAGATGCTTGTATTTCACTAATGAATGAGGAGGATTCTTTTCAGCCGGATTTGGTAGTTACACTAGGTGGTGCCATTGTATCTAAAAAATTAAAACAGTTTTTGAATGGTAAACCGAAACTGCATTGGGATATACCTTCAAAACTTAGTTTCGGCAAAACGAGAGCAATGTTTGGCTCCATGTATGAAGAGATGTTTCCGGTAAATGAGATTGAGTTTTTAGATGCGATTCTGAATGCCCCTGAGAAACCTTCGTCATTCCGTAAAAACTGGTTGGACTTAAGCCAAAAAGCAGAACTTTTAACTGCCAATTTCCTTAAGAAAGCCCGGTTCAGTGATTTGAAGGCATTTCAAATAATCACATCAAATTTTCCGGATAAAGCCAATATTCAATTAGGTAATTCTACTCCGGTTCGTTATACAAACCTTTTACCTTACAATACACGAAACTCATTCAACGCCAATAGAGGTACTAGTGGTATCGATGGATGCTTGAGCACTGCTGCAGGAGCTGCTCATGTAAATCGTAATAAGACGGTTTGTATAACAGGTGATGTGAGTTTCTTTTACGATTCGAATGCCCTTTGGAATAACTACCTTTCTCCTGATTTTCGAATCATTATACTCAATAATTCAGGTGGTAACATATTTCGCCTGATTGACGGGCCGGGAAAAGTAAAAGACTTTG
The DNA here is from genome assembly GCA_046329535.1 of Chitinophagales bacterium. GTDB lineage: Bacteria > Bacteroidota > Bacteroidia > Chitinophagales > LD1 > Bog-950. The sequence continues at coordinate 82,993 of JAXLUN010000005.1, forward strand.
AAATATTTTTTGAAACGGCACACAATCTTAATGCTAAACATCTGGCTGGTATGTATGACCTGCCTTATTATTTTTGTGACAGTACTAATAAACTGGAAAGTATTTTGCAAAAGTTCTATCAACCACAAAAGGGCAGGGCAGCAATACTTGAAATAAAAACCAATAATGAGATTAGCGCAGCTACATACAAAGCTTATTTCGAATTTTTAAAACAGCATAAATCATAATTCAAAAATGAAAAAGAGAAATTGGAAAACCATTAAGGAATACGAGGAAATAAAATTTGATTTTTTTGAAGGTATTGCTAAAATATCCATTAACCGTCCCAGATATCGTAATGCTTTCACTCCGCTTACGGTTAAAGAAATGATTGATGCGATGAATATCTGTCGGGACAGTCAGGAAATTGAAATTATTGTTCTGACAGGTGAAGGGGACAAGGCGTTTTGTAGCGGGGGCGACCAGAATGTACGCGGCCATGGAGGATATATAGGCAAGGACACTGTTCCAAGGTTAAATGTTCTTGATCTTCAAAAGCAGATACGTTCCATCCCTAAATGTGTTATTGCCATGGTTAATGGGTTTGCTATTGGCGGAGGGCATGTGCTACATGTTGTTTGTGACCTCTCTATTGCCAGCGAAAATGCCATTTTTGGACAAACTGGTCCTAAAGTAGGCAGTTTTGATGGAGGTTTTGGGGCTAGTTATCTGGCTCGATGTGTAGGTCAGAAAAAAGCAAGAGAAATCTGGTTCTTATGTGATCAATATAATGCTCAGGACGCTTTGGATATGGGATTGGTAAACAAGGTAGTTCCTCTGGAAATGCTGGAAGATGTTACTGTAGAGTGGTGCAAGAAAGTTCAGGAAAAATCTCCTCTTTCCATTCGAATGCTTAAATCTTCCTTTAATGCAGAACTGGACGGTCAGGCAGGTATACAGGAATTGGCCGGTAATGCTACTTTACTTTATTATCTAAGCGATGAGGCTAAAGAGGGGAAAAATGCATTTATTGAGAAAAGGAAGCCGGATTGGAGTAAATTCCCTAAATTTCCGTAGTCTTAAAAAGGCTCGAAACCAGAGGTAAAAAATAACCTTTGGTTTTTTGGAATGTGTGGTTATATTTGCGCTCCCAAATTTTTTATATCATGTACGCAATAGTTGAAATTCAAGGACAACAGTTTAAGGCAGAAGCCGGTAAGAAATTATACGTTCACCGCTTAGAAGGTAACGAAGGCGATTCTGTTTCTTTCGATAAAGTTCTTTTAACCGATGATAACGGAACAGTGAAAGTAGGAGCGCCTACTGTAAGCGGAGTAAAGGTAAATGCAAAAATCCTAGCCCATTTGAAAGATGATAAGGTAATGATTTACAAAAAGAAGAGAAGAAAGACCTATGAGAAAACCATTGGTCACAGACAATCTCTAACTCAAATTGCTATTGAGAGCATAGCTTAAGTAAGAAATTTTAAAACTATAAAAATCTATAGGTCATGGCACATAAGAAAGGCGAAGGTAAAGTAAAGAACGGACGCGACTCGCACAGTAAGAGACTTGGAATCAAAATTTTTGGTGGTGATACTGCAGCCCCTGGCAATATTATTGTTCGTCAGCGTGGCACTAATTATCACCCAGGTAAGGGTGTGATGATTGGTAAAGATCATACAATTTTTGCCTCTACAGAGGGTACTGTTAAGTTTACAAAAGGCAAGAACGATAGACAGTTCGTTCATGTTCTAGCTGAAGCATAATATTCGATAAGTTATTATCCAAAAGCGCAGCATTTTATGCTGCGCTTTTTTTATGACCAAAATCACCGGTTTTCTAGCAGTTAAAGAACGTAAAGCAAAATATCTACCGGTGCTTATTCGTTATTTTCGTGTAACCTATTTTAGACCTATGAAGACTAAGCTCCCGTTTTTTAGAGGTAGTATGCTTGTAATCACACTAGGTGTTAGCTTGGTGTTGTTGCTTTCAGCAGGAGGTTCGGTTCCTGTTCCACAAAAGCACTTTAGCGCGAATGTCCCCGGACAAGACATATATCAGCAATTGCACCTAAGTGAATTGGGACTAAACAAGCAGGCATTTGATTTGGCTATTAAAGGGCTGGAAAAGTTAAAGACAAATGGTGTAGTTACGAGGGATATCATATCAATCTGTGATTTTACACAGTCATCAAACAATAAGCGCCTCTATATTATTGATATGGATAGTCGTAAGTTGTTGATTAATTCACTGGTAGCTCATGGTAAAAATACCGGTGATGAGTTTGCTCGATATTTCAGTAACGACCCATCTTCTTACAAAAGCAGTCTGGGTTTTTATACTACCAAGCAGACTTACGTTGGTGAACATGGATTAAGTTTGAAACTTAGCGGGAGAGAGCCCGGGTTTAACGATAAGGCTGAAGAACGCTCTATTGTGCTTCACGGGGCAGATTATGTTTGTGATAACTTCATTTGCACAGCAGGCCGGTTAGGCCGAAGTTTCGGTTGCCCGTCTGTTCCCGTTGAGTTGAGAGATAAGATAATCAATACTATTAAAGACGGTACTTGTTTATTTATCTTCTATCCCGATAAGAAATATCTGGCATCATCGGAATTATTGAATTAATCAATGTTTATTGCCTTTCACGATGCTTTTTTCTTCCAATTCGTAAATGTCTTTATAGAATTTCAGATTGTTGTTTTCATCCACATCGGCAGTCATATACAGCAGCAGAACAGGAAACTTCTTCTTTAGTTTAAACTCGGATGGTTTCTGGTCTCTCATACAGGAATCTAATTTTGCTACTACCGCAGAATCTAGTCCGGTTTCTAGAATGAAATGCGCTAATTGCATTGGCTTCTCAACTCTAACGCAACCATGACTCATGAAGCGGTTTTTATTGGCAAACAAGTTTCTGTTATTAGTATCGTGAAGGTATATGCTAAAAGGTGAATTGAGGTCAAATTTTAATACCCCTAATGCATTATCACAGCCGGTGGATTGCCGAATGATATACGGGAAATACTTCTGAGAAAACTTACCCCATGGAAGTGTTGCCGGGTCGAACTCTTTACCTTTATTATTGATTACTTGTAGGTTATTTTGCTCTAAATAGCCGATGTTTTTTCTTATTTTGGGAAGCATTTCCTTTACAGCAATACTGAAAGGAACTGTCCAGTAAGGATAAGTAATTACTTTGGTGATATAGGCCGTAAATGAGGGTGTTTGGTTTTCTGTTTTACCCACTATTACACGCATGCTTAAATCTTTGGTGCTATCACGATTCACAATTTGCAGCCTTGCAGCTGGTATGTTTACCAAAATAAATTCTGGTTCTTTTAGACGGCCTGTCCAGCGCCAGTAGTTTAAGCTTTGCTTTATCTGGGCCAATCTCAATTTCAAGGAGAACGAAAGGGCTTCTTTGGTTTTTTTATCTAGGGTGCCCGATGTATCAAGACCCATCATTTGCTGGAATAACTTCAAGCTGGATGTGAATTCTCGTAGTGTTATAGAATCGGGATTTTTTTCTTCGGGCAATAAATTATAGGCCTGCAATTTATACATTGCTACTCCCTTGCTTTCTTCTTTGAGGCCGACTGACATCGTATCTATCATTGGAGTTCTCCGGACGAAGCTACTCATGCGGTTTAATTCGCGTTTCAAGGCGGTATATTGCGATGTTTTCGGCTCTAGGCTGTCCAGTGTTTGCCGCCAGTTTTTATGTATCAATAATTCATTAAACACTCTCAGAATTCGAGCAGAATCAATATCATAATCCACTCCATTGAAACTTATCTGACTTATCTCTTTGCCATATGCAATATGAAAGAGAAAGGAAATAGCTGCATCTGTAAAAATTACCTCATTCTCTGATTCCCAAACACTGGGTTCAAAGTCATTTGATTTGGATATTGAATCATATTGTTCGAGATAGTCGTCATGGTAATCTCTTCTATCCAACCCCAAACTATCTGCCTGGTTCAGCATATCTCGTAGCATTTCACGGTAGTTGGTATGTTGAGGGGTAACATCTGTCCATGTTTGCTGATAGCCAAAAATGCCGTAGTATTTTTTTAGCAACTCTGCGCTGGTAATAGTTTCATCTGTATTATTTACCTGTATTGGTTTGTTTCGATTAAGTAAATCGTTTATTTTTTCTCTGGTTCCTGAGAAAATCGTTTTTTTAAATGCAAAAAGCAATGCTGCAATTGTAAATACGATGATGATCGCCAAACTAATTTTACCGGTAAATGGCTTGAGCATATAATTGGAATTCAGAACTTTTCTTGAAATCTAACTTAATATCATAAAAAAACCCCGCTCTAAAGCAGGGTTTCTTTATAAACTTGTAACCTGAGTTATTCAGCTGCAACTGTATCCGCCATTCTCTTTTCCTGAATACGAGATGCTTTTCCGCTTCTCTTACGTTGGTAAAACAGTTTAGCTCTACGAACACGGCCTACTTTATTGACAATAATTTCATCTACAAAAGGTGATGAAAGTGGGAATACTCTCTCTACCCCTACTCCGTTACTCATTTTGCGCACAGTAAACATTTTAGTAGTTCCTTCGCCACGAACCTGGATTACATCACCACGGAATTCCTGAATACGTTCTTTGTTACCCTCTGTAATTTTATAAGATACAGTAATGTTATCACCAGGGCCGAAGCTTGGGTGTTGTTTAGCCTCTGCGAAAAGTGCGTCTGCAACTGCTTTTAATTTTGCGTTCATATTTTTAGTCTTTAATAATTTTTTCTAAGGGCAGGCAAAAATAGAAATGTTTGTGAAATAATAAAGCTCGTGTTCAACTATTCTTCTTTCAGCAGATCGGGGCGCCTTTCTTTGGTCCTCTTCAAGGCATTTTCGTGCCTCCACTCCTGTATTTTTTTTTCATGACCGGATAGTAATACATCAGGTACAACCAGATTTTTGAAGTTTTCGGGTCGAGTGTATACAGGCGGGGAAAGAAGTCCGTCTTGAAAGGAGTCAAAAAGGGCGGAGGTTTCATCACTTAGTACACCTGGAATTAACCTTCCAATGGCATCTACAAATATGGCAGCAGCCAGTTCGCCCCCGCTCAAAACATAATCGCCAATAGAAATTTCTTTGGTAATGTATAATTCGCGTATGCGCTCATCAATGCCTTTGTAATGTCCGCATAGAATGATGAAATTCTGTTTCAGTGAAAGTGTATTCATCATTTTCTGATTCATTGTTTCGCCATCGGGGGTCATGTATATGATTTCATCGTAAGTTCTTTCTTTCTGTAAATGTTCTATACAATTCGAGATAGGTTCACACATCATGACCATGCCGGCACCACCTCCGTATTGATAATCATCTACCTGTTTTTGTTTGCTGTTAGAATAATCACGAAGGTTAATCACATTCACTTCAAGTAATCCTTTCTGACGGGCACGTTTAAGGATAGAATGACTGAAAGGGCTTTGCAGTAAATCGGGCACTACACTTATTATGTCAATACGCACCATATCATTTATTAAACGTCCAGCAAGCCATCAGGCAGGCTAAACAGGATTTGTTTTTTTTGCTTGTTTACATTGATAATAAATTCCTCTACAAAAGGTACATATGTCTCTTTGGTTTCCGATTTTATTAAGCAAAGAATCTGCCCAGGGTTTTCTATCATTTCGACAATAATCCCCATTTCTCCAGCTATTTCATCTACAGCTGCATAGCCCAAAATGTCATCATATTCACCGGCATCTTTTTTAAAGAGAACAGTAACATCTTTAGGGGATAGAAACAATTCTCTTCCGCTATAAAGTCTTGCTTTTTCAGGGGTAGTAATTTCCTCAAACCAAATAAATCCCTGATTAAACTCTAACCACTCAATTTCTTTAATAAACCAGGGAAGTGCGCTTCCCTTATCATCTATGAAAAAATGGTTAGGAAGTTTTTTGGTAGACTTTAACTCGCGATGTAGCAAAAAGCGAAAAGCCCCACCTATTCCGTGGGGCTTTCCAAGTTTACCGACTGAAATATTCTGTTCAGCCATGGTATTATTAATTTTCAGCTGGCGCTTCAGAAGTTTCTACGTCTGCTTCGGTATTTTCAGCTGGTGCTTCTTCTTTAGCAGCTTCCTGAGCTGCAGCCAAGGCAGCCTGACGTTTGGCCTCACGGTCAGCGGCTTTTTTCTGCTCTTGCTCTAATAATTTGGCGCTAATCTCAGCCTTGTCTTTATGGTGTTTCTTCTGGTGATCTAGCACTTTATTTTTGTGCTCATCTACCCACTGCGCAAATTTTTGTTCGGCAACTTCTAAAGTGAAAGAGCCTTTAGCTACACCGCGAAGAAGGTGTTTCTTGTAAAGGATGCCTTTGTATTTGAAAATTGCATTTACAGTATCGGTAGCCTCTGCACCTTTCACTAACCAGTCAACAGCTCTGTCAATATCCACGTGGATAGTTGCCGGTTTAGTAAGTGGGTTATAATCACCTATTCTTTCGATGTATTTACCATCGCGTGGTGAGCGGCTGTCGGCTGCTACAATGTGATAAAAAGGACGTTTGCCTCTTCCGTGTCTCTGAAGTCTGATTTTTACTGCCATTTCTAAAATTAATTTTAGGGTTGGATAATTAAATAATATTCCTCTTTTTTAAAAGGGACGCAAATATGCACGTTTTATCCTTTTTTCCAAACAATATAGTCTAAGTAATTTTAGTTGAGCGGAAATTAAAGTCTATCCTACGCTTGATTATGAGCTTATCAGACGCTGTCTTAAAATTTACATTTCCTTTGTTTTTACCGAAATTTCTTAAGCTTAAAAGCTACATAATGTTTCAGTTTTCTATATTGGCATTGTAATTCAATATCACACCAAAACAGAGAGTTATGAAAAAGAGACTTGTGTTGATCATCGCCTTGTTATATAGCCTGACTACATTTGCCCAACGGGAGAAAAACCAGATAGAAAAGGTTTGGTATAATCAGGAAAAGACCAGCAAGATAGAAGTGTACCTGGCTAAAGACGGCAAGTATTATGGTAAGGTGGTTTGGCTTAGAGAGCCCAACGATGAAGAAACTGGTAAGCCTAAACTGGATAAGGAAAATCCGGAAGAAAGATTGCGTTCAACTCCTGTTATGGGTCTGTTGATTTTAAGAGGTTTCTCTGTAGATGGATCCGATAAAAACCTATACACCGGAGGAACTGTTTATGACCCTAAAAATGGTAAAACCTACTGTGGTAAGCTGACTTTCAAAGGGTCTACTCTGGATTTAAGGGGCTTTATATGCAGTGCATCTTTCTTGGGTCGCACATCTACCTGGACTTTGGCAGAAGGGCAGTAATTTGATTAGAATAAGCTGTTCAACAACCGCTTCTTTACGGGAAGCGGTTATTTTTTTGTCCTTTGAACTGAACGGCAATTGCAGTTTTGTTATTAATGAATGGAGTAGATTAAACCGGATTAATTCATTCCATAATAACTTTACAACCCTGAAAAAATAGAAATGCTGAAAAAATATTTGGTGATTGGTGTTTGCGTTGGTTTTGTGGCCATTATGGGATATTGGGGCGTTCAGTTAGTGAATGAATTCACCGGTATGACTAAGCCTAGAGTAACTGTGGAAGAGGAAATGGAGCCATTAATAAAATATGGCTTAAATCTGAACGAGTTTAAGGTGCTTAATCATGTGGTAAAGCGGGATGAGTTATTTGCCGATATTTTTACCAAATACAAGGTTACATATCAGGCGGTTAACTTTTTTGTTAATGCTTCCAGAGAGGTACTAAATCTAAACAAAATAAAGGCTGGTAATTGCTTTACCGTTTTATGTAAGAAGGAAGGGGCTTCTTTGATTCCTAAAAAGCTCATTTATGAGGAGAGTAAGGTGAATTATGTAGTGTTTAATCTGGATGACTCACTCTATATGTATCGCGGACAAAACTCCGTAGAAAGAAAACACCGGGAGGTAAGCGGTGTCATTCATTCTTCCTTATACGAAACACTTGAAGCTAACGATATTGATCCGGCTCTGGCAGTTCGGATGTCTGAAATTTTTGCATGGAGTGTTGATTTTTACAAAATACAGAATGGAGACCGGTTCAAAATTATTTATGATGAAGATGTTGTAGATGGTAAATCTGTGGCTATTGGTGAGATAAGCGCTGCGCTATTCAATAGCGGTGGTAAAGATAGTTACGCATTTTACTATGCCAAGGATGCAGCACACGAGGGCGATTACTATGATGAGAATGGCAACAGTATGAAGAAGCAGTTTCTGAAATCGCCCGTTAAATTTTCACGAATTTCTTCTCGTTTTACGATGAAACGTTTTCATCCTGTAACTAAACGCTGGAAGGCTCACTTGGGTACCGATTATGCCGCTCCTTATGGTACGCCAATTTTAGCTACAGCTGATGGAGTGGTTGAAGATGCGCAGTTTAAAGTGTTTAATGGTAACTATGTAAAAATTCGCCATAACGGGGAATTCAAAACTCAGTATCTGCATATGAGTAAAATAGCCAAGGGTATTCGCAGAGGGGCTCGTGTTAGGCAGGGGGAGATTATTGGTTATGTTGGCAGTACCGGTTTGGCTACCGGCCCACACGTTTGCTATAGATTCTGGAAAGATGGTTCACAAGTGGACCCGCTCAAGCAGAAACTAACATTCGCAGATCCGTTGCCAGCCAAATACAAATCAGACTTTTTATCCAAAACCAGCGGAGTTAAAAAAAGCATCGATGTCATATCTTACGAAGAGCATAATATAGCGAATCAAAAAAATCAGTCTTTAGCTGTAAACGATAGTGTTCAGCAACTGGTTAGAAGGTTTTTCTAGCCTAAGTCATTTTAACGAACCAGTGTTACACTCCCTTTAAACAGTTTCTCGGTATAATTATTCAAATAAATAACTTTTACCAAGTAAACATATACAGCCGGATTTTGTGCAATGCCTTTATAGGTTCCATCCCACTTGAAGTTCATGTCATTGCTTTCGTAAACTTTTTCTCCTATGCGGTTAAACAGCTGCACCTCAAATTGCTTCCAAGCTTCTTTGTTACCGAATACTTCAAAGTAATCGTTGCTTCCGTCACCGTTAGGGGTGAATACATTTGGTATAAATACTTCGTATTTGGGTACTACTATTACCTGCACAGAGGCATTCGCTAAACATCCTTTATCATCGGTAGACTGAACCTGATAAAAATAATTGTAGTAAGGCCCGGCCTCCGTAGTCTGGCAGGTAGCACAACTTAAATAATCAGTTGGTGTCCATAACCAGGATACCGGATTCCCATTTATGGCAACCGGTGAAAGAATAACCGTTTGACCCAAGTTTATGGTGGCAATGGTATCTAGTAAGATGGTGTAAGCTGGTGGATTGATGATACTCATTGAAATACTTGCAGAGCATCCTTTAGAATCTGTAACTGTTACCGAATAAGCTCCCGCATTAAGTTGAGAAGCAATAGCTGTATTGCCTCCATTATTCCATATATAACTATAAGCAGGTGTACCATTAGATGCGATGATTGTAATGGATGCATCGTTATATCCGAAACAGGTAACAGGAGTTGAAGCGGTATCAATCTGTAACTGAGAGGGCTCATTGATTGTAAAGGTTCCGCTAGCTGTACATGTATTTGCATCTGTAAAGGTGACCTGATAATTTCCTTGCGTAAGCGAACCGGCTGTAGCGGATGCAGTGCCGTTGCTCCAGTTATAACTGAACGGAGTAGCTCCGATAACAGGAGTGAGCTGAATACTTCCATCATTCCCGCCAAAACATAATACATCCTGAACGGATGATGTAACGGTGGGCAGAACAAAAACTTCTACTTGCTGAGTGCTTGTATCGCTACATCCGTTTGTGAAATTAGCGATGATAGTCACCGGGTATATTCCACTGGAGGAATAAGTATACGATGGGTCTGTCAGTGTACTTGTTCCTGTTCCATCACCAAAATTCCAGACAAACGAGTTAACAGGATAGGTAGTTATATTGGTTGTATTGGTAAAAGAGGTGCTATTATATAAACACACATCAGGAGCCGAGAATTGGGCATTGGCTTTATCTAGTACACTAACCTGTTTGGCCACCGTATCTTTGCATCCGGCCGAGCTGGTTACTATTAACTCTACATTGTAGTTGCCTGCAGCAGAGTAAACATGATTTCCATTCTGGCTGGAAGTGGTAGTTCCATCCCCAAGATTCCATGCCCAAGCGGTAATACTGCCTACAGGTGTGGAGGCATCGGTTATCTGCATGTTGTTACCTATGCAAGGAATGGTAGAGGTAAAGTCAGCAGAAGGATTCTGATTGACGGTTATAGGTTTACTTATACTATCCCAACAATTATTGCCGTAGTTTAATTTTAATTCAACGGTATAGTTGCCGAAAGCAGCATAGTTATGGGATGTATTTTGTTGAACAGAAGTAGTTCCATCTCCAAAATCCCAAGCAAATCCTGTAATGGTAGTATTGTATGGATTACTGGTAGCATCGGTAAATGTTGAAGCAGTGCCCTCGCATATAGCGGGAACCGTAAAGTCAATCACCGCTCCTCTAATAACATTGATCGGATTTGAAACAGTGTCGGCACAACCTGCAGCAGTCGATGTTATTAATTGAATGGAGTAGGTGTTACTCATGGCATATTGATGCGATGGATTCGACCCGGTTACTGCCGCAGAGCCGTCACCGAACAGCCAACTGTGGTTCATGGTGCCGGCAGAAATAGTAGAAGTATTGTTAGGTGTCACTACATTTCCATTACAAACATCGGCTACCGTGAAAGAGGCAATCGGATTTTCGTTTACCGAAATCACTTTCGTTAAACTATCCGCACAGTTATTTCCATAGTCAAGTTTAAGCTCTGCATTGAAGGTTCCAGAGGTTGAATAAGTGTGTGATGTATTCTGAAGAGAAGAAGACGCACCATCTCCAAAATCCCAGCTATAACCATTAATGATAGTGTTATACGGGTTGGTTGTTTGGTTGGTGAAAGTGGTTGACGTACCGGCACATACAGCAGGTGCACTAAAGTCAATCAATGTTCCGCGAATAATAAGTACTGGATTTGAAACCGTATCAGCACACCCTGCAGCAGTTGATGTAATTAACTGAATGGAATAGGTGTTACTCATGGCATAGGAATGAGATGGATTCATTCCCGTTACAGCCGCAGAGCCATCTCCGAATAACCAGCTATGGGTCATGGTGCCGGTAGAAACGGTAGAGGTATTATTAGGGATCACTACGTTTCCATTACAAACATCACTCACCGTGAAAGATGCAGCCGGATTTTCGTTTATGGTAATCACTTTGGTTAAACTATCTGCACAGTTATTTCCGTAGTCAAGTTTAAGCTCTGCATTGAAGGTTCCAGAAGTTGAATAAGTATGTGATGTATTCTGCAGCGAAGAAGACGCACCATCTCCAAAATCCCAGCTATAACCATTAATGGTAGTGTTATACGGGTTGGTTGTTTGGTTGGTGAAGGTGGTTGACGCACCGGCACATACAGCCGGGGCTGTAAAGTTTATCAGTGCACCTCGTATTACCCGTATGGGTTTAGTTAAAGTATCTGCGCAGGATGAATCGGATACAGCTATGAGTTGAATATTGTAATTGCCTGATTGGGCGTAAGTATGTGAAGGTGCATTACCGGTTACAATGGCAGTTCCATCACCAAAAGACCAGTTCAGATTTAAACTTCCCGAACTGACCGAAGATGTATTGGCTGGTAACGTTGTGCCATTGTTGCATAAGTCAGCTACCGTAAAGTCAGCAACAGGCACAGGCTTAACAAATACAGTATGTTTAACACTATCATAGCAGTTGCTTCCATAATCAAGCAGAAGGGTTACCAGATAACTGCCATCGGCAGCATAGGTATGTGAAGGGCTTAGCTGATTCGATGTAGTTCCATCGCCAAAGTCCCAGTTGTAAGATAGAATAGCCGAGCCGGAAGAGTTAAAAGTGAGGTCGTTAAATTGAGTAGCCGCACCTAAACACACATTCACACCGGCAAACTGCACGTCTGCTCCTATGTTGATGTTATTCGGGCGGCTGATGGTATCAAAGCAACCCGGCCCGGAGGTAACCGTCAGTGAAATATTATATCCTCCTGACAAGGCGTACTCATGTGTGGGATATTGAGCGGTGCTAATAGGAGAACCATCTCCGAAATTCCAGGCAAAAGTCATACTGCCGCTGCTGATGGTGCTGTTGTTAACAGGGGTGAGAACACTATCGTTACAAACTCTGTTTACAATGATAGCTGCCACGGGTTTGGCATAAATGGTTACCGGTTGAGTAATGCTATCTGAACAGCCGGCCGGTGAAACAAATTTGAGTTTTACCTGATAGGTACCGCCTGCGGCATATTGATGTTGTGGAGATGCCAGACCTGAGGTTCCCCCATCGCCAAAATCCCACTGCCAGGTATACAGCGCATTCGGAATAATTTTAGATGTGTTGGTAAATACTGTTGGTGTGCCTTCACAACTGTTGCTGAAAGTAAAACCGGCTGTATCGCTGCCTACATAGATGCGGGCAGTATCGTACCCTGCGCAGGTAGCGTTAGCTGCGGTAATGGTAACAATAGTATCGTTAGGAACATTGATCGTAATACTGTTGCCCGTGGCTCCCGTACTCCAAAGCAAACCAGACACGGCAAACTGAGAAACTGCTGAAAGCACTACTCCTGTTTGCGGAGCGCAGAATTGTGTAGGGCCATTGATAATAACATTCGGTCCGCGTACTTTTACCGTGTCTATGGTCATAGTATCGCGTTTACAAGCCGACATCAGTTCGTAGATAATAGTAATGGGATAATCGCCATAGTTGGTATAGGTATGGCCGGTATAGAATGTGCCTATGGTATGCGGAGAGCCATCTCCATAATTCCATTCAATATAGATAGTGCGTGCTGTATCGGGAGTATTTAAAGTAAGGGGTACATAATCATTTGGACAAATAATATTAGTGCTGTCATACACCGATAGAATTGGAATTTGCACTCGAACACCAGCTGCATAGCCAAACGATTCATCATCGGCATAACCGTATACATACGCTTCAACTCCCTGTGCTGCACTAACAGTATGGTCTCCATTAGGAATAGTTAACTGAGCTGTAGAGTAGGTGGGGTTCTGAGCTGATGGGGTAAAAGAAGCGGGTGCTATAGCCGCCCCGTTCAACGTTACAGTAGGTATATCTACCGTTTTTACAACCAGGTTTAAATACCATTGAAAACCTCCAACGCTGGATGGTAAGGTATTAAAAGTAACTGTGTTAATAGATTGAGAAACGGGGCTGAGGATGATATAAAACGGGTCGCCAGATTCACCGGCATCGCAGTTATCACCTTTACTAAACTGCCCCACCGCAACATCATTATTACTGGAAATAAAATTTACAGTGCCTGAAGAAAAGTTATATGTCTGTCCGGCATTAAGATTAATAACCGGGCCGCCATTAACGGTAATTTGGGTGCTGTTGTAATTGGCTAAAACCCGGAAATAGTCATCTGCCCTGGTCAGGTAAGGAACCGTAATAAACTCTTTGCCCCAGGAGGGTATCGGATACATTTGCTCAAAGATGTGGTCGCAATACTGACAGCCTCCTATTTCCACACAGGTGTTACCGGCATAAACGGCTACATTTTTATTGGCACTGATGATGGTACCCGTTAAATCCAGATCGGCTTTTAATTGATATACCTGTCCGGTATCTAGCAGAATGGTGTAAGGTACTCCGGCAGTATGACCGTTTTCATTAACCGGTAAGGTAATAGTTACCGAAGTATTGGGCATAGAGGCTGCAATTAAAAACTCAGATTCACCGTCAAAATTTCCATTGTCTTCGTAGGTTAACACGTTGTATGAAGAGCCCAATGAGTTGACCGGAAAAACCACTGTGGCATCAGATGAATAACTGCCGTAGTTTTGTGCAAACACGCTTACACAGTCGTTGGTGGTTACATGCACCGCCATTCCTACAATCTGGTCATCGGCTGTAACAAAGGCATCGGCATTGGGTACTACCACCAGGGTTGATACTCCCGGCACTACCGTAAAAGTTTGCGACCAGCCTGTAAGTGGTACAGATACTGTACCGCTGGTAGCCGTTTCGGAAGTAATCACAACTCTCAATTCCGGCACTATGAGGTTGTCCATAAAGCCAAGCCAGAAGTCTTTTCCTTTTGAAATTTGAGCGTTTGATACAATTAACGAAAGCACGAGCACTGCGAGTGCGTAGAGTTTCTTCATGGTTATGTCAGGTGTCAGGGTTGGGTGTTAAGAGAAAGACTAAAAATAAACAGTTTGGTTGTATTACGCCCAAAATATTTGCACAACGACACACCATATTTCAACAATTGTTGAAGTAGCATAAGTTGGCTCTAAAATAGAGGCTCTTGAAGAAATGAAAACGGAACCTGCACTTAGCAGCAAAGTGCTGTGTTCAGGTCCCGTTCAGGAGAAATTTATTGCCAGTTACTATTTACCGGCTTTGGTGGGGTCTAATAAATCATAGAACTGATTTAGCTTAGGCATAATAATAATGCGCGTTCTGCGATTGGTAGCCCGGCCTTCAGCGGTATCGTTGCCGGCCAGCGCATTGTATTCACCTCTACCGGCAGCAATGAGTTTATTCGGGTCAATTTTATAATCATTCTGCAATACACGCACTACACTGGTGGCTCTTTTTACACTCAGGTCCCAGTTATCGGCTATGCAGGTACTGCTGATAGACTTGTTGTCGGTATAACCTTCTACCATTACTTCCACCTCGGGGCGGGTGGCAACGATAGCTGCAATTTTACCTAACACCTGTTTAGCTTTGGCTGTTAAGGTATAGCTGCCGGTGGTATAAAGCATCTTATCGCTCAGGTTAATAAACACTACGGTTTTATCTACTTTAATTTCCACATCCTGATCATCCAAACCATCTTTCAAGACCCCTTTCAGGTTAATGGCCAGTGCCAGATTGATAGAGTCTGCTTTGGTTTTGGCGGCCAGCAGCATCTGAATGTATTTATCTTTATTCTCTAACTGAGCCAGCGTTTGATTGATGTTATCGTTAGCGCTTTTGGTTAGTACGGTTAAGTCTCCGACCTGTGTCAGTTGCTTATCACGCTGTACCTTGCAGTCGGCCAGTTGGTCCTTCAATAAGTTGTTCTGTTCTTCTTTACCGCTTAGTGTATTGCGACAAATAGCCAGGTCGCTTTTACAAAGGTCGCGCTGTTCATTGCAGGCCTGTAATTGTTCTTTGGTTTTTTGTAAATCGGTTTGCAGGGCGGCATACTTTTTTTGTGTAACACACGATGCCATGACAAACGGAAGTAAGATGATAACCAGCGGACGAACGGATATTTTCATGAAGTAAAATTTAGGGGCGAAGATAAAAAAGCCATTCTGCCCGGTTTATTATGAAACGCTTAGTTCTCCACGTTATGATGGTTGTATTGCTTTATTATTGAACAGCAGGTAGGTTTGAGTTTACTTCTCTCTAATCATAAACACGGTGGCCAGTGCCAGGTGAAACTCCATACTTTGTATTTGTCCGTTTTCAAGGTTATAAACGTTGCGGTGCCCGTCAGAGCTTTTAAACTCGGCAGTTTTGTTATCGGTCCATTTTAAAGTATTAAACTCGGCATCGGGCAGATAGAAGATACGCTTCAGTTTGGTGGCTTCTTGAAAATACATACTTAAATCGGTGGTGGTGGGTGTTTCGGTAAATGTGCGTGTGCCGTGGTCAGACTCTACCTGATATACCTTATTGTGAAGCGTAACCCGTGCCCAGCGTTTTAGGTTTCCGTTTTCATTTTCTTTGTGCGAGCAGGAAATCATAATCCCGTTTTTATACCGGGCTTCAAAAGAAGAGTGATAGATTTTAGTAATCCATAATACTTTGGCCTTGGTATTAGACTCCAGTGTGTACAATTCGGTGCCATCATTTTCTTGTTGACGGGTGAGCACCATTTTACCAATGCTGGAATTAAACAGGCGGATATCAAACGTAATGGTTTGAGCTTGCGCAGCCAGGCTACTTAAACAGCATAAAATAAGGATTGGTATAAAACCTATAACGGGCAACGGATTATGACATTGAATGAGTGAAGCAGATAGTTTGATTTTAGGTGGCATCGGCCGATGGCCCGTAAGTGCCGGGCAGCGGAACATTGAGCAGGCGCAGGTATACACCCAGCTGTGCGCGGTGATGGTACCAGTGGTTGAGGCACCAGGTGCGCACGACCTGCTCTTTGGGCAGTGAGAAAAAAACTGTTTCTCCGGCCCGCATGGTCCAGTTGTCGGGCATTTTATCATCGGGAAATGTGTTCAGCACTTCTTCGGCATTTTTAAGATTCTTATCCAGCAGGGCTATCAAATCAGCTGTATCTTTGGCTACAAAGGGTTTGTAATCGCCAGCGGCAAAATCGAGCACATCCTGCAACAGGGTAATGCCAAACCAGCTGGGTATTTCGGCCACGTGGGTGGCCAGGCGACCCAGTGTCATGCTTTTATCATGTGGTTTCCAGTCGGCTTTGTCAAAAGGTACGGCCAGTAATATTTGGCGGGTGGCAACGGCTTCCTGATTCAGTTCCTGTAAAAAGGCTTGTGCTTTAGTCATAACGATTTTTTATACCTGCAAATATGAAAAATAGATAGTGCCGAAAGGTTGTCATATCCGGTTATATGAAACTGCTTATTGCAATTTGACTAAGGTCAGTTCCAATTGCAGATAGCCCATGGCGTTGGTATTTACACCGCTGGTGCCAAATGAACCAATACGAACAGCCGGTCTTAGCACCTGTCCGGCATATAGTGGCAGGGTGGTAATTCGGGCTGACTGACGGGGGGTAAGATTATATCCCGAAAAATCGGCATCATCCTTTTTGTAATCATGCAGCGGGGCATAGTTCAGATAGTTTGCATCGGCAAATATTTTTAAGGTAACGGCATTATCGCCATAAGGTACGGTCACGCTGTTATAAGTTATACCATAACCTTCGGCATCGATGATAATTAAATAGGTGCCCGTTTCGGCCACTACCAGCGAGTCGTTGGCAAATACATCGGTATCTCTGGTAGTAGTGGTGAAATTGTAGGAATTGAGGGTTTGGTGCCCAATGCCATCGAGCGTTTTTTTAGCCACCATGGCATAGGGTACCGTAACCAGTTGGGTGGTGCCCATATCGGTATAAGTGCCGCTGAAATTGATATCGGTTTCCAGCTTCAGCAGTTTGGCCGAGCCACCGCCCCAGTTGATGGTATCAAACTGACCGGTTACCGGTGCGCCTTCGCCAATCAGAGCCGTTATCAATCCAAACTGATTGGTGGTTAAGTTGAGATGTTCTTCGGCATATATCACATTGGGGCCTTCCAATATGGAGAACTTTATTTTTACCGGGGTGTTGGCCACTATCACTCCGGCTGCATTGCGCACCACGCACTGGTAGTTTATTTTTTCGGGTACACCGGCCCGGCTTAATCCATGAAATAAAAGAAACAAAATAGTGAAGTAGTAAGATGCCGTTTTCATAGCCTTGTATTTGGAGTAAATATAAAGGCTAAATTTTTGAATAACACAACCACCTGCTACACCGGCTCACCATGTCTAAAGAGCCTTACTTCAGGTTGCAGGAATAGGCATCACCGTTGTTATCGGTTAACGTGCCTCCGGCTTTTAATACATCATATTCCGTGCTGCCTTTGCAGTAGCTTTGGGTAGAAGCAGATGTTTTACAATCATAACACTTGTTGCACGACATAACCGTAGTCAGCAAACAAAACAGGATAGCAGACAGCATAACTTTCATAAAATATTTTTGACTAAACGCAGGGTGTTGAAATTATTGTATGATTTGAAAGCCCGGCACAGTCACTCTCTACAACTTCTTAATCAATTGCAGCAGTTTGTTTATCTCTTCCTATATAGCTCGGTGGTATTGTCCGGTCTGCTGTGCAGGTGATGGATAATTAGATTCAGGAATGCCTTTGACAGCAGTAACATAGGCGGAGTCTAATGTGAACGGGGCTAAAAAGTATCCGGAAGGGCATCTTAATACATTAAGAGAGAGAAAAAACATTCGCGAGCTCGTTCAGGGCTTTGGCGAGTTCGCTGAAGGGGTTAGCGAACTCGTTCAGGTCTTTTGCAAGCTCGCTCAAGAGCTTAGTGAACTCACACAAGTTTTGAGCGAACTCTTTCAACTGTTTAGCGAGCTTATTAGAGGATTTAGTGAAGTCGCTCAGGGCTTTGGCGAGCTCGTTATGGAAGTTAGCGAACTCGTTTAGGTCTTTGGCAAGCTCGCTGAAGTCTTTAGCGAACTCTTTCGGCCCTATGACGAATTCGCTAAGCACTTTTTCGAACTCGATTTAAAGTTTCCACTCCGATACTATCACTTCACCTGAAGCGATTCCACCCAACCCTTTATCTTTTCGGGCAGCGGGGGCGATTGGCGCAAAACACCCAATTCTTGAAATACTTCGGTGGGTTTCAAGTGACCTTTGGGGCTGCGCACCAGACCTTCGATATACGTGTGGGCACAAACCTGCCCTTTTACATAAAACACATGTTCCAGATAAAAGCGATGCTCGTTCCAGTGCAGCAGTCGGGTTTGCAAAGTAACGCGGTCAAAAGCCTTCACCGATTTTTTGTAGGTAATAGTTTCGGCCGTGGTTACAGGCACCCAGGCTTTTTTGAGCGCTACATTTTTAAACTCGGAGTTGAACAGAAAATTCCATCGGGCCAAACCCATATACAGCGCATAGGTTTGGGTAAACAGACGAGTGTAGTCGGTGTCAATCAGCGGCAGGGCTGTAAAGTGTAGTTCAAAATCATCGAGCAAGCCTTTGGGTTTGCTCAGCAGGCTTTTGATAATAACATAAAGAAAGCGGAGGCGATACATGAGTCTTAGGTTTGGTCTGTGCTAGTATAGTAAAAACAAACGGCACCAAAGGCTGATGTGTGATGGAAGGAATTTTTAGTACCTTAAAGTAGTTTGGCTTTAATGAGGGTAGAAGGGTGGGAGTGTTTCAATTTACCGGGTGTTGACCAATACCGGACATTATGTTTATGGCCCCCAAAACGTATACGAACAAACCATTACCCAAGCTATTACCCAATGGATGTATACCTATCTGTGGTAGACAGCACGTTTATACTGGATATTTGTAGCGGGAGGCTTACCATTGGAGATGATAGATTAGTCCTCGCTATGTCTCCGCTTCGGGACCCTACGGAAGATTAGCGCTAACCATGCGCAAGGTCTTCGCAGAGCCGAAAGACATGCTAAGGACACCAACTCTGCGAATGGTTATTATTCATGATTTGATATGTTTTCTCTAATTCTCTTTACTGCTTCTACAGCTTTTCTGTCATTTGGGTCAACAAGTAGACAAGAATCCAAATACAATTGTCCTTTATCGGTTTGATCCTCCATAATGTAGGTAATCGCTATGTTGCAATTGGCTCTTTGTTTTTTGTAAGCCATAGAAACAGCTTTTTGAAAATCGGCACGGGCATCATCTAATCTTTTATCTACAATGAACAACTCGCCTCGCATCATATACAGCTGGCCATCCATTTTACCTCGCTTTTGCATTAAAAGTGCAATCAATGGTTTGGCAGAATCAGGTTGAAACTTATCCAAAAACATAGCAACCCTACTAACAATGGAATCTTCGGAAATATTAGTTTCTGCTATATACCCTGCCGGGAGTTTCGCTTTCTCTTCACAACCAAGAAGGAAACAAACTGCAAAAAATAAACATATCCCCCACAAATTCAGCGTTATGTTTTTCTGATTACAACTATTCGTTTTCTTAGTGGTCAGGGTATTCATCAACCGATATGATTTTTAACTCTGATGAAACTTCTTCCCCTCCTTCGCATAGTCTCTCAATATCTGAGCGGCTTTAAAGCGGGCACCGTATTTAGCGGCCAGGTCATCCATCAGGGCTAATACTTTATCAGCTCCCTTGGTATCGAGATAACGGAAAGGCCCGCCTGTAAAAGGAGGGAAGCCCAAACCAAATATAGCTCCTACATCGCCATCGGTCGGGTTTTCAATAATGTTTTCCTGCAAGCAATACAAACACTCATTCACGAACATCATGCCCATGCGGTTTTGTATGGTTTCAATGGTAAACTCTTTGCGGGTTGGGTTGCCAAAGTATTTGTAGATGTCTTCGTTAATGCCACGCTTCTTGCCTTTTTCATCGTATTTGTAAAAGCCGCGCTGGTTCTTTTTACCGTGGTAACCATCGGCAAACATTTTCACAATGGCATCATTGGTGCGGTGGCCTTCGCGTTGTTTGGCCATTTCGGCCAGCTCGCCTTTCATCACATGGGCACCTACATCAATGCCTACTTCATCTTGTAGGGTCACCGGCCCAACGGGGAACCCCCAAAGCTTCATGGCGGTGTCTATCATGGAGGCCTCACAGCCTTCTTCAAGCAATAGGAAACATTCGTTCATGTATGGGGCCAATATGCGCGTGGTATAAAAGCCGGGGCCATCGTTCACCACTATCACCGTTTTGCCTTGGCGTATACCCAGTTCAAAACAGGTAGCTGTTACCCAGTCGGCAGTTTTAGGGGTCTTGATAATTTCCAGTAAAGGCATTTTTGGCACCGGGCTGAAGTAATGCATACCAATTACATTCTCGGGGCGCAAAGCTTTTTCGGCTATGTGCGAAATTTGTAAAGCCGAGGTGTTGCTGGCAAAAATAGTATCGGGGCGGGAGGCCGCTTCGCAGTCGGCCACAATGCGTTGTTTCAATTTGATTTCTTCAAACACAGCCTCTACAATAATATCTACCTTTTTAAAGCCGCTGTAATCCAGTGTGCCCTGTACGCGGTTCATAATTACATCTACCTCGGGCGCGCTCATGGTTTTGCGCTTAATCTTCTTGGCGTAGTCTTTATAAATAGTCTGCTTGGCCTGAGCAATGGTTTCTTCTTTAATATCCTTCAGCAACACATTAATGCCGTCTGCTGCGCTTACCTGTGCAATACCCGCACCCATAAAGCCCGCACCTACCATAGCAATGTTATCGGTTGATTTAATCAAGTCGGCTGCATACGGGTTCTTCTTCTTCTCGGTCATGTTAAAGAAAATACGAATCAGTTGACGACTTTCGTTGGTAAGAATCAGTTCTTCAAACTTGGTAGCTTCGGCATCCAGTCCGGCTTTCATACCGTTTTCCATACCCGCCTCTACACACTCAAGAATACGTAGTGGTGCCGGGTAGTTACCCTGCGTTTGTTTCATCACCATCTCTTTAGCCTTGCGGTAAATAACACCGCGGGTGAGGGAATTGCTTTCCAGCAGTTTCTCCATGAATTCACGTTTGTCTTCGCGCACCAGAGGTTTTTTAGCCAGTTGCAGGGCAAAATCCATGGCAGCATTCAACAAACTTTCTTTGGTAGTTACTTTATCTACCAAACCAATTTTTTTGGCTTTGCCTGCATAAATTTTTTTGCCTGTAAGCATCATGTCTAATGCTTTTTGAATGCCAATTAAGCGAGGTAGCCGCTGAGTACCACCACCACCGGGCAGCAGCCCTAACATTACTTCAGGTAAAGCTAAATGGGTAGCTTTGTCATCACTGGCAATACGACCATGACAGGCCAGAGCTATTTCGGTTCCCGCCCCTAAGCAGGCACCGTTAATGGCAGCCACTACAGGCTTAGAGCTTTTTTCCAAACGTGATAAAGATTCATGTCCGTTACGGGTAAACTGTATAAAGTCACCTTTCTGTTTTACGTTGCCGAACATATCGATGTCGGCACCGGCAATCCAGTCTTTCTTTTTGCTGATAATAACCGCAGCCTTTACATCCTTATCGGCCTCCAGTGTTTGAAACAGTTGGTCTATTTCTTCTACAAAGGCTAAGGATACTTTATTGATTTTTTCATTCGGCTGGTCGAGCCAAACAATGGCTACTCCGTTCTCTCTTTTTTCAATAGTGGCAATTTGTGACATATGCTGGTATTTAAATTTAAGGCGGTGAAGATAGCAAGTTGGTGGGGTATTTTATTTTCCTTTATTTTCAGTTTATAACCAAAATGGAAAACCTCCGTATAATCAGTATTTAATCTAAATCAACCAAGTCAACATCTTTAAACCTAAACTTTTATGATGATTCAAAAAGTGATTTTTCCCTCCCGCTTACTAGCTTTTCTGCTGGTATTTCTTTTTTGTATGAACGCTATGGCCGGAGCTCCGCAGGGGATTAATTACCAGGCGGTGGTACGTAACAGCAGCGGTAATATTGTACCTAATCAGGCAGTGAATGTTCGTCTAACGATTCATTCGGACAGTATAAACGGTCCCATGGTTTATCGCGAATCTGATTCGGTGATTACTACTCCTCAGGGAATTTTTACCGTGGTTATTGGCGGAGGAGGCATTGTTTCGGGTAGTTTCAGCAATATTAAATGGGGACAAAAAACACATTACCTCCAGGTAGAGGCAGATATTACCGGAGGATTCAATTTTACCGATATGGGAACATCTCAGTTAGTTAGTGTTCCTTATGCAATGTATGCTGAAACAGCAGGTTCTGTTGCATTAGCAGAAAATACTTTCCACCCGGTTACAGGAAATGATAGTATTGTAGTGGGTACAACCAGTAATGTGGTGGTGCCATCAACCGTAACCCCTTCCAGTGCGGTGATGAAACTAAGCCCGGGTAATTTCCTGGGGCAAATTCTTTATTTACAGGGATTGGCATCTGCTTCTAACGGGGTACGGTTTGAGAATTCTGCCAACATCAATATTGGTAATTCAGGAAGCCCTGTAGACCTGACCAATGGTGCCGTACTGGTACTGATGTGGAACGGAACTCAATGGCTGCGGGTCTCTTACAGTCAGAATAACTAAGGGCTGAATCTTCTATTATCAGCCTCTTTTCATAAAGTATGCAACGCATCACAGCCGAACAAATCAGAGAGTTTGATCAACTGGTAATTGATACCGAGCGGTTATGTGATCGCAGAAATTCGAAGGCCTCTGAAACTATTATCAAGGCTAAAGAAATTGCCGAGCAAACCGAGGATACTCGTCAATTGATTTTGGTGGAGTATCTGCAGGCATACTACGATTGTTTTATTGAAAATAATTACGACCGCTCTATCCGCCATTTGAATGCTGCAGTCAATTCGATGAACAGTGAGGATTATGCTGCTGTCGGATACAAACTGTTGATGACTCTGGGTAATTCGTATCAACTGAAAGGTGATTTGTTTTCCTCTCAGGATAGTTATCTGAAAGGACTCAAGTGTCTGGAAACAAAAGCGGCTTTGAATCCCAGTGAGGAGACTTTTCTGGCTTCGTTCTATTATAACTTGTCGGTCTTGCTCAGCTCTTCTGAACTGAATATTGAAACGGAAGAATATCTGGAGAAAGCTATTGCCATTTATAAAAAACAGGACAAGAAATTCCCGCTTTCAAATTGCTATGTGGCATATGCCCAGTTGTTTGAACGTAAAAGTGATTTTCCGCGCGCGGTAGAATATCTGAATGCCGCTCTGTTGCTGGTTCAGGAAAGTAATGAACCCTACAGTATTGCTCTTTCAAAAGCAAATCTTGGACTATTGCTGGTTAAAACAGGTGAAACTGAAAAGTCTTTTGCTTATCTGAACAGCGCCTTGAGTTTTTTTGAATCAAACGGCATGTTGTTTGAATTTGGTATGGTGAAATTTGAGTTGGGGCAGGCTTATTTTTTCATTCACCGAAGTGAGAGGAGTCTTGAAAATATCAGCGAGGCAGAAGCTATCATGCTTCGTCTGGATAATAAGAAAGAACTATCTGAAATATACAAGTATAAATCGCGGGTGCTTGCCGCCATGGGTAACCACATGAAGGCTTATGAGTATCAGGAGAAATATATTGAATGCCTTAAATTCTTTTTTGATAATGAAAAGACTAATGCATTAACCCGTACCAAGAATGAGTTTGAGACAGAATTGAAAGAAAAAGAATCGCAACTGCTTCGCGAAAAGAATGAAGAGATACAGCAGTACGTGCAGAAACTAGAAGTATCTAACAATGAGTTAAAACAGTTTGCCCATGTGGCTTCGCATGACCTTCGAGAGCCTTTACGAATGATTACTGCTTATATAAATCTCTTAGGCAAAAGCATGAGTGAGCGTATTAATGAACAGGAATCTGAATTTTTTGGATTTGTGCAGGATGGTGCTAAACGCATGGATCAACTAATTCAGGATCTTCTTCGGTTAGCTAAAGTGGATGCCAATCCGATTATCGCTAAACTTAAACTTAGCAATTTGATTGAAGAGATTAAGCTGAATTTGGAAGCCCTGATTAACGAAAAAAGTGCAGTAATTAAACTAGATACTCTGCCTGTAATTATGGCTGACCGCTCACAAATGCTTCAGTTGTTTCAAAACCTGATAGCTAACGGTATTAAGTATAATAAAAGCGAAGTGCCTCTAATTCATATATCTTCTACCCGAAGAAAGAATACGGTGGAAATTACTGTAACCGATAACGGGATAGGTATACCGCGCCATTTACGGGAGGAGGCATTTCAGATTTTCCGCAGGCTTCATAAACAAAGTGACACCAGCGGGTCTGGAATAGGGCTGGCCATCTGCAAAAAAATTGTAGAGTCTATGGGAGGGAAAATAAAGATAGAAGATGCCGAGGATAGTGGTACAATATTCCGCATTATACTACCAGCTGATTTAGTTCAGGCATAAAAAAAGCGCAGAGTTACCTCTGCGCCTGTATGGAGAAATCAAGTTGTCCTAACTTTTTTGCTTTCCCCAGGTGTCTCTCACTTTGGGTTTCCATAAACGCAGGTTCCAACCCATGCCGCCCATAAACTTCATTTCATCTAAACGCTGGGAAGTTGGCATAGTGCTGAACATCTGTCCGGCAACACCTTGAACTTTCACGAAAAAGTGAAGGAATGAACACACATAGAAGTTGCAGCCAATCTGCGCGGATATGAGCGGAGCCAGGGTAAATGGTGTTTTCTTCAATTCATCGCCATTTCGGTAAGCGGCTCTTACCAAACCAACTCCCGGTGTTAAACCAATATAAGGGTCCCAACGTTGAGGTTTTAAGAAGTGGTAGTTTGCTCCTGCAAACAAAGCATGGTTTGCTTTTAGGCCGTCTTCATTTTTTCGGTTTGTGAGAAACGAAACACATAAAGCTCCCGTGTAAGCAAAACGGTCATCAAAGAACAACTCCATTTCACCATTCACATAAGCGGAAACAGCTTTTTGCGAAAAGAGGTAGCCGCCTCCCAGATTTCCCTGTGTTCTCACACATCCCTTTCTCACTTCCCAAATACGTTGGGCAAAAATCTGCTGACTTACAGAAGCAGACAAAACAATAAAAAGGAAAATGATTTTGATGCGGCAGATGCCTTCTGCGCAAGGCAGGCATCCTTTTATTTTTTGCGGTTCCATATCTTGAATATTTTATAGTTAGCACTAATACTTATCATCAGGTGGCCTTCCCAGCCGGCATTACTTTGTTTCTCAATAGTTATGGTGCCATCGGCATGTTCTACCAGGTCAAGTTCTTTACCTAAGTGAAAACCATATTGGGCGGTAACTGATATATCAAACTTGGGAGTTACATTATAATGGCAGCCAATTCCTCCCTGTACTTCTGAACTGAACCGGGCACCCTTTGATGCACCTTCTCCATTTATCTTGATGACGGTTTCATCAAAACAGTGACCGGCTACAACATACGGAGTGAATTTCCTTTCAAAGCCTTTGGGGTCTATCAAGTAATACATTACACTCCACCCAATGTGATAGTCGGTTCGGTGGGCTTTGTTACGGATATTGCTCATGAAAATGTCGGCATACCATTCGGTGTTTACCCGGTTAACCAGTTGTAAACGGAAGTGGCCGCCAGCACCGGTTCCTACAGATCGCGGGTCACCATCGTTAAACATGCTGATGGTGTTCCGCATACCCAACGAGAAATTGCCTCCCTGTTTTTCATAGAAAATTTTGTCAGCTAATTTGAGCTGCCCCAATGATTGGGCGCAAAGATGAAGTGCCGGCAGCAGCACGGTGGTGATAAGAAAAACTACCTGCCTGATGTTGGGTGTCATAAGCATGGGATTTGGTGAGGTAGTTCTTCTTCATAAGTCTGTATTTGAATATTTAACGCAGCGTTGTGAAATTTTAGTATGCGGATTAGAAAAAAATATTTCTATACCTGAAAATGATTCCCGGCCGAAATTTATGGTTGACATTCCAAGGTTTTGACGGTACCGGATAATTTATTTAATTTTAAATTACACCTAACACAAAACCTATGTCACAGATTACACTTAGCGAAGAGCAGGCGGAACTTGCTCAAAAATTTTTCGAGGAAGGACGTCAGGAGAAATTTGTTACTTCTTATCTGGCTGATAACGGATTTGATGAGGCTGCTTCGGCTGCCATATACAATCGGTTTAAGCAACTTTGCTATGAGAAAAGAAAAAAAATAGGCATGCTGCTGGTGGCTACCGGTGCTATACTATGTGTGGTTGGCTTTTTACTTACCTTGTTACTCTCACATAATCACGGGTCATTTAACTTTGCCTTATATGGCATGACCAGTGCCGGAGCTATGGGACTGTTTGGCGGTTTGGCCTGTATTATCGGCTGATTGATTTTCTCGGAATAGTTCTACACTTTCGCTTTTCAACTAACTGGTTGTTATGCGTGTAATATCTTCTCAAGTTCTGCTTACTGTATGCTTTTTCTCGTTTATTCTGTTTACCTCTTTTGGTGGAGAGAAGCCTGTAGATGTTTATCCGCTTTATTACGCTGCGGTAAAAAATAAAAGCCAGTTTCAGTATTTTGTTGTCATCCGTCAGGTAGATGCTATATCTGGAACAGAACGGGAACTATGCACACAGGGAGCTTTTCTGCGTTCCGCTTTGCATAAAGAGATAAAGCTTCATTTTGATATACAGGAAATGATGGTAGTGGAGCAGAAATTACTAGATAATGATGCCCGTTTGTTTGAGTTTAAAAATCCGGATGCTTTGCAGATTCTGGGTATAGATAATTATACCCCCGCTGAAATGGCTCTGTTGGAAAAGGAAGTGAGTTTTAAAACACTGGCTGCCGAAATAAAGAAAGGAACCAACTGGAAAATGGAATTTGCCGATGATAAACGGATGCTGATGTATGCTCATGCCTTGTTTAACAGGGGCGTTTTAACCGGTGAATACAATGATTCTTTGGGAGTACTTCATTATGTGAAGCTACAGTAGAATTCTATCTCATAAAAAAGCCGCCTCGTGTTTATACGAGGCGGCCTAACCTAAAAAAACTAAGAGGAAAGATTATTTACTAACTGTCATTCGAATAGTATTGTGCTCTGTTCCATTGGCTACTGTAACAAAGTAAATTCCGGCTGCAAATTCATTGGTGTGTATGGTCATTGTATTGGTTCCACCGGTCAATTCTCTGTTGGTAGTCATTAACTGACGACCAGTGATATCTGAGATAATGATAGTTGCTTCAACATTCATGGTGGTGTTAATTTCCAATGTAGCCAGACCACTATTCGGGTTTGGATATAAACGAACATCCTGAATATTGCTTAATATTTCTTCAAAACCAACTCCTGTAATAGTTATTATCTGAGTGGTTTCATCGGTACAAGTTCCGTTGGAGGCAGTAAGAGTTACGGTATATGTACCGTTTTGAGTGTAAGTATGTACCGGACTAGGTGATGTTGACGATTGGTTATCGCCAAAAATCCAATTGTAAGTGGTAGCATCGGCTGATGTATTAGTAAATGCCAAGGTATAAGATGAACCCTGTGCTGCCTGTGTAAATGAAGCTGCGGGCTGTGGATTGACATCTACTGTTATGGAATTTGAAACTCCTACACCATTGCAGGCGTTGCTGTTAGTTACTACTACGCTGTAGCTTCCTGAATCTATCACAGTAATAGACTGTGTGGTGGCAAAGTTGCTCCACAAGTAGCTATCGCCTGCTGATGAAGTTAATGTTACTGAGTCTCCATCGCAGAAGGTAATGGCTCCTCCGGCAGAAATGGTAGGTGTAGGAGCATTACTTACGTTTGTAGTAATGGTGTTAGAAACTGCGCTGCAGTTATTGGCATCGGTAGTTGTTACGTTGTAATTTCCGGTTGCATATACAGTAATGGTATCGTTGTTTGAGTTATTGCTCCAAACAAAGGTGTTGAAACTGTTCTGGTTGTTTACAGTAATCTCAATAGAATCACCTAAGCAGAAAGAGGTTGCTCCGTTGGCAGATACTACAGCTACTACCGGAGTGTTTTCTGTAATTTGAACGGCTATGCCTGAAGCTGAACATCCATTTGCATCGGTAATGGTTACATTGTATGAACCTGGATTGGTTACAGTAATGGTATCGTTGGTAGAGCTATTACTCCATGAGTAACTATTAGATGCTGATGAGGAAAGCTGAACACCATTGCTGCCCGTGCAGAATGAAAGTGCAGATGCCGTAATTTGCGGATTTGCCGGATTGCTATTAACTGTTACCGTTTGTGTTACAACCTGAGTACATCCACGGGCACTGGTTACGGTTACGGTATAAGTGCCTCCGGTTGTAGCTGTAAGTGTTGAACTGGTTGAGTTATCGTTCCAACGGTATGTAGCTCCCGATGCATTGGTATTTACAGCTAAATCCACACTGCCACCAGCGCAAAAAGTAGTGCTACCCGATGGTGCGATAGACGCTGTGTAGCCATAGTTGATGGGCCCGGCTGTGTAATCTTCATTTTGCGGACTGAATTCTGCCCAACAGGTAGCCCAGTTTTCGTTTCCGAAAGCGCCTCTGTAAGTAGTAGAAGATAATCCGTTCAATTTAGGATTTGAAAAACTTGCACCACTTAATGCAGGAGAGCCTGATTGCGGTAAAAAGTTAAAGTTATCGGGATTGCCGTA
This sequence comes from Chitinophagales bacterium, assembly GCA_046329535.1. GTDB lineage: Bacteria > Bacteroidota > Bacteroidia > Chitinophagales > LD1 > Bog-950. Next base: position 111,890 of record JAXLUN010000005.1, read on the forward strand.
CGGTGAAACCAGGTTAACGGTATCGTTAGCATTGCCGCGAATAATGGTGTTAGATGATTGAGCTAACAGATAAAGACTGTCAAAGGCAGTTTCATAATACTGTTCTTTAGAACCGGCAATAATGTTATTCTTAAACTCAAGAGTATCGAATGTTGCTTTAGTTTGTGTTGAAGTCCCTTCAATACGTAATCCTCTTTTGTAGCCGATAAAAAGCGAGTTGAAAATATTCAAGCCGCTATTTCTTCTTAAACGGGCAGCCCAACCATATTTAGCATCAATGTTAGAAGACGTAGTTGCCGCAGGGCCAACCACAGTAACATTGGAGAAAACACCTTTGGTGTATGGATCGTTATATGTACCATTTGCATCGTTGTCAGATTCAAATGCATTGGAAATATCACCCTGGTCAGCAATGGTATCAACACGAACAATTAAGCCATACTGAACTTTGCCGCTGTAGCCATTATCTGTATCAAAGTCATCATCACGACTTCCGAAAGAAACGATATGGTTAGCATTTACCGTTCCGCCAAAAAATTCATAGCCATCATCCTGACCGTAACTTACCATTACATGGTCAATTCTGGTTCTGTTACCAACACCACCTAACGTTAAGCTATTCAACTCGCTGTTAGTGCCACATACGTATCCGGCATATTCTATACGAACATAGCTGATTACACCTGAGCTGTCATCGACTACATTGCCACCATAATCGTAGTCGGTGGTTGTGCCGCATTCTAAACGTCCCTGAATAGAGTTGCCGCTTCCGTCTTTAAAGTTTACCGGAGCTTGTCCGCAAATGGCTAACCCTGCCCAATCGGCACGAGCGCGAGAGCCGGCTGGCTGATTAGATGTAAATACAATGGGTTGTTCAGGAGTGCCTTGTGCTATTAGTTTACCGCCAATGGCAACAACTAATCGACTTAGCGTTGTTTTATCACCTCGTATGATTGTTCCCTCCTGAATAGTTAATGTTACACCCGACTTGACGATAATATCACCGTAAATGATGTAATTGTTGTTGTTTGTCCAACTTGTGTTTACGGTAATATCACCAGTTACGTTAATGTTAGCGCCATTTACCGTCAGGGTAAAAACCATTGCAATTGCCATAAGCAATTTTTGAATTAGTGTTTTGTTCATGTGTCTTTGTTTTAAGATGGCGCAAAAGTGCCTCGACACGTGTTTCCCAAAGTTTCGGGAAGGTTAAATAATTGTTTGATTTGAAGTGAGTATGTTAACTATTGCTTAACATACCTGTGACAGGATAAATTACCTAGGAGATTCGGTTGGTTTACCGGCTTCTTTCTTTTTAGAACTTTTCTTCTTTTTCCGAACAAAAAGCTCTGACGGCTTATCAAACTCCTGACGATACGAGAGTCCTATACCTGTACGATTGGTGTTTCTGCTATTATAGTAATCGTAATTGGTTCGGTTGAATGCTTTTGCACTCCATCTCCCATCAGGGGTCAGGGCATATTGAATCTGAAAATCTCCGGTTGGTATAACTGCTTTGCTGCCTCCGTTAGAACCTTCTACTACTGTGGAGTTACCAAAATCAAGATTTCCACCTGCATTAATCGTCAGCCGGTTATTGAGCAATCGTTGTTCCAAAGCCAGTTTAAGTTCTCTGCGGGTATCGTTGGTAGTGGGCAGTATATTTCCGTTGGCGTCCGTCTGTACGGTCGTTTGGTCGTATTGCCGGTAACCAATATTGATATCGAGATTTTTTAGTGCATCGTTTCCGGTATAGCTAAGCAGGTTGTTCAGGTAATTATTCAATTGAGAAGAAAGGAATTCGCTCACGGTATTGGCGGCTGTTCCACCAATGTAATTGCCCACTGAAGTGGTAGCTGTGGTACTGGGTGCAGGTAGAAAACGATTCATTACCAAGAGTCCGAATACCTGTTTATTCATTTCGTTTTCGTTACTCTTTAGTAAAGCCAGTTTTTGTTCTACATAACTTTTAATAGTAGGATCCGGATCAAGGGCCTTGATATCGAAAGCAATAGTTGGTTTTTCAAGTATGCCCGTCAGGTTAAGCATCAGTTTAATCGGAATGCGACTGCGGGCTGTAGCTGCTAATTGATTTTGAGACGTACCGGTATTTGTAGTTGAAGTTCCATTATTAATTAAGTCATCAATCAAATCACTCACCGAGCTTCTTACTTCATATAATGCATTTACATTCAGTGTTGCTTTGCTTACTTCACCGGTAAAATTGATACTACTACCTTTGTTAATTTCGAAGCGTTTGTTGACTATATTTTGTAGTGTAAACAAGTAGCTGCCTCTTTCAATTTCGTAGGTTCCATACATGGTTGTGTTTCCATTCTTTGGAATTTCAATCTTCAGGTTGCCCCGCCCATAAGTAGTTAATACATCACCGGCTGTAGGATCGAGTACAATATCCATACGGGCATCGGGGGTCGCATCTATTTCCAGCGTAAAGTTTACACCATTCAATTTTAAACTCGGGTTAATAATGGCGGCACTCGTTTTGGGTTCATGGTCTACAAACTTGTAAAAGCCATAGCGGTTAATCTCATACGATGAGTTAATAGGTAGTTTGCAATAAGTGCCTGGTTTGGTCAAGGCATAGGCTTTAATAATCGGACTGCTAATGGGCCCCGAGAAAGTAACATTTCCTTTGCCGTAAGCCACTCCGTAAAAGCCTGGGCTTTCTTTTTCGGTGGTATTAATAAACTGACCGTTTGGTGTTGTTACCTTCAGGTCTAAGGCAAATTGCTTGAAGCTTTCGTGGTTAATTCTTCCACTGCCGTAAATTGAACTGTCTCGGATATCGTAAATAGTAAAGTTCCCAAAGTTGAAGCCATGTTCATCCAGTTTGGCACTCAGGCTATTGATATGGTAAGTAGTATTTAGAAAAGATACAGTTACGGTATCTTTATACAGATTGACTTCGCCCAGTATGATAGGTTTTTTCAAAGTGCCCACTACGGAAGCTTTGGCGGTGGCAAAACCGCGACAATTTTTCACATACTTCTCAAAGAACCGATAGTTCAAAAAGTTCAATCCTATTTTTGGGGCGTCTAAATCAATCTTCAATCCGGGGTTGGCGGCATCTATAGAGATATAACCCGAGGCTTCAATAAAGTTACGGTAATCGGGGTTGAGGTTGCTGCTTTTAACCGAGGCGTACAGGAGTATCTTTTTACCTGTTTCATCTAACCGTGATTCCACATTTATATCACCCACCAGTTCTTTTCCAATAGTAAACTCATTCAATACCACATCGGCAAAAATCAGCGGTTTGTAGAAAATATCTTCTACCACCAACTTACCGTTCATGGCTCCGTGCATATCTTTTATCTTCTGGGTAAAAATGCCGGTGAAGTCACTTATATCGGTATTATCCAAGGTCAGTTTAATGGAAGTGGAGGTATCATTTTTTAGATAACTATTGATGTAGATGGCTTCATCGGATGAGCGAAAAACAAGATTTTGAGTAGTTACTTTTTTGCCGTCAACCAGTATCGAATTGTTTTCGTCAAAATGCCAGTTATAATTGGCCAGCTTAACATCGGAAGGACTTAGCCGGATCAACGCCTGACCTTTCAACGGGGTCAGCATTGCTGTAATGTTGGCGTAGTTGTATTTTTTCTTATCAGTCACCAATACATTGAAGTAAACATCTTTGTTCTCCATGGTACGCGACACTATACTAACGGTATCCATCATTAAACTATCTGCATTATACACCTTGTCTACCGTGGTTGCAAAGTTGAATGTGCCGTTTTCAAAATGGGTTTTGAGGTCAATTCTCCGGACATTGTAATCGGCAAATCTTATCTCGGGTATGGAAGCGGTTATATTTACCTGATGGGCCACACTATTGAAATTACCCTGTATGTGCGAATTACGGATAAGGAAAAACTTGGGGTGAATTATTTGTGTTAAACTACCCGGTTCAAAAATCCTGGCATCTACCGAGAAGTTCTGTGGAGATATATGCGAGGTATCCTGATAGTCTTTTGTAAAAGTGTATTTGGCAAAAGTGAGGAGCGCTCCGGGTAACTCTTTTACTGTGAAGTTTCCTTCCAGTTCGGCTTCCGCAAAATCTGAGTTAAGTTTTATTTCTTTTTTCTGGTTCGATAACAGTTTGGTATCCAGATTCAGATATTTAATGCGGGCAGTTACAGTATCTCGTTTTAAAACTACATCCTTCAGGTTAATAGAACCTAGTATGTCGTCAATTTTACTTCCTATAAAATCTGATTTGAGTTTGCCCGATATTCTGAAATCAGATTTACTTAGATTCAACTCTTTCAGCAGTGCCCGCTGAATATTCGCATCAAACTTAAACTGGGGTGTTTCTTTCGATAAATCAGCCCGGCCATTGAAGTCCATATCCAGATACTGGTCGTGTATCTGCAGCAATCCGTTGAATGATTTTCTTATTACAAAGCCATCAATCTTGATGTCTTTATACTCATAGTTTTTAAGTACAATACTATTCACGTTGCCATCCAGTTCGGCATGTAGGCTTTCCAGTGTAAGTCCGCCACCGTTTATCTTGGTGGTGAGAGATACCTTGCCCATGTTGGTGGTATCGTTAAAAAACTTGGATAGATCGAAATTGTTTAATGAAAGATTCCCCTTATAAGCTGACTTGTTTTTCTTTTTATCATATTTAAAGTTCACATCGGTGGTGGCTGAGCCTATGGCCGTTACCAGTTTGCCATTTGAAACAAAGTCCGTAAGGAAGCCGTCCAATCGACCGGAATAGTAGATAAGCCCGAGGCTGTTAATGTTAGTCGGAATTTTAAGGCCGGAATAAAACTGCTGAATATCGGCTACTGTGGTAGCAACACGGTCTACTTTCAGGTTGAGAGATGTCTCGTAAATATCGGGTAAACCACGAGCATAAAAATCACCTTTAAAAACAGTGCTTTTTCCTCCCTTTATATCAAAATTACGTGCTTTCAGGTTGTTGATGCGACCCTCAATGTTACCGGTTATGGTGAGTGTATTATGCTCTACCTTGTCTAACTTCCGAATAAAGTAATTCAAGTCTTTGAACGACACTTTTGACGTTTTTAAATCGGCATTAATACGAACTGCATTCAGGAAATTTTTAAAATCGTGGAAGACACTGAACTGAAAACTCAAATAATCTTTGATATGACTATTGGCGGTTAGCAAATCCAGGTTTTTCAGGGTGATATCAGTTACTGAAACACGAGCTGTGGTAGTCAGATTTTTTAACTCGAAGCCGGAGCGGTCTTTAGCTGTAAGTTTAGTTACCTGTGCCACTACACTGTCACCTTCTACACTTCCGTTTTCAGCCAATAGGTTGATGCCGGTAATGTCCAGGTGTTTAAAATCTATGCCTTTGGGCAGAATGGTATCGTTGTTATGATCGGTGAGACGAAAGTGCGTATTGGTTAAAGCAAATTTTTCGAAGTTTACTTGCAATCCGCCTACCATGAACTGCACATGCATAATAGAGTCATCGGGCGGACCCATAGGACGCTTCAGCAAGTCTACCGAAACATCCGCACCGTCAATCACTGCCGACCGCACTGCAATCTTCTTGTTGTTTATAGAAACACTCTTCAAATCCATGGAAAGGGAGGGAACAAACACTTTTACATCGGTGTGCGATTTTTCATCCAGATAACGGAAATCGGTTTTTGTCAGAGCCAGTTCATCCAGGTTAATATTCCAGGTAAAGGGTTTAATAGCCGTATCGGCAACAGGTTTGGTGGTCTGTGAAGATTTGAACAGATCGGTGAGGTTCATGTGCTTGCCGGTAGAATCACGATGCAGATGCACCACGGCTCCATCCAATCCTATTTTACTGACAGAAATGTTTTTATCAAGCAGGCTGAAAAGGCGAAATTTTATTTGCAGTGAGCCGGCAGCAATGAGTGTATCTTTGTTCAAGTCCTCCAAGTAAAAGTTGACCAGGTCGGCTTTATTGAAGAAGGAAATTTCAACCCGCTCGATAGATACTTTCGTGTGCAGACGGTTGGACAAAACGCTGGTAGCTTTCTGGGCCAGCCAGGTTTGAACAGTGGGGTATCTTAGCACCACCATCAGTACTCCCGATAACACGAACAGAGCCAGAAAAACAGTAAGAAGAATTTTAAAAATGCGTTTAGCCAATCCTGTTTGTTTAGTTCTCTTCTCTTTTAACAGCAGACAAGGTGTAATATTTCATTTAACAAAGCAATTGAAGTATAAGCTTTGTTAATCGGTTCAATTTCTATTTTCGCGCCATGAGCATAACGCTTCTGGCTATTGAATCTTCCTGCGATGACACCTCAGCTGCTGTGAGCAAAGATGCCAAAATTCTTGCCAACATCATTGCCGGCCAAAAGGTGCATGAATTATGGGGAGGTGTGGTGCCTGAACTGGCTTCGCGAGCGCATCAGCAAAACATTGTGCCGGTAGTTGATTTGGCTATCCTGCAAGCCGGTATTGCCAAAGAAGAAATCAATGCAGTTGCCTTTACGCGCGGTCCGGGTTTAATCGGCTCTTTGTTAGTGGGGGTTAGCTTTGCCAAAGCTTTTGCTATGGCTTTAAATGTACCGCTGATTGAGGTGAACCACATGCAGGCACATATCCTGTCGCATTTTATTGATAACCACCCCAAGTTCCCTTTCCTGTGCCTCACTGTTTCGGGCGGACATACGCAATTGGTGCTGGTGAAAGATTATTTAGAGATGGAGGTAGTAGGCGAAACCATTGATGATGCAGCGGGTGAAGCTTTTGATAAATCGGCTAAGTTGCTGGGGCTGCCTTATCCCGGTGGGCCGCTGATTGACCAGTATGCGAAGGAAGGCAATCCACTACGTTTTACTTTTGCCGAGCCGCAAATAGCTCATCTCGATTTTTCTTTTAGCGGGGTTAAAACTTCTATTCTTTATTTTCTGCAAAAAGAAGTGCGTAAGAATCCGCAGTTTGTAGAGGAAAATCTGCGCGACCTTTGCGCTTCTATTCAAAAGACTATTATTGACATACTGCTTAAAAAGCTAGAGAAAGCAGCAAAGCATTACCAGGTAAAAGAAATTGCTCTGGCGGGTGGTGTGTCGGCTAATTCAGAACTGCGGCTGCGTTTTCAGCAACTGGGTGAAAAGCATGGCTGGCCTACACATATCCCCCGCTTTGAATACTGTACTGATAATGCCGCTATGATTGCCATAGCTGCGCACTATAAATATCTGAAAGGTGAATTTGCCTCGCAGGATATGGAACCGTTGCCAAGGTATCAGTTGTAGGGGTAATGGTAATGATTGTTGTTTACTTGTTAATTGATAGAGGTAGATTAGTTCCCACGGTAATTCTCCTTATTGGATGATAATTTTACTTTTAGAGTATGAACAAATTCGCTTTTACCAGTGCTGTCTTTCTTCTGTTGTTTCTAGCCTCTTGTAGTAACAAGCCGCAGAACGTTGTAGAAGAACAAAAGCGTATTGTATTTCGTTTTGAGTTAGATTCAGCCGGCAATATTGCTGATACTAAAGTGGTAGATGAGTTATCTGCTCTGGCGGTGAGTATCAGCCGAAATGCGGACAAGGTGGTGATGCACAGTTATACTGAACAAATGCCCGATGCCGAAGAGGCGAAGCGCCTGGCTTTAGAAAGGGCGATGGTAGCGAAAGCCATTATGTTTCAAGCTGCTCATGAGCGAATTTATTATAGTGTTGGTTTAGATGCTGCGGGTTTTGAAAAGCCGCTTGATCCGACTCACCCAGGCTCACTCACTAACCGCAGAGTGGAGATAGAGTATTTGAAATAAGCGAAATCCACCTGTGTTTTTTTTGCTGAATTAAGCCCCTTCCATTTTCATCTCCTTAAATAAGGTTTTAAAATGGGCTTTTTCTCTACATATTCATTGCCTCAGCTGCTAGCAATCGGATTCGGGAAAAATTAGCGCCAACCGTGTTTAGGGTCTCGGCAAGTTCGAAAATTTCATTTGCCCTCCGTCCTTACAGGGAGTTGCACCCAATGAAGCCTTTTGCCACAACCTGTTGCAGAGAGTTACACCCAATGAAGTCTTTTGCCGCCACCTGTTGCAGCGAGTTGCACCGAATAAAGTCTTTTATGGCAACCTGTTGCAGGCAGTTGCAGTAAATGAAGTTTTTTAACCCAACTCTCTGTAAGGGGTTGCAGCAAATGAAGCTTTTGGGCCTGTTTTGTTCCAAAATAGCTTAAAAATGGCTTTTCCCCCTTACGCTGATTTGCTTCGATTGGATAGTTATCTCCAACGCCCAGGGGCCTAGCAAAGCCGAAAGACCTGATGAGGCGAAGCTTTTATACGATAGGGCTGTGTTCTTTTCTGAGTTCAATTTGGTGCAGTCAAATCCCCCTCGAGAGATGGAGGCCTTGTAATTAATTATCTTCGCGCCATGATACTTATAAAATCTATTATCACCGTTACCATCACCCTGTTTGCCGTTATAGATGTAATTGGCAGTTTGCCGGTTATTATTTCGGTGAAGAAGAAGGTGCCCAACTTTAACCCCTGGCTGGTAACTCTGGCCAGCGGTGCACTGATGGTGTTCTTTTTGTTTGCGGGGGAAGAGTTTCTGGGTGTTATGGGTGTAGATGTGCGTTCGTTTGCACTGGCAGGTTCTATCGTGCTTTTTGTGCTGGCTATGGAAATGATACTCGGCATTCACCTGTTTAGAACCAACGAAGATGACCACCGCTCGGGCAATTATGTGCCGGTGGCCTTTCCACTAATTGCGGGTTCGGGCACGCTGACCACAATTCTTTCGCTCCGCTCCGTGTACGATACCACAGAAATATTGGTAGGTATCTTAATCAACTTAGTGGTCGTGCTGCTGGTGCTTCTTTCGAGTAACTGGATAGAGGATAAACTAGGCACCACGGCTTTAGCTGCTATCAAGAAGTTTTTTGGCGTAATACTGTTGGCTATTGCCATTAAGATTTTCAGCACTTATGTGAAGTTTTAACAGCCCTCCCAGCTGAACGCTAACGACCTATGATTTATGTTGGTATGTGCGGTAATTGATTTTTTTGCAATATAGCGCCCGCTATTTTTTTAAAAAGGTAGCCCGATAATGAGTACAGAAGCGAATATGAATACCCCCCAGACCGAGCATAACCCATACGGAACTATCAGCCCGGCCGTACCCGAAACCAAATACTTTTTAACCACCGATAAGTTTGAAAAAGCAGTAGGCAACGATTTTATTAAACATGCGAACCGTACTTTAGAAAAAGGTGATAAGTTTATGGTCGGTCTGTCGCACGGACAGTCACCTGCCGGAGTATACCGTTATATAATGGAGCATTACGGTGAGCTGAAAAATCCGCAGAATATACTTTACACCTTTGTGAACTCGCCTATGGAGCGACAGCGGAATCTGGAAGGTGTTATAGATGCCCGCGAGTTTGTCAAGAAACTTTTTCGGGCCGGTCGCATTACCCGCAGTCAGATTATCGGTTATAATTTTAACCGCGAAAGTCTGGAAACTTATGCGGCAGAATTTAATCAAACCGTAGCTTCATTTTTAAAGGAGTACAATAAAGAAGGGTTTGATTATGTTTTTCTGGCTTGTGACCCCACCGGGCGGGTGGCGGCTATTGAGCGTAACTCAAAGGCATTTGAATCTACTGAAATAGCTATGGTGGTGAACAACCGCAAGGAAAAAGAACTGACCGGCACACCATACTTTTTGAAACGCTCCAAACGCATTGCCTTTTTAGCTACCAAGGCTGATAAAAGACGCCCGCTGGCTTGGCTGTATGCCGTAGATGCACACGAAAAGGAGAGTCCTGGTTTTTTACGTTACATACCTAATGTAAGTAAACGCATGACTGTGTTTATTGATGATAAGGCACTTACCTGGCCGCAGATTGAGGTGAACCGCGAAACCCCTTACGGCACCAGCGTGATACGGATTGATACCGCCAACCCCTATAAGCCGAATGCCAAAGAGAAGTTGCCGGTGTTGATTATGATACACGGCTTTTTAGGTCTTAACTCCTTTGACGGACTGCTGGCTACCATTCCATCGCACTTATACATAGCCGCTGCCATGCACTATGGTTCTATTCCCAACGATTTGCCTCCATCGGAATACTCGCATCACATAGCCAGTAATATCAATGCGGTGGTAGAATACTTTGGTGCTAACGGCCATCCTGTTTATATCTACGACCACTCTATGGGCAACATCTATTTTATGATGATTGACCGAGAGCTGAATCAATATCCGGCCGTCAAGAAATATCTGCGCGGACGCATTGGAGCTAATCCGTTTTTTGGGGAAGAATCTAAACATGCCATTCTCGGCTTTTTAGATAATGTGATTCTTCCGGCACTTTCTCTAACTAAAGGTCTGGCGGCCAAAACCATGATGATAACCCTGCGCGGAGTCATTCCGTTAGATTCAAAAGCCGGTGTGCGTAAGCGCGGTATAGTGTTGTCTGACTGGCTGATTAGTAAAGAAAGTTCCATGCGCGATCGTATCTGGGCCGCTGCAAAAGAGCGGATATTGTACCTGATGACTAACATGGATTCTCTCCCTCATCTAAACCGTATTCCTATTGAGCGTGCACTCAATCGTTTGCCCGCTAAGGTGTTTGCCATACAAACTCATTCAGCATTAGAGCAAAGCAAACAGTTTGATGACCAGAAGGGTCTGGTGAATATGCCCAAACTGAATATTCCGGTATTGATATTAAAGAGTGAGCGCGATGGCGTGGCGCGATTTGTTCCGCGTATTTACAAGGGTGATAACATTGAGGTGATGGATGTAACCAATCATCATGAATATGATTTGTTTCGCGAACACCTTTACCACATGGTGCAACCTCAGCGAACTTCGGAGATTATTGACCGCTTTATCAGCGGAATTGAGAGTGGAACCCGCTAGTTATCTCTTTAAACTAAATGGCTGTTGAAGTGTTTTTACTTTTTTACTAAATCAATCAAATCATTATTTCATGATATCAACTAAAGCGTATGCCGCACAGTCAGCCACCACCCCGTTGGCGCCTTTTCAGTTTGAACGCAGAGAACCCGGAGCGCACGATGTGCAGATTGAGATACTATATTGCGGAGTTTGTCATTCCGATATTCATCAGGTAAGAAACGAGTGGGGCGGTTCTATGTATCCCATGATCCCCGGTCATGAAATCGTAGGCCGTGTTATCAGTACAGGAAACCAGGTAACCAAGTTTAAAACAGGTGACTTAGCAGGGGTCGGTTGTTTCGTTGATTCTTGCCGTGAGTGCGAAAACTGTAAACAGAGCCTGGAACAATACTGCGATGCTGGCATGACCGGCACCTACAATGGCCGGGAGCGGAAAACAGGAGCCCCCACCTATGGTGGCTACAGCACACAGATTGTGGTAGATGAAAATTATACACTTTGCGTATCAGACAAACTTCCTCTGGCCGGGGTGGCACCTTTGTTGTGTGCCGGCATTACAACCTACTCTCCTTTGCGCTATACCCAGGTTGGAAAGGGGCATAAGGTGGCCGTGCTGGGTTTAGGTGGATTGGGACACATGGCCGTCAAGTTTGCTGTATCATTTGGCGCTGAGGTAACAATGTTGAGTTCATCAGCTTCTAAACAAGCCGATGCAGAAAAATTAGGTGCTCATCATTTTGCTTTAACCAGTGATGCTAAAACCATGAATCGACTGAAAAATAGTTTCGATTTTATCATCAACACAATTTCAGCTCAGCATGATTATGGAACTTACCTGCAGTTGCTGCGTACCAACGGAACCATGATTGTATTAGGCGTACCACCGGTTCCTTCGGCAGTACCGGCATTTAACTTAATTGGTAAACGCAGAAGTATAATAGGCTCGCTTATTGGCGGTATTAAAGAAACTCAGGAAATGCTCGACTACTGTGCAGCGCATAACATTGTGAGCGAAGTAGAAGTGATTAAAGCCAGCGAAATTAACGAAGCGTACGAGCGCATGATAAAAGGCGATGTGCGTTATCGTTTTGTGATTGATATTAATTCCATTCGGGGCTAATATCGTTGACACCTGCACGCAACAATTTTTTAACCAAACGACTTGCTGAACTTTCTATTTTTGCCGCGCCTTTCTAAAAAGGCTTCAGTACAATGATTAATAAAGCCTTTTCCAGATTTGTATGGGGTCTGTTCTTCAGCAGTATCACCTTGCTCTGCGTGGCTCAAAATACCGGTACGTCTAAGCATACCATCAGCGGATATATCAAAGATGCATCGAACGGAGAAAGTCTTTTGGCGGCCTCTGTTTATGTAGTTGAATTAGGCAAAGGTACCACCACCAATGAGTATGGTTTCTATTCCCTCACGCTTCCTGCCGGAACATACAACCTTAAAATCTCTTACATCGGGCTGGTAACGCAGCAGAGAAAAATTGAGTTAAACAAGGAAGTGCGACTCAATATAGACATGAGCTCATCGGTAACCGATATGCAGGAAGTGGTTATTACCGGAGAAAAGAAAGGCCAGAACTTTGAAAGCACCGATATGGGCAAGCAGGTGGTAAGTGTGGAAGTTTCTAAAGCATTACCGGCTTTGTTTGGTGAGGTAGATGTGCTTAAAACCATTCAGTTATTACCGGGTATCATGGCTTCGGGCGAAGGTAATTCAGGTTTTTACGTTAGGGGCGGAGGGCCCGACCAGAATTTAGTTTTGCTGGATGATGCGGTCGTTTATAACACCGGCCACCTATTCGGGTTCTTTTCTGTATTCAATAGCGATGCCGTAAAGAACACAACGGTTATTAAAGGTGGTATGCCGGCCAATTATGGTGGAAGAATTTCTTCGGTGGTAGATGTGGGAATGAAGGAAGGCAATATGAAGAAGTGGAATGTAGAAGGCGGCATCGGTTTAATTTCTTCGCGCCTTACTATTCAGGGGCCAATTAAAAAGGATAAATGCTCCTTCATTGTTTCTGCTCGCAGAACATATATTGATCTGTTGCTGAAACCAATTTTACCCAAGATAGGTGATGGTGAATTTGCCGGTAATGAATATTACTTCTACGATATTAATGCTAAGATTAATTATCGAATATCTGACCGTGATCGATTATTTCTGAGTGGTTATTTTGGTCGTGATGTATTCAACTTTAAAGACCCTGGGGGCAATTTTAAACTTAATTTCCCTTGGGGAAATTCTACCGCCACCCTTCGTTGGAATCACCTGTTCAGCGATAAGTTGTTTCTGAACACCATGTTCATTTACAACGATTTCGGGTTTAAAGCCAAAACATCCTTTCAGGATTTGAAATTTGAACTGAATTCCAGTGTTAAAGAAGCTACGGCTAAAATGGATTTTGATTACTCTCCGCTCATTGGACATATGATGCAGTTTGGTATGCAGTATAACTTCCATGTGTTTACTCCGTATCAGGCTACCGGGAGTGCTGGCGATGTAGATTTCAAAACCACTAATCAGGCCCGAAAGTTTGCCCACGAAACCGCCCTTTATTTTCTCGATGATTTTGACGTAACCGACTGGCTGAAAATTAATGCGGGCGTACGAGCCTCAGTATTTACATTCATGGGGCCATTCAGTAAAACCGTCTTTAAAAACGGAGTAGCTGTAGATACCTTGAATTATAAAGCCGGTGAGAATATTAAAACCTATTGGGGTATAGAGCCTCGTTTGGCGATGCGTTTTAAAGTAGATAAAACATCTTCGCTTAAATTGGGTGTTACCATGAACCAGCAGTATATACATTTGGTATCTTCCTCTACTACCACACTGCCGGTTGACTTATGGGTACCCAGCACCGGAGTTGTAAAACCACAGATTGGTGTACAGGCCTCATTGGGCTACTTCCGTAACTTTAAAGACGATATGATTGAAACTTCAGTAGAGGTTTATTACAAACATTTATGGAATCAGATTGAATACGGTGAAAGCGCAGTAGGTAATATTACCATTGATGTAGAAGATCAGTTCACCTTTGGCAAAGGATGGAGTTATGGAGCCGAATTTTTTGTGAAGAAAGCAAAAGGTAAATGGACCGGTTGGATTGGATATACCCTGGCTTGGACTTTTCGCAAATTTCCTGAAATTAATAACGGAGAAACTTTTCTGGCTCGCTACGACAGACGACACGATATTTCTATCGTGAATATGTACGAGATAAACAAGCACTGGAAAGTATCTGCTACCTGGGTGTTTGCTACCGGGCAGAGAACTACTTTGCCGGTTTCATTCTTCTTAAATGAGGGTCAGGTGCATTATGTATATGGCAAACGTAACTGGTATCAGATGCCTTCTTACCACCGTTTAGATTTGGGTTTTGTATACACCATTATTCCCAAAAAGAAACGCAAGATTGATTTCACTTCCGACATATCGGTTTCCGTCTATAATGCATACAACCGGATGAACCCCTTCTTCATTTATATTGTTCCTAACGGCAACCTTGGAGGCAGCGGACAGGATGAAAACGGTAATAACAATGAACTGAGGTTTAAGGCCAAGCAATCTTCATTGTTTCCTATTTTACCAAGTATTACATGGAATTTTAAATTCTAATGATGAGCGGCTTATACAATGTAGTTAGAGTAAGTTATGGCAGATTGATGATAGCTTTTATTAGTTTAGCTATGGCAACCGTATCCTCCTGTTCAAAAAATATAGATATAGATATACCAGCAGAGGCCGAACAGGTAGTGGTGGAAGGTACCATTGAAAACAACGTTCCCCCTATTGTCATTCTAACCAAAAGTTCTAAGTTTTTTGATAACATCAACATCAATGATATAGGGGCTTATTTCATTCATGGTGCCACGGTAAAAGTTACAGCCGATGACGGCACGCAAAGCGAACTCACCGAGTTATGTCTTCAAAACCTTAACCTTCCCGAAGATCAGGCTCAGCAGCTTTTAGGTGCGTTAGGATTCAGTCAGGTTGATTCTGCTCAAATACCAAACGTTTGTGTTTATACAGTGCCTGATATTCTTAATTACTTTCTATCAGGCACCTGTAGTTTTATGGGCCAAGAAAGAACCACTTATTCATTAGATATTATAAGTCCACCGCTGGTGGGTTCAGATTCTGTACATGTTACTTCCACCACTTACATTCCTACAGCTATAGGAATTGATTCTTTATCGCTACGGGAGCATACCAATCCGGCTTATCGAGATTCCATGATGGCTGTAGTGGCTAATATTACAGTACCCGACACGTTCGGTAATTTTGTTCGCTACTGGACCAAGCGAAATGATGAACCTTATTATACACCACTGGGAGGTTCCGTTTATGACGACAAATTGTTTGTTGGTTTAAGTATCGGGCTGCCAATTGAACGAGGACAGGCTCCGGGTTCTAAATTTGATATCAATACAGACTCTTACTTCTGGAAAGGAGATACGGTAACCGTTAAGTGGGGTAACATAGATAGCCGTACTTATGATTTCTTTTACACACTTGAAAACGATGGTGGCGACAGTCCGTTTTCAGCTCCCGTAAAAATTAAGTCCAATATCAACAACGGATTAGGAGTATGGGCTGGTTATGCGGCCAAATATTACACCATTGTGGTGCCTAAGTAAGCCGTCCTTGCTGGAAATGCTCTACCGCTTTTTTCACACTCCCCTCTTTGATCAGCAGTTCCTGACTTTTTTCATAATCAAGATGGGTAGCATCCATCACCATTCTGGTGCCTCGGTCAATCAGCTTTTCGTTGCTTAGTTGCATGTTCACCATTTTATTATCCTCTACACGTCCTATCTTAATCATCACACTGGTAGAAAGCATATTCAAAACCAGTTTTTGTGCTGTTCCCGATTTCATACGTGTGCTGCCGGTAACAAATTCGGGGCCTACAATAACCTCTACCGGAAAATCAGCCTGCTGTGCTAAAGCCGAGTCGGGATTGCAGGTAATGCTTCCTGTAGTAATTCCATGGGCACGGCATTTCTTTAATGCCCCTATTACATAAGGTGTTCTTCCCGAGGCGGCAATGCCCACTACTACATCATTGTTATTAACTGAAAAGGCTTGTAAATCATTCCAGCCTTGTTCTAAATCATCCTCGGCAAACTCAACGGCTTTTCGTATAGCTCCATCTCCCCCGGCAATTAATCCAATCACCAGCCCCTGAGGTACTCCGTATGTGGGAGGGCACTCGCTGGCATCCAGTATACCCAGTCTCCCGCTGGTCCCTGCACCTATATAAAACAACCGGCCACCACTCAGCATTTTATCGGCTACCACATCCACCAGTTTCTCTATCTGTTTTAATGCTCGTTCTACGGCTAAAGCTACTTTCTGGTCTTCCTGATTCATGTTAACAAGAAGTTCTGAGGTGCTCATCTTTTCGAGATGGCGGTAGAGTGAGTTGGATTCTGTTATCTTCATAGCTAGGTGCGAAAGTATTTTATTTTTGCCGCTTCAATTTTAAGAATGGATAATCAGGAAGAGAAATTACCGCCAATTTCATTTAGAAAACAGACCGCTTCAAATCCTTACACCCCATTTATTTATTCTCTGATTCTTGCCGCAGGGATTATACTTGGCTATGTGATTAACGGTGTTACTGCCGGAAAGCAGAACATAGCATCGCAGGGATATGATAAACTGGAGGATATTCTCAATTACATTGATGTAAAGTATGTAGATACGGTTAACCGCGAAACACTAGTAGATAAGACGATTGATAAAATGCTATCGAATCTGGACCCACATTCAGTTTATATCCCAGCAGCAGACGTAAGTGAAACCAACGAATCTCTGGAGGGAAATTTTGAAGGTATTGGCATTGAATTTTTTATTGTACAGGATACCATTACTGTTGTGACGGCTATACCGGGAGGCCCTTCTGAAGCGGTAGGGCTCAAGGCGGGAGACCGCATAGTTAAGATTAATGACACCATTGTGGCCGGAGTGAAAATTAAGGATACACAGGTGAAGAAAAAACTGAGAGGGCCGAAAGACACCCGAGTGAAGGTGTCAGTATTGCGAAGCGGAGCAAAAAATCTGATAGACTTTCAGATTCAGCGGGATAAGATTCCTCTTTACAGCATTGATGCGGCTTACATGATCAATCAGGAGACCGGCTATATCCGCATAAGCACTTTCAGTTCTACTACTCATCAGGAGTTTAGCGAAAAGCTGAGTGAGTTTACCCATAACGGGATGAAGAAACTTATCATTGATTTGCGTGGCAACCCGGGTGGTTATTTGCAAGCTGCCACCAAAATGGCCGATGAACTGATTTCAGGTAAGAAACTGTTGGTTTACACACAAGGAAAAGCTTATGAGCGTCAGGAGTATTTTGCATCGAAGGATGGACTTTTTGAAACAGGAGAAGTTTGTGTGTTAATAGATCAGGGTTCTGCATCTGCCAGTGAAATTCTTTCCGGTGCGGTTCAAGATTGGGACAGAGGGACTATCATTGGCAGGGCCAGTTTTGGCAAAGGCTTAGTACAGGAACAATATGATTTACGAGATGGTTCTGCCCTCCGGTTAACCATTGCTCGTTACTATACTCCTTCCGGCCGTTGTATTCAGCGATCCTACGACAAAGGAACAGAAGACTATTACAACGATATTTATGAGCGTTACATGCGTGGTGAGTTTGTTCACGAAGATTCTATTCAGGGAACTGACACTGCCATTTATAAAACTTCAAAAGGCCGCAGAGTTTATGGGGGTGGGGGGATTCGTCCGGATATTTTTGTGCCGGTTGATACAGCTCTGGAAAATGAATACTATTTCAGCTTACGAAGTGCGGTACCTGAGTTTGTTTATAAATATTCATCACAACATGCCGATGTGTTAGAGAAGTTTAAAACGAAAGAAGACTTCAACAACAACTTCAATGTTTCTGCAGATCTGCTTAATGAGTTCTATACTTATGCTACTTCTTCCGGATTGAAACGCCAAACGGATAAGGAGGCCCGAATTCAGACTAAGTTGCAATTGCTGCTCAAAGCTTTTGTGGCCAAACAGATATGGCGAACAGATGGTTTCTATTACATCATCAATCAGGATGATAAGGTGGTTAAGACTGCTTTGGATAAGCTGAAATAGTCCACTCCGGTTATCTGACCGATGGCATGTTCAGGGGGGGGGGAATCAGTTTAAACTGTAGTGAATCTTAATAGCATCCAGCTCTCGCAGTAAATCGTTATTCAATTCAATGGCATTAGTTGAGGAATTGACCGGAACGCTATAGCCTTCTTCATGGTCAATGAGTTTGATACGTAATCTTGTTTTACCCGGATATCTGTTGAGTACACTTTTCAGTTCATCTATCAGGGTTTGATTGACATCACTGGTTTCTACTTCCAGCGTTAAAAATTTGGTGAGTTTACTCCGCACATCGGAGAGTAAATCAATCTTTGAAATTCGAAATTCAAATTCGGCCTCGTTGTTATACCGGGGTTGATAACGTCCGGTAATATGCAACATGGCATTAGGCGTTTCTACAAATGTTTTAAAGGTCATGTAGTCCTTGCCGAACAGAGAGAAATTGTAAGTGCCACTGAAATCTTCAATGGTAAAACGGCAATATTGGTTGCCATTTTTAGAGAAACGGGTTTCTGTAGTAGTCACAATACCAGCCACCTTAACCTCTTTGTTTTTTATCCTTTCAATGTCATTCAGCGTGCAGTTGGTAAAGGTTTTTATTTCCAGACGATAATCATCTAATGGATGCCCGCTGATGTAAATGCCGGTTACTTC
Source organism: Chitinophagales bacterium (assembly GCA_046329535.1). Taxonomy (GTDB): domain Bacteria; phylum Bacteroidota; class Bacteroidia; order Chitinophagales; family LD1; genus Bog-950. The sequence continues at coordinate 130,561 of JAXLUN010000005.1, forward strand.
TTTTTCTTTTTTCAGTTTTTCGAGCAGGCTCCATTCATCACTGCCGTAAGATGATGGCTCGCGTAAATCAACTCCTCCGGTCATTTCGCCAAACAAAGAGTTTTGCTGCGAGGCTGCAGAACCCTGCACATTGCCACCGTAGCGAACGGCTTTCTCCAACAGATTCAACCCATCTTTTTTATCGGGCAAGAAATACTGCGCGCGATGATAACCGGCAAAGCAATCGAACGCACCGGCATAGCCTAAGGCCTCTAAAGCCTTCTTATTTACTGCACGAAGGTTGGCTCTGCGGGTGAGGTCGTAAATGTTTTTGTACGTACCGTTGGCTTTCCGTTCTGCTACAATGGCTTCTACGGCCGCCTCTCCAACTCCTTTTATGGCCGAGAGAGCATAGCGGATTTCTCCCTTTTTGTTCACGGTAAACTTGATGTCGCTTTCGTTAATGTCCGGTCCTTTTACGGCCAAGCCCATGCGTTTACATTCTTCCATGAAGAAGGTAATCTTATCTATGTTCCCCTGGTTATTCGTGAGCAGCGCGCTCATAAACTCAGCCGGATAATTGGCTTTCAGATAAGCTGTTTGGAAGGCCACAAAGGCATAGCAGGTAGAGTGCGATTTGTTGAAGGCGTATTGTGCGAAGGCTTCCCAGTCGGTCCAAATTTTCTCCAATTTCTTTTCGTCTAAGCTTTTTGCTTTGGCTCCGTCAATAAACTTGCCTTTCATTTTATCGAGCGTAGTGCGGTCTTTTTTACCCATCGCTTTTCGCAGCACATCGGCATCGCCTTTGGTAAAACCACCCAGTTTCTGAGAGAGCAACATGACCTGTTCCTGATATACCGTAATGCCGTAAGTATCTTTCAGATACTCCTCCATTTCAATCAAATCGTAAACAATTTTTTCTTTGCCATGCTTCCGTGCAATGTAGTTGGGGATGTAGGCAATGGGGCCCGGACGATAGAGGGCGTTCATGGCAATCAAGTCATCAAACTTATCGGGCTTCAACTCTTTCAGATACTTCTGCATACCTGCCGACTCGAACTGGAAGGTTCCGTTGGTTTCGGCTTTTTGATACAGCTCAAAGGTCTTTTTATCGGTGAGCGGAATGTTGTCAATGTCAATGTTTATACCGTGGTTCTGTTCAATTAACTGCAAAGCATCGCGAATGATAGTGAGGGTCTTGAGACCCAGAAAGTCCATTTTAATAACGCCTGCATCTTCAATTACCTTACCTTCGTATTGCGTTAAATACAAGTCGGTTTCTTTCGAAGTGGCGATGGGGATAATTTCAGTTAAGTCTTTGGGGGCAATGATGATACCTGCAGCGTGCACTCCCGTTCCGCGCATACCGCCTTCCAGAATTTCTGCTTCGTGCAACACTTTGCTTTCCAGCGAATCGCTATCGTAAAAGGCGCGAAGTTTTTTTACATCATCTAACTCCTCGCTGCTGAGTGCTTCTTTTTCTTTCAAACTCTTATCGCCATCGAGGGGGGCATGTAAAATTCTTTCCAGTTCAATACCCGGTTTATCGGGAACCAGTTTGGTGAGCATGAGCGATTCGGATAGTGGTAAGTCGAGCACGCGGGCTACATCTTTGATACTTACTTTGGCGGCCATGGTGCTGTAAGTAACAATCTGTGCTACCTGATTCTTGCCATATTTCTTCACTACATAATCAATTACCTTATCACGGCCTTCATCGTCAAAGTCGGTATCAATATCGGGCATGCTCTTGCGGTCAGGATTCAGGAATCTTTCGAAGAGGAGGTTGTAGGCAATGGGGTCAATATTGGTAATGCCTACACAATACGCCACAACGCTACCCGCTGCCGAACCCCGGCCGGGGCCAATCAATACGCCTAAGTCTCGACCGGCTTTAATGAAGTCGGCTACAATGAGGAAGTAGCCGGGGAAACCCATCATTTTAATGGTGTTTAACTCGAAGTTGATGCGTTCTTCTACTTCGGCAGTTATTTCTTTATAGCGTTTGTGTGCTCCTTCAAAGGTGAGGTGTTTGAGGTATTCCCACTGGTTTAAAACATCATCGGCATGTACCTGAAACTCTTTGGGTATGGGGAAGTTGGGTAGCAGGATATCGCGTTTCAGTTTCAGGTGTTCTACCTTATGATATATATCGAGGGTGTTCTCTACAGCCTGAGGCACATCCTTGAACAGGTTGCTCATTTCGGCTTGTGTCTTGAAGTAGAACTGGTCGTTGAAAAAGGCAAAGCGTTTTCCTTTGACTGATGCATCGTCATCGGTGAATTCTTTCATGGTGGGGGTGCTTTGCTTTTCGCCTGTGTTGATGCAAAGCAGAATGTCGTGGGCATTGGAGTCCTGCTGGTCTACGTAGTGGGAATCGTTGGTGGCAATGACCTTTACGTTGTATTCTTTGGACCAGCGGAGTAGTACTTCATTGACTTTATCCTGCTCAGTCATGCCGTGGCGTTGCAGCTCGATGTAGTAATCTTCGCCAAAAATGTTGAGCCACCATTCAAATACCTTACGGGCTTCTTCTTCGCCATGGCGGAGGATAGCCTGCGGCACTTCGGCACCCAGGCAGCAGGTAGTAGCAATGAGATTATCGTGATACTGAAGAATGAGTTCTTTATCAATGCGCGGATACTTGCCATACAAGCCCTCGATATAACCCAGGGAGCACATCTTCATCAGGTTTTTGTAGCCATCGGCATTTTTAGCAATGAGCAACTGATGGTAGCGTTTGTCTTTTTTATCTTTTGTAAAACTCTGCACATGCCGGTCGGCCACCAGGTAAAATTCGCAGCCTACAATGGGTTTAACGGTGGAGCCATCGGGTAGCTTGTGTTTGCCGGCTTCGGCTACAAACTCGAATACGCCAAACATGTTGCCGTGGTCGGTAATGGTGAGGGCTTTCATGCCGTCTTTAGCCGCCTTTTTATACATGGATGAAATGCTGGCGGCACCATCGAGCAGGGAGTATTGGGTGTGGGAATGGAGGTGTATAAATTCGGGCATGGGCAGATGATTAGAGCGTGATGATTACAAGGTGCGAATTACAAAATACGGCTCTGAAATTTGGGAATGGATGGAAAAAGTTGTTGGAGATTTTTAAACAGGCTTGTTGAAAAATAAAATTATACCGCTGCGGGTGTTTTCACCAACAGCCTTTGACCCTGGGTGCTTGCGGTTCTTGGCCGGAGATAATACCAACTTGGGCGAAGACCTACAAATGAGGATGGCTTGTTTCAGTTATTACATGGATTGGCTCGTTTATGACATGGGCAGGGCCGATTATGACATGGACTGGTTCGATTGCGGGATGGGCTGGTTCAATTACGGCTTGGGCTGTCTCGTTTACGCGATGGGCTGCTTCGTTTGCCGCTTGGGCTGTCTCGTTTATGACATGGGCTGCTTCGTTTCTGCCATGGACTGGTTCGATTATGCCATGGACTTATGCCTTTTTGTCATGGGGAGGTGTGTTTTACGCGAAGGACTGGTTCGATTAGGCGTTGGGCTGTCTCTTTTATGACATGGGCTGGTTCGATTAGGCGATGGAGGGTTTGTTTTGCGGGTTGGATGGGGTGTGTTTTGGGTTTTGAATAAAGAAGGCCTCGCAGAAGCGGGGCTCTTTTTATTGTTTTGGGGGAGCATTGAATTGTTCTTTTGGCTTGAACCAAAAGTTCAAGGCTGTGTGAATTGGAGCTAAAAATCATTACAGAAACCTAAACTGCACAAACTCGCGCGGCAATGGTTGACATAAAGCAATTGATTTGGTTGGCGCTCAAACAGTGTGCAGTTTTTAACGGTTTCTTCCATGATTTTTTTAACGCTCAAATTCACAAGGCCGGGGGTGTGATTGGTAGGATATAAAACGAAATTTAATTATGGAGCAGGTTAAGAATGCAACATGAGCTACGAGATTACGATACGCTAAATCACGAACTAGAGGAGGCATTTTTTATCTGCCGCTTACTCTACCACTACCCGGCCGGTAAATTTTTTGTGACCATGGCTGAGAATAACGGTATACATACCTTTTTGCACGGTGCTTATATCGGTGTTAACGCGGTTGCCGCTTATATCGGTGTCTTCTTCTTTTATAACCCGGCCATTGTTATCGAGTATACTGAGGTGGGCTGTGCTGCCATGTACCAGGGCCTCGGGCACAACTATGGTAAAGTTTTGGTTGTTGGGGTTGGGGTATATGGTTAAACGGTTATCTTCTAGCAGGCGGTTGGTGTTACCGGTTATGGCACTTAGTTTGGCTAAAAAGAAATCGCCATTACCCTGTGGCATTACAGTTGTTTCATCAAAAGCAATAGCATTGGTACCATATACCGCCCCTGTTACATACACATTGCCCGCGCTGTCTTCTACCAAACCGGCCACAGACGCATTGGGTACGGTAACTATACCTAAGCAGTTACCCGCAGTATCGAACCGTGCAATAAACATATCGGAACTGCTCTGAGCGGTTAAGGTATCTCCACACAATGCCATGGAGCCGGAGAAATTACCAAAGGTGTATAATTTGTTACTGGCATTGCTACGACACAAATTTATCTGCAAAGTAGAAGTCCGGTAAAGTTCCTTATACCAAATTAGATTACCATCCGAATCAAATTTGGCCATGAATCTGCCATAATATGCCGGGCTTTGCCGATAAAAAACATCATTGCCTATATACAAAACAGAATCAAAGGTGCCTGAGATATAAATATTGTTGTTTGAGTCCATGGTGTAAGAACTTACGCCATAGATGCCACTATTAGAATAAACCGGTTTGCTCCAAAATACCGAACCATTAGTGTCAGTTACAAATAGGACTCCAATTCCATGGCCGAGCAGAGAACACGCCTGAATGGTGTCGAAAACAAAACAACTATCGGATTCCCCGAAAAATAGAATCTTATCATTAAGAACGACAGGGGCTGATAATTCGGTTACTTTGCCACCAAGCACTTGCTTAGCAAACATAAAATGCCCAGCAGTATCTGCTTTTACAAAAACAGCTTTACTGGAATTAAATATTAAACTGTCGGGATTATCAATACGAATAGTATCAAAGTATGTGCATTTACTACCTGTAGGGGCTATCCCGTAAAATTTACCTTTGCTAAACGCAACAATACTTGTTCCTGATATATTGTTGCCATTACAATCAGTTGCATGCAAAGGCTTGTAATTAATTAACTGGGTATTTGTACCCCATTGGGCCAAGCAACTTGAACCTAAGTGGCTGTCAATGTAAGTGGTGTCAATCCTACAATCCCCGGCTACAGTAATCATAGAATAATAATCTTGCAGATTTTCAGTTAACAGCAAACGACCAAACCCAATGCTCTTAGGAAAGGAATTTAAAACTGCTTCTCTGCCTATGTTTTTTTTGATAAGATTACCATTTAGATTGTATTGTAATAAGAAAGCATTGTAATCTGCATAGCCATATACTACATCAGTATCGCTTAAAATAAAAGACCCCGAAGCAAAATCACCGGTGCAATAAAGGCTTCCATTAGGATGCAAAGACAAACTAAATCCACGTTCATAGTTCGAGGTACCAAAACTTACCGCCCATTGCCAGGTTTGCGCTTGTGAAAGCCCCGGAAGGAAAAAGCATATTGTCAGGATATATGTTTTTATACTCTTCATACTTCTTTTGTGGTGCCTCATCTCCGCCATGTGAGGCCGCTTGTGTAATGAAAATACAAATTATGCGGTTTGTTTTATGCGGAGGTTGTGTTTATTGATGTAGCGTTTTGAGCAAGCCGAAAGATTCTGCATGGATTACAGGTTCGAAGAGCACGGGCTGTTTGCGCCAGGGATGGTAGTGGAAACCCCGCAGCCCGCTTTGGGGCGAGGAGTTGTAACGCACAGCCCGACCCGAAGGGGGCGCTATAATTTATACTTAGATGCTGTGCGGAAACCAAAAAGAAAGGAGGCTCATCAGCCTCCTTTCTTTTTGGTTTTATAGCCCATGTCGGTTAACAGTTTAATCAGTTTATCGCGCTGCTCGCCCTGAATGAGAATGATGCCGTCTTTGACCGAGCCGCCTACTCCGCATTTGCTTTTGAGTTGTTTGCCGAGGGTTTCTAAATCATTTTCGGGGCCCTTAAAGTTTTCGACCAGGGTGGCCACTTTGCCGCCTTTGAGTCTTTCTAAAGAGAGGTATAGCAGTTGCTGGGAGGCGGGAACGGTTTCCTGCTCATCTGTTTCTTCTTCCTGTTTAAAATCGGGATTGGTGGAGAATACAATGCGGTTGGTGAAGTCTTTCTTGCTCATAAAGAGTATTTAGTAGGCGTTGAGAGTTGCGGGCACCATTACATCGATACACTGCGGTATTATTTCAAAAGTTACATCATCGTGATAGAGCAGGGAGTCACCGTCAAACTGATAGCACATTTTTTTGGAGCCGTGAATCTTAATTTTTTTTGCCCGATACGATTCAGCTTCTTTAATTAAATCGGCACGTTTAAGCATAAGGCAAGCCACAATATACAGCAGCTTGCTAAGCGGAAAACGGTTTAATACAATGACATCCATTACGCCATCTTTCATGCTGGTGAAAGGAAATACGGCAAAATCGTAACCGTACTGATTGGCATTAAAGGCGGTGAAAAGAAAAAAGTCGCGCTCAATGGTTACGTCATCAATTTCAACAACAGCATGAAAGGGCTGAAAGTAGAAGAGCAGCTCTTTAATAATGGCCCAGGCATAGGACATTAGTCCGCGAATTTTATGATGATGAAACCTGCGGGCAACGGATGAGTCTACCCCAAAGCCGGCATTGCTGACAAAGTAGCGGAGGTTAGATTTAACCATATCGAGCTTAACCCGTTTGCCGGTGTTAATTACATCGAGTGCTCCCTCGGCATCGCGCGGAGGAATTTTGAGGTGGGTGGCAAAGCCGTTACCCGAGCCGTAGGGGATAAGACCGAGGGCTGTTTTGCTGCCAATTAAGCTTTGTGCTACTTCATTAATGCTTCCATCGCCCCCAACGGCTACACAAATATCGTAGCATTCTTCTACGGCCTGCTGAGCAATGAGCGTGGCATGGCCGGCATATTGCGTAAACCGAATGGTGTAGTCGTATTGCACGTAGTCGATGTAGCGGGCAATTTTTTCCGGTACATTCTTCTTTTTGTAAACCCCCGAAATGGGGTTTATGACAAACATGACTTTCTTTTTCGCTGCTTCCATGGGCGGGTAAACTTCCGAAAACTTTTAGACTTTGCCGGTTTATTTAAAAAGCTTTAAGACTTAAATCGAGCGATACGGAGGAATGGGTGAGTGCACCTACGGAAATAAAATCAACTCCGGTTTCGGCATAAGCACGGATAGTTTTGAGATTAATTCCGCCCGATGCTTCCGTTTCAAATTTGCCGTTGACTTTTTTCACTGCGTCCTTCATTAACTCCGGGGTAAAATTATCGAACATGATTCGGGTGATGTGGCCCACGCGTAAGGCCTCTTCAATATCCTGCATGGTTCGGGTTTCAACCTCTACCGGTAAATTCAGATTGTTCTTCTCCTGATAGGCTTTCACGGCCAGGATAGCCGGCTCAATGCCTCCGCAGAAATCGATGTGATTATCCTTGAGCATAATCATATCATATAAGCCATAGCGATGATTATGTCCTCCGCCAATACGCACGGCCCATTTTTCGAAGTAGCGCAGATTGGGTGTTGTTTTACGGGTGTCGAGAATGCGGGCTTTGGTTCCTTCAACGGCCTTTACAAATTGGCTGGTATGAGTAGCAATGCCACTCATGCGCTGCATGAAATTCAATATCAATCGCTCTGCACGAAGAATAGATTTCACTTCGCCATACACATGAAATGCAATTTGTCCATGGGTGATAGCTGAACCATCGGTCAGAAACTTTTCTATTTCTAATTGTGAGTCAACCCGCTTGCAGATAAGTTCGGCCAGTTCAACACCAGCTAAGATGCCATCGGCTTTGCACAGTAATTTTGCTTTGCCGTCTTGATGCGAGAGTATACAGGCCAGAGATGAGTGGTCACCGGTTGGAATATTTCCGTTATAGTCAACAATGTCTTCGGCCAGGGCTTCGTCAATAAATTTATCGATGTTGTAACTCATATCGTAACAGTTATGTGCGGGCTAAAATACATTTTACCTGTTTGCGGTAAGATGAATAATCTCAGGGGTGAGGTAATTATCATTTGTTGAAAAAAACATTTTGCAATCAAAAGCATTTGGTGAATTTTGATGTAGATATTACAAAGCTATCGCCAATATAATGACTATACCAAAGGGGATTTTGATTGCCGTGGGGGGGGCAGAAGATAAGGGGACCGATCTGGAGATTGGATTTGTGCAGCGCAATAACCTTAAATTTTTTGAGCTGGGTATTCTTAAAAAAATTGTTGAAGTGGTTGGTAGTAAAGAGGCTCGCATAGAGGTTATCACTACCGCCTCTTCCATACCCGATGAAGTAGGGAAAAATTATCAGGATGCTTTTGGAAAGATTGGCTGCAACAATGTAGGCCATATGCGTATCCGCAATCGGGAAGATGTTCAACTACCCGAATATATTCAGCGATTGAAGAATTGTGACGCTATTATGTTTAGTGGAGGCAACCAGTTACGTCTTACTTCCATTTTTGGTGGTACAGAGTTTTTGGATATTCTGGAGAGCAGATATGAAAATGAGACCTTCGTAATTGCCGGAACCAGTGCGGGAGCAATGGCTATGAGCAAAACGATGATTTACGAGGGCAATGCCTCACGCGCTCACCTGAAGGGAGAAGTGAAAATTACTACCGGTTTAGGATTTGTACAAGGTGTAATTATTGACTCTCATTTTGACCGGAGGGGTAGATTTCCTCGATTGGCGCAGGCTGTTATTGCTAATCCATCGGCTGTGGGTATAGGATTGGGCGAGGATACCGGTGTAATTATTACCAATGGGTATGAATTGGAAGCCATAGGTAGCGGTGCGGTTTTTATTCTGGATGGAAGAAACATACGCCACAGTAATATTGCGGATATTGAGGAAGGTTCTCCCATTTCGGCAGAAGGGCTTTTAGTGCATATTATGGAAATGGGTAACCGCTATAACTGCCACACCAAGAAGTTTACTGCCGAAGAAGTTATTCCTGTCATTCGAGATTAAAATAAGTATGAACTATGGCTACTAAGAAAAAGGCACCGGGTAAAAAGAAATCAGCTTCGCTGGAAACAGAAATCAAGTATCATCTGATTGAAAAATACCGCGGGGTAGTAGCCGAGCGCTATGAGTATAACAGTTTGAAGAAAGCGGGACTTCCTAAAAATTTTACACCCAAGATAGTGGCCTCCTTACGCACCTATTTTCTGGAAAATTTATATCCCGAAATTTCACAGCGCGAAAAACTGGATGCCGCCTTTGCCGAGTTGGAGAACTATGTGATGCATCCGTCTAAAGTTTGGGATTTATTAGGCAACATAACCAGCGCAATTTTTAAGTTCGGTTTTCAGTTTCCGGCAGCAGCCAAAGCAGGTTTTGTATCTCTGGAGGCATATACCTCTGCCAAGCATTTTGAAAATACCCTGACACATGCCGCTATAGAAAAAGGATATACCGTGCCGCTATCGGACGATCAGTTTTATAATTGCCTGGTTTCTATTCCAAAAAATGAATTGGAGAAATTTATCACAGAGTTGGAACATCTGTTTGCCACCTTTACCAATACTGAATTACTAGGCAAAACAATTTCTATTATGCAGGATGTTGTTATACGAATGGAGAGAAAAGGAGATATGTATAGTTCAAATGAGATAGATGCCATTCAACTGGGTCTCGAAATTATGCAGAAAGGATATGACCTGTTTATTCAGTATGATGATGAAATGAAGCAATCTATTCTTGACTTTATAGTTACCAATGAAAGGGCGTTTATGGAAGGTGTTTATAGAAAAAAATAACGGCTTCTATTTATAAATGGCAATCAGTTCATTGCCTGAACTATCTTTCTTAGCCCGATACATTCCCTCACTGTTAAAGGGTAGTTCTATATGACCGTTTTTGTCGATGGCAATTAAGCCTCCTTCACCACCTATTTTTACCAGTTTGTTCATTACTACTTCTTCGCAGGCTTCTTTCAAGGATAGATTTTTGTATTCCATTAGAGCAGAAATATCATAAGCCACTACCGAGCGAATGAAAAGTTCTCCGTGACCGGTGCAGGAGATAGCACAGGTGTTGTTGTTGGCGTAGGTACCGGCACCAATAATTGGCGAATCGCCTACTCTTCCAAATTTTTTATTGGTCATTCCTCCGGTAGAGGTTCCTGCTGCCAGATTGCCGTTTTGGTCTAACGCAACGGCTCCCACTGTACCAAATTTTTTATCGTCAGTGCTTACATTGTGGTCCAGAAATGTTCCGTCTTCTTCTTTAGCTTTTTGCCATTGTGCAAAGCGAAATTCATCATCAAAGTATTCTTTCGGTTCAAATTGCAGATTCATTTTTTGCGCAAACATTTCTGCGCCATTGCCACATAAAAAAACATGTTCGCTCTTTTCCATCACCGTTCTGGCTAAAGAGATTGGATTTTTTACCCGCTTGATTAAACTAACCGCACCGGCCGATAAATCCTTTCCGTTCATGATACTGGCATCCATTTCATGCTCCCCGTTGTTATTGAAAACCGCTCCTTTGCCGGCATTAAACAAAGGGCAATCTTCCAAACTTCGAATGGCTACCTCTACCGCATCTAACGCAGAGCCATTCTTTTCAAGAACAGCATAGCCGGCACTTAAAGCTTCGCGAAGGGCTGAAGTATATTCTTTCTCTTTCTCTGCCGTCATGCTGCTGCGCAGAATAGTTCCCGCCCCCCCATGTATGGCTATGCCAAATTTTTGACTCATGTATTATGCTTTTAATGCCTGCTCCAAATCGCGAATAATATCTTTTACATCTTCTATGCCCACACTCAGTCTTACCAGCCCATCGGTAATGCCGTATTGTTCGCGCTGTGCCTTGGGTACAAACGAATGGCTCATGCTGGCCGGATGCTGAATCAGGGTATCAATAGTTCCTAAAGATGCTGTCAACTTCATGAACTTGATTTTCTTCATCAATTTTTCACCGGCTTTGTAACCTTTCTTTAATTCGAAGGAGATTACACCTCCAAAATCTTTCATTTGCCTTTTGGCAAGCAGGTGGTCGGTATGTTCCTTTAAGCCGAGATAATTTACTTTTGAAACAGCAGGGTGTTTTTGGAGATATTTAGCAACTGCCAATGCATTCAAGCAGTGCCGGTCCATTCTGAGAGAAAGTGTTTTGAGCCCCACATTCAACATCCATGCATCGAATGGTGCGCAAATGGTGCCGTTTAACTTTCTTATTTTCCAAACATCTTTTTTCATGAACTCTACATTGGTGCCAATCAAAAATCCACTTAACCCTGTGCCATGACCATTTAGATATTTGGTAGCTGAATGAATAATGAAATCTACTCCGAATTTGAACGGCCTTTGGAGATAAGGAGTGGCAAAAGTGTTATCAACCGCCACTCTGGCTTTATACTTTTTACCCAAGCTACTCAACTGGTTTAAATCGTAGCAGTTTAATGTGGGGTTTGAGGGTGTTTCAACATAAATCAATCGGGTGTTCTTATTTGCTTTCAGAAGCGTTTCGAGCTCCGTTAGCCGACTGAAATCTGCATAGATAACTTCTATGCCCATTGTTTTTTTATACTGGTTCAGATAATCTATAGTGGTGCCGTAGATATTGCCTTGTACCAGAACGGCATCTCCGGGGTTTAGGACACTTTGAAATAATGCTGATATGGCCGACATGCCGGATGAAAATACTAATGCCTTTGCATCTTTATTTAAACCGAAAGTTTCGAGCTGTTCCAGTTTTTTTTCTACCAGTTCTGCATTGGGGTGGCTCCATCGGGAATAGATAAATGCTTCCTCTTCTCCTTTAAAAACTTTTTGAGCTTTTGCTGCACTTTCATATACGTAAGTAGATGAGGTGTAGATAGGGGAAGAGTGGGGCGTGATACTGATTTTTGAATCGTAGTTATCTTGAGATGTAATAGATGCAAATCCGGACAGGTTATTTTTTTTCGTTTTCATACCACGTAAATAAATTTTATTGATAAAGATCCAGTATCAGCTTAGCAGTTGATTTATCTGTTGTAACGATTTCAGTTTCCAGTCCGCTATTACAAATTTAGGATTCGTAAAATTATCCGGGTCGGGAATAACCGCACATTTCATTTTAGCAGATTTGGCGGCCAATAAGCCATAATAGGAATCTTCGAGTACTAAACATTTTTCAGGCCTAACCTTTAATGTTTCCGCAGTGCGAAGGAATACTGCGGGGTGAGGTTTGCCATAGGTTTCATGCTCAGCAGAAACAAGCAAATCAAAATAGCTCTCAATGTCAAGTTTTTGAACAGTTGCTTTAATCAGGCGCATGGCCGAGGATGAAGCCAGAGCTATTTTTAATCTATTATGTTTAAAAAAATCCAGTGAGGTGTACACTCCGCTCATTGCATGCGCCTGATGTATAATGGCATATTCCATTTCATCAATTACCTCATCGTGTATCTGAGCTTTTGATTTCCCCTGCCAGGGATTTTTTTGCCACCAGTAATCTACTACTTCATCAAAGCGGAAACCGGTAGTTTCTATACAATCGTGTTCGCTTAACTGTAACCCTACGCTGCCAAATACTTTTATTTCAGCTTGCCTCCAGAAAGGTTCGCTATTGATGATTAAACCATCCATATCATAGATAACAGCATCAAAATCTTTCAGCATAATATCAAATTATGACGCTAATATTGCACCAATAATTCTGGCTCATTGGAAAATATCACACAATTCTTTTCACACTTTATACAGCCCGACCCCAAGGCAGCATTGCTGATAGTGCTGAATCTTATTCTGATAGAGAGTTTATTGTCGGTTGATAATGCTGCGGTGCTCGCCACGCTGGTGATGGATTTACCTGAGAAAGACCGGAAAAAAGCTCTTCGTATCGGTTTAATTCTAGCTTATATTTTCAGAGGAACTGCTTTGATCTTTGCCAGTATACTGATAAAAATAAACTGGCTGAAGCTGGTTGGCGGAGGATATCTGATTTACCTGTGTCTTCATTTTTTCTATAAAGAGATATTTAAGCACGAACATATTCTGGAGCAGGAGCAGGAAGAGTTAGGGGAGAAAATTAAACATCCTAAAAAAATACTCGGGCTTAATCAGTTGTGGAGTACTGTGCTGATGGTAGAGGTGATGGATATGACCTTCTCTCTGGATAATGTTTTTGCTGCGGTTGCTTTTACCAACAACATCTATCTGGTTTGTCTGGGCGTTTTTATAGGTATCATTACCATGCGGATAGTTGCCGGGTACTTTGTGAAACTGATGGAACGATTTCCGTTTCTGGATACAGTCGCCTTTTTAGTAATAGGTATTTTAGGTGTTAAACTTTGTCTCAGTTTCTATTGCTCCCAATATGGTGAAGGCACTTCTTTATGTGAGCTGCTGGAAAGTGAAAAAGCGGACCTGATATTTTCTCTCTCAACAGTTGCGCTGTTTCTATTGCCTATTTTGTCTTCTTTGCTTATCGGTTTTCCGAAGGGCAAGGACCAATAAGATTGGCTTATTTCATTAACGTGCAGTTGCCTGCCAGAGTGTTGGTTTGGCCATCCATAAACGCATACTCAGCATACCAGACATAAACGGAGAGTGGTTGAAGCATGTTTCTAAATATTCCGTTCCAGCCTTCATTAACATCGGTCGATTCATACACTAATTCTCCCCATCGGTTGTAAATGCGAATATGATATTTCATCAGGTCAATGGAATATTTAGGTCTGAAAGTTTCATTAGCTCCATCGCCATTGGGTGTAAACGCTGTTGGGAAATAAATATAGCTGGGGCAAACTTCTTTAGTAAGCACAACAGAATCGGAGGTGCTGCAATTATTAATGTCCGATACGGTTAATATATAGGTTCCTGTATTCAGGTTACTGATACCCGAAGCATTGGCTCCGTTTGACCAGGCGTAGGTATATGGCATTACACCACCGGTAACAACCGTTGATATACTTCCGTCATTACTGCTATAGCAGCTAACATTATCAGCAATAACCTGAATATTCATTCCGCTGGTATTGCCAACTGATACAGAAGAACTGGCACTACAACCTTTACTATCGGTTATGGTTACAGTATAGTTTCCGGTAGCCAGTAAATTAATATTGGTAGTTGTGGCGCTATTTGACCAGATGTAATAATAGGGGCTGTTTCCTCCCGAAGTTACTGTAATAATACTTCCAACAGAGGCATTACAGGTATCCGAACCTACAGTGAAAATGTTGTTGATTGGCAAAGGTTCACTCACACTGATGCTGCTAGTAACATCACAAAAGTTAGGGGCACTCACCGTTACTACATAATTGCCGGCTATCAGATTGAAAGCTGTGTCGGTGGTTTGTGTTGGTGAGGTATTCCATATATACGTGTAACCTACCTGAGCATTGGTAACAAATGCTTTACCATCTGATCCGCCTGAACAGCTAACAGGCAGCGAAGATGTTGATACGTTCAGGATTGGCAGGGGCTTAGTTACCGATGCCGGTGCGTTACAACTTCCTGTAGCTGTAAATGTTACCTGATAGGTGCCCGGTGTGGTATACTGATGCGAAACGGTTAATCCGCTACCTTGGTTTCCATCACCAAAATCCCAATTATAAACAGTAGGACATAAGGTGCTGTTACCTACAAAAGTGTATGTATTACCATTGCAGGTGTAAGTAAAGTCAACCGTACTTTGCGGGGCATCTGCAATAGTTATCTCATCAAAAGCAAATCCGTCAAAATCGTTGCATTGAGAACCTGCTCCAAAAGCAAACCGGAAAATTACATTGGGTTGACCAGCCAGCGAGGGTATACATTTTTTTACCACCTTCCATCCGTTGCTTCCATTTCCTCCCTGACAATTGCCTTGTGTGGGTTGCACGTTACCGGCCCACCCCTCTCTCACTGTGGTCAATCCGGTCAGGTTGGTGATACTGGATGTGTTAAACCAGTTTTGGTTTAGGCAGTCGTTGCTATTGCTACTGCTCCCCACATTTACCCAGGTGGCACCGCCATCTATAGAACTCTGAAAGGTTGCTCCATCGTATGTATTTTCCGTTTCCCAAAAAACACTCATGGTTATGTGCGGATACTGCAGGGAGCTAAAATCAAAGCATGGGCTTTGGACATAAGAGCGTTCGCTCAGGTTGTAGAAGGAGTTGACCAAACCACCGGTAATCCAGCATTTGCTTCCTCCTGCTGCCTGAGTAATGACAGACTTAGACGGGATACCCCAGGCCCAGTCATCGCCCGTGCCGCCACTGCTCCAGTTACCGTTGTTGGTTTCAAAATTCTCTGTGTAAGGAAAACTGTTGACGCATTGGCTGTAGGTATTAATACATCCAAGTATGAAAAGCACAAAAAGAGTTGGAGCACGCATATATATAAGAGGCTGCAAAACAAACAAATTTAGGGGCTTGAAACGTTGCTCATGAAATGATAACAGTCAGGTAGTGTATGAGCATGATAAATAGTGGATTTAAAATGCCGGTGAATGATGTTAATAGTGCCCGGAATTGACAGCTTGCAGCGTCCGGTACACTCATGTTTATCCACTGAAAAATTATTCTCCATAAATCAACTAAAACAGATGCAGCTTACACATGCCGTTTGTTTTTCTTTTCACTTCAATACATACCTTCGCTCCTGCTTTGAAAAACAGCCGCTTACCTTTCACCAGTGGTATTCGCCACATGCTGCTTAGCACTCTGTCTTTTGCGGTGATGAATGTGTTTATCAAAAAGGTGAGTTATTTCCCGGCCATGGAGGTGGTTTTCTTTCGCTGTTTTATTTCCATGCTTATCTGTTTTGCACTCATTTATAAAGACGGTGCCGATTGGAGAGGCTCTAACCGTCAATTGCTTTTAGCGCGGGGGATATTTGGCACTATTGCACTGTACACCTTTTTTATAACCCTGCACAACATACCGTTAGGCACAGCCGTAACCATACAATATCTATCCCCAATTTTTACTACGGTAATTGCCATCTTTCTGCTACATGAAAAAGTGAAGTTGCCACAATGGTTTTTCTTTGCAGTATCGTTTGTCGGTATATTGGTTATTAAGGGCTTTGACCATCGTATATCGGCAAATATGTTGCTGATAGGTATCGCTTCCGCCCTTGCTTCGGGTTTTGCATATAACATGGTACGCAGTTTAAAAGAGAAGGAACATACTATGGTAGTGGTGCTGCATTTTCAGATAATAGGGGCACTGACCGGTCTGTTTTTTATGTTGTTCGATTTTCGCATGCCAGATGGAGAAGAATGGTTTTATCTGTTGATGATAGGTATTACAACCCAATTGGGGCAAGTGAATCTGACCAAGGCCTTGCAACTGGAACGAATTGCTAATGTATCTATCTTCAACTATCTGGGTATTATCTACGCTCTGCTTTTTGGTTTTGTTTTTTTTGATGAACGATACGAATGGATTTCACTATCGGGTATTGTGCTGGTGTTGGCCGGTGTGTTGTTGAATTATATATATCAGTTAAAGCAGCAAAAGATTGTAGCTGAAGAAGAGTTGACAGGTGTCGAGGAATAACTATAGCTTTGTTTCATGCATTGTGTCTGCTAACTGATGCCCTAGTTCACTACCAATAGCAACACCCATACCCCCTAAACGCACTCCCATGTAAACACGCTCACTGGTTTGCTTCAGTATCGGAAACTTAGTTTCACCAAACGCCATGATTCCTGTCCACCAGTCGTCTACTTCAAAAGACTGGCCAGGCAAAATGATGTCTGATAGTTTGTGTAAAAGTTCCGCCCGTATCTTTTCATTAAAGGCAAATTCAGTGCTTTGTTCTCTTTCAAAATCCAGATTTCTGCCTCCACCCAGTAAGACTCGTCCGTCCAACTCGCGGAAATAGTAAAACCCTTTTTCAAAGTGGTAAATACCTTTAAACTTCAATCCTTTCACAGGTTTGGTTATAAGTACCTGACCACGGCCGGGTTTAATATCCAGTTCAGAGAATAGCTGACTGGTAAAACTATTCGTACATACCGCCACCTGGCCGGCTGTAAACACAATTTCTTCATTCAAATAACCATGTTGAACTATCACATTTACCCCGGTACCGGTTTCATCAATGTACTTTACCTCACAACCTGTTTTTATTTCAATGCCATCACCAATACAACGGTCAATTAAGCTGCGCATCATTTGACCTGTATGTAATTCCCCCTCCAAATGGTTTTGAACTAAGTGGTGGCAATGAGCAGGATGAAAGCCCAGCTTGCTTTTTCGCTCGCTGCAGATACTGAAAGCCCGGCTGTTTAATACGGGTTGAAGCAGTTGGTTAACTTCATCTATTCGGTTAAGACAATCCTCTTCTTTCTCCGCAATCAGCTCAAAACTTCCATTCTCGCTATAGCCAATCTGTTTATCCCCAAGTCTGTTCCGCAGGCGATTTAATCCTCTATACCTTAGATCAACCAAACTCAGAACTTCGTCTTGTTTCATATATGTCAGGTCATCTAGAATTTCAGTTAAAGAGCCAATGCAGGCAAAGCCGGCATTTTTGGTACTGGCACCGGTTGGTAGTATAGCCCGTTCGGTAACCAGTATGCGTTTAGATGCATCTTTCTCACGAATGGATAATGCGGTTGAAAGTCCCACTATACCGCCTCCAATAATAATAACATCGTAGTGCAGTAGCGATTGTTTTTCCCAGTATGATAGCATAGTTTGAAATATCCGAAGTCGAATATCTGAAAAATTAAGCGACCTGCCCTAAATGACGCAGATATGAAATATGTGAACGAAGAGCAGCAGAGGTGGTGGGAAACTCATGATAGGGAACTCCGTAATCTGAGCATGTTTGTTTAACTATTTTACTGATAGCCGGATAGTGTACATGACTCACCTTGGGGAATAAATGGTGTTCTATCTGAAAGTTTAATCCACCCGCCAGCCAGGTAACCAAGGTGCTGCCATTGGCAAAGTTGGCTGTTGTTTTTACCTGGTGAATAGCCCATTCATCTTCCATACGGTGAGTCACTTCATCAGGCAAGGGAAACTCGACAGTTTCAACGACATGAGCAAGTTGAAATACCGTACTGATAAAGATACCGGTGGCCATGGAGAAAACAGAGAATCCAATAAGGTAGGCTATTATACCTTTCATGTAAACCGGTAGAAAAACAAAGAAGAGCAGAAATGAAACTTTGCTGCCCCAAAAAGTCAATTCATCTGTCAGTGTCATTTTTTTGAATGATATACTGCCTATTTTACCCGTAAAGTATTTCAGAAAGTCTTTGTAGGTAATCCATACAATATGAAGCAACCCATACAAAGGAATAGCATAGATATATTGATACTGATGAAAAGACAATCGTTTTTGTTCAGGAGCCAGCCTCAGAAGAGGTCTTACATTTAAATCATCATCAAAGTGGTGTATGTTGGTGTAGGTATGATGAATTACATTGTGTTTGGTTCTCCACATAAAAGAACTGGCACCCAGAAAATCAAGACTGGAAGCAGCTATATCATTAATTGCGCGAGAAGAAGAATAGCTGCCGTGGGCGCCATCGTGCATGATATTAAAACCTATGGCTGCCACACCTGCTCCCAATAGAATACAAAGTAGCAAAGACCAGACCGTACCAAGGTTAAAGAATACTAGTGCCGTATAAATGGTTATAAAATAGAAGACAATAACTAGAGTTTTGAAATATAATTTACCATTACCTGTTGGTGACTGATTAGTGTTTTCGAAATAAGTATCAACCCGGTTTCTGAGTTCGGCCTGAAAGCCGCTAACCGGTGATGGAAAACGAGGAGATACTTTATTCATAGCAGGGTGCTGCGAATATAGAGATTAATAAAGGGCAGGGTACAAAAAAATGTCCCGACAAGCGGGACATTTTTTTAATCAAAACGTTGATGTCAGATTAAGATAAATGTTTGTTGATGTGTTTAGCCATTTCAAACATAGATACTGTTTTCTTTCCACCGAACACTTTCTGAAGATTTGCATCTCCGTTGATGTTACGTTTTTCTTTAGCATCTTGAAGTTTGTTCTTCTTGATGTACTCCCAGATTTTTTTAGTCACTTCAGTACGTGGAAGTGGTTTGCTGCCTACAACCGCTGCTAATGCTGCGCTTGGAGTCATTGCTTTCATGAATGCAGCGTTTGGTTTACGCTTTGCTTTTGGAGCTGCTTTTTTAGCGGCTTTTTTTGGAGCTGCTTTTTTAGCGGCTGCCTTCTTTTTTGCTGGTGCTTTTTTAGTTGCCATAATTAATTTGGTTTAGTGACCGAAAAGTAAGAACCAATTTGAATTAGCACAACTATGGGCTAAATATGTTATGCACATTGTGTGGATGGCTGTATGGCTAAATTACCTATGAAAACAAACCCCGTTCTCAGAATTTCATACTCCTTTGGCTAATCGCTCGTATACTCAAACTTCATATTTTGCTTTTGCTGATTATATTTGCGCAACAAATAAACGATGCAACCGCGCGTTCTACTCGATAGCAAAAAGCTCAATCTTACCATTACCCGCCTCTGCCATCAATTAATTGAACAACATCAGGATTTCTCAAAAGCAGCTATCATAGGAGTTCAGCCCAGAGGGGTTTATTTGGCTACACGCATTCATCAGCAACTTTCTCAAATACTGAAGAAGAAGAATATTGATTATGGTAAACTGGATATTACTTTTTACCGCGATGATTTCAGGCTGAAGAGCAAGCCGATGATAGCTGATGAGACAGACATCAAGTTTTCGCTGGAGGGAAGAAACATTATACTAATAGATGATGTACTCTACACAGGGCGTACGATACGCGCGGCATTGGATGCCATGCTCGACTACGGTCGGCCTGCTGATGTAGAGTTGCTGGTTTTAGTTGATCGAAGGCTACAACGTCACCTGCCCATTCAGGCCAAATATGTGGGCAAGGTAATTGACTCAATTAAGTCAGAGAAAGTGATTGTGGAATGGAAAGAAACGGATGGTAACGATAAAGTTTGGATTACAGCAGAGAGAGATTAACTATCATAAATAAAGGTCAATGAGCGCATTAAGCCAGAAACATCTTATCGGACTTAAATACCTTCAGAAATCAGACATTGACCTTATTTTTCAAACAGCCGACAATTTCAAGGATGTTCTTCAGCGTCCTATCAAGAAAGTCCCGTCACTAAGAGATATTACTATTGCCAATTTATTCTTTGAAGATTCTACCCGCACCCGTATTTCGTTTGAGTTAGCTGAAAAGCGTCTAAGTGCTGACACCATTAATTTTTCGGCTTCCGGATCTTCGGTTAAAAAAGGAGAAACCCTGTTAGATACAGTTAGAAATATTTTGGCCATGAAAGTAGATATGGTGGTGATGCGCCACTCCAGTTCCGGGGCCGCCAATTTTTTATCACAACACATAGCAGCCAATATAGTTAATGCAGGTGACGGTACTCATGAGCACCCAACACAGGGGCTTTTGGATGGCTACAGTGTGCGTGAAAAATTCGGGCAACTGAAGGGGCTGAACTATTTAATTGTAGGAGATATTAAACACTCTCGAGTAGCCGGCTCTGATATACCGCTCATGATAAAGATGGGTGCCAAAGTGAAGGTATGTGGCCCGCCAACACTGGTGCCTAAGCACATTGAAGAGTTGGGAGTTACTTACGAGCCCAATCTGAGGAAGGCTTTAGAGTGGTGCGATGTGGCTAATGTGTTGAGAATACAACTGGAGCGCATGGATATCAAGTTTGTGCCTTCCCTTCGTGAGTATTCTATCTTTTATGGAGTAAACAAGGAGTTGCTTGACTCCTTGAATAAAAATGTAGCCATTATGCATCCCGGCCCAATCAATAGGGGGGTAGAGTTGAACAGTGATGTCGCTGACTCTAAGCAGTCACTAATCCTTCAACAGGTAGAAAATGGGGTTGCTATCAGGATGGCAGTTTTGTATTTGCTGGCGGGAAGAAACTAAATCAGAAATTGTATTCCGAAAAGTCTTCGGTAAACTCATCAGCCTTAAACGCAGGGTTTACTATAACGTTGGTAAACGAGTAGCGCTCAAATACTCCTTTATCGTCAGAAACCTCCTGAAAGATAGGTAAGTTGATTTCCTTATCAATATACATAACGGTCTTTTTGGCATAGCTGGTGGGTACTTTAAGTGTTTTACCCCCTAAGTCTTCTTCAAAATTTTTTACCCCATCTAATTCAACCATACTGTATTCAGGTACCAGCAGTTTAAGTGCTACCTTGTACATATTTTCTCCGGGAGCAGCTTTGTAAGTAGTAATAGCATAGGTGGGGTCTTCTATAACTAACTTGTAGCAACTACGACCATTCCAGGTAACATCACCTACATACTTAAATACTTCGTCAAATTTGTCGCGGGCCTCAGCTTTTCGAATTCCCTCGCTCACAATTTTCCCCACAATAGTAAACCCTGAAGAAAGCATAGTGTGATGCTGATCTTTGGTCAGCAGGCTGCTGTAAGGGCTTAGCTTTAAAGTGGGTAAAAATTTACCCGGATTTACCAACGCTTTGTCACCGCGCTCTCCAGCAGCATACAATACTTCTGTTCCCTTATTAGGGTCAGTAATCATTTTCATGTAAATTTTCTTAGGACTAACATTAATCTTAGTATAAATGTCTCCACCTCTGAGCCCGCCCTTCAGGTTGGTGAGTCTTTCCTCACTTTTCATGGTATAGGTGCAGCCTTTATGAGCCTCAATAGCCCGTAACATTTTGTTGACAATAGTTCGTGTTTGACTTTCGGGTTTCTGCATAGCAGAGAATAGAAAAAACAGAAGAACACTAAGACTGATAACCGAAAGAGTTTTTTTCATGGGAGTAAAGGAGTTATGGTTTTATATGGAATAGAGTTCAAACAGCGTGCCCGTTAATAACCGATGCCTAAATTTTTATAAATAAAGCTCATCAGCCATGCCGGGCCAATCAATAAAAACTGCAAGTCTTTAAGAAACGATGGTTTAGCGCCCTCTACTTTATGTCCGTAAAACTGAACTATCCAGGCTAATACAAAGATACCTATACATATACCCCATAGAGGAACCGACACAAAAGCAACCAGCAGATAGCAGACAGCCAGGCATAAAATGGAGAAAAGAAACATACCTACCCAGAGTGTTCTGGATAGTAGGGCATAATAAGCGGTAACGGCCAGAAGCATAACTATCGCCATATTAAGCTGATAACCTTTGTAACTGAACGGGATGCGGAGGCTGTAGAATATTCCTATAATGCTGAAAAAAATTAGCGGTACGCAAATCCAATGAATGGTTTTGTTTAATGGATTTTGATGACTTGCTCCGTATTCGTCAAGCCAGGTTTGAATTGCTTTCATGCTGAGTTAAAATTGATTATGCGAAAATATTCATGTAAGAATAGAAAACAAACATGTAACGGAATACACAAGTTTTAAGCTGTTAACAAAATTGAAATCAATTCGTTTAAACATCTAAACGTGCTGATGTATGAAGTTAAAACAATACCAATTTAAAGCTGGTCAGAATATTAGT
Source organism: Chitinophagales bacterium (assembly GCA_046329535.1). Taxonomy (GTDB): domain Bacteria; phylum Bacteroidota; class Bacteroidia; order Chitinophagales; family LD1; genus Bog-950. The sequence goes on from JAXLUN010000005.1 coordinate 153,158, forward strand.
ATGGAGCAATTTGAGCAGGCTGGCCTTGTGCTTGTGTTTGGAGAAAGGCGGCTTATTGAGCAGCAACAATATAATTCGGTCTGGAAAGAGTGTTTCCCCAATGCACAGGTTATGTTTTGCTCAACAGCGGGTGAGATATTTGATACTTCGGTCAGTGATGATACGTTATCTATAACTGCTATACAGTTTGAAAAAACAACTGTTCGGACTCACCTATCAAATATTAGCAATTTTAGCTGCAGCAAAGAAGCCGGTAAAAATATAGTTCAGGCGCTGAAAAGCGAATTGCTGAAACACATATTAGTGTTTGCCGATGGGCAATTGGTAAATGGCAGCGAATTGGTCGAGGGTATAAATGAAGATCTTCCTCAGAATGTCAGCGTTTCGGGTGGGCTGGCGGGTGATGATGGGCGATTTCAAAAAACACTGGTTGGCTTAAATGAAAACGTGAAAGAAGGCAATCTGGTATCTATTGGGTTGTATGGAGAACATATACGGGTAGGTCATGGTAGCCAGGGTGGTTGGGATTCGTTTGGACAGGATAGAAGAATTACCCGCTCTGATGCTAATGTGCTTTATGAACTGGATGGCCAATCAGCACTTGAATTGTATAAAAAATATCTCGGTGAATTGGCCTCCGAATTACCGGGTTCTGCCCTTTTATTCCCTTTGGCAATTAAGATTAATAATGATAGCGAGTATGTTGTTCGTACTATTTTGTCGGTGAACGAGGCAGATCAAAGTATGACGTTTGCCGGAAATATGCCAGCAGGGGCTTATGCTCGCTTAATGAAAGCCAATTTTGATCGGCTGATTGATGCAGCATCTAAGGCGGCATCAAATAGTGGCGGTATTTTTCAGGATAGTAGCCCTGAGTTGGCTATACTTATCAGTTGTGTTGGTAGAAAACTCGTTCTAGGTCAGCGAACAGAAGAGGAGGTTGAAAGTGTAAGAGATATACTGGGAGCAAAAGCATGTATCACCGGCTTCTACTCATATGGAGAAATTTCACCTTTGATAAAAACACCAGGGTGCGATTTACACAACCAAACCATGACTATTACTACGTTTGCCGAATCATGAATTTGACAGACCAAATAGATAATAAGCTTTTACTACGGCAAATACAGCGTAAGTACGGTAACGTAGACTCAATTCCGGATGATATGAAGGAGTTGTTTATCACTATTTGCAATACATACAATGCACACGAACGGGAACGTGAAATGATAGAACGATCCTTTGATATTAGTTCTAAAGAGATGATAGAAACTAATAACAAGTTAGCACAACAGACAGATAAACTAATCCGCTCTAATAAAGAACTGAATGAATTTGCTTATGCTGTTTCGCACGATTTGAAGGAGCCTTTACGCACCATTGCAAGTTACATTCAGTTGATTCAAATCAGGCTCAAGGAAAACCTTGACTATGAAACATCTGAGTTTATGAATTTTTCTGTTGCCGGTGTGAAGCGTATGCAGCAAATGTTAGATGCTATGCTGCGCTATGCCCAGGTAGGTGGTGAGCAGAAGGATTTTTCCAGACAGAAAATTTCAAAGGTAGTTAACGAGGTGCGGCAAATTTTGAGGAAACAGATAGCTGATAGTAAAGCCCAAATAATAGTAGTGAACGAATTGCCTGAATTGTTGGGTAATTCTACCCAACTCGAACTCTTGTTTCAAAACCTTTTTAGTAATGCGATTAAATTTAAGGGACATGAACCTTTGCAAATAACTATTGATTTTACTCAGCAGGAAGGAAGTTATCTGTTTAAGGTTCAGGATAACGGAACTGGTATTTCAGAGAAAAATAAGCAGCAGTTTTTTATGATGTTTAAACGTGGAGATCATCGTAATACCGATAGTACCGGCATGGGTTTGACAATTTGCAAGAAAATTGTGGAGAATCATGGTGGAAAAATTTGGATAGATGAGGAATACGAAAATGGGGTTACCATTTTTTTTACACTGCCAGCTAATTAGGCAAACTCATACTTTGCTACATTCGCTCATCAATTCTAAACGATGGGCAATTATCATATCAGGAATGTAAGAGTCATTAATGAAAAAAAGATAACAGAATGCGATGTTCTTGTTCGTAACAAGCGGATAGAACGTGTAGACCCTTCTTTCAGTGTTAGTTACAACACAGAAGAAATTAATGGTGAAGATCTTTATCTCATGCCGGGCATTATTGATGATCAGGTTCATTTTCGTGAACCCGGATTAACTCACAAAGCAAATATTTACTCGGAGGCGAAATCCGGAGTTGCCGGTGGGGTAACTACTTTTATGGAAATGCCCAATGTGAATCCGTTAACTCTAACTAATTCACTACTCGAAGACAAATTTGAAATAGCCTCTCGTAACTCGTTGGCTAATTATTCCTTCTATTTGGGAGCAGGTCATAACAATATGGATGAACTACTTAAAGTAGATAGTAGTAAGGTATGCGGTATAAAAATATTCATGGGGTCATCTACCGGTGATATGCTAGTAGACAATCCGGATATATTAGACAGAATTTTCAGTGAACGGAATGATATACTTATCGCCACTCATTGTGAAGATGATAAACTGGTGAAGGAACGGCTTGAATTATTCAAGGCGAAATACGGAAGCAATATTCCATTCGAATGTCATCCTGAAATAAGAAATGAACAGGTCTGCCTAAATTCCTCCACCCTCGCGGTTAATCTGGCTAGAAAGCATAATTCACGATTACATATACTGCATATTTCTACAGCGGATGAACTGGCATTGTTTACCAATTGGATACCGTTAAAGGAAAAGCGTATCACAACCGAAGTATGCGTGCATCATTTATGGTTTGACAAAGAGGACTACAGCCGATTGGGCAGTAAAATAAAATGTAATCCTGCCATTAAAGAAAAGCACCACAAAAAGGCATTGTTCGAGGCTTTATTGGATGATCGGTTAGATATTATTGCTACTGACCATGCTCCACATACTTTAGAGGAAAAAGCAGGTAGCTACCTGACTGCACCGGCCGGTCTTCCGCTCTTGCAACACTCATTGAATGTTATGTTGCAATTCTACCATGAAGACAAAATAAGTTTGGAGAAGATAATCGAGAAAATGTGTCATGCTCCGGCTGAATGCTTTCAGGTAAAAGAGAGGGGCTACATACGGGAAGGATATTTTGCTGATCTGGCCTTGTTTGATTTGAAGAAACCATACACTGTACATGATGCGGGAACAGAAGGTGAAAATGTGCTTTATAAATGCGGATGGAGCCCGTTCAATGGATTCGAGTTTAATAGTAAGGTTTTGAAAACCTTTGTGAATGGTAATCTGATATATGATAATGGGGTATTCAACGAACAGTTTAAGGGAGAGCGGTTAGAGTTTTTACGCTAATTTTTCTTTACCGGAATGAAAATACTCTTGCTCGAATCTTTCTATACCGGCTCACATAAAAAATGGGCTGATGAGTTTAAGCAATTTAGCCGGCATGAAGTCGAGATTGTAAGTTTATCAGGACACCACTGGAAATGGAGAATGCATGGTGGTGCGATATCTATGGCCGATAAGATAACATCTTCTGATACTAAACCAGATTTGATTCTGGCAACTGACATGATTGATTTGAGTCTTTTTCTATCAGTAACCAGAAGTTGGTCACATAACACCCCAACGGCTATCTATTTTCATGAAAACCAGTTAAACTATCCATGGTCACCGGATGATGCGGATGTTAAACTTCAGCGTGATAATCATTACGCATTTATCAACTATACATCCGCTTTCTCAGCCGATCATGTATTGTTTAATTCACAATATCACCAAAGTGCATTTTTGGAGGAGTTGCCCAAATTTCTACGAGCCTTTCCTGACAATAATAATTTAGACACGATTCATTCTATTGAGCGCAAGAGTAGTGTTCTGCCCTTAGGTATGAACCTAAAAAAAATGGATTCATTTAAAAAAGAAAAAATTGAGAAACATCAGCGGGCTACTATTTTATGGAACCATCGTTGGGAGTATGACAAGAATCCCGAATTTTTTTTCAAATCGTTGTTTCAATTAGCTGAATATGGAATTGATTTTCGTTTGATAGTTGCCGGAGAGAGTTATGGTAAACAGCCATCCATATTTAATGAGGCGAAGAGTAAACTAGCTGATAAGATTCTCCATTTTGGTTTCGTAGAAAGTTATGACGATTACTGTCGACTTCTTCGTTTGTCCGATATTTCACCCGTTACTTCTCAACAGGATTTCTTTGGAGGAAGTGTGGTGGAGGCAATGTATTGTAATGTTGTCCCTTTTTTGCCTAAGCGGCTGGCCTATCCGGAACATATTCCATCTCAGTTTCATTCCACCTTTTTCTATGACGAAAAAGACTTTCTCCCTAAACTCCAACGCAGAATTATGGATGTGAAATACTTACGGGTAATGGATACTTGTCAATACGTATTAAAGTATGATTGGAGCAACCTCATTAAGGAATACGATAATCAAATGGATGATATTGTGAGCCGGTCTAAAACTTGACAATAATCATCCTTTTTATTTCCGGTGAACATTATACATTCGCGCTTGTTTAGAATTAATCTAAACATAGATTCTTACTAAAAATGCAGGTAAAAAAATCGATTTACACGTTTCTCTTTCTGGTTTCCATTTTTGGAGTTTCGGCAGAAACCGGAGAGCAGTCCCGCATTTTGGTTCACACGCTGAACTATATCGGTCACGATTATCAATTCGGAGTAAAGGATGGTAAAGTTGTTAGTGAGGATGAGTATGACGAAGCTTTGGAGTTTGGCGAAGCTGCGGTAAAGTATTGTCAACAGTTCTCTGCAAACTGGACAGATGAAGACTCCATTGAAATAACCGGGCTGGTGAAGCAGTTAGACAGTCTTATTGATTCTAAAGCATCTTTCAAGGATGTTGCTGCACTTGCTTCTGTCACCAAGCAAAAAGTAATAAAGGCATCGGGGCTTATAACAATACCTTCTAAATTTCCATCGCTGGAAGCTGGCAAAATTATTTTCAGAACCGAATGCTCAAAATGCCACGGCAATTTCGGCATGGGCGATGGGCTCGAGGGAAAAGGCCTGAACCCGGCTCCACGCAATTTTCATGATAACGAGCGGATGAAAAGTATTGCTCCATTTTCATCCTTCAACACCATTCGTTTGGGAGTAGAGGGAACAGGAATGAAAGCCCACCCAGGTCTGGAAGATCAGGAGGTATGGGATTTGGCTTTCTATATCACTTCACTTCGTTATCAGAAAAACAGCAATAACTCTAAATTGAATAGTGAGGAATTGAGGAGTGTTGTTGATTCCATCTCTCTGGAAAAAATAGCTTCTACTACTGATGAGGATTTCTTAAAGTTATATCCACAGCCGGATTCGATATCGGCCAATCTTTTACTTTCCGCTATTCGCTTAAAGCAACCTAAGCCTGGAGAGAGCGAATTCATCAATACATCTCTAAGGTATCTGGATGGTGCTATGGAGCTTTATTTGCAGGGTAAAAACTCAGAAGCTTCACAACTGGCCGCATTATCTTATCTGGAAGGCATTGAGCCTATTGAAACTCAATTAAAAGCCAGTGACCCGGCTTTGATGAATAGACTTGAAGAACAGATGCAGCATTTGAGGAAAATGCTTGAAGAGAGTCATTCTTTAACAGAAGTAAATGATTCTATTAACGCTTTGCGCGCCACCATTACACAAGCTAATGAGCTCTTAAATAAAAAAGATTATTCCTTCTGGATGGCTTTGTTTATGGCGGCTTCTGTTTTGCTGCGCGAAGGATTAGAAGCCTTTCTGGTGATTATGGTTATTCTATCAGTTTTGAAAGCAACGAATCTTAAAGATTCCAAATTTTGGGTTCATGCCGGCTGGATATCAGCCGTCATACTGGGTATCATTTTATGGTTTATCAGCGGCAGTTTTTTAAAAGAACAAATGCAGCATGTGGAACTTATTGAAGGTATAATATCCATGCTGGCTGTGGCTATGCTACTCTATGTAGGATTTTGGTTACATGGAAAAAGTGAGGCCACTCGCTGGAAGGAATATGTAAGTAGAATGATGAAAGGGGTTGTTGATAACGGAAGCTTACTTGGCTTGGCAGGGCTATCTTTCTTTGTCGTGTTCCGCGAAGTGTTTGAATCGGTTCTTTTTCTTTCAGCACTTAACGTGGAATCGGAAGGGAAGCAGACGGCAGCCATTTTATCGGGCGTAATTGCAGCTTTTATTATTGTTCTGGTTTTTGCATTTCTGGTTCTTCAGTTTTCTACTAAGTTACCCATTCCTAAACTGTTCAAAATTTCTTCTTTGGTAATGGCGGTATTGGCTCTTGTATTGGTTGGTAAAGGAATCCACTCTTTTCAGGTAACCAGTGTTTTACCTATTCATGGATTGCCTCTTTTCAGATTTGAGCCCATTGGTTTTTACCCAACGGTTGAAACATGTCTAGCACAGTTAGTCGTTCTTATCATTGTGGTAATTATTTGGAATGCAAGCATCTCTGCATCGGCAAAAAAATAGCGACAACCTGTTTGGGCTGTCGCTGTTTTGCTAGTAATTAACAGGTTATTCAGCTAAAGCTTTTTCAATAGCTTTCATTGTCGCATCATCGTTCACTGATGTAGATGGAGAAATGGAAGAAATTACCTGGCCGTTTTTACTGATAATAAATTTCTGAAAATTCCACTTTACCGGGGCGTCAATCACTCCATTCTCCGACTTTTGTGTTAGGTAGGAATATAGAGGAGCAATGTCTTTCCCTTTTACAGAAATTTTGGAGAACATCGGAAATGTTACGGCATATTCACGAGTACAGAAATCTTTAATTTCCTTATCTCCACCGGGCTCCTGACCCATAAAGTTATTGGCTGGGAATCCCAAAACTACCAGTCCTTTGCTTTGGTATTTAGAGTATAAAGCTTGAATGTCTTTATACTGCGGTGTGTTACCGCAAAGGCTGGCTACATTGACAATCATCAGAACCTTTCCTTTGTATTGGCTTAGGGAAACAGTCTTGCCGTCAATATTCTTTACCGTAAAATCATACACAGTTTTAGAGGGTTGAATAGCTGTGATTGCCAGCAGGCAAATTGAAATAAGAATTGCTTTCATAATTACTTTTTGTTAGTAGAACAAATAGAATCAATTAAAAGTTGTGGTAAAAAAAAGAGGTGTTATATTTTGAGAATATAACACCTCTGGTTAATAGAATCTGATTTTTACAGCTTAATCAATTTTCTGGTCAGGTTTTTTGAATCATTACTTACCTTCATTAGGTAAATTCCACTCTCCACATTAAGCACTATTTCAGACTTCTGGTTCTTAATCTCTGACCTATATACCAACCGCCCATTATTATCATAAACTTCTACTTTGCCACCAATCAGACCTTTGCTAACGTCCAGATGCCAGTTTCCTGCTTCTAATGGATTGGGGTAAATGTTGATGTCATCATTCGTTGTTAAATCACTTAATCCACTAATTACCATAACTACAGGATTAGATAAAGCGACACAACCATTGGTATCTGTCACTGCCACTGCATAATTACCTGATTGATTTGCAATATATACAGTACCAGTTGCTCCCGGAATAGGATTGTTATTATAAAACCACTGTTGCGAAACTGCATTGTAAACTTTCATAGTATCTCCGTTTACACTTATAGAAACGGGAGGAAGCGGATATACTGAAATTCCAATATGGTTAGAGGTGGCTGTACAGTTTCCAATATCCGTTACAGTAACGTAGTAATTACCCGCAAGCTGAGTATAAATGCACTGTCCTGATTGACCAGTATTCCACAAATAAGCAGGATACCCAGATGGAGCGCATACGTGGGCACTGTCACCTGAACACATTAAGTTTTTATCAGAGGTAATTGTAACAGGACTGTTACCGCTTGGATTAATAGTAACACTTGCGGTAGCTGAACAACCTCCATTACCTGATACCGTTACTGTGTAAATGCCAGAAGACAAATTGGAGATAGATGAATTTGTTGCACCATTACTCCACAAATATCCGGTAGCTGTACCAGATAGCACAGTTACCGAAGCAGAGCCATTATTATTACCACAGCTGGTATTTGTTGAATTAGAAGAAATGGTGATTCCTCCTATTTCATTAACAACAACCGATGCTGTAGTTGTGCAACCTCCGTTTCCAGTAACGGTAACTGTATAGCTACCTGAACTTAGGCTAGTGGCTGTAGCAGATGTAGCACCATTACTCCATAAATATCCCGTAGCCGTACCGGATACTACCGAAACGCTGGCGCTTCCATTAGCGGCTCCACAACTGGCATCTTGCGATGTTGTAGACAAAGTTACGGCACCGGTATTTGATACAACAGCAGTAGTAGTAGCAGAGCAGCCTCCTGAACCAGTAACTGTAACGGTATAGTTACCTGCAGCCAGATTAGATACAGTTGACGTAGTTGCTCCTGTACTCCAACTATACCCGGTCGCGGTACCAGAGGTAACAACAACAGTAGCTGAACCATTACTGCTTCCACAAGTTGCGCTTGTAGTAGAAGATGAAAGTGATATTCCGGAAGCAGAAGAATTAACTACAACACTAGAGGTTGCAGTACATCCTCCCGTACCGGTTACCGTAACGGTATATGTACCTGCTGCCGCAGAAATAGTTGCAGTAGTTCCACCATTACTCCAGGCATATCCTGTAGCAGTGCCTGAATTAACTGTTGCTGTAGCCGAACCATTGGTTGTGCAACCTGCATTAGTGGATGAGGTAGATATGGTTATGCCAGGTGTGGAACCTACTGTTACAGTGGCCGTAGCATTACATCCTCCGGCAATTACAGTAACGGTATAAGTTCCTGCTGCAAGATTAGATGCGGTGGCAGTACTAGCTCCGCTACTCCAGTTATAACCGGTTGCCGTTCCACCCGATGGTATTGCTGTAGCCGTACCGTTATTGTTTCCGCAAGTTGCACTTGTAGAGGTTGCTGTTGCAGTAAGTGAACAGGCAGCACAGCTCGGCAGAGATGCAGTGCTGGTAACGGTTAGGGTATTGGCAGAATTATCATTTACACGAATAGGCCAGGTACCAGGAGGTGTTGCTGTGGCCCCGGTTGCATAAGTAGTCCAGATAGTGGTGGTGGTGGCACATCCTGGAGGGAAAGCACATCCAAGAATACAGCTACTGCAATCTTGCGCTGTGCTTTGACTTTGCCAGGTGTATGGTGCTGTTCCATTAGATACGGTTAAATTGCCATTACTTTCCAAACAAACCTGAAGTGCGGCACAGATATTTACATTAACTAAAAGTGAATCACTTCCGCAACCAATGGTATGTTTAATGTAGTGTTGACCTGGGCCTGCAACTGACGGGCTGAAAGTGTTGCCCACTATTCCGGGACCGCTCCAAGTTCCTGCTGAAGCTGCGGTAAGATTCACCGCAGCATCGGTTGAACAGAAAGGTCCAACGTTACAGAATGAAGCATCGCAACAAGTAATGGCTGTGGGAGAACAGGCTCCGGCAGAAATAGATTGTATATATCCTGATCTTGCACCGGAACCTGAATTACCAGTGGAACCTCCTGCAATTATTTCACCGGATGAATTTACATGAACGTCATAAACGTTAAAGTTTACACTGGTAGCATAAGTTGCCAACTGATTTAAGTTTTGATCGAATTTTACTACTTGATTTTTTGAACCTACATAAATATTGCCGCAGTTATCTATATCAATACCACTGTTCTCTACAAATGAAGAACCAAACTGAGTCGTGTAGGCTCCTCCCGGAATAGTGGCAGTTGCAAGAATGGCTCCGGTAGTAAAGTCACGTTTATGAAGTTGGTTTCCTCTGTGCGAAAAAATAAAACCGCCATAATATTTCAATGCAGCTATGCCGGTATTGTTGTACCTGAAATTTTCACATTTATAACCTAATCCATAACCATTGTCGGTGTAAAACTTGGCTTGTGATGGATTGGAGCATAAACTCAGGTTTTGGTTAATGTAACCTATAGAGTCATGGGTCAGGAAATAATACTTGCCGTTTCCGCAGGCGGTAATAGAACGAACTTCTTGCGTTGGGAAAAGTGCACCTCCCGTTATCTGAACACTTGTATTCACATTACCCGTTGCCATGTCAACCTGGTAAATGTATGGTAGAGGTGGCAATGTATTCCCCGTTCCGCCAATAACTAATTTAGTCTGATCGCAATTGAAGGAAATGCTCCAGAATTCGGTAGATGCAAAAATGCCTCCTGGGTTACCGTTATTCCATACCAAGGCACCTGCTGTGTTTATTTTCTGAATGGCAGCCACAGAGCCCTGTGTTACATAAGAGTTACCTGCATCATCTGTCGCAAAAGTTCCTAACCAAGAGGTAGTGTCATAAGGAGTGCTGTATGTCCACTGTAATGCTCCTGCAGAATTATATTTTAATAACTGCATGGGCATTACACCACCTATTAAGTAAACATTTCCAGCTCCATCTTTTTCACATTCCCAAACACAATCCCACTGGGTGTTGAAGGTCGGGGTTTGAGTCCATGGGTCAATAGTAACTTGCTTTGTTCGGTCATAGTTCTCTAAACTAAATGAAACAATATTCCCATTTCGTACGAATCTGGATGTAATCAGATTATTTGGATTATCTGAGTAGAATGTCTGAGGAGCGTGATCTACGATATCACCCAGTTCAGTTGCTAAGTGAATGTTTTTTTGAGCGTCAAGTGAAATAGCTTCGGCACCGGTATATGTCATCTTTATCTGGGAGGCATCAGCACCCGGGTGTAGAATAAAAGAATATTCAATTCCATTTTCAGGATGGAAAACGTATTCCACATCAATATTCGGGTACAGATTTTTATAGATTAGTTTCTTGTAAGCTTTAACAGCATTTATACTCGTGTTACCTAATCCATAGTTGAAATAATTTGGAACCACTCCTTGAGCAACTATCTCAACATCAGGATTAGAATTTTTCCAATACATGTGCACATATTCTGTTTCAATTTCAATACGATGTTCTTCCTCCTCCATTTCCTTATGACTAATTTTTTTCCCATTCCTGATCTCTTCCTTCATTTCTTTTTCTCTTTCTTCCCGCTCTTCTTTACCAGGAAATTCCTTTTTAGTTAATCTGTAGGTTAAACCTTGTTTGGTGAACAAAAATTGAGATGATGAATACTCCGTGCCGAAAAGAATTTCAGAACCTGGCAGATGGTTATTGCCATTGAATTGAGACTTATTTTCGATAAAAACTTTTTGGGGTGCATAAGAAACACTCCAACTATGATCAGCTTTTTGAGCTGTTATTAACCATACAGTAAAAACAGATATCAAAAATGTGAAGGTCTTTTTCATAATTTTGGTTTTGGTGTGTGCAATCGGTTTCGAATATATATACAAAAGTTCAATTGTTGCCGAAAAGTTCCGTCCAATGATTACATATCGTTAAGCGTGTTTTTCGCTGAAAATTTATTCTGTCAGTTCTTAGGAAATGATTTTATACACCCATAAATTTAAACGCCTCAATTAATTAAGAATCACATTATAAATCTTGAATCATATGTATTTAGCAGGAACAGGTAAGGGCGATATCACAGCATTTTTGAAGGGTGCAGGTCTTTTAGGTTATGGTATACACTACAACACCATGGAAGAAATTGAAACGACTCTATCTGCCAGAGCCTTTATTTTTATTGATAAGTCGAGCAACAAAAAGATATGTTTTGTCAATTGTGAGTTGGCGTTTATAACTATCGCAGTTAAAAAAGGAGTTTTAAAAAACCTTGAAAGGAATCATCCTGAATGGAACTATGATGAAGATAACCTCATGCTTACGGCTCAACATACTCACAGCGGTCCTAGCGGTTACTCATATTATGGTTTATATAATCTCAGTACACCGGGTTTTGTGATGGAGATTTACAAGAAGATAGTAGATGGAATTGTAGAAGCAATTGTTCAGGCCGAAGGTAATATGAAGCCCTCGAAGTTAATGTGGAGCACGGGCATGATGGAAAATGATAAAGATGTTGCCTTTCAGCGCTCTTACGAAGCTTACAACCTCAATCCGGAAGTAAATCCTAAGATAACCTTTGAACAACGTAATATTGGTTTAGATCATGAAATGACTTTGATGAAACTTGTAGATGAAAGCGGAAAAGAAAGAGGCAGTATAAACTGGTATGGGGTACATCCAACCAGCTTACCTAACACTAATCACAAGTTATGTTACGATAATAAAGGCTATGCCTCAGCATACATGGAGCAGAGCTTTGCCGAAAAAGGTAACACAGAGTATATCAGCGTATTTGCTCAGGGAACATGTGGAGATGTTACGCCAAGAGTAGTTTACAATCCTGTTTACCCCTTTCAGCGTGGCCAATGGGAAGGAAAGTTTCCGGATGATTTAGAAAGTGCCAAATACAATGGCAGAATGCAGTTTGAGAAAGCTAAAGAAGTTTCGGAGCAGCCTAATCAGACATTGATAGAAGGTGCTATTGACTATGAGTTGATGTATGTAAATTTTACGGATGTAACTGCTAACCCTAAATTTACAAACGGTATTACTAATGCCCGTACCGGCAATGCTGCTATGGGGGTAGCATTCTTTACCGGAACTAGAATTGACGGACCGGGCATGCATCCGGTGGTAGGGGGCTTTGTGAAACGTATTTCACGGTTTGTAAAAGTATATGAGAAGATCAAAGCAAAATTCGGCCGCGAAGATTATAAGCATGTCATCGAGAGAAAATATCAGGCTCATGGCAAAAAGGACATTTTGATTGAGAGTAACACAAGAAGAATTCTTGGCACCAAACATATCGACCGTTTAATCGTACCTGCTTGGGCAGACCCAGCCATTGCCACCTTCAAATACTTCTACAAAAAAGTTGGTCACTTAAATAAGTTGTGGACTCCTAAAGTGTTGCCTATTCAGTTGTTTATTATTGGCGATATTGCTTTAGCAGGCTTTCCTTTCGAGATTACTACAATTGCCGGAAAACGCTTAAGAGCCATGCTGGAGAAAACGCTTTCGGCAAGAGGAGTAAAGCGTGTTATTCTCTGTCCTTACGCCAATGGCTACTCAGGATACATGACCACCTATGAAGAATATCAGGCACAGATTTATGAAGGAGGGCACACCGTATTTGGTGAATGGAGCTTAGCCGCCTTGCAAACCAAGTTTGAATTACTGGCCGAAGAAATGCTGAAGCCTAAAGAGGAAAGAAAGTTTGTTCATGATGCCATACCTCCTGATTTCACAGAGGAAGAGTTAAATCACTTCCCTTTCTATAAAAGAGCTTGGTACATTCGGCAGGAACTGATACGTGCCAGAAAAATGGAGAGAAGAGGAACCGTAGCCTAAAAGTAATCCTGTCGCCCTTGCCCGAACAGATAGTGAATGCCTACAACCAGACCAACGTTGGCGTTGAAACTCTTTTTGTATGATACATCATTCTTGCTGTACCAGTCCAGTTCTTTCAGTACCTTGCCGTTAATGTCAAACACTCCCACAAAACCGGTAAGGCCTAAGTCAAAATACAGATTATCGGTAGCATAAATTTCGGTACCTATCTGTAGGGCAATGCTTACATCAATACGCTGAAATTTTTGTTCCGGTGTAAACGCCAATGAATCGGGCAGATAAACATTGTCAGCAATTCTTACTTCTTCTTTAGCTCCCAAACGCACCCCGATTTGAGGACCCAAAGTGCAATAAAATTTAGCTACATGGCTTTTGTTGGTAATGAATTTTGCCATCACAGGAATCCGGATATAAGACAAACGAATTTCGCGCTTCACATTTACCCGCTCGTTTTTAGGTCCAAATACTCCCTGCGGAAGAACCGCAGGGCCTACAAAATTATCTTCATATTTCTGTCCGGTATAGTTATAAAGAATCTCCCCCTGTAAGCCCCAGTTTTGAGTAAAGTTGTATCCCAGCACAATACCTCCGCCACCACCCCAGGTCAGTTTATAATCCATTTCAGAAACGCGAACAACACCTAAGGAGAATGGCGCCAGCGTGCCGTAATTGTTCTGTGTATATATCCAGGTGTTACTAAAGTTTCCGGAGGCGCCTAAATGAAATCCCTCCTGCGCCCGGCTCAACAGGAACATTTGAAAAACAAAACCGAACAGTATTAGCTTCTTCATATTTTAGCTGCTTTAGAAAAGCAAAGGTTCATAAATCTGTTTAAATACCAAATGAGTAGTTATTTCCGCTTCAAGAAATACCTGTGCTATCAATGGCAGGCCAAGAGTAAATACTACCTGCATTCGCCCTTTGCGTATCAGTTTTATCTGCAGGTGCTTTCCCCCGCTGGCAGTTCATCGCTTGCTCCTGTTACCCGCCTCCGAAAGCAGTTAAGCAAGGATAACCACACCCTTCGTATATCCGATTTTGGAACCGGAAATGTAAACTCAAGAACTATCTCTTCTATTGAAAGGAATGTAGCTGTCCGGAAAAAGTACGGAGCCTTGCTCTATCATTTAGTTCGTTATTTTAAGTCACAGTACATTTTAGAGATAGGTACTTCTATTGGCCTGAGCTCATCGTATTTAGCGTTGGCTAATCCCGATGCAAAAATCATTTCGCTCGAAGGCGCGGCAGAACTGATTGACATAGCCCGTAAGAATCACGCACAACTTCATATTAATAACGTGGAAATTATGCCCGGCAACTTTAATGACACATTAAGTGCTGCCATACAAAAACTACCTCGTTTAGATGTGGTGCTGTTCGATGGCAATCATACCCGCGAAGCTACGCTCCGGTACTTTCATGAGTGTTTAAAAAACGCGCACGAACATTCGGTATTTATCTTCGATGATATTTACTGGAGTGAGGACATGAACGAAGCCTGGGAGCAGATTAAAGCGAATGAGAAAATAACCATTACCATTGATGTATATCAGTATGGCATCTGCTTCTTTACAAAAGAAAAACTGGCGAAAGAAAATTTTGTATTGCGGTATTAACTACTCAAACAATCTGCGAACAAAATCAATCAGGTTGATGTCGAACAGATAATAGGGGAGAAACAATAATGTAGCCCAGAAGAACATAGACACCAGCATTGATATCATAATCTTCTTCTTATCATGTGTCAGGGCTAAGGCAAACAACACACCTACGGGGATAGATAAAACAATAGGTGTAAGCACCGCAATGCCGCCTAAACCAAAACGTTGTTTAACCCGAACTAAGAAACGGTTACTCGAAGTAAATCTGCGACCAAAACGATTCGGGAATTTGCGGATAAAAAACTCCTGTATAAATCCGCCCAGATAAGTGAATGCTACAATGCCGATAATCCCTCCAATAATATTAGCCAGTGAACCTCCCAATCCTAAATCGGCTGCAATGGCGGTCAAAGTTCCCATGGAGAATTTGACTATAGACCCGAGAAATACAAGAATTGAGGAGACCAGTTTATCCATTATCTGCTTCTATAACATGATTGCAAATACAAGTATAACGTATTTGAATGTGAAAAAGATTCAAAACCGAGCCAACACACAAGAATAATTTCATGAAAGCAATCTTTTATGTTAAAACAGATGAGCCTATCCCTTCCGGAGTTTTGTAATAATTGTGTCATATTTTAGTCTGCCTGCTGCACCATTAGTTTTATCCGTACCAGAATGTTTATTTTTAGGAAACAAAATCAAAACCATGAAATTCTTTTTTACCAACTGTATGCTCTCCGTCCTGTTTACGCTCTGTGCAGGTCAGCTGTCGGCAGCCTCTATGGGGCAAATTGTAGGAAGGGTAATTGAAAAGGAAACCGGACAGCCCGTAGCTTATGCCGAAATAACTTTTGAAAGTAAAATGGATAAAGTCACCGTCATGGCGAATGAATACGGGTTCTATTATGCCGACCACCTGCCCACCGGTAAGTATCAGATTCAGCTGCGCTTCAATAACCGCACGTTCACTATTCGCAACGTTCGGGTGTACGATGGCTATACTTCCGAAATTCCCATTGCCCTCAGCTCCAGCAATGCCTTGCCCCCGCAAGTAGAGTTGGATGCTCCTGAAAATATCACCAGCTCGGTAATGACCAACGATGTAAAACTAACCGCCAGCAATAACAACCAGCCACCCGCTCTATCAACGATGATGAGCAACAACCAAAGGTGGATATGCTGAAAGTATAAAATATTTATTAAAGGAAGTAATCAGGTGCGTTTTTTTATTGATGGCTGTCCTGTTATGTCGCCCTCGCGCGACCGTTTCGGTAACCAGCAGTTTTTGCCTTTTTCATAAACACTAAAACCAATCCCATGAAACACCAGAACCATCCACCAGTAAAACGGGCACACTGGCTCTGCTCATCATGGCCGCTCAACAATTGTTTTGCCCTGGGCGGATATGCGCAGCGGCTGGCCAGCAACTGACCCGATACCCACGAACCGGTCAGTGATGCCACCGTTATTTTCGAGTGCGAAGGCACGCAAAAAATGTTCTTCACCAACGAGAAAGGCTACTACTTGCCGGCAACATACCGGCTTCGGCTGTATAACATAGCGGTATCTTATATGAGCACCTCGGTAAAAATAACCGGTGTAAAAGTGATGAACGATGAGGTGCAGGAAATTCCCATTGCTTTCAGCACCACTGTGCAAATGCCCGATATCGTATTCACCGATTTTCGCAGAAAGATTATTGACCCCTACCATATAGAAGAAACCTATATAGACCGCTCCACTTTTAAACACATGGCCGTTATCAATACCGCCCAGCTAACCGAAACGCTGGCAGGCGTGGTAAAAATTAATGGCGAAGAATATGTGCATGGTGCCAGAGCCGGAGCTCTCTCATATTATATAGACGGCTGTCTGTTTGGCACTGCACGATCTCCTCTGCGGACTCGACACCTACCGCAGCATGACCGGTTTTATCCCCCGCCAAATATGGCGACACCACAGGCGGTGTTATTGTGATGGAAACCCGAACTACTTTGCCGAGCAATAACTCGCTCTCCATTTAAACACACCAAGGCCCCGCATATTTCGGGGCTCTTCGGTAGCGTATACAGCCTTTACTTCGTGTTTAAAACAAACTGCGCAAAACGAAAACTGTTTAGCCCGGCAGGTTGTTCAACCCTATCGTGCTTCCGGTTTATAGGTTTACATACCGGCCACTACCCGACCACTCCCTTCATAAACTCAGGCCAAGCCATTTTTACCGCCCTTTTCCCAACCAAACTGCTCCCGCCAGGTCAAAGGCCTTTCTATTCAGTCGAAACTATAGTTTGCTTGACCCCATCTTAGCTCTGCTCAATATTTCTCTTATAACGAGGCAATGGAAAAAGGAACTTGTGCAGAAGTAAAAAGGCGGCTGCTAAAGTCCTATTCAGGAGATTTAGGGGGTATGGTATTCCTACTATAGCCCACTCCTTTCCGGTAAGGCAGAATGTGCATTTCTGAGAAGAAGTTTGAAACGCCAAGTCGATGGAATAAAACGCTGTTTCGAAGCTTCTAAACTTTAGTTAGATAAGACAAGCCTGTTCGATAACATAAAACTGTTGTTTGATGAAAGAAAACACTGTCCTTGAAGCTTTAAAACTTTGATTCGATGAAAATAACTTTCTATTTTGATAGAATAAAACAAGCTATCTGAAATATTAAAAACGCTGGTTCGATGGATAAAAACGCTCGCATCGATTTGGCGAACTAATCGTTTTTTGGCCTGCTCGAACTAAAGATTTTGTGCTTTCGGAACCAAAATTATGTGTTATCGAACAAGATATTTAAATGTCGAACAAGCGATTTTATTTTTCAAGCTACCGTTTTGTCTTATCGAACAATGTTCTTGTAGTATCGAACTGTGTCGAAGCCGAAACGGAAGTTTAATTCGTGGAACAAATATTTTTAAATTTCCTAAATCATGTTATAGTTTAGTCAGCCATAACACCTGTTTTACAGTGGTAAAGCAGACCTAAAAGAAATCAATCAGGACATGCAGGCTCAGGTAGGCAGCGTGCTGTATTTTTTCCAAACACTTATCCGGATTTTACCGCTACGATTGCCGTGTTCGATGCGGCTTATCTGGCAGATTTCACCGAGGCCTGCATGACCTGGGCCGTTATGGTCTGGGCACCGACCCCGAAAAACGTGGCGCCTGAAGACCGTCTGCTGACGGCTGGATAGTCAGGAACTCTGGCCCGGCGCTGCGCTACGCCGATGGCAATGACGGCGCCGGTGGCGCTTTTCCTGGGTAACGGTGGAGGCGCTGAAAGAGCTGGCGAGGGCGTTTACTCCAGGCCGCGCGTGCGGCTGTGCCATGCAGTTTATGAAATGCTGGCCGCCGGCGTGGCCCTGAAGTATAAGGCCGAGCCGATAGCCTCAAACTGGGACCCAGCCGCTTATTGAGCGAAATTGGCACGCCGGCTCAGGAACTTCGCACCGATAACAACCGCGCAGCGGAAGCAGGAAAAGAAGGAAAGCGCCGACACCGAAACGCGCGATTGAGGCGCTAAACTGCTGGAGGCACTTTCTGGAAGCAGGTGGCCGAGCTGCCCGCGTAATTTACCGAACAATGAGTCGCTGCGCGCAGAGTTTCGGCTGCTGCACCGGCATCAACCCAAGGTGAAGGCGCTGGCTTTCGTGGTTGGCGGCTACAGACAGGCGCACTAATTCTGCCTCAGCTGCTGAAAGTGCAAAGTATACTGTTACCGCCCTGACCAACCGAGAAGCCGTGAAATCTGGACGAAGTATACAGGCAGGCCGACATGGAGAAAATCCGGTTCGTAGAAAATTTTAATCCGCAGCGTGTGAGGTGGTGCCTTTACCGCCCGGGTGCCTGCCGCCAAGTTTCTGGTGCCGCAAAATACCCCGCAAAACTGGCGCGCCTGTTGCTGACCAAGGAGGTTCGCACATAAAAAAGCCACCTCTGCAAGAGATGGCTTTCAATAGCTTATAAACCGAGTTATTCGGTAATAGAAAAGCGGTTGGTAACAACACGTGCTCCATCGGTTAATTGCAGCAGGTAAACACCGGCAGGTAAATCCGTTTCGTCAACAGTGGTATATTTACACCAGCTGTAGCTTCCAGTCTTTTATAGCCACCACTTTGCCGTAGCATCGGAATACGGATAGTATAAACAGCTGTTTTTTCATGTCGCGAAAGCGTTCCGCGCTGTTGTCTATCGGGTTAGAGTCAGCTTCACCGAAGAGAAATCGGCAGCCATGTCATCAATACCTACGTTACAGTTTACGGCAGTCAGGTTACGGTACCCGCCGAAATACCGGCAGTAACGCAAAGTTAGCCCTGCGGGGCGTTTACACGAATCAATAATTTAATTCCGGTTTGGTCAACCAAACTGGCAGGAATAGGAAGCCCGCTTTGTTGTTGATCCAGGCCTTTTAAAGCTAAGGCCAAGCTTATATTGTCCGGCAGGGTTGTAGGTGGTTCCGGTAATACTGATACAGCCGTCTTCGTTAGCGGCATAGGTTTTACTAGCCTTGTTTTCACCGACCAGCACAAACCGCATGGCAGGTTATCAATAGAGGTAATTTGAATACTATTTACCGACTGTTGACCCTGGAAGTTAAACTGGTCAAACATGCTGAATTGAATAGCATGGCTGTAAGGTGCACTTTGCTCAGCACATGGAGTAGACGATGCCGCTTCAAAACCACCTTCGTTGCCGGACCTCCGGTTGGGTTACAGGCACTTAAATGTTACCGCTTGAGCATGCCTGAGAAAAAGGTGTCTGTGCTGAATAATAATGTAGAGAATAGGGTTAATGTAAAGATTACTTTTTTCATGTTTAAGTTTTAGGTTTAATAATCACAAATGTTTCTTGTTAATAAAATAAAAAAGTCTCCCAAACATGGGAAGACTTTCCTTGTTAAAGTTTTCAACAAAGAATTATTCAGAATAACTATTCGTTTAAAAACAATTACGTTTTTGCCGGTGCTCAAAAGAGTAGAAGTAAACACCTGCAGGCAGGTCTTCTCTGCTAATAGTAGAAGTGTTATCTCCTAATTTAACATTCAACTCATTGGCGTGCACAACACTGCCTAACATGTTGGTGATTCTTTCGGTCATAATACCGGTAACATCGCTGGTAAAGCTAACTACCGCCTTATTGTTGAATGGATTTGGAACCACACTCAGAGAAGAAATTGTATTGGCAACATCCACACCTGCCTACAATTAGCTGTAGCACTGTAACCTGCCGGTTTAGCAAAGAAAGTAGCCTGAGATGTATCTAAAGCAACTTCAGCATCACCACTGTTAATTACACGAACGTAGTATTTCAATCCTACCTGGTCAGCATCGTAAGGAACTTCAAAGCCTAAGCCAACATCAGCTTTAACTTTAATTTTTAAACGATAAACGCCCGGATCTGCACAGGTTGTTCCGTTAATCTTAATGCAGCCATCTTCCTGATTGCTGTAAAGATTAAGTTCATCCTTTTGGCTTGTGTTTGGATTGTCTGCTTTGTCTGTAGCCCAACAAAGACCAGATGGTAAGTTATTGATACTGTCAATACGTAACGATACGATAGTCAATAGATTTCCAAAAGCTCTGATGGTGTCAAAGTTTTTGAATTGTATAGGTGAAGTATAAGAATAACCGTTTACAGCAGATGGCAAACTATCGGTAGATGGTTGTAATCCGGGTTTAGTTAATAAACCAGATGGCGAACACTGGCTTTGTCCTGAAGGGTTACTTGCCCCGCAGTATTGTGCATTTGCATTGAAGCAAAGAGCACTAAACGTCAAGAGAGTAAAAATTACTTTTTTCATGAGCTTGTTTTAGTTTTTAGTTTAGTAATACGACAAATTTAAGTAATGAATCCATTTTATGCGAATACTTATTCACAATTTTTTATAACGAAGTGGTTGTTTTATTGAACAACCACTTTTGTATTTAATCGTCCTTTAGTTGTTTCAATAGTAACAAAGTAAACGCCTTTGCTCAGGCTGCTTAAATCCATTTCCTCGTTAAAGTCGCCCGAGAAGTTATCCAGTTTTCTTTCAGATATAACCTGCCCTACCGTGTTTTGAACATGAATGGTAATGCTTTGTGTTTCATCTGAAGCAAACTTCAGGTTAAACTTACCTGTGTTCGGGTTCGGATAAACGCTGAGTCCGTTAACTGAATTATCGGTTAAGTCATTAATTCCTGAAATGATTTCTTTAGGCTGAGATACGGAGCGGCAGAAAGGGAATGAAGCATTATATAATTCAGCCTGATAGTCTCCATTACCCAGGAAAGGTAAAAACTTACCATTTTGACCTACCACCAGATTACCATTGTAATACCAGTCAACGGCAAAACCTGAAGAAGGGAATGGAGATACAAATGCAGAAGTTCCGTTAAACAACACCGAAATATTGGGTGATGGTGCCTGGCCTACTGCAAATGCAGCGTTGGCTGAAGTTTCGGTACATCCCGTTTCTGCATTGGTGATTTTAACCTTATAGTTTCCGGCCTGTTTAACATAGAAAGATGCATCCGGGATCAAAATTTCGGTAGTGTCGTTGAAATACCAAGTATACAGATATCCGGTTAACGGTGGTATAGCTGTAATAAGTGTAGAGTCGCCATTGCAAATACTATCGTTGGCAAATACAACTTCAGGCACTGGAGGGTGCGGGAAAACAATGATATCAATAGTTTCGGGAACGCTGGAAGTTGCAACCGTATCGAAAGTTACTGAGATGTTAGAATTACCTTGCAGAGAAGCTACCTGATTAGGAACACTAGGAGTAATAGAATGCGTACTCAACAAATCGCTGGGTGAAATGGTGGGGGCAATACTTTCATCCAGATCCCAAACTTCTATTTCTACTGGGTTAGCACAGTTATTATAAGGTATTACCAAATTCAGATTATTGAAAGTGGTTGTTTTAGTATCGCTGGCAGCACCGCTTTTATTGTCGAAACCAAGTGCATTGATTTTGATAAATGGATCAGGATTTTGAACGGTTGTTAACTCCTCAACATCACCAGACCATCCGCCTTTACATTCTACATAAACACTCTTAATACGGTATGTATAGTAGGTAGTAATAAGGGTCAAAGGGAAAGTGTCAGGTGTATTGTAATTGATGCTTCCCGGATTTTTTACCTTACTGGTGGTTCCGTTTCCAAAACTCCAGTCGTAAGAGATAAGATTGGAGCAATATGGGTTATCAAGATTAGCGCTCAGATTAACTGATACTGAGTCACAAGCTTTGGTTACGCAAGATCCGCCACCCAACGAGAAAGTTCCGGGGCAAGCTGAGGTGCCCGGAAAAATGGTAAAGGTATCGCGGTAAGATTGAGCCTGGTCATCTAAACTAACCGAACCAATGGGAGTTCCGTTAGCGGTAACATCAGCTAACAGGTTAACAATTAAAATATAAGTGCCCGGTGCAATGGGGGTTCCGCAAAAATGAGCACAACCTAAACTATCGCCTCCGGCTACATCGTAGCCTCCGTTTTGGCTAAGAGTATAAGTCATTCCCGGAGGAAGTCCCTGCACGCCCACTACGTCAATTCTTCTCAGGTTGACATCACTGCACTGGCAGAGTGCTAAAGTGGCAGGGTCAGTCAACTTCTTAGGCATATAGAAAGAGATAATCTCATCATAAGGTTTTCCGGCTGTATCATCATGCATGGTGTTGCAAAGACCGCCAGTTGGTTTGGTAATGGAACAATCAACAGGAGTACACTGTGTGCACTGCGCATCGGTCTGCTTGAACCAAATGATAAGTGATAAAAACAGAAACAGGGTAAATTTTTTCATTGAGCTTTTTATTTTTTGTGTTTCAAATATATAGAAGTAAAATTAACCAGCATGGTTGTGACACAGGTATGTGTTGATAAACCTTATGACAATTCTGTGACAATTCAAGTAAAGCATCTTATTTCATGTGTATCACCTGATGAAAGTGGGGTTGTGCGTTATGACTAAAAAAGTATTTTTGTTCAAAATCAAAAAATAAAAGCATGAAGTTTAACTACTACTTTTTAATTGTCTTGTGTTTGCTTTCATTAAATGGCTTTTCGCAAAATGCTAAGTTGATAGGTAAGGTAACAGAAGAAAATGGTGAAGGGCTGATGAGCGCCAATGTGGTCATAGATGCCTCTAAAGGTTGGGCCGCAGTGACCGATCTGGATGGCAATTATGAAATTAATCTGCCTGCCGGCACCTACGATGTGTTGTTGAAATATATAGGTAAAGAAGAGCAGAAAATAAAAGTAACACTAACCGCTGATGAGAAGAAAACGCTGAATGTGGTGATGAAAGAAAAGCAGCAGATGATTGATGTAGTGGTGGTAACGGGTAGTAAATATGAAAAGAAGATGAGTGAGGAAACTGTATCCATGGATGTGGTAAAAGGAACCTCCCTTCAAAGCCAGAACATAACCAGCCTAGATGGAGGGATGAGTCGGGTTCCCGGTGTGACAATTGCTGACGGGCAGGCAAACATTCGGGGAGGTTCAGGCTGGAGTTATGGGGCAGGTAGCCGGGTGTTAGTATTAGTAGATGACCTTCCCTTGTTATCGGCCGATGCTGCTGATGCCAAGTGGAGCATCGTTCCGATGGAAAACGTAGAGCAAGTTGAGGTTATTAAAGGAGCTGCATCAGCACTTTACGGAACCGGAGCTTTGAACGGAATTATTAATGTTAGGACTGCATATCCGGTAAATGAGCCTTACACCAAAGCTACAGTATATACCGGCATTTATGGCCCTCCATCTAAAACACCTAAAATGGCTTGGTGGGGAAGTAATAGTCCTATTTCGGGAGGTGTTAACTTTGCTCATCGTCAAAAATTTGGACAGAATGATTTAGTGTTGGGCATGGCGTACGATGCTAACTCCGGTTATCTTGACTCAAGTGACAGCCATGCAGTGCGTGGAAACGTTAAATACCGTTACCGTTTCAAGAATATTCCTGGTCTGAACATGGGGATTAATTTAAGTGCTTATTACAGTTGGGGTAAAACCTTCTTTTTCTGGAATGGAATCAGAACGGTAGGTGGTGTAAATGTTGACTCTCTCGCCTACAAACCCTACGGAGGAACTATTACTCAGTATAAATCATACCGTTTCACGGTTGATCCGTTCATTGATTATTTCGACAAAAAAGGAAATCACTTTAAATTCAACGGACGTTTCTTTAATGCAACCAACACTAATAATACAGGTCAGGGCTCAGTGCCTAACCGTTACTATGGTGAGCTGCAATATCACCGCAAGTTTGAGTTCAAGAAATTCGATTTCAACTTTGTAGCGGGAACTGTGGCCGCTTATGATGATGTGAATCCTCCAAAGGGTGCAACCGGCAGCTTGTTCGGCAAAAACAATAGCTTCAACTATTCGGTATACGCGCAAACGGATTTCAAATTTTTCAAGAAACTGAGCATCACGTTAGGCGCTCGTTGGGAATACTTTAAAATGACTCACTACGTTGAAGACTCAACCAAAGTTTACAGCGGAACAGACAGTTCTTATAGCCACTATCAGCGTAAGGAGAGTGTTCAGAATTCTCTTAAAGACCTGCCTTATCCGCTTTTCCGTATTGGTGTTAACTATCAGGCTGCTGAAGCGACTTTTATCCGCGCTTCATTCGGTCAGGGATTCCGTTACCCAACTATTGCTGAAAGATATATCAGTACCAACGTAGGTCCTCTTTACATTGCGGCTAACCCTGTTCTTAAACCGGAAAAAGGCTATAGTGCTGAAGTGGGGATTAAACAAGGATTTAAAATTTCTAAAGATTGGACTGGTTATGCCGATGCCTCCTTCTTCTGGAATCAGTATGATAATATGATGGAGTTTACCTTCGGTCGTTTCGGTAATTTTGGAAGCCCTACCGGTGGCTTAGGTTTTGCTTCGCAAAATGTGGGCAAAACCCGGATATTAGGTACGGAGATAATTTTTGCCGGTCAGGGTAAAATAGGTCCGGTAGGTTTACAATTTGTTGCCGGGTATAACTTTATCGATCCTCGTTCTCTAAACTGGAACGATTCTTTAAGTCTTTACAATTATCAAGGGATCAAGCTCACCAACATTTCAGGAGCCTATAACCAAGCCAATTTACCAGATAGCGGATACACAGCCATCAGCTATGGTATGACCTCTTCAACTAAAGACAATTTACTTAAGTATCGTAATCGCCATACTTTAAAATTAGACCTTACGCTTACCTGGAAAGGCATTGAGTGGAACACCAACCTGCAATACAGTAGCTATATGGAGAATATTGACTATGCCTTCACCAGTCCGATTTTTAAAATTATTGGTGGAACAGCCTTTGGTGGTTTAGAGCAATACCGCAATGAAAAGGCCGCCATCAAAGTGGGTCATGGTAAAGGAGATATTGTATGGAATATGCATTGGGCATATAACTTTAAACAAGGAGTACGTGTTGCTTTCTTAGTTAAGAATTTATTGAACTGGGAATACACTCCACGCCCGGCTTATATGGAAGCACCTAGAAACTATCAAATTCAGTTAAGCTATACTTTTGGTGGTGTCGGAAAAAAGAAATCCTCAGAAGATTAAACAAACCATAATAGATAGAAAGGCCCCGAAAATTCCGGGGCTTTTTTATTGACTTTTGCATAGTGATATGTCCTGGTGAATGGTGAGTATAAAAAATAGTCCCTTTTTGCGTTCTTCGCTTACAACATGAATCTGAATTTCAAAACTTTCGGGCAAGGCTTTCCGGTTGTTATACTACACGGTTTGCTTGGCTCTTTAGATAACTGGCAATCCATTGCCAAAAAACTGGGAGAAAACTTTCAGGTTTATATTCTGGATCAACGTAATCATGGCAAATCTCCCCACTCGGAGGAATTCAACTATGCGATACTGAGCCATGATTTATTTGATTTTTTTTACCAGCAAGGTATTACTCAGGCTCATTTGATTGGTCATTCAATGGGAGGTAAGGTGGCGATGAAATTTGCACTGGAGAATCCTGACAAAGTAAATAAGCTGATAGTTGTTGATATCACACCTGCTGCATATCCCGATGGACATACTCATATATTTAAGGCATTACTGCAGGCTCAGGTTGCTACGGTCGGTTCGAGAGAGGAAGTAGAGTCATTCTTAAAGAGAAATCTGGAAGAGGATGAAACAACCATTCAGTTTTTGATGAAGGGGCTAACTCGACCGGAGAATGGTGCGGATGGATTTATCTGGAAGTTTAACTTGTCTTCTTTATATCATAATTATGACAGCATTTCCGGCTCAGTTTATTGTGATAAGCCCTTTATGGGTTCTACACTTTTTATAAGAGGAGCCCGGTCAAATTACATTAACAGTAGCAATTACTCCGACATACATCATTTGTTCCCCAATCATGAGCTAAGTGAAATAAAAAATGCAGGACATTGGGTGCATGCCGAAAAACCGACAGAGTTTCTTGACGAGGTGATAAAGTTTTTGACCTAGTGATTGCTCCATTTTTTTACTTTTGGCCACTTAAATTTTAAACATGAAAAGAGAAGACATTGAAAAGCTGCTTGGTGAAGAAAAATCCAACTACCTGTTGAATCACGTTTCTAAAACCATATCCAAAGACCAGCTTCATTTACCTGGTAAAAAATTTGTAGACACCATATGGAGAGATTCAAACCGTAACATTCAAACATTACGCAGCCTTCAGTTGATTGCTGACAGCGGCCGTTTGGGAGGAACAGGGTATGTTTCTATTCTTCCGGTAGACCAAGGTATAGAGCACAGTGCCGGAGCTTCTTTTGCTCCAAATGTTCCAATGTTCGACCCCGAAAATATCATCAAACTGGCTATTGAGGGAGGTTGCAATGCGGTGGCTACTACCTATGGTGTGCTGGGTAGTGTGGCCAGAAAATATGCTCATAAGATTCCTTTTGTTGTTAAGATTAACCACAATGAGTTTCTGAGTTATCCGAACTCTTACGACCAGATTATGTTTGGGACTATTAAGGATGCCTGGAATATGGGGGCCGCAGCAGTTGGTGCCACCATATATTTTGGTAGTGAAGAATCTAAACGTCAGATTGTGGAAGTGGCCAAGGCATTTGAATATGCGCATGAGCTGGGTATGGCCACAATTTTATGGTGCTATACCCGAAATTCGGCTTTTAAGAAAGATGGTGTAGATTATCATGTATCGGCTGATTTAACCGGACAGGCAAACCACTTGGGAGTAACAATTCAGGCGGATATTATCAAGCAAAAATTACCTGAAAACAATGGTGGGTACAATGCCTTGAACTTTGGTAAAACACATAAGAAAGTTTACAGCGAATTGACTACAGATCATCCTATTGATTTAACCCGCTATCAGGTAGCCAACTGTTACATGGGTCGGGTAGGTTTGATTAATTCGGGTGGAGCTTCTTCCGGTGCTACGGATCTTGCTGAAGCAGTTGCAACTGCAATAATTAACAAGCGAGCTGGAGGAACCGGTTTAATTAGCGGAAGAAAAGCTTTCCAAAGACCTCTAAAAGAAGGTGTCGCTTTACTGAATGCTATTCAGGATGTGTATTTGTCAAAAGACGTAACTATAGCGTAAGTTTTTTCTTATAAGTTTGTTACATGGAGACAAAAGTGCCATGGTGGAAACGATTTAGTAAGGGGGTTCATACTTCGACAGAACAGAAGAAGGAAACTCCAGAGGGCGTGTGGCATAAATGTTCTAACTGCAAGGCTACTCTGCTTACGGATAAGTTGCATGAAAATCTGAGTGTTTGTCCAGAGTGCAATTACCACGAAAAGATTGATGCTGAAGATTACTTCCATATTCTTTTTGGAGGTTCCCCTTATGTTGAAATGTATTCCGATCTCATTCCTCGGGACTTTTTGCAGTTTGTCGATTTGAAGCCCTACCAGGATCGTATTGAAGATACTATTGACTCAACCGGTTTGCGAGAGGCGATGCGTGTAGCTGTTGGGGATGTGAATGGTCATGTAATTCTAGTTGCTGCCATGGATTTTCGTTTTATAGGAGGTTCATTAGGCTCGGTGATGGGAGAGAAGATTGCAAGGAGCATTGATTTTTGTCTGGAGAAGCGAATGCCTCTATTGATTATCTCTAAAACAGGAGGTGCCCGGATGCAGGAAAGTGCGTTTTCGCTCATGCAAATGGCCAAAACAGCTACTAAACTTAATCAGCTGGCTGAAGCAAAAATTCCGTATATCAGTTTGCTCACTAATCCAACCACTGGCGGAGTAACAGCCTCTTTTGCCATGCTGGGTGATTTTAACATTGCAGAGCCTGGCGCACTTATTGGTTTTGCAGGTCCTCGCATTATTGAAGAAACTATCAAACGAAAGTTGCCGGAAGGTTTTCAAACTTCAGAGTTTCAATTAGAAAACGGCTTTCTCGATTTTATTGTCAATCGGAAAAATTTGAGAGAGAAGTTAAGTTCATTATTGCAACTTTTAGCTAATTAGGTTGTCTTTATTTCCCAAACACACCACATGCAGATACTTAGTAACAAGGCCAATCGACTATACATTGGGCTATCCGCATTTTTTTTGACCAATGCGTTGGTGGCCGAATTTATGGGGGTTAAAATATTCTCCCTCGAAGCTACTCTGGGTATAGAGAATTTTGTGTTTCATGTTTTTGGAGAAAAGATAGAAGGCTTTAGTTTAACCTGCGGTATAATTCTCTGGCCTTTTGTATTTGTTATGACCGATATTATCAACGAGTACTTTGGTCATAAGGGAGTTCGGTTTTTATCAATCATGGGTGCCTGCATGATTGGTTATGCTTTTTTAATGCTAACGCTTGCTATGCAGACTGAGCCGGCTGTATGGTGGGTTAACACTTCCCCTTTTGGCAGAGGTCTGAACTATGAAAATGCTTACGATTCAGTATTTGGTCAAGGTACAGATATCATTATTGGTTCTATTCTAGCATTTTTGTTAGGGCAGTTTGTGGATGTATCTGTGTTTCACTGGGTGAAGCGGAAAACGGGTGAAAGGTTCATTTGGCTACGCAGTACCGGTTCTACAGTTGTATCTCAGCTCATCGATACTTTTGTAGTACTTTTTTATGCTTTCTATATTACTAAAATTGGCAAGCCGGAGCAGCAATGGAGTATACCAATGGTATTGGCTGTAGGCTCGGTAGGATATTTATATAAGTTTATCATGGCTATGTTGATGACACCGGTTATATATGCCGTGCATGGTTTTATCGAAAATTATCTGGGTAAGGATCTTGCAGATTCACTTAAGCAACAAGCTATGGGAGGAGAGGTGAATGTGAAGTAGTCTCCGGTAAATTTGTTTATGCCTCGCTGGAGATATTCTTTTCATATTTTCTTACGGAACAGAATACGTAACATTTTTTTGAGGGTTACCGTAAACAGCGCTCATATATGATACATTGTTTTATTCTGTTCCTGAGTTTGGGTAGCAATGCGAGTGAGTATGACATAGAGCAACGGTACAACGATAGTTTGCTTATATACGAAACGTATCAGTCACAAATTCCAGTACTACAATCACTTCAGGAAACCCAGAGACAGGAGTGGTATACCAGAGAGTTGCGAGATGATAGCTTAACGGCATGTGCTAAAATCAGACTTCAGAAGTTTAACAAGCAACGGTATTATCCTTGTCGAAGCTTCGATCGAAAAGGGTTAGGGGTGGCTTATGCTTATCCTAAACCGGTTTTGCATGAATATCAAACTACCTCAGATTTTGCAGCCATGTCTGTGCCCAAAAACACGTTTGCGATAACTGACAGACAAACAAGATTTATTACTGACCAGCAAACTAATACGAAAACTCCTTACATACAGCGTATGATTTATGAGAATGGTCGTTTAACGCGTATCGAAAAACTTCATCCACTCACGTTAGAGAAATTATAGACGAATAGCTACTTTTTGTAGTCGGTTATTTTCAGAACTGTATTGCAAAAATTGTATTCTGCAGGTATGTTAGAGGAGATTACTACAATCTTGCCAACGGTTGTCTCGTTTATCAATTTCAGATAGAGGGCTATCCATGTTTCATCCAGATTGGCTGTGGGTTCATCCAACAGAAGGATATCTGCCTGGGTATAAAAGGCCAATGCCAGCTTTACTCTTTGTTTCATACCCGAAGAGTAGTTTCTAATCTCCTTATGAACATTAATCTGTAGTAGACTAATGAGTTCATCGGAAGAAATTGTAAGGTTTCTAAAACTGGTATGAAACTGCAGCAGTTCACTGAGTGTTAACTCTTCAGGCAGGTCCATATATGGCGCGCAAAAAGAAATTTTGGAAAAAACATTTTCAGCAACTGAATTTCCTTCCGTGTTTGTGTATATCACTTCACCTTTGTTAGGGGTAATAATACCTGCTATCATTTTAAGTAAAGTGGATTTTCCGCTCCCATTGGGGCCAACAATAGCATATTGATTGCCGCTGGTAAAAGTCGCATCAATTTTTTTGTAAATCCACTCACTTCCAAATTTTTTGGAAACCGATTTCAATTGAATCGTAATGCCCGGATGGATAACAGGAGAGAGGATGCTCATAACAAACAAAGATTAGAGGCTATCTATAATTTTACTCTTCACTGGTACTCTTAAAACCTTTCATAATACCCCGAACGCTCTCTCGAATGAAGTTTACTATTTCGTCTTTTTCGGCACTACTGGCTATATCAGCGTCAATATATTTCAAGGCGGTGCTGGTGTTGTATCCGCGGATATAAAGAATGCGGTATACATCCAGAATCTGATTAATCTGGTCGGTGGAGTATCCTCTTCTACGTAGACCGATAGAGTTTACACCGGCATAAGTTGTAGGGTGCCGGGCAGCACGTACAAATGGAGGAATATCTTTATTAACTAAACAGCCTCCGCTTACAATAACGTGCCGACCAATTTTTACAAACTGCTGAAAGTTAGTAGAACCTCCAAGGATTGTATAGTCGCCTACTTCAACATGCCCCGCCAGGTTAGCGTTATTGGCCAACACACAATTGTTGCCTATAATACAGTCATGAGCAATGTGGACATAAGCCATCAGAAGTGTATTGTTCCCTATAACTGTTTTCATGGAAGCTTCTGTACCTTTGTTTACGGTTACATATTCACGTATGATAACGTTGTCGCCAATTTCAACTAATGATTTCTCTCCTTTATATTTCAAATCCTGGGGCACGGCCGATATAACTGACCCCGGAAATATCTTACAATTCTTACCAATGCGAGCTCCTTCCATAATGGTTACATGTGGTCCTATCCAGGTACCTTCACCAATAGTTACATCTTTTGAAATGGTCACAAATGGCTCTACCACCACATTGTCGGCAACTTCGGCCTGAGGATGTATGTATGAAAACGGTTGGTTCATATGGAATCAGCAGATTAGATGATTGGCAAATGTGCGAATTGAATTTCTTTATGGGTTTATTAAGGGCTAATCAGCACATCCTCTCATTAGCAGATTACTTTCCTTCTTTACGCTGAATTTTTGCCATCAGCTCGGCTTCACTTACCAATTTGTTTCCAACGTAGGCACTACCTTTCATTTCAATAAAGCCTCTTCTAATAGGTGAAGTCATCTCCAGCTTAAACAATACCGTATCGCCCGGTACTACTTTGTTTTTAAACTTTACCTTATCAATTTTTATGAAGTAGGTATCGTAGTTGTGCGGGTCAGGAAGTTTGTGCAGGACAAGAATACCTCCCGTTTGCGCCATTGCTTCCAGTTGCAATACTCCTGGCATTACCGGATTTCCGGGAAAGTGTCCGCGAAAAAACTCTTCGTTCATGGTTACGTTCTTAACTCCCACTACTTCATGCTCGCTCAGTGAGATAATTTTATCAATCAGTAAAAACGGATAGCGATGCGGTAGAATTTTTTCGATGCCGGTAGAGTCATAAATTGGCGGCACATTTGGATCGTACGCAGGGGCTGGGTCTTTTAAACGCTCCTGTTTAATATGCTGTTTCAATACTTTAGCAAATTCAACATTGTGTTTATGACCGGGCTTAGTGGCTATGATATTGGCGTTAATAGGAGTACCAATCAATCCTAAATCACCTACAACATCTAAAAGTTTATGACGGGCCGGTTCGTTATGATGATGTAGTGATATGTTATTCAGAATTCCTTCTTCTACCACTTTTATATCCGGCTTGTTAAACAATGCCGCCAGTTTCACCCGCTCTTCTTCGCT
Source organism: Chitinophagales bacterium (assembly GCA_046329535.1). Lineage (GTDB taxonomy): Bacteria > Bacteroidota > Bacteroidia > Chitinophagales > LD1 > Bog-950. The sequence continues at coordinate 185,291 of JAXLUN010000005.1, forward strand.
GATTGGTTTATCTACCACTATAATGGCATTATTTAAATCTCCACCACGAATGAGGCCTGCATCATATAGCATTTCTAATTCGTGTAAAAAACAGAAAGTGCGTGACGGGGCAATCTCCTTTTTAAAGTCGTTCATTTTGTCCATGGTAGCATGTTGCTGACCAAGTACTTCACTTTTGTAGTCAATGAGAGCAGTTACCTTATAACGATTCGATGGCATTGCCAGATATTCTACTCCGCTTTCTTTATCAACGTAATGAATGTTTTGGCGCAATTCAAAAATATCGCGCTCTTCAATTTGTTCCTGTATACCTGCTTTTTCTAATGCTTCAACAAAGTAGCGGGCACTGCCGTCCATGATTGGAATTTCAATGCCATCTACCTGCACCAGACAATTGTCAATTTGCAGACCGATAAGGGAACTCATTAAATGCTCTACGGTAGCAACCATAGCATTGCCTTTCTCCAGTGTAGTGCCGCGTTGAACGGTGGTAACTAAATCGCAGTCGGCATTAATAATGGGGTTATCAGGTAAATCAACCCGTTGAAATTTAATGCCATGATTAACCGGTGCAGGTAAAAACTTGACAGTCACATTCTGACCTGTATGTAGGCCAATGCCTGTAAGCGTTGCTTCTGATTTTATGGTTTGCTGTAAAGAATGCGTCATCAACGATTTCTTGAGGTTGGCAAAACTATTATTTTACCTGACATTAACTATTATATAAGAACTGGTACAAGTCATCATTCAGGGCTTCTTTTCATCCAGTTTTTTCTCAAGTTCTTTCACCCGCTGGATCAATTGCGGCAATATTTTCATGGAGGCCAGAATGCGGTAATGTTCACGGGCATCAATAGCAGGTGCACCCGATACTCCTTTCCCTGCTTCAGGAATGTCGCGAATTACTGCGGCCTGTGCCTGTATCTTCACTCCATCAGCAATGTTGAGATGCCCTGTAATACCTGCTTGTCCACCAATCATTACATTCTTGCCAAACTTGGTAGAACCTGAAATGCCGGCCTGTGCAGCAATAACGGTATTATCTCCAATCTCTACATTATGTGCTACCTGAATCAGATTGTCCAGCTTCACCCCATTACCAATTTTGGTAGAACCCATCACAGCTCGGTCTATGCAGGTATTGGCGCCTACTTCTACGTCATTACCTATCACTACATTGCCTGTTTGAGGAATCTTCTTGTAAGTGCCATCGGGTTGTGGTGCAAATCCAAACCCATCACTGCCTATAACACAACCGGAGTGAAGAATGGTTCTGCTTCCAACTTTACAATTGTGATAAACAGATACGTTGGCGTAAAGAATAGTGTTGTCACTTATCTCAGCATGATCACCCACAAAACAATTGGGATGTATAGTTACGTTGTTGCCTATCTTAACATGCTCTCCAATATAGCTGAAAGAGCCCAAGTGAAAATTTTCACCGTAAGTGGAGTTTGCGCCAATATGCGAATTAGCTTCAATTGATGATGATTTTTTAGGGGCACTCATTGCAGCATATGCTTCCATGAGTTTTTGAAAGGCCTGATAAGGATCTTTAACACGAAGCGCGGCACTGATGTTCGATGCGTTATATTCAAGCGTTTCATCACAGAGCAGAATACCCGCATTGGCAGTTTGCGCATAATGAAAGTATTTTGGATTGCCCAAAAAGCAGAATGAGTCCTTATCTGCTTCTTCAATTTTGGCGAGTTTATTCACTTTCGCCTCGGGGTTGCCTTCTAGTTTTGCGTTGAGCAAAATCGCTAATTCCTTCGCAGTAATCTCCATCTCGGGTTCTTAATATGCACGTTAAACGCGCCTGTTTTTTTTTATTGTGTGAATGAAGAAAATATTTTTCCACTAGGGTTTAATAGCGAGCTTGGCCAGGGCCAGCATAAAGCGTTTGCCCGCATTTCCAGGTCGGCCGTATTTACTTCCCTTGCGGAAACTATCGAAATAAAGTTTACTATACATGGATGCGAACAGAGCACATTTTGTATGCCCATATTTATTACCGGCATTGCGCGTGGTAATGTGTTTAGCTCCTAACTTTTTCATGCCCTCCTGAGCTACTATTGAGTTTCTGTAATTTACCTGCTCATCAGCTTTGCAATAGCAGAGCTGAATCGGGTTTTCCGGTTTCCAGAAGCAAAGTGAATTATCATCTAATGCTTTATGTAAGGGGAAATTTGGATCGGAAAGAAACAAATTGACGAAAGTGTCACGAATCATATCTTTAGGTACCTCGGGCATATATGCATCAATTTCCTTGAAGGTGTGCTTTCCATCGAACACTTGAGGAATCAGCGTATCGTATGGAGGTTTGTATATGGTGTTGATATCGGGAACTATATGGTATATTTCATTCAGCCCTCTTAGCAGGTAAGGTAAATAATGACCCCGCGAATATTTTTTAAACATCACCTCACTCTGCACTCCGGCCATGTCATAGGCTCCGCTATTACCTGCAGTAGCGGTAACTTTCAAATCTGGGTAGCTTTCCTGTATCAGTTTATTGGCAGCAACAGCTGCATAGCCACCCTCAGAGTAACCTGTAAGGAACAATTGCTGGTTAATGCTGAACTTTAAAGAATCGCTTAACTCACGCGCGGCATAGATGAAGTCTACACTGGCCTGTCCAAGCGATTTATATTGCTGATATAAGTGGAACTTATCGCCATAACCTAAACCTATATAGTCGGGTTGAAGAACCAGGTAGCCGTCTACCGCCATACCTAGACAGAGATAATCTTCACCGGTAATATTTTTTCTTCTTCCTTTTTCAACGCGGGTGCCGTGGTGATAAACTACTTCGGGCATTGGCGTATCAAGGCCTTTGGGCACAAACACTAAACCCGAAGCCAGAATACAGGTGCTGTCGAACCAGCAACTTTTGTAGGTGACATCGTAAATGTCTACATCATATTTCGGATTCAGCAACGATTTAGGAACATGCCTTTCTTTCATTGTTTTGCTCAGTTCCTCTTTACTCACAGTTTTCCATAGCTTGTAAGATAAAAGTTTGTTGCCACCAAAATCAAGCGCGAAGCTGGGCCATGCAAGAAGCATGGAGCAGATAAACAGGATTTGTTTCATTTATTTAAAAAGCGATTTAGGGTAGAAGACATAGTATTTGGTAACCGGTACGCTGAGTACCGAAATATTTAGCTGGTCACTGGCCTGAGCAATATCTACCACTTCGGTTTTGTTCACCAGTACGTTGATTTTGTCTTCGGTGGGGTTGTAGGCGTAGTTCGAGGTAGAGTCGGAGAAAACCAGATAGCCGGCTTCTTCTTCGTTCAGTTTATATTTCTTCATGGCCCGTTCGTTCAGGTCTTTAATTTTCTTATAAGGAAAGGCCTTGTTGCTGATTTCAATTTTAAAGAGCTTACGTTCCAGGATAGCTTCGCACAACATGCGCAGCACTTTGTCGGGGTGATGCTGCCAGTATTTAAAAGCTGAAAAAATATCTACATCATCCAGTTGCGAATAATGATGAAGCACCTTCGGGTCTTTCTCAAAATCTTTAAGTCTGATTTTTTGATTCAGAAAAAATGCAAGAGCCGGAGATGCATCCAGTTTTTCTCCGGCTGTTATCAGTTCTTTGGCGCGCTCAATGGCTTTTACCATCATTTGCTCTACACACAAAACCGTTTTGTGCAAATACACCTGCCAATACATCAGTCTGCGGGCAATAATAAAACTCTCAATGCTGTAAATGCCTTTCTCTTCAATTACTATCTCATCGTTCTTTACATTCATCATCTCAATCATCCGCTCATAGCTGATAGCCCCTTCGTTTACTCCGGTAAAGAATGAATCGCGGGCCAGATAATCGAGCCGGTCTACATCCAGTTGAGAGGATACCAACTGATGCAGAAACTTTTTCCTGTAAGTGCCTTCAAAAATCTGAATGGCCAAGTTCAGTTTACCTTTAAAATGCTCATTCAGTTTCTTCATATATATCTTCGAAATGTCTTCGTGATGCACATCGGCTATCAGGCATTTCTCCAGCGTGTGCGAAAACGGCCCGTGACCAATATCATGCAACAGGATGGCAATTTCGGCCGCCAGTTCTTCTTCTTCCGTAATTTTTATGCCCTTTATCTTGAGCATAGAAAGTGCTTTGCGCATTAAATGGAACGCTCCGAGGGCATGATGAAAACGGGTGTGTATGGCACCGGGGTAAACATATTCGCTTAGGCCCAGTTGCTTGATTCTTCGCAGGCGCTGAAAGTAAGGATGCTCAATTACATCAAAAACAAGTTCGTGCGGTATGGTGATAAAGCCGTGAACCGGGTCGTTGAATATTTTTCGTTTGTTCATGTAAGTATGAATAGGGGCTATGTGTAGCTTGCTGAATACCCGCGAAGAAAACAGTTATTGGGTGATTGGCAAAAGAACAGGCAATTAAACTGCTATCGCTTTGCGGCCTTTTACCATAAAAAGGGGGGACTTGCCCTTCCTGTCTTTTCCGCTACATTCGTTCAAAATCAAACGTTGCGGCTATGAAAACTCTTTTTAAAATTCTGACCGGTATAGTGCTGGTTATTGTCTTGCTGGCTGTAGTTATTAAAATAAAAGGCGATGGCTACCTGCTAAAAGGCTTGTGGGCTTCGTACCTGCATGGCAACAATTCGGCTACTATTGATGATGCACAGTTTTTCAATACACACTCTATTGCGGCTGCCGATGATGTTTGGGAATGGCCGGAGAGCAGCCGCTATAACCGTCAAGCCTTGACCGAAGAACTGGAAACTGTTTTGACAGAAACCCAAAGTGTGGCTTTTCTGGTGATACAAAATGATAGTTTACTCACCGAGCATTACTGGGATAATTATACAGACAGTTCGCAGTCAAACTCGTTTTCTATGGCCAAAAGCATTACCACCATGCTGGCGCAAATAGCTATTCAAAAAGGTGTTTTAACAGGCTGGCATCAAAAGGTTAATACCCTGTTGCCAGGACTAACCGGTAAATATGCCGGGGAACTGGAACTTTGGCACCTGAGCACCATGAGCAGCGGCATGCAGTGGGATGAGTCTTATAAAAATCCGTTTGCTGTTAGTGCCAAGGCTTACTATGGAGATCATATCGGACCGTTGATGATGCAGTTGCCCATTGTTGACCAGCCAGGTAAAATATATAATTATCAAAGCGGCTCTACCGAGTTACTGGGTATGTGTGTGATGAAAGCTACCGGTAAATCTTTAGCTGAGTTGGCGGAGGAATGGCTTTGGAAACCCATGCAGGCAGAGTATCCGGCTAAGTGGCACACGGATGCCGATGGCACCGAGCTGGCCTTTTGCTGTTTTAACAGCAACGCACGCGATTTTGCCCGCTTTGGCAAACTGATGCAAAACAGCGGCAACTGGCGCGGGGTGCAATTGCTGGATAGCGCTTTTGTGCAGCTGGCTGTTCAGCCTGCGCTGGCTCCTTATTACGGCTATTCATTCTGGCTCGATAACTCGCACGGTACCCCGGTGTTTTATCAGCGGGGTATTTTGGGGCAGTATATTATTTCTATACCGCAGTATCATACCATCATTGTGCGGCTGGGCAAAAAACGGATGGACCTGGCGGCTGATAATCATTCTAAAGATTATCATGTGATAGTGGAACAGGTATTGAACCTGGTTAAGGGGAAATAGAACCCTTTAAAAGCCTCCTGAGGCTGCATCTGTTGGGTGCTTTGTAGCTCCCGGCTCTTCTATTTTTTTTATTCACAAAACATGGAAGTGGATTTCGGACATCGGAAATCGACTTCCAAAAACATGGAAGTGGATTTCGGACATCGGAAATCGACTTCCAAAAACATGGAAGTGGATTTCGGACATCGGAAATCAACTTCCAAAAACACGGAAGTGGATTTCGGACATCGGAAATCGACTTCCAAAAACACGGAAGTGGATTTCGGACATCGGAAATCAACTTCCAAAAACACGGAAGTGGATTTCGGACATCGGAAATCGACTTCCAAAAACATGGAAGTGGATTTCGGACATCGGAAATCGACTTCCAAAAACACGGAAGTGGATTTCGGACATCGGAAATCGACTTCCAAAAACATGGAAGTGGATTTCGGACATCGGAAGTCGACTTCCAAAAACATGGAAGTGGACTAACTGCTCCTTTTAACCCAAGGCTTTTTCCGGTGTTTAGGGCAGTTTTAACATAATCCGTTGCCCAAACGTATGGAGGCGGCTGTTTGGGTTAGCGATTGCAGTGGAAAGCCCGCAGCCTGCGGAGCTTTAATTGGGGTGGCGAGGACTTGGAACGGAAAGCGCGACCGCCTGCTTTGAGGCGGGAACCCCGGGATAGTTTTGGGGCTTCCTGTCCTGTTTTTTATCAACACCAGCTAACTTGTGCATTTCTCTATCATTTCTACATTCGCGCCCTTAGTATTTTCACAGGCGTTTTTTAACCGCGCAGGTACATTGCGCATCACACACCAATCTTTGCAGTTATGGCAAAACAACAGGAAGAGGCAAGATATACCGAAGATGAAGTAAAAACCCTGGACTGGCTGGAGCATATCCGGCTGCGTCCGGGTATGTATATTGGTAAAACGGGCGATGGCTCGTCTATGGATGACGGTATCTATATTCTGTTAAAAGAGGTGATAGATAACTGTATTGACGAATACCAGATGGGCTACGGCAAAAAAGTTGAGATATCAGTAACCAAAGAAAAAGTATCGGTGCGCGATTACGGGCGGGGTATTCCGCTGGGCAAGCTGGTAGATTGTGTTAGCCAGATAAACACAGGGGCTAAATATGATTCGAAGGCGTTTAAGAAGTCGGTAGGTTTGAACGGGGTAGGTACCAAGGCCGTGAATGCTTTGTCGGTTTACTTTAAGGCTTATGCCGTGCGCGAGGGGCAGAAGAAGATTGCCGAGTTTGAAGCAGGCAAACTTTCTAAAGATCATAAAGTAGAGAAGACCGATGAGCCGAACGGAACGTATATTGAGTTTGTTCCGGATGGTAAAATTTTTAAGAACTATCACTACATACATGAGTATGTGGAGCAGATGATTCAGAATTACACTTACCTGAACATTGGCCTTACGTTTATTTACAACGGCAACCGATACGTATCGCAAAAGGGTCTGCACGATTTGCTATCTCGCAAGAAAGACGTAGAGAGCCTGCGCTACCCAATTATTCATCTGGTAAGTGACGATATTGAAATTGCCATGAGCCATACCAATCAGTATGGGGAGGAGTATTACAGTTTCGTAAACGGGCAATATACCGTGCAGGGAGGTACCCATCTGGTAGCTTTCCGCGAAGCCATTGTAAAAACTATCCGCGACTTTTATAAGAAAGATTACGATACGGTAGATATACGAGAAGCTATTTGCGGAGCTATTTCGGTGCGTATTCAGGAGCCGGTGTTTGAGTCGCAAACCAAAACTAAACTGGGAACGGATAAACTGCATGGCGAGGAGAAAACCATGAAGCAGTTTGTGTTAGAGTTTGTGAAGGAAAATCTGGATAACTACCTGCATAAAAATCCGGAAACAGCCGATGCTTTGCTGAAACGTATTTTGCAAAGTGAACGGGAGCGGAAGGAGATTGCGGGTATCAAGAAGCTGGCTAACGAGAGAGCTAAAAAAGCCAACATTCACAATAAAAAGCTGAGAGACTGCAAAACCCACCTGAATGATGTGAAGGCCGTTGAGCGTTTGAATACTACCCTGTTTATTACCGAGGGAGATTCTGCCAGCGGTTCTATAACCAAGAGTCGTAATCCGGATTTGCAGGCCGTATTTTCATTGCGTGGTAAGCCGTTGAACTGTTACGGACTAACCAAAAAGGTAGTGTATGAAAACGAAGAGTTTAATCTGTTACAACATGCTCTGAACATTGAAGATTCGATGGATGATCTTCGCTACAACAACATTGTAGTGGCCACCGATGCTGATGTGGATGGTATGCACATCCGTTTGCTGTTGCTTACGTTCTTTATGCAATTCTTTCCGGATTTAATTCGCAATAACCATGTGAAGATTCTGGAAACGCCTTTGTTCCGCGTGCGCAACAAGCAAAAAACTATCTACTGCTACAGCGAGGAAGAGAAACAGAATGCTATTAAGGAGATAGGCACCAAAGCCGAGATAACCCGGTTTAAAGGTTTGGGGGAAATTTCACCCGAGGAGTTTGGAGGATTTATAGGGGAGAACATTAAGCTAAGTCCGGTAATAGAAGTAGATGATAAAGAGATGAAGTACTTGCTGGAATATTATATGGGTAAAAATTCGCAGCAACGTCAGGATTTCATTATAGATAACTTACGTATTGAAAAAGATGATGTAAGAGAGTTGGAAGCGGTGGTGGAACTGGATGCTTAAAAGAATAAATAGTAAGATGGAAGAAAATATAGAAATGAGCAGTCAGGCGGGAGACTCATTGCATGTAGATGGTATGTTTAAGAACTGGTTTCTGGATTATGCCAGTTATGTGATTCTTGAACGGGCCGTACCAGCTATTGAAGATGGATTGAAGCCTGTACAACGTAGAATATTGCACGCCCTGAATGAAATGGACGATGGCCGTTTTAATAAGGTAGCTAATGTAATTGGTCAAACTATGCAGTATCACCCGCATGGCGATGCCTCTATCGGTGATGCGCTGGTGAACATTGGGCAAAAAGAGTTGATGTTTGACACCCAGGGCAACTGGGGCGATGTACGGACCGGTGACTCTGCAGCGGCTCCCAGATATATTGAAGTGCGTTTATCCAAGTTTGCCAAGGAAGTAGCCTTCAATCATCAAACCACCGACTGGCAGCTATCTTACGATGGCCGCAAGAAAGAACCGGTAAACCTACCTATGAAGTTTCCCCTGCTTCTTTCACAGGGAGCTGATGGTATTGCCGTAGGGCTTTCGACCAAAATTCTGCCGCACAACTTTGTCGAGTTATGTGAGGCCAGTATCAATTATCTTGAAGGTAAACGTTTCCGCCTGCTACCCGATTTTTTAACCGGAGGTTTTATTGATGTAAGTGAATACAACAAAGGTGAGCGTGGAGGCAAGGTAAAGGTACGTGCCCGGATTGAAGTGGTTGACAAGAAGACTCTCGCCATTCGCGAAATACCATATGGTACTACCACCGGCAGTTTGATTGAAAGTATTTTGAAAGCGAATGATAAGGGCAAAATTAAAATCAAGAAAGTAACCGATAATACGGCCAAGGATGTAGAAATACAGATTGACCTGGTGCCCGGTGCCGACCCGGATGTGACCATCGATGCGCTGTATGCTTTTACTGATTGCCAAAACTCCATTTCTACCAATGCCTGTGTCATTGTCAATGATAAGCCGATGTTCCTGTCGGTTAATCAGATTCTGGAACTTTCTACCGAGCGAACTAAAGATTTACTGAAGAAAGAGCTGGAAATTCGTTTGGGTGAGTTGAATGAAAAATGGCATTTTTCCTCGCTTGAAAAAATATTTATCGAAAAGCGGATATACCGGAATATTGAAGAGTGTGAAACCTGGGAGGCAGTACTTGAAACTATCGATAAGGGATTGAAACCTTACAAAAAACTATTCAAGCGTGTTATTACTACCGATGATATTGTTCGTTTAACCGAGATAAAAATTAAACGGATATCTAAGTTTGATGCTTTTAAGGCTGACGAGGAAATTAAATCCATCGAAGAAGAGTTAACCAAAGTGGCTCATGACTTGTTGCATCTGAACGATTATACAATTGCCTATTTCCAGAATCTATTGAAGAAATTCGGTAAAGGCCGCGAGCGCAAGACTGAAGTGAAAGGATTTGAGGAAATTGAGATTAAGCAGGTAGCCGCTACCAACGCTAAGTTATATGTGAACCGTGAAGAAGGTTTCTTTGGAACCGGTTTGAAGAAAGATGAGTTTGTGTGCGAGTGCAGTGATTTGGATGATATCATTGCCTTTACCCGTGGCGGAAAACTAATGGTCAGCCGTATTGGCGATAAGAAGTTTATTGGTAAAGACATTATTCATATCGCTGTTTGGAAAAAGAATGATGAACGAACTGCTTACAATCTGGCGTATTATGACGGACCAAGCAAACGTGCCTTTGTCAAGCGTTTTAATGTAACCGGTGTAACCCGCGATAAAGAATATGATTTAACACAGGGAGGTGCCGGTTCTAAAGTAATTTACTTTACAGCGAATGAAAACTCCGAGAGCGAAACTGTGAAAGTTCAGCTGCACCCCAACTGTACAGCACGTATCAAGGACTTTGAATTCGATTTTGGCACTATTGATATTAAGGGGAGAGGAGCAGTAGGAAATATTTTGACCAAGTTTCCGGTACGCAAAATGGAGCAGTTGGAAAGAGGGCAATCCTCGATTGGTGGAGTGAAGATGTGGCTCGATGAAAAGTTCGGACGGTTGGTAAATGAACAAAAGGACAAAGCAATTTATTTGGGAGAGTTCAATACCGGAGATCAGATTCTAGTGGCTTACAAAGACGGTAACGTAGAGCTGACCAATTTTGAGCTGACCAACAAATATGAAATGGACGATATTCTATTTGTAGAGAAGTTTAACCCTGAAAGAATCTATAGTGCAGTTTACTACGATGGCAACAGCAAGGAATTTTATGTGAAACGTTTCAAGGTTGAGTTGAAAACTGAAAAACTGAAATCACCGATTGTAACGGAACACAACAATTCTAAACTCCATGTATTCTCTTCGCGCAAAGAAGTGTTTGTAAAGTTTAATGTACTTAAAGGTAAAGCGAAAGAGAAGGTGGAAGAGGAGGTTAATTTAACTGAGATGATTGATGTGAAAGGTTGGAAAGCTCTAGGTAACCGCCTCACCCAATATGATGTAACCGGTAAAATTTCAGAAGTGGAGAAGGAAGAATCTCTGCCCGATGAAGTGGATATGGGGACTACTATTGAGTTGGATGTCAATCCAAAGGCGGGGAAGAAAGGTAATCAGGGTGATTTATTCTAAACACCGTTGTTTGTCTGTTAGCGCTGACTCGTGAGGTGGATTTATTTCTTAGCCGCTTTTACCGATAGTACTATCAGTTCATTCAACACTTTGGTATCAATATCTTTCATGGAGTTGATGTAAAGACATCCTTTACCTGTTTTATATTTTCCCAGTTTGTTTAGCAAATCTGTTTGCGCGGTTATACTGCATCCTGTTGTGTAGATTGTTAAGGCCTGCTTGCGTGGAGAGAAGCCGCAAATGAACCAATCTAATTCTCGCCCACTTTCATATTTTAAGTGAGTATCGCCAAAGCCTACAATGCTGGTGCCCCACATTCTTGCTTTTGCCTTGCAGGCTTTTTCCATGAGCTGAGTTAAGGCTTCGCAGTCCTTGCGTCTGTTCTCATCCGATATGGATTTCAGAAAGTCACTGACGCTTAGTTCAGTCTTTTTAGTTTTTAGTTCTGCCATAGTTTATTGTGTATGCGGACGCAGATAAATGGAACCGAGTAATCCTTTTTTCATTTCCAACTCTACTAATTTGCCGTTTTTATACCGGTAGTAGTAAGTGATTCCTTCTTTCATATCGGCCTGATAAAGCCCATCGGCCAGTTTTTTGATTACACGATATTCTCCCAGTCGCTCCGAAAATATTTTTTGCTCATCACAGGGCTCGTGAAAAAACAACTTGACGGTGGAGCAATCTACCAGCGGCTTTATACAGAAAGAGCCATCCTCACGCTTCATGATATAGGTGTTGTTTTCCCACTTGATAGTGGTTATGTGTACCTCCTCATTACGGGTGTTTTTGGAATAAGAGGAGAATAGATAATCATTTTTATAAAGAATGTCATATTGGAGAGATACTTTGCGGGTGGTAAAAAATATATGAGCTTCGGAAGAACTATTCAACGTGTAGCGGGTCATGCTATCGTTGCGAACCGTTTTTTCAATGATGCTCTGACCTATTTTATCGCCAAACAGAAAAATGTCATACACCAGTTTTTGCGAGAAGGAAAACCTGCATAAAACAAGCAACAGTATGGTGAAACTGTATTTCACAAAATTAAAATTTTTATGGAAGCAGTTTCATAAATACACTGGCCCCTTTACTCATCTCAAGTTCGTAGAGTAGTCCTTTCTTGTATCGGTATATATTTACTACTCCATTCTCGGTTTTTGATTCGTAAATGCCTTCTGCTTTTTTAAAAATAGTGCAGAATACCCCCATACGCTCCGAAAAAATCTTAGCTCCGTCAAGTGGTTCATTAAAGTAAAGTTGAATGGCCGATAGATGAATTGGAGAGTTTAACTGCAATACTTCTTCTCCTTTCTTGATAATATACTTCGTTCCGTTCCAGGCTATGGTAACTACTTCGGTAACACCGTCCTTTACATTTTTACAATAGGAAGAAAACAGTTTCCCATCCCTGTAAACAATGTCGAAGTTCATGGCTGATGTCTTATGTGTAAACAGAATATCAACCTGACTGGAACTGTTTAATTTGTATTGAATTTCTCCGGCACCTTTGTCAATCCTTTCTACTGTGGTTGCACCAATTTTCTTCCCAAACAGTTCAATATCATAAACTCGTTTTTGAGCGGATAAAACCAGCGAAAGCAGGAGAAGTGAAGACAACAGGATTTTTTTCATTGTCCTGTGAAAATAAAGTATGCTTTGAATTATACTAAACGGCTGTAATGTTTTTTAGAAATAATTTTTTGTTCCCTAAAAGTTGTATCCATTATGTTGTATCATGTAGTCAGCAACCTCTCTTCGAAGGTCTTTGGGGTTGATTGAGTAAGTGTTCAGCATGGAACGAATCAGGCGTTTCAGTAATGCTTTTTCTATTCCCCGAGCATAGCTGTCTATAGCATTATTGGCTGCTTTGCGCACTACGTCCAGTGCATCGTATAAATAGAGCTGTGCCAGTTTGGTTTTAACATCCAGCTCGGTTTTACCTACACCTTGTTTACTGCTTAACTTCTTAACCCGGAGAAAGGCCGATTCGGTCACAAATGCCATGGAAAGTATATCCGCCAGATTCATCACTATCTCCTGTTCATCTACCAGTTTCTCTCTCAGTTTGGCACCGGCCGAGCCGGTAATTATCAGGAAGATGGCTTTGAGGTTATTGACGAATGCGAATTCTTTACCCAGATAGCCTCCTCCGCTGAAAGGATTAAAGTTTGCCATTATCACCGAAGGAATGAAACCCTTAGCATCACTCATTTTCAGTTCTTTGGTAACAAAGGCCCGTTTATAGAATTCAGCGAGTGTCAGCATCCGGTTAATCTCGTTGGTGCCTTCGTATATCTTGGTAATGCGCGCATCGCGGTATGCCATCTCCACACCTGTTTCCATACTGTATCCCATGCCTCCGAATATCTGAATAGCCTCATCGCCCGTGTTGCACATAGCTTCGCTGCCTAATACTTTCAACACTGCACACTCAATGGCATATTCACGCATAGAGTTAATCTTGGCATCATTCGCGCTGCTGCCGCTGGCAAGCAATTCATCATGCTTCTTATCTACATCGGCTCCAATACGGTAAACGCCCGATTCAATGGCAAAAATGTTGGAGGCAATAATTCCCAGTTTCTGTTTCATGGCTCCGAACTCGGCAATGGGCTTGTTGAACTGGATACGTGTCTTGCAATAGTCTACGGTTTTATCTAATCCGAACTTCATACCGCCTACTCCACCGGCAGCAATTTTTATTCGCCCGCTGTTCAGAATATTCAAGGCCATGTTGAAGCCTTTGCCTCTTTCGCCCAGTAAGTTCTCTTTAGGTATTTTGCAGTTATTGAAAAACACCTGCACCGTAGAAGATGCTTTAATGCCCATCTTTTTTTCTTCTTTCCCCAGACTGATGCCACCAAAGTCTTTTTCTACAATGAAAGCCGACAACTTTTCATCGTTATCAATTTTGGCAAAAACAGTAAATACTTCGGCAAAGCCCCCATTGGTAATCCACATTTTCTGCCCGTTCAGAATATAGTGAGTGCCTTCTTCATTCATCACAGCACGGGTTTTTCCGCTGTTGGCATCGCTACCGGCACTTGGTTCGGTTAAGCAGTAAGAACAGCCTTTTTCACCGCTGGCTATACCTGGCAGATATTTTGCTTTTTGCTCTTCCGTGCCATACCACGCAATGGGTAATGAACCAATGGATGTTTGACAACCTATGGTAGTAGCAAATGAAAAACCACCGGCCAAGCCTTCGGTAAACAACAATCCGGTATTGAAGCCCAGTCCCAGGCCACCAAACTTTTCATCTATTGAAACTCCGCACAAGCCCAATTCGGCTGCTTTATGAAATATATCCAGCACCAGGTCTTTATCTTTTTCAGCATCCAGAGCAGCTACACGGGCAATACCCAGACCATGCACTTCTTTCAGCATAAACTCGGTTACCGTGGTGTGAATCATTTTCTGCTCCTCGGTAAACTCTTCGGGAATAAAGACCTCGGTTGCGTTGGTGTTTTTTAATAAAAAGGCTCCTCCGGTAAGTTTCGATGTAACCGCCATAGTTCAGTTCAATTTAGGTGCAGCAAATGTATCAGGATGATTGAAATATTTATTCAGTATGTGCGGAACGTTCTACGGATGTATCATTCATTCAAGGTGAACTATTTTGCTAACTGCTTTTGCCGGCTGAATGCCTGAATCTGTTGTTCTATAGCTGGCCAGTTCAGTAAGGTGAGGCCCAGTATCAGTAACTCTGCAGAAATAATGCTCATCACAAAATAATTGGCTACACAAAACACAACCGCCAGCACAAACAAATGGGTATCGAATCTTTTAGTAAAAAAGCCTACCAGGAAAGTGAGCTGTACCGCCACATTAACCAGCAGCAGAATGTGAGATACCTGTGGATGGGCTATAAGATATTGAATGAACTGCGCCTGAAAACCTGGCGGATGCTGAAGCAGTAAGTCAAGGTGCTGGGCTTTCAGAATATGACTCATCTGTTCGGGATAAAATACGGAGCCTCGCATAATTTTCCAGCACGCGGCCGAGGCAAAAATGTAAAGGAAATAGTATCGCGCACCCTGCCAGGTAAGCTCAAACTTTTCGCCCCGGCTCCACCAGAATGGTATGCTGATAACCAGCAAGCCGATAAGGCCGTGATAGTGGTGGCCGGTAATGATATTGTAAGTTAGAAAATACACAACAGCTACTATACTAAAGGCAACGGCCCAGTAATTTTTACGCGTAAGCAAAAACATAATTGGCAAGGCAAACAGACTAACATCAAAGATGAATGCGGTGTATGTATGAGCGGTTAGAAACTGTGGTATCTGTATGATACATAGTGTGCGATAAATCAAGTCAGATTGATGGGCAAATACGTGTGGCTTGCCCATTTGCGACAGCAAAGCATGGCTGAAAAAGCGAATGGTGAAAATGAGTATGACAACCGTATAAACGGCCCATGCTTTTACCCGATAGGATTGTTCGGTTTCACTTTTCATGCGAATCAAATAAAAGCTGTTGTGAAATGATACGGGGAACTCCGCTTTCATTATATATACTGATATTTCTGTAGGCTTTTATATCCGTGCCATCCGGAGTTCCGAAACCGTTGATGTATGAAAGCAACCAGCGATAAAACTCTTCCACAGAAAGTCCCTCCGGTTGTTCGGCATGGTAATGCTGAACGGTAGAGGTGATTAGCTCGCGTCCGGTATCCGGATAGTTGCTGTAAATAACTTCCTTGCCTTGAATGAAGATGGAATAAGAGATGTATTGCTGCGGGGCGGTTTCTTTTAATGAATACATGCCATATAGCATGAACGGAAACTCTTCCCGGCTATGCAGCGCAAACCAGGCTGTGCCGGTGAATAGAATAATTACCCCTACAAACAGCGCTTTGAAATGCTGATATAACTGAAATAGGTAAGTGTTTGACAGGGCTTTCATGGATATCAAACCATCATCAAATTACAACCGCGCAGTTCCGTTTGTGCCAGCCTGCCCAGTATTTCAAAACTACCGTCTTCATTCAGTTTACCTAAATCGCCCGTAGCAATAAACGAGCAGGAGTAGAGGTTAGCCAAATCTATCACATTCACACCTCCGCTGCTGCTGTTTTCTAACAGGCGCATAGGTTCATAGGCATCGCGCAATACAATTTTCATGGTCGGTGACGGATAAAAAAGCCCGTTGCCTTTAGAATATGCCTGCGACAGCATCTCGGTCATACCGTATTCGGAATGAATATGCGAAACGCCCATGGAAGTGGTTAAAATGGTATGAAGTTCCTCGCGGGTGAGTTCTTCCCTGCGGCCCTTCATCCCACCGGTTTCCATCACTATCAGCTCCGGAAAATCAATCTTATATTTCTCAGCAAAGTTCAGCAGGGCAAAAGTGACACCAAGCAGAATTGTTTTACGCTGACCGGTGCGCATAATTTCCAACATGTCGTAGAGATACTGATAGTCGGTTAGAAAAAAGCCACTGGCATTTTTACCGCTTAATTCAATCAGCTTATTAGCCATGTAAACCAGCGATGACGAATCGCGCTCGAGATAGGAGGGTAGCAGGGCAAAAAAAACATAATCGCTAACCGGCCCGTACGCCTGGTTGAAACCCTGCAGAAAACTTTTTTCATATAATGCCAGGTCAGCTACATGATGGCGCGATGGAATGCTGCCGGTTGTTCCGCTGCTCTCAAAAACTTTCTCCGCTGTTTTTCCTTCGGCCAGCACGGCATGATTTTTAAAAAACTCGACCGGCAGAAAAGGGATATCCGCCACGGATAAAACCGTTTCGGGATGACGGTTAAAACTATTGCAGAATTGGCGGTAGATGGCCACGTTTTGGTATTGAAAACGAAAAACCTCCAGCGCTACCGATTCAAAAGAAGCGGGCGTAACAGCAAATATTTTTTCGGACAGGGAACTCAATCGTGTATATTTTATGAAAGTAAAAATGCAATAAATACAGCGATTTTAAGTTTACTTAGCCACATGAAAATGCAGTGTGTATTTCTCTTTTTTGTTCTCGCTGGTATTTCGTCCTGTATCAAGGCACCTACCTATCCCATTGTTCCGGCTATTGAGTTTGTTTCGGTGTCATCGCAGTATCTGAAAAGCGGTACGATTGATAGCCTGGTGTTTTCGTTTACCGATGGAGATGGCGATATCGGTGTTAACCCATCGGCTGCAGATACCTGCAATCAATGCGGGCTTAAAACGGGCGACTCCTCCTGTTTGCGGATGAACGGGTTTAATGTTTTTCTGATTGACAGCCGCGATACCTGTGTGGGCACCTATGCTTCAGCCAACATTGAGCCTTCGGGTAAGTTTGATGATTTATCGGGCGAAATAGTAGTGGTAAGAGCCATCGACTCTAAAAAGTGTTTTGCACCGCCTACTCCCGGCTGCCCGAAAGATACGGTTGTTTACACCATCATCCTGCGCGATAAGGCCGGGCATTTCAGTAATGCCATTCAAACCGTTCCCATTGTTGTAGACGGGGAGTAGAAGCTTGCTCTAATCGCGATAAGAACTCCGGTTTCTGACCCAGTTGCCCGGTTTATTCGAGGCAGCGTTTTGGGCAGATGGAGCAACCCCTTTTTTCACGGGTTTACTTTCGTAAATATATTGAGCCAGCAGGGCGGCAATCTCCATTTCCTGCTCATCTTCTTTTTTCAAATACTCGGGCTTGTAGTTTTTACCCACAAAATTGGTATCGAACTTACCCGATACAAAATCGGGATGGGTGAGCACAAAGCGGCCAAAGGCTAAGGTGTTTTTAACGCCTACAATCTGGTAATCGTCAATGGCCCGCAACAGGCGGTCAATGGCTTCTGCCCGGTCCTTGCCGTAGGCTACCAGCTTGGCCAGCATGGGGTCATAATAGATAGGAATATCCATGCCTTCCTCATAGCCGTCATCTACTCTTACTCCGGGGCCTTCGGGCTTTTTATACTGCACCAGACGACCGATGTCGGGTAAAAAATTATTCAGCGGGTCTTCGGCATAGAGGCGGAGTTCAATGGCATGTCCGCGCATCTGTAAATCGGCTTGGGTAAAGCTCAGCTTTTCTCCGCGCGCAATCTTAATCTGCTCTTTCACCAAATCTATTCCGGTAATCATTTCGGTTACCGGATGCTCCACCTGCAAACGGGTGTTCATTTCCAGAAAGTAAAAATTCAAGGCTTCATCTACCAGAAACTCCACCGTGCCCGCACCGATATAGGCACAGGACTGACCTACCTTCACCGCAGCTTCGCCAATGGCTTTTCTTTTCACCTCATCTAAACAACTGCTGGGAGCTTCTTCCACCACCTTCTGGTGCCTGCGCTGCACCGAACATTCTCTTTCAAACAGGTAAACGATGTTGCCGTAGTTATCGCCCAGTATCTGCACCTCGATGTGCTTGGGCGAGCCCACATATTTTTCAATAAACACACTGCCATCGCCAAAGGCGCTGATGGCTTCGCTTTGCGCGCGCTGCATCTGCTCTTCCAGCTCATCGCTGGAGGTAACTACCCGCATCCCTTTTCCGCCACCACCGGCACTGGCTTTTATCAAAATTGGATACCCTATTTTTTCGCCCAGCAATTTGGCTTCGGCCACATCGGTAATGGCTCCTTCGCTGCCCGGAACCATGGGTATATCAAATTTCTTGGCCGCTTCTTTGGCTGCCAGTTTGCTGCCCATGATTTCAATAGCCTCGGGGGTGGGGCCAATAAAGGTGATACCGTTTTCTTCTACCAGCTTGGCAAAGGTGGCGTTCTCGCTCAGAAATCCGTAGCCGGGGTGAATGCCATCTACGCCCAGCGATTTGGCAACGGCCACAATCTTATCGCCTCGCAAATACGATTCTTTAGACGATGCCGGACCTATACATACGGCTTCATCGGCATAGCGCACATGCGGAGAGTTTCTATCGGCTTCGGAGTAGACGGCCACGGTTTGAATACCCATTTCGCGGGCACTTTTCATCACCCTAAGGGCTATTTCGCCTCGGTTGGCTACCAGTATTTTTTTCATGCGTTTGGCATTTTTATGGAGCCGCAAACATGCGAAAAAAAAGATTGTTTAAATGGAAGTGGCTATGGGTGACCGCTTAATGCTTGAGTGGCCTTTTTTTAATCATGCCGCCCCGCGTATCTTTTACGCTGTTCATCACTACAAAGGCGTGGGGCTCTATTTTTTCAATTTCGGTGTTCAGTTTGTTCAGCTCCAGCCGGGTAACCACGGTGTAAATAATATCGGTCTCGCGTGTTTCGCCCCGCTTGCCGTAGCCTCGTTTACCGCTGTAAACGGTTACTCCGCGGCCCATCGTTTGAATAATCATTTGCCGTATTTCCTCACTGTGCGAGGAGATGATGGTGACCCCCATATATTCTTCAATACCCTCTACAACAAAGTCGAGGGTTTTAGAGGCCGAGAGGTAGGTAATCATAGAGTAGAGGGCCACTTCTACCCCTAAAAAGTAAGCGGCTGCCGAAAATATGAGTACGTTGATAACAATAATGATATCGCCCAGGGTGGTGCCCAGTTTGCGGCTCAGGTAAATGGCCAGCACCTCGGTGCCGTCTATGACCGCTCCGCCCCTTACCGCCAAGCCTATACCGGCCCCTAAGAAAAAGCCTCCGAAAACGGCTACCAGTAAATTATCTTTAGTTATATCGGGAAAAGTAACCGTGGCCAGACAGATAGCCAGCCCCGTAATGGCCAGAGCGGTTTTACCGGCAAACTGCCGGCCCATGACCTGATAGCCCAGCACCACAAAGGGAATATTGACACCTATAATGAGTAAATACAGCGGAACCCCGGTAACGATGGATAATAGCAGCGAGATACCCGTGGCCCCTCCGTCAATAAAATGGTTGGTAAGCAAAAAGCCCTTAAACCCGAACGAGGCCGATAGGATGCCTGCGCTGATGAGCAAAAAATCTTTGAGATAACGCTTGGTGGTAATAGCCAGCTCGCGGTAGTCTTTGGCCTGTCGGTAACTGGTGTAAGGGGCCGGGCCGCTCTTTTGCAGATATTTCTTTTTCAGAGCATTTCTAATCACTGTTTGCGCAAAAAACGGGTTCATAGCTTCTGTTTTCGTTATGGAATAAGGAACCAACTAAACGGATAAGGCGAAGATAGGAGGAACTTTTATGTAATGTATTAAAAACTGTTTTTGCTGCTCTGGTATTATTACCAAAGCCTTTGCCGCTGTGCCCCAGCGGTTTTTTGTGGTGATAACACCAATAAAGGAGAAATTTACCATTCCATTGCTCCTGACCACATCAAAACAAGTGTTTTGCTTCATTCCGTTGAAACGGAATCAGGTCTATACGCGGTTGCCCTACAGAAGCTTTTGCCGTGTCTGTTCTTTCCGCTCGTAACTCTTGTTGAGTGGTAACACCCTCCTTTTTTTATTTCTGGCTTGCTTAGTCATTATGGAATTCTTATCAGCGCTATCAAACAGTACATAAAAAAGCCGCTCCTGGTGGAGCGGCTTTTTTATGTGTCAAATTAAAACTATTTCTTTTTGCTGAAACGGTTGGTTAAGTCAACCATAATTGGGGAGGCCACAAAAATAGAAGAGTAGGTACCTATCAGCAATCCGATAATTAAGGCAAACGAGAAACCTCTGATAGGGGTTCCGCCAAAAAGGAAGAGAATAAGTGCTACCAGGAACACCGTCATAACGGTCATGATAGTTCGGCTCAAAGTCTGGTTAATAGATTCGTTAACGTTATCTACCAGGCTGCGGGTAGGGTGTAGGCCCAGTGTTTCGCGTATCCGGTCAAATACCACCACGGTATCATTTACTGAGTAACCAATCAGGGTGAGGATGGCCGCAATAACGTTCTGGTCAATTTCTAATGAGAACGGTAAAATATGACGGAACAATGAGAACACACCCAATACCAGTACCGGGTCATGAATCAGGGCCACAATGGCACCGGCTGCATACTGCCATTTTCTGAATCGGATAAAGATATATAAGAACACCCCGCCCAAACTGAAGAAGATAGCCCAGAAAGCACTCTTGCGAATGTCATCGGCAATAGAAGCTTCAATTTTAACCGAGCTCTTAATGTTCTTGGTTCTGAAATCGTCCAGGGTTGGTTTCTCGGTAAAGATAGGGCTCAGGCCTTCGTAAACCTTGGCTTCTACTGTGCTGTCTACAACCGGACCGCTTGAGTCAATTAAGAAAGGAGTAGTGATAGAAACCTGATTGTTGCTGCCATAGGTTTTTACCTGTGGTGCACCGCCTAAACCGGCCTCCAGGGCTTTAGAAACCTGCTCGGTAGTTACATCTTTATCAAACTGAACTACATAGCTGCGGCCGCCTTTAAAGTCAACCCCTAGGTCGAATCCATAGAAAATGATAGAGGCAAGAGAAACCGCAAAAATAACGGTAGAAATACCATAAGTGATTTTACGTTTACCCATAAAATCGAAATTGATATGCTTGAACAGGTTATTGGTAAACTTGTTGCCAAAGTTAATGGTCCAACCTTTATCAAACCAGTAATCGAAAAGAACGCGTGATACTAATACGGCAGTAAACATGGAAGTAAACAAACCATATACTAATACCCGACCGAATCCCTGAATAGCGCCCAATCCGAAAATCATGAGCACAACTCCCACCACCATGGTAGTTAAGTTACCGTCAATAATGGCATTGTAAGAGTGGCTGTAACCTTCATCAACCGCTAAGCGAAGACCTTTGCCACGGGCAACTTCTTCACGCACCCGCTCGTTAATAATTACGTTGGCATCTACCGCCATAGCCAGAGTAAGCAGAATACCCGCCATAGCCGGAAGGGTAAACGATGCACCGATAGAAATTAAAGCGCAAATCAAAATGAACATGTTCAGGAACATGGCAATGTTGGCAATAACACCCGAACGGTTATAGTAAGCCACCATAAACAGGAACACCATTCCAAAACCGATTATGAGTGATAACAAACCGGCTTTGATAGATTCTTTACCTAAACTTGGTCCTATTACCTGCTCTTCAATAACTACAGTTTTAGCTTCCAGCTTACCGCTCTTCAATATGTTGGCTAAGTCAATCGCCTCTTCCAGTTGGTCGATACCCGTAATGTTAGAGTGACCTCCCGAAATTTTCTGCTGCACGCGGGGGGCCGAGAATACGCGGTTATCCAATACAATAGCAATACATTTTTTAACTGTTTTGCCACCTACGTTTCCGTTGACAGCCGCTTCGGTCATCTTTTCCCATTTAGCCGACCCCAGGGCGTTCATCGCAATGTCAACCTCCGGTGTTCCAAACTGATCGAAACTCTGATAAGCGTTAGTGATTACATCTCCGCTAAGAGGTGCCTCGGGCGATGATGGATTTTGTTTGATAGCGTATAAGCCGTAAACGTTTCCTTCTTTACCTAAAGAGTGAGCACTCCACAATAATTTTAAATCGCGCGGCAACATAGAACGAACCATGTCTTTAGCCAGCAAGCGGTTAATCTTAGCTGTATCGCGACCTAAAGCACGACCTACCATCGGGCCTTCGCCTGCATCTTTACCATCCTGCGTTAAGTTAGGATACAATAGTTCCCAAAGTGGATTAGAGTTAGCATTGGCGCTGTCTTTCTTAGCGGTAGTTTTGCTACCGGCAGAATCAGGAGTGGCGGTGGTTGCTGTGGCAGAGTCACCAAACAGAACCGAACCGGCAGAAGTAGAATCAACTTCGGATGAGGTGCTGTCTTTAGAAGCCGCTAAAGCCGCTTTGGCTTCGCGAAGGGCAGTGTTGGCATCGCCTAAGTAGTTTAATACTTCACGGGTTTCGTAAGTATCCCAAAACTCTAACTGAGCCGTTTGCTGTAATAATTTACGAACACGTGCCGGGTCATCAACACCCGGTAATTCCAGAATAATTCTTCCGGTGTTTTCCTGTAAAGAGATGTTAGGAGAAGCCACACCGAACTGATCGATACGGGTTTTTAATACCTGGAAAGTGTTCTTGATAGCGGCATCAAAATCTTTACGCAACACGTTAATCACTTCACTGTTGGAAGAAGTCATGCTTATTTTGCCCTGGTAAGTTTCGATAGGGGCAAAAATGGCAGCCAGTTTCGCGTTCTTGTCTAAAGCTTCAAATTCATCTTTGAAGATAGAAAGAAAGTCACGCTGATCATCTTTCTGTTTTTCTTTGGCATTGGTAATAGCCTTGTTAAATAACTCGCTGCGGTTATTGTATGCCATTCTGCGCAATACATCATCTTCCGATATTTCCATAATCAGACTCATACCGCCTTTCAGGTCAAGCCCTAAACTGAGGGCGTGGTCGCGGCTGAATTTGTAGGTATAAAAATCTCTTAAGCCCCAAACATCTATCAGCGGAGAGCCCGAAACGGAGTCAAGATAATTTCTGCGAAATGTTTTTTCTACCTGCGCTAACGAGTCTTGAAACAGCACTTGCTGTGCGGAGCTTAAACCGGCAGGAACAGTCTTATTTACCTGCTTGGCGGCATAACTATCAGCTTTGCCTTCTACATAGTAACTAACGAAGGTGAATGAGAGTTGAAAAAGACATACCAAAACAAGGATAAAGGTGAAAACCTTAATTACTCCTTTTAAATTCTGCATCTGAAATAGGGTTTATATCTTAAAAAATGGAACGCAAATATAGAAGAATAGGTAGAAAAGAAAAGCGGGGCTAAACTTGGGGTAAAAATGGCATCTATGCAGCATGTACAGATGCTGTTTTGAATAGAAGACAGACCGGGAAACTTCGCCATGGTCTGGTTATAACCCCTGCTACATCAGCGGGCTTTAACCACCTTCAGTGATTTCAATAGCCGCTTGTTGCTGCTTAACTGCACCAAATAAACCCCGGACGAGAGTTTTTCACCCAGTTGAATAGATTGATTATTGACGGCCTTCTGGGTAATCAGAACCCGGCCGGAGATGTCGCAGATTTCTATCAGGGCATTATCAGTGGTGAGGTTTTTTATCTGTATATTGATTTCGCTGCTGAACGGGTTAGGGTATGCATTTATCATTACATCTGCCGCTATTTCGCTAAGCCCCGTATTAACAGCCGGAGAATCTACCACCATAAAGACATCAACCGCTGCTTCTACTAAATGGCCGGGAGTGGCATCGTTGGCTTCAAAAAAGATGCGCATGTTATGGCCCAGAAAAAAATGGTCCAGTACCCGAATATTGCGATACATCCACTGGCTTTGTACGGAGTTAGCAGTAAACTGGTCGATGAGCACGGTATCAAATCCATTACTCAGGTATACGAGCAGGGAGTCGTTAGGAGAAGTTCCCTGGCCGCCATCGTTAAAGAACCAGGCATAGTAACTGATGTATGGATTCTGATAGCCCACCAAGTCGAAAAGGGGGGAACGCAGAATTGTTTTGCCGTTATCTAAATCATCTTCACCGGCTTGGCCGCCACCGTTGCCGGTATCGTAGCATTTTACACCTAAGTCATTCGGTCTGTCAAAATTTGGATTGGCAGGTGTTCCATTGTAATTGGTGCCTACCGGCTCACCGCGGGTCCAGTCGCCACTGCTGGCGGTGGAGGAAACGGTCCAGCCATAATCCATCACAAAGTCATCGTAATATCCTTTTTTAACTGATAACACAATTGTATCTTCAGTCGTATTGATACTCTTCTTTAGAAAAGCCGTAACGCGTCCCCATCGACCGGCATAAAATGAATAGGTGCTTTGAATAAAATCGCAGAAAACATATTCGGCATTCAAATCGGTAGAGATATCCTGATAGGCATTGCCTAATGAATCTTCAACGAGTACCCGAATAAACGGGAGAGGAGCTCCGGTTGAGTCATCTACCGTTTGTATGACCAGTTTGCTGGTTGATACCGGAAGCAATTCTACATTCACTAAGCTCAAAATGCCGCTTTTTAATTGTACACCCGTTACCTCTTTAGTTTGATATCCTGTCTTTGAAAACCGAATGGTGTAAGTTCCGGTATCGGTTGTGCCGGTGCTGTATCTTCCCAGATAATTGGTTTGGTCGGTTACGCTGGCACCCATAATTTCAATCTGAGCTCCGGTTATGAAACTCTGGCAGATTGAATCTTTCACCACTCCTTCCAGATAGGATGCACGCTTGTAAGTTGGTTTTACAATCCATAGTCCTGTTTCAATATCACTGATAATGATATTGCCCGATGGCAGATAGGGCCAAACTCCCCAAGCTCCGTTAAAACCATCACCCTGATAGTTGGGAGAGGAATCGAAATTTCCTACTTCTATCAAATTGTTCTTGCGCGTTACATCATGAATGGTGATACCGTATGTATAGTAAGAAGTAATACAATAGTTATTCAGAAAGTAAGTGTTATGGATAATGGTGTTACTCCCCGGGTCTACCTGCGTACGGTCGGTTTCGGTTACGTTGTTCAGGTTGCTTACATCGTAACAGGTAAGTGTACTGTTCGGTTTTTCATCGGTAGTGAATAGGTAATTTCCATCATCTGTAGGCCAGCAGTTATGCGAAAAATTTAAAGGTGTATTCCATTGAGCCAATACTCGTGATGGATTATCGGCATCGGTTTTATCGCTTACATCTATTACTTTAACAAAGCCATCGTTGATACAGGCGGCCCACAGCGTATCGTTGCGTACGAAACAGTCATGCACATAGTTATTGTTGAAGCTTCCCAGATAGACCGGATTGTAAGGGTCGGTATTCAGGTCCAGAAACAATTGACCTTTATCGGTACCATTTACATAGGCAATTCCGTTGCTGTCTATAAATATTGTGTGAGAAGTGCTCATGCCGGCCGGATTGACAGTATGATACTGAACACTATCAGGCAGGTAATTCAAATTAACTACTACTAAGCCGCTGGGCTGCTCGGTAGTAACATAAGCGTAACCTTTATATTCACGTACTTCGCGCCAAAAGCCTTGCTGCCCTGTAGCTCCGGGAACTAAAAAAATCTGATGCGGATTGGTTGGGGTATCGATAGATACAATGGAAAGCCCCTGGGTATTGCCTACCAGAGCGTATTCATGTCCCTGCGCATCGCTGTATCCGGTGAGGTTGCTGCATTGAATTCCCCCATTATAGGGTAAATGCCCTAACAGCTGAATATTGTTTTGTGCATAGATAACAAAACAGAGCAACTTGAATATGATAACCAGTGCTGCGCGGTTAACCGAAATGTATTTCATGAATATATTTTAAAGCGATGAAAATATATTATTGTCCTAAAACAAAAGTATTGGTGTTTGGTTACCGGTAAGGCTATACAGCAAACCTGCCAGCTTGTAACTCAGAGACAACACCGGCCAAGTTCCAGTTCGTTGCCAGGATTATATAAAATACAAAAGCCCCCGAACCACCAGGGGCTTTCTTAAACCAATAAAACATCAAGACTTACTGCATCACGTGAAACATCACTTCTTTTGAAGTTAGCCCTCCGTCATGATCGGCAGCTGTAATATGTAAATGATACATTCCGGTATCAGAAGTGGCAAAATGGTAGTGGAAGTTGTAAGAAGATAAAGCATGAACAGTTGGATATTGTGCAAACACCGTAACTCCCAGGTGATTTTTTACAATCACACTCAGCTCGTGTAATTCCTCATCATCGCTGGCGGTTCCCTCAAGGTGTGTGGAATCGGGCAACATAGTCATGGCACCTTCGGTTGGTTCGTCAATAACTACAACCGGAGCGGCATTTTCATTCTTTTTAGAGCAGGATGAGATGCTTGCCGTCAAAACTGCAATGAACACAGCCGAGAGGAAAATGGTTTCAATCTTTTTCATTTTGTTTTTGTTTTGGTGAATGGAGAAATTTTACTATTCAGAGAATCTGGTATCTCGAATAAACTCTTCGTCCGTCAGTGTTTTTAAAAAGGCAATTATTTTTTGTTGTTCAGCGTTTGTAAGCGGAATACCCGTTATATTGTTTTGTTGCAGCAACGTATCCAGTGTTGCAGAAACTTTAACTCCGCTGTTATAATGCTGCAATACCTCTTCCAGGGTCTGGAAACTTCCGTTATGCATGTAGGGAGGGGTCTTTTCTATATTTCTCAGCGAGGGGGTTTTAAACTTGCCTACATCTTCCGGTCTTTCAGTAATTCTGGCTCGTCCCGAATCGGAACTAAATGTATTACTGATACCGTTGTTATGAAATTTATCGTCTGAGAATAAATCTGTACTGTGGCAACCGCTGCATTTTTGCTGCACCAGATGATATCCATCCAGTTCATCGGCTGACAGGGTGCCGCCTTCATTTCTTTTCCATTTGTCGTATCGGCTATTGGCACTGACCAGCATATTCATAAACTGGCTCATAGCCTGCAACATTTTGGGGCCGGTTATCTCGTCTGAGCCAAAAGCTGCTTTAAACAAGGGAGGGTATGGAGAGCTGTTCTTTACTTTTTGAACAGCGTTAGCGAATTCAAGGTCCATTTCTACCGGGTTTTCAATGGGTGCAATGGGAAGCATATCCAGTTGATTAATTCCACCATCCCACATGAACTCGTTGCTCCAGGCCAGATTCATAACCGGTGGGGCGTTTCTTTTGCCCAGTAAATTATCAATACCATGACTCACCGAGTGGCCATGGTGTGTAAACGCTGAAAAAGAAATATGGCAACTACCACAACTGATGGTGTTGTCTCGTGAAAGAATCGGATCGTAAAAGAGTTTTCGGCCCAACTCAAATCCGGCAGTGGTAACTGGATTGCTGGTGAAATTGTATTTGGGCGCAGGAAAGTTAGAGGGGATAGAAAATGCTATCTCTTCCTTATCCTTTTCTTTTTTACAGCCTGCTACCCAAAGTAACAGCAGACTAAAAACAACCCATATCTTTTTCATTGTTGAGGTTTTTAAAACAGAGAGAATACAGAAGCCATGAATGCCCCGGTATTCTCTCTGATTTTTAATTAATCGTTATGAATGTGATTGATAGTAAACATATCGGCATAATTGTCGGCAATTACAGCACCCATAGAAGGCATCATCACCACGGCACCTGATGCAATAGAGTAATTAGTAGGTGTGGTAAATGCCTGCAGAACATCGGCATAAACGTGAACTTCCGGATTTTTACCCTCCCGTACTTCAATGGCTTCGGTACCTGAAATAGAAACGGTGCGAATGTTGTTGGTAGTAGCTGAAGAGTAGCCGCCATAACCACCAATATGATACATAAACATGTTCCCCATTTCGGTTGATTGAGGAGAGGTTCCTTCTATCTTAAAGAAAATGTAACCACTATTCCAGCTCCAGTACATATCAGCTCCGGCTCCTGCGGGATCCAGGTCGCCAGTACGTTGAGATACATCGGTGGTGCTGCGCAGGCTGTCTACTCCAATGATATATTTTACACTGGTGTAATCTCCGGCAGGGATATTTTCAAAAGTAATTTCCTGCGTAGAGTCTATTGACTCATCAATCAAGTGATAAGTTTCGTCTTGAGGAATGGTGTAGGTACTGCCATCGCTTTTTACCAGAACAAAATTACTTACATAGTATTTTACCTTGCTGAAGTTTACGGTTTCGCCAGCTGCTGTGGTGTAGTTGGTGGCAAAAGCAAAATCGGCCGAGCCGGCTCTGTTATCGAAATGAATGGTAACCGGGCCGCTGCCTTTCAGGCCTTCTTCTTTCTTACACGATGAAACAGAAAGGATAGCTAAGAAAAATGCTGCTGCAACAAGAGAATTCAAGTTTTTCATGTTCAATTTGTTTTAATTGGTTAATTTTTTATTGTTGAGAAATTATAAAAGATACCTGCTTCTAAATTTAACTTGTTCTGGTTTTCACCATCCCAGTTCAGCTTGTTCATTACCGCAGGTGAAAGGGTAGATGAAAAAGCAAATTGTTTGTAATAAACATCCAAGCCGATAGATGTTGTCATAAACTCTCCTCCGGTGTAGCTGAGCATTTTATGGTCTAAGCGGTTCTCGAATTGATGTTCGTAGTTGAAACCTGCGTTAGGCATTAACTGCACTTCCTTTATTTTGAAGAGGTAGAACACGTTAATACCTGCCTGAATTTTATCGCCAAAGCGGTAGCCTTGAGGATTTGTTGTGTTGAACTTATAGCCGGTGGCGGCATTGAGTCCGAAATCTTTGTATCGAAAGGTATAGATAGCATTGAATGGAAAATCAACGCTGCCTGTTCCCAGTTGAAGGTTAGTGTTGAACAGGTCATTTTTATTCATTGTAAAATCACCGCTGGGCAGTTTCATGCCGGCCCCTACACGCAATTGGTGTTTATCGTTTTTGCCATTGCATTTGAGCGGGTTCAGCAGATTGTACTGCAGCAGAAAGCTCCAATCACCTAAACCGGCTGCGCTCGATTTGTTTAATCTGGACTGCTGCTGAATAAAGTTAACCGGCATAAACACCGATAGCTGTAATCTGTCATACACGTTAAATCTTCCGAAGAGTTCTGTGATGTGTAAACCCTGATTGGTAACGGTTCCGTTTTGCTCAGGATTTAAACTGGTAGTTTCGGAGAAATAACTGCGGTAGGTATAGCGCAAACCTATCACATGCTTATTCAGATTGGGGAGAATAGAATAGTTTGCCCCCGCACCGGTGCAGCAACAAGCCTGGCTGTATGTGTTGGTGGTAAATACGGTAAGCATTATCACCAGAACTAGAAATCTCATGGATATACTTATTTAATCAATCGGGAAAATTGCTGATACGGGTTCAGCAACCAGGGTTAGGACATGACTGTACTAACCCAAAAGATTGATTAAGCAGATGGAGGTTTGAGTAGTGAATGCTCACTATCATTGTGATAAAGCTGACAAGCTATTATCTGAATTCGGATAACCAAGTAGTCGGGCGTGTAGGTTGGGGTAGTTGATTTCAAATTATCAGCAATCAATTCCTCTTTTTCTTTCAGGATATTCTTGGTCTGCTTTTGTTCGCCTTCTTCAGCCTTCTTCAACTGTTTACTTAAATAGCAGTGACCATTACAATGAAGTTTGGGGTTGTTGCGGTTTTCACAAAGTTGCTGAGTGATATAAGCTTTATTAAGATGATAATAAACTCCAATACCCACATTCACAAAAACCTGTGAAAGGATAACGATGGTTAAAAATATGGAGAGTATCTTTTTCAAAGCTACAGCAAATGTAATGGTGATATTGGTAATTGCAAACTGATGAATATCATACAAGGAGGGTGTTTTTATGGATGAACGATGACTCTTTGTGCTGCTTTCTCCTGAGCGGTTTCAATGCAGATATTATATACGCCCCCAGCCGGTAGGTCAACAAATTCTGCCCCTCAGAGGCATCTGAAATTACACGATGACTTACCATTCGGCCGGTTGCATCGCTAATGAATATATCAACCAAGGTTGGCTTTGGTAAAAAGTAACTGATTCTGAAAGTTCCATCATTTGGATTGGGGGATACCTGTAATTGTAAGGAGTGTTGACTCTGTTTGTTTAACTCGTGAACAGATGTTGCAGGCTGGTTCTTTACCAAATACACTTTAAATATTTTAGCCGATGCGCTGGTTCCGTTACTACCCATCATACTGCCTGTAAACACGTTGGCTTGAGGACTGCTGATTCCCCCATAGATATAACCTACGAGCGTTGTGTCGCTGGATAAATCATCCAGTTTTAGAACCCCATTTTCAAATATTGGCAGGCTATCGGCAGGAATCAGCTCAGAGCCTGCACCCAGCAGAGAAGGCATTTCAACCGGCAGTTTATACTCACTCATTACGCCATTGGCATCACGTGAAACACGAGCTATAGTTTTTACAAAGGGCACGTTATTATCCTGTGTGAGTACTCCGGCACTATCAAAGTATTGTGCAATGCCGCCAAAGAAGAGGGTATGCATTTGGTTTTCAGCTGCGCTGTATACCGGTAAGTTTGCACATTGATAGTGATTGTAATATTGAGAAAAGCTATTGTTGATAGAATATCCGTTGCTATCTATATTTACACAATTGAGGTAGGGAATATCTGCCGACACCTGAAATACTCCTGAAAAAGCAGTAAGACCTTGTTTTCCATCCGGCATAATCTGTTTAACAACATTATAATCTCTTCTATGGAATGCCAGTGTATCGGTTATTGCGGCCAGATGTGTAATGTTTATGTTGGTGCCATTATCGGATAATCGAAATTTTCGTAACTGGTTAGTAT
This sequence comes from Chitinophagales bacterium, assembly GCA_046329535.1. Classification (GTDB taxonomy): domain Bacteria; phylum Bacteroidota; class Bacteroidia; order Chitinophagales; family LD1; genus Bog-950. The sequence goes on from JAXLUN010000005.1 coordinate 216,345, forward strand.
AGGTTTGTGTAAACATGCCCATTCCCATCATGTGGTGGTATGTGCCGTCAAAATTGTGACCGCCCACCAGATAATAGACATCATCAATTTTTTCCAGCTCTCCTCCGGTAACCTGAAACTCCGGATCATTTATCTGCCGGATATATGAATTGATTGAGTTGCCTGCAATTATGGCGTTAATGATTCCCGGCAGGTCAACAGCAATCAGTTTGCTGAATGTAATATGTTTAGATGCCGCTGAGCTGTATCCGTATCCGCCAATCAGATAAAGGTAATTGCCTTCCTGAAAAAACTCCGCGTTGGTAGAACTCATTTGTTCCTGTATGTCAACGGCAAGTGATGTGAGCGGAGAGGTATAGACCTGCTGCGTTGCAGGGTTTACAACTATCAATTGATTGTTATTGCCCGAAGCGGGGAATGGCGTTCCCATCATGCCCATTCCCATAGCTTTGTGTAATCCATCTAAACGCCCTCCGGCAATTAACCAGTAGTCGTTATACTGACCATACGCATAGGATTGAACACCCGGTAGAGAATTGATGGTGAGCGGTTCTAAATACAAATCGAAAGGATTGCTTTGTGCCGAGATATGAAGTGTATTCAGCAGGCAACTCAGCAGTACCGGCCAGTAGAGTAATTTATTTTTCATGGTGATTGGGTTTAAGGTATCAGTGGATTATTTCGGTGGCGGTGTTGGTTATTCAGCATGTTCATGTTCTAATTGTGCTTGGCCGGATTTAGGAGAAGCGGCCCCTGCCGAAGCAGGAGCCAATACTTCTCTGTCTTCACCCAAAGACATAAAAGCTTAGTGAAATTCCGGATTGTTTAAAGGCCCCTCCAGGTAGCCCTCTTTTATGAGTTGTTTAATGTCGTTATTCAGGTCCATTGCCTCATTGGTCAGCGCGTAGAGCCGGATGGCATATACCAACATAACCAGTAATATGGCCATGGTCATGAGAAGAAAAATTTCAGTACCCATTGGATTTATCAGTTCATTAGAAAATATGATTGCGTGCCCAAACAGTTACACTACCCTGATCGGCCTATGCGATCAGGCCGGCCGTGTTATGGGCAATAAAAGCCGGTATGTGTTGTGGTAGAAAAGCAGTATTAAGCCGATGGCGGTTTCAGCAGCGGGTGCATGCGGTCGCATAGATACAGGCTGCTGGCAGCGGTTCGAATTTTGACCGTGCTGTACTCGGGTAAGTAACCCGGAGAAACTGCCTGGTGGTTACTGACTATCAGTTCCTCTTTTTCTTTCAGTATATTTTTGGCCTGTTTTTGTTCGCCTTCCTCAGCCTTTTTCAGCTGTTTACTTAAATAGCAGTGCCCGTTACAATGAAGTTTCGGGTTGTTTCTGTTTTCGCAAAGGCGCTGACTGATATAGGCTTTATTGAGGTGATAATAAACTCCAATTCCAACGTTTACAAACACCTGCGAAAGGATAACGATGGTAAGAAATATGGAGATAACTTTTTTCACGACCGCACAAATGTAGCGTTTGAACGCAAATTATACAACGGGCCGCGCGGCCATTTGAAAAACACCCGATATGACTACTGCTTAATGAACGAAGACGTAAGCGTTTTACCCGCTACTACAAACGATAGATAATATACTCCTGCCTGCAGGCGGCTGCTGTTTATCTGAAGTATGCTGCTGCCCGAATGAAACTGCTGTTCCTCGTGCCATACCGTCTGTCCGGTTTCATTGGTCATTCTTATCTCGGTGTTTCTGGTTTCATCGGTTTCTATGCGCAGCTGCAGCATATCGCTGACCGGATTAGGATATATATGGAAAGAAAAGTTGAATGCGGATAAACGAATGACTGAATTGTTATTGGCGAGTATCCATAGCTCGGGGTCAAACAGCAAGGTATCTGCGGTGAACGGAAGATTCAGTTCATACGATTGGTCGTTTTGGTTATTGTATAAAACGATGGTGGTGTCGCGGGTGGCATTTTTGAAATGAAAGGGCAGGGGCATTTCGTAGCAGGATACGGAGGGGTCGGAGGTGGATTGATGAATGGTTAAAGAGACCCGATTGGCAAAGTTTTGTGACCAGTTGATGGTGTAGGTTGGAAAGCCCTTACCGTAAATCCACTGGTTGAAAAAGAACTGGAGGTTTCGGCCACTGGCGGCTTCCAGGTGCAAGCGTAAATCGGCTGTCGTGGCAAACGAGTAGCTGAGGTTAACATCGTTTACATAGTTATGAAGACCCCGGTAAAAGAGACTATCGCCCAATACAAAACGAAGCATGTGCAGCACCATGGCCCCTTTGGAATAACTCAGGTGTGGATTGAAAATGCGGCTTACGCTCGTGGTGTCACTGCACCACACCGAGCCGCTGGGTTCTTTGAGCGCACCGGCCATGCGGGTTTCAATAAACGAGCGCCAGTAAAAGGGCTCTATGTTTTCGTAACAGAGGCCGCTTAAGTAGGTGGCAAAACCTTCATTCAGCCATATATCTTCCCAACTGGCACAGGTTACCTTGTCGCCAAACCAGTGGTGAGCCAATTCATGGGCCATGAGTTCAAAACCAAAATCGTTTAAGAAAGTAATGGTTTGGTGCTCCATGCCTCCATTCCAGCCAAACTCGGCCATACCATATTTTTCTTGGCTGAAAGGATAGCGGCCAAACAGCGAGTCGTAAAGCTGTATCATGGCGATTACCCGGGGCGAGCCGCCCTGCGCCTGAGCCAGATGCTCGGGATAGGCAAAGTTGATGACCGGCAGGCTATCGGTAGCGTAAGGCACATAATTGGTATAAACTTCGTAATTGGTTACCGCTAAACATACGAGATAGGCTGCAATGGGATATCGGTGTTTCCACCGGTAGGTCTTGTTGGAACCATGAAGCGTTTCGCTTTGCAGCAAACCATTACTGGCTACGCGATAGGCTGCCGGAGTGGTGACCTCTACATCCAGCGAATCAACTTTATCGCTCAGGTTTTGCTTGCAGGGCCACCAGTCTTTGGCGCCATAAGGTTCGCTCAGGGTCCAGATAACGGGCACACTGTCGTGCGTGGTTTGAATAAAGGAACCGAAACCCTCGCCACCGCTGGGGGCGCCCTGATAATACACCGTTACCGAGTCGGTAAGGCCTGCGGGCAGCAGACTGCTGAAAGAAATATGGATGATGTTATTGGTATGTGTAAACGGCAGAGCCGCACCGTGATAAATAACACTATCGGTATGCAGCGTATCGCTGAGGTCAAACTCTATGCTGAGCAGGTCGGCATCGGGAATAAAGCGGGTGGTAATGGCACCGGTAATGTAATTCACAGCAGGGTCAATATACAGTTGCAGGCGGGCGTGAATGATGTTGCTGTTGCTGATAGCCCCGCGCTCGGCTTTGTGCAGGCGCATAAAGGCCTTCTGCTCGGCTTCGGCAATGGGTATGGACTGCTGCTGAGCCTTAACCTGAGTGGCATGAGCTAAAACAAGCAGGATAAGAAACAGGTTTTTCATGGCGGTGACGAAGATAGGCAAAGGCCGCACGTGATGTACACGAATTTTTAAAATGAGATACCTATACGGGTTAATCAGCCCAGCAGATGCTCGGTAGTGGTGTAAGGCAGACCAAAGGCATCGGCCACACCCTTGTAAACCACCTGTCCGTTGACAATATTCAGCCCCTTGTTCAGCTCTTTATTGTCGCGGCAGGCTTTTTGCCAGCCTTTAGCGGCCAGTTGCAGCGCATAGGGTAGGGTGCTGTTGGTGAGTGCCACGGTAGAGGTATAGGGCACCGCCCCCGGCATATTGGCCACACAGTAATGCACCACATCGTCAATAATAAACGTGGGGTTTTCGTGGGTGGTGGGGGTGCAGGTTTCTACACAACCGCCCTGGTCAACGGCCACATCTACTATCACCGTTCCGGGACGCATTTCTTTCAGCATATCGCGGGTAATGAGGTTGGGCGCTTTAGCTCCCGGTATCAATACGGCACCTACAATCAAATCGTGGTCTTTAATCAATCTGCGAATGTTATACTCGCTCGAATACATGGTTATTACGTGAGGCGGAAGCACATCATTTACATAGCGCAGGCGCTGCAGGTCAATATCCAGAATGGTAACATGAGCCCCTAAGCCCGAGGCCATTTTAGCGGCCTGTATACCTACTATACCGGCCCCTATTATCAGCACCTTGCCGGGCGGCACACCGGGCACACCGCCCAGTAACACACCGCGCCCCTTCACCGGTTTTTCTAAATAGCGGGCTCCCTGCTGTATGGCCATTCGGCCGGCCACCTCGCTCATGGGTATAAGCAGCGGCAAACTGCCATCGGCTTTTTCCACCGTTTCGTAAGCCAGACAAACCGAGCCGCTGGCCAGCATGGCGCGGGTCAGCGGCTCACTGCTGGCAAAATGGAAATAGGTAAAAATCAATTGACCTTTTTTGACCAGCGCATATTCCTGCTCAATAGGCTCCTTTACCTTCATAATCATTTCGGCAATGGCCCAAACATCCTTGGCGGTGGGCAAAATAGTGGCCCCGGCCTGGATGTAGTCTTCATCGGTAAAACCGCTGGCCATACCGGCATGGGTTTCGATATAAACCTGATGACCTTTTTTACGCAATTCATTGGCTCCGCCCGGGGTCAGGGCTACGCGGCTTTCGTTGTTTTTTATCTCTTTGGGGGTACCTATTATCATGGGCTCAAGAATACGAAACCTGCGCCTGAAAACCGTCATGCTGTGGATAAATACACCGTAGGTTGGAATAACCTGCAGCCGTTGCTTCAGCCCGGTAACCGGGCAGGCTACGGCCTCCTGGCCCCGCATGGGTGGCTTAAAATGTGGAATAAACGCATCAACGCGGGGCATCATCGCGATGATTTTTGCCAACATCGCGTGAACGCGACAAATTATTGCAATGATTTGTTGCAACATCGCATGAACGCGAAAAATTATCGCGATGATTTGTTGCAACATCGCATGAACGCGACAAATTATTGCGATGATTTGTTGCAACATCGCATGAACGCGACAAATTATTGCGATGATTTGTTGCAACATCGCATGAACGCGAAAAATTATTGCGATGATTTGTTGGAACATCGCATGAACGCGAAAAATTATCGCGATGATTTGTTGCAACATCGCATGAACGCGAAAAATTATTGCGATGATTTGTTGCAACATCGCATAAACGCGACAAGTTATTGCAATGATTTATCGGAACTGGGGAATGATGGGCCCTACCCAAATTACCTCATCGGGTGCCCAAACATGGCCGCCAAAAAAAGGGGCGTTTGCCCCAAAATGGGGTTTTGGAGGCAGGCCAAAAATGTCAACCGTCCTTGCAAACCCGTCATTCGTCCTTGAAAACCTGTCAACGGGATAATAGTTGAAAAAATACGGAAAGGTTTTTTAAGGTTTGTGGGGTGCGAAAAGCGAAACTCAAACTTTCGCATTTTGTCCGTTTATGGGGCAAAAAGCGAAAGTTTAGGTAGTTTAGTTTCGCATAATAAACGTTACCAGTAATGCTATGACGACCGTGCAACCGACAAACAATAAACTTAAATGAGACCGAACGTATCAATATTAGTTGGCTCAGGATTTTCAATTCCCGAACAAATTCCGGGTGTGCGACAATTAAATCAACGACTTTCCAAAATTGACGAAAGTGAAATCTTAATTCACACCGACCAAAGAGCAATTTTCTTAAACGGACAAGACGACCCAAACCGCTGGTCAAGGTGGGACGAAAGAATTTTTCTTCAAGAGTTTTTAGAGTTTTATAGTGCTGAAGTTTTGAAACTAAGTGAAGAGTTTCATTATGAAACCTTTTACGACTACTATTCAGGCTATTTGACAAACCACGAAAACAAAGAAGCCATTGAAGGTTTTTATCAAAGATTTAACGACAAACATTTTAAGGGTTCAGACAATCACAGAGATTGTTACAACAGAATTTCCGACTTCAATCGTAGTTTTAATCAGCTTTTGGCTTCACAACTCCACAAGACAAAATATTTTGAAGATATAAGCACATTAAACTATCCACCATACGACCCTTTTATTGGTTTTTTAAGGGAGTTGCTCAAAACAAGCGACATTAAATTTCACACACTGAACCACGACTTGTTTTTTGACTGGTTAGGGCAACATCATTCTGACCTTTGGCAACATTTTACTGATGGCTACCAACTTGAAGGCTCACCTTTTTACGGGACAGTTAGCTACGACTTCGACAGTGGCACAGACAAAAAAGTGCATAAAACTTACTATGTAAAACTTGAACGCTTCATTGACAAATTTGACAAACCACTTGCCCTATACAAGCTTCACGGAAGTGTGTTTAATACAATTGTCTATACGCCACAACCTAACCAACAAAAAATTCGGCTAAAAGACAATTATGCTGTATCTCGTTTTTTAATGGAAATCACAGACCCAATAACAGGCGAACAAAAATTCGAGAATTTATGGGACGAAGTAGCTCCAGACTTTTTAAGTGGGACAACTAATAAAACAAGATTTTATACTGGCGACCCTTACTACAAAAACCTATTCAAATATTTTGAAAACAACCTTTCGACATCAGAACTTCTTGTTGTAATCGGCTATGGTTTTCAAGACCCTGGAATAAACGAATACCTTGAAAAAAACTTTTTAGCAAGGGGCAAGCATATGGTTGTAATTGACCCATACAGACCAAAAACTGACTTGCTTGACAAATACAAGACGACTTATATTCCTAAAGGTGTTACGCAAGTGACTTATCAGGAATATTTGGAACAAATCCCAACGGAACTTAAACCAAAATCTGAATGACAACGCAACGACAGGAAAGAAGCACTACTGGTAACACGGGTTTTGCGTCAGGCGGGCTGAAGTGCAAACTTGAAGCTTAGTGCTTCTAATGAACTTTATTAATAAATTGAAACTTTGTGCTCAGAAACCCGCCCGAACGCAAAGCCCGAAAACGTTAGGCGTCATTCTTGGGCGACAGTGCAAAAAAATGAACAGACACAAATACATAATGACACTTTTAATTTTGATAATTTTCCTTAGCTTGACTGCTTGCTCAAATCATAATTGCGACAAACCCAAGGTGGACAAAATCATTGCCGACAGTTCTGCTACTTCGACCCAACAGACAAACTCTGCAACGACAGATAGTTTGACTGTGCAGAAAGATGAATTGACAAAAATTTATACCCAAGCCATTGCTGAGTTTATAAAAGCAGCTTACAAAAAGGACAAGACCACATTTGACACTTTGTATTTTGGAAAGCATGTTTTCGGGCAACCTGACGACTTTCCAGACATTGAACTACCGCAGATAATTGAGAAAACTCAAATCAGACTTGTAACCCCAGAGGTAGGACAAAAGAAACAGGCGGAGCAAAAATCTTTGGTTTATATCAATATGATGGGCTGGGTTGACAATGAAAGAGCAGAGTTTATTTTAGTGATTTTCAAAAACGGTGGAGAACATCACTTTGATTATTTTATCAATTTCAGCCACAACACTTCATCGGACAAATTTGAGTTGGACAAAATAGAGTTTGAAAATTATTTGCACAGCAACGGACAAAAACCAAAACGGATTACTATATACAAAGATGGCAAATATGTTGGGGACAAGTAATCGTATAAACATTTGTGCAAGCTTCGTCCCCGCATTCTATGATATTTCCAAGTGAACTGAAAAATAAATAATTAGACAGCAAATTGCATTAAAGGCACAAATGGAGTTCCTCTCTTAACTGTGGCGAAGATTCGTGCAATCAATTTGTTTCTGATGGCATTCATCACCAGCATTCCATTCTTTCCTTCTGCTACTTTGCGTTGATAATACAACTTTATTTCAGGGTCCGTTCTCTTGGCATTTAAGGCACCCATGTTCAGTAAAGCTTTTAATTTCTTATTGGCCAGATGACTGACCTTTGTTTTGCCTCTAATGCTAGAGCCCGAACTGTATTCAAACGGTGCTACACCGGCAAAGCAAGCTAACTGACGGCCATTCTCAAAGGAAGTAAAGCATCTGGTATAAATCAACAAATAACAGGTAATCTGTGGCCCTACACCCGGCACAGAACAGACTAGCCGGTAGGTATTTTTCAATTGCTCATCTGAATCAATCAATGCTTGTATCTGTTTATTGACTCCTTCTATCTTCTTATCCAATTGTTTGACCATATAACGGCTTTCTTTTACCACTTCTTTACACAGCGATTTATCCATAAACTCATGTGCTTCTTCAACATTGGCAAACATCTTCTTGGATTGCAGTAATCTCTCGCGGTGCGTAAGCAACACGCGAAGTTTAAGCAATACCTTCTCCGGTAACTCATACAACTTAATTTCCGATTCATGCAGGCAAGCATACCGGGCAATATCTTTGGCATCTGCTTTATCGCTCTTGCCTCTTTTTAGTCCTAATGAGCGATGAATTTCTAATCCCGACACTAACGCATAATCCAGCTTCTGCTCTGAAAGAAAGCAGCTTAACGGCAGGGTGTAAACACCGGTGTGCTCCATACAAAACAGCCAGGCAGATGATTCTGTTTTAATTTCTCGGAGCAACTGCTTTTGCATTTGCCTAATACCGTTCTTCGTGTTTTCATACGCAGTTTGATAAAGAATACGATTTGTTTCTCGTTCTAACACGCAAACATCAAATTTGCTTTTAGAAACATCTACCCCCACAAAAACTGAATGCTTTTCCATAGATTTGTTTTTAACTGTGAATAATAGTTGTTGAAGAACGCTAAAGCCTTTAACGGGTCGTGAGCCCAACATTCTATTTGGCGCTTGTTCAACAAACAGCAGAGGACTAATGCGAGGAATAAGCCGTCAGCTTATCAGGGTCTTTAGTTCACCTCTGCTGTTTTCTTTTTAAAGTTAACTATTATTTAAAGCGCAAATCTAAAGGCAGGGTCCCCGCCTCGGGACCCGCGCTACTGAAAGGCAACCCGTGCATAGAACTGTAGGCGCGTAATATGTATTTTCATTTCATGTCCGTTCGCCCATCATATAGCGATGAAAAAGATTGGTATATCACACCTTTACCTGTTTTAACTGGCTGCCCTTATTTGAGGCAACAAAGGGATATTGACTTAGTTTATAAATGGTTTAAAACCGACAAAAAGAAAAGTCAAAAGCACCGCCTCGGGCCCAAGCCTGCCAAGGCTCCCAACAAAACCGTTAAACTGTGAAATAACTCTAAAGAAGATGGCTTAGATGAGGGAACCAAATACATTTAAGTAAATTCACAGTGTGCCGTTAGCGGTAACGGCTGCAAATAGAAATACTTGAAAACACTAACTAAATCTTTACATAAAGAAATGAACCATTTACACAGGCTGTTTTTATTACTACTTATTCTGGTTTCGGTATCTGGAAGTGCTCAGGAAGCCACCATCAGGAAAAGTGAAATTTTTATCCATAAAAAATCAGTATTAAAATTCAACAAAATCAGCCTGGCAGAATATTCTATACGAAGTAGTTCAAACGAAGAAGTTATTAATCTTCAGTTTAAAGGTCTTGGAACATCCTGTGAAAGTGATGATTTTATGACCTTATATTTTATCAACGAAAAAAAGATTGTAAACAGTGAAAATTTTGATCGAATTGTTGGGGCCGGCTCAAAAAATATGATAAAAAATTTTATCAATTGGTTGTTTAGCGAAAAGGTCTTAAACGCTGATGGAACTATTAATAGCCATAAGATTGATGATTTTGCAGTTAAATACGGTGTATAAGAACTTCTGACAACATCCGTTGGGCAAATGTCGGGTGAAGTGGTTCAATGAACTATGCTGTTTCCCCTTTGATGGTATGATTACCAACCCATAACCGGAGGCGCAACGGGGCCAAGACAAATTCCTGTTTTATTTTTGTTGTTTATTTTAAGTTTACGCGGGCAAAAACATAGCCATTTTTAATAACATAAATTAAAACACATGAGAAAAACTAAACTTGTTTTACTAGGCGCAGCAGTGGCGGCCTTTACTGCAGTAACACTGGTAAGCAGTTGCAGCAAAAAAGCAGACAACACCGGCAGCGTAGCAGATAGCTATGTAGGTATATGGAATATGAAAGATACAGCGTACGAAACCCACTTTGGTTCAGTTACTCCTTCGTCATACAACTTTACCATCACTAAAAGAGACGACAACAGTGTTAATATCGCCAACTTTAATGGCAACCCGAGCACCGTTTTTTCGGTCACAGCAAATTCTATGGCATACGTATCGGGCGCAAGTGGTTCGGGGGCTTCGGTGCTTTCTACCAGCGTAATTACGCGCAGCGGTGACCATCTTTATTTTACCGCTACTATAGCGTATGGCGATATTAAATCAGGCACGGCTACTAAACAATAAGCCAAACAGTTCTGATTAGTAGTAATGCCCAGCCTTTTCGAGAGCTATCAGCAACCAATAACGGGAGGCGCAGCAGGGCCACGGCTTGAGGATAAATGCCGGCAACCGGCATACCGCTTTACGTGTACAGATACCGCGCCAGATAATAACTGCACGGTGTAACCAGCAACATCATAACAACACCGGCCGTTACGTTATAAACAGCGTTTTTAATACCGGTGTGCTGCACATATTTATAATTCACCAAACTGGCACCCACCGATATAACCACCGCCATTAAAACACCCGATTGCAGAGCGGCAACAAGGCTCTCTGCCGGCAATATGGCAAACAAAATAAAGGCCAGCGTATACAGCAGCACATAAACAATATATTGCAGAAACTCGATGGCTGCTTCATCGGTTAGTTGCAATTCTTCTGCTTCTATTTGGCTGATTTCCTCTTTAAACACATAATTAATCACATACGTTACGTTCAGCCAAATGAGGGAGGCAAACAGCAGCAGCGTAACCAGATACAAAATGAAAAAGCGCATGGCTTAACAAGCTTATATGGGTTAAATGTAAATGTATTTTGTAACAGATGAAAATTTGGCCCTGCGCAAATACATTACGCTCCGGCAGGCTTACTTGCGTGTCTATGCGCATTTTTAACACCGGTCAGGTATTTTACAAACAACGCTTCTACAGCTGGAAATATAACGAGCAACACAGCACGCTTGAAATATTCAACACCGATTTTGAAATGGTAACGCAAATTGTAATAAACGCAGCGCTGCTGCGCAAACGCCAACCCGTTGCCGACAAAGCTCTCGAAGCCCTGCAACGCAAAGATGCCACCCCGCAATACAGCATCAACTACCAGGCTTTTAACGATACTGCCTATCTGCACGAAGATTAGCCGCGCTGTTTTAATAACATCTTTTACGGCCGAACATTTGTGTTATTAACTCAATAATAATTGATTTGCTTCCGGCTAAAACGGCCCTGCCCATGAAATACATAGTTTGGTTTGTTTTTGTATTATGCGCGCTGAACAGCGTGGCAGCCGATACCCTGTATGTAGAAGACTTTAAAGACCAGCGCTACCTGCGCTATTTAGATAGTGCCAAAGCTTACGAAATCGGCTACTCGGTAGCCCGAAACATAGCCGATACCATTAAAAACCGCATAGGCAATAACTCACTCGATGCTTATTTCTTAGGCCGCTACCATACCGGCAACGGCACCGAAAGCGATGGCTATTACTATGATTATATCGAAAACCCGCAGGTAGAAATCGGACACGTCAACGTTTCCTTTAAGGGTATCAAAAACGATTCGCTGGTGCCCTGGCAGTATGTAGAGCTGCAGTATAAACGGCTCGATGCACTTAAGGTAAAACCGCAGGGGCTTATTCAGGGGGCCGAGCTGCCCAACGTGTATGTTTATGCTAAACCGGGCACGGTAGTCATTTATCAAAAAGTAATGCGCTATACCGTAATAGACCCGGCTATTAAGTTCTTTAAAAAAGACGATGGCAAAACCAAAGTATCATACATTCTCAAATACTATTACAGCAAAGTCAACAACGGCCACGAACAGATTGACAGCATCGAAAAACTGGACCCCATTTATCAAAAACACATTTCGTTTTAAGCCCGCACACGCCTGTATTTTCTGCAATTTTCATTTGTTAACTAATTAAGCGGTGAGCCGCATGCAATAAAACGCCCTAAGAAGCATTATACTTGCATGACAGCAACACCAAACCGAACGCAACCGCAACCCCAAACTATGAGCACCATTACAATTCTCTGGGCCGATGATGAAATAGATTTACTGAAACCCAGCATCATGTATCTGGAAAATAAAGGATACCGGGTAATTCCTGTTACCAATGGTAAAGATGCCATTGATAAAGTACGGGCCAAGGGTATTGATGTGGTGTTTCTGGATGAAAGTATGCCGGGCCTTACCGGGCTTGAAACGCTTCAGCGCATCAAAGAAATTAATCAGCACCTGCCCTGCGTCATGATTACCAAAAACGAAGAAGAAAACCTGATGGAAGAAGCCATTGGTTCTCAAATTGCCGATTACCTGATTAAGCCTGTTAAGCCACAGCAGATACTCTCTACCCTCAAAAAGATTATTGACAACGAACGCCTGGTAACCGAAAAAACAACCAGCAGTTATCAGCAGGAGTTTCAGAAACTCTTTATGCACATGCAGGATAACCTCGATTACCGCCAATGGACCGAGCTGTACAAAAAACTTGTTTATTGGGAGATAGAACTGAACAACAGCGACAGCAGCATGGTAGAAGTTTACGATGCGCAGAAACAGGAAGCCAATAAGGAGTTCAACAAATTTGTTATCAAAAATTACAAGCGTTGGGTAAACAGCGCCCCCGGTGATGATGCCCCCATCATGAGCCATAATTTACTGATGCAGAAATTGGTGCCGGTGTTAAAAGATAACAAGCCCACATTTTTAGTAGTTATAGATAACCTTCGATACGACCAGTGGAAGGCCATACAGCCTTTGGTCATGGAAAATTTTAAAGTAGAGGAAGAAGACGCTTTCTTTGCCATTCTTCCCACGGCCACACAATACAGTCGCAACGCCATTTTTGCCGGTATGATGCCTTTGCAGATTCAACAGAAATTTGGCGATATGTGGAAGAACGATGACGATGAAGGTGGTAAAAATCTGCACGAAAGCGATTTTCTCGAAGACTTTCTGAAACGCACCTTTCGCGAACCCATTAAACACAAGTATGTAAAAATAACCAACCACCGCGATGGTGATTTACTGGAAAATAACATCACTAACTATCTCGATAACAAACTAACGGTAATCGTTTACAATTTCATTGATATGCTCTCGCACGCCCGCACCGAAATGGAAGTGCTAAAAGAGCTGGCCAGCGATGAAGCAGCCTATCGTTCTATTGCTGTTTCGTGGTTTAATCACTCACCACTGCAAAATGCCTTAAAAAAACTGGCCGAAAAGGATGTTAATATCATCATTACAACCGATCACGGCACTGTTCGGGTAAAAGACCCCTCCCGTTGTATTGGCGACAAAGAAACCACCACAAATATTCGATACAAAACCGGTAAAAATCTGAATTATGATGATAAAGATGTGTTTGCCGTAAAAGTACCCGAAGAGATTGGTTTGCCCAAATCAAGACTCAGCTCTACTTACATCTTTGCCAAAGAGGACAAGTTTCTGGTATATCCTAACAACTACAATCACTTCGTCAATTTTTATAAAAATACCTTTCAGCATGGGGGCATTTCACTCGAAGAGGTGATAGTCCCCATCGTAAAACTGTCGAAGAAGGGATAGTTTCAGATTACTTCAGCAACAATAAACACGCTGCCCGCCACCAGAATCATATCGGCTGGTTGCGCCTGTATTTGTGCAGCCTGTAAAGCCTTTTTTACCGAAGGGTAGCTATTTCCTTTTAGTCCGTGTTTCGCAGCTACTTCTTGAAGTGTTTGAGCATTTAATGCCCGGGGCATATCAGCATGGCAGAAATAGTAAACTGCTTTTTTAGGCAACAGAGATAGGTTTTTAGTAATGTCTTTATCGCCCACCGTGCCGTATACAAAGTGAAGTTGTTTCATCGAAATATTCGACAGTTGCTTCTTTAGTTCCCGTAAGCCACCTTCGTTGTGAGCACTGTCTAAAACGGTTAAGGGTTGTTGGTCTATGACCATCCAGCGGCCTAAAAACGCAGTATTCTTCACCACATTCTTTAAGCCGTTTTGAATGCTCTTCTTAGAAACACGAATACTGCCTGCCTGCTGCAATATGGTTACAGCCATCAGGGCAGTAGAAATATTCTTTTTCTGATAAATACCCTGCAAATCACTGTTGAAATCAGGTGGTGAAGAGACTTTATCGGCAAAGTAAATTTTGCTCGCATTCGTTTTGGCTATCCGTATAAATACAGGTCTTGTTTCTCTCTGTGTTTCGCCAATAACCACCGGTACATGAGGTTTAATTATTCCTGCTTTTTCTGCAGCAATCTTTTCCAATGTATCGCCTAAAAACTGTTGATGGTCGTAACTGATATTGGTAATTACAGATAGAAGAGGAGTGATGATATTGGTAGAATCAAGCCTTCCGCCCATACCGGTTTCAATGATGGCAAAATCAACTCTTTGATGTTTGAAATAAGAAAAAGCCATGGCCGTGGTAATTTCAAAAAATGAGGCATTAATGTGTTTGAACTTGGCTCGGTTTTTTTCTACAAAATGACTGACAAATCTTTTGTTGATGTATTGTCCGTTAATTTTTATGCGCTCCCGGTAATCTTTATAATGAGGCGAAACAAATACGCCTACCCGATAACCCTGTTCCTGGAGAATGGAAGCCAGAATATGTGTAACTGAACCTTTACCATTGGTACCTGCTATATGAATACATTTTAAATCTCTTTCCGGGTTCCCCAGCAAAAGACATAATTCTGTAATGTTGGTCAGGTCACTGCGATAGGCGGCAGCACCAACCCGTTGAAACATAGGTAGCTGTTCAAGAAGATATTTTAGCGTGTCAGAATATTTCAACAGAAATAAAGATTTAGCTTAAAAACAACCTAGAATCAATTCACTTTGTAGATATAGGTAATGGTGCCTTCCTGAATATCAGGAGCATTCGCATCAGGTGTAAAGGTTGATTTACGAGCGGCATTTAAAGCATTATTCACATTACATTCATCAAACACAGTAGACTCAAAACGCTTGAGCTTGGCGTCTACTACTCTACCACTTTTATCTACCTTGATGGCGATTACTACTTTGCCTTTCGAGCTGCATTGCACCGGAGGAGGCAGAGCCAAGCGATTTCTGCCTTTTAAGCTGTAACCGCCATTCAAATCGCCTTTGCCTGGTCCATTACCGTTTCCATCACCATCGCCTAGATAGTTTTTAGAATTAGGGTCTCCATTCGGTTTGCCCTGGTCACCCTGCCCACCACCTGTTCCGTCTCCTTTACTGTTATTCGGATTTCCCTTAGCGCCTTTGGTAAACAAGGCATTCGGGTCGGCTTTGGGCTCCGGAGTTGTGTTGGCGTTACTGTTATTGGTATTCGATTTATTCGGTGTGGTATTGGTGGGTTTTGTATTGGGTTTAAACAGAGCATTCTCGTCTGGTTTCGGAGCAGGCTTATCGGTCTTGCTGCTTTCTACAGCGGGAGCATCCTCCAGGTTCTGTGTAGCAACTTCTTCGGGAGCAGCAGCGGTTGACGAAGAGGAAGGTGCTGCTGCAGTTGGAGTAAAGTCGGCTTCAATAGGTGTAAGAGTCATAGGTTGAATATCGCCTGCCCCAACCTCGTCTGTACCAAAGTTTACCGATACACCTCCGGCACTATCTGTGAAAGGAGGATCGGGAGGAGTAAGAACTGACCAGAGTAAAAACAACAGAATCAATCCATGCAGCAGAATAGTTACAAAAGCCGCAACTGAGGTTTTGCGGGTTTTAAAACTCTTTTCTTCTGACTCAAAGCTTGAAACAAACACGGTATATCTGGTTATGAATTATAGAATTACTACCCATTGAAGATGTAGATCAGCGAATTTTCCATACTACTTGTTGGTAGTAGCTAACACCATTTTTATTTTTAATCGGTTACCCATGGATATTAAATCTACAATGGTCTGTACGGTCAATGTATTATCGGCTCTTAACACTACCGTAGGGTCATCCATACTGGCAGTTTGCGAGGCCAACTGTGGTTCAACCTGTTCATATTCTACCGGAGCATTGTTGATGTAGTATCTCTTTTCCGCATCAACCGATAAAGTGATGGTTTGTTTAGCTACTGCTTTTCCGGCATCACTTTTAGGCAACATCAGTTTTATGACCGATGGATTAACCAACGTGGAAATGATAAGAAAGAAGAGCATCAGAAAGAACATGATGTCGCTTAGTGAGGAGGTGCTCACTTCTGAAGTCATTCTTGATTTACGTCTAAGCTGCATGGCTGATGATTTAAACTACTACTTAGTAGGCTCCTGAATCAAGTCAATAAACTCAACCGTTGTGCTTTCTAACTGAAAGCTAACCCGATCAATCATGGTATTTAGAAAGTGGAAACCGATATGGGCAATAATGCCTACCACTAATCCGGCAGCCGAGGTAATCATCTTTTCATACAAACCGCCCGCAATTAGTCCGATGCTGATATTGTCAGCCAGTGAGATATTGTAAAAGATTTTGATAACCCCGCTGATAGTTCCAACAAAACCAAACATGGGTGCAATACCCGCTATAATTCCAAGGTAGGAGAGATTTTTTTCCAGTTTGTAAATTTCCAGTTTGCCGGTGTTTTCTACGGCACTTTCAATTTCCTTGACAGGCTTACCAAGTCGTTTAATACCTTTTTCAAGCAACCGGGCTATAGGGGTATTGGTGCTTTTGCATAGGGTTAAAGCAGCATCCGATTTTCCATCCATCAGCAGGGCTTTAATGTTTGCCATAAATCCGGTATCAATTTTTGATGCACGACTAATGGTGATATATCGCTCAATCATCAAAAACACAGCAATGACCGATAGAAGGCCTATGGGAATCATTATCCATCCACCCTTCAAAATCAGATCAAGCAGGTTAAGGGTGGGTTGAGCTTTGGTTACAGCTTGCGCTGCTGCTGAGGTATCGGTAATTATTTGAAATAGTATCATGCTTCAGTTTTAAGAGTAACGTTTTGATAACAGTTTTTAGTATGGCAAATGTTGTTTTGTTGCAGTTCATTAGCCAATCTACTATTGAACCAAATGTTGTGGATTGTGCTCATTACAAGACGAGAAACGTGTAATAAGACTGTCTGTGGATAATGCAGTAAGCTCAATTACGCTGAAACAATAAATATTTTACTTTCGGGATACCCAAAAACATAAAATGAAAAAAACTCTACTATT
This sequence comes from Chitinophagales bacterium, assembly GCA_046329535.1. Taxonomy (GTDB): domain Bacteria; phylum Bacteroidota; class Bacteroidia; order Chitinophagales; family LD1; genus Bog-950. The sequence goes on from JAXLUN010000005.1 coordinate 233,598, forward strand.
CACCTTGCTGGTGGCTGTATCTGCGATTAAAGTAAGTGCTCAATCGTGTACTACCACTAACGCCACTAACTGTCAGTGTAAAGATGGTTCTTCTAATTGCGATTTGCTGCCTAATATTACTATGGCTGAAGAGCCGCTATATGCATCGGGCAATAATGGAGTAATTGAGTATTCTCAAACCGGTAATGGTGTGGAGAATGGCCGGTTGCGTGTTTCTGTTTCAACCCCTAATATAGGGCATGGTTCACTTACCGTAAGGGCAACTAATCGCTACATCTGCGGCCCCGATACATTTACCACTAATCCCGGCACTTGTCCGGATGGGACTTCACCACGTAATATGGTCGTTCAAAGAGTATATCACAAGAACGGTAACGTGATGACTTATTACGACCGTAACGCAGGCTCCATGACCTACCATCCTACACACGGACACATGCACGTAGACGATTGGGGTATTTATACGCTACGGGTAAGAGATACGGCCATTGCCGACCCCATGCAGTGGCCGATTATTGGTAGCGGTGCTAAATTGGGTTTCTGTTTGATGGATTATGGTACCTGTTCATACTACAACGGCCATTGTGAAGATTCAGCTCATAACGTTTTGCAGAATGCCAACTTCCCTAACTTTGCCTTAGGAGGGGGAAATTACAATTGCTCCCCTACCGAGCAGGGCATCTCATCGGGTTATACGGATATATACTACCAATATCTGGATGGTATGTATATCACCATCCCACCCAATACCTGCAATGGCGATTACTACATTGTGGTGAAGATTGACCCACACGATTACTTTTTAGAAGAGAACGAAAATGATAACGTCATAGCTATTCCTTATACCTTAGTAAATCAGGTGCCGATGGGAGGCGGAACGGCCACGATTACTCCATCGGTTACATCTTCCAGCGTTTGTGAGGGAACCTCAATCAATTTAACAGCTAATTCAGGAACATCTTATTTGTGGAGCACCGGAGAGAGTACGCAAACCATCACAGTATCTGAGCCGGGTTCTTACTCCGTAAGTGTAAATTCGTTGTGCGGACTGGCCGTAAGCCCTCCACTCACTATTTCACACATTCCCAGCCATACAGATGCTGACAGCGTTGCTGTTTGTGAAGGAACACCTGTTATTTTGACTGCAAATGCTACCGGTACTGCTCACTGGTTTGATGCGTCTCAGAATGGAAACGAACTTTTTGTTGGCGATAATTACTCTACAACATTGAATAGTTCTACCACGCTTTATGTAGAATCGCGCGATACGGTTTCCGGCTTCTCAGGAAGCGTAGGACCTGTTGATTTCAGTATTGGCGGAGGTGCTTATTACAGTAACGACCAGCACCAGATATTTGATGTATTTAGTACAGTGATACTGAAGAGTATTAAAGTGTTTGCTAATTCAGCCAAAAGCAGAACATTTGAATTGCGTAATTCGGCTGGCACTGTTCTTAACTCGGTAACAGTCAACCTGCTTCAAGGCACCGACACAGTTTATTTGAACTTTACTATTCCTCCGGGAACCGATTATCAGTTGGGTTGGGCATCGGGTAGTGCACCTGATTTGTACAGAAACAGTGCGGGAGCTAGTTATCCATACAGCATCAATAACCTTATTTCTATAAAGGGTAACAGCGCCAACGATTTAGCCAGATGGTATTGTTTGTACGACTGGAAAGTTGCAGAACCTGACATTACTTGTGTAAGTAACAGAACTCCGGTTGTAGCCACTGTTAATCCGTCTCCATCTGTTTCATTAACCGGTTTAAGCAGTCAGTATTATAATACAGATACAGCGGTGGCACTTACTGGAACACCGGCTGGTGGAAGTTTTTCCGGAACAGGAGTTTCCGGCACATCATTTTCTCCATCTGATGCCGGGGTTGGAGGACCTTACACTGTAACGTATAGTTTTACGGATACTACGGGTTGTACCGGTAGCGCTACCTCTCAGGTAACGGTATTGTTAGATAATAACATCGGTATTAATAATATTGAAGGTATTAGCGGGGTAAATGTATTCCCTAATCCCAGCAACGGTGAATTTGAACTTTCTCTTAAATCTGCCGATAGCAAAAAGATTAATCTGAATATTACCGATGCTGCCGGGAAGAAGGTTTTTGCAGAAGATAATATCCATGTTCTTAACGCCTTTGTCAAAAAGATTGTATTGAAAGGAGTTGCTGTGGGAGTATATAACTTAACTATCAATACGGGTAAGAAACAGAATACTTACAATGTAATTGTTCAGTAAAACAGAGACATGATTTTTTTCATAAAGGTCGGGTGCACAACCTGACCTTTATTTTTTAGAACTTGCGCAATCTTATAAATATTCATTATGAAAGCACTTTTGTTGCCATTTCTATGCTTCTCGTTATCGCTCAGTTCACAAGCCATTTGGACAATTTTCAATAAATCTAATTCCCCGCTTCCGGATAATGCCATTCGTGCTGTTGAAACAGACAAAAACGGAAATTTATGGGTTGGCACAGATGAAGGATTAGCGATGTATGATGGAACCAACTGGACTATTACGGATACTTCCAACTCCAACATTCCGGGCAATCAGATACGGAGTATTGCATTTGATTCTTTGAATCACCTATGGGTAGGTACCTTACAATATGGATTGGGTATTTATGATGGAACTAACTGGATAAAGTATACCACAGCTAATTCAATTCTGCCCGATGATCAGGTGCGTAGTATTGCATTTGATTCCAGCAATACAGCCTGGATAGGAACGGTAGGCGGAGTTATACATATCAGCGATGAAGGTTGGATTTTGTATGATATGTTCAATTCTCCTTTAGGGGCCAATAACGTGAATAAAATTTTCGTTGATAAAGACGATGTAAAATGGATAGGGACGGTGAATGGAGGTATCAGTCGGAAACAGGGAAACACCTGGAGTGTATATAAAAACACCAACAGTGGATTGACAGATAATACCGTTTTTGATTTAGAAAGCGACTATCTTGGAAATATATGGTTTGCAACACCTGCCCAGGGCTTAGGTCGTTATAACGGAACGGCCTGGTATTATCGCTTAACGGCTAATTCCAATATACCTACCAATAGTATTACCTGTATAGAGGTTGTCAGTTCTACCGATGTAAAATACATGGGTACTTTTGACAAAGGTTTGGTTAGATGGAATAATGCTTTCGCCTTTGATTCTTTTACCATGAGTAACTCCCCTATGCCCGATAATTATATCAACTGTATGAAATATGCCGGTAATGGAAAGGTGTGGATAGGCACTGCCAGTGAAGGGCTGGTATTATTTCAGGACACTACTACTTTCAATCCGGTTAGCGGAATAAAACCTGTTCAGGATAGGAGTATCGGTTTATTTCCGAATCCGGCAACCGACCATATTATCGTAAATTACTCTGATGCAGGAAATGGTTCTCTTCGTATATTCGATTTGACGGGAGCTGTCTTGGTAGACGTGGTATTCAGCAATTCTCTAAGTTCCCTAATTCCTATTGATGGTTTTGCTCAAGGAATGTATGTGGTGCAGATAGTGAGTCGTGACAGCGTTCAATCAGCCACGTTCGTTAAACAATAAGCCCGGTTTTTACCATCGCAGTATGTAACCGAAAATTAGTGGTGCAACAATGGTGGCATCACTTTCTACAATAAACTTAGGGGTGGTTATATCCAGCTTTCCCCAGGTAATTTTCTCATTAGGCACCGCCCCTGAGTATGAGCCATAGGAAGTTGTAGAGTCAGATATCTGGCAGAAATAACTCCAGAAAGGAACATCGGTCCAGCCCAAATCCTGATACATCATCGGCACTACGCAAATAGGAAAATCACCGGCAATGCCACCACCAATCTGGAAAAAGCCAACGCCTTTTCCTCCGCTGTTTTTACGATACCAGTCACTCAGCCAAACCATATATTCAATACCGCTTTTCATGGTGGTTGCTTTCAGGTCACCTTTTATACAATAAGAAGCGAAAATGTTTCCCATGGTGCTGTCTTCCCAACCCGGACAAATGATAGGCAGATTTTTTTCTGCTGCTGCAATCATCCAGCTGTTCTTAGGGTCAATTTCATAATACTGTTCCAATACACCGCTCAACACCATTTTATACATGAATTCATGCGGCAGATATCTTTCTCCCTTCTCATCTGCTTCTTTCCATAACTGATAGATATGCTTCTGTAATCTTCTGAAAGCTTCCTCTTCGGGAATACAGGTATCGGTTACCCGATTGAAACCATTCTCTAGCAAATCCCACTCCTCCTGCGGAGATAAATCGCGGTAGTTAGGCACCCGCTTGTAGTGTGAATGCGCTACCAGGTTCATTAAATCTTCTTCCAGATTGGCTCCGGTGCAGGAAATTATCTGCACTTTATCCTGACGAATCATTTCGGCCAGCGAAATACCCAGTTCGGCAGTGCTCATGGCACCGGCCAGAGTAATCATCATTTTACCTCCTTCAGCTAAGTGCGTTTCGTAAGCTTTGGCAGCATCTACCAATGCTGCTGAATTGAAATGACGGTAATGATGGGTGATGAAATCGCGGATAGGAGTAGCCATGATATTTTTAGTTGTACGTTTGAAATAGGATTGTTTAAGCGGGGCGAAAATAAAAGACTTCTGAAGTTTACGAAACTTCAGAAGTCTTAGCGGGGGCTTGGGTATTACTTAGTATAAAGAAATGTGTAAGGTCTTGTCACCTTTTTTAAACTCCTTGCCATCCTTCTGAATTACAGCCGGTCGGGCCGCTTCATTCAGCAAAAGTTTATCCAGATAGGTTTTTACTTCGCTGTTTGTCACCTTGGGTGGAGCCCCGTTGCTGATTGCTTCAGTGGCATACGATTTCAGCAGGTTGTCTGCCTGCTGTTTAAACATGACGGGTGTGGCAAACATATCGCAACCTACAATTTTGTTTCCTGTTACTGCTACAAACCCAATCACCTGCGGTTCCCTGGCTAACTGAGTTTTCAGATAGCTTACATACTTGGATGTTTTGTCCAGATAATCTTTTGACTGTTCCAGAGCTGTATAGGTTCCGGTAGATGTTTCGGTTTTGTTTTTCATCTGCACATCTTTCACCTTCTCCCATACAACCGATTGGTTTTTTTCTACCTCTGCCGATTTTCGAACACCGGTTGACACTACGCCCGAGGTAGATTTAAACTCGTTACTGCTGCCGCTGTTATGCACCCACCGTCCATGCTCCACGCAATAAACATCCAGACTGGTCTTTTTCCCTTTCGGTGGTAGTATAACATCTTGTGCAATCACCCGGTCCTGCTTGCCGCCCTTCACCACTTCGCCAGCCATAATATAAACGGTGTCACTCGAAGTGTTTTGAATGTATAACGTATTGACCGTAGGCGAGGAGCCGCTTCTCGAAGCATTGTCGGTGGTTTCCGTAATCTTGACTTTGTCTTTAGCTAAGGCTTCGTTGAGGGGAGTATATTGCCCTATATTCTTGTTGGTATAGGTAAAACTTTCCTTGGCATAAATGGGGTAAATACGCAGGTTTTCATAGGTGTAAGGTTTCATCTGTTCGGTGGTAAGATCCAGTTTGGTTTCCAGATTTTTGTAGTTGAACTGGGCAAACAGGGTAGAAGTAAGCAACGTGAGCAGCCATACAATTTTCGTTTTCATAGTAGTGGGGTTTGGTGAATGAATAGAAAACGATAAGGCTGATGTAGAAAGTATTTTTATTCCATACCCTTTTACATTTTTTAAGCTTTATTACATGACCATGACCCGCGCATTCTTTTGACTAAAAGACAGCTTACTCCTTATTCCTGATATTGAATGAGCTGCCTTAGGTTTACGGAGGTTAGCCAACATGCAGAAAACAAGAGAGGCGTTCCTATCCGGAAGCGCCTCTCTTGTTTTAGAAGAATCTGATTATTGTTACTCAACAACAATCCGACTGGTAACAGTTTTGTTTTGATGACTTACTCTTACCGCATAAATGCCCGATGCCAGCGACCCGTTATTGATTTCGAATTGCTCAATATTATCAGAAGCCATATATTTTACCTCCGATATTTTGCGGCCACTCACTTCATACATCTCTATGACTACCGGATAGTCAGTTTCCAGACCGGATACTGTCAGTTTGAAATTTCCTTTGCTGGGATTCGGGTATATAGAGGTTTCAAAAGGTTCTACGGTATAGTCGGTTGTACGATCCATTTTGTAGTTGTTGTTGCCACCACCGACAAGAGGGGCTACACAGGCAGGGTCAGAGAATACACGGAATTTAGTGTACTTGTAACAGCCTCCATCATGTGTCAGTTTGCACCATACGTTGCCCACATAACCAGTGGTAAAAATACTATCGGCATTACCGGATAATGCAGGTGTGCCATCCAAATCTCCCTCCATCCATTCGTACAATGTTGGCTGATGTAAAGAAGGCGCTACCAGCGTAACGGTTTCACCGGTGCACAAATGGCCGTCACCGGTTTTGATACGGATGTCAAATCTGTTCACCGGAATGCTGTTGGTAACGTTTGATTGGGTTCCCATAAACCAGGCAATACCATAAAAGTCTCCTACACTCCATCGGTTTAAATACAGGGTATCATTTCCATTCAATCCGGTTATATAATTGCCGTTCTGAAACCATTGCACGGAATCAACGGATCCGCCCCCCGGAATGGTAGGTGTGATATAACCATATTGTTCATTACATAAGATGTACGGATTTTCAGTTGTTTTAAGAACAACCGGCTCGCAGCTCTTTGGTTCTATTAAGCGCAGTTTGTTGTACTTATAGCATCCGGTATAACCGGCAGGCTGAATCATTTTACACCAGATATTGCCGGTGTTGGCGGTGGTAAATGAATGGCCGGTACCTACTACGGCACCATTTAAATCATTTATCCGCCATTCATAAGATAGCCCGGGAACAGCCGGAGCCGATAGGTTAACAGATTCACCGAAACACAGCTTTTCGTCCTGTCCTACACCTAAACTGATATCGAATCTGTTCATATACAAAATTGGTGACTCGGCATAGGAGTTATCGCACCATACTCTGGCTACTAAATTTCCAACCGTCCAGCGGGTAGCCAGCAGAGACGTGGCCGCAGGGCCGCCTGCTAATCTGATTGCCGGACTGGCATCTGTTCTTATCCACTGAATAGAATCATACGAACTTCCGGTCATATTTAAGGTTAGAATTTCTGTTACCGGATGACACAGAATTAACGGGTTAGCTGAGGCATTGATGGAAACAGCCGATACACACGTTAACGGTGGAGCAGCGGCAAAAGTGTTGGTAGCCCAAGCTAGTAATGCAGTGAACAACAGAGAATAATACTTTTTCATGGTTTTTTGTTTTATAGGTTTAAAAAATTACGAGGCAAATGTATGGGCCGGGCCAGGCGCTTAGCAATGATACGCCTCACGGGTATCGGTGATGTGTATCACCGCACGAGCTTTCGTCAACGGCCGGCCTGCTGCCACGGTTAAAATGCTTTTCTTCCACATAAATCAGCGCACATATCACGCGGCTGTTTGAAATTTTACCGATAATCGGCACTTGTTTGAGCAGTTGTTTTTCAATCAGTATGATTCATGCATGCCATCATAAATACCGTATACCATGTCACCTAACCGCCTTATTCACGAAACCAGCCCTTACTTATTACAACATGCCCATAACCCGGTGAACTGGCAGGCGTGGAATGCGGCCGCCTGGGCGCAGGCCAAGGCCGAAAACAAACCGGTTATCATTTCTATCGGGTACTCGGCCTGTCATTGGTGTCACGTGATGGAACATGAGAGTTTTGAAGATGCAGTCGTAGCCGAAATCATGAACCGGCATTTTATATGCATTAAAGTAGACCGCGAAGAGCGCCCGGATGTAGACCAGATATACATGGATGCCGTACAGCTTATCTCCGGCCGGGGCGGATGGCCTTTGAATGCTATTGCTTTGCCTGATGGCAGACCGATTTATGCCGGTACGTACTTTCCGAAAGAAAACTGGAAACAGGTGCTGAACTACTTCACCAATTACTGGCACAACAACCGCGAGGAAGCCCTGGAACGAGCCACCGAAATTACCCGCGGTATACGGCAAATGGATTCCGTTATAACGCAAACGCATTCCGATATCGAAGCCTCAATTCGTCATACGCTATTCGCGAAGATAGATGCCTCCTGGGATTATCACTATGGCGGCCGGAGCGGTGCCCCCAAGTTTCCCATGCCGGTAACCATGCAGTATCTGATGCGCAATTATTATTATACTAAAAACGAAAAGGCCTTGCAGGCCGTAGTTGTTACCCTCGATAACATGATGAACGGGGGCCTCTATGACCAGGTGGGCGGTGGCTTTGCAAGATATAGTGTAGATGATTCCTGGACTATTCCGCACTTTGAAAAAATGCTGTATGATAATGCCCAACTGGTTTCGCTCTACTCCGAAGCTTATCAGCTAACGAAGAATGAACGCTACCGCGAAACCGTATACGAAACCCTGCGCTTTGTTGAACGCGAGTGGAGCGATGATGCCGGTGGCTTTTACTCCGCGCTGGATGCTGACAGCGAAGGGGAGGAGGGTAAGTTCTACGTTTGGACGTATGCTGAATTAGAACAACTGCTGGGCAAAGATTTCGAAGCGTTTAAGCAGGTATTTGATGTGACCGAGCATGGTAACTTTGAGGAAACCAATAACCTGACGAGAAGACCGGATGTGAACTTGTCTTCAGCTCAGATTACTGCCTGGAAAACGCTGTTGCTGAATGAGCGCGCCAAACGCGTTCGTCCGCAAACGGATGATAAGGTGCTGACGGCCTGGAACGCGCTGATGTTAAAAGGCTATGCCGATGCCGGCAAAGTGTTTAACGAACCTGCTTTTGTAGCCCGCGCTTTACGCTGTGCTTCATTTATTCAAAGCAAAATGCTGCAAGCCGATTACAGCCTGCTGCGCAACTATAAAAACGGTCGCGTAACCATTGGCGGGTTTCTGGACGATTACAGTTTTACCTGCGAGGCCTTTATTGCCCTGTATGAAGTAACCTTTAACGAGCACTGGCTCAAGCAGGCGAAACTCATTGCCGATTATGTGATTCAGCATTTTTATAACCTCAACACCGGACTGTTCTTCTATACCTCTATCACCGATGAACCCCTCATTGCCCGCAAAACCGAAATGAGCGATAATGTCATTCCCTCGTCCAACTCGTCTATGACGAAGGTTTTATTTTATCTGGGCACCTTGTTCGATGAACCGCAGTATCTGGAAAAAGCAAAACGAGCCACCCTCAACATGCAGGCGAATGCGCTGGCCAATCCGGCCTTTTTTGCCAACTGGGCCATCCTGCTCGATTACCTGATTGAGCCGCCTTTTGAAGTAGCCATAGCCGGAGAGGAGGCACTTGCCTTTAAAACGCAATTCGACTTACAGTTTATGCCGCATTGTATTTTTATGGGCAGCACACAGTCGCCAACCGCTTTGCCTTTGTTGCAGGGCAAATACAAAGCAGGCAGCACCGCCATTTATATCTGCCGGTATAAAACCTGCGGATTGCCCTTAGATACCGTATCCTCGGCTTTAGATGAGTTGACCACGTAGTAAGCAGCAAACGCCCCGCGTTGAATGTCGGTGCCGGGTGGGCGGTTAGTCAGGGCTGCCGCTCGGGGGTAGCCTCGCCCTCTCTCCGCACTCGTATTTTGTTACATTCGTGCGCTAAAATTGAAACCATGAGTGTAGAAACGGCCTTGAGAGCACGTGGAAATAACCAGTGCGAATTGTGTAAAAGTGAAAGTAACCTCACGGTTTACGAGGTACCTCCCAATAGCGACCAGCGCGAGGACGATTGCCTGCTGGTGTGCGATAAATGCAACTTACAGTTAACTAAAAAGGAAGAACTCGACAGCAAACACTGGGCCTGCTTAAACGATTGTATGTGGAGCGAAGTGCCGGCCGTGCAGGTGGTAAGCTGGCGCATGCTGAACCGCCTTCGCAGCGAAAGCTGGGCTGCCGATGCCATTGACCTGATGTATCTGGACGAGCCCACTTTAGCCTGGGCCAAAGCCACGGGCGACCACGAGAACGGCAGCGAAGTAGAACTGCACCGCGATTGTAACGGCAACATTTTGCAGGATGGCGATAACGTAGTGCTTACCAAAACCCTCGATGTCAAAGGCTCTAACCTCAATGCCAAACTAGGCACCGTGGTAAAAGGCATTAAACTGGTAGCCGATAATGTAGAACAGATTGAAGGCAAAATAGAAGGCCAGACCATCGTTATCTTAACCAAGTATCTCCGCAAAGGCTAATTCGCTTTCAGATGGGGCGTGAACGAGTCTAGAAGAGTAACAGGCTGTTTTTTATTCGGCACCTGTCATATCCGAAATAAAATGGCAGTGACTTTTGGCCAGTTCTTCTAAAGGCTTCTGCGCATATTTATCTGCCAGCCGGATGGTTTTAAGTTCGGTTACATTGCCTGCACGAAACGATTCTTCGGTAATTGGAATTTTTAAATCGGCATACATCTTTTCATAGTCGTATATGCGGCTTCTGCTTTGAGGCTGAATGGAATTATCTACCCATTTCCATTGTGCATCGGTAAACTGGAGGAAATTGTAAATGTTGATGGATTTATCAAAGTGAGCAAAGTGGTCAGACATGTCAATGGAATGCGACATAACTCCTCCCTGTTTTTTTACTACTCTTTTAAACTCCTGCACAATGGGAATTAAAATTTCAGGATAAATATGTTCAAAGGTATTATTGGAGTTTATCAAGTCAATCGAGTTGTCGGGCAAAGAAAGTTTGCGGGCATCTTCAATCAAATAAGTGATGTTTAGTTGTTCCAATACCTGGGCTAAGGTCAATTGCTCGTATTGCTCCAGCAATCGGGTAATAACATTATACTTCTCGGGAATAAAATCCAGATATTTTTCCAACTTGCCTTCACCCTGGCAGGCAACAAATTTAAGCAGAGTGGTTTTCATTCTCTCCTTGGAGGTAAGGAAAGAAATATCTACCGAATAAATGCGGCTGGTACCAACCAGAAAAAAACTGATGGGTACGGTAGGATACCAACCGGTTCCTATTTCTAAAGAACTTTCCGGAACGGCCTTATCCGTATAGCGTTTAAAACTTTTCAGGTGCTCAGCGGCATGTTCCAATCGGTCGTAGAAATACTCATCCGAAAGATAGACTCCCTTGGTTACATACTTTTGAAACAGATAGTTGATGTGGTGACTAAAAGGCAAATAGGAGATAACCTTCTGAACAATTACTTTCTGTCTCCACTTTTGCATATTGAAATTTTAGAGGTTGTTTAACTACGGTTATAGGATGAGCTTTAAAATACCCGCAACAACCTCCGGACAAGTGTAAGAATAAATAATTGTAATTTCCCTCACCCCTTCTTCAACTCCTTCACCATTCTTTCCAGCAGTTCAATTTGCCCTTCCAGCACAATTACTTTTTTCTGTAAGGCTTCGTATTTGCCTTTATAAGTTTCATCATCTTTCACATAACTGCGCAGGCGGTCGTTTTCTTCCTGCAGCGGGTTGGGCAGCGGTTTCACATTCGGGCGATACTCCAGCAGCAGGTTTTCGTGCAGCATTTCGCTGCATTGAAACAGCATAGGCATATCTACATGTTTCATTTTGCAGATGCGATATACCTGTCGTGGTTTAATACCCAGATACCCGGCCACATCTTTCGGTTTCAGTTTTTTCTCTTCGGCTTTGTTTTTTATCCTGCGCCTTTTTATACACCTGCCTGCCCTGTGAACATTCGGCTTTAGTCCTATATTTACTTTCACAAGCTTCTATGAAAAAAGCAATCCTTCTTCTATCAGTATGGTGGGCCTTTCAGGCAGGTGCACAGCAAACGCTTATTCCGGGTAAAACGTTTGAAACCTGGCTGCTCAAAAACGGCTATGCCGAATGTGTGCAAAACCATCAGCTCGATTTATCGTGCGCCCGCCAAAAGCCCCAGGATGAGCATAACTGTATACCTATTATACAGCGGCTGGAAGTGGAGCGGCAGATAGCGGCCAACCTGCAGCAGCTGAACATGCCTTCGGGCGATACCTTCACCCAGGGCACCCCCATTACCGTTCGGTTTCAATTGCCGCTGGTTTCTAACACCAACCAATGTCAGTTTTACAACATCAATAACTATGTAGATGAAAACAGCTCGGCATCGCAGTTTCAGGATTACAGGTGTGGCAACCGAACCTATGATGGGCACCTGGGCACCGACTTTACGTTTTGGCCCTACAGCTGGTACACCATGGACCACAACCTGGTACAGGTAGTAGCAGCCGCCCCGAGTACCATTGTATACAAACACGATGGCGAAGCCGACCGCAACTGTGCCGGCCCCACATGCCGGGTTAACCGCCAATGCCATTGTATTACAGCACAGCGATGGCACGCGCAGCTGGTATTTTCATTTCAAAGCCGGAACCCTCACTACCTTAGGCGTAGGCAATGTGGTGCAGGCCGGAGATTTTTGGATACCCCGGCAGCTCGGGTAATTCATCGGGGCCGCACCTGCATTTTGAGGTGCATTATGCCGGGGGCACCGGTGCCTTTGCCGGCACAGTGGCCAATCCGTATTATGACGGCAGCAGCAGTTGTAATAACCACAGCTATTTTTCGTGGTGGAATAATCAGGAACTGTATGACGAGCCCTTGCTTTATCAAATAGCCAGCCATACCCAATCGCCCGTATTTTTTGGCTGCGATACCACCGAGCAACCCAATTTTAAAGAATGTTTTAAGGCGGGCGATTCGGTCTATATTTCTATCGTGGCCGGAAATGGTATGGGTCTGCGCCCGGCAGTTACTATCCGTAAACCCGATGGCACGGTGTTCAGTACCGATACTAATGCCGCTAACCCGTATCGGTTTGCGTATTATCTGCCTAGGTATGTATTGCCGGCCAATGCCCCTGCCGGCCGCTGGACAGCCGAGGTAAACTTTGGCGATAAAACATGCACCGATACTTTTTATGTGGTGAAGGCCGAAATAAGCACCCCAACGGCTACCGAATTTTGTGTCAATCACCCGGTGCAGTTACAGGCCAACACGGGAACCGGTTTCAGTTACAAATGGTATATCAATGGTAATCCGAATCCTTTAGAAACAGACTCGGCAGTAACGGTATTATCTACCGGAAACTATCAGGTGCGTGTTTACACGGGTGGTATTTGCGATACCATTTCTGCGGCAGTATCCATGACGGTTTTACCCACCTTTGAAACAACTGTTCAAACACAAATCTGTGCCGGTGAATCGTATGCCTTTCATAATAACCTGCTCACCAATGCCGGCACATACTACGATACCCTTTCGGCCACCAATACCTGCGACTCGGTGGTTATTCTGCAACTGCAGGTGCTTGAAAAAGATTCAGCGCAGGTTCATGCGCATATCTGTTATGGCAATGTCTACACCTATGCCGACAGCAGTTTTTCGCAAAGCGGCAACTATGCGCTTCATTATCAAAACGCCAACGGATGCGATTCTGCCATCTACATTACTTTGTCTGTAGATACCCTTATTGACACCGTGCTCGTTACTTCTAACAACGTGGTGATGGCTTCTGAATACGCCAACGCCACTTATCAATGGCTCAACTGCTCTACCGGGCAACTGATTGCCGATTCTGACAGCGCCTCGCTCACCGTTACCCAAACGGGCAGGTATGCGGCTATCATCACCCTGAATAATTGTACCGATACCACCGCCTGCACAGCCATTTCGGTAGGTATTAATGAAAACGAAACCGATGCAGAGCTCATGATTTATCCGAACCCCGGCAAGGGTCAGTTTTATCTGCATCTGCCCCCCGCCACCGAAACCCGATGGAGTTGTTATGATATAGCAGGGCAGGAGTTGCTGCGCAGTTGGGCCCCCGCTAACCGTCAGCCGAAAGATTATCTGCTCGATTTATCGGCTTATGCCAACGGAGTATATTTGGTGCAGATAGAAACTGCCGGCCGTAAACATTACCGCAGAATAATCATCAGCCGTTAATCCTTACCGCACCTCCTTATGACCGAAGCAGAAAAAGCCATTGCCCAAACCCGCAGGTGGGTAGCCGATGTGGTAGTGGGTTTAAACCTGTGCCCCTTCGCTTCGCGCGTGGTGAAACAGAATACCATCCGGTATCAGGTTATAGATACCGATGATATAGACACAGCCCTGGCTGCTTTTGAAAAAGAATGCAGCGTGTTAGATGCGGATGATACACTGGAAACCACCCTGCTCATATTTACTAATGGCTTCACCCGCTTTGAACACTATCTCGATTTAGTAGAAGAAGCCGAAACCCTGATTGAAGACAAAGATTACGAAGGTATTTATCAGGTAGCCAGCTTTCACCCCGATTATTGCTTTGCCGGCTCCGATGATAACGATGCGGCAAACTATACCAACCGTTCCATCTATCCCATGCTGCACTTACTCCGCGAAGAAAGCATAGACCGAGCCCTGCAGCGCTATGCTGACCCGGAGTCTATCCCCCAACGCAACATTCAGTTCACCCGCAACAAAGGAATAGCCTATATGAAAATGCTTCGCGATGCCTGTTTGTAGACTTTAAGCGCATCGGTCAATTGTCACAGAATTGTCATAAAAAGGTAAACAAAAAGTGAACACATAATATCGGCTGCAAGGCCCCGTTTAAGAGGGAAAATAAGCGGGTAAAAAGATGTGCAATACCGGTGGGTCTTATTTTAGAAGCAAAATTTTGAAAAGAGAAAATAACGTATATTTTTACGCCTCGCTGATAAAAAACACACAGTCAAACATTTTAAATTTAATCACTAAAAACAACCAAACACAATGAGTAGTCAGGCAAAACCACAAGCTCAGAAAAAAAGCGATTTTCCATGGGCAGCTGTAGTTATCGTAACTTCCCTGGTAGTATCCGAAATTATTTTCCATTTTGTATTCGGTGCACGTTCGCACTTCATGGATGATTTGAGAAAAGAACCGGTTCCGGGTGATTATTTCGGTATCGTTTATAAAGGAGGTTTTATCGTACCTTTATTGATGACCATGTTTTTAACGGTGTTTACCTTCTCGGTAGAAAGATACCTGACCATTGGTAAGGCAAAAGGAAACGGTTCATTGGAATCATTCCTTCAAAAAGTAAAAACTCTGCTTCATGCTAATGACATCAATGGCGCCATTGCGGAATGCAATCGTCAGAAAGGTTCGGTGGCTAATGTGGTAGTAGAAGGCTTACACAAATATCAGGAAATGGATAAGAATACCGAGTTCACTCTGGAGCAAAAGGTTCAGCATATCCAACAGGAAATTGAAGAGGCAACTTCTTTGGAGTTACCTAGTCTGGAGCAAAACCTGCCTATTCTGGCAACTATCGCCTCTGTAGCTACCCTCGTAGCCTTGTTAGGAACGGTAATCGGTATGATTAAAGCCTTCGCGGCATTGGCAACCACCGGTAACCCGGATCCGGGAGCTTTGGCAGCCGGTATCTCCGAGGCCTTGATCAACACCGCTATCGGTATCGGAACTTCCGCTATCTCTATTATCATGTATAACCTGTTTACCGGTATGATTGATAAACTGACTTACGGTATTGACGAAATCGGATACTCTATTGCGCAAACATTTGCCTCTACCAGAAAATAATCGGGTAAGCAATTTAAACCAGCAGAAATGCCTAAAGTTAAAATCCCCAGAAAAAGCACCATAGTTGACATGACCGCCATGTGCGATGTGTCATTCCTGTTGCTTACATTCTTCATTCTTACAGCAAAGTTTAAACCACAATCTATTGTGGCAGTAGATGTACCTACAGCCCGTTCCACCAAAGCCGTAGATAATGCCATCATTATCACGATGAATAAGGAAGGTAAGGCTTTTATTTCGGTAAAAGAGAAATCTACCCGCTATGCCATGCTTGAAAAATTAGATGAATTCTTTGGCGCATCATTTCCGGGTATTCAGGGGCTTTCACAGGAGCAAAAAGAGTTCTTCTCGCTTTGCGATACCTGGGGAACACCCATTGAAGACACCAAACGGGTAACCAGCCTGAACGGCTTAGAGTTTAAAGAATATCAGGAAAAGCAAATGCCCGGTATTCCAGTTGACTCGCTGAACAATCAGCTCGGTGCTTGGGTTATGGCTGCCCGTTATGCTACCGGTGGTGATATTAAAATCGGTATCAAAGGCGATAAGGATTCCAATGTAGAATACGTGAAAACGGTTATTAAACGCCTGAGCGAAAAAGATATTCACCGGTTTATTCTCATTACATCATTGGCCACAGGTGGCGATGCAGCACCTGCCGCAGAAGAGCCTGCAAAGTAATTTATATTATAAACTTAAAAACGGAGGAATAATATGGCACAAATGGAAACCGCTGACAGCGGGAAAGGCAAACATAAAGGTGGCGTACGCTCCAAAAAGATGTCTACCCGTGTCGACCTGACACCCATGGTCGACTTGGCGTTTCTTCTCATTTCTTTCTTCATGTTAACCACCACGATGAATAAACCCAAAGCGATGGAGTTGGACATGCCTAAGAAAACAGAAATTGAAGATGATAAGCAGGATGTAGGCGAATGTCAGGTATTAAATGTTCTCTTAGATACATTAGATCAGGTTTGGTATTACGATGGTCTAAAAGTAGCCGGTTTGCAAAAGACCACTTTTGCAGGTGATGGCGGAATCAGAAAGGAAATTCTTCGGAAAATGAAAGCTGTTCCAGCTGAATGTCCACCGGGAAAGAAATGGGTAGACGCAAATAAAGACGGGGTTAAACAACCCGAAGAAATGAGCATGGGACCACGTGATGCCATTGTTTTGATTAAAATGCTGAAAGGGGCACGTTACAAAAATATGATTGATATTTTGGATGAAATGGATATTACCGACTGTAAGGTATATGCCATTCAGGACCCGGATCCTATTGAGCTGGAAGCTGTGGCTAACGGTGGAACGGTGAGAGAGTTTGCCAGAGAAGCAGCATCCAATTAAAGTTTGTGGAATAATTTAGTTCATGCATCTATAAATTCAAAGAAGAAACATTAGCATGGAAACATCAAAAAATTATCTGAGTTGGTCAATGGACGATATCGTCTTTGACAACCGTAATAAAGATTACGGGGCATACCAGCTTAGAATACTCAGCAAGAAAAACGTAAGAACCGGATTGCTTGTGGCAATTCTCATATTCTCGGCTTTTATAGGCGCTTCTATGGTAGATTGGGGTTTTCTGGTTCCCGAAAAGAAAGTGGAAACGGTGGAAACATCGGTTACGCTGGCAGAACCTCCACCATTAGACAAAGCTGCGCCACCACCACCACCACCACCACCACCACCGCCACCTCAACGCCCCACAGTTCGTTTTGTGGAAATGGTAGTTAAGAAGCAGGAAGAGGTGCGTGAAGATGAGCCGGTAGAAATGCCTATTGATAACAAGGCTGAGATTTCTACCAAAACACAGGAAGGAGATCCGGATGCTAAGATTACAGAGCCCGTTATAACAGAAGCTCCGGTAGTTGAAGAACCTAAAATTTTCACTTTCGTAGAGCAAAATCCGGAGTTCCCGGGCGGTGACGGAGAGTTGATTAAGTTCCTTCAAAAGAATATTCAGTATCCTCAAATGGAGAGAGATAATGACATTCAGGGAAAAGTATTGTTGCGTTTTGTGGTTATGGAAGATGGAGCTGTACAGGAAGTAAACGTAGTAAGAAGTGTAAGTCCGGGGTTAGACAAAGAGGCGGTTCGCGTGGTGAAACTGCTTCCTAAATTTAAACCCGGTAAACAACAGGGTAAAGCGGTTCGCGTTTACTTTAACTTACCGGTAGTATTTAAACTGCAGTAGTTATTTTCAAAAAGACTTTATGCAAAAATCATAATCGTTCACCTCATGAATGGTTATGATTTTTGCAATTTATGAGGATGCTTTAACAAGCAGCCGGTATATGGATAAACAGAATCAGTTTTTTACCAGGGTATTCTCCAGTCCGTCTTTAATATGGAAGGGTGGTGCAGGACTATTATTTATAGGAATTGCCATCGCTATTGTTTTATTCCCTTCCCTAACCGATGGAATCAGCAATGGGACTCGTTATGCTTTTTCCGCATTACTCACTGTCTATGGATTGTTCAGAATCGGAACTTTTTATGTGGAGTATAAAAGTTACCGTCATGAGTAAGGCGATTTTAAGTTATCTGATCATTTTGTTTGCTTTTTCGTTGGTATCCTGTAATCAATCTAAACCTCCTGCCCAACTCGAAACCACCGTGACAAAGTATGATGTTTACAAAGGGGTATTGAATGTATCCTGCGATGCAGGTTTGGAGCCTATCATCAAACAACAAACAGAAGTATTTCAATATTTACATGATAGTGTACGTTGCAATGTTTTGTATAGTTCGGAAAAAGAAATGTTTGCCGATTTCAGAAGTAAAAAAACGAATGTGATGTTGCTTACGCGTGCATTGGCCACCAGCGAGGCGAATGATTTTAAAAACATAGATACCATCTATACCCGTGAGATACCTATTGCTTACGATGCAGTAGCGGTTATAGCCTCCAAAGATTATGATGATTCCCGATTAACTGTAGAACAGGTAAAGCAATATTTTTCACCTTCGGCATCTGTAGGGAACTCCCCGCGGTTGGTTTTCGAGAATCAGAATTCTACTGTAGTGCGTTATGTACTTAATTCTCTGGGGTATCACGAAAAGGTTTCTTCTAACGTATATGCTATGCAATCGGCCGATGAGGTAATTGCCTATGTTACGGACAATAAGAATGCCTTAGGTTTTATTCCTTACAATCGTTTAAGCGATACCGATGACCCACGCGTAAAATTGCTTTTAGAGCGAATTAAAATTTTAAGTTTGACCGTTAAAATTAAAGATGGTGAGGAACGAAGAGTGAGTGCGAATCAATCAGATATTGCTGCCGGTGATTATCCCTTTATCCGTACCATTCATGCAGTTACCAGATACACTTATACAGATAACTTGGAATTGCTTTTTATGGGGTTCTTGGGTCGGGAGAAAGGGGCGAAGATTTTTTTGAAAGCTGGCTTAATACCGGTAAAAACTCCCGAACGTGAAATAATTGTTAATGACAAAGGTATAAAAGCAGGTAGATAGAATTTGGCACGTAGTTTTAATCAATCAACATATAATCAAACAAGGAAGACAATGAGAAAGGTATTTTCAGTAGTAGCAATAGTTTTAGTAAGCATGAATGTGTTTGCACAAACCCTGCAGGATGCACAGAAAGAAATTGATAACGAAAGCTATTTCAAAGCCAAGCAGTTGTTGTTTAAAATGATGAATGCCGGTACGGTATCTAAGCAGGAGGTGGCTTATTATCTGGGTAATGCTTATCTTAAGAGTGATGATGCTGATTCGGCTAAGCTGTTTTATGCGATGGTTTGGAATCCGGAAAATAAAACTGCTCTGGGTTATCTGGCCAATGGCCGTTTGGCATTGCTGAATAAAAACAATGCCGAAGCTAAAACCAATTTTGACCGCGCGCTTCAGATAACCAAAATGAAGAACGCCAGTATTTATTACGAGATAGGGGATGCGTATTTCAGACCTAACGTAATTGACTTGCAGAATGCTATATCAAACTTTGATGCAGCTTACAATCTAGATAACAAGAATGTAACCAACATGCTCGCCTTAGGTGATGCTTATCTGGAAAATTCAGCTACGGATAACACCATGGGTGGTAAAGCAATGAATAAATATGAAGCAGCTTCGGAAGCTGCTAAGAGCAATCCGCTGGCTTTGATTAAAATAGGTCGTTTGGCAGTACGTGGAAGAATATATGAGCAGGCTATTGAGTCATTCAACAAAGCTTTGGCTATTGATCAGAGTTTTCCTATTGTTTACAAAGAACTGGCGGAGGCTTATTATCTGAGCAAGCAGTATGATAAGGTGAAGCCTAACTATGAAAAGTATATTGCATTAAGCCCTGGCGACAATCAGGCAAAAACCAGTTTGATAACCCTGTATTACCAAAGTAAAGAATACGACAAGGCGATTGAAGAAGCTACCAAAGGGTTGGTCAATGATCCAACCAACTATGTGTTTCAACGGGTTATTGCTTTCTCTAACTATGAGTTGAAACGTTATAAAGAGGCGGCTGAAGCGAGCAAGAAATTCTGGGATAACCCGAACAAGAAGGTGAAGGATGTGGACTATATCTACAGTGCCCGTATTGCTTCGCAAAGCGGTGATACTACTGCGGCCATGAACTATTTCAAAATAGCTTTAGCCAATGACTCTACTAACTGCGATTTGCTGGGAGAATTTGGTAAGGTTCTTTATCTGGCAAAACATTATTATGAAGCCATTGCCCAATACGCTTTAAAGAAAGACAAATGCGGTAAGTTAGGCTCGCTGGAACTTTACTACTTAGGCAAGAGCTATTCCAGTGCCGGTGATTCTATCATGGCAGATACTACTTTTGCCGAGTTTATTATCCGTAATCCTACTTCGCCCGATGGTTATTACCAGCGTGCTATTATCAACCTGAAGTTGGGTAAGCCGGAAGATTACATGGCATATCCTTACTATCAGAAATATGTAGATATTGCCGGTGCTGATCCAGTGAAAAATAAACGCAATCTGCCCGATGCTTATGCCTATATCGGATTATATCATTTTGATAAACTGAAAGACAAAGAAACTGCCAAGACTTTTTTTATGAAAGCACTTGAAATTGACCCGGCTAATACCACCGCTGCCGAGTTGATGAAACAGTATTAAACACGTTTTACTCCATAAGCAAACGCCTTCCTTTTCAGGAGGGCGTTTTTTTTATGACAAAACTATGACAATGGAAACGTATGGATTTTGATACTCTGTGCATTATAAGGGTGTATCTATTTTATAACCAAACCCCTTTACTTATGAAAACCAATTATCAAAAAGAGACTATGCTCGATATGATTTTTGAGCATAGAAACAAAGCTTACGGAGCTTATGCCTTGCGCAGTAGTTATCATTCCACAATCCGACAAGCGCTGATGATTTCCCTATTGGCAGTGCTGTTATTGCTGTTCGGAAAAATGATGTCTGATAAACTGAAAGGCGGGCAACAGAAGGGCATTGAGCACATTTTTGTGGTACAACCTATTCCTCCGGTCATATTGCCTGTTACTCCACCGATAGTGCCGCCTAAACCTCCTGTTTCACGGCCACCTCAAAGTCAGGCGTCTAATACCATACGTCACACCGAGATGAATGTAACTGCCAATAATCATTTGGTTGATTCGTTGCCCACTTCTGAACAACTGCAGCTGGCTGATGCCGGACTGACAACTAACCCGAATGGCAAGCCGAATGGAATCAGTGATGGAACCGGTTCGGAGCCGGTTTACATAGAACCCGTGCCACCGGTTTCGCAGGGGCCTATACGCATAGCGGAGGTAATGCCTGAGTTTCCGGGTGGTGAGAAAGCCCTGATGAAGTTTCTGGCGGACCATACAGAGTTTCCCTATCGCGAGCGTGAAATGGGAATTGGAGGAAAGGTTATCTCTGAATTTACGGTGAACGAAGACGGCCGGGTGTCTGATATTAAAATATTAAAGAGCCCAAGCAGCGGATTTGATAAAGAGGTGAATCGGGTAGTCAAGATTTTACCGGCCTTTAAACCAGGCATGCAGCAAGGGCGACCGGTTAAGGTAAGGTATGTATTGCCTTTTACTTTTAATGTCAATGATTACTAGTGAAAAGTGTTCAGACAAACAAAAAAGCCCCGAATTGCTTCGGGGCTTTTTGAGCGTTACAACTTCTTACTTTTTAGTAAATCGGCCCAACGTTTTTCGGGTGCCGGTTTGGTCAATTAGCGTGGCTACAAAAATACCGTTTGGCAAATCGGCTACAGATATAGCAATCAGTTTGCCATCACCTTTCCGGTTAAATGTTTTTACTTTTTCGCCCAAGGCATCATAAATTTCAATAGCCGTATAGCTGCGGGTAATCTCATCCTGATTGCCGCTCATATCAATAGATAATAAATTGTTAGCCGGGTTCGGATAGATAGATATACCAGTCAGCAAGTTTTCGTTAATACCTTCACAGTAGAATTCTGCCGTATCGCACTTAGTACCTGTTCCATACTGGTTGGTAGCCGTTAAACATATCTGAAAGGGCATCATTAGGTCGCCAAGATAATGCAGTGTATCTGTAATATTATAAGTAGAATCGGCTCCAATTCCGTATAATGGATGAATGGTTACCGTTGCTGATGAGCTTTGAGTTGAGTTGTTATTAATCAAAACTCCGTTACAATATAATGCATTCCAGTTGAAATCAGCCACGGGCAATAATGCCGGATTAGCATTCGAAGTTACCACTAATATGCCTGTGTCGCACAGTACCGGTGAGCCATTATCGCAAATGACATAGTAACAGCTATCCTGACCAGTGAAGGTAGAGTCAGGTGTGTAAAGCACGCTGGTGCAGTTACCCGTAGGGGCAATGGTAAAGGCCGGGCTTCCGTATACCAGAGTAACACAAAAATTATCTCCATCCGGATCAATATCGTTTAGCCCTACATTTACCGTCAGCGGATTGGGTTGCAGCACAGTCTCGTTATCGTTCGCAGCATTGGGGGCACTATTAGCGGCTGAAATTCCAGTTACGTGAACACTGTCGCAATAAGTATTACTGCCTCCGGCATTGGATACGGTTAGGCAAACATAGTAAGCCCCGTTGGCGGTGTAAACATGATTGGGGCTGGCTGCCGATGAAGTAGCCGAACCATCACCAAAGTTCCAGCTGTAAGTATCCGGATGGCCGTGAGTTGAATCGCTGAATACTACCAAGCCGCCACTGGTGTTGTTTGCGCCAAAGTTTGCTACCGGTGCAGTAGGAGGAATCATACTCCAGCTAACAGATTGTAACACATTGGCGGTATCGTAGTTGAAGTTAATAACACTTCCTTTGGCTTCTTTAGTAAAGTAGCTGTAACGGGTGGTTGTGCTCGTGCTGTTTGAAACTGTACTCCAGTTTCCCAAAAACAAGGCCCTGATAGTTGTGGTGGTAGTTTCAATGCGTTTTTTACGCAGACAATCATATGTTCCGAGCGGTGTTTTTACCGTTCCCCATCCATCTATAGTATCCGAATATGCCGATGTATTAATGGTTAACTCAATAGTAGTAACTAAAGGCTGCCCCACCTGATTACCAGGCACTGATTTTTGCAAATAGCCGGTTCCTGAAAAATTGGTTTGATAATTTGCCGGAAAGCGAATCAGGTCGGGTTTAGTAGAGTATTCTGCACCCAGCACATTTCCGGAAATCAGCCCTTGGAAACCTTCGAGGGTTAATTTATTGTTACCCGGGTCGTTGTTGGTTAAAATGAAATTAATGCCATCCAATGTGGTGGCAACATCTGCATTAGGGCAAATAGTTGTTTGTCCTGATGTAGGGGTGCGATACTCAATAGTATCGTATTTAAATAAAGTGAGGTTACTAAAGTCGTAGGTTTGATTGGCTCCTTTATTCCCGAAATTTATTGCAGGAAGCGGAAATGTATCTATAGCTATCCGCTGTGTTTGTGTGGCGGTAGGCATATCTGAGAGTAAAAGTGATATCTGTGAAAATGCCGAAGAGAACAAAGAGAGAATAATGGCTAATGTAAATGTCTTTTTCATGCTGGGTTTAGGTTTACAAGTGAAGATAAAATTTCTCATAGAACTTAAACCGGGTTTCTGAAAAAGGTAGGGCAAAACTGTCTTAGTGAAAGAACCGAATCACCTTCCGTTTGTTGTCGGTGCCTGTCATTTCGCACAGATAAATACCATGCGGCATTTCCGGTAAAGGTATCTCGTTCAGCGAAGCAGACTGGATGAATGACAACTGCTGCCCAACAATGGAGTAGATTCTTACCTGTTTAAGCGTAGTTTGTGGCATCGTATTAAGCAGCATAATTCTATCCGGCATAATCAAGTAACTTACATTCAGTTCTTTTTCACCGGCTATTCCGCTCGGGTCAAGAATGTTGAGCAGTATACGGATTGAGTCTGCTATCGGGCTGTTACTGATAGGCCAAACTACTACTACATCGGGGCCGGTGCTGAAATAAGGTTGATCTATATCTATACTAAAAACGGCCGGCACAATTTCACCGGGTCCCAGTGTAATGATGTTGGTGCTGTAGGGTGGTTTATTGAAGATACCGGTTTGCGAGAGTGTTTGCTGGTTATTGCGCAAACCAAAGTCGAGCAAGCCGCTGAAAGATTGTTGCGTATCTATATTCTGCACCTCGGCACTGATGGTAAGGGTGTATCCTAAATTGACATTCAGCGTGCTGTCAAGCTGGTAGCTGAGCAACTTAACAGCAATGCCGCTGGCCGATACTTTGCTGAAGGCTGCTCCGCAACAAACCAACAGCACTGCTAAGACGTATGGTAGTATTTTCTTTTTCATGCTTTATTGACAGCTAATGTAAACGCTTCGTTGCAATACAGGTAATTATTTATCTTCGTTTCTTACTCATTCAAATATGGATATACTGAACAATATAGTGGCTGTAATGAACAAGGAAGAAGTACGTAACTTCAAACTATGGCTGCACAGCACCAACGCAAGGAATGAACGGATGGATGTTACACTATTTGATTACATGCGTAAAAGTGGCGATAAATATGATGATGATTTTATTTTCAAAAAGCTATACCATGGAAAGGATAAGAATTCGTTTTACCGGTTAAAGAATCGTTTACAAGAAGACTTGGGGTATAATCTGGCTTTGCTGCACTTTGATAAACACGAAGCCAATAATCTCTTTTTGTTTCTGTCACTGCATAATATTTTCATAGTGCGCAATCAGCCCGGTATTGCACTCTATTATCTGAAAAAGGCCGAGAAGAAGGCCTCGCAAAATGAGAACTTTGAGTTGCTTGATATCATCTACGCCAGCTTTGTGCGTATCTCAGCCGACCTGCCCGATATCAACCCGGAGGAGTATATTCTGAAGCGAAAGGAGAATGCAGTTCAACTAAACCGTATTCGTGAAACCGATCAGGTTTTGGCTGCTGTTACTTACCGACTTAAGCTATCGCAGAACTATGGTAAACGCGATGTTGGGTTGCTGAAAATGCTTGATAACACCATTCGTGAATTTGCTGAAGATGATTCTATCAGACGTTCTAAAACTTTTCAAACCCGTGTATTTCGCGCATTAAGCCAACTGTTGATACAGAACCACAACTTTGTGGAACTGGAAAAATACATGCTCACCACCTACAAAAAGTTTGTAGACGAAAAATGGTTTGATAAGGGTAATCATGAAACTAAAATTCAGATGTTGATTTACATTATTAATGCAACGTTTAAGAACCGCAAGTTTCGCGAAAGCCTGGATTATGCTGAAACGCTGGGAGAGGAGCTGAGTGCATTCAATAATCTGCTATACAACAAGTATCTGTTTTTCTATTATAACGCACTGGTAATTAATTATGCGCAGATAGATCTTGTGCGAGGAGTGAAGGCATTGGATGAAGCTGAACGCGAAATGAAGAGTATGAAGAACAGTTACTACGAGTTTTTTATTCTGTTGAATAAAGCCAGTCTGTTGTTCTTTCAGCGTAAAACCAATGAGGCTATCCGCAACCTGTTTAAGCTGTATCTAAACGACCATTATAAGAAGACTGATGTATCGTTTAAACTGAAAATTGCAGTAGCCGAGTGCATGATGCAGTATGAATCGGGTGATATGGAGATGGCTTTAAAGCGCGTTGAACAAGTAATAAAACAGTTTAAGCAGCAGTTGGATTCTGAAGACTTTAAACGGGAGCGTTTCATTTTGAATCTGATACCGCAGATGCAGGATTTAAAGGATGTAGGCAACAGCAAGAAGCTATATAACAGTATCCGTAAGTTCGTGTCCGCCAAGGTGAATGAATCGGTAGAGGATGGGGAAGTTTTACGCTACCGTTCCTGGCTGGCACCTAAGGTTGGACTTTGAGCAGGTAAGAAGTTGCATAGTTTGATTTGTATATCATACAACGCTCCCCTACCTTTGGCGTATCAATATAAAGTAACGAACAAGCTTTAAATTTATTCAACACTAAAACAGAACTTATGAAAACAACTAAAAAACTGATGCTTATTATACTAAGTATCTGGTCGTTTTCTACACAGGCTCAAATCCTGTGTGGAATAACACAGCCTTACTATTATTCATCGCCTAACCCGAATAATGTTCCTGTATTTCACGATACCAGTAGCTACGCATCCGGCTGGCAGCCCGTTTCCTATTTTTGGGATTTTGGCGATGGAGGCACTTCCACACTGGCCTCTCCTTCGCATGTTTTCGGGCCGGGCAACTTTAATGTTTGCATGACCGTAACTGCCCAACTACAGGGAACTACAACTACATGTAGTCAAACTTATTGTAAAACTTACAGCAACTGTAACGGTATGGTTACCTCTGCATTTACCACTACTCAGCAGGGGGCGGGTGTTGTGAATTTTGTGGGAACTGGTTCGTCCAATTACCCTCCTGTTTCATTCGTTTGGGACTTTGGTGATGGCTCCACTGGAGCCGGTGCTTCTCTCTCGCACACCTATACAAGTAATGGAAGTTACACAGCCTGTTTACAAGTATCAGATACGAATGGCTGTTCTTCTACCACCTGTCACACTATAATGGTTACTTCTGCTCTTTGTGGTGCTAATGCTAATTTCACGGCTTCTAATACAAGCCAAGGTGTAGTGGTATTGAGTAGCACTTCAACAGGAACTAATACTAATACCTTGTATCAATGGTGGGTTGATGGTAATGCAGTCAATAATCCTAATTCCAACACTTCCTATACAATTACGGGAGTTAGTACCGGATATCACACATACTGCCTGTATGTATATGCCAATGCCAATACTTTCTGTGATAGTATCTGTCAGACAGTATATGTGCAGAATGGCGTTAACTCCTGCGGTAGTGTGGCAGCCAGTTTTGTCGCCTCAACTGGTAATGGCCTGTTAACTGTTTCCAGTAACTCAACGGGAGTTCCTTCAGGTGCTTTTTATCAGTGGTATTTAGCAGGTACAGCTACAGGACTTTCACCTGGTAACTCGAGCTATACGTGGAATAATCTGCCTTCGGGAGTTTACACGGTTTGTCTTTACATATGGAGCAGCAGCCAGCAATGGTGCGATTCTACCTGTCAAACCATATCTATAACTAATTCTAATCCATGTGCTGGTTTAACTTCGGCCTGGACGGTGTTGCAACACCAAGGCAATGTATATTCACTAAGCTCTGCTAATAATACTATTGGTGGGGTCGTGCATATCTGGACAGTAAACGGGACTCCTGTAGCTACCTCACAAAACCTGACCTATCAGTTCCCCAGCAGTTCATCTACTATTACTTATAACGTATGCCATAAGGTGCAAGTTCCGGGTTCTATATGTGTAGATTCTACCTGTCAGGCTATTGCAGTAACAGGCAGCGGAACAGCGTGTTCAGGTGTTTCGGCAACTATTACCCAGTCGGTTACTCCAAGCGGCACGGTGTTAACAGCAGTTTACAACGGTGGAAATCCGACAAGCTATTTATGGAGCACAGGAGCGACTTCATCATCTATTATAACCAATGTTTTTGGCGCTTACTGTGTTACTGTGATAGATGCCAATGGTTGTAGTGCAGTAGCCTGCGATAGCAGCAGCGGTAACGGTTGTATAGCTCAGTTTGCCGGCACTGCGTTAAACTGCAATCAGGTATTGTTCGATGATTACTCAACGGGTAATTATAATTCCGTAATCTGGTATTATGGTGATGGCTCTACCGACACTACTGCCCCTCAATCGGCTGTGACACATACTTATGCTAATGGCGGGGTATGGACTGTGATGATAGAACTGGTTGGCGGAACCTGCGATGGAACTACCGGATACTATGTGGTTTACCCGCAAGCCTGTTATACCGATACTATTTGCGGAACTATCTTCAATGACGTAAACGGGAATGGTGTGCAAGATGGTAACGAAACCGGTTTACCTTATGGTTATATTACAGCCGGTAACTACACGGCTTATGTTGATTCATTCGGTCATTATACCATTAATCTGCCAGCCGGCAACTATAATATCTATTACTGTGCGCCTACCGGTTATACGTACACTATACCGGTTACACCTACCTCTAACAGCGGTATCAGCACCTGCACAGCTTATGCAAATGTCACTATCAGCGGAGGAGGGATACATTGCGGATATGATTTTGGTATTCAGAACACCAGCGTAAATATTTGCGGAACAGTTTACTTTGATGCTAACAACAACGGAACACAGGATGCTGCTACTGAAAATGGAATCAGCGCGGTACATGTTTACATTACAGGCAGCAACGGAACAGTGCATCATGCTTATACCGATGCACAAGGACACTACTGTGTTACTCTTCCTGCTGGTACGTATACCGTTACCATTACTTCGACTACTTTTCAGTCCTGTGTATCGGCTCCGGCTACTTTGAGTGTAGCTGCTACCGCCATAGGTACCAGTTATTATAATAACAACTTCGCTATCTATTGTCAGCCTGGCAGTTGCAATCTGGCTATTAACATTACTCCGCATACTACGGTAACAGCTGGTTTCCCCGCTTGGTATGACATTCAGGTTTGCAATCTGGGTTCGGGTGTTAGTAGTGGAACAGTGAATTTGTTTTACGATAATGCACTGACCTTTGATTACGCTTCACCGGCACAAACTTCACATAATGCCTCAACACATACCGTAAGTTGGGCGCTGAATAATCTGTTGCCAGGCGACTGCGAATACTATTGGGTGAACTTTGATGCACTAACCAACATTCAGCTTAATCAATTTATATTTACTCTAGCCAATGTAACACCGGGCAGCGGATGTAATGATGTGAACATGAATAACAATGTGGATACTATTCATCAGGCAGTAACCAGCAGTTGGGATCCTAACAACAAATTGGCTTATGTTACCAATTACGAGAGCAATCCGGCTTATCAGCAGGTATCTTCTATTAATGCCAATCAGCGCATAGAGTACGTAGTGAATTTCCAGAACACCGGAAACAGTCCGGCCGTAAATGTGGTGGTGCTGGACGAGTTGTCGGCTGATATTGATGAAAACAGTTTTGAGTTCTTGGGCGGAAGCCATGCCTGCAACGTTACCCGCGATGGCAAGAAACTGAATTTTAAGTTTACCAATATCATGCTGGCCGACAGTACCAATAATGAACCGCAAAGTCACGGCTTTGTCAAGTTTGCCGTGAACGCTGTAAATGGTTTGCCTGGCGGGCATGTTATATCAGATGATGCAGCTATCTATTTCGACTACAATGCTGCGGTTTTGACCAATGATGCAGCGGTTATTCTATTAGATGCTTCGGGTACGGAAGAAGTGGTAATGAGCACTACCGTAGTTATTGCTCCAAACCCGATGAGTAAGACTGCTGAAATACGCCTACAGGGCAGTACCAGCCCGTTCACTTTCCGTGTAACCGATATGTCCGGCAGGCTGGTTTCTGAAACCCGCTCTGAAGGAACTAGCTTGCTATTTGAACGCAATAGTCTATCGGCCGGTATGTATACTTACCAGATACTTCAAAACAATAAACCAGCAGCTAACGGTAAGTTAGTGATACAGTAAGAGTAATTTTTAAGGGTTATTTATGCACCTGCCTTCGCAAGAGGCGGGTGTTTTTTTGTAAGCAATGTCAAAAATTTTTCATTTCTATTTGACATAGGTCTTCTATTTTTATATCATGTCCATCCAACTCATACATACTATTCTGAGGCCTTACGAGGTGCCGTTGCGGGATGATTTTGAAAAGTATTTCAATCATGCCTGCAGGGTTTACCAATATGCAGTTTGGTTAAGTAAGGCCGATAGTCAGATGCAAGAGCAGATAGCCATAGCGGCCGCCTTTCACGATTTGGGAATATGGACCGCGCAAACTTTTGATTATTTAAATCCATCTGTGCAACTGGCACAAAACTATCTGACACAGAATGGCTTAGCCGATTGGATACCGGCTATAGAGGAGATAATAATGCAACATCATAAATTAAGTGCTTATCATCCAGCTCCGTTAGCCGAATATTTTCGTCAAGCAGATCTCATAGACTTGTCATTTGGTTTGTTTCATTTTGGCTTAAACCGCGGGCAGATAACCGCGGCTGTGCAGCAATTTTCATATGCCGGATTTCATCGTTTCTTAGCGAAAGAAATTTTTAAAAGAATTTTACGCCATCCTTTTCATCCACTGCCCATGATACGGTGGTGAATGTGCTGGTTTCAGCTAATAAATTAATTTCGGCAGGCTTTTTTAAACTCTTTGTCTATGAAAATTTCACTACAGAATTCTTCTTACTGGTTGTTGTTTATCCTAATATCGGTTACCGCTACAGCGCAGCAAAATATTTCCCGAATTGCCTTTGGCTCATGCGGTCATCAGGCCACTCCGCTTACTGTTTTTGATGTGGTACGCAAACATCAACCTGACCTGTTCATTTTTCTCGGAGATAATATCTATGGCGATACCAAGAGTATGGCCGATCTGCAGGCTAAGTATGATATGCTGGGGAGTAAACTCACTTATCAGAATTTGAAAAAGGAAGTTCCGATTATTGCCACCTGGGACGACCACGACTTTGGTAAAAATGATGCCGGAAAAAACTATCCTTTTAAAGCAGAGTCTAAGGAAATATTTCTGAAATTTTTTAATGAGCCGGATAGTAGTGAACGGAGAAATCATGAAGGCATCTATACTTCGTATATGTACGAAACTAATGGTAAAAAACTTCAGGTGATACTGCTGGATAATAGAACCTTTCGTGATGATTTGAAACTTTACACCGGCCAAAAAATGAAAGACAAGCGATATTTTTATCATCTAGATTATGCTCCGCATACCAACCCTGATAAAACGTTTTTAGGGGAGGCGCAATGGAAATGGCTGGAGCAGGAGTTAAGCAAACCTGCCGATGTACGGCTTATTGGTTCAGGGTCACAGTTTGGTATAGAGTTTAATGGATACGAGGGATGGCCAAACTTTCCACACGAACAAAAACGTTTTTTAAACTTGATTAAAAAGACCAAAGCCAGCGGAGTATTGTTCCTTACTGGCGATGTACACTATGCCGAAATATCGAAGATAGCAGAGCCTGACCTGTATCCCGTATATGATGTAACGAGCAGTGGTTTAAGCAGCGCCTGGCATTTTGCCACGCCTAATAAAAACAGAATTGAGGGCCCGGTGATGGAAAATCATTTTGGTCTGCTCACTTTCGATTGGTCAAAAACTGACCCACAGGTTAAAATGGAAATATGGGACGTAAACGATAATCAGCGGATTGAATATACTGTTAACCTGAGCGATATCAGCTTTAAGAAATAAATCATTCTAACGCTTATCCCAGGTTTTTATAAACTCAACAATCCCATTTTTTACATGTTCCAGAGCCAGCGGTTCTATGTGCTCCACTTTGTCGTGGCGGGTATGGTAGGTAAAATCGTATTCGCTCGCACTCATACCAATAAGGGTAACTGAAGGTAAACCGGCTCGTGCGAACGATACGGCATCTGTTCCACCAATAGGTATCATCACCGTTTTAAAAGAAACTTTCTGGTGATGAAAGGACTTCTTCAAACCGTCAATCAACTCGGGGTGATGATTAGTGCCATTCATCAGCTCTTTGTAAACAATAGCAATTTCATCTACCAATCTTACTCCGTCAACATTCACCAGGTATGCATTTTCATTTTTCAGTTCGCTTAGCTTCTGTTTTACATAGGCCCGTGAACCACACAAACCTTTCTCCTCACTACCAAAGCTCACGAATTTTACACGTGTATTTTGCAATATCGATTGTCCTTTCTGTTGAGTATTGGCTAGTGATTTAAAACTATCGTAGGCAATGGAAATGCCCGATAGGTTATCCTGTGCTCCTTCCACCGCATGGTCGGCATGCATACTCCAGTAAACAATCAGCACGGGGCTGAGTAGAAGCAGACCCACCCATACATAGTTATGAAAAGTAGCAGGCGCAAATACATGCCAGGCATAAAATATGGGTTGCAAGACCATAAGTGCACCAGCCAGTATGGTTAGTTTAATACCTAAGCCACCAAGTTTATACCACCAGGTATATTCACGGGTACTATCCATGTGTCCGCTTATAATGATGGTGCTTTTTACTTCCCCCAGAGGCTCCAGCACGGCCTCTACGTTGCTCGAAGTTTGCAACTTGCCCGGGAAGTTGGTCAGTATATCACGGTAGCTCATCAGATCAAAGATGATGAAGAAGGCATTAAACAGCGAAATGAATAAAGCCAGTTGTGGCTGAATCCAATAAAGAATCAGTGCGACAAGATACAGTACTACGTAATATTTTAGTTTGCCGAAGCGTGCATCCAGATACTCATCAAAAGGCAGAAACTGAACCTTGTCAGTGACCGATTTGCATTTTTCGGCAATAAATAACTGGGCGTTTTTCTCTGCTTCGGTGCCTGCCGGTCTTGGGCCAAATTTTTGGATGATTTCTGTGATGAGTTCTATCATAGTATGTTTTGTTTCTTTATAAGACAGGTAAATCTTTATTTGATTTTTGCTTCTACAATTTCGAGGACTTCTTTTTCAAGGGTCAGCGTTTTTTGCAGCAGTTCGTTACCGGCTTTTAATTTGGGTTCTACAAAATTTTTGTCATCATAACCGCTGGCGTTAATCTTAACATTCAGCCAGGCTCCGTATACAGCGCTACGCGCGCACAAGGCGCCAACCCCTGCGTCAGATACCGAGTTCGGATTACCTGTTTCAGCCATCGCTTTAATGACAGCGAATGAGTCGTAAGACAACTGCATGACACGGAAGGGAATTTCAATGGCGTATCGGGTTGCCTCCTGTATCGCTTGTTTACGCAAAGCTTTTTCAGAATCATTTGATTTAGGCAGGCCGAACGCATCCATTATTTTGTTAAAAGCCCGGGTATCTTCATCCACCAATTTTAATAACTCATCTTTTATTTGTTGGCCTTGTTCTGCATAGTCCGAAAACTCTTTCCAGCGTTCATCCCATCCCTTTTTATGCGATGAAAGATTGGCCACCATGGTGCCCAGCGAAATGCCTAAGGCACCCAGATATGCAGCAATAGAACCACCTCCCGGTGCAGGGCTTTCACTGGCTGTCTCATCGGCAAACTTTTTCAGATTCATATTCACCAATGGTGTAGCCCCCGCCTCACTCAACATGTATTCTATAATCCGCTGTTGAGGGTGGAAAGGAGTTAGTTCATCCAGCCCCATACTCTTCACGGCAATCTTTATCAGTTCGTCTTCACTAACTCCCACAGAACGGTTTTGCTTTTTCAGAAAATACTTACCGGCATCTAACATAGCTTTCAACGGAATTAGCCCAATCAGTTCGCTACCAGTTACCCGCATACCATGGTTATGGGCGCTTTTTACACATTCATCAAATGCAATATGAACGGGAGTGATACTGATGTTGGTGAGATTCATGCTTACTTGCGCAACGCCATATTCTTCTATGAACCAGCCGATACCTTTTACACTTTTACAGGCACCTGGTTGTACTATCTCTTCACCTTTCTCATTTTTTACTTTACGACCCTGTTCGCGGACATCGAAAGCAACGGAGTTAGCTCTGCGTACAGAAGTGGTGTTAAGGTTAACATTGTAAGCTACCAGAAAATCGCGTGCACCAATAGCTACGTTTCCACTTTTCTCATTCCATACCGAAGGTCCGAAATCGGGTTTCCAATCGGCCAGTTTTATCTTTTGCGAAATGCCTTCATACTCTCCGGCACGCACATTCGCCAGGTTCTTACGATGAGGAGCGCTGGCGGCATATTCATAGAGGTAAACGGGAATGTTTAATTCGCGACCCACACGCTCTCCTAAGCTTTTAGCGCAGGCAATACAATCTTCCATACTAGCATTTGCAATAGGAATAAACGGACAAACATCGGTAGCTCCAAAGCGCGGGTGTTCCCCTTTATGTTTCCGCATATCAATCAATTCGGCTGCTTTGCTCATGGCACGAAAAGCGGCTTCTACCACTGTTACTTCATCGCCCACAAAAGTTACCACCGTGCGGTTGGTAGCTTTGCCCGGATCTACATTGAGTAGCTTTACGCCCTCTACAGTTTCAATGGCATCGGTAATCTGTTTAATGATATTCATATCGCGCCCTTCACTGAAATTGGGCACACATTCGATAATCTTTTTCATTCTTTAAAATTTTGTGTGAATATAAAAGTGTTTCATTCTTATGTTTGAATCCATGAATAATAAAGAACAAAAACTGGCCGCCTTTGAGCGGATTCTGACAATTATGGATGAATTACGCGAGCAGTGCCCCTGGGATAAAAAACAGACCATGGAAACTCTCCGTCCCTTAACCATTGAAGAAACCTACGA
This sequence comes from Chitinophagales bacterium, assembly GCA_046329535.1. Classification (GTDB taxonomy): domain Bacteria; phylum Bacteroidota; class Bacteroidia; order Chitinophagales; family LD1; genus Bog-950. The sequence goes on from JAXLUN010000005.1 coordinate 268,015, forward strand.
GTTGGGCGATGCCATTTTGAAAGGAGATATGAAGAATGTGAAAGAAGAGTTGGGTGACTTGTTGCTGCATATAGTTTTTTATGCCCGGATAGGTGAAGAGAAAGGGGCGTTTGATATAGCGAGCTTAACTCATGATTTATGCGAAAAATTGATTTACAGGCACCCGCATATTTACAGCGATACCAAGGTGAATAATGAAGATGATGTGAAGAAGAACTGGGAGCAATTGAAAATGAGGGAGGGAAAGAAATCTGTATTAGGTGGCGTACCGGATTCTCTACCTTCATTAATTAAAGCCTATCGTATTCAGGATAAAGCTGCTCAGGTCAAATTTGAGTGGGAAAATATAGAAGATGTATGGAAGAAGGTAGAAGAAGAGATGAGCGAATTGAAGTATGAAATATCAGCCTCTAAACCGAATTCGGTTAAGGTTGAAGAAGAGTTTGGTGATTTACTTTTTGCTCTGGTTAATTACGCAAGATTTCTGAAAGTGGATCCGGAAACCGCATTGGAAAGAACCAATATCAAATTTATTCGAAGATTTAAGTACATTGAAGAACAAGCTGAGTTATTAAATAGATCGCTGAATGATATGACGCTAGATGAAATGGATGCAATATGGAATGCGGCTAAGGCAAAAGGCTTGTAGGTTATCATACGTAGGCTATCCTTTGTATTGAACCGGTAAAAAATTATCTTGCCCCGAAACAAACCAGTTTGTCTTTCGCTCAAAACATAAAAAAGTACTTTCTGCCCCTGCTTTTTGTTGCTGTGGCATTGATAACGGTATTTAAACCGGACTCAGATAACCTGCAGGCTATAGCCGCAAAAATACAAACTCAGTTGAGCGAAAATGAAGCAGCGTTTAACGTGGCTTTTCAAGATCGTGCTCTCATTCATGAGTTACAACGAGCAAACTACCAAGGGACAATCATAGAATCTTTCCGGAAAAAGAAGATTGTTCTACAGTACTTTCGAGGTGATTCGCTTGTATACTGGTCGAATAGTTCTATTGATCCGTTTCCGACTCATTTAACATCTAACGAAACCTCTTTTTTTAAACAGAAAAACGGCTGGTATCAAATCATGAAATGGAATGATACATCTACCCGTGAGTCGGTTATTGCTCTGTTTGCTGTAAAGTATGCTTATCCATTTGAAAATAAATTTCTTCAAAATGATTTTGCCTTCTCATTTCATGTGCCTCATAATATTGAATTAAGTGACCAAAAGATAGAAGGGTCTATCCCTATCCATAACTTACGGGGTGAAACTCTGTTTAGTTTATATGTGTCAGCTACTGAAAACGGAAGTGATATTAATTATGTGCTGTTGATAGCACAGATACTACTGCTTTTTATTGCTTTTTATTATCTCCATTTTTTTGCCAGCCAAATAGCGTTACAGAAAGGTTTTTTATTGGGTTTTGTACTGTTGGTTTCCACGGTTCTTTTCGTCAGAGGTGTTATGCTTTGGTTTATGCTTTTAGGTGAGGCGGGTAAGTTGGAGTTGTTCGATCCTAAATATTACGCATCTACTTTCATTAATCCTTCACTGGGCGATTTGGTAATTAATACCCTATTGTTATTGTGGCTTACAGGCTTCTATATACATCGTAAAAAGCTTAGTTTAAAGAGCGATACGTCTTTACTGAATAATTTGAGCAAAGCGGGTTTCATCTTTTTATTTACCGCATACATTACCTGGGTGTTCAAAACACTGGTTATGGATTCGGTTATATCCTTTGAGGTATATAATATCCTTTCACTGGATTTATACAGTTTATTGGGTTTAATCTGTGTGGCTTTGTTGTTTATAATACATTTTATTATTACTAGACGGGTGGTAGTGTCATTTTCTGTAAAAAACTGGCCTATTATTTTATACTTTCTTGTTGGCTTAACTCTGATAATTGTTCTGGCAGCTTATCTGCTGGATAATGCTTTTCTTTCAGTAGTGTTGGTCTCTACCGTTTGGACTGTAGTTTTTGTTGCCGTGATGTATCTTTTGCTGCGCAAAAACAAGGATATCAGTATTCAGCATATTATCATCTATGTGGCTCTCTATTCTGTGCTGGCAACTTATCTTATCGAGAATCTTTACGAGCGAAGAGAGCGTAATCAAAGGGTGTTTTTTTCGGGTAAATTGGTAGACGAAAGAGATTATGTCGCTGAATATCTTTTCAGTGATGTGGCTTCCCGAATTGGTAAAGATGGATTTATTAAGAATAGTTTTTCTAATCCGATTATCTCACAGAAAGAGGTGACAGACAGGATAGGGTCACTTTATCTGGGTGGTTATTTTAATAAATACGACTTGAAAGTGCAGTGGATGGATGGAACGGGAAACTCACTAAGAAATTCGGATACTGCCACCATTAACACTATCAAAAATCTCTTAGTACCTGACTCTCTTCAGCCTAATATATTGCAATACATTAGTGATACGGCTTTGAACTATTCATATATATCTGAAATTCCCATACAGAAAGACAGCTTGATATCGGGGTTTCTGTTGTTACGGTTGTTTCCTAAAGTATACTATGGGCAGAATGTTTACCCGGAGTTGTTACTGGGTAATAATGTAACTGTGTCAAACAATGTCAATAACTACTCATACGCTATTTACCAGAATGATAAACTGGTAGCTCAGTATGGTGATTACCCCTACACTTATTACTGGAATCGGGAGTATGTATTCAGTAATGATAATCTTAGATTCATTGAAGAACCTGAATGGGAGTTGAATATCCAGCGATTTAAAAACGGAAAGAAAGTAATCGTATCTATTGCCCGTGAGCCTAATTTTGAGCCAGTTGCTACATTCTCATATTTGTTCACATTTCTTTTTATTGTTTCCGTATTTATCTGGCTGGCGTTTACACTTATCTTGGGTGATTGGGAGTTTCTGTTTCAGGGTTTTGCCGTTTCCTTCCGAACCCGAATTAACTATTCCATGTTTTTGATGATTCTGGTATCCTTCATTATTATCGGATTCATTACTATTAGTTTTTTCAGTCGCCAATACGATAATTTTTATACCGACCGGCTGTTGCGCAAGGAAAAAGTTGTGCATGCCAGTTTGGAATATTTCATTCAACAAAAATCTGTAGATGAAAAGTATCTGAGTCAGACTCCGAGTGATTTGGAATTTGAAGTGGCTCGTTTGGCAGAGATAAACTCAATTGACATTAATCTGTTCGATAAAAACGGGGACCTGTTGGTTGCTTCACAGCCGGCTATATACGACAAAGGATTAGTTAGTAATAGAATGAATCCGGATGCATATTTTGATTTGGAGCGAAACAAAACCCAGCAGTCAACTAAAAATGAAACCATTGGTTCGCTTCAGTATTTGGCCACTTATGCCCCTATCAGAAATAAAGTTGGAGAATCGGTCGGTTATATTGGTATCCCATATTTTGAACGGTCTAAAAATATCAGTGATGAGGTTTCTTCATTTCTTGTAGCCTTAATGAACGTGTATGTGTTTCTACTTATCTGCGCAGCTTTGCTTGCATTCTTCATCAGCAATTCGATTACCCGTCCTCTAACGATCATCAGCGAAAAACTACGCATCTTAAATCTGAACAAGAAGAACGAACCCATTGAATGGAATAGTAAAGATGAGATAGGTATTTTGGTAAGTGAGTACAATAAAATGATTTCTGAACTGGAGCAGAGTGCACAAAAGCTGGCTAAAGGTGAACGGGAGAGTGCTTGGCGAGAGATGGCTAAACAGATTGCCCATGAAATTAAAAATCCTCTCACGCCTATGAAACTCAGTATTCAATACCTGCAACGAGCCATTGATGAAGGGAATCCTAATATTGAGCAACTGGCCCAAAAGGTGACTAAAACACTGGATGAGCAGATAGAGAACTTATCCAGCATAGCTACAGCTTTCTCTTCGTTTGCTAAAATGCCGAAAGCACAAAATGAGATCATCAATTTAAACGAGTTGTTGAAATCAATAACAGATTTATTTAACAGAGAAGAAGGGGCTACTATTACTTTTGTTTCAAGGGTGGACAGCCCTTTTGTGTTTGCCGATAAAAATCAACTGGTGAGTGTGTTTAACAATTTGATTAAAAACGCCATTCAGAGTATTCCGGAAGGTAGAGCCGGATTTGTAGAAGTTCAGGTAATACAAGAGGATGGCTGGGTCATTACCTCCGTAAAAGATAATGGCATTGGAATTTCTCCCGATAATTATGACCGGGTGTTTGTACCCAATTTTACCACAAAATCATCGGGCACCGGTTTAGGCCTGGCCATTACCAAGCAAATTATAGATGGAGCTGGCGGAAGTATTTGGTTTGAATCGGTAGAAAATACCGGCACCACTTTTAAAGTGAAATTGAAAAAGAACGAACCGGCCTAGAAATTTCCTTTAAAAAGGGAGCGCAGACAATACACATTCGCAAACCTTTTTACATTTGTGAACTGTGCGGATACTAATTTCCATATCATTACTTTCTCTGCTACTCCTAAATGTTTTCGGGTTCTTTGCCTCATTTGTGGTGCAACGCCAGATTATTAGAAATGAAGTAAGAACAGAAAAAATAAAGCACACCAAGCAGTTTGTATTTACTTTCAAAGAGTATGAACAGTTGAGCAAGTACGAAGGAGGGGAAGAATTTAGCTTAAATGGAGGAATGTATGATGTAGTTAAGAAAGAGGTAAAGAATGGTAAAGTTATTCTTCATGCCTTTTATGACCATAAAGAAACCGGCTTAATCGGCTCTTTGATCTCCTATTTTCAGGACGAAAATATACCTGTAAAGAGTAAGCGCAGTGCTATTTCCTCTTTTAGTATTAGTGAGTTTGTGTTTACTCCTAATGAATGGCAGATATTTTTGAGTTATTCATTTTCACCTTTACATCTATATAGCAGTGTAATTACTTCCCTTAAGCTTGATACCCTTTCTCCTCCTCCTGATTTCTGCTTAGCCTGATTTTATATTATACACCTTACTAATACTCTTATCTGTAAGGTATGTGACTTATGCGTACGCCTTTGGCGTTCCTTAACTATTTAATTAACTAATCATTTTATTATGAAAAAGATATACGGATTAACGGTATTACTAGCTCAGTTTTTCTTTTCTTTTGGACAGATTGATAGCACAGATAAACAAGTGAACTTAGGTGAAGTTATTATAGCTGACAGTAAGTTTGAAGGATTAAAAAGTAATGTGGCACAGCAATCGCAGGTGATAAGCAGTAAAGACTTACAGCGATTGAATGCTCAGAAAACAGGCGATGCGTTGATGACAAGTGGCGCTGCTTTTGTACAAATGAGTCAGCAAGGAGGTGGGAGTGTGGTTCTTCGTGGTTTTGAAGCCAGCAGAGTTTTAATGGTGGTGGATGGTGTTCGCATGAATAACATCCTATACAGAGCAGGGCATTTACAAAATATCATTACGGTAGATAACAATATCTTAGACCGTATTGAAGTATTATATGGCCCCTCGTCAACTGTATATGGAAGCGATGCTTTGGGTGGTGTGGTACACATGCGCACCAAGAACCCAACACTTTCTGGCGATAAGAAGTTTTTAAGTGCGGGGAATGCAATGTTCCGTTACGGCAGTGTCAATAATGAGTTGACCGGACATGTTGATATCAGTTTGGACGGCAAGAAATTTGCCTCACTCACCTCTGCTACCTTCTCTCGCTTTGGTGATTTACGTATGGGCAACTATGTAACCAACGCCACAGCCGGATTGTGGACCAGAGATTACTATCAGGCCAGAACCAATGTTTATGATTCTGTAGGTAATGTGACTGGTCAAAAGGATACGGCCATACTGAACAAGGCAAACAATGTTCAGGCTGGTAGTGGGTATTACCAATATGATGTATTGCAAAAGTTTCTGTTTCAGCAAACCGAAAATATATCGCATGTATTGAATGTTCAGTTCTCTAATTCATCTATTGTGCCACGCTATGATCGATTGGCAGTAACCTCCGGCTCTACCATTTTGAAAGATGCTGAATGGTATTATGGACCTCAGCAAAGATTACTGGCGGCTTATGACTTTAACTGGAAGAATGCGGGAGTTCTGGATCTGATAAGTGTTGGTGTGAATTATCAGAATATTGTAGAAAGCCGGAACAACCGAGGGTTCAACAAAACGTTCCGAACCGAAAGAACCGAAAAAGTAAACATTGTAGGAATTCATGTTGACTTTAGAAAAATTATCAAGACACACACATTAAACTTTGGTTTAGAGGGTCAGTTTAATCTTCTCAAGTCATCGGCTGTAGATAGAAATGTTAATGTAGACACTACACGCGCTGCAAGCACCCGTTATCCGGATGGTAAAAACAACATGAACTACGTTGCGTTGTATTTAACTCATAATTGGGTTATCTCGCCTAGGTTTATCTTGAGTGATGGTATTCGTTACAATCTCGTGACCATGAAATCAACTCTAACCGATGCCAGTCAGGATTTTTTCCCTTTACCTTATAACGAATTGAAAAACCTGCACAATGCTGTGTCCGGTAATTTGGGTTTTGTGGCACTTCCCGGAAAAGGATTCCGAGTAGCTGGTTTATTTAGCACTGGCTTCCGGGCTCCTAACGTTGATGATATGAGCAAGATATTTGAATCAGTTCCGGGTAGCGTTGTGGTACCAAACAGCAAGTTAAAACCTGAATACACATTAAACGGTGAGTTAACTCTGGAGAAAACATTTGCTAAACGTTTCCGCATCAGTGCGACTGGTTTCTATACTTACTTTATTAATGCCATTACTGCCGACAAGGGAACCTTTAACGGTGCTGATACGGTTGTATATGATGGCACAACAAGCAATGTATTAACTTTAGTAAATAAGAACAAAGCCTACATTGCCGGTGTAACAGCAATCGGTGAAGCTGATTTAACTGATTGGTTGAGTATCTATGCATCATTCTCCTATACGTATGGCAGAATAGTGACGGATACAACACCATATCCGCTTGATCATGTTGCCCCTATTTATGGTCGTGCCGGTTTCCGTGCCAACTACAAATGGGTTCGGGGAGAGTTCTTTTCCGTGTTTAACGGTAAAAAAGCTGAGAAGAATTACAACATGCTGGGAGAGGATAATTTTGGACAAGGCACAGGAACTGATTTGCCGGGCTGGTTTACTTTAAACGCCCGGATCGGTTTTCAACCGGTTAAATGGTTTGGTTTTGACTTAGGCTGTGATAACCTGATGGATTTGCGTTATCGTCAATTTGCCTCAGGCATCAGCGCCCCTGGCCGCAATTTCTTTGTAACCGCACGGGTTAAGTGGTAGCGAGAATGTAATCAACATTCAAACTGCAATGAAGAAGTAACTATGTCTCGAATAGAATGACGAGCCCTTTCAGTTTTGGCAGGCAGAGTGATGCCCGATTGTCACGGTTTTGTCATTCTTTTTGAGAAGTTATGTATTACAACGAAATCACCTTTTTCTTTACACAAAACAACCTTATGAAAAACATTTTATCCATTTCGTTTATTGCTTTATTGGTCACGGTAAGCCAGTGTACTCTAGCTCAGAGTGAGAATTTATGCGGTTCTGATTTTATGCGTCAGCAGTTATTGCAGAAACATCCCGAGATTCTGCAGTCGGAGCAAGAGCTACAGAACTTTACCAATCAGTTCAATCCTCAGGAAGGACAGCGCTCAGGACCAATCATTATTCCGGTTGTGTTTCATATTCTTCATCGCGGAGGTAGTGAAAACATTACAGATGCACAGGTGCTTGACCAAATGCGTATTTTGAATGAAGATTATAACCAACTGAATTCGGACCTGTCTGCTGTTATTCCTTCCTTTCAAAGTCTTATTGCCAATATTGGCATTGAGTTCCGGTTAGCATCTAAAGACCCCGAAGGGAATTGTACCAATGGGATTGAACATATTTGGGGAAGTCAGACGTATGGAGGTACCGATTTTTGTAAACTTAATCCCTGGCCTCGGGATAATTATCTGAATGTTTGGGTTTACAGCAAAATGGAAAATGGAGTGGCCGGCTACGCCTATTTACCCGGTAGCGTTCCGAATGTTGGAGAACTCCCTATGATTGATGGAATCAATATACTTAGTCAGTATATTGGTAGTGTTGGCACTTCATCTTTAAATACCAGCCGCGCCTTAACACACGAAATTGGCCATTATCTGAATCTGAAGCATCCTTGGGGCGATACCAATAGTCCGGGAGTGGCTTGTGGAGATGATGATGTCAATGATACTCCCATCACTAAAGGTTGGCTGTATTGTCCATCATCTAACTCGGCAAAGGTTTGCAATCCAAACGTGATTGAGAATTACCAAAACTTTATGGATTATTCCTATTGCTCTAAAATGTTTACTGAGGGCCAGAAAACCAGAATGCTCGCCTCGCTAAACAATGGGACGGCATCGCGAAGTAGTTTATGGAGTACCGGAAATTTGACAGTTACCGGAGTTGACCAGATACCTGCACCTTCTTGTGCCCCTATCTGTGATTTTAGCGCAAATAAACTTTTTGTCTGTGTAGGAACACCGGTTACCTATACTGACAATTCCTACAATGGAGATATTACCACCCGCTTATGGGATTTACCGGGAGCAAGTGTATCCACTTCTAGCACCCCCTCTGTAACTGTTACATATAGTTCTGCCGGAACATATCCGGTAACATTAAATGTAGTGAATGCTAATGGCAGTTCTACTAAAACGCAACATCTGGTTACCGTTAAGGAAACTTCCGGATTTGTAGCTCCTTACTATACCGGTTTTGAAGACCCGAATGAATTTGATTATTGGTGGGCACCTGTGAATGTTGATAGAGATGAACCAAAATTTCAATATTGCAATTTTGCCGGCAGGTTTGCCTCTAAGTCAGTTTTTCTAAATACATACAGAAACCGGGCTGATATGAATATTGATGAATTGATTTCACCTCCTTTCAATTGTTCTACACTGGATAATAACACGGCTAAACTATCTTTCTACTATTCCTTTGCTACCTGGAACAGTCAATTCGATTTTTACTCGAGCAACATCACATTCCCGGACTCAATGGTAGTGCTGGCATCTAAAGATTGCGGCAATACCTGGACAAAAATTTATTCGGATGGTACTAACGGCCTGTTTAACGCAGCTTATCAAGATGGCTATTTTGTTCCTGGAACCGATTGGATATTCTGGAAAAAGGTAAGTGCTAATATTCCTGTTGCTTTCCGGGTGGCTGATGTTCGTTTCCGTTTAGTCGTGATGAGTTCTCATGAGGCGAACAACTTTTATCTGGATGACTGGAATGTAGGTTTAGCACCTACAGGTATTCAGGAAACTGTTTTTGAAGATGTTCGGGTGTTCCCTAATCCGTTTACATCTACTATTCGCATTGAATACGTAACTGGTTCACAAACCACTTTTGAATTGCACGATGTTGCCGGACGGATGTTGTTGTCAGGTACTTTGCCAAAAGAAAATGAATTGGACCTATCTGCTGTTCAAAACAGTGGTGTTTATCTGCTTACTTTAAAACAGGCTGCAGGAACTAAAACACTCCGACTGATAAGGCAGTAATCATTTATCCTATCGTAAAAAAGGAGTTTACCCATCGTTTAGGGTAGGCTCCTTTTTTTGCGCCTATTATGAGTGCTTGGATCACTTATTTGCCCTGCTGTATATCGTTACTGTTTACAACATACTCCCATTTTTTATCTCCTCCTTTACCAAATATTTCCATTTTACAAGTTCGATCTCCGACTGGTCCTGAAATAGAAATCTTACCAAAATTTTTTCGGTAGAGTAACGTGCCAGGCACCGAGTAGGAGTTGACGTAGCCATTTGTTCTGATGCGTATTACCGGGCTTGTAAGAGGAGAAGATGTAAAATCATACATCGGGTATCCTTTCCAGTTTCGCTTACTCATTTCACTAAAGTGTTTATCTCCCGATAAAAATACTACCCCCTTAATGTTGTTGTTTGCAATAAAGTCAAGCAGGCGATTTCTCTCTACCGGATATTTGGCATAAGATTCCCCATAATAGCTATCGTTCAGCACCTGCGAGCCGCTGCAAATAAATTTAAACGTAGCATTGCTGGTAAGTAGCTTGTTCTGGAGCCATTGCATTTGTTGGTCACCCAGATAGGCACCAGCTGTATCTCCTTCCGGGGCCCGATAAAAACGGTCATCGGTCATCAGAAACTCAGCATCATAATACCTGAAACTAAAATAGTTTCCACGAAATGAATCTGATTCATTATAGGTGTTGGGCCAAAAGCCTTTAAATACTTTTAGTGCTGTATCTTTTAAGGGAAAAGTTCTGTCGGCATCATTCCAACCATAATCGTGATCATCCCAAATGGAATAGTTCGGCTGTTGAGCCAAAAAAAACTGCAATACGGGAAACAGGTTTCTTATTTTCAGGTTTCTGTTGAACATACCATCATAGCTGTTATAATGTTTGTTGAAATAGTACACATTATCGCCCAGCCAAAGCATGAAGTCTGATTTTTTTCTTCGCATTATTTCAAATATTCCTGCTGAAAAACCCGGAAAAATGAAGCGTGAAACATCGGTATTCATCAGGGCACAGGAGCCCACCAGAAAATCAAAGTCTTTTACGCTGGTATCGGCCTGGGTGGTGAATATGCACTTCGGATGCAGACCCACACCCTCTATGAAATCAACCTTGTAAACATGATCGGGCTGAAGTCCTGTAAAATCCATATTGAGTGCTGTAACTCCTGTGCTGTTGTTTATTTTATTGAACCCGGTAGGGGAGAAGGTAGTTTTTTCTACGGTGTCTATCAACAGCGCCATATTTTGCCCATCTCCTTTGTATGCAATCCAAACGCGGGCAGAAGTTCCGGTTACAGAGCCAACAATAGGGCCGGTAATCAATTTGGCTTTTTCCGGGTTTTGTGCCCAGCAAACAGTGGAGTATATTAAGACGAAAAGAGCCGGTAAAAAGTTCTTCATGAGAGATGGGGATTTTGGGCAAATATAGGTATAGTCAAAGGTAAGTTTATTCATGTTTTATAGTAAGCGATTTTTTAACCTGAAATAATTTATGTGTTTTAAGAGGTATTCTGCTTTTTAGTCTGTTCTTTTGAATGATTGTTTTTTTTCTCTCAATCAAACCTATGTTCAGACCGGTTATCTTATCTGCGGTTCTTACCCTGTTATATGTTTATTGCCATGGTGCAGGAAATGAATTGAATGATAGCCTGCCTCCTGTAAGTATATTAACGTGGAATATTAAGATGCTTCCAAGGGGTGCAACTTTCCTTCATCATCATCCCATTATCCGGGCCCGTATTATCCCCGATGTGTTAATTAAAGAGGGAGCCGATGTAGTGGTATTTCAGGAAGCTTATGATGGGAAGGCAGTGCGTATGCTTCGCAAAAAGCTGAAATCTTTTTACCCATACACACAAGGGTACCAGAACCGAAAGGTGATTACTTACAAACGAGCCGGTGGCGTATTGATGTTCAGCAAATATCCTTTAAAAGAAATTGAGAGTATTAAATACTCATGGCTGGAGGGGATTGATAAAGCGGCAGCTAAAGGTGCACTATTAGTAGAAGTAGAACACCCGCAGAAAAAATTTCAGTTATTGGGAACACATATGGAGGCCGGGGGGAGCCGGGAGTTAAAAATATCGCAGTATAAAGAAGCCGGTGAATTGCTTAAGCGTCACGAGCAAACCGGCATACCTCAATTTGCCTGTGGCGATTTTAATACCCGAAAATCGGACACGGTTTTATATCCTAAGCTAATTACTGCTCTTCAGGTAGAAGATGGTGATATATGCACCAGCCTGCAATGTACCAGCGATCATTTACTGAACGATATGGATACTTACAACCCAGATAAGCGTCACCTGATTGATTATGTATTTATGAAACCAAACGGCATTCAAACGCAGATAGCTACCCGCAGCGTTATGCGTTATACGCATCCATGGCATAAAAAGCATCAGGATTTATCGGACCATTTTGCTGTATTACTTAAAACCAGATGGTGATAGTGTTTAGATATTCAGCAGCAGTTTCAATAGATTAACGCAACAAAAAAGCCACCGATATCAGTGGCTTTTTTGTTGCGTTAGAAGAAGGTTTATTACATTCTAAATGCATACAGATAGCTCATTGGCTTATTCGGATAAATACCTTCCACCAGAACTTTGCCGTTTTTGTTTTTAAGAATATTCACCAGGTCATCTACGTTAGAAACGGTTTCATCATCTATCTGAGTGATGATAAATCCTTTCCGGATATCAGTGAATTCGGCCAGTTTTCCGTTTTGGAGGTCAGTTACTTTTACACCGCCCTCAAGCCCTAGATTTCGCAATTCATTAGCACTGAGGTTTTCCACCTTTATTCCCAAAACACCCAGTATGTCTTTGGTATTATCTATCTGCGCAATGGTGTTGTATTTGTTTTTTAACTGCACTACAGCTGTCGCTGTTTTCCCATCCCGAATGTATTCTACATTCAGTCTGTCACTTGGGCGATATTTGGCTACCTGCTCCTGTAGTTCTGGTGATGAGTTTACGCTGAATCCGTTTATTTTAGTAATAACATCTTTGTTTTTCAGGCCGGCTTCTTCTGCAGCGGAACCTTTATTCACGCCATCCACATACACACCATAGGGTTTATCAAAACCAACTTCTTTGGCCGTTTTGTCATCCATAGTGCGAATAGTAACACCTAAAAATCCGCGTTGTGTTACACCAAACTTCTGCAGGTCGAAAATTACTTTCTTCACGATGTTGGAAGGAACCGCAAATGAGTAACCTGCATACGAACCGGTTGGAGAGGCAATGGCGGTATTGATGCCTACCAGCTCACCGCTCACATTCACCAGTGCACCACCGCTATTGCCCGGATTTACAGCTGCATCGGTTTGTATAAACGATTCAATGGCTGTGCTATTCTGTTTCTGTGCTTCCCCTCCCAAAATATTAATATTACGTCCTTTGGCACTTACAATACCTGCTGTAACGGTCGATTCTAAATTAAATGGATTTCCTACTGCCATCACCCATTCACCAATGAGAACAGAATCGCTGTTGGCAAAATTGATGGATGGTAAGTCACTGGCTTCAATCTTTACAAGGGCTAAATCCGTATCTGTATCACGACCAATAATCTTAGCCTTATATGATTTATTGTTATTCATCATTACCTCCACCTCATCGGCATTTTCAACCACATGATTATTCGTCACAATGTATCCGTCTTTTGATACAATTACTCCAGATCCTGTTGCTACTTGTGGCTGGCTCTGATAAGGGCTGGGGCCATGGAAATATTTAAAAAAGTCATTCCCAAAGAAATCCTGAAACGGATCTTGCTGACCATGCAAAGACGCTTTTTCTGCCTTGAAAGTTGATTTAATATGCACTACACTCGGAGTGGATGTAGCTGCGGCATATCGTAAGTCAATGGGCTGTGCCATTGTAGAGGGTGCGTAGCCGGCCAATCGGGTTGGTGCTGGTTGCTCCAGAATAGAGACCTGCTGTTTGTTGAATCCGAAATAATTGAACGTAGCTACCGCTGCAAAGGCACTGATAAAGGCCACCAGGGCTGTAAATCCGATTTTTCTGATGCTCATATTTATTGATTTTTATTTTTACGAAACGATTGTGAGCCAAAGTTATTTCACTCTCGCTGTATTTAGCAAGTTATATAGCGCACTCTTAACCCGTTTTAACACCAACCATTAATGACCGTTAATTTCTATAAATATCAGGGTACCGGAAATGATTTTGTGATGATTGATAACCGCACTCTTGGTTTAGGGCGTGATCGTGAATTGATTGAACGCCTTTGCCACCGAAGATTTGGTATTGGTGCCGATGGGCTTATTTATCTTCAGAACAGAGAAGGCTATGATTTTGAAATGGTTTATTTTAATAGTGATGGGAATGAAAGTTCTATGTGTGGAAATGGCGGAAGATGTCTGATACGGTTTGCCCATGATTTAGGCATTGTTTCATCCCGCTGCAACTTTTGGGCAATTGATGGCGAGCACGAAGGTGAAATACTGGATAATGGAATAGTATCAATCAAGATGAAAGATGTGGATTTTGTTGAAAGTAGAAATGGGGATTACATTATGAATACCGGGTCTCCGCATTACGTTCAAATGGTTAATGAAGTGAAGGCTTTGAGGGTAGTGGCAGAAGCACAAAAGATACGCTACAGTGAACACTTTACAGCCGAGGGAATCAACGTGAACTTTGTTCAGAAACTTAGTCATAATGAACTTTTTGTGAGAACATATGAAAGAGGGGTGGAAGATGAAACTCTATCCTGTGGTACTGGTGTTGTTGCCAGTGCCATCAGTTTATCACATCAAAGCGGTCAGCTAATCAGTTTGGTTAAAGTGGAAACTTTGGGAGGTAAACTACAGGTAAGTTTTGAGCCAAGATTGAACACCTACCGCAATATTTTTCTGCAAGGCCCAGCTGAAAAAGTTTATCAGGGTTTAGTGGATGTATAGACTACAGAATTCTCAATTCTTTATTTTTTAAACACCCAATATTTTTGCAAGGTAAAGTTGAACCCTAATGAAACTAATGCATCTACGCATAACCGACTTATCTTATAATCCATCTTTATCAACTCGGTAAGCAGGTAGGTGCCTGAACTTTTTAGTGCTATACTGCCTAATACCACAAAAACAAATCTACGTAATTGTCTTCGCTTAGATACCTGACGGTTGTTAAATGCCCAGTATCGGTTCAACGAAAAATTAATCACAGCTCCGAATAAGCCACTTATAATAATAGACCAGGTATAGAAAATGTGACCATATTCAGTCAGCGCAATCATCAGGCAGTAGTCAAATACTCCTCCTGTAAAGGCGGAGAATTGAGCCTTACCAAATGTATAAGCCGACTGGCGAAATTTATGAGGAAACTTAGATGAGCTTTTCTTTTCCATTATCTAAACGGTCGCGTTCATCGCCCAGATTGAGCACATTTTTAAACTCAATAAAATCTATGACCGTAACAATTGAAACAATAGCTATGGCGAAAAATAAAAATATGCCTGGGTAAAACATGCAGGCCAGCAAAATAAGACAGATTCCAACCCGAAGTTCAGTAGGCCCCAGCAAACCCGAATCAATGGAGTATTTGCCGGTTATCTTGTATTTCATGAGGGTTAAAATCATAATCCAGGCGTAGCAGGCTAAAAATAAAAAGGCCAGAATTTTATAGGTATCGGGTAAATAAAAGTAGAACCCCAATCCCATGAGTACTGTAGAAATCCAGTCCATGCACATATCCAATGCAAAACCATACCACTTACGAGGTATGTTACGGTAGTATGCAATTCTGCCGTCCAGCGAATCGCCAAACCATTGCAATGCAAAACCTATGATGGAGAGGGAAAAGTAAAAAGGATCTGTTTTTGCCAACCAGAAACCATAGAAAATGATTCCACTGGCCAGCAATGATACAAATGTCAGCATATCGGGAGAAATAAACGGAGGCATAACCCGACACAAAAACGCGATAGCCGCCTGTTCAGGCACTCGCAGCAGATTGGTTCTTTTTCTGTCGGTACTGATTCGTTTTACCTGTTCGGTGACAATACTGTTCATTTAATTAGCTGTTAAGATAGAATGACAAATATGTTACTTTAAAGTTTAAAAGCGTATTTGAATAATTGAACCAGCTTCAACAAAAGCCTTTGTAGCTTAAGTTTATTGGGGTGAGTGTGCGTTGTTTTTGCTTAAATAGGTACACATCAAATCGGCTGTTCGCTTTGACGCTCCGCCTTGACCAAGCTTTTGCCGAAGCAATTGGTAGCCTTGTGATATTTCTAGCCTGGTTGAAGGAGTAAGCAAGGCTCGCAACTCAGCTATCAATCTCTCTTGATTGACATCCGCTTGTATCAGTTCCTGAACCACACGTTTGTCGCATATCAAGTTAACGATACAGATATAGCTGATATTTTTTATCAGAGTCTTAGCAATGTAATACGATATCCAGCTACCTTTGTAACAAATCACCTGTGGCACGCGATGCAGAGCCGTTTCCAATGTAGCGGTACCCGAAGTAACAATAGCGGCTTCGGCCTGCTGCAATGTTGCATAGGTTTTATCCATGACCAGTTCAACTTTTCGGTCACCGATAATATTTTCGTAATAAGACCTGCCTATGCTGCTCATTCCGGCTACAACAAACCTGTAATCAGGAAAAGCATCGATTACTTTCAGATACTCCGGAAGCAGATAGGAGATTTCCTGTCTGCGGCTTCCCGGCAGCAGGGCAATAGTGCCGGAAATACTCTGCGCCATATCTTCATGGGAATTATGCAGTTCATCCAGAAGTGGGTGTCCCACAAAATCTACCGGCACATCATATCGGGCATAAAAGTCTTTTTCAAAAGGAAGTATGACAAACATCCGGTCTACATACTTCTTTACCTGATGTACACGCGAAGTTTTCCAGGCCCACAACTGTGGGGAGATGTAATAGAAAATGGGGAACCGATGTTGTTTCAAAAATTTAAAAAGTCTGAAATTGAACCCCGGGTAGTCAATCAGAATTACCACATCCGGATGAAAATTCAGAATGTCTTTTTTGCAGTAAGAGATATTCCCCAGTATGGTTGGCAGGTGTTTCACCACTTCAAAAAAGCCCATAAAGGCTAAGTCGCGAATGTGTTTCACTACTTTGCCCCCGGCAGCGTTCATTTTATCGCCACCCCAGCAACGAATATCTGCCTTGGGGTCGTTCTTGATCAGCTCTTTTATCAGGTTGGCCCCATGTAAATCACCGCTCGCTTCTCCGGCTATGATGTAATATTTCATAAGGGCTGCTTTTACAAGTGGAGGTATCTGGAATCAATTACATCAAAAACTTGGCATAGATAATAGGCAAGGCCCAAAGTAATGTAGCTCCAATTACTCCGCGAGATGCGTTGTAGTAATTACGGTCAATAAACAGAAAGAAAATACCCAGATTAAGTATACAGCCAAAGCTTAAAATCTTAGCCATCAGGTCGGGAGATTTGACTGTTTCTAAATAATATTCAAATGACATCAGTTTCATTTGAAAAGTATAGAAAAACAAAAAGGCCAGTAAGGGGCAAAATAAAGCAGGTAGAAAGCCAATGTAAAATTTGTCCCACTTGTATATGGTGCGGGCCGGATTTAAAATTCTATCGAGCATATTTGAGAAATTTTTTCATGAGAAAATATTCAGCAGGTAGGCAAAATATTCTGGTTAACATTATTCTACAGGCTAAAACGCTCGTTCGGGTTTTGTGGTATATCAGGAGAGTCTGAAAGCTCATCAAAATTCCAATTTTCATTAATAAAAGGGATAACATGATGAGCCGTTAAATCATGCTGTACAGGTACAACGCTTACATAGCCATTGGCCAGTGCCCATTCATCGGTATCCTGTCCATGGTCGTAATTTACAAACTTGCCGGTAAGCCAGTAATAAGGACGGCCGAAAGGATCGGTTCTTTCCAGGTATTCTTCTTCCCATTTGGCTAGGGCCTGACGGCATATTTTTAAGCCTTTAATTTCTGAAAAAGGCAAACGGGGAATATTGACATTAAGCAGGCTGTGCTTAGGAAGACCGTATTTCAGGATAGATTCAGCAATGTGTCGGGCATATTTGGCGGCAGCGCTGAAATCAGCATCGTGCGCATAGTCCAGCAATGAAAAACCAACCGCTGGAATCCCTTCCAGGCTGGCTTCTACCGCAGCACTCATGGTGCCGGAGTAAATGATGTTAATAGAAGAATTGGACCCATGGTTGATTCCGCTTACACATAAATCCGGGTGACGGTGAAGCACCTTGTCAACGGCAATTTTTACGCAATCAACCGGTGTGCCCGAACATTGAAATGCCTTAATGTCGCCAAATTCTTTTACTTGCTTTAAACGTAAGGGCTGATTTAGCGTGATGGCATGTCCCATTCCGGATTGCGGAGAATCCGGTGCAACCACTACCACCTCACCTAAAGAACTGACAGCCTCTACAAGCGCTCGGATGCCCGGTGCAGTTATACCATCGTCATTTACTACTAATACTAACGGTTTACTCATGGCGCGAAGATAGAATTAGTGAGCACTATTGAAACAACAATCTGCTATGTCCGCCCGCTTTCGGATGAGTGGTTTTTCTATATTCACAGCTCAAATTAAATTAATGAAGAACAGTAAAGCCTTACTGGTTGTTTTATGGGGTGTCTTGTTAGCATTGGTGTTTTTTGCATACAAAGATCATTTCAACAACCCTTTTGAGTTTGATGACGAGCATACTATTGTCTCTAATTTCTACATCCGGGATATTCATAATATTCCTCTTTTCTTTAAAGATGCACGCACCTTTAGTTCACTTCCGGCCAATCAGGTTTACCGTCCGGGTGTAACTACCCTGAATGCTGTTGATTGCTGGTGGGGGGGCAAAGGAGTGCCGGAACCATTCTATTACCATGTATCTATTTTTGTATCTTTTATTCTGTTAGGGTTTCTCATTTATTTCTTTGTACTGAAAATATATAATCTTAGTGCTGATAGCTCTCTTAATCCGTATATAGCCTTACTTACCACAGCCGTATACATGCTTCATACGGCTAATGCAGAAACGATTAACTACATTATATCACGTTCCGATTCCTTCTCCACGTTCATGATTCTTTTATCGCTGAGTATCTTCGCTTACTTTCAAAATCTGCGGAAGTATCTGTTGTATCTTATCCCCATGGTGATTGGTTTCTTTGTGAAAGAACCTACCATCATGATTGCTCCGCTGGCATTTCTGTATCTCTACCTTTTTGAACAAAAACGCGGACTCAACCAACTATTTGACTGGAGTAAGAATACAAAACTGATTCTCGGAACTATCGGTGCATTTATTGTGGCAGGAGCGATGTATGTGCTTTCGGCTAAAATGGCTGCTGCCACCTTTACCACAGGTGGTTATAATCGCTGGCAGTATCTGCTTACACAGTCATTTGTTATGGTTCATTACATCAACAACTACTTCTTTCCATTCAATCTCTCAGCCGATACGGATTGGGGGCTCATTACCAGTCCTTTTGATGAGCGATTTGTAATTGGCGTATTGTTCATAGCATTTACATTATATCTGGCTTACCGTGCTTCACTTAAAGTTATATCCCGACCTATCACTTATGGCATACTTTGGTTTTATCTGGCGGTGGCTCCAACTTCCAGTATTTTCCCCTTAGCTGAAGTATTGAACGACCACCGTGTTTTTTTTCCTTACATTGGATTAACGGTGGCAGTGGTTTGGGCTTTGTTTTTAGCGTATAAAAAATACGAAAGTGCTATTTCCAAAATGCCTTTGGCCAAAGCAGGAATAGTCTTGTTCATTTCTCTTTTTCTGGCGGCACATGTTTATGGGGTTCGGGAGCGCTGTAAAGTATGGAGTTCGGGCGAAACTCTTTGGTTAGATGTAACCATCAAAAGTCCGCGCAATGCCCGGGGGCTGATGAATTATGGTAATGTGCTGATGAGTAAAGCCGACTATAAAGGCGCAGAAGACTATTTTATACGGGCTAAGAATCTCTGGCCATATTATTCTTATATCTATGTTAATCTGGGTGTGTTGTACAATGCCACGGGCAAACCGGCCGAATCGGAATCTAATTTTAAATACGCTTTACAGTTGAATAATGGTAATCCTAACTGTTATTACTTCTATGCCAATATGCTGAAGAATAACGGGCGAATCAGCGAAGCCCGTGACATGGTTACACGTGGTCTGGCAGTCAGCCCCAATCATCTTTCTTTAACCGCGTTAAATAACGAGTTACTGACGAATCCTGCTTATGCCACAAATGCTAAAAGCAAGATGGAGTTGTTGCAAAATATTTCAAAACAAACCCCAACTCCCGAAAACTATCTTAACCTTAGTTTGGAGTATTACCGTTTGGGTATGTATCAGGAATGTGTAGATGCCGCTACCGAGGCTTTAAAACTTCGCCCTAACTACGACCTGGCTTATAATAACATTTGCAGTGCATACAACATGCTCAAGCAATGGGATAATGCCATTCATTCGGGTGAGGAGGGTTTGAAAATAAATCCGAATAATCAGTTACTGAAAAATAATCTGGAAGTATCCCGAAAAGGTAAGGCAGAAGCTAACTAGCCCTTTCGTTCCAGCACTAAAAAGCTGAAAGGATATAGATGTTTTTCATCGGCCGGGTAATCTTCCCGTTTGGTACATTGCCAGATATGGTTGTCTGATACATCAAAAAATGTATCGGCCTGTTCAAAGGTATGATGAACCTTCGTCAGATATATTTTATCGGTGACCGATAATGCTTCCCGGTAAATTTCACCTCCGCCAATAACCATCAGTTCACGTTCCCCGTTATCGCGGGCAAATTCAACGCCTTCGTGAAAAGAAGAAACCATTTTGCATCCTTCATATTTTAAGCCGATGTTTCTGGTAATAACAACGTTAACCCTACCCGGAAGCGGACGAAACTTCTCTGGGATACTCTCAAAAGTTTTGCGCCCCATCAGCACATGCCGGCCATAAGTAAGTTCTTTAAAATACTGCATATCTTTGGGTAACCTCCACAATAAGTTACCCTTTGCCCCTATGGCATTGTTCTCCGCTACTGCTACTACTATAGAAATCTTCATTCTTGTCAATCTTTTCTCAATAAATATTCTGAGTCTTTTTGTTTTTTACGGCATAGTCAAAGGTATAAGTATATGTCACTTCTCCTTTGTATTCATGTGAGTTACTCAACGTGTAAAAGGTATACATGATGTTGTTTCCAAGTTTCACCGAATGATTAGGAGTGATATGATAGGACAGGCCGATATTATTGTTCACTGTTTTGCTGGTCCATAATCCGTTTTGTCTTGAGGCGGTGAAGGTGATTGCTGTGTTCACGCCAAGGGCTCCTTTCAGAAAGTTCTTACTGATAGCCAGGGTAGGGCCTATGCTGAGCATATTAAAAGAAGAAGTTTGCGTATACAGCACATTAAAGGATGGCGCCAGATTCAACATCAGGCTATTCAGCGATAGTGAGTAACCGATATTCGTATTCACCGTATTATTCCGCGTGTACTGAGCGGTGAAGTTGTTCAGGTCATCCATCCGCGAATAGGAGGCTGAGAGGAAAACATTGTGCACCATTTTAGTATTGAATACGGTGTATCGAGGAGCAAACAGGATGGTTTGCTGAATCTGAAACAACCGGGTAGTATCATTCAACTCTTTGCTGCCTTTTGACTGAAAGGTGATATAATTACTGTAAGAAATGGCCGCTCCAAAATGCTGATTCAGATTCAAAGCCACCGAGGCGGAAAGACCGGTTCGGTTGGTTTTTGCCGATTTACGTTTGTTCAGATTGTCGTGCTGATAAAATTCATTCAGGTTGACATTCACCTTTTTCTTGGCCGCAACAAAGGTTTGTATCAACGAAATTTTTTGCTGGTCGTTCAGTATGTAATCCAGGCCATGACTTTGGTATTCCGGTTGTATACGGTTGTAATCAAACCCGAGCGAATAATTTTCGGCACGGTAGAGTAAATTGGTATGCACCGTCCAGGCATAGCTGGTAGAAAGACGGGGAGGAATGGCCACTCTCAGAAACTTAGTTCCAATACCGGTTCCGATATCGAGTAGTGACGAATTCAAATCACGGGTTATGGCACTGACGGCTCCATCCATATCCCAGGTTAATTTCTTTTTAAAAATAGCCTGATGACTCTTAATGCCGAATACTGCATTTTCCTGCGGTGTAAAGTCCAGCTTATTCAACGGGTCAACGGGTGCCGGAATAGAACCGACTACATCTTTGGAGTGAAGCCAGATAAAATCTACATGATTGTCTTCGTTTCCTACCCCCAGTTTTAAGCCCCAGCCTCTCCGTTTATACTGTGGCAGCTGAGAGTTTTTCATCAGGAGATTTTCCTGCAATGCAGGATTCATTCTTCCGTAAAATGCTCCGAACCGGAATAAGGAGGGATTAATTTCAATGCCAGCCCCTAAAAAAGTTTTGCCGTTTAAGGTAGTGGGGCTCCAGGTCATATTAGTCCAGCCAAAATAGCCTTTGGCCCATTTATAATACGGATTGATACCTAACTGAGCAAACGGATTTTTTACATTATTTGAACCTTCAGTAAAAGTAAAATTGAATGGTATCTGAACTCCGTATACGGCAATGGTAGGTGCCAGCATGATACTGTAAGAATAAGGCTTGCGTGAGCTGTTGAAAGCGCTGGAATTATAATAACCCACCGAAGCACTGGCCGTACCGTGAATTTCAAACGGATTTTCTCTGGCTATGTTTTCTATGTTCTGTGCCCTTACAGAAACCATCACCAGTGCGCCAACAACCCATAAGAAGAAGACCGTAAGTTTTCTCAAATCGCCTGGCTTTTTTGTCAATTATCGAACAATACCTTTCTCCGGGCTGAAATCACTTTCACTTCCCGAAGAGGATTTCGCTTTAATGGAATAAAAATAGAAGGAGCCCGGAGCAGCCTTGATATCGGTGTAGCTCAATTCCGAAGCCTTTACCGTTCCTATCTGGGTAGCATTTGTTTCGGTTCTCTGTCTTCGGTAAATCACATAATCGGTAATGTCTTTTTGCAGTTCGGTATTCCATCTTAATAAAACCCCGCTCGTGGTCTTGGTTACACTGAAAAATGAGGGTGCGGCTAATAGTTTTTCAATGGGTTTGGCCTCGGCAATCTGAGACACTAAACTTTCATTGCCAGCCGCATCCAGAGAGGTAACTGCATAGGTGTATGTTCCGGACGAAGCATTGACGTCTGAATAAAGAACCGATGCTACCGGAGTTTTATTCAGTCGTTCAAAGCCGGCCCGTTTTAAATCTTCAACTGATTGGGTAGATGAAAGCGCATAACTTCCTTTCTTTCGGTAAACAGCATAGGCTGTAACATACTCGTCATATTGGTTCATATTGTTCCATTGCAGGGATATTTTGCCCGGTTCGCTATACGTCAATATTCCCGATACCTCCTGGGGCAATACACGGTTTAACGGTTTTGCCTGCACCGGGCTTGATAGCTCGCTGATGGCATCATTAAAATCAATGGACGCAACTTTGTAAGTATATAAGGTACGGCCATTCGTAGCTGCGGTGTCTGTAAATACCGTGTCGCGTGTTAAATTAGAATATTGCTGATACTCTCCGTTGCTGATGCTCCGGTAAACATAATACCCGTTCACCTCGTAGTGTCTCAGCATTCGCCATTTTACCTCTATTCCGTTTTTTACGGGCACTGCCTGGATGGTAACCGGTATGTGTGTATTTCTTTTTTCCTTGCGGTGTATGGCTGTAATGGCTGCCGATGGAATCAGTAACTTAAACCGCACATTCACCAATCTGAACTGATATTGGTAACTGATGTTGGCAATAAGCCGGCTGTCGAGGTATTGCGAACTGGTCAGTGGAATGGTATCAATTGAGCGGTAATCATTTTCGCTGAGTGTTTTGCGCTGCACACAAATGCCGGTGTAGCGCCCATTGGCGGGCAATGCTTTCCAGGTAAACAGAATACCTCCGGTGGTATCAGAAGCGGTAAAGTTTTCGAGAGCCTGCGTGGTATTAAAATTAGCCGATACAGCAGTCACTGTATCGGAGGCAACTCCCTCCAAGCCTACCAAATTGGCGGGGCGAATAAAATAACGATACTGATTGCCGGGCAGAACGTATTCATTCCAGGTATACATCACCGAATCGCCTTTGGTTAAAGGCAGTATTTTGCCAAGCTGCACAAAACCGTTACTTCCTTTGGCCCCATACACATGTGCTATAAATGGTTGTTGCGTTTTAGACGCTTTGCCTAGCCACTGAATCTGTATGGCCGAATCATTTTCGGTTCTTGAAAAAGCTTTGGGTGCAGTAAAATCGGGCAACCTGCCGCTGACTATTTCCCCCTCCGGTTGTTCGGGAAGCAGCGTTCCATCGGTTTTGTAATAGCTCACCTTATATTTCAGTGAGGTACCAACGGTAGGTTTGTATTTGTCAAAATAAACTCCACCTGTCAGACGATAAAAATCCATGCTGAAAAGAAGTAGTGAGTAGTCCTCCAGTTTAGGATGTGCACGTAAATATGCTGGTAGTTCTGCTTCGCCCGATAGTTTCAGCTCTTTCGCCACACCCGATGGAAATTCATTGCCAAACTCCTTTTTCATGGCGGCCAGATCCAGCAGTGCAGCAGCTGTGCCCACTTCAGTAAATGCACCTCCTTTCTCGGAACGTGAAATCACGGCCCGAGAAATTCCTTTCGAGTTGTTACCTGACAAAACTTCATCGGAAACAAATATCCAGAAACCTTCTTTGCCTTCCATTACCAGAATGGGTTTGGCAGAAAAGGCCACAGCAGAAATACAAAACAGCAATACAGTCAAAAGCTTTTTCATACAAACTATTTTTTCAACTTTTTAAAATCAATAACTCACGCTGAACCCGCTGCCCTTATCATACGAAACCGTGACTGATGGATTGATACATACCCGGGCACCGCAAGGCACACAAACAAACCAGGCACACTCTGAACATATTTTGGTAGAGCCGCAACCACCGCAGCAACCAACGTTGGCCCCCGCATGAGCGGCCAGAGTACCTGAGGCGCTCTCGATACCGGAACTGCTTAATGCACCCGAAACGGTTCCGCTGGCGCTGGCTGAAAGACCAAAGCAGCCAAAAATAGAAACACAGGCTTCGGCACCGGCACCCCATTGGCCACCGAAGCTGAAACCTGCACTGTTGCCCTGCAGATTTGCCCACATGCCTACCGTGCTGTTATAGCCGCACCAGTATTTGGCAGTACCAATACCCACATCTATACCCGGGGCATTCTCTTTGGTGCTGCCAATAGAGGCCGTAGCCCAGGATCCTACCCCGGTGAATTTACCGGCCGGTATATGATACGTTTCTGCCTGGCTGGCGCTTACCGGATAGTTAACCCCTACTGCCATTCCCCCGCTGCTGTTGCATAGAAAAGGAACATGAATATTCATGGATTGGCCGAAAAACAGATAAGGGTCACTGCCAAAACCAATCTCTGCATTGATGCCGAAATTACCGCTGGCCGAAAGACCCGGAATAAAGGTGATGCCCGCTCCTGCACTGGCTGTTAAAGAAGCTCTGCGTTCCGGAATACTCATCACAAAGCTGGCATCTGCCACCGGTATTTTCACCACTTTACCCTTGGCGGAAGCACTGAGTTCAGGGCCGCCACCGCTCACTTTAATGGCAAAGCTGGTGGGGTCTAACTCAATCGCTCCATATGGGTCGGGGGTAAATTTAATACGGCAGTCACCGTATACGGTAAAACTGGAGTTAACTTTGTTATAATCAAAACCTCCTCCGATTTTATCGAGCGATAAAGGCCCGATGGGAACTACAAAGGCAGGCCCCATATTGAAATAGGCACCGAGCCCCGTATTGTCGTAATGGAACTTGGCTTTAAAATCAATGGGTGAGCTGGCAATTTTAAGATGGGCATCATCGCAGCGGAAACCCTGATTGGCAAAGCTCAGTTTGGCCTGAATGGCGCCTATACCGCCAGCCGATATGTTTACATCAAAATCATCGAACGTGACACTTGATTTTTTGTAATGAAGATTGGTGCCCACTCCCGCTCCAATACTAAGGGCATCGAACTGTATTTTCCCCCCCAGGTCTACCTGTTTGGTGGCGGTGTTAATACCCAGATTATTGACCGTAAGTGAAATGATGCTGAACAGATTGTAGCTACGGGAGGTGGTTAAAGAACCGGCTACATTACCATCGCTCATCAGTTTGAAGTTATCAATCTTCACATCGGTGCCGAAATATTTTTCAAACTTAAAGTTCACATTGCCGCTGAGCTGAAACTTGGTAGAGGAAGGTACTCCCGAAAAGGTTAAACCCGAAGAAAGTCCGGGATTTATTTTTACAAAGTCGAGCAGATTGATGCCTCCAACCGGGAAGGAGAA
The DNA here is from genome assembly GCA_046329535.1 of Chitinophagales bacterium. Taxonomy (GTDB): domain Bacteria; phylum Bacteroidota; class Bacteroidia; order Chitinophagales; family LD1; genus Bog-950. The sequence goes on from JAXLUN010000005.1 coordinate 293,977, forward strand.
GATGCCTCCCGTGAGATTGGTTTTGTTCAGATTCAGTTCGGCAAACGGCAGGCTGAAATTATAACCTGCTACCGCACCTTTTACCGAGCCGCCTAAACGTAAACCGGTGGGGTTAATGTCAATGTGGTCCATGGCCAGTGTCCAGCTGCCGAGGCTAACCGATGGGGTTGGGCTGAACTGCACTTTCAGTTTGCCGATACTTCCGGTTTTGGTGATTTCCAGCTGGTCAATTTTCATTTTTAAGGTAGGCAGATATTTAAATCCTTCGGTGGTAATTTCGCCTGCTATGCTGATACCGTCTTTGCTGATGTAAGTGTTGCCATAATCTACATTAAGCCCTAACTCATAAAGGGTCCAGGCATTGGAGGCACCGCTCAGTTTCAGATTGTTTTCGTTAAACGGAGCCGAGCCATCGCTGGTGTATACCGGTAAAACGGTGGTGGTTCCATTACTCAGCGATAAGGAACCGCTCGGGAAACTGAATCCGCTGATAGAAGGGAAGGTGGCTCCCAGATCTACTTTCAGCGTGCCCTCTATTTTGCCTTTGGCAGTATTGCCGTTAACGGCTTTTACTTTGATACCGGCCGACTCCTGCAGTTTGAGATGCAGATAACTCCACAACGTAAAGTTGAGCGAACTGATATCGGTAATTATTTCCCCGGCCGAAGGGGCAATGCTGCTGCCGGTCTTTTTTACTTTCTGCGCATGAAACGGAATTTTCATACCACCTGTTGCCGTAAATACCGGGTTCGATGGCAGGTTCACAAATTCGCCCGAAATAGAATACTCTCCGCCACCCAGGTCGGTACTTTCGGTTAGCTGAATGGGGAAACCCAGCAACTTAGACGCATCGAAACCGGCATCTTTCAAATTGAAATCAACGGTGTATGTACCCGCAGTAAAATCCTGTGTTTTAGCATCGCCCACCAAACCTGTTTTTACCGCCCGCAAGGTGAAGTTACCGGCCGGTATGCCCAGCTTGTATTGACCGGCCGAATCGGTTTTGGCTTTCACGTAATCCATACCATCTATATAAACCGTGGCGGCTTTTACGGCAGCACCTGACGAAGATACCTTACCCGATACTGCGATGCCTTTCTTGAGATATATTTCCAGTACGGTAGTATCGCTGGAGGCACTCAACACCACATTGTTGGCCTGAGGTATAAAATCGCTGCCATCCGGGCCATAAACCACCAGGCCATTGCTGGTGTTTGGCGAAACGTTTTTCAGCACTACAGTTCCTCCCGGGCCTGTTTGACCTACCGAGTCGCCATTGAACTCAATGCGGCAACCGGATAGCGGACTCTTCGCCTCATTGCGCACTACCAGAGCCAGATAAAATCTTTTAATCACTATATCTCCGGCATCAAAAGCATTGCTGAGGCCAAGTGCGGCATCGGGCAGGTTCGATGCGGGATTATCGAAAACTCCATTCAGATAAGCGATAGAACTGCCGGCTGCCATAGCGCCCGAAGTTCCGGAGCTGTTTCCATAATTTTCGGCATTGCTCACGTTATTCCAGCTACTTAAAAAGCTGTTCCAGTTGGTTTGAAAACCACCCGAACTGCTGCCGCTGTTGTTGCCGGCCTTAGCCGGGCCGTTGCCGGGGCCATACCAGGTATTGAACAGATTTTGTCCGTTGTTGCTCAGCGTGCCATTATTGATACTGAGCGTGAGGTCGTTCAGATTAAGGGTGGTTTGCGAAGAAGGTTCCTTCACTGTGAGCTCCACTTCCTTATCGCGGAAGCCGGGCTTCTTTACCACCAGGATGTGCTTACCCGGTATGTTATACAGCACAAACTTACCCAGTGCATTGCTGGTGTTGGGTGTGCCTCCGGTTTTCCAGGCTACTACGGCATCATCCTGCGCTATGCCATCTTCATCTACTATGCGCCCGGTAACCGGAATCAATTTACCGGTTACATAAATGGTGCGTTCTACCAGCTGAGGTTTCATGTTCAGAGACAGCTCTTCGCTGTATGCATCTATGCCGGCTCCGGCCTTAATCTCCAGTTTGTATGGGGCGCTGTTCACCTCTATATCCATGATATCAAACTCACCCTTATCGTTGGTGGTGGCGGTGTAGCTTTTGCTGCCGCGGCTGATACTCACCAATATACCTTTCACCGGAGCATTGGTTTCTTTCATCACCACCGTGCCTTTTACCTCGGGGTTGCGCGCATCTAAATGCACGGCATATTTAAATACAGGTGTTTCGGTTTTATCGAGATAATTGGCAAACAGCTGTCCGTTGGTGCCGCTGATATTCAGCCCCACTTTGTTGCTGTAGTACCCTTCGTGTTGGGTTTCTACACAAAAATGTCCTCCGGTAAAGTGGCGTGGAAATACGCGGGGCAATACGGTGAGGTCTTTCAGTTGTGCTACCTGTACGTTGCCCAGGTCATCGGCAATGTTTTGCTGATGCCTCATCCCTTCATGGCGAAGATTGGGGTGAACGGCATAACTCCAGTCATCGGGGTCGTGGTTTACCTGAATGGTGCAGTTTTTAAGCGGCTTGTTATCCATATCGGTTACATCAAACTGTAAGCGAAAGGTTTTGGCCAAACCGGTGAGGGTGCCAATGCTGTAGCTGTTATCGGTCAGCGAGTTAAGCGGAATCTTGACTTCGGGAAAAATAAAATTGGGGTCGTCTATTTCGAGCGCTACATCATAAAAAGACGGGATTAAATTATTCGAAAAAAAGATTTCAAACTCCCCATTGGCCGAGGTATAAACCGTGCCGATAGTTTGTGCATTGTACGTGGGGTTGTAGCCGCCTAAACCCAGGTCGGGTTTGTAACCGTTGCCCAGCTGCACAATTTCATCTTTCGGTGTAAGGCTCACTTTTACCTTGGTATGCTCCAGCGGGTACATTTTATCGCCTACCAGTTTTAATATCTTATCGCGTTTTTCAGTAAAGGCATTTTTCTTTTCAGGGGTGGCTAAGCCGGCTAAATCGGCCAGATTCTGCGCGTAGCTTTCTCCCTGAAAAAAGACGCCATCGCTCACCCCGCCCCAGTTAACTGAAGCCGTGCTGCCCGATACCCCACTGCTGCCCCCTTTGTTACCATGATTGCCAGCGGTTGGAAAATTGATTCCTCCCAGGGTGTATTCGGTACCGGCTCCTAAATCGGCCACCGTAGTGTTTGATAAATCGCTGCCATAGCTGGTGCCGGCCAATTGAGCGGCTATGGTGTTGGCTTCATCGGTTTTGCGGAAAGCCCACTGCAGTTTACCTTTTACACTCACCTGCGGTATCATGTTTTGGATACCCGGGTTATTAACTTTGGGTACTACAGGCGAACTGCCGCTGCCGGTTACGGTGTTGGAAGTGACTACCGGTTTGGCATAGGTAAACCAGCAGCTTTCGCTGAACCCCTGGTTTTTAAACTGCATGGTGTTATCGAAAGCCGAAGCCCGTACGCGCCAGGCGTATTTCTTTCCTTCTTCCAGTTGCGGATAGGCATTGCTGTATACCAGCGAGTTGGCTCCGGTGAGAATGGTGTTAAACAGCACCGGAAAGGCATTGTTTTTCAGCACATCGAAGGGGTTTAATGTATTGGGCACTTCTTTGAGCGTAAACTCATACTGCACATTGCCGCGGGCTGTTGCCGGAGGAGCCCAGTTAAACAACACAAACTGCGGACTTTGCGCCATTACCGTATTTCCGCAAAGCGGCTGTATGACCTGCGGTGGGTCAACATAGCTGAGCGGAAAATACACACAGCCCATGGGTTCGCCTGCCGAGAGCGGTTGCGAGGTGGTATAGTCCAGCGCCTGCACGCAGATGCTGTAATTGCCCTCGGGCAGTGCCTGATTTTGCCGCAACTGCGCGGCACTGACTCCGGCCAGATTCAGATTGTTGAGGTTGAAGTAATCGGTCAGTTCAAAACTGTTGAAGCTGAGATTTTGAATGGCACCGGCTGTGAGGGTAATAGGCGAGGAGGGTGTAAACGAAGTGTTGGTGCTGATGCTTACTCCGTTATCGCCTGCAATTTTTACACGCAGCTTAACGTTGCGTGTCATGGTGCCCAGATTGCGCAGCGTGAGCAATACCATGTTGGGCTGGTCTACATAGGTAGAGAAGTAAGGCGAATAGGGTGGGTTAATAGCTACGGTTACGTCTACCGCATTCTGCGCGCGGATGCCGAGGTGGCACAGGCATGCCAAAAGCACGGCCAGTGCGTATCTGCATATTTTTTTCATAGTGTGTGTTTTCGTGTGTCAGGAGAAAAACGGAATAAAAGTAACAGTTTCTGTCAATTAATTAAGCCCGTTCATCAACGGGGGTATGTTGGTGTTTGTTGTTGCGGGCTATACACAGCGGTTGGGTTGGCTGAGGCGTTCAACCACCAGGCACAGCATCTCTTCAATTTCGTGCAGGGTTTGGGCATTCCGTGAAACGGGCATCATGACCTTTTACAGTTTTAACACACCTAACAGCTAGCTACAGCTACCGCACGCTGTAGCTGAAGTAAGCCTAACTTTTGGGTTATGCTAACCGCACACCAGCGCCCTTACTTTCTATTTCGGAAATCAAAAACACACAGCCGGGTAAGTTCCAGGTAAGCTGGGCGAACGAAGAAGAAGGAAAAGTGAAAGAGAAAGGAAGAAAAAAATTAGCCCGGGCAGGCTTACGGCCTCCTGGCCCCGCATGGGTGGCTTAAAATGTGGAATAAACGCATAAACGCGGGGTATCATCGCGATGATTTCTGCCAACATCGCATGAACGCGAAAAATTATTGCAATGATTTGTTGCAACATCGCATGAACGCGAAAAATTACTGCGATGATTTGTTGCAACATCGCATGAACGCGAAAAATTATCGCGATGATTTGTTGCAACATCGCATGAACGCGAAAAATTATCGCGATGATTTGTTGCAACATCGCATGAACGCGAAAAATTATTGCAATGATTTCTGCCAACATCGCATGAACGCGACAAGTTATTGCAATGATTTCTGCCAACATCGCATGAACGCGACAAGTTATTGCAATGATTTATCGGAACAGGGGAATGATGGGCCCTACCCCAATTACCTCATCGGGTGCCCAAACATGGCCGCCAAAAAAAGTGGCGTTTGGGCCCCAAAATGGGGTTTTGGGGGCAGGCCAAAAATGTCAACCGTCCTTGCAAACCCGTCATTCGTCCTTGAAAACCCGTCAACGGGATAATAGTTGAAAAAATATGGAAAGGTTTTTTAAGGTTTGTGGGGTGGGGGGGAAGAAATAGGAGGAAATGGATTTTTAGAGAAAACTACCTCCTATATTCGTGAAGCAGGAAATAGGGGGAATTTTTCGGGAGGAAAACTACCGGTATAAGTAAGTTACCGGCAATGCTTTTTGACGACAGTGCTTCAACAAACTAATTGACTAAAATTTACCTTTGACTAATTTTAAAAAATAAATATGGCTAAGACAAAGACAATCAAGCTGACTGACTTACAAGTTAACCCTGAAAACTACAGGTTTGAACCAGTCGCAAGCCAAAAAGAGGCAATTGACACTATGGTTCGTGACCAAGGTGACAAACTTTTCAAACTTGCTGAGCACATAGTAGCTAACGGACTTAATCCTAATGACAGGGTTCAAACAGTTGCGTCAAGCCATGATAAAACAAAATACAATGTAGTTGAGGGCAACCGTAGAACGGTTGCCCTCAAGTTGCTGAATAATCCTGACCTACTTGACGGGCATCATAACAGCAACTTAAAAAAGAAGTTTCGTAAACTACATGACGAAAATAAATCAGCCATAATTCATAATGTTGAATGCACTCTTTATGACAGCCCCGCAGAAGCCGACAAATGGATTAAACTGAAACATGCTGGACAACTGGACGGTGTTGGAACTGTGACATGGACAGCTCAACAAGTTGACAGATTTGAAGAAAAAGTTGAAGGTAAATCTTCAATTTCATTGCAAGCAATAAAGCTCTTAGAAAAATCGGGAGATGTTCCAACGGAAGTAAAATCAAATTTGAAATATTTAGCTATTTCAAATCTTGAAAGATTAATTTCTGACCCAAAGGTCAGAACATTTTTAGGAGTTGAAATCAACAATGGAATTATTCAATCAGACATTGAAGAGAAAGAAGTAATCAAAGGGCTGGCACATATTGCCAAAGACTTGCTTGACCCTAAATTTAATGTCAAGAAAATTTACACTAAGGAAGATAGAGAAGACTATTTGAAAAGTATTCCAAAGACAAGTCAGCCTAATACAAAAATAAAAGCATCTAAACCTTGGCAGTTCAATAACACTGCATCCCCCAGCCCTCCTGTTCCGCCAAAACCTAAACCAAACCCTAAGGATAGAGACATTCTCATTCCGAAAACTTGTCTTTTGAAAATAAAAAATCCAAAAGTTAATTCTCTGTATCATGAACTTCAAAAGCTGCCATTAAGCAAGTTTACAAATGTGGCAGCAATAGCATTCAGAGCGTTCATTGAAAATAGTATGGACTGTTATATTGAAGAAAACAAGCTAACACATACAAAGGATGGCAAAAAGACATTAGACAAATACAGCCCTTTTATAACTAAGATTACAGAAGTCGCAAATCACCTTGAAACAAACAAATTAGCAGATGCACATTTGTGTAAAGGAATTAGGAGTGCAGCAAATAACAAAAATGATTTGCTTGGGATTGAAACTTTACACGCTTACGTGCATAATGCAAAGTTTTCTGCAATCGCTTCTAACATGGTAATCACTTGGGACAATATTCAGCCCTTCGTTGAGAAGGTTTGGGCAAACATTAAATAAAATATGAACTTCTATTCACCACTTCGCTATCCTGGAGGCAAGGGAAAAGTTGCTGACTACTTTAAACAAGTTTTCAAAGACAATTTGCTATATGACGGAGTTTATGTTGAACCCTATGCAGGTGGAGCATCAGTAGCTTTATCGCTCTTGTTTAATGAATACGCATCTAAAATCATAATCAATGATATTGACCGTTCCATTTTTTCATTTTGGCACTCCGTTCTAAATAAAACAGACGAACTGTGTCGGTTAATCCATGACACACCAGTTACAGTAGAAACTTGGGAACGACAGCGACAGATACAAAAAGATAAACAACGACAGGGATTGCTGAAAGTTGGTTTCTCAACTTTCTTTCTCAATCGGACAAACCGCTCTGGAATTTTGAACGCTGGAATTATCGGTGGCCGACAGCAAACAGGAGAATGGAAAATTGATGCACGATACAATAAAAAAGACTTAATCAACCGAATTGAAAGAATAGCTCAATACAAAAACAAAATAGATTTACACAACTCGGACGCTGTTCAACTTGTAAAATCACTCAGAAAAACACTCCCCGCAAAATCACTATTCTATTTTGACCCGCCTTATTATGTTAAAGGCAAAGACCTTTATCTAAACTACTATCAAGACAACGACCATCTAGACATCGCAACCGAAATAAGTAAAGTAAGTAATCAAAAATGGATTGTAACTTATGACGATGTTTCACAAATCCGTAATCTCTATTCTGACTACAGAAAAAAACCTTTTAAATTATTTTACAGTGCGGGTAGTGCTAATAAAGAAGGTAAAGAGATTATGATTTTTTCCGACAATATTTATATTGCTAAACATCCAATTTTAGCATGACAACATCGGTTACATTAAACGGACAAGACGACTTAAAAAGAGTAGCACATGCCCGTTCTTCCAAGTCTTCCGGCTCTGCGGGTGACTTGGTAGAACAATGATTTTATTTTCGTATTGCAGCCCTATAAGATGGGGTATAAAGCGGCATAACAATAACTTATCAGTACAATCATGGCCATCAAAGGAACATTAAAGACCTGCCCCCAAGGACATCAATTCTACAAAAGTAGCGGCTGCCCAACCTGCCCCATTTGTGAAGAAGAACGCAAACCGAAAGACGGTTTTCTTTCATTAATAGCTGCCCCGGCAAGACGGGCATTAGAAAGAGAAAACATGAAGACCTTAGAAGATTTAGCCAAATGGACAGAAAAGGAAATCATTAATCTTCACGGAATGGGACCAAGTACAATTCTAAAACTCAAAAAGGTATTGAGTGAAAACGGTCTTTCTTTTAAAAGATAATAGGAACAACAATCAAGTGATCAAAACAACGAACCGCAAACAAAACCATTGCAATAGTCAGGGTTTGGTATTTAGCATTTAAAAATGCCGGGAGGTATCGGGAAGTAAAAAACAGACTGCAGCGTAAACTATAGTTGGTATAAAAAATAAACCCCTCCAACAGCTCAGGGCCAATTGGAGGGGGGAGTATGTTCAGGGGCTTTCAGGCTCCCGGTATGAGATAGAAATATCCGGTTTAATAAATGCTCAGTTTGCGGTTGTGTGTTACACCGTTGATGGTTACCGAGCAAACATAAATGCCTGCCGGTAAAGCAGAAACAGTCAGTTCGGTTTTATCGCGCATAACGGCTGCCTGGCTCATCAGGGCACCGTTTACATTAAACAACTGCACCGTTTCAATCAGCTCACCGTTTAAAGAAGCAACATAGACTGAGCCGTTTCCACGGTTATAACCCGGCACAAAACCACTGGCCCGGTTCACTTCTAAAATACCTACCGGAGTGTAAACAATTTCAAGCGTATCAGCTTGGTTCAGGTTACCGAACATATCGCTGGCTACACCGGCCGGAACAATCACCCGCGCCAAGCCGGCACTGGTAAAGGTCAGAGTAGAAGTATAGGTGGTACCGCTGCCGCTGATAGGGCCTACACTGCCGTTGCTGGCCAATACATCGCTCAGGTCAAATCCGGTAACAGCCTTGCTGAACTCAAATGTAACCGGTACCGATGCAGAGGTGGTAGGGTTGCTGGCGCTGGTGGTTATATTCAAATCGGGGCGAATGGTATCACCCACAAAGCAATACTTGATAGAACCGTTAAACACTCGGGGCGTAAAGTTGATTGCAAAAGGATACGCTACACCAATACCTTCGTAAAACTTCAAAAAATTATCGCTGGCATAAAGCGAGTCCTCCTGAATTCCATCGGTGTAGTTGAGCTGTAAACCCCCATGCCCGGTCACATAAAAACTGACATCCAGATTAGCCGGAACAACCACATTCAGATTTTTAAATCCGGTAGCTTCTAAGTTATTTCCCGTAGAGGTCAGGGTAGCGCTGTCAATAAATGTCCAGGCACTTGGAGTGGTTTCAAAACCATGATAAGAACCCAGCCGGTAATAGGCACTGAAAGGAGCGGAGGTGCCGCTTCCAAAAGGCACACCCGGATTAATGGATTCAATCAATACATCAAAGTTTTTGGCCGCAACGGTAAACATAGCGCCATCGTTACCGTTTCCGGCTGCCAGGGTCGTGTTTAGTTGCTGGCAAACCGTAGGGGTATCTAAACAGTAATACACCGCACCGCGAAAATCGCGCGGAGAAAAGTTACCGGCAAAAGGATAAGCAACACCTAAGCCTTCTTTAATAGCCAGGTTGGCATCCTGGGCAAAAATATTGCCTTCGGCAGTGCCATCAAAATAGTCGGTGCCTATGCCGGTACCATTTCCGGTAATGTAAAAAGAAACCGTTTGCAAAGCCGCAACCGGTATAGATAGATTAATAGGAATACGCACCTTGGTGGCGTTAACCGGATATACTAAGGCACTGTCTACAAAAGTCCAGTTAGCGGGGGTGGTAGCCGAGCCGGAGTAAGAGCCGTTTTTATAGTATATTTTTACATGGCCTGTATCGCCCGAAAACAAACCGTCAAAGTATTGAATAATAATAGGTTTGGCGGCAGTAATTTCAAACATAACGCCATCGTTGCCGTTGCCTGCATCATCGGGAGTACCCAGCGAATCGCAGGCACCCAAACCAATCATAGGGGCCGGAATACCGCCACCGCCCCGCGCATCGGTAATTAAAGATACGGGAGTGTACGGCCGGGCTTTATCACGCACCGTTTGGGCAAAAATGCTGCTCGTTAGGGCAACTAGTAACATCAGGATAGTAAAAGTGCTTTTCATGAAATTTTTTTAAAAGTGATTAATGTAGCACTAAAGTAAAAAAACTATTCGTTTAATGTCGGGATAAGGGGCGTGCTTTTTAGGCTCACATAGGTTTAACCGATATACCTTGTGCATACGTAAAAGCTTTATTAGCTTTGGGTAAATGGTTTATCAGAACCTGCAGTATCCAAATAATCAATCTTCTCTATCGTTATTAATTCACTTTAATTAATCGGTATTATGGCCACCAAATTATTTGAACATCCGTTACGGAAATTTGAAATTACATACGATGATTCAAAACCCTGGACTACTCAGGATGAAGATCTGGTGAATGCTTTTCTCAATCTGCATCAATATGTAATGGAGCGCACCGAAACTTCCCGCCATTTAATGGAACAGTATGCTGCTTTAAACCGAGCTATAGGTGCAGCTCGTACAGAGTATCAAAAGGTACGTAAAATGATGGATGAAACCCGCCAGATGGCTGAAGTGGTTATTCCGGCCATGCAACTGAACCAGGTCGTGGTACAGGAGCACTTTGACAAAGCCGTGCTGCAAACAGATGAGGCCATACTGGAATACGACCAGGTGATGCGTGCCATTGATTTAGAAACCCCCGAGCCTGCCCGGTATGCATTTATAGAAGAGCAGGATGATGCACCTATCTGGAACCAGTTTGATGAAACCAATCTGGAGCATTCGCGGCAGTGGGAAGTTAACTCCATTGATACAGCCGTATTTACTGATACCGAAGAGATGTTCCGCGTCTTTGTAGGCGAGCAAGCAAGACAACAGGACCAGGTTATAGATTATACAAATGAGGTCATCAATAATCATCACATCCTCATGCTCGAAACCGAACTGCTCTACGAAGTATGGAAAGAGTTTGTGAAGCGCGTTCAGTTGCTCGATTATATAACCGGAAAAGCCGATAACCGCGATTTTCTGAGTATGAACTAGAGTGAGCAGAGCTTTTAAGGAATTGGAGATGCCTCCTTTACAAACAATTAAGCCCCGTTTATACGGGGCTTAATTGTTTGTAAAACCGAAAAGGATGCGGGTATTTTTTACCTCACCAGGGTTAAACTGCCTTTATGCATTTGGTCAGCGTGGTTATTGGTGTAAACTATTCTCAGGGTGTATACAAATACTGCATTCATCATGTTTTCCCCCCGGTAAGTTCCATCCCATTTAAAGTTGTGGTCGTTGCTTTCAAACACTTTTTCCCCCCAGCGGTCAAAAACCTGTACTTCGATTTGTTTCCAGCCATCTTTCTTACCAAAAATTTCGAAAAAGTCGTTATTGCCATCCCCATTCGGTGTAAATACATTCGGCACAAACAATGATTCTTCCTGATATACCGTTACACCCAACTGTGTCGAGTCAACACAACCTAGTTGGTTATAGGCATACAGCGTAATCGGGAAATAACCGGGATTGGTAAATGAAACAATGCCCGGATTCTCTGCACTGCTGCTTAGGTTTTCGTTCAGTAACCACAGGTATGAAACTGCCTGCTGGCTATGGTTCAATAAATTCACCGTAGTAGCCGGTAGTTGTATTACCGGATTACTTAAACTAAACGATGCTATCGGGTTTTCAATGGTGGTAATCATATCATGCACAGTCCACTGGTCGCTGCAGCCATGCGTACTGGTAGTTTGCAAACTTACCGTATAGTTTCCTGCCGAGGCATATGTATGGCAGGGGTTCTGCGAATTAGCGGTGTAACCATCTCCAAAAGACCATTGGTAAATCAACGACTCATCACTCACCGAGTGGTCGGTGAAGCATACCGGCAGGTTTTCACAGCCCAAGATAGTATCGGCTGTGAAACTTGCTACAGGCATGGCATAAACCTGAGTTGTATCGGTAAACACCTCGCTGACACATCCGTTTTGGGTTATGGTCAGGCTTATCGCTTGGCTACCGGCTTGCGCAAATGAAACCAACTGATTCGATACGGTAGAAGTTAAAGGCAATCCATTCGGTCCAAAATCCCAATGAAAGGTTGCACCCTGTAAATAGGTTCCCCCGGCAGAAAATAGGAAATGGTTGTTTTCTAAACATTGCCCCGTAACCGGGCTGAAAGAAGCTATCGGCACAGGGGTTACCTGCACACTCACCGTAGCAGTACCGGTGCAGCCGGCAGTATTTCCTGTTACCATATAACTGGTGTTGTTCATCGGGCTGGCACTAACACTGGCTCCCGCAGCACTGCTTAAGCTTTGTGCCGGTGACCATGCATAGGTATCGGCACCCGAAGCGGTGAGTTGGGTGCTTTCACCGGCACAGATAGCAGCATCAGGGCTTACACTCACTACCGGCAGTGGGTTCACGGTTACCGGAACGCTGGTAAGCGGAGAAGAACATCCGTTTAAAGTAGTAATTAAAGAAAGGTTCTTGACTCCCGAAGTATTCCAGTTTACCTGGTAAGGGCCTTGCGCTGTTCCTGACAAAACCGTACCACCGGCAAAATTCCAGTTGTATATGGTATTCGGCAGGTTGGTTCCTGTATAGGTAACTGCAGCAGCAGCTCCCGCACATACTGGTGAAGTAGCGGTAAAGCTGGAAACCGGATTGGGTTTAATGCTTACGGTAACAGTGGCAGAATCAGTACAGCCCAGAAATGTTCCCGTTACTTGATAGGTGGTGGTAGTTGCCGGTGAAGCGATTACGCTGGAGCCCGTTTGGCTGATTAAACCGGCAGCCGGTGACCAACTGTAACTGGTAGCACCTGTAGCATGGAGGGTGGTACTCTCTCCTGCACAAATAGCCGCTACCGGGCTGATAGTAACTAACGGCAGTGCATTGACCGTAACAGGAACTGTAGTGATTGGAGAAGAACATCCGTTTAAGACTGTAGTGAGCGTAATGTTCTTAACCCCGGCTGTATTCCAGTTAACTTGATAAGGTCCTTGCCCGGTTCCTGACAGAACGGTGCCACCGGCAAAATTCCAGTTGTAAGTAGTGCTTGCGCTGTTGGTTCCTGAAAATGAAACCGAAGCATTGGCCCCTTCACAAACCGGAGAGGTTGCCGTAAAAGTTGAAATCGGATTAGGTTTAATACTCACTGTAACCGATGCCGAATCGGTACAGCCTTGGCTTGTACCGGTTACGCTGTAGCTGCTGGTAGCAACCGGAGTTGCTGTTACAGAAGCTGTGTTCGTGGCACTTAACCCATTGCCGGGGCTCCAGTTGTAAGTAGTGGCACCGGTAGCGGTTAAGGTAGTACTTTCACCCAAACAGATAGCCGCATCCGGGCTCACACTTACTATTGGTAAGGGTTTGATAGTAACTGTAACTGAAGCAGAATCAGTACAACCTAACATAGTGCCGGTTACAGCGTAGGTAGTAGTAGCCAGAGGGTTAGCCGTAACAGAACTGCCGCTTGTGCTGCTTAGTCCGTTAGCGGGAGTCCATACATAACTGCCGGCACCGCTGGCGGTTAGTGCAGTGCTGGCTCCTGCACAGATTGCCGTATTCGGACTAACAGAAACTATCGGTAATGCGTTCACCGTAACAGGAACGGTGGTTAACGCAGATGTACATCCGTTGAAAGTAGTAGTGAGAGAAACATTTTTAATCCCTCCGGTAGGCCAGCTTACCTCATAAGGTCCGGCTCCGCTACCCGATTGAATATTTCCTCCGTTAAAGTTCCAGTTGTAAGTAGCATTGGCAGACGCAGAGCCGGTATAGTTGATGGAGGCGTTGGCACCGGCACAAACCGGTGAGGTTACGGTGAAGGAAGAAGTAGGCAAAGGTTTAATCGATACCGTTACGGATGCGCTGTCGGTACAGCCGAAGGTAGTACCCGTAACATGATAGGTAATGGTTGATACCGGTGTGGAGGTTACGTTTGCCCCGCTGCTGCTACCCAACCCGGTTGATGGGGACCAACTGTAAGTTGAAGCTCCCGAGGCATGAAGGGTAGTGTTAGTACCTTCACAAATAGCTATATCGGGGCTCACAGAAACCACTGGCACAGCATGGACAGTAACCGGCACAGTGGTAGAGGGTGAAGGGCATCCGTTGGAGCTAGTTGTTAAGCTGATATTTTTTATACCTGCACTGGACCAGCTTATAGTATATGGCCCCTGACCACTTCCAGATGTTACAGTGCCACCGGCAAAATTCCAGTTATAGGTGGCATTAAACGGTGCGGAGCCGGTATACGTAATGGTGGCATCTGCTCCTTCACAAACGGGAGATGTAGCAGTGAAAGATGATGTTGGTAAAGCAGCTACCACCACATTTATCACCGTATCGTCAATACAAGGCGGTGAACCAATACGCAAACGAACCGGATAGCTGCCGGCAGCAGCAAATGTATGAGACGGATTTTGTGTATTGGCATCGGTGGTTCCATCGTTATTGAAATCCCACGCCCAGGTGGTGGCTGAACCTGCTGGTGATGATATATCGGTAAATGTAACCGGTGAGCCGGCACAGGCAGTACCGGTAGTGAAATTAGCTACCAGACTGTTCGGGCTTACAGGAATCAGCGTACTCATGGTAAAGTTACAGGGAACCGTACCCAAAGTCATCATATTAACCGTATAGTTACCAGCGGCATTAATGGTGCATTGTTGTGTATTAGCTCCCGAAACAATACCCGGCCCGCTCCAGGAGTAACTGGCAGCTCCGTCTGGTGCGGTCAGCACTACTGTTTGACCATTGCAAATAGTAGGAGAGGTGGCTCCAATTTGCAGTGTATTGCAGTCGGCATCAATATAGGCGTAGGCATAATGGCTTCCTTCACAACCGTTGGGGGCGCAATCGCGGGTGGTAAACTGAATACTGACTGTTTGACCAATGTAGTTATTAAGCGGAATAAATACCGTGGTCCAGTTTTTATAAAGAAGTGGCCCTACCGAAACAAAACCTCCTATGGTTTGCGCGGTGGTGGCATCAACATCATAGGTAGCACAATCAATCGGGTTATTATTTCCGTCCAACATACCTATTTTAAAATAAGGTTGTTGGCCGTTACTGTGGCCTCCATCTTTTAGTACCACTGCATAGTGATAGGTAAAGTTGCAGTTGTTGGGTGTTACTGTAAATCGGTATTTGATGGTTTCTCCACCTCCATGGCCGGCATCGTTGGCGTGAGCATCTCCCAAGCGAAATGAGTATGATCCGGGAGTATAAACCACGGGAAGGATATTGCCGCCTATTACCGGATCGAAACCGGAGGTCATGATAAAGTGATTGGCTCCGGCTTGTCCGTTGGCGGGGTGATTGTTAGGGCCTTGGTGAAGGGTAGCATGTTGTAAAGGATCAGGAGTGTAGCAGGCACTGCATTGTCCGTTAACCATTGTTCCGGTGCAGGTTCCATCTCCGTAAGTTCCGGTCCATCCGGTCAGATTTCCGTTTTCAAAGTTCACATTAGGACACTGAGAGAAAAGGCTTGGCGTTTGAACCAGAAGCAGAAAGATGAAGGCTGTTAAATGACTGCGGTTAAGTAGTTTGTTTTCCATACTATAACTTTTTTAATGGTTAATAGATAGCACAAACTTCAACTCGTTTCCTACAAGCCTTTACGCACTTGTTACTGAATAGATACAAGTGTTTTTAGTACAGTCTTATTGCCTGCATAGAAGGGTGCAGTAACCGGAGAAACATTATTACGTATAAGATTTCGGCCTGATAGAACACAACATCTATTACACTTTATATCGTGTAATGTTAGGGTTCTCTCTTAAATATACCTGACTGTTTTTATTGTAGACTCTATTAATGTCCGGAATTGATTTGTAGAGGACGAATATTTTGTTGTTGATAAAATGAAACTTACCTTGTTGGATTACTGCCATCAATCAAAAAAGAATCGTGATGGGGGGGTAGGAGGCTGAAAGAGATAGAACTCCTATCCGCCTATTTTGATGTTGACTTTCTTGGATTTTATCTCCAGTTTCTTTTTGTCTATGGTCAAACCGCCTTTGCTGCCGGTTGCACTTACTCCTTTTTTGTTTGCTTCAACTCCTTTCCCCGAACTGCTCTTGGCTGATACTTCTCCTTTTTTAGCCTCTACACCGGCTCCGTTTTTATTTTTTATCTCGGCTCCCGAACTATTGGCCTTGGCCCCTCCGCCCTTACTACTACTTACGGTGGCCCCGTTTTTATTTACTGTAGCAACGCTTTTACTATTGCTGTTTTGTGCGGCTACATGGGTTTGGTTAAACAGAAGCAAACAAGTGGTCAGGTAAAAGGGGAGTAAATACTTCATGGGGTATTGTTTAATGTAGCTAAAGTAATAAAAGTATCTCAGGTAGAATCAGCCATAAGGCAAACGGAATCACTCCACTTGTAGTAATTGATATCTCTGCCTAGGTATTGGAAATCTATTCTCCTCCACTTCAAGTCGGTAGAGACAAACAGACTAAAAAGTGATAAGAACTAAGCGTCAATTTTGAACCAGCGATTTAAACATGACCGCCTAGGTGCTGCGCATTCTTACCATCAAATGCACCAATCCCCAAACTAAGCCTTACCTTTGCATTGATTATGACTCATCATATGCAACGTACTTTTCCTGTGTTTGGAATGACTTGCGCCAGTTGCGCTTTGAGTATAGAAAGTATGCTTCGTGCACAGCAAGGTGTAGTTAAAGCTAATGTAAACATCGCGGATAATACGGCAACTATGGAGTATACTGCCGCTGCCAAGTTGGAAGATATTCAGCGGGCAATTCAATCTATCGGTTATAATTTAGATATTGATGAACATCGCTCTCCCGAAGATGTAGAAGCTGAACGCCACCGCTCGATTATGAAGCTTCAGCGTAATATGATTCTGGCCTTTATACTAACATGGCCGGTGTTTGTATTGGGCATGTTCTTTCACCACAATCAAAATGGTCGATATGTTTCAATGATACTTAGTGCCGCTGTGGTTTTTTACCTTGGTCGGCAGTTTTTCATTATGGCCTTTAAACAAGCCCGACATGGCCAAATGAATATGGATACGCTGGTATCTCTAAGTACGGGTGTTTCGTTTTTATTCAGCGCCTTTAATACAATTTTTCCGCAGGTTTTACAGAGTAAAGGCTTACACCCGGACGTATATTTTGAAAGTGCTGCTGTTATAACCTCTTTCATCTTGTTAGGTAAGTATCTCGAAGAACGAGCCAAGGGGAACACCTCATCAGCCATTCAAATGCTCATTGGTCTTCAACCCCAAACAGTTACTCTGTTGCAAAGCAACACTGAAACACAGGTAAAAATTGAAGAGGTGAAGCAGAATGATCTGTTACGTATTAAGCCGGGAGAAAAAATTGCCGTAGATGGGCAGGTAACAGAGGGTCAAAGCTATATAGATGAAAGTATGATATCCGGTGAGCCTTTACCGGTTCAGAAGCTACCAACAGCCAAAGTATATGCAGGCACTATTAATCAGAACGGCACCTTGGTTATTAGAGCTGAAAAGTTGGGTAAAGACACTATGCTGGGGCAGATTATACGTACTATACAGCAGGCACAAGGGAGCAAAGCCCCTGTGCAACGCGTAGTAGATAAAGTAGCTTCTGTTTTTGTGCCAACGGTTGTTTTTGTTTCATTACTCACTTTTATTATTTGGCTGTCAGCAGGAGGTTCCTCCTATCTTTTGCATGGATTTATATCGGCTGTTAGTGTGTTGGTCATTGCCTGTCCCTGTGCATTGGGTTTGGCAACGCCTACGGCTATTATGGTTGGTGTAGGCAAAGGAGCACAAAACGGCATTCTGATTCGAAATGTAGAAGCACTTGAAAATGCGAAACACGTTAATGTGATACTACTCGATAAAACAGGTACCATTACACAAGGTAAACCTGAAGTTACCGATTTTATCTGGCTGAATAAGGACTACGAAAGCCGTATTACATTTCTTTCTGCGATAGAGAAACGCTCGGAGCACCCATTAGCCGATGCGGTAGTAAAAT
Source organism: Chitinophagales bacterium (assembly GCA_046329535.1). Lineage (GTDB taxonomy): Bacteria > Bacteroidota > Bacteroidia > Chitinophagales > LD1 > Bog-950. The sequence continues at coordinate 311,880 of JAXLUN010000005.1, forward strand.
ATCTGAGTGTAAAAGATGATTTGGTTACGCTTTCGTCCTTTGAATCAATCACCGGGAAAGGAGTAACTGCATCAGTGAATGGGAAGCAATATCGGGTTGGTAGTGAAAAATGGATGAAAGAGAAACTGGTTTGGATATTGCCCGATATAGCACAGCAGATAACTACTTGGCAACAGCGGGGTAAAACGGTAATTTGCTTTGCCGAAAACAGTGATCTGTTAGCTCTAATAGCCTTGGCTGATCCTCTAAAACCAACCTCGTACTCCGCTATTTCGGAATTGAAATGTCACAACGAGGTGATTATGCTGACTGGTGACAATGCTCTGACAGCCCAACAGGTTGCCCTGGCGGCTGGGATAGAGAAGTGTTATGCTGATATGCTGCCGTCAGAAAAAGCAAAGTTTGTGCAAGATCAAAAAAACAAGGGCCGAAAAGTAGCTATGATAGGCGATGGTATTAATGACAGTGAAGCACTGGCTGCAGCCGATATCAGCATGGCTATGGGAAAAGGTACTGACATAGCTATGAATGTAGCCGACATTACGCTCATGCATAGCGATCTTTCAGGGATCGCAAAAGCCATTAACTTATCCAAACAGATAACCGCAACCATTCGCCAAAACCTTTTCTGGGCATTTATTTACAATTTGGTAGGTATTCCTCTGGCTGCTGGTGTTTTGTATCCTTTTACAGGGTTTCAATTGGACCCAATGATAGCCAGTGCAGCTATGGCTTTAAGTTCTGTGTCGGTTGTAAGCAACAGTTTGTGGTTGAAAACTAAACAATTACACTCTGCTTCATGAATGGCAATTAGAAATGAAAGCTAATATGAGGGTGGTTAAGTGCTGATTAGTGCGAGTAAATCCCAGACAAGCAGATAACATCCGCTACGATAATTAGGAAGGTCGTCTTTTTTTACCCAGCGCACATCATCAATACCTTCCTCGGTTTGAGGTATTAGATTAGACTGTCCCAATCGTGCCTGCATGTAATACCAACAGGTTTCCTTTAGGCAGCGTTTCCCCTTTAACGTATATGCATGATAGGTATGAATAGGCTTATCTTGTACAGTTTCAATTTTTACTCCGGTTTCTTCCTCTACTTCTCGTACAGCACCAGCCATGATATCTTCATTCATTTCAATTTTTCCTTTAGCCATATCCCACTTGCCCCTGCGGTGTATCAGGAGTAACTCATCATACTCATTGGTAACTAAACCACCTCCGGCTATTACAATTTCAACCTGTTCCATAAACTGGCAAAGCACCTCTCCGGGTTTATTGCATATGGCAATAATGTTTCCATTGCTGACACCATCGAACAATACATCGGGGCGTTTGAAAAAGTAATTGGTTTCTGCTTCGTTGCTTAAAACCTTACTAAAATTTTTGTTGATTTGCGAGCTGTCTGACGTAACCAGCAGATAAGAATCATTAAAGTAAACCTTATAATCTCTGTACATACATGATTTATAACAACGTAATTGCCCGTGAAGTTGCAGAATACTTATTGGAAATAAAAGCAGTGGTGCTGAATGCCGGAGAGCCGTTCACCTGGGCGAGCGGCTTAAAGAGCCCGATATACTGTGATAACCGTAAAACACTATCCTACCCCAAAGTACGCACTTATATCAAATCTGCTTTTGCTGATACCATTTCGGAAGAATTCAAAAACTGTGATGTGATTGCAGGCGTAGCCACCGCAGGTATCCCTCACGGTGCTTTGGTAGCCGATGTATTAAATAAGCCTTTTGTTTATGTCCGCGATAAGCCGAAGGGGCATGGGCTGACGAATCAGATAGAAGGCAAACTGGAGAAAGGTCAGCGGGTGGTGTTGATTGAAGATTTGATTTCTACAGGTGGAAGTTCACTCAAAGCTGTTGATGCCCTGCGTGATGCGGGAGCGGAGGTTTTGGGTTTGGGAGCTATATTTACTTATGGGTTTGATAAAAGTATAAAAGCATTTGAGCAGGCTGGTTGTAAATTCTTTACCCTTTCAGATTACCCAACTCTGCTGGAAATTGCCTTAAGGTTAGATTACATTAAACCAGCCGACAAAGAAACCTTACTTAATTGGTATCAGAATCCGGAAGGCTGGAGATAAAGCTTACGAAACATGTTTATATACCATCATCCTCTTCGTGTTCGATATGGTGACACTGACCAAATGGGTTATGTATATTACGGCAATTATGGTTACTATTACGAGCAGGCACGTGCTGAAGCGATTCGTTCTATTGGTATTACGTATAAAGAATTGGAAGATTCAGGTATTATGATGCCTATCACAAGAATGAATATCAAATATGTCCGGCCGGCAGTTTATGATGAATTATTGGTTATTAAGACATTCGTTCCCCAATTACCAACCCGCATAATTACCTTTCATTATGAGATATTCAATGAGAAAGAACAATTGATAAACGAAGGTGAAACACATCTGGCATTTATAGATGCAGAAACGCGGAAAATGAAAACTGCACCAGCCCTTTTGCTGGATAAAATGCAGCCATTCTATTAATCGTATCTTTACCTGCTTATTGAAAGTATGATTCAACTTTGGGCAAAATTGGCTGAACGCTATCCTTTCTTGTTAGATGTTATGGTAAAGGCTAAAACCTTTACTCTGCCAGGTTTTGACGGAGTGCCGGTGTTTGAAGTATATCAGTTTTTTATAGCAGAAATAAGGGCTAATTCGTTACCAACAAGAAGTAAGTCTATCGCATTCAGTTTCTTTCTGGCTTTTTTCCCGGCACTCACATTTATCTTCTCCTTAATACCCTATCTACCTTATTTCAGTGATATGGATACTAAGATTATGGAGTTTCTGAAGCAGGTTTTACCGAATAAAGAAACTTACGCTTTCATTAAGTCATTTGTTCAGCCACTCTTACAGGATTTAGCGAAGCATAAACGAGGAGGGCTCTTAACCGGTTCGTTTTTTATGGTCATATTTTTAACGTCAAACGGGGTGATGGCCATGATGAGTTCTTTCGATAAATCTTATGATCATTATAAAAAGAGAAATGCTCTTCAGAGCCGATATGTAGCTCTCAAAATCACATTTCTGCTGATTATGCTGTTCATCTTCTCTATAGCTCTGATTATCCTGGGAGAAGATATACTGGCTTTTATTTTTGATATGTTGAGTATTAAAAACAGGTTTACTGTATTGCTGCTCAACCTGCTTCGTTATGTTCTTATTCTACTTATGTTTTTCTTTTCAATTTCCCTGATTTATTACTACGGTCCTGCAACTAAAAAGAAATATAAGTTCATATCTACAGGAGCTAGTGTGGCAACGTTTTTATCTATTCTTGTTTCGGTAGGATTTTCATATTGGGTTAGTAACTTCAATAAGCTGAATGTGATTTTTGGGTCAATTGGTACTATTATGTTGCTTATGATTTGGCTTAACCTCAACGCGTTTGTTTTATTGATTGGTTATGAAATAAATGCCAGCATACACTACAATACTACACTCCGTACCAAAGAGTTGGATGTAAAGGATGTGGAGAAGCGTAAATAGACTGCGTTAATCTGCATCAACAAACTTTTCTGAAATATTTCTGCATCCATACTTGGCAATGTTTACTGCTTTTCTATTTTTGCCCACGGAGAGATGGCAGAGCGGTTGATTGCAGCTGTCTTGAAAACAGCCGTGGGTGATGAGCCCACCGGGGGTTCGAATCCCTCTCTCTCCGCTTGTCAGAATCAATAAACGCCTGATTATCAAATAGATATTCGGGCGTTTTTTATTGGGGCAAGTAGATATTTTTATTTGGGGCAAGAAATGGATATTTCTAGCATCCTTCATCCTCAACTATGGGTTACCTTTTTCGGAGCCACGAAGAGACTAACAGTGCCATACGTTCTATGCAAAAACCTTCGAAACAATAGTTTGAAGTTCATGCACCGAAGCATCGCCCTTTCCCATTTTGAACCGGCCCTCTAGTAAAAACTCTCTTGTGATTTTTTCACCAGCATCTAAGGCCTTTGAGGGCTTATCAGAACCGGTGGTGCCTTCGGGATAATAATCTTCAACCGCACCTCTTCGAAGAATGTAAATCCCTTCCTGCCAAAGTGATTGTAAAAATGCGTCCAATTCAGCGGATTTAAAATCATTCGACAATACTTGTCTTCGGCGATTATTCGTTTCTTCCGCAAATAGATAGTTTACTTCTAAAACTTCTTCTTGAGTTAAGGCCCTTTGTTTCGCGATATCATTAACGAGGTGTTTCAGCCTTTGGTATTTCTCGCCCCATGAATATTTCGCAATCATAGCTTTTACCTTTGCTCCGTTAGGAGTTCCGTCAACACCTTCTTTATCAGCTTCGTCATCCAATTGTTTTAGAATAGCATCTCTTCGTTCCTTAATATCTTTTAATTCTAGCTGTTCAATCCCATCGATGAAAACATCCAGATCCAATAGCACGTGAACTTCTACATCAAATTCTTTAAAAAAGTCTTTGAAGCGCTTAACGTTTGTTTTACCACTAATTCTTATGATCGGAATGTTTTGCAAATCAAAGTCCCATTTAGTGTCTAAGCATTTAGATGCTTTCTTCAAAAAAATTAAGTCCGAATCTCCCTCGACTAATAAAATTTTCCTGGCAAAAAATGCTGCTGCATTATTTTCAAAGCATATTAACTGAAAGGCGTTCTTCGCTCCCATTTCAGTTAGAAAGTCAATGCTTTTTAGCTTGCCAAAGGGCTTCCCTTCGGCAGGGTATTCCTTGATTATTTTAATAAATGTTCCCAATGGTTGTGGGAACACAAACAACGGTGAATGCGTAGAAACCAAAACCTGATTATTTGCATCCGTTAAGTTTCTTAAAGCTTCAAACAATATTTTTTGCGCGTTTGGGTGTAGGTACAACTCGGGTTCTTCGAATAGAAATAAATACGGCTGAGGGTGAATATCTTCTATGGTCTTTACCTCTTCTACGGATTTTGTCTCAACAATTCCTACTTCTTTTAATTCTTTCTCACTTTCCTTTTGCAACCGATACATCTCAACATATGACCTTAAAAGTGCAAAGGTCAAAGATCGTTTTAAACCATCTCCTTTGTTTTCAATAGTGTCACTCACACCATCATTAACCAATATTTGGGCATTAGTAAACACTTGTTTTAGTTCAGGCTTAGGGACTTTAACTTCAATGTTCACTCTGGGAAAATTCTCCTTCGTGAATTTGTTCACTAAACTTTCAAACGATTTAATCTCTGGTAGGCGTGAATCATTCCTCTCGCCTTTTTCATTTTCAATCACATTGAGCAGGGTATGGAGTTTCTCAAAAGAGGATTGGATATCCTTAATACTCGGGGACTTTTCGATGAATTTTTGAATAATTCCCAAAAGTTTGCCAAATGTTGCAGCTTCCTTTGTCTTAACATCATCAGATAAATCTTTAACCGCTGGTATTAAGATAGGTTCAGGTAAAAAAGGAAAAATACTTTTATCAATACCAGTAGGCAAATCAGCAATTGCTTCTACCAAATCTTCTTCTAAAAGACCCGTTGCAATTTTCTCTAATGCTTCTTTAGCCGCCCCAATAGTGCCTAAACCCTGCAATTTTTCAGCATGTTCTGGTAAAACCGCAATGAGTGTTTCTGAAATGGCTTTACCCTTTTTCCCCGTTAAAAGTTCGTCATAAACTTTTTTATGGAGGTGTTTGTTTTTAGCTACCCACCGTTTGCATAGCAATTTAGTAGTTCCATCAGGGAAGTAAGTTCTTACAAGTTTTACATGGCCCGAACGAATTATTTCCCGAATGCGTTCTCTATGTTCGACGTCAAGGCGATTTATATCACCATCAGTAATAGAATCGAAATGTAACTCAATATTTATATTCTGATTAGGATCATAAAATTCGCCCGATGAAAGCTTCTGACTAGAAAAGAATAGTTTAACTGCCAGCAAGACGGAGGATTTCCCGGCATTGTTTTCTCCGATTATGCAGCCCATTTGGGTCAGTTTGAAACTACCGCTTTTAATACCTCGGTAGTTGTCAATAAAAACGTAGTTAATTTTCATTACTAGTTATTGGTTTAGGAGTAATTGAATTATCAATGATTACACCCCTTCATAATTCAAGCCATAAGCAAACTGACACTATCGTGTAATCTTAGTTCAAACTTAATAGATTTATAATTATTAAATGGAGGCTGCGAAACATGCTAGCCACAATTAAACTCTAATGTTAATATTTTTGTCTTATTGACTTATGGAAAATGTTGTATTTTTTGTTGTGGAATACTCTCTTTCTAGACAAATCCATTATACTTTTTTAAATAGGCAGAAAAAATACTTTAAACAGCCATGAAAATTCTTCACACTGCCGATTGGCATATAGGCCAACTTTTTCACGAGTATGATCGTAGTTATGAGCACCAACGATTTTTAAACTGGCTGTTAGAAGCGCTTGTTAGCGAGCATATAGATGTCTTACTAATTAGCGGAGATGTTTTTGATTCATCTAATCCCGCAGCTTACTCTGTCAAAATGCTTTATAGTTTCTTGAGTCAGGCGGTAAAATCAAATCCTGATTTGCAGATAATTATGACAGCGGGTAATCACGATTCTGCATCAAGATTAGAATCTCCTAAACCATTGCTCGAGTCATTCAATATATATGTCATTGGTCTTATTGAAAAAAAACAAGATGGTAGTATAGATTACGAAAAACTAATCATTCCCTTGAAAAATAAAGACGGAGTGATTAAAGCCTGGTGTATAGCAGTTCCCTTTTTGCGAATGGGCGATTATCCTATTATTTCGGACACCGAAAATCCTTATGCTGCTGGTGTTGCATCATTTTATACTGAAGCGTATGACTGCGCCTGTGCCAAAAGACAGGCAAAGGAGCCCATTATTTGTATGGGTCACCTGCATGCACAGCAAACGGATATGAGCGAAGTCGACAAAACGGTTGAACGCGCTATTATGGGCGGCATTGAGTGCATTGGCGCTTCAGCTTTCCACGAAGAAATCCGATATGTAGCCCTAGGACATATTCATAAAGCCCAACGTATAGCAAGTAAGGAACACATCAGGTATTGCGGCAGTCCTATCCCCATGTCCTTTTCGGAACTCAATTATAAGCACCAAATCATTGTTTTTGACCTGGAAGACCTAGGTATTAGTAATCTGAAATCTGTCGACGTGCCGGTCTCGGTAGAATTAAAGAGAGTGCCATCGGTTCATAGCTCATTGACAGAAGTACTAAGTGCATTACAGCAATTACCTGACACGGGTGCGGACCCCTTATCAACGCCCTACCTTGAAGTCCGAGTATTACTTGATGGACCTGAACCTGGACTGCGCCACAAGATAGAAACAGCCCTATGCGGAAAAGACGTCCGCTTGGCTAAAATTGATGTAAAGTACCCCGCAATCACAACTACGGGCGGTGTTGCAGCTGCTGTTGCAGAAAACAATCTCAACGAACTACGGCCTGAAGATGTGTTTGAAAAAGTATATCGGACTAAGTATAATAATACCGTTCCGACAGAGCTGCTCCAATTATTTAACAAGGTAACTCAAGAGGTGGCCCAATCTGATGTCATATGAAGATTTTAAGTATTCGCATAAAAAACTTAGCCTCGCTAGAGGGTAATACTGAAATTGATTTCACTCAGGAACCGTTATCATCGGCAGGTATTTTTGCTATTACTGGCCCCACCGGCTCCGGTAAATCTACCATTCTGGATGCACTTTGTCTTGCTTTGTATGGGAAAACACCAAGGTATCTTCAGGCCAGAGAATCCGGAATCGAAATAACTGACACACAAGGAAGCGCCATCAGTCAGGGAGATGTACGGGGTATATTAAGAGATGGTACCGGCGAAGGGTTTGCAGAAGTAGATTTTGCCGGTGTTGACGGACAGCGTTATAGGAGTACCTGGCGGGTGCGAAGAGCAAGAGATAAGGCCGAAGGAAGCTTGCAGCAATATAGCGTCGCATTAAAAAATATTGATACTAACACTGATATCCCTGGGAGGAAGAATGAAGTGCTGGAAATCATAGAGCGCCTTGTGGGATTAAATTTTGACCAGTTTACCCGATCCGTATTGCTCGCCCAAGGTGATTTTACGGCTTTCCTCAAGGCAGCTAAAGACGAAAAGTCGGCCTTACTAGAAAAACTTACAGGTACACACATCTATTCTGAAATATCCAAGCAGGTCTTTGCTAATTACAGCCGAGAAAAACGAGAACTAGAAGACCTAAATCTGCAACGAGAAGGCATTAACACGTTTACTATTGAAGAACTAGAAGAGTTAGAACGGCAAAAAACGACACTAGAACAAAGCATAGTAACACAAGACAAGGAAGCAAAAGCTTTAGAAAAAGAAATTGACTGGTTTACCCATCTTGCAGTATTACAAAATAATTTAAAGGTCGCACAAACAGCGCAGGCGAATGCCATCAATGCCAAACAAGGTTCCGCCAACCGCGAGCAGCAGTTAAGGCGAGTGGAACAAGTGCAACTCTCGCGAACCTGGGTGGATGGACAACACGCGGCGGAAAAACAACTAACCGAAAAAATAGCATCGCTTAAACAATTACAAACAACGCTTAGTAGCATACAACAGCAAAAGGAAGAACTGGATAAAAGATTAAAAATTGCACATGAAGCGGCAGCGGCCACTCTCCAAAAGCAAGAAGCAGCAGTGCCGCAACTGGAAGAAGCAAAGGCATTGGATATACAGATCAACGAAAAAACGGAACAGATAAGTCAAGCGACAATAGAAGTAACGACTGCTGAAGCTAATCATCAGCAATTGGAACAGGAGCTACAAGCGCAGCACCAGCAATCCGAACTATTACTCACTTCGATTACGCAATTACAACAATGGAAACAGGACAATATTGCGCGGCGAACTATTGTCGAAAATCATGGACTAATCAGATCAAAGCTTGGAGATGCAAGGATGCTGCTAGATGCCACAGAAGCATTGTTACCTCAGCTGGAATCTACACAAACTGAGATAGCTGAAGCGAAACGGACAAAAACCGATCTGGATGCAAAATCTAAAGTTATTCTTCAACACGTAGAGGCAGAAAAGGAAAAACATAATGCAGCTTCTAGGGTATTGTCGGCTATGCCAATTGCAAGTATAGAAAAAGAAAAAGCCGCTATCGACTCTCAAATTGAAGATCTAATTGCAGCGGAAGCGCACTGGAAAGTAGTTTCCCACAGTGAGGAAGACATGGAAATAGTAAAGCAAAAACTTGCTGCTAATCAGAGCAAATTAAACGATAACTTGCCACTACTGGCACAGGCATCTGATCAGTTAGTGATTGCTAAAGCAAAACGAGATGCATCACTCCGCATGTTGGATAAGGCAAAGCTCGCTGCCGCTGACAATGTGAAGTCCCTTCGATCGCAATTAGTGCCGGGAGAGCCTTGCCCTGTTTGTGGCGGTAAAGATCATCCGTATGTTACTGAACGGACCCAATTAAATCATTTGTTAGCGGAACTGGAGACAACGCATCAGGAAAATGAAAATATTTACGCTGCCGGCCTGCAAACGGAAGGTAGTTTGAAAGAAACCGTTTACCGCCTGAAAGAAACGATCGCGCTGCAAGAACAGGAAACAAATACTAAAGAAACAGCGCTTGCAATACATCAAAAAACATGGGCGGGCTTTGCCATTTACCCCCATGCTGTTGAGATTCCGAAGAAGCAAAAAGCTAAATGGTTTGCAGAGCAGTTACAGGAGGCTAAGACACAACAAAGAAGCCTGCAACAACAAATAATGTCGTATGGCGCAAAAAAACAAGAGTTAGATGCATTGCAAAACGGCATAAATGAATTGGAACGTCAACAGAATGAAAATAGCAATGCCATAAAAGATACAGGTCGGCGCTTACAATCTTTGCTGGAGAAAGAGGTTCAATTTCGTAAAGAACAAGAAAATAGCAACCAGACACTTACCGCAACAGAGCAGAGCTTATCTTCCTATTTTACAGCACCCTATTGGTTTAACCATTGGAAAACTGATTCTGCAGCATTCCTGCGACAAATCGACGACTTTACTGAGCATTGGAAAACCACAATGCAAAAGCTGGAAGAAGATGAAAGGCAACAGGGTATATTGGCTGCAACACTCGAAGCAACAAAAGTGCAGTTGCAAAACGCTTCTGTGGATGTACAAAAAAAGAAAAATACACTTACTTCTTTAACAAAACAGCAGCATAGCCTTACCCAAAAACGAGAATCTATCTTTAACGGTGTCGCGGTCGCAACAATAGAGTATGATTTAAAACAGGCGGTAATAGCAGCGCAGGATGAATTGGAAAAAAACAGATCCGAACGTGAACTTTTACAAATAAACCTTACCCGTACTGCCACGCAGAAAGATCAGGCCGAAAAAGACACAGTGGCGTTGCAACAGCATGCCGAATCCTTCCAGCAAAAAATACGTGAATGGCTTACAAAGTTCAATAGCTACAATACACCATCATTAGATAAAGAGCAATTATTGCAATTACTGGCATATGACACTGGCTGGATAGAAGCAGAACGTATCGCTTTGAAAGCGATCGACGATCTCATTACACAAACACAATCCGTTTTAGAGGAACGCACATTACAATTGCAGCAACATGAACGTCAACGAATTTCTGAGCGGAGTGTCGAGGAGTTAATAGGTTTGCTGAACATATTAAGAATAAACTTACAACAGCAGGTTCGGCAAAATAATGAGATTGGTTTCCAGCTACAGCAAGATCTCGCCAATAGACAGAGGATAGGCGATCTATTGGGGAGTATTAAAGCCAAAGAACTTATTGCAGAAAACTGGGCTAAGCTTAACGAAATTATAGGGTCAGCGGATGGCAAAAAGTTCCGGCTAATAGCTCAGGAATATACCTTGGATGTCTTGCTTAGCTATGCCAATATCCACCTAGGCGTGCTAAGTAATCGTTACCTGCTCCAGCGCATACCGAATACGTTGGGATTGCAGGTGATAGATCAGGACATGGGCGATGAAGTGCGCACCGTGTACTCCCTTTCCGGCGGCGAATCATTCCTGGCATCACTGGCGCTAGCATTAGGCTTGGCCTCGCTATCCAGTAGCCGTATGCAAGTAGAATCCTTGTTTATTGATGAAGGCTTTGGCTCTCTCGATCCGATTACGTTGAATATCGCAATGGACGCATTGGAGCGGCTTCATAACCAAGGCAGAAAAGTAGGGGTAATCTCACACGTTCAGGAGATGACAGAACGAATACCGGTACAAATCAGAGTAAGTAAACAACAGAGCGGAAAAAGCAAGGTTGAAGTAATAAGTGTTTGAAAAAACAACATTTTAGTTCATATAATACAATTGAACTGAAAAAAGGTGGGAAGTCAATTTGTGAGGGAAGATAACAGCCTTCATGATATTTGTCTGTTGAAAGCCTTTAAATTGATTTCCGCATTCGAGTAAGCTTTAATTATTTTTGAAAGAATCATTACAAAATAAAGCGGCCATGGAATTAGAATATAAGGACTACTATCTCCGCACTATTAACAAAGAAGATAATGGATTGAAGTTGGTTTTGGGTGGCACTGGTTTAGGTAAGACGCATGGAATGAGAGAAGCTGCTAAAGAGTATCTGAATTCAGACAAGGAAGAACAGAAGAAACTTATTTATATCACCAACCGCCACAACTTAATTACAGAGCAGAAACGAGAATTCGAAAAGGCAAATTTCAAGTGCTGCTATCTGAAGGGAAATAGAGAAATAGTCCTTGATATACTAAAAACAAATCTCTTTGACGAATTGATTGAAAACCTTGAAGCGAATGATTTTTTTAAGTATGACGAAATATACAAGAGCAAAGGCAAGCGTAAGGCAAAGCTGAATAAACTTATTGATAGTATTGACAGTAAAGTTCAATTACTAAAGGAGGGCAAACAAAAAAACAATTCTCTCTTAAAAGCTCTTGATAAGGATTTAGGTGCGGAGTGTGATGAGCTCTTTAGAATTTTTAAAGCTCAATTTATTGCTATAGGCAGAAACGATGAAGCTCTTCACGACAAGTTGAAAGGAAATCAATTCGTTTGGAGACTGTTCCCTTATGTGGAGTTCGAAAACAATAATGAAACAAATATTCTGCTTGTAACTATTCAGAAAGTTTTAATGGGTTTTTTTGATGGAAAGAAAGACATTAAGATAGCATCCATTGAAAACAAAATTGTTTTTCTGGACGAATTTGATTTTCTCGAACAGGAAATCATGAAGATACTTTGCGATGAACCTTCAATCATAAATCCGTTAGAGTTTGTAAAAATATTCTATGAAAAATTCAAGCACTGGTCGCAAGCTGAGTTTTGGGATAGCACCGAGGAATTGAAAGGGTTGAAGGAAAAGTTCAATGGGGTTATTAAATACATTGATGAGGCAATGAAAGAGAAGGGCTTAAATTTCCCAAATGTTATGGACTTCAGATTGGACGGCAAGCCCGAAGAGAATGGACGACCCTACATGCTTTTTCAAACCAATGAAATCATAACTCCAAAGCCATTCTTCCTTAAAGAAAAAAACAACTCCTGGTATATTCAAGAAGGAAAAACCGTTGAATCCGTTTCTCCATTTCAGTTGTTCAACATCTTGGCAATTGCAACAAGCAAATTACTTGGGGTGTTTCATTATTGCCAACGAAATCAAAATTTAGTTTCTGAAATAATCCAGGCTATTTGGAATCAAAAAAATGACAACTTTGGCGGTAAGTATGAAACCTACATAAACGAGAACTGCCTTTATCACAGAACAAAAAAGAAATCAGGTAGAGATTACGAAGCATACAAAGACAAATCTCCTTATGAAATCGGTTTCCGACTGGTAAAGTTGGCAAAGCGCGCACAAAGTTTTGACCCGAATAGCGCGGAGTTAGGACAAGTAGAACTTTTCACGTCACCCGAGGCTGTAATTGCCAAACTTTCTGACAGCAATTTGGTATTTGCCCTTTCGGCAACTACAGATATTCCGAGAACACAAAAGTGCTTCAACATTGAGTGGCTAAAGGAAAACGCAACATATATTCAGTTGGATGAGGAAGATTATGACATTATCAGAGCAAGAAGAAATGCAAAGCGAGATGTTCGACAGACGAAAGTGTCATTGAAGATAGCTGGACTATTGAATGAGGAACATCCAGTCGGGGTAATTCTGAAGAGCAAGTTGCAAAACAGAGATTTTGAGAAGCAGAATGAGACAGAATACCATGCTAAACCAAGATATGAAAGACTATTAAGAATGTTTGATACGCTTTACAAAGCTATCAATGGACACAAGTTTTCTCACCTTATTTTCGCAACTACGTTTGCCGATATAAAAGAGATTTTCGGTTATAAACAAAACGAAAACCACCTCTTGTTTTATCAAGTGGATAGGCAAATTTTCCACTCAACAAGATTCCATGAAAAGAATGATAAGTTTTTCAATGTAACTCTTAATGGTAAGCAGTGTTCTGTTTTGTTTCTTGATGCACCTGATGCGAGAAAATTACAAGAAGACCCAGAATATTTAGAAAATTATAGGAAGTGCTTTGCAATGCAGGACAAAGTTTTTGTAATTACCCAATACAAATCCGCAAGCAACGGAATCAATCTTCCTTGTTATCAAAATATGGGAGCCTTTGAAGAGGATTTTCAAGGAATCCATTTGTTGGAGCCACAGCATTTTTGGTTTGACGACAGCAAGGAATTTTCGGATTACAAGAACAATGAAAAGCAAGCACTTTGGTATTTGTGGAAATTAAAAGATGCGGGGCAATTTGATACTGGTCAATTTAATGTTTGCTTGAGTGCGAGAGATGCGAAAGCATCTTACAAAATAAACATATCGAAAATCAACAATCTTTATAAGGATAAAGCGGATGAAAAAATTCTAAATGCGATTGCACTTTATCATCAAGCATTAGGACGAATTGAGCGTAGGAATGAAAAAGTCCCAGAGGTAGAAGTTACACTTGACTATGATGTATTCATGGATTTTTATCGGTTCATTTCATCTGAAAATTTTAGGGACCTTGTTGAGCAAAGAAAAGACATAACCTCGGCCCTGATTATTGAAGTTCACAATGCCGTGATTGAAGAAGCGAATCGCAGAGAAATAACGATTGAACTCAACGCACAGAAAACATTTGAGCCGAAGCAAACGTTTTCGCGACAGCTGATTGAAGGTGAAATTCTCAGCGAAGTAGCGAAAGTTCGGCAAGGACAATATGATGAAACTGTTTCAAGGGAAATAAAAGAAGCATGGGCAGCATTGAGAGTCACACTTTTAAAGCATGACTTTGACACTCGAATCAATATCGAAACGATTGGCAAGACTATTCACATCAAAAGAGACCTGGCTTTTGAAACCAAATTTATCAATAGAAACAAAGAGTTGTTTATTGACACAGATAAGCTTAAGGTTTATAGGGAATTAGCTGCCCACAAGAAACTAACGACTTGGAATTTGGACACCGCTTATAAAACTATTTCGAAGAACAATCTATTGAAGCAACTCTTTGAAAGAAACGGCTATCCAACAGCCTTCGAAATCAAGCCGAATCTGGTAAATCACATCCTCACACCTTACATATATCAGGCAATCCTTTTAGGAGCAGTTGGGGAACAAGCAATCAGTTTTCTGTTGAATCATCATGGAGTATTGCTTGACGGACTTAATGAGTTGGACAATTCATTGTTTGAGGTAATTGATGCCAAGGTGAAAGACCTCCCAATCTATTTTGATTTTAAAAACTTTTCACCACACACCATTGATAAGTTTTCACTGAAGCCAACCGATAGGAATTACGATACAGAAATCAATTCCAAAGAGCTTACACAAAAAATAAAATCGAAATTTGAGACGATTAAAAGGCAAACTGAAAACCCCATTCTTTATATTCTCAACTTATATTCAGAGCAACGGCTAAAGCCTGATTTCTTTGATGAGAAGATGAATCCGGTTACCTACGAAAAAGACAGTTGTATTAGAATAATTCCAAGTGTTCTGAATCCTTCCGACCCTAATCAGTTATCAGCAGAGTTTCAGTCATCTTTAAAATTTATAGGCATCCATGAAACAGCAAGTATGTAAGACATCATCCCTCCTTTTTGACTTAGAAAAATCTTCGTTTAAAAAACTGAAGGATGAAAATTCGATTTGGCAATTTAATTTACCAGCATACATACAGGATAAGTATAACGAGTATGCCATTTTGCACAACTGGGCAAAGGATAATTTAAATATACCCTATTACCTGAATATCCCATCTAAAAAGCTTTATGTATTAGTTCCAAACCGAGAATCAGTTCCAGAGTTAAAGTATGAGGAGAAGAAACTTCCATCATCTGCTTTTGAGAATTATAATACCAGAGGGCAGTTTCACATACTTGTAAAATTGTTACTTGCGAAATATTTTGAACTCACAGAAACCTTTGTTAGCAACGACAAGTTTTTTTTACATGCAAGTGTAAACAGAGGCAAGACATGGGCAACAGTTTTGAAAATTGATATTACCCATAATTTCAGAAACACGGAGGCGATGGAATTTTACATAAAGGATGAAGCCAACCGACTGAAAAACATTTCGGAGGATGAACAAGCAAAGTATTACCAAAAGGAAGTTATTTACGGACAATCCATAGCTAACGGGCAATCATTCTTCAAACAACTAAAGCGAAAAGAAATTAAAGGGTTTAAAGGTTTGCTTTTCGCAAAGCCCAAGGCTGGTTTCGTTGGAAACACAAAAACTAAAATCAACTATCACTCAATTTTTGATTCTTCCGAGCATGAATCTTCAAAAGCATTTTTGCTGGAGCGGTTTACAAATAAGTTTCTTCAATTTTTGAATGCTTATGGAATTAAAGCCATTTCCAAGGAACTGCATCTAACAAAGGTTGATGTCGAGAAACAGCGGACTGGACTTGATATAAAGGGTTTCGATATTTCTCTGGTTGATGAAAGAAAAGTTAAGAAAAAAAAATTGGAAGAAATTTTTCAAAGCAATGAAGAGGTTTTGTTTAACGAAAAAGCCATAGATAATTTACAGAGCGGTGAGAGCTGTTTGTTTGTTATGGACTATAACAAAGAAGATTTTGAGGAACGGTTTAAAGACGAGAAAGACCCTTACAGAACCTTTAAAGAGAGCGTTAATCACAAGGAAATCGCGAAACAAGGAATTTGCATCAATGAGAATTATTTTGATGATGATGCGAGGGATTCAGAAACAAGTAAAGAAGATTATTTGACTTATGAGGGTTTAAACGAAAAAGATTTGCAGAGAAATCTGGGCATCTGTATTTCACAACTTTTTCTAAAAAGAACTTTACTTAATAAAAACGCAGCATTCCTACCGCATAATGAAATTCTGAAAACGCATTGTTTCGCTTACAGGAATTATTTGTTGTTCGTAGAGGGTGACAATTTGGTAATTGAAAAATTTGAAACCGCAGGGGAGCTTTTAGAAAAGGTTACTTCGAGATTCAGTAGCCTTAATGCCGAGAAGATTTTTGAGAGCATTTACAATTATCATAATCCATTCGGAGGTAAAAAGGAATTTGATTTTGATAGTCATAGAATCATTTTCAGCAACGATTCGGTTATTGAGATTGTAGATATACCAGAAAGAGCATTTTATGACGAAGAGGAAATTAAGCAAAGAATTGCTGAAAGAACAAAGCTAAGACCCAAGTCAGAATTTAAGTCGAAGGATTCCGAAATTCTTTCAGAACAGTTCAATGGTTTTCTTGACGAAGACATTGAAGACCTGATTTTGAGTTACGAGGATTTGAAAATGAAATACGGTAAAGGGGAAAACGGTTTTCTTAAGCAGATATTCGGGTCAAAAGACGAAAGACCCTTCGTAAAATTTCTGAATGAAAAAACAAAGGTTCAAATTAAGGGATTAAAACAAGATGGAATTTTTTCTATGTACACGGGTATTTGGTTTGATGAAGCACAACAACAATATTTTGTTGGAAGAACACACGGCTATCAGCACAAACAAGACAAGGGCTCACAAATGAAGAAGATATTGACGCATTTTGGAACATTTCAGAGCGAGCCTTTCTTTAAGTTGTTGAACGTTGATTTTATTCGCTATAAAGAAATTACCGTTAATCCTTTTCCTTTTAAATTAATTGAAATGCAAGATTTAATTGATTCTTACATCCCCAAAAACGAAAGTGAGAAGGTTTGGGAATCTTAACTGTTTGTTTCAAGTTGGAATTATAAAATCTCATCTTACCTTAATATTTGCATTATGTAAAGTAAAGTGGATATCGTACTTTCGATTTCGAATCAAAACTAAAACTATAGATAAAGCTAAGGATAACTAAATCTCTTATTTAAATAACAGCGTTAGCTGTATTTTCTCTTCAAGCGAAACCGCGAATTTCAAACAACGGAGGGAATGATGCAGGGGACGCCCCAATTCGGGGTGCTTCCTCATTATTCTTATTCCGTTGGGGTGCTTCGCGGTACCTGCTTGAAATGAGGTAGTGAGTTCAGGCACCCTTCTCTTTTTCTGTGGTATAAAACCACCTTTATGAAAAAGAACCTTTTACCCCTTTGGCTAAGTATAGCCTGCCTTTTATTTATCACCCGACTATCCGCACAAATCCCACAAGCCTTCAACTACCAGGCAGTAGTGCGCAATGCAAGCGGGCAGATAGTTGCCAGCCAAGCTGTAAATTTCAGAACGACTATCCGTCAGGGAAGTATTTCCGGTAACATAGTCTACCAGGAAACCCACCTTGATACCACCAATGAATTCGGACTATCTGCTTTTGCCATCGGCACTGGTACTGTTGTCGCCGGTAACTTCAGCCTGATCAACTGGGCGCTGGGTAACTACTATTTGCAAATAGAGTTAGATGCTACAGGCGGTAACAATTTTACAGATATGGGTGCGCAACAACTGCTTAGCGTTCCCTATGCGCTATATGCAAAGAGTTCAGGTTCCGGCGGTGGTAGCGGTCATACTGGCCCTACGGGAGCAACGGGCACAACTGGTATTACCGGAAACACAGGTCCGACAGGAGCTACAGGTAGTGCCGGAGTAACGGGAGTAACCGGTGCAACAGGGGCTGGTGGCGGTGCTACTGGACCAACTGGTGCCACAGGAGCAACGGGTCCCACAGGTAGCGGAGGGGGAGCTACAGGGCCTACGGGCCCTACCGGAGCAACCGGCCCAACGGGGAGTGGCGGCGGAGCGACAGGAGCCACGGGTGCTACCGGCAATACCGGACCAACCGGAGCTACGGGATTAAATGGCGTTACTGGCGCAACAGGTGCCGATGGTGTAACGGGGCCGACAGGAGGAACCGGAGTAACAGGTAGTGCCTGGGCTGATTATGCTGTGTTTACAGAAAGACTACCATCGGGTATAAGCTCGATTACCACACTCGCCGATTCCGTTTGGTCTCCCCGCCAGCTAAACAACAATGAATCCTTAAACGGTTCGGCCATTACGCGCACAGGTAATACAATTACCCTGCAACCCGGCACTTATTACGTCCATGCAACAAGCGGCTGGGCTTTCAATGTGCCTTACAATACTACCTATAGCTATGCTATTTTAAATGCAACTGTCAACCTGCGGCTACGCAATACAAGCACTAACACTACCCTTGTGCTAGGCAAAGGGAACAAGCTAAGTGCCTACCGGCAAAACCTAAACGGAGCCGTACTAACCGAACCCTATACACAAACTTTGGAAGGTACATTTACCGTAACCACTGTTACCACGGTAGTTCTCCAACAGTTTTTGGATTATTCTGTATTCCCATCGGGTACTTCCAATTATTCAGCAGGCAACCCTACAAATTCCGGCGAAGACGAGATATACGCCAACCTGTTTATCCAAAAAATCAATTAACCCCCAGCCCCAAACTACCATTATGAAAAACCTGTTTTATAAAATCATTTCCGCCTGTTTGTTTTCTCTTAGCTGCATCCTTGCCTTTGGTACTGCAGGCACTATCACTACTTCTATTACTACTTCCGGTGACCCAGTTTTTATTCAAGGGGCTTCGGGATTTGAAAATACACTCACCATTTCCGGAGCACCATCCGGAACACTATTTGTTTATGTATGCGTAATAGATGACCAGGGCGAAGTTTTGGATTCTACGCTGGCTATCGAAGATGGAGCAGACTATATAGATACCTTGGATATGGGCGAACTGGATAGTACCGCAGTGGCCTTAGTCGCCCATTATTACGACGCTAATGGCGATTTCATTGATGAATCAGACCCTTATAATTTTAGTATGATTGCTGAACCGGCTGGTATCAGCAACGACAATCTTGAAATCATTGTCGATAGTATGAACGATACAGGTATTGCTTATTTACAGTTTGTAATTTCCATGCCCGATTCTTCTGCGGAAATTGACGATGAAATTATAGGCATCGGCGGCAAAGAGTTCGGCTTTTCAGATTGTAGCATCGTCCTTTTCAGGGAGTATAATCTAGAGGATGGCAGCTTATCCGGAGACCATGCTGTATTTGAATATACTCTTTCTGCTTTTGGAGAAGATGTAACTACCAATGAGTTTGACCTAGACAACATATCCGGTTTAAACGTAAGCATTGATGCCGAGCTAAATCCGGTCATTACGGGACACTTTAGCTACAGCAAAGAGTTCTTTACGTTTAACATGCGGGACAAGACCTTACCCTTGCCTATGATCAAACCCGCCTCCGTATCAGTAGGAGCAGGCTTAAAGGTAGAAGGTGGGGTATCGGTAGATTGTTATGTAGGATTGGATAATAACGGGGATTTTGGCTTTATAGAAGGCAGTAACGGGGAGTTAAGTAATGCCTGTATAGGTGCCAAGATAACAGGTGAAGTACGGATAACAGGCAGCCTGGTCAATAAGCACATTGCCGGCATACAGGCGTCCTTACAGGCCATAGGTCGTATCGGGGCTGCCTATAACTTTAAAACAGCACCTGATTTTGAATCCAGCCTCGATTTTGGGGGCGATATACTAATCAAAGGTAAAGTAGCCTTAACAGGAGCCGTGGGCTGGTTTAAACGCAAACTATGCGGTGCCTCCGGCTGGTGCGAAGCCAATAATGAAATACTAAACGGAGTTATCTGGCCAAGAAACAATGGCGACCAGCCAAAACCCTTTGGCAACTTCCCGACCGGCCTGGATAGCCTGTTTCGTTCAGGTATGGCTGCCTGGTATAATAACTATTCCCGCTCAATGGAAATGGATACCAATGCCTTTTTTGATATACCGGAGGAATCTCCCCAACCAGCCTTTGCTTCAAAAGGCGGTCATACCGGCATAGCCTGGATAGAGGCAGACACCCTACAGGCACAGCTACTATTTTCCATACTAGATACGACTCAAAACCGCT
>JAXLUN010000006.1:0-154796 GCA_046329535.1 Chitinophagales bacterium
CGCAAGTCCTTTATTCATCTAAAGGGCTTCGTATTTTTCCAATCTCGCGTTTGCTTACGTGGGTATAAATGTTGGTGGTTTTTATGCTGTTGTGGCCCAGCAGGTCGCCTATATATTTAATATCTATGCCGCTTTCGTGCAGGTGTGTGGCAAAGCTATGGCGCAGGCTGTGTATGCCTACGTCCTGATTTACACCGGCCTTTTGTTTGGCATTGGTAAACACTTGTTGTATGCTGCGGGTGCTTATGGCTCCGCCATATTGCCCTTCAAACAAATATACTTTGGGTTTATAGGCTTTAAAATAAGTGCGTAGCTGTATCAGCAGTTTTTCGCTCAGCATTACGTATCGGTCTTTTTTGCCTTTGCTTTGCTCTATACGTATGGTCATGCGTTTACTGTCTATATGCTTTACCTTTAGGGCAGCCACTTCGCTTACCCGCAAGCCGGCTGCGTATGCACACATAAGCATAGTTTTGTGTTTTTCATTGGCCGGTGCGTGAAGCAGTTTGGTAATAGTTTCTTTGGCTATTACTTTGGGCAGCACCCGCTTTTTGCGCGGACGGGGCAATACAAAATTAAGGCGCGGCTGGTGACTTACTTTTTCGTAATAAAATTTTAGCACACTCACCGCCATGTTCAGTTGGCTCTCGCCATAGTTACGGTGTTGTATCAGGTATAGCAAATAGGCATTTAACTGCTCTTGGGTAAGGGCATCTATATCTATACGGGGGGCTGCAATTTTCTGAAAAACAATAAACTCGCTGCGGTAGGCGCGCAGGGTGCTTTCGCTGTATTTTTTTACACGCAGCAGGTTTTCAAATTCAAGCAAGCGCTGCTGTTCGGCTACCGGTAAACGGATAATGCTTTCTTTCTTTATAGCCAGGTGCTGTACCGTCAGGTTTCGGGCGGGCAGTTTAAACTGTTGGCGGTAAACATCGTTATCGGGCACATGCCATACTTTTAGGGTATTGCTCCATTTTACACCGGTTAGTTGGCGCACCCGCGCGTTGGCTTCCTTGCTGTATTCAAAATACACGGCAATGCGGGCTTCGTTATGATGTATAATGGGCTCGGCTTTCCATTTCATGTTTCTAAAATAAAAGGTATTACTTACTTGCAAAAGCCCCCCCCCCACAAACCTTAAAAATCCAATCCATATTTTTTCAACTATTATCCCGTTGACCGGTTTTCAAGGACGAATGACGGCTTTGCAAGGACGAATGACATTTTCGGCCACCCCCAAAACACCCGTTTTTTGACCAAACGATACCCCCACCAAGCGGCCTCAGCGGCCATAAATTTTGGTAGGTTTAGCATCCTTTCTACTCGCTGCCAATGCCAAGCCATCAGGCTAACCTTTCTAAAAGGAGAGGAGAAGTGCATTTCTACCATTCTCCCAAACATTTCTGCCTCTCCCTCCGGCATTTCTGCCTTTTCCCCAAACGTTTCTGCCTCTCCCCCCGGCATTTCTGCCTCTCCCCCAAACGTTTCTGTCTTCCCCCAACCATTTCTGCCTTTCCCTCAAACATTTCTGCCTTCCCAAAAACGTTTCTGCTTCCCCAAAAACGTTTCTGTCTTCCCCCAAACCATTTCAGCCTTTCCCTCCAGCGTTTCTGCTCTTCCCTCCAAACGTTTTTGTCTTACCCTATCCTCTCCCGATACTCCACAACAAAACCATAGTTCCGTTAAAACGCCCCGTTCATACATCCTTGAAAATCTCCGTTCCTCAATCCCTCGCAAAATCCATCGCCCCGGGCTATTCCTACCATCATCACTTTCTCTATATTCGCCCCCGCCTCTATCCATCTAAAACAAACAACTCTTAACCAATCAGCCTTATGGATATCTTAAAACCCTACCTGGAACAGAACAAAGAAAAATACCTGAACGAACTCCTCGATTTGCTCCGCATACCCAGCATCAGTGCCGATGAAAAGTATGCAGCCGATGTAAACCGCGCTGCCGAATTTGTAAAAGACGCCCTGCTTCAGGCTGGGGTAGATAAAGCCGAAATATGTGCTACTAAAGGCTACCCGGTAGTGTATGGCGAAAAGCTGATTGACCCGGCCCTGCCTACTGTGCTGGTTTACGGCCACTACGATGTGCAGCCTGCCGACCCGCTGGACCTGTGGAACTCCCCGCCCTTTGAGCCTGTGGTGAAAGATGGCAACATCTACGCCCGCGGTGCCTGCGATGATAAGGGCCAGATGTATATGCATGTGAAAGCGTTTGAGATGATGGTGCGCAACAACGTATTGCCCTGCAACGTGAAGTTTATGATTGAAGGAGAGGAGGAAGTAGGCTCGGTGAATCTGGAAACCTTTGCCACGCAAAACAAAGAGAAGATCAAAGCCGATGTGATACTGATTTCCGATACCTCCATGATATCGAACGATACTCCGAGCATTACCACCGGCTTGCGGGGGCTCAGTTATCTGGAAGTAGAAGTAACCGGCCCCAACCGCGATTTACACAGCGGGGTTTATGGTGGTGCTGTTGCCAATCCTATCAACATTCTGTGCGATATGATTTCTTCCCTACACGATGCCGACCGCAGAATTACCATTCCCGGCTTTTACGATCAGGTAGAAACTGTATCGGCTGAAGAGCGGGAAGCCATGGCTCAGGCTCCGTTTGATATCAATGAGTATAAAGCGCATCTCGATGTTCAGGATGTATTGGGCGAAAAAGGATACTCAACGCTGGAGCGGGTATCTATCCGCCCTACACTGGATGTAAACGGAATTTGGGGCGGCTATACCGGTCAGGGGGCCAAGACGGTGTTGCCATCTAAGGCTTATGCCAAGATATCGATGCGTTTGGTGCCTAACCAGAGCAGCGAAGAAATTATGCAGCTGTTTGAAGCACATTTTAAGAAGATAGCTCCGGCCTGTGTTTCCGTGAAGGTGATGCCTCACCACGGTGGCGAAGCAGCCGTAACTCCTACGAATAGTATTGCTTACAAAGCTGCGGCTAAAGCCATGGAGAAAACCTTTGGTAAAACTCCGATACCGCTCCGTACCGGTGGCAGTATTCCCATTGTAACCATGTTTGAAAAAGTGCTGGGTATTAAATCGGTGCTCTTTGGTTTTGGTCTGGACAGCGATGCCATTCACTCGCCTAACGAGAAATACGGAGTGTTTAATTACTTCAAGGGCATTGAAACCCTTCCGTATTTCTATCAATACTTTACCGAAGACTCCGGGAAAGGGTAAGGAAACAAGGTCTTTACAGAAGCCGCATCAGCACTCCGGCAGGTTGATGGAAATATTGATGGCCAGTCCGCCATCGGCTGTTTCCTTGTATTTGCTGTTCATATCCTTGGCGGTTTCCCACATGGTTTTAATCACCGTGTCCAGCGATACTTTCATTAAATCCGAATCGCTTTGCAGGGCTAACTGAGAGGCGGTAATGGCTTTGATAGCGCCCATGGTATTGCGCTCAATACAAGGAATCTGAACCAGGCCGCCAATCGGGTCGCAGGTCATGCCCAGATGATGCTCCATAGCTATTTCGGCCGCCTGCATCACTTGCGATGGATTGCCTCCTAAACATTCGGTAAGCGCCCCGGCCGCCATGGCACTGGATACGCCAATCTCTGCCTGGCAACCACCCATAGCGGCACTGATGGTTGACCCCTTTTTAAATAAACTGCCCAGCTCGGCTGCGGTAAGCATAAACTGTATCAGTTGTTCATCCTGTTCGCCACCGGCAAACAGGTGGTAATACATTAACACAGCCGGAATAACACCGGCTGCTCCGTTGGTAGGCGCGGTTACTACTCTTCCAAAAGATGCATTCTCTTCATTTACCGCCAGGGCAAAGCAGCTGATCCAGTTCATGGTATTGGTAAACGAGCGGTTTGTATGCCGTATAGCTTCCAGCCACTCCCGGTAACCCTGGTATGAAATGTTTTTCAGCAGCTGTTTATTCATGCGGGCTGCTCTTCGGGTTACATTGAGGCCGCCCGGCAACATACTCTCAACCGAATGACATCCGCGATAGATGCAGTCAAACATCACTTCCTTCAGGTTCAGAATCCCCCTGCTTGTTTCTTCATCGCTTCGCCAGGCTTTTTCATTCTCGGCCACCAACTGCGAAATGCTAAGCCCTGCCCGCATACAGTTTTGCAGCAACTCGTCCGCATCATGCACATCATATTTCAGCGAAACAACAGCTTGCTTGGAAGGGTCTTCGCCTTCTTTCACCACAAAACCACCACCTATCGAGTAATAGGTTTCTTGCTTCAGCTCACCATTAATAAATTGCGCTTTGCACTGTAATGCGTTTGGATGAAAGGGGAGTGATTCGTTTCTCCGAAATACTAAGTCATCTTCCACATCAAAATCAATGAGATGAGTTCCCGCCAGTTTCAACTGCTTATTCTGCTTAATGGAATCAATGGTTGCGGTGAGTGTGGATGTATTGAATGTGACAGGGTCTTCTCCGTTTAATCCGAGTATAACGGCAATGTCTGTACCGTGACCTTTTCCGGTTTTAGCCAATGAGCCATACAGGAATACCTCAACTGAAACAATCTGCTCCAGCTTGCCGGCCATCTTAATTTCGTTTACAAATCGTTCGGCTGCACGCCAGGGACCTAAGGTGTGTGAACTGGAAGGCCCTACCCCTATTTTAAAAATATCGAAAACACTGATTGCTTCTTTTCCCATAATGAGTAATCGAAAGTAATAATGTTCATGCACCTGTTTATAATCATGTTAACAGCGCATTTTAGCTTCGTCCAAAACCGGCTATAACACATATCTTCGTTTAAACTATATTTTTCAACGGTTCAGCCAGTTCATTTATTGAAATTAAGAGGTTATATCGTTTTTTGTTTTTCGAAAAAAAATCTGTCATGAAAAAGAGTTTTATTCTGGTTTTGGGACTTTCTGTATGTTCTTGTTTGTCTGCTCAAACAACGGTTAAATTAAGTTTGGAGCAGGCTGTTAATTATGCCATTCAGAATCAACCTGCTTTTCAGAACTACAAGGTAGATCAGCAGATAGCTTCAGCCAAGCAGTTGGAAGCTACTTCCAAGTATCTCCCTAAGATGAATGGTAACGTTGATTTTCGTGACAATCTAAAGTTAGGACAGATAGCTCTGAAGTTCCCGAATCCGCTTACCGGCTTAGATGAAGAGAAGACTATTCAACAGGGAACTAAGTATTCGGCCACAGCAGGAGTAGATTTAAACCAACCTGTTTTGGATATGGCGGCTATTACAGACATGCAATATGCGAAACAACAAAAACAGCTCGCCTATCTGCAAATGCAACAGGCATTGATTGAATTGAAAGTAAATGTTTCGAAAGCTTATTATTTGGTTTTGCTCAATGCAGAACGGGTAGCCAAGGCTGCTAAGAGCGTTGAACGTTTTCAAAAAGCGTATGATGATACCCGAGTGAAGTTTGATAATCAGAATGCTTTGAAGACTGATATGAGCCGCGCCTATCTCAATTTGTCGAATGCAAAGTATCAGTTGAAAATAGCACAGGATTCAATCAAAACATCCACCGCTAATCTAAGTCAGATTGTAGGTGCTCCTCTGGGTACCAAACTTGAATTGACAGATGTTCTGCCCGGTGATATTCGTTTGGAAACCTTACCTGATTATCCTGATTTTATATCAGCCGAACAAAATCGTGTTGAGTTGAAAACAGAAGGCATGAATCAAACATTAAATAAGTTGCAACTGCGAAAGATAAACATGGGATATGCACCCACTCTTAACGGCTATGGATACATTGGCGGTCAAGGAATAGACAATAAAAATGTTTTTTCAAAAGATAAATGGTTCTGGTCATCTTACATTGGTTTGAAACTTACCATACCTGTTTTTGATGGTCTTCAGAAACTCTCTCTGAGTAATCAGCAAAAGTTAGTTATCAAAAAGAATGAAAATAATCTGGCAAGTCTTAGAAATACGATCAATTACCAACTGCAAAATACCTCTATCAATTATATAAATGCGTCACAAAATCTCCTGCTTATAAAAGAAAATGTAAAACTGGCGGAAGAAGTGGTTAAAGATGTAAATGCCCGATACCAAAATTCGCTGGCTACTTATCAGGAAGTGCTGGATGCCGAAACAACTTTAAAAGAAACGGAGTTCAATTATCTGCAGTCTCTTTACACTTATCTCTTAGCTGAACTTGAATGGAGGAAGGCGAATGGTAAACTATAATATTTAGAGATTGTTCTAAATAAAAAAGGATGGACAAATGTCCATCCTTTTTTATTTGCCGATTTGAGTAGTCTATTCAGCAATGATAAACTTCTTGGTATAAACAGTGCCGTTAATGTTCAATGATGCAAAGTAAATACCTGCAGAAAGATTTTGATCGGTAATAGATATCTCATGCGTTCCTTCACTCTGACTCTCTTTTGAGAGATGAGCAACTGCCTTACCTGTAAGGTCGGTAATATAAGATTCAACAACAGCATCTTCTTCCAGATTGTAAACCAATTTACCTGTATTGTTCATCGGATTTGGCATTACTTCAAAATACAGTCCTTTCTCCGATGGGTTATTAATGGAATTTACGGTAGTCAATGGCTGCAGAGTATACATGTAGTACCATAATTGCATTTCTCCATCAGTTTGTGTACTGAAGGTCAGGAAACTTCCTGTTGTGTTGTTGTAATTGGCTACAGATACTAAACCGGCTTTTTTGTTACCATACTTACCAAACTTAATTGGTAAAAGGTTTGGCCAATATTCAATAGGAGGGTGGTGCCAATCCCAGGTTCCTGTGCTATAGTCATAAAAAGAACCATTGTTTGTTTCCAAGCCACCCCCATCATATACTTTAGCCGTTCCTAAATTCCCGAGAGTGTCTCTCTGATACAAATCGAAAGTTGTTCCCCATTCATGGGTATGGCCGGCCGTCATCCATAGGTACCGTGTATGTTTAGTTCCGTTATTTACCGGATCATCATAGGTCATAGTGTGCTGACCTGGGGCAATAATAAGGCCTGCAATATTTTGAGATAACTGCGATTTCATCTCAATTGTAGATGGACTTCTTGGTTTGAAGTAAACATTGAAGTAAAAATCAGTTGGTAATACAAAAGTGGCACTGAAATTCTTAATATGATAATTCATGTCAAGAACGGTCTTTTGTTCCCAGAACAATCCTGTTCCTTCTGGTAATACTAACTCTGCATCATTCTGCCATGAAGCAGTCAAACTTTTATCGCCATCGAAAGAAGTAATTCCTAATAAAGTAACTTTCGCCATATTGGTTTTATCGGCAGCATTACTGTTTTGAGCAGCGGTAGTATCATCAAACTTAAAAAGTAAAAAGTGGTGAGACTGTTGATTCATAATACCTTCAATCTTTGTTACTTCGGGTAAATAAGGGAAGTTAACCTCCTGTTGTTGTAAGTATTCCTGCTCAATTTCTCCGGTAATTGGTAAAAAGATAGGGCCCATTCTTAACTGTATTCCGGTTCCCGGAGCAGGTTTAGCCGGTTTAGCAATAAAACGATTAATACCGGTTGCAGTTAACTCATCATAAAAATCGCTGACAAGCTGATAGTTGGGTTGAGGCTCGCTGCCGGAATAAGTTTTTTTAGCACCAAATGCTATCCACTGGCGGATGAACTCTATCTCTTTATTGGTCAATTGCTGACCGTTGATGTCAAGCATCAATGAGCCTTCGGTTGCTGTATCAATGGCTAAATCCGTATCGAAAGAAGCACCAGCAATTTTACGAAGTAAAAAGCTATAATAAGGGTGCTGAGGTTTGGCTAAAAGTTCATGCTTTGCCAGAGAACTGGCATTAGTTGAAGGAACTTTGAAAATAGCTGCATGAACAGCATCAATAGTCCCATCAAACTTTAAAGATTCTGAACCATCCGAAGCGGTTGCACTATGGCAAGCACCATTCTGGCATTTGGTATTCAGTGTGCTATATACACGCTGAAAAGGGGTTTGGGCGATTAACCCAACATAAGCTGCTGTAAATAACAAGAGCAGGTAGTGTTTTTTCATTTTAATTGGTTTGTTTTATTGGTTTCACGAATGTATACTATTTTAGTTCAAATGACAAGCAAAAATTAAAGTTGGTATTTTTACAAAATTACTGAGGGGATGCAAACTTGGACACAAAAATAAAATTGAAATACACTGGTTTTTTGTTGTAAAGTTTAGATGTTTGTAAATACAACTTATTGGTTTGAAACATTTTGAATTGCTTTTCAGTTTAACAAAGCAGGAACTAGATTTGTCAACTGAGGTGCAACATCTGTAATCGGTTTTATGTCTTTATAAAATACAACAAATATCAAGTGAGAAGGAAGTTTACGATTATAGGTTTTCTGGTGTTATGTTTTGCTTCATTGGCCTTCGCGCAAGTGAATTGTCAGTTTACCGCTTCCTCTTTGTTTGGTTGCCCACCGTTAGTAGTCAACTTTCAGGATCAGTCAACCGGAGGCCCCACTACATATTCGTGGGATTTTGATAATGGGAATACCTCCAGTATTCAAAATCCAGTAACCTCATTTCCGGTTTCTGGTATTTACAATGTGAGACATATTGCATCGAATGGTTCATCATCAGATACAGAGTATTTGCAGATTCGTGTTTTTGAACCTGCTGCTGTTAATTTCTCAGCCCCCGATAATCATGGCTGCATTTTTCCTTGCCATACAGTGCATTTTACGAATCTTACCATACCTGGAGAAAGCCCCGTTAATCAATATGTTTGGGATTTTGGTGATGGTACGTTACCCGTGCAAACCTTTAATGCAAACCACTGCTATAATGCTATAGGTATTTACAACGTTACATTAGTAGCTCAGGATAGTAACGGCTGTCAGACTAGTAAGATTATTCCTAATTATGTAATAATAGGAAATAACCCAGTTTCTAATGCCTCTGCTACCCCTGTGCAATCGTGTAACACCCCTCAGTTGGTTAGCTTTACTGCTTCGGGTACATCATCTAATGGCAACCTAACATATAGTTGGTATTTTGATAATGGGGGGACATCTGCGTTACAGAATCCGTCTAACACATACACAACCGGTATATATAACCCTTTTGTGGTAGTTACAGATACACTAGGCTGTCAGGATACTGCTTATACACAAGTAGAAATCACCAATATTGTTGCGGCATTTACATCCAGTACCATAAATGCCTGTACCGGTGCACCAGTGCAGTTTACTGATTTATCGAATTTTGCTTCCTCTTGGGTTTGGAACTTTGGCGATGGCGGCACTTCAACGCTTAAAAACCCCCTTCATACATACGCAGCCAGCGGAACATACTCTGTTAGTTTAATTGTTAACTATGGTATTTGCAGCGATACAATTTCTCAAACAGCCTATGTTACTGTTACAGACCCTGTTAACTTTACTTTTTCAGTAGATGATACATCTGCTTGTAGCGCTCCTTTTACGGTTAATTTTACCAGTAATCTATCGGGACCCGGAAGCGGATATACATGGAGTTTTGGCGATGGCGGTTCTTCAACCATAGCCAATCCGACACATACCTACAACAGTAATGGTAACTTTACTGTGACTCTCTCAGTGAGTAATTCTAGCGGGTGTATTGCCAGCCAAACGCTTTCTTCTCCTATAAAAATAGGTTCATTGAATGCCAGTTTTACAGTAGACAGTGCATCTGGTTGTACTCCATTAACGACACACTTTACCAACACAAGCAGTTCGAATGTTCCACTTACTAATTATAATTGGGCATTTGGAGATGGAACATTCTCTCTTCAACAGAATCCCACACATATTTATAATGCCCCCGGCACCTATCAGCCTATTTTTATTGTCAGGGATGCACAGGGTTGCACGGATACTTTTGTATATCCTGATAGTATCAAAGTCGGTTTGACATTAAATCCTTCATTTATTGCAACTCCGGTTATTCAGTGTGTTAACCAAGAAATACAGTTTACCAACCTTACACAGGGTGTTGGTCCTGGCGTTAATTTTATCTGGGATTTTGGTGATGGAAAAACCAGCACTTTACTAAATCCCAAACATTATTATTCAGATACCGGAACATATACTATTAACCTTACCGTGATAAACCAAGGCTGTGCTGCGGATTCACAAAAGATTGACTACATACTTATTGTTGTCCCTAAGGCTGATTTTTACTTTGATTTCGACTGTTCAAATCCAACAAGTGTCGCTTTTTTTGATACTTCTCAAGGTGCAGATACATGGTTCTGGGATTTTGGTGACGGAGCAACTTCTAATATTCCTGATCCTATACACAATTATTCTTCGCAGGCAGATTATGATGTAAAGTTGATAGTAACAAATTTAACTACGGGGTGTGTTGACTCAATTACCAAAACCATAGCTATCGGAACTCCATTAGCAGGTTTTACAGCAGATACGTTTTCGGGTTGTATGCCATTGAAAGTTCATTTTACAGATACCTCTGTTTTTGCCAGCGCATGGCGTTGGGATTTTGGTGATGGCTTTGGTTCAAGTCAGCAAAACCCGTTTCACACTTTTACAGATACAGGAACTTATACTGTTTCATTAACCATCAATCCCACAGATTCTTGTTCTGATACTATCGTACGGATAGGATATATTACTGTATATGGTATTAAAGCGAGATTATATGCTCTTCCAATATCAGGATGTACTCCTTTAACTGTATCTTTCATAGATAGCAGTTCCTCATATAATGGTACAATCATCTCCTATCAATGGAGTTATGGCAATGGGGATAGCAGTTTTGTATATAACCCAACGTATACCTATACTTCTGAAGGGCCTTTTACTGCCAGACTTTACATTACAGACTCTCATGGTTGTTCTGCTCAGGATCCCCAAGGGATTAATCCTCAAGATGTAATTGCAAATTTTACGAGTGACACGGCAGTTTGTCCTGGCGAGTCTGTCATATTTAGTAATCTTTCAGTGAATACAAGTAGTTATGTTTGGGATTTTGGCGATGGAGTTACCTCTACTTTGACAAATCCGGTTCATGCATGGGGCGCTACCGGAAACTACTCTGTTACATTGATAGCCAAGAACAACAGTCTAGGATGTTCAGATACCCTAGTTCTACCTAATTTCATGGACGTAGATACCCCAACGGCCGATTTTTTTGTAACTACTACATTTTCCCCTTGTCCTCCATTCCCTGTTCAGTTTTACAACACGACTAATCGTACCGATTTAAACTGGCTATGGTATTTTGGTGATGGAGATACAAGCACTTCATATAACCCATTACATGTTTATTTTTTTCCTGGTGATTATGATGTTACACTCATTTCATGGGACTCTTCCGGTTGCAGAGACTCTATTACATACATTGATTTGATAAGAGTTCGGGGACCAATCGGAAACTTCTCTGCGAATCCAGATAGCGGTTGTGTGCCCCTTACTGTGAATATTACGGGCTCAGCATTTTCTACGGTATCTATGGTGGCCGATTTGGGCGATGGAACCACGTTTACAGATTCTATCAATATAACGCATACATATACAGTTCCGGGAAATTATTACCCAGTATATACTCTGACTGATAGTTTAGGTTGCACTGTTGCATATCCGGTTGATACTATAGTAGTGGGATTGATTCCATATCCTGATTTGCCATCTGATACTACCGTTTGCCGAGGTAATTATGTAGCGTTTAATCTTCCGTTAGGGGATTATTTTCAATGGACGGCCAACTTGACACCAAATTTTTTAACATGCGATACCTGCCGGAATACAGTGTCAAGCGCATTGGATACAATTACTTATTATGTAACGGCCACTACCAATCTGGGCTGTGTAGCTAAAGATACAATTACCGTTAATGTTGATGCTTTGCCCGTTATTTTCCCGGGCATTTCATTCCGTATTTGCCCAAGTGACACACTGCAGTTATCAGCTGGTCCGAACGTAGCATCAGCAGTATGGCAACCATTTCAGTATATGGATGATTCTACCATTGTGAATCCTAAAGTATGGCCTCCTGACTCTATGATTTATCGTGTAACCGGATTTAACTCCACCGGTTGTTCTATCTCTAGGATTGTAAGAGTATGGGTGATTGATAAAGTAGTAGCAGATATCGGAATTAGTGATACGCTACTTTGTGATGGTGGAGATGTGCGGTTTGACTTAAATGTTTACGATGCTTCATTCAATGATACTTCATTTGTTTGGAGTCCGCCCACGTACTTAAATTCTGTTAATATAGAAGACCCTTTACTTAGTGCTCCTATGGGCGATTATACTTATCAGGTAATAGTCAGCAGCTCTACCTGCGAACCTGATACGGATTTTGTACATGTAGTGATTGCACCTAACCCGGTAGTGGAGGCAGGAGATGACCAGGTGGTAACTCCTGGAACTACAATTCAGGTTTGGGCTGCATCTCCGGATGATGTTAACTATATGTGGTATCCGGTAGATGCTATGACCTGCACTGCCTGTCGAAGACCTTTTTTAACGGCTAATCAGAACCAGACTATTCCTGTGGTTGTAACTAACCAGTATGGTTGCACGGATACTGATTTTGTAGAAATTAGAGTGGTTGAATGTAAGCCGGATATGGTATTTGTACCAAATACGTTTACCCCTAACGGTGATGGCTTAAATGATAAGCTTTATGTTCGTGGTATAGGTTTACGTGCATTAAATTTTTTCCGTGTGTTTGACCGTTGGGGGCAATTGGTTTATGAAAGTAAGAACATCAGTGACGGATGGGATGGAACAATCAACGGCAAACCTGCCGATTTAGCCACTTACGTATATCTTGTAAATGGATATTGCAGCAGTGGTCAGGAAGTGGAAAAATCCGGAAATGTCACTTTGGTTAGATAGTATTATTTTCTGTCTACCACATAGACGCTTCTTTGTGCGGTAGGATAAACCACCAAGTTTGTAATGTTCATATGAGCAGGGGTAGTTACTATAAAGTAGATGGTATTAGCTATATCTTCTGCCTGTAATGGCTGAAAACCCTCATATACTTTTTTAGCTTTCTCCTCGTCTCCATTAAATCGTACTAGGGAAAATTCAGTTTCTGCTGCTCCGGGGTCTAAAGAACAACAACGGATGTTGGTACCAACCAAATCCAGATTAATGGCCTCGTTCAAAGCCTTCACTGCAAATTTAGTTGCGTTATATACGTTTCCTTCCGGATAGACTATATGGCCAGCCGTACTACCAATATTGATTATATGACCTTCATTCCGTTCTACCATCATAGGCAGTATGGATCGGGTGATATAGAGCAATCCTTTAATATTGGTATCTATCATTCGTTCCCAATCACCTATCAGGCCTTCCTGCAGTTTACTTTTGCCAGCTGCTAATCCGGCATTGTTAACCAGTATGTCTGGGACAATTTCCCGCTCAGCTAAGTCGTTGGCCATTTCCACACATTGATTCATTTGCCGGATATCAAAGCAATAGGAGAGAACCTTTACGCCATATTTTTCTTCCAATATATGTTGTACTGCTTCCAGTTTTTCTGCTCTGCGACCGGTAATGATAAGATTGCATCCGTGTTTGGCAAACAAATCGGCAGTGGCCTTACCAAAGCCGGAAGTAGCTCCGGTTATTAAGGCCCATTTTCCACGTATCGAATTCATGATGTTGATTTTGAAGTCACAAAGTTATACGAATCATAGAAAGAAATTACTTTAGAACTGATGAAACAAGTTTTACTCGCTGCAGCATTGCTTTTATTTTCGGTAAACAAGTCTCTGGCCGGTGGTGATAATCTGACTGCCGGAGCCAGAGCAACAGCTATTGGTGATGCTTCTGTTACTCTGGGTGATGTGTTTAGCACAACTACCAATCAGGCCGGGTTGGCTTTTATGACCAACTACTCAGTAGGGATATATGCCGACCGTAAGTTTGTGAATGCCTCTATCAATAACTTTAACGGGGCGGTGGCTATTCCGGTCAATAATAAAGTAGGGACTTTTGGGCTTAGTGCCAATTACTATGGCTATAAGTTTTACAACGAAACCAAAATCGGATTGGCTTATGCCCGCAAGTTTGGTGATAAGTTTAGTATTGGATTGCAGTTTGATTTTCTGCGCATGATGATATTTGAAAACGGCAGTAAGAACTTCTATACGTTTGAGTTGGGGTTTCAGTACAAGCCATGGAAAGTGTTAACTATAGGAGCACATATCTATAACCCAGTGCCATACAAAGTAGATAAGGTTTTTGGAGATCGTCTGCCCACGGTGCTCAAGTTCGGCTTGGGCTATGAGCCTTCTCCAAAAGTTTTATTGGCGGCCGAGTATGAACAGGATATCCACTACAAACCACAGTTTAAAGGAGGGATAGAATACAGGCCCATCAAGTATCTGCACATACGTGCAGGTGTTCAAACCACTCCTTTTAATGCCAACTTGGGTATTGGAGTTAATGTCAAAGGGCTGAACATAGATTTGGCATCATCCTATCATCCGGTGCTGGGGTTTACTCCGCAGGCTGCCCTTATTTATTCATTTGCTAAGAAGAGTAAGAAATAGTGAAGCACTGTTTGCCGCTTTTAGTATTCCTCTTGTTTTCGTCTATAAGTATATACGCTCAGGTGCAGCCCGATGGCTCGGATATTCAGGATGTAATTGAGAACAATGCCCAGCAAAGTGAAAGTGAAACCTTTGACTATGATGCTTATATTGATGAACTGGAGAACTTCAAAACTCATCCACTCAATCTGAACAAGGCGAGTGCCGAAGACCTGGCCAATTTTCCATTATTGAATGCTCAGCAAATCAGCAATCTGTTGGATCACATTGCCAGGAACGGTCAATTGCTTTCTGTATATGAATTGCAAGGGGTTTCGGGTTTTGATTTAGATTTGATTAATCGAATGCTGCCATACATATTGGTGGATAATGATGTTAATGATATACGTGTGCCCATCAAGAAGTTACTAAGTAAGGGCAACTTTGTTTTTATATCTCGTTATAAGCAGATTATTGAAAAGAGTGACGGCTACACTCGAACCGATGGTAAGGGTTACAGCGGCAAGCCGTTTAATTTGTTTGCGCGTTTTCGGTACACTTACGGCACTAAGCTTAGTTATGGTATTACGGCCGAGAAAGATGCGGGGGAACAGTTCTTTAAGGGCAGCAACAAACAGGGTTTTGATTACTACAGCGGTCATCTCTTTCTACGTAATTTCAAAGCATTGAAGGCATTAGCTCTGGGAGATTATGAGGTGCGACTGGGACAGGGTTTGCTGATTTGGAGCGGTTTTGGCGTGCGTAAAAGCCCCGCTGTTATGAATGTGAAGAGGGAAGGTATGAAGTTGCGTCCTTACACTTCGGTAAACGAGTACAACTTTATGCGCGGAGCTGCCTTTACGGTAGGTGCTAAAGGCTTTGAGTTTACCGCCTTCGGTTCGTTTAAACAGGTGGATGCCAATATTGTTACCTCTGTTGATACTTCTATTAATGCCGATGAAGCGTTCTCTTCTTTTAATGAATCGGGCTTTCACCGAACGGCTGCAGAGATTGCTGACCGCAACTCGATTAATCAGTTGGTGACAGGCGGTAACTTTTCGTACAATAAAAGAAAGTGGCATGTTGGGGTTAATGGACTTTACATGAATAACTTTAAGCAATACCAAAGAACGCTTTATCCGTACAATCAGTTTGACCTGAATAAAAGCTGGCTGGTCAATGCCAGTGTAGATTACCATGCGATAGTGAAGAACTTCCATTTTTTTGGCGAGGAAGCCATCAGCGATAACGGTGGCTTTGGTTTGCTGAACGGAGTGATGATCTCGCTTGACCAGAAGGTAGATGTGAGCCTGGTGCATCGCTATTATTCGCGCAACTTTCAAACTTCTTTTAGTAATGCCTTTGCCGAAGCCAGCCGGCCGCAGAATGAGAACGGTTTGTATCTGGCTATTAGCATAAAGCCTATCCGCACCATCCGGCTGGATGGTTATTTTGATTTGTATATGAGCCGTTGGCTGAAGTTCCTGACCGATGCGCCATCGTGGGGTAGTGATAACTTTCTGCAGGCTACCTTTACACCCAATAAGAAGTTTGAAATGTATCTGCGCTATCGCTTTGAGTTGAAGAAAAAGAACATGACCGATAACGATGGTCCCTTCGATTATCTGGTTAACGAACAGCGGCAGGCTCTGCGCTACAACATTAAGTATAAGGTAACCGATTACCTGACGCTGGCCAACCGCATAGAGTGGAGTAATTATAAGAGCGGAAATACGAAAGCCGAAAACGGTTTTGTTATTTATCAGGACGTGAACTTCCGATTGATGAAGTTTCCAATATCATTTAATGCGCGGCTGGCTATCTTTAAAACAGCTTCTTACAGCTCGCGTGTTTATGCCTACGAAAACGATGTGCTCTACTCGTTCAGCATACCGGCTTACTACGGTAACGGGTTGCGTTATTATCTGACAGTTCGCTATGCCGCCACGCGTAACATTGATATTTGGGCGCGCTTTGCCCAAACCCTGCAGTTTGATACACCCACCACTGGCAGCGGTTTAGATGAATTACCCGGCCAACATAAAAGCGAAATTAAG
The DNA here is from genome assembly GCA_046329535.1 of Chitinophagales bacterium. Lineage (GTDB taxonomy): Bacteria > Bacteroidota > Bacteroidia > Chitinophagales > LD1 > Bog-950. The sequence goes on from JAXLUN010000006.1 coordinate 16,523, forward strand.
CTACAGGTTAGGTTTAGGTTTTAAAATAAATACCGGTAGCTGATTGTATGTTTAGTGCTTAACTTACGCATTGGCCCTAAGCGGTAGCTTTGTGAAGGCGAAATGAAAAAAAGGGAAGGAGCGAGTAAAAAAGGCGAGGCGAGAACGATTGGAGGAAGGGAGTGAACTAAAACAGGAGAAGCGCGAGCCCGTACCGGTAAGGCGTGAACAGAAACAAGGGAGTGCGAGTAAGTACCTGGAAGAGGCGAACGAAAGTTGTAGAGGGACGGATTTTATCGGGAGGTGCAGAGCGGCCGGAGGGAAGTTCAATGTTAAAATGGGAAGGTGCTTTACGATTTCGGGAGAGTGCTTTACGTAGGGGGTAAGGTGCAGCGCCCAACCCGGTAAGTGCTGAACGTTTGGAGGGAAGTGCTTTGTTAAAAAGGGAAGGTGCTTTATGGTTTCGGGAGAGTGCTTTACGTACGGGGTAAGGTGCAGCGCTCAACCCGGGAAGTGCAGAACGTTTGGAGGGAAGTGCTTTGTTAAAAAGGGAAGGTGCTTTATGGTTTCGGGAGAGTGCTTTACGTACGGTGTAAGGTGCAGCGCCCAACCCGGGAAGTGCAGAACGGTGGGAGGGAAGTGCTATGTTAATACAGGGGAGTGCTTTACTGCCGGGATGCTGGTTTTTGTGTTCTTTAGCCTGTGAGTTAATGCTTAGCCGTGCAGGGCCTGCCCGATTTTTACGAGGAGTTTATTGATTACACCTTGCATAAGCCAAACGGGGTTTGTTGTAGCCGTTAGATTCTCAGGTATTTTCCCAGCACAAAAGCACTGTTGTTAAATTGGTTAAAAAATATTTCCTGTTTTTCTTGACAGAGTTTATTTTTTAACATACATTGCATCATCTTTTTTGAAGGACACACAGCAATTTTCTAAAGATACACATGCGTTTTTTCTTTGTAGTCATGAACTACAATGGTGCAGCACCTTTACTTGAGGTGATAAAGTTTAGTTTTAAGTAGCCTTTTTTATCAAAAAAGGCAGATGACTGAAGTAAGTTTTTGTAGAACCGTTTTGCACCAATATTTTGAAAGAAGGAATCAAATTTTTTTACGGAGCATTTTTTACAGCCGTTTTGAACGGGGGGCCATACGTTTGCCGAAACCCGAGAGAAATACCAACATCCATTAAATAAGTATAAAACCGATACTCGTAATAAATACCATAACAATAATTTAAAACAATAAACATGAAGCATTACATTCTTATTCTCGCTTTGCTGCTAAGCACCGTAAGCAGCTATGCCGCTAAACTAGTAGTAGAAGCAGGTGGCAGCGGTGGCGCCTACACTACCATACAGGCCGCTATAGATGCCTCTGTGCCGGGCGACCAGATTTACGTTTACCCGGGCTATTACGGTACCTTTTCGATTAACACTGGGGGCATATCTATTTTAGCAGCCCTAGCAGGGGAGCGGTATACATTAACTTCCACTTATTTTATCAACTCTATTACTGCACCGGTTCATATCAGCAATGCAGAAATTAGCGATGCTTCATTTACCACTGCTTTTGCTGGTCCCACATCGCCACAGGCAGTCTATTTTACCGATTGCAAGATTATGGGGTATGCTAATATTTCTCTTAGTGTTTACGAAAATTTTATTGTTTATGCCAGGGCCGATACTTTTGAAGGAACTAGCCGTATAAGTTTAGCGCATGGTGAAGTAAGCGGCTGTTATTTTAAGGATAATAGCAGTTTAGGTGTTTATGAAGTCTCTAATGGCACCACCTTGACTGGTGATATTGTAAAAATTATCGGTAATAAGTTCGTTGATAGATCTTCTGTTGGTACCTCAACCTCGCCTAATCTTACGCACGCTTTGCTGTACGTTGAAGGAAACTATTTTAACAATCCTACTACTCCAAGTGTTTATTTCTCCTCAAGTTATTTTAATGCAACGGCAGTGAATACGTTTGTTAATAACACCTTCGTATGTACTGCAAGTGCAGTCAACTATGAATCACTAGGTATTGCTTATACTACCGGTAACATGTCAAAAACTAACATTCTCAACAATGTTTTTATTTCAGCTGCCGGCCATCATTCTATTGGTAATTATCAAAACCAAGGTTTACCCCCTGGTTCATTAATCGACTATAATATTTTTTCAGAATCATCTACAAGTTCGTTCAATGGCGGTGTGGTGGCTACCGGTACCAACAACATTTATTCCACTACAGCTGCAATTAACAGCAGCACCGGTGCGGTAACCAGCGGGCCCGGCATTGATGCAGGCCACCCCAATCCCATTTACTACGACCTGGACAAAACCCGGAACGATATGGGCTGCTATGGCGGCAGTTACAGCCGCGCTAATTTTGACAATACCGATAACGGAAGCCGTGTACTTATGCTCAAAGCCCCCCGTGTAATACTCAGCGGTAACTCCGCCACCATTCAAGCCGATGGATTGGCAAAATAGTAATTAGTAGATAGATAAAAGACAAACACCAACGGGAAACTTTAAATTTCAAACTATAAATCATGAAACATATACTCACCCTTCTCCTGCTTGCTTTTAGCGCCATTGTACGCGCTGCCGACCTTTACGTAGAAGAAAACGGAGCCAGCGGAGCCTATATCACCATAGCCGCAGCCGTAGCCGCCAGCAGTGCGGGCGACCGTATTCTTGTATTTCCCCGTAGCGCTAATGCCTCGTATGGCGGCTTTACTTATACCGGGGGGGGCTTGCAAATTTTGAGTGCCGTGGAAGGACAAAGATACCGCGTTAGCTCTGATATAAATTTTGGCGCTCTCAGCGGCCAGGTGCATATCAGCAATATGTATTGCGGTACAAACTGCTCCATCTCTACCACCGCAGCCTGCTCCGCACCTACCATTACCCGTTTTACCGACTGCTATTTTGACACTGCCACCTTTTATTTTCATGCTTTTGATAACCACCTGCTATACCTGCAGCACGATACCCTTATCAGTTCGCCCGTTTATTCCAGTCACTTAACTATTACCGGTAGTTATATAGAAAACTCCCTGTTATGGAAAGACCCGCAGCAATTTTCGTCAAGCGGTGTTGCTCCGGGCAACGATACTGTTACTATGATAGGCAACTTTTATAATTACACAACATTGGCTAACAGTTACCCTCCATTAAATTGGTATGGCATAAGTAACAGTTGTTATATAAGCAATAATTATTTCAGGATTAATTGTGCCCATTATGCATGGTTGTATTTTTATTGCACCGATTTTAGTGGTACCAAGTCAACAAATTTCAATAATAATACCATCGTATATCTGTCATCATCTTTTGCTTATGGTTTTTCCTATCCATATCTGTATGCTTACGGAAAAAATATGGTGAACAATAATGTAGCAATAACCTCCGGAAACTTTCCGTATGCTATTTATAGCACCGGGCAAGCTGAATATAATTACACAAATTCTTCCCACACTTATGCTATTTATCTCCCGGGAGGCACTAATGTGTTGGGCGCAGCAATTACTTATGATATAAACACCGGTGCCGTTACCAGCGGGCCTGCCGTTAATGGAGGCAGCCCTAAGGCAGAATTTACGGATATAGACCTTACCCGCAACGATGCGGGCTGCTACGGAGGCAGCTTTAGCCGTGCCAATTTTGATAATGCCGATAACGGAAGCCGTGTGCTGATGGTGAATACACCGCGCAGAGCCGTGAAGGGCAACGCGTTTACTATTACTGGTGATGGTTTAGACAAATAAGGGCATACCGGTTTGAAGAAGATTTCTCGTCTACTCTTACTGGTTATCCTTTGCTGTACCTGTTGTTTGCAACAGGCCGCAGCGCAAACACGCATGCTTACGCAGGCCGAGTATTTTATTGATACCGACCCGGGTGCAGGCAGCGCCACCCCTATGGCTGCCGCAGACGGTAACTTTGATGCAGCGTTTGAAGAAGCCATAGCCAGCGTTGCCAATACCCTGAGTATTGGCAACCACCTGATAGGCATCCGGGTGCTTGATGCTTCGGGCAACTGGAGCCCTGCTTTTAATACGGTAGTTAACATATCTGACACCGCCCGTGACCTGCACTTAACCCAAGCCGAATACTATATTGATAACGACCCCGGTGTAGGAGCTGCTACTCCTATGCTGGCCTTTGACGGCAACTTTAGCGATGCGTTTGAAGTAGTAACAGAATCTTTTGCAGCACCGGCCACCGGCATACATACCCTTGGAGTAAGAGTAAAAGACTTAGCGGGTAACTGGAGTCCGGACTTTAAGAGCACGTTTACTGTGCTGGAGCCCCGCGCTATACAGGTTACCCAAGCCGAATACTACATTGACACGGACCCGGGAGTTGGAGCTGCCACGCCTATGCTGGCCTTTGACGGCAACTTTAATCAGGCCTTTGAAGTAGCCACCGAAACCGTCAGCAATACGCTGAGCATCGGTAATCACCTAATAGGTATTCGGGTATTGGATATAGCGGGTAACTGGAGCCCTGCGTTCCGCACGGTGGTGAACATCAGCGATACTGCCCGAACTATCCAAGTAACACAAGCCGAATACTATATAGACAACGACCCCGGAGTAGGAACAGCTACTCCTATGCTGGCCTTTGACGGCAACTTTAGCGATGCCTTTGAAGTAGTAACAGAATCTTTTGCCGCACCAGCCACCGGCATACATACTTTAGGTGTAAGAGTAAAAGACTTAGCGGGCAACTGGAGCCCGGACTTTAAGAGCACGTTTAGCGTTCTGGAGCCCCGCGCTATACAGGTTACCCAAGCCGAATACTATATTGATAGCGACCCGGGAGTTGGAGCCGCCACGCCTATGCTGGCCTTTGACGGCAACTTTAATCAGGCCTTTGAAGTAGCCACCGAAAGTGTCAGCAATACGCTGAGCATCGGTAATCACCTAATAGGGATTCGGGTATTGGATATAGCAGGTAACTGGAGTCCTGCGTTCCGTACGGTGGTGAACATCAGTGATACTGCTCGTGACTTACGGGTTACCCAGGCTGAATACTTTTGGGATAATGACCCGGGCGAAGGCAGCGCTACTCCGCTCTTAGCCTTTGATGGGAATTTTGATCATGCCTTTGAAGAAGTAAGCGGTAGTATAAGTGTATATCCCGGATTTCATGTGCTTCATGTGCGGGTTAAAAATCTTGCGGGTATCTGGAGTCCTCCCTTCCGCAGTACAGTCTACATGGATGTTTGTGATACGGCCACTATAGCTACTTCGACTACCACGGTGAACTGCGGGGATACCGTAACTATTACTGCTGCGTATTCAACTTATAACGGGATGCCGTCTTTTCAGTGGAAGAAAAACGGAACCAATGTTGGAACCAACAGCCCGACTTTTACCACTAACACCCTCATAACAGGCGATGTAATTACCTGCGAGGTAACCAGTGCTACTGCCTGCAGCTCAGGACCAACTACCTCTAATGCACTTACGTTTACTATCAACAACCCGGTGATTATTTCGATGACACCAGCCAATGGCTTACCGGGCAGCAGTGCCACTATCAGCGGCAGCGGATTTTTGGCAAGCGGTAATACTGTAACCATAGCCGGGCAATCGGCAGCTATACTTAATCAGTCTGCCACAGCAATTACCGTCACTATTCCGACCGGTGCATGCAGCGGAGTTGTACAAGTTACGGGCAACTGGAGCCCGGACTTTAAGAGCACGTTTAGCGTTCTGGAGCCCCGCGCTATACAGGTTACCCAGGCTGAATACTATATTGATAGCGACCCGGGAGTTGGAGCCGCCACGCCTATGCTGGCTTTTGACGGCAACTTTAATCAGGCCTTTGAAGTAGCCACCGAAACTGTCAGCAATACGCTGAGCATCGGTAATCACTTAATAGGGATTCGGGTATTGGATATAGCAGGTAACTGGAGTCCTGCGTTCCGCACGGTGGTGAACATCAGCGATACTGCCCGAACTATCCAAGTAACACAAGCCGAATACTATATAGACAACGACCCCGGAGTAGGAACAGCTACTCCTATGCTGGCCTTTGACGGCAACTTTAGCGATGCCTTTGAAGTAGTAACAGAATCTTTTGCCGCACCAGCCACCGGCATACATACTTTAGGTGTAAGAGTAAAAGACTTAGCGGGCAACTGGAGCCCGGACTTTAAGAGCACGTTTAGCGTTCTGGAGCCCCGCGCTATACAGGTTACCCAAGCCGAATACTATATTGATAGCGACCCGGGAGTTGGAGCCGCCACGCCTATGCTGGCTTTTGACGGCAACTTTAATCAGGCCTTTGAAGTAGCCACCGAAACTGTCAGCAATACGCTGAGCATCGGTAATCACTTAATAGGGATTCGGGTATTGGATATAGCAGGTAACTGGAGTCCTGCGTTCCATGCGGTGGTGAACATCAGTGATACTGCTCGTGACTTACGGGTTACCCAGGCTGAATACTTTTGGGATAATGACCCGGGCAGAAACAGCACTATTCGCTCTTTAGCCTTTGATGGGAATTTTGATCATGCCTTTGAAGAAGTAAGCGGTAGTATAAGTGTATATCGGATTTCATGTGCTTCATGTGCGGGTTAAAAATCTTGCGGGTATCTGGAGTCCTCCTTCCGCAATGCAGTCTACATGGATGTTTGTGATACGGCCACTATAGCTACTTCGACTACCACGGTGAACTGCGGGGATACCGTAACTATTACTGCTGCGTATTCAACTTATAACGGGATGCCGTCTTTTTCAGTGGAAGAAAAACGGAACCAATGTTGGAACCAACAGCCCGACTTTTACCACTAACACCCTCATAACAGGCGATGTAATTACCTGCGAGGTAACCAGTGCTACTGCCTGCAGCCAGGGACAACTACCTCTAATGCACTTACGTTTACTATCAACAACCCGGTGATTATTTCGATGACACCAGCCAATGGCTTACCGGGCAGCAGTGCCACTATCAGCGGCAGCGGATTTTTGGCAAGCGGTAATACTGTAACCATAGCCGGGCAATCGGCAGCTATACTTAATCAGTCTGCCACAGCAATTACCGTCACTATTCCGACCGGTGCATGCAGCGGAGTTGCTGTTACTAATTCCTGCGGAGCGGTTTCTAATACGGTCTTGTATAATGGTCAAGTTACCCCCACTGTAAGTATATCGGTTCAGAACGGAAGTACTATTATTTGCTCAACCAGTCCGGTAACTTTTATTGCCAGCCCTGTTTATGGTGGAAGTGCCCCGGTTTACAAATGGTATGTAAACAATGTTTTGGTGCAGAGTGGCTCTTCTTCCAGATTACACTACATCTGCATTATTAAGCGGCCATACAGTGAGTTGTGAATTGACCAGTAACTATCCGTGTGTAACCAGTTCTACAGCAGCGAGCAATGTTCTGACCATGACGGTTATTACCCCGAGCGGAGTGCCGGCTACCCCATCGCCTATTACCGGTACGGTAGATGTATGCCCCGGAACCACCTACACGTATTCGGTTACAGCAGACCCTAACGTAACGTACTTACACTTGGATGAGTCCAATAGGAGGTACCGTATTATCGGGTCTTGGTACAAACAGTATAACCTGTCAGTTTCCAACGACTATGACAACCGGAGCGGTGAAGGTGAAGGCGAAAAACTGTTTAGGTTTTAGTGCCGAAGTAGCCCTAACGGTGAAGAAACTGAGCAAGGTGTCTACACCGGGAGTAATCAGCGGTCCTACGGTTGTATGTGCGGGCAGCAGTTATACCTATACAGTTATCTCTGTAGCCAATGTGACGAACTATGCCTGGACAGCCCCAGCCAATGCCACCGTAACGGCCGGTCAAGGTACGAACAGTGTAACGATACAATACGGAGCAGGATTTGTATCGGGAACGGTGAGTGTTATAGCTTCGAACTGTATCAGTAGCAGCACGGCCAGAACACTGGCTATAGGTACGGTGCCGGTTGCACCAGTGATTACTGGTCTTGCCAATAATATCTGTAACCCGACCACCGGTATAGTTTATACAGCATCGAGCGTAGCGGGAGCTGCCAGTTACACCTGGACAGTTACCGGAGGAACGCTGGTAAGCGGACAGGGAAGCAATACTATTACAGTTGATTTCCCTGCCTCGTTTGTGAGTGGCATAGTGAGTGTTCGTGCGGTGACGGCCTGCGGGGTTATGAGTTTAATTAAAAACTTTGCTGTAGCTCAGCGCCCTGCCACACCGGGAGTCATCAGCGGCCCGGCAGTAGCCTGTGCCACTACGAGTAATACATATAGCATTGCGGCTGTAAGCGGAGCTACCTCGTACACATGGACGGTGCCGGCAGGCTGGACGATTACCTCGGGCCAGGGAACGACCTCAGTAAATGTGACTGCCGGAGCTAATGCTGGAACGATATCGGTTAAAGCTAATAACAACTGCACTGCCAGTACGGCCAAGACACTTGCCTTAACCATTAATCCAGGATGTCGTATAGCGGCACCTGAAGAGGAGCCATTGCCGGAAATAGGAGGGGAGTCGGCACTGATGGCAAAGATTTATCCTAATCCGTTTGCCAATGAATTTATGATTGAGTTTACCACCGGTAATACTGAAGAGAAAGTTGTAATCCATGTGTTTGATATGTCGGGACGTTTGGTTAAAGAGGAATTGATGAAATCTGAAACAGGAACAAATCTGGTAGAAGTGAAAATGGATCAGGAAGCTTCGGGAGTTTATCTGGTGACGCTGCAACAAGGACAAGTGACTCAGCGATACCGGATGATTAAAGATTGATTAAGCTAATTGAAAGAACAAAAAAAGGCTGCCCGGATAGGCAGCCTTTTTTTGTTCTTCCGGTTTATCGGCATAAACCTTGACAGAGCGATTTTGATTCTTATTCTGTTTCGTGTTCGTTGTTATACATCTCTTCAACCTGCTGATTGTACTTAGCCAAAATGATTTTTCGTTTCACCTTCAATGTAGGGGTCAATTCACCGGCTTCGATGGTCCACTCTTGTGTAAGGAGAGTAAACTTCTTTATCTGTTCCCATTTGCCAAAGTCCTTATTGAACTTGTCCACTTCACTGGTAATTAGGTCTTTAATTTTACTGTTGTCAATAATCTGTTGAGGTGATTCTACTTCTATATTATTCTCTTTTGCCCAATCAATCAGATTGATAAACGAAGGAACAATCAAAGCGCTGACAAATTTTCGGGCATCGCCAACAATCATAATTTGCTCAATGAAGCGGCTTTCCTTCATTTTGTTTTCGATAGGCTGAGGGGCTACATATTTTCCTCCGGAAGTTTTAAAGAGCTCCTTTTTACGGTCGGTTATCTTGAGAAATTTACCGCTTACCCATTCCCCGATATCACCGGTATGGAACCAGCCTTCTGAATCGATTACCTCCGCTGTGAGGTCGGGGCGGTTGTAGTAGCCTTTCATAATGTTGGGGCCTTTAGCCAGAATTTCGCCATCTTCGGCTAACTGAATGGTGATGCCCGGAATTGGCAACCCTACGGTGCCTATTACCCGGTTTTCTTCTTCAATGCGGTTAGCGCACAATACGGGTGAGGTTTCGGTAAGCCCGTAGCCTTCAATAACACTTACCCCGGCAGCTGAGAAGAGTTTGATTAAGCGAGGTTGCATGGGAGCAGCCCCAGTTACAATAAAGTGCACATTCCCTCCGAGGGCTTCCTGCCATTTACTGAAAACCAGTTTGCGTGCAATTCCCAATCGTAGATTATACCAGGGGCCTTGGTTTTTGCCTAGCTGATACTCCAGACCTAAGTCGATACTCCAGAAAAAGAGTTTGCGTTTGAAGCCTGTAAGCGCATTCCCTTTTTCCATGATTTTTTCATAAACTTTTTCGAGTAAACGGGGAACCGTAGTAAAGCAATATGGCTGAACCTCTTTCAGATTTTCGCCAATGGTTTCCAGATTTTCGGCATAGTGAATATGAATGCCGAAAGAAAGGTAGCAATAGAACACCATTCGTTCAAAGCTATGGCATAGGGGCAGAAAGCTCAATGCCTTTTCTCCCTGCGAAAATGGGGTAACGGCCTTTACACTCTGCACATTGCTTACAATATTCTTGTGGGTTAACATAACCCCCTTGGGATTTCCGGTGGTACCGGAGGTGTAAATGATGGTAGCCAGGTCATCTTCTGAAACAGTTGCCTTGGCCTGATGAATGGCATCCAGATCGGGTTGTTTGGGCAGACTGTCTTCAAAGTTTTTAGCTCCAATAATGCGGTCGAAAGTAAAAATTTCGACCAGTGAGGCAATGCGACCTTTAAGGGGCAGCACTTTATTGTAAATCACTACATCGCCTACAAAGGCAAATTTGATAGTAGCATCGGTGAATATGAACTCATAATCTTTTTCGGAAATGGTGGGATACATGGGAACAGCAATAGCACCAATCTGCATACAACCCAGGTCAACAAAATTCCATTCCGGGCGATTGGCCGCAATTACTGCAATCTTATCATCTTTCTTTACTCCCAGTGAAAGTAAAAGTGTGCTGACGCGGTCTACTATTTGTTGTACTTCTCTAAACGTATAGTTTTTCCAGTCTTTACCTTTATCGGTTTGAACTTTGTAACTCAAAAAATTCTGATTAGGATTTTCCGTGCTTTGCAGCGATAAAAAATCAAAGAGTCGTTTAATTTCCATAGCAGTTAATTAGGGTCATTGAAAGGATTTTGTTTTTCGAATGTAACTATTGTATGAAATAATGAAGATGATTTAGCAACAAAAAAAGACCGTGAGCAGTTCACGGTCTTTTTTTGAAGAGATAGAAATTGACTTTTTTTAGAAATTATACCCTACCTGAAAGGTATAGTTGCGTGGTGCTTCAATTAAGCCCGGACGAAGCGTATATTCTCGGTTCAGTACGTTTTTGCAAATGAACATAAAGGTTGCCTTGTCTTTATAGCTATAGCCTGCGCGGATATCCATTACAAAATCGCCTTTGTTGTGATAGTTCCTAAAGTCTTTCACCACTTTCAGCGAGCCGATTTTATCATCCACATTTTTCATGAAACTGTTGTAGAAGCCGCTGATGCCAAAGGTGGCTCCTTTATAGTTGGTTTGAATATCGGCCTTGGCAGAATGCTGAATACGGTATTTAAGAATTTTCACCGAACCTGCTACGGCCGGATTGTAATCCAGATTTTCGGGATATAAATAGGAGTAACCAATCAGAAAGTTAAGCGGCACACCGAATATCTGACCGTTGGCAACCGCTGAAACTTCTACTCCCATAACGCGAGCATGTTCAATGTTCACTGCATGAAACGGAAGACCCACCACCGGAATACCTGAATCGGGTTCAAAGCCCTGAAACTCGATCATATCGGTGTATTGCATGATGTAGCCTGCCACATCAAAATAGGCCATCCACTTACTGATTTTTACTCCCTGCTTAACACCCACCTCGGCACTCCACCCTGTTTCGGGGCGAAGACCTCCATTAGGAAATACCTCGGCACCACTGCGTACGGTGTGTACAAACTTTTCGGCCAAGGCCGGGAAGCGGAAACCCTGACCAATAGAGGCTCGGATAAAGGTACCTTCGGTGGCCTGAAAGTTTAACCCGAAACGGAATAATGGGGCAACCGGTGAGGTTATCAAGTCTCCTGAATCTCTCTTTGCCCACTTGCTGATATTATGAAACGGATATTTGACAATAATTGAGTCGAGGGTGGCAAACTCCAAACGCATGCCTCCGGTAATAGTCAGTTTGTTAAAGAATTTCTTCTCTGCCTGAATATAAGCTGCCACATTGGATACTGTACGGGTGTTGTAAAGTAAACTACCCGGATTAACAGGCACCATCATTACATCGCCAAAGGTTTTGCCGCGGATGGTGCTGTGGTAACCGTTTACACCCGTAGTAATAACCAGGTTTATTTTTTCAAACTTTCTTAAGAAACTGTAATCGAAATAAAACTGAGTGGAAGAGGTGCTGTCACCTGTGCCACCCAAGGCTGCTCCGGCATTGGAGTTATACATGGTATTGTATACCCGGAACTTTAAACTGTGGCGATTATCTTTCTTATCGTAATAGTTCAGATACGGGTCTATATTAAAGGTGCGTGTGCGGGTAGTTACCACCTCGGTAGGCAGATACATAGACTTGGCCAGTCCCTGTGACACAAAGAAGTCTTTCAGGTTTTCGTGAAAGAAGTTCATGTTTAAGCCTACCGTGAGATTGGCCAGTTTTTTAGGAGTATAACGAAGTTTGGTGGAGAGTCTTACACGTTTGTAATCGTTATTTTGACGAAAACCCTGGTCCTGATTGTACCCCCCGCAAATGACTATACCAAAGTCGCCATACTGTTTGGCATGTAAAAACTGTGCTCCGCCAAACATGGGGTGCTGTACACGTTCCAGCGTATCGCCATTGCGTTTAATTACTTTTTTCTGCCACCACCAGTTCCAGGTTTTCTGACGGGGTTGGTCGTAAAAGCCGTAACTGAGCAGCAACTTGTTCACCATCTCGGGTTTAGGGTTAATGGTGCGCATGTTCAGTACCCCGTTGAGGGCCGATGAACCATACAAAGCCGAAGCCGAACCTTTAATAATTTCTACCTGCTCTAAAGCTTCTATGGGCACAGTTTCCCAACGGATACTTCCATTTTCAGGGCTGATGATGGGCATTTCGTCCAGCAAGGCCAGCACCCGGTTACCGGTAGCATCGGCAAAGCCGCTACCTCCCCGAATAGAGATGGTTTTGCCCAACATATTCACCCCCGGCACTTTGTTCATGGCCTCATCCATCTTGGCGCTGTTTTGGTTAATCACACTGGCCTTTAGTACTTCCATAGAAACTACTTCTTCACTCAGTTTCTTTTCGTATTTGGTACCGGTTACTACTACTATATCCAGGTCTTTGGTTTCTTCCGATAGCTGAACGTCTAATTTTTTATCTTTACCATCGAGCAAAAGCAGTGGAAAGCTGCGCGATGAATAGCCGATAAAACTGAAATCGATGGTGTGAGCGCCTTCATTTAATTCCAGTGTGTAGTTGCCATCTATGTCGGTTTGGGTGCCTGTGCCGGCAGCTTTTACGGCTACGGTAACACCCATCATACCCAGATTCTTTTCATCTTTCACATTTCCATACACCTTTACTTTCTGGCTAAACGCGTTACTGATAAGCAATATCAGCAGCGGGAGCATCAGTATTCTTCTCATAAGCGAAATTTTCGTGAGGTCAAAAATATAATATTTGTGTATCGGGGTATTCATTGGGGCTTAATGTTATCAACACAGGTCTATGGGCTGTTGTCTGTTTTGTGAGCCGAGGGGAGGGGGAACTCGGAGATTTGAGAATAGGGTATACAACGAAGTAAATGATGCGTAAAAAACTTCCTTCTATATTCGTGAATCTCAAAAACAGGAGAAATATCTTTTCTGTTTGCAAACTATATTAAGGCGATAACAAAGACACCTATATGACAGGGATGCAGGATATGTCATTGGATGCGGAACAGATTCTGCAGGTTAACAATTTTGAGGACCTGCTCTCTATACCTTTTTCGGGAGTTGTGAATGCTATTTGCTGGAGCCGAAAACTGGCGGGTAATTTTGCCGAAATAGTTGATCAGATAAAGCTGGATGGAAACATTGCCGAGTTGGATGAAGAGCAACTGAATGCTCTTGAGTTAAGTGAACAGGGGCAGATTGCCCGTGCTGTTATATTAAACGATATGCAGGTATTGAGGGCCTATGGGGCCTCTCCGGTTTTGAATCTGATTCAACATTATGAGCGGGATGAGGCCGGGCCGTTTTTTCCCACCGATGTGTATTCTTATCATGTAGACCGTTCTCCTGTAGCTACCGATACTTTTCTATGTACTTACTATGGTGATTCGAGTGAGATAATTGCCAACTCACAGGCCGAACAAAAGGTGCTTATTCCGGAGATTAGGGAACAGCTTAAAAGACTATATACCGGAGATAAAGACGATTTTGAATTGTTTTTGAGCGAGCATTTTCTTGACCTGCATTACCGCGCTAAACCGCAGGCGGTACCGGTTAGTTTAGGCATAGGAAACATTTGGCGACTGGCGGTTGACCATCCGGACAGTCAGGTGCTGCCGTGTATTCACCGCGCCCCTTTGGAGAAAACCGGAAAAACGCGCTTACTGTTAATTTGCTGAGAGGCTGAATATTCTTCAGTCACTTAAGCGACAGGCCGGAGAGGTGATGAATGAAGCCCGTTTCAGGTATTATTAAACTGATAGCCCCCCGTGAATGTTATTATCTAAACTTAACTTTACCCCACTATTTAAACGATGATTACTATTCAAAACTGGCTGCAGGGTTTGGTTCAGGTAAGCGATGAAGAGTTGCAGGTTATTCTTGAAATTTCAGAAACTACCGGTATTCAAGCGAATGAAACGGTGCTGAAACAGGGACAGGTTTCGGATAAGATAGGTTTGCTGCTTCAGGGTTCTTTGCGTACTTATTTTACCGACCAGCAGGGCTTAGAGAAAACTGTCAACTTTGCTTTTGAAGGAGACCCCATAGCCGTGATTGATAGCTTCTTTAACCGCATTCCCAGTGCGGTGAGTTCTGTTTCGCTGGAGCCAAGCTTAATTATCTGGACCGATTATGAACGGTACACCTCTTTTGTGCAGCAGTTTCCAAAATACAACGCGGTATTCATTAATGCTATGGCCAATTGGTTTGCCCAAAACAAAGCCCGAATGGAATATCTGCATCAGCCGTTGGCTAAAGCCCGGTATGAGAAGATGTGTGAACTGCACCCCCAAATATCAGAGCGGGTGCCATTAAAGTATATTGCCTCTTATTTGGGTATTACGCAGGAAACCCTGAGCCGGATAAGAGGGAAGCGGTAACCCGGTTTTAACCGGAGCAGTTTTTTGATGATACGCTTTATTATTTGCCTTTTGTCAAGTGGTTTTGCCGGCCGGCAGATTAGTTTTGTGCGCTGTAAACCAAACGCTGTATGGAACAAGTAGGTAAGATATTTTCAATTGGCATGCCTGTTTTTGCAATACTGGTATTGGGCGAAAAACTGTATGGGCATTACAGGCAAAAAGATACCGTGCCCTGGATGGATGCCCTGTCCAGCTCATATTCCGGTATCACCTTTGTTATAAGAGCCTTTTTTGGCTTTGGGTTATCTCTTGTTTCTTACGACTTTTTGGTAAAGCACATTGCACTTATACATCCGGAAACTTCCGGGTTGGTTTATGTGCTCGCCTTTGTGGTTCTTGACTTTCAGGGTTATTGGGGGCACCGACTGGTGCATGAAGTTAATTTTTTGTGGAACCGGCATTTAATACACCATAGTTCAGAAGAGTATAATCTGGCCTGCGCGCTGCGTCAATCTGTTTCTGACTTTGTTCACTTTCTGTTCTTTTTGTCTATACCGGCTGCCCTGCTGGGTTTGTCTCCCACAGTTATTGCGGTTGTATTTCCTATTCACAAGTTTGCTCAATATTGGTACCATACCCGCCTGATAGGTAACCTCGGATTTTTAGAGCATATCATTGTTACTCCTTCGCATCATCGGGTGCATCATGCGCTGAATCCTATTTATCTGGATAAAAACTACAGCGGTATTTTTATTATCTGGGATAAACTTTTTGGCACCTTTCAAAAAGAGCTGGAAAGTGAGCCACCGGTATATGGTGTTACCCGTCCAGCGCATAGCTGGAACCCGATTGCCATCAATTTTGAGCATTTAATCTTGCTGATGAAAGATGCCTGGCGAAGCGATAACTGGCTGGATAAGTTCACCATTTGGTTTAGACCCACCGGCTGGCGACCGGCCGGTTTTGAAGAGAAATATCCGGTGCAAAAGATTAAAGACCCGTATCATTTCGAAAAATTCAACCCTCCTTATTCGCGGGCCTTATTGACCTGGAGCCTGATTCAGTTTTTCATCCTCTTTTTTCTGGTTATTTATGTCAGCTATCATATTTCGCAGTTGGGCATGGCCGGGCTATACGGTTTGGCGGTGTATGTTTTTGTGCAGGTTTACAGCGCTACTGAACTGATGAACAGAAATAAATGGGCCCCGGTGTATGCCCTGCTGGGCTCGCTTATAAGCGGGGTTATTTATCTGCATGACTCCTCCTGGTTTGGCATTGACCGGGTGGCCACCGGATTACCTTGGCTGTGGGTTGCTTATCATTTGTTACAAACCATTCTGTCGTTTGTATTCAGTGCAGAGATTCTGTTTCCGGCCTTTAAGAAGCAAGCGGATGCTGCCCCACAGTGAACCATTTACCAAAAACCGGGTGAAGAAATGAAAAAGAAGTTTGTGCAGGTTTCTTTGTCAGCCCTGCACAAACCTTGAAATGACTGCCTGTATTAGTCGTCTTCTGTTTCTTCACCGGTGGCAGGCTGGCTCGGTTGAGCGGTTGGGGCATTACTGCTTATTTCGGTATGTCTTATTTGTCCGCCCAGGTAACCGGTACGGGCCATCAGCGCTGAAGTAACCAAACCTGCAACCAGTGCCAGTATTACTGCGGCCTTAGCTGTTTGGTGTTGTGCTGTTTGCAGCAAGAGAGCCACGAAAGAAATAACTCCGGTGGCCATCATGACCCAAAAGGCTGCTTCGGCTGCTTCTTCGTGTGCTTCTATGATAGATTCTGCAATACCGGGCAGCTTCTCTACCCGTTCTTCGGCCGGTTCACCGGTAAAGAATACCGGTATGGCTATAAGAGCCATTAGAAAAATGATGACCAGAGAGGTTTTTTGAATGGCTTCGTTTTTAGTGGTCAGTGATATAAGAAGTAATACGGTTGCAATCAGGGTTCCTATAATAGGAAAATGATTGAGTAATAAATGCAGATGGGTAGCATCCATAATTTTAGATTTTAATTGAGTGATTCTGTAAAAAGAAAATAGCGGTTGGCGTGGTTTGCCACGCGGCAATCAAGAAAGGATTAGCCTGTTTGCGGTGGTTGCCAGATATCGAAGGAAAGAGCCCTTACTTTGGTTTCGATGTAATGAAAGGTAAGTTTTACAGGCTGTGTAAACGGGTAGTGAGACTCAGCCTGCGGTAAGGGGCAGCCGGTAAAATGTGTTTCCATAGCCTGGTTCGACTTAAACGGCAGTTTAGCATCACTGCTTTGGTCTTGTGCCGATAGGGTTTGCTGCTGAGCCAGGTAATGTTTGTAAAGGAATGTGAGAAATGTATCGGAAGGATATTGGGCCTGATGCTCGGAGAAGTGCTGCATTAAAAAGGGGATGCGGGCCATTTCATCTACATGCATACTGCCTCCCAGAATAAACGCAGTAAGTATAAGCAGGATTACTTTTTTCATGGTTGGCAGCGGAGTTTACCGGGTAACCCGTCTTGGCCACGTAAAGGTAAGCAGACCATGCGGGCAATACATGATTTGAATCATCAGCACGCGTTAAAAAAAGCCAACGAATGATAGGTTTATGAGTATTGATGGTGCTGTACAAGAGCCCGAAGATTATCTCTTTCTTATTTTAGTTTAATGTTGCCGGTAAGTTTGTAACCATATTTACAAAATACAATTTAAAAAATGAGAGCCATTGTATATCATCAATACGGGCCACCTGAAGTAGCCCGTTTAGAGGAGTTTGCCAAACCTGTACCTTTGAGCAATGAAGTATTAGTGAAAGTGTATGCTTCTACCGTTAACCGAACCGACTCAGGGTTTAGGAGTGCAGAGTATTTTATCTCCAGGTTTTGGAGCGGACTGTTACGCCCCAAGTTTCCTATTTTAGGTTGTGAGTTTGCAGGTGTGGTGGAAGCAACAGGAGAGGAGGTAACTATCTTTCAAAAAGGAGATCGGGTTTTCGGGTTTAATGACCATACCTTTGGAGGCCATGCCGAGTATTTAACTATAAGCGAAACCGGGGCAATAACCACTATGCCCGATGAGATAAGCTTTGACACGGCTGCCGCCCTTACCGAAGGAGCACACTATGCTTTGGTTGACATTAAAGCTGCCCAGGTTAAGCCCGGACAACAAGTATTGGTTTATGGAGCAACCGGAGCCATTGGTTCGGCAGCGGTACAGCTACTGAAACATTTTGGGGCCGTAGTTACAGCAGTTTGTAACAGCCGCCATGTTGCTCTGATAAAATCGCTGGGTGCAGATACGGTTATTGACTACCAAACGCAGGATTTTACCCAAACAGATGTGCTGTTCGATTTTATTTTTGATGCCGTAGGTAAAAGCTCTTTTGGTCAGTGCAAGCCCTTGCTTACCGAACAGGGCATTTACATTTCTACCGAGTTGGGTAAAAACGGAGAGAATTTACTCTATGCACTCACCACTTCATGGGGCCGGGGTAAGAAACTTTTGTTCCCCATGCCGTCTATCAGTCAGCAGGATGTTATATTTATCAAAGAACTGGTGCAAAGGGGCGAGTTTAAACCGGTTATTGACCGCACCTATCGTTTAGACCAAATAGTAGAGGCCTATCGATATGTTGAATCCGGCCAAAAGACGGGTAATGTCATTTTGAAAATTGCAGACTGAAAACAATATACTATTGTTGAATCTGATTAATCTTTTTAGAAGTAGAAAACAGCGAAGCATACAGGACCCCAATCCATCATATAACCCACCAATACCCAACTATGAAAAAGCTTAACTGGCCGGAGATTTGCAAATTTTTGTCGGGAGCCTTTTTTGTTACAGCCGGAGCCAGCTGGTATTTTGCCTGGTATAAAGTAGACCTTCCGTTTATGGGTACCACCATGACGCATCAGTTTTTAGCCTTTCGCGGCTTACTTCATTTCGTTTTTTTTCTGTTTACCTTTTATTGGGGTTTTATCCGCAAACATTCGTAGCTGTATACCGATAGGGCAGGAGGAGTTTTCTTTATTCAGTTTCTATTACCTATTTTAGTTATGCTTTAACAGGCCGTAGTGACAGAAATTAAAAGAGCAACACCTTTGAGAAGCTACATCATCCATAAACTTGTATTGGTTGCACTCTTGCTGATGACCCAAACTATCCGGGCTCAAAACATGATTGGCAACAGTAGTTTTGAAAATAATAATCAGCCTGAGTGCTCCGGCTGGTTTGACCGCTGCGGCCATGAACTGAATTACCTGTGTGCGGGTATTATTGACAGCGCCAACTGTAACGATTCCACCTATGGCATGCAATTGTATGCCGATGCACCGAACAAAGGAGGGCAGTGGTGTATGAGTATGCGAACTCCCCATAGTGCTGTGATTGCCACTATCCAAACAACAGTATATGGACAATTTATGGGTGTATTTGAATTTAAAGTATGGGTTCGCAACGATACTACAGCCGGTATTCAGGTTTTTATTGAACCCCGGTCGGGACTTAATTACACGGGGCAGTTTGGCACCGGATCCATGTCTACTCAATGGACCCAGCTTACCCTACGCGATACCATCAGCCAACTATCCAATAGTGTAGATATCCGCATTATCGCTTCCCTTTCTTCTTTTTGGCAGAGCAATGTCTCATACTTTGATATGGCCGAGTTCAGCATGGTTGAATCCTGGACAGATATTCCTACTACGGCAACAGATTCGGAGGTCAATTTATTCCCTCATCCTTTTGCTAATGAGTTAACTTGTGTAACAGCCGATCAGGCACCCTCTACCATCACTCTTTATACTTTAGCCGAACAACCAATTCGGCAACAAACGTTTACTAAGTCCATGACCCTCGATACTCAAGTGCTGCCTGCGGGTATTTATTTCTATCAATTAAGAAATGCGAACGGCTTACTGAAAACCGGTAAGGTGGTGAAACAATAAACCGAACGGAATGAAAGGCCACGGCTCTGATAAACGGAAATATATTCAGCGAATTAGTTTAGTTTTAGTGGCTCTTTCCGTCAAGCATAAATGGGAGAGCCGGCCCATGTATAAATTAATAACAGTTGCCCTTTTTCTTTTAACCCAAACCACCCGGGCTCAAAACCTGATTAGCAACAGTAACTTTGAAACCAACGGGCAAGCCTACTGCCACGGCTGGCTGGATGCCTGCGGCAATCATCTCGACTATCTTTGCGAAGGCCAGCAGGATTCTTTGCCCTGCAATGCCACTCACTGGGGAGCCACCCTGTATAACCAGGCGGCTCCGGGAGCAGGCCAATGGTGTATCGGTTTACGGGAGTTTCAAAACCTGCCCGTTAGTATCACCACTGTACTGACCGGTCAGTTCAAAGGGGTGTTTGAGTTTAAAGCCTGGATGCGGCTGGATACCATCGGCACTTATGGTTCGGTGATTATCACTACCCGAAACGGAATTGATTATACCGGTCAGCATTATGCGCTGGGGACTAATCCGGTGAATCCATACGGCTGGAAACAACTGGTTTTTCGCGACACCATCAAGACCCTCAGCGATACCATTTTGATTCAGTTAAGCAAAGCCGGAAACAACAACTGGCCGGTTCCGCCACCCAGCCGCGCCTTTTTCGATATGGCCGAGTTCAGCATGGTTGAATCCTGGACCGGAACAGAGGACCCTTCTGCCGATAAGGCTGTTGATTTCTTTCCCAATCCATTCTCTAATCAACTTAACTGCAAGCCGGGCAGCTCTGAGCCCTGCACGCTTACGTTATGCAATGTGTTGGGCCAAGCGGTTCTGCAACAGAGCGGCACCCATCTTCTTACTTTGCCAACCGAATCGCTGGCCAGCGGTGTTTATATGTATCAACTCAGATATCCGAACGGGTTACTGAAAACCGGACGATTAGTAAAACCATAAACCCATCTTATCAACCCCGATATGTCTGCCCCTGAAATAGAAAGCTTTTGTCCGGCCAGCCGTGCGGAGTGGAGAGCCTGGTTAAAGAAACATCACCTGCGTAAAACTTCGGTGTGGCTCATTTGCTATAAGAAGAAATCGAACAAGCCCTCGCTGAGCTGGAGCGAAGCTGTGGAAGAAGCGCTTTGCTTTGGCTGGATAGACAGCGTTCGCAAACCGATAGACGAAGAAAAGTTTATGCAGTTTTTCGGCAAGCGGAAAGCCCGCGGCACCTGGTCTAAAGTGAATAAAGAAAAGGTGGCGCAGCTGATTCAGGCCGGGCTCATGATGCCGGCCGGTTTGCAAAGCATAGAACTGGCCAAACAAAACGGCTCGTGGACTATTTTAGACCAGGTAGAAGAGCTGCACATTGCGCCCGATTTACAGGCGGCCTTCGATGCTCTGCCCGGCTCGGGCGAGTTCTTCCATCGTTTAAGTAAGTCGGTGCGCAAGGCTATTTTGCAATGGCTGGTGCTGGCCAAATTACCCGCTACCCGGCAGAAACGTATTCAGGAAATTGCCTCGCTGGCAGCTCAAGGGCAAAAGCCCAAGCAGTTCAGGTAAGGTATGGCCCGGATGTTTATATTTGACCTTATTCATTAACCTAAACACAACCTGATGAGCGATTCTAAAACCTTCTTAATTATTAATGCGGTACCTAATACCGATGACTTACCCAGCTTTCAAAGCTACCTGAAACAGATTGTGGGTATTATTACCAAGTTTGGCGGCACCAACATGCAGCGCTTTAAAACAGTGGAGCAGATTATGGGCCGGGGAGGCATTAAGGCCATTGCGGTATTTGAGTTTCCCAACGCACAGGCTATTAAAGATATGTATGCCAGCGAAGATTTCAACTCCCTGAACGAGTTGCGCCAAAAAGCCTATAAGCAGGAAGTTGATTTGATGATTTGCGAAACTTTGTAAATCTTTTTTTACATTCGGTTATTACAACAGCAGCACCCCGTAAGGTGCTGTTGTTGTTTAAAAGGCCTGCTGATTCCTTTGTATGGCCGGTTTTAGCCGCCCCACTGTAGGTGGTTAGGCTGATAACAACGGGCCCGCCACCTGCCGAACAGGCTGAGCAAAATCATTGTTTCGCTGGCTTCTATCGGTTTAATTAGTGCCGTTCAATAGCTCTTCGAGATGGCTCCTTTAATCCCTCATATAGACCTGAATAAATGCGATGGCCGCGGGTTTTGCACGCATGTTTGTCAGCACGGGGTGTTTGAGATAAAACCTATCAGCCGGAAGCAGTATGCCGAGTTATCTGTGATGGGTAAACTGAATGTCCTGTTGGGCAACAACCGCAAAGCCGTAGCGGTAAATCCGGAGCGCTGTCAAAATTGCGGACTATGCGTCAGTGAATGTCCGAAGCAGGCTATCACTTTATTACCGGTTGACTAAGCCTTTTAAAATTCGCCCAAACGCCCTTCTGTGCGTAACCGATATAAACAACAGCAGCACCCCGTAAGGTGCTGTTGTTGTTTTCATAACCCGATATAAAGAATAAACCCTGTTTTTACTGGCAAACCAGGCTCATGTCCGGGCCCAACTGACTAACCCCGGCTGTGTTACCGGCAAAAAAGTAGAACCAATATTCGGTTTTAGAGTCGAGATTATTGACAGTTTTTTTGCGCCCCTTGGTTAGTATCAATCTGAAATTACCATCAAAGCCATCGAGCGTAAACGTGCCGTTATCCATATTAATAGCTCCTGCAATCGGCTTATCGGTTACCACACAACCATAATAACTGCCACCCGCCACGGATTTAGCTGTAGCAATTAAAGTGCCTTTAGGGCCAAATTCAATTTTTTCTACCCCCGGTGCATCGGGCAGCACAGCCTGCGTATCGCCCGTTTTAGTAGGCGTATAGCCTGCCAGCACAATAATACCTTCGGTTAGCCCCGGCAGGGCATCTACATATTCAGCCGTGTCATCCAGGCCTTTCATTAAATTATCGCGGGCAATTATATAGGCTCCCTTCTGGCCTTTACCTCCGTTTTTATACGCCTCATATTTGTTATGAAAATCTTCTACCGTGGTTTCGAAGGTAGCTTTTACCACCGGTGGGGAGGTAAAAGTAGTGGCATGGTCGTAAATGCCGGTAGCTACACCGTGAACAAAAGTTTCCAGGTCGGCACCGTTAAACCCCTACTCGTCCTCGTTTGAAGGGTGGGTTGGCGGCAGCAACGAGGATGATAGGGTTTTGCATTTGTAATGCCACCACTCTGCCATTATATCAGCCTGAAAAAACATGTCAGGCGACCGATACTTTATAAGTGACCAAAACGCTGTTTATTTTGTAATATTTACGGTGGTAGATTGGGTAGATGTATTTACACGAACCGTTTATAAAAACATCATTACCGATAACCTGAATTTTTGTATTGAGAATAAAGGCTTAGAGGTATACTGCTGGTGCCTGATGAGCAATCATTTACATGCCATTTTACAAGCACGAGAGGGTTACCAACTCTCCGGCATTATCCGCGATTATAAAAACATACATCCAAGAAGATAGTAGAAGCGATACAAGCCGAAGCCGAAAGCCGTAAAGAATGGATGCTTCACCGCTTTGAATGGGCTGGTAAACAAAATGCCCGAATTACCAACTATAAGTTTTGGCAGGAAAGCAATCATGCTATAGAATTGGATGCTTATACTCCTGATATTTTTGATTCTAAATTTAACTACACGCACGACAACCCGGTAAGAGCGGGCATAGTAGATGAAGCGAAGTATTATCTTTACAGTTCGGCACGCGATTATGCTGGCTTAAAGGGGTTGGTAAATATTAAAATGATTGATTAAAAGGTATTAAATATGCATGACAAATGCAAAACCTAATCATCCTCGTTGCTTCGCATAAGGCTACCCGCCAAACGAGGACGAGTGGGAAAATCGCACCCTTGCCAAGCCGCAGAATGTCAGGCTATGACATAACTCGAAAGAAAACAGGTTAGATGAGGAAACCGAATACATTTAAGTAAATTCACAGTGTGCCATGGTGGTCACGCTAGAACGGCACACAAACAGCAATAACAGGACAACAATAATTTTGACAATAGTGAAAAACCTAACAATATTTCTACTGACACTGGCAGCATTTAGTTCATACGGACAAGACAAGACCAAAGAAACTCCTAGTGCGGGCTTCAAGAGAATTCAAATCGGCATCAATATTTCACCTGACGGTTGTTTCCGGACACTGAAAAACAATGACGGCAGTTCATCAAGCGACTTAGTTATTGACCAGAGAAATAAATCGAGACGGTAAAGGTGGGCTACACCGCAGGACTGAATGTTTGCTTCAATATCAAAAAAATTGTCGGCTTAGAGACAGGCATTCAATATTCAAACAAGGGCTATCAGACAAAGAAACAAGATTTAGTTTTCGGTCAACCTGGTTCCAACTTGCCCATACAATCAAAATTCGTTTACGACTTCCATTGTATAGACATCCCGGTAAAAGTAAACTTCACGATTGGCAAAAAGAAAGTTCGCTTCTTCACAAGCGTTGGCTTGACGACAAATATTTTCATCAAAGAAATGCTGACAAGTTTTTGGTATTACTCAAACCGCACCGACAAAAAAACAAGTCCGGCAGGCTATGACTACAAAAAAGTAAACATCTCACTGACAATAAGTGTTGGCATTGACTACAAAATAAATGACCGGATGAACCTGCGAGTGGAACCAACTTTCAGATACGGAGTTTTAAAAATTATTGACACACCAGTAACAGGTTATTTGTACAGTGGCGGACTAAACATTAGTTATTACTTTGGACTATAAAAATGACTGCAAATATTGACCAACATACCGCAATGAAATTGGCAAACACCCGTATGGGGGCAAACTATAAAAATAAGATTGGGGGAGCATGACAATGCGTACATACGCATCATCACCATCCGCAATTTTTAGTTGAATATTAAATTTGAATAACCATGAATCCGGTAGTACATTTTGAGCTTCCATATAAGGATGCAAAAAGAATCGCAAAATTTTATTCCAACAGTTTTGGTTGGCAAATCACCGATTTAGGAGAACAATCGGGCAATTACATTTTAGCCAAAACAGCCATGAAGGATGCCAAACCGGGGTTTCCGGCCAGAACCATTGATGGTGGTTTTTATCCCGTTAAACCCCATTGGCCAAGTCAATACCCATCTATCGTGATTGGAGTAGGCAATATCAAGGAAGCAATAGAAAAAATTAGCAAGAATGGCGGTACGGTTTTAGGAGAGCCTATAGATATTCCAGATTTTGGTCTTTATGTTTCTTTCTTAGATACCGAAGGAAACCGAAATAGTATCATTCAACCCCAAGGCATGTAAAAGTGCAGGAACAATAATTTGATTGCTGTTTGCAGCCCTATAAGATTGGGGGGGGGGTAAAGCGATAAAGCCGATGAGGGCTTGGCTATTCAAGTCCCCTGGAGGACATTTAGGGGTTTTAATTTATTGATAACGTATCTTCCCTTCGGTAATCACTATTGAGTCGGTATTAAAAGTATCGTACAATACCCCCGAAAAATCAGCTTCAATGTTTTTAATATCACTTAATGCCGAAGGAGAGATGCTTAAAACCGTCACGGTGCCATGCGATTGGGGTCTGAGAGAATTAGCTGAATAAGGAAGAACAACTCCCGACTTTAACATCAGGCTGGTTAAACTGCCCGAAGGAATGGCATAGGTGCCCAGACCCGTTACATTATCTCTGCTCAAGCCAATATTTTCATCACCTTTCTGGCCGGTAATATTAATGCCGTTGGTGCTGATATTATACAAGCCGGCTATGTTTTTCGTGGCCGTCCACAACACCCCGTTCACCTTCATTTCGAGCGTAAAGTCTTTTTCGTCTTCGTCTTTGTTGCAACCATTAATAAAGACCATTGCCACCAGCAGTAAAATCGAAATTGTTTTGTTCATGGGGTGTGTTTTTTAGGTATAAAAATTAGGAAGGCGAATATATATCTTTCTCAAAAATCAACGGTTGAGGTCTCCTTTTGGGGTATTCTGGGCTGTTTCCCTTCTCCATGCCCCATGGAGAAGGGTGCCGAGTGCAACGAGGCGGGTTGAGGCTACGGCTGTTTCATCCCTTTTACCGATATCCATGAACGCTTAACAAACAACACTTAACCATTGCCCAATTACCTGATGTCTATTGTGTATAAACTGTAAAAGGCTATTTCTCAATTACCAATGCTCCTGTTTATCAGCATTTTAAGAAATATTTAATACAAAACTTGCAAATGCATAATATTCTTATGTATTTTGCGTTATTAAAATAGAAACACCCATATGATATACTCTTCCGAACTGATAAAAGGAACCTTAAAAACCATCGTATTAAAACTGCTGGCCGATAACAAACGCATGTATGGATACGAAATAACCCAACGGGTAAAAGAACTGACCCATGATAAAATTCAGATAACCGAAGGGGCCCTGTACCCCACCCTGCATGCACTGGAGGCCGATGGTTTGGTAACCACCGAACTGGAATACAACGGCAAACGGGCACGCAAATATTACAGCCTGAGCCCCGAGGGCAAGAACAAAACAAAAGAAAAAATTAGTGAGTTGGCCGACTTTATGAATACCATGAAATTTTTACTGGACATAGACCCCCTCACCACTTAAATGTATTGCCTCAGTCAACAGCAAATTGATTTTATTCTTAACGACATCGGTGCACGTGGCGTTAAGATGGAGAGTCTGCAGCTCGATCTACTGGATCACATTTGCTGTGTAATTGAGCAAAACCTCGAAGAAGATGGAGACTTCGAGGCCTTTTATGCCGCTACCATTAAAACCTTTTACCGGGACCGGTTAAGCGAAATAGAGGATGAAACCATCAATTTATTAACCTTCAAACATTACTACATCATGAAAAAGATAATGCTTATAAGCGGTAGTTTATCCGCTATACTGCTCAGCGCAGGTATTCTGTTTAAGTTTCTGTATATGGTCGGTGCTTCGGCTCTTATTTTAAGCGGTATTGTAACCTTTAGTTTAATATTTCTGCCGCTGGTTTTTACACTCAAAGCCCGCGAGCAACAACACACCAAAGACCGCCTCATAGTTGGTTTAGGCACATTGGCGGGTATACTGTTAAGTATGGCGGTGTTGTTTAAAGTATTTCACTGGCCCGGTGCCAATGCCCTGGGGGTTATGTTTATCGTACTAACGGGTTTGGTCTTTCTGCCGCTGTATTTCTTCAGCGGTATTCGCCACCCCGAAACCAAGGTAAACACCATAGTAGGCTCGGTCATTATTGTGGCTTTCTGCGGCTTGTTTCTGGCCCTGGTGCGGTCGCCACATGGTACCCGTCAGCAAAACGTAACCGATACAGCCCAGTTTTTCAGACTAGAGCAGTTGTATCAAACTGAGCGCAGCCAAAATGCAGCTTACCTTAGCCAGCCGCTAACCGATACGGCATTGCAGGGCTCGCAGCAGCGTATAGATAAACTTTGCGAGCAACTCAAACAAAATTTGGTTAAAAGCGAAACCGGACAAACTGAACTGAACCATCATTTTGAGGAAGAAAACACCCTGCTCAGCGATGGACTGGTAGAAAACAGTTTTAACACCGGCACCCAATCGGGCTTTATGCGCAACGAACTGAAAAAGGAAGTAGCCCGGTACAATCAACTGCTTCAGCAGGCCGGTTACAGCCACCTGCAGCCCCTTTGGGTTAAATACACCATTCTGGAAACCGTTAACGAGCGGGTGGTAACGGCCTTGTCAGATTTTATCAGCATACAACTGGTGTTGCTGCAAAACCGCAGAGCATTGGCTGCGGCTACACCAACTTTGTAACCCTCGGTTTAGTCATTTATTACAAACCCCATCAGCCTGCCGGCAGGCTGATGGGGTTACTTGAGTTTGAGTAACCGGGTAATTATAGGTGACCCATGCAGTGGCCCATCACTACTTAATAATACCGCTCTCGCGGCCATATTTGTTGTAGAGCGTAATAATGGTCTTGGTAATTTCGTAGTCCGAGTTGTATTTTAAAAACTCCAGCGGCAAATTGCAATAGGTAATAAACTCCTCAAAGTCGCGCTCGGGCAAATCAATCAGGCCGTTTTCATTGTAGTAACGCAGCAACTCTTTAAATATCTTTCTGCGGTTATCGTCCGAAATCTGCTGCTTCAGTTTTTCCCGTTCCTGGGCCCGGCCGCTCAGTAATTCGTAAAGCGCACTGATAGGGCTGGTAAACGATATCTCCGGACGCTCCAGTTCTTTGGGAGTAATGCCCAGTTTTTTACGGTCGGCTTCAATCTCTTCTAAGGTTTTGGGAGCCTTAATAATCACTGCCTGATTTAAACCGGTAGACAGGGGTTCCATAAGTAGTTTCAGCTCATACACTCCGTTACTCACCGATTCGGGAATTGAAAATCGCATGGTTTTGTATCCCGGAAAAAACAAAAACAGCAAATCACCCTTGTTCAGCGTTTCTTCCAGCATTCCTTTATCATTCGTAGCCAGGGTGGTGCTGGTTTTAGAATGTATCACACTTACCCCTGCCAAACTGCGTTTGGTATAGCTGTCGACCACAGTCAGCTGCAGCTTCACCGTATCGGTTTGTGCTAATGCTGCCAATTGGAGAAACAGGAAAAGAAAAAGGATATTATTTTTCATGCAGGGTGCGGGCGAATATAATCAAGTATTAAACGGACGCTTAAAACGCATGCCTTCCTGCTGAATTATAGAGTCTATTTATATTTCTTTAAGAAATTCAGTTACAGCTCCGTAAATGCGCTTAAGGTCTTTATCTGAAATGCAGTAGGGGGGGAGGATATAAATAACATTGCCCAGCGGGCGAAGAATAATTTTTCTGTCCAGAAAGAAGCGATACGCTTGGTCACTGATGGTGTTTAAGTAACCGCTCGCTTCGGTAGTGGCCAGTTCAAGAGCCAGAATAGTTCCGCGCTGCCGCAGGTCTTTCAGTTTAGGATGGTTTTTTAACGTAAGTGCAAACTTGCGGTGGCGCTGCTCAATGCGGGCTACACGTTGCAGGGTTTGTTCGGTTTCAAAAAGTTGTAAAGAGGCTATTCCTGCTGCACAACCCAAAGGGTTAGCCGTATAACTGTGACCGTGAAAGAGCATGTTGGCTTTTTTGTCACTATAAAAGGCATCGTATATCGCTTGGGTGCAGGTAGTAGCAGCAAAGGGCATAAAGCCTCCGGTTATTCCTTTCGAAAGACAGATAATATCCGGTTTATGCTCGCAGTAATCGGTAGCTAAAAAGCGGCCGGTGCGGCCAAAGCCGGTCATCACTTCATCGGCAATGGTCAATACCTGGTTTTGCCGGCAGATGTGTATCATCCGGTTTAGCAGGTTTTCGCTATACATCAGCATCCCTGCACTGCCCAGCACCAGCGGTTCAAAAATAAAAGCAGCTACCCCGGCTTGGGTATCGCGTATATGCTGTTCTAATTGGGCAATCACCGCTTCATCGTTTCCTCCGTTGGGCGTATCAATAAACGCCACCTCAAACAGCAGGGGTTGATAAGGTTGCGTAAAAACACCCCGGGCACTTATGCTCATACTGCCAAAGGTATCGCCATGATAGGCATCGCGGAAACAGATAATTTTGGTTCGTGCAAGCCCCAGATTACTCCAGTATTGCAGTGCCATCTTGAGCGCCACTTCTACCGCAGTAGAACCGTTATCGGAGTAAAATACCTTCTGGTGAAATGGAATACGGGCCAGTAAAAGGTTGGCCAGTTGTACAGCCGGTGGGTGCGTAAAACCGGCAAAAATCACCTGTTCCAGCAGCATTGCCTGCCGGTAAATAGCCTTTGCTATAAATGGATGAGCGTGGCCATGTAGGTTAGTCCACCAGCTCGATATCCCATCCAGATAAGACTTGCCATTGTCATTGTATAGGTAAGCACCATCACCTATCACCATGTTAATGAGTGTTGTTCCTTTCATTTGTGTGTAAGGATGCCAAACAGGATAAGAGGGGGATAGCTCACTCATTTTTTAATACGGGTTGCAGGTAACATGTAAACTTATATCAAGGGCAGAATCATCAGGGTTTATGCTGTTCAGTAATTTTGTTCTGATAATAACTGGCTTTGGCAGCATTGCCGTTCATTTGATAGTATCCTTGTAAGTTTTGTAAACGCTGAATGTTTTTCGGGTTAATTTCAGCAGCCAGCTCGGTATATTTTAGGGCATTCAGCTGGTCGCCACATTTTAAGTATAGCTGCGATAAAAGTGCACAGGCATTATCCGAAGCAGGGTTAAGAATAACGGCTTTATTCAAAATGTTGAGGGCGGCTGCAGTATCCTGTTCCTGCCATTTCAAATTGCTTAACCGTTCGTAACTCTGTATATGTGTAGAATCTAACTCAAGTGTGCGCTGGAAATAGTAGCGGGCGGAGTCTGTGTTTTTTAGAGAGTTAAAAGCCATGCCGGTATTATAAGTCCCTTCCACCGAGCGAGGGTCGTATTGGATTCCCTTTTTAGAATACATCAAAGCTTCGCTGAACTTATTTTGAAAGTAGTAGGTAGTTGCCAGATTAATCCAGGCGATGGAGTAGGTAGGAGTAATTTCAGTAGCTTTTTTAAAATGTGTTTGCGCATCGGCCACCCCGGCATTAAACGAAGCATAAAGCAGCCGAACACTGTCGCGGTACTGATTGCCCGAATTCATCATACGCGAAATGGTTATCCGGTCGGCCTGAGCTTTTGACAGCACCAGGTTACCATACATCATGTTCCCTTTGGTAGATTCTTCCAGATAAGGCATGTCGTGTGTGTACAATACGGTCTTGTTCTTCCAATTGGTGTTTCTGATAATATCACGCACGCCATAAGCAATGGCTACAGTTATCAGAATATAGCCTATCTTCTTACAGTCGCTGTTCTGCCAGTTAAATGTTTTGGCATCCGCTTTAAACAACATAAACAGGGCTGCACAGGCTGCAATACAGAAACCGAGTGAGGGGGTATAAGTAAAACGCTCTGCCATCATGCCGGGAGCAGGCTCCAGTAAATTAGAGTAGGCCGCTATACTGATTAGATAAAACAGAATACCGAAAGACAAAAGGCTTTTGCTTCGAAGATGTTGAACTGCTATAACAAATAAAGCTCCGTAAACAATTACGGAAAGAACAGGTAACACATCGGTCCAATGAGCAATTGGAACATAACCATAGCCGTAATAATAAACCAGCGGATGCGGTAACGTGTGCAGCATCAGATAGCGCCCCAGCACATGGGCTGCCGTGGCCGTTCTTTCAATAAAACCGAGTTTGGTTTCTACTATCGGATTCTCCAGCATAATTAATCTGCGGGTAGAAAGAGGCAGATAAAATTTCTGATACAGAACGGTAGCTATCATGGTTAACACCAGCGGCACGGTATAGGCTGCAATTTTTTTCCAGTTGAGGGTAGCAAAAAAATACAGCACTAAAGGAAAAAGTAACACATACGGTATAACGGTATGTTTCGAGAGGAATCCCAACCAGAAGAATAGCGGATAAAGCAAAGCAAAATGCCATTTACCTGTTTCATAAAAGCGCCAGGCAAACCACAAACTCAGCAAGGCTCCCAACATTGCCAGCAACTCATCACGGCTTTTAATATTATCTACTACTTCGGTATGTAGCGGATGAAGAAAATAAAGCAGGCAGACAAAAAATACAAACCATTCGCTGTAGCCGGCAAACCATTTTTTAAGCAAGTGAAAAAGCACCAGTGCAGTCAATAGATAAAGCAGCAGGCTGATAGCATGACTGACATGCGGATTAGCTTTAAAAAACTGATGTTCTATGGCAAATGAAGTTACAGATACAGGCCGAAAGGAATACCCTTCGCCATCAGTGCTGCTGAATGTACGCGAAGTGAATATTTTAGGAATGGCCCTTAGACCCTGGTCGGTTAACTTATTGCCATGGTTGGTATAAAACTCATCGTCCAGCGCATATTTATTGCGAAGCGAATTAGCAAACACTACAGCGATGCATAAAAGCAGGATTAACAACAGCCGGTGGCGCGATATCCAACCTGTTTCAGCCTGTTGCGGGCGTGGTTTAGGGGGGCTGACAGGAACTTTTTTAGGTTGCTTCATGTACTTCATAGGGCTTTAACAAGAAGAGCGAAGAAAAATTCTTCGCTCTATAGTAAATACATCTACCGGTTATTTTTTATCGCCCGGATTTTTGGCAATGTTCTCTCGCATACCGGTATCTGCCTGTATGTTCTGCATTTTGTAGTAGTCCATTACTCCCAACTGTCCGTTTTTAAAGGCCTCAGCCATGGCAATTGGAATCTGCGCCTCAGCCTCAATCACTTTGGCGCGTGCTTCCTGAGCTTTGGCTTTCATTTCCTGCTCCAGAGCAATAGCCATCGCTCTGCGTTCTTCCGCTTTAGCTTGGGCAATATTCTTATCGGCATTGGCCTGGTCCATTTGTAAACTGGCGCCAATGTTTTTGCCTATATCAATATCAGCAATATCAATGGAAAGAATTTCAAATGCGGTACCCGCATCTAAACCTTTAGCTAATACAACTTTTGAAATAGAATCCGGATTTTCCATCACCGATTTATGCGATTCAGCAGAACCAATGGAGGTAACAATCCCTTCTCCAACACGAGCCAGTACCGTTTCTTCACCGGCACCACCTACCAGTTGTTTGATGTTGGCTCTTACGGTTACGCGGGCTTTGGTAATTAACTGTATACCGTCTTTAGCTACAGCCGTTACCGGTGGCGATTCAATCACCTTCGGGTTTACCGAGAGTTGAACCGCTTCAAATACATCTCTGCCCGCCAAATCAATGGCGGTAGCTGCTTTAAAATCCAGTTCAATATTGGCTTTATCGGCACTGATTAAGGCGCGCACTACCTTGCTGATATTCCCACCGGCCAGGTAGTGAGCCTCTAGTAAATCCCTTTCTACGGGTATGCCGGCTTTGGTAGCCGTTACCATCGCATTTACTATGATAGAAGGCGGCACCCGTCTGAAACGCATAAAAAGAAGTTGAACCAGGCTTATATGCACATTGGCAAACTTGGCCGATAGCCAGAGCGGAATAGGTAATAGCCAAAATAGAACAAGCACAGCAAACAATATGATGCCGGCCAAAACAAAAACAGGAAATTCTGCCATGGTTTATGATTTAGAAAGTGTTACAAAAATCTTATCGCTGGTAATTTTAATAATTTCTACGGTTGAATTGCGGGGAATAAAATCTCCCTGGCTGTAAACATCGGTTTTTTGACCGTTAATTACGGCCTTGCCCCCGGGGCGCAGATCAGTGACGGTATTTCCCTGGTCTCCCAGGTTAAACGAGTTTGCTTCCAGTTCATTTACCTTACCGGTTATCTCGGCTTTCATAGCCAGTTTATTAGATTGTATTACCCTAAAGCCAGCCGCTACAGCAATAACCAGCAACACTAAAACGCTGGCTGTTGTAATATGCCCCCATAGGGAGCCATAATAGCTGTACATCATGGCTACCCCTATTACCAGGGCAAGTCCTCCTATGATGCCAAAAAGCGTAGTGCCTGGTATCAGGAATATTTCCAGAAATACTAACAACAAACCTATAAAGATAATGGCCAGTACAAAACCGAGAGTCATAACGCGAATGTATAAAAAGATAAGTTTGATAAACTCTCTTTGCCAACAATTGGTGAATTAATTATACCTACTTCTTGTTCTCTGCAAATGACTGTAACTGGTCTCTGCCCGCTCAAGCATTTTTTCAGTTACAGGCATACGTTTGCAGGCCTGAAGTTTAATAAGGCATCTTGATTGCCAGGACTGTTGATTCACTTCGTTTTTTACTTCTTTACAGCGATGTACCAGCGCTGTTTCCAGATATGGATCAAATATTCTCAGCTTGGTCGTATGGGTCAGCTCCAATTCGTAGTATTGTAACAGCACCGGCAGTGCTGTATAGCTAAGTTTAGCCAGGTAAGAGGTATCTGGTTTTACGTTTTTGCTGTATGCCAGATTCAGGTTATATCCGGCTATTATCCCGTCCCAGTTAATCAGTGTGGCTATGATTAAAAACGAATAACCGGCCCAACTATTTTTTCTAAACAAAAACCAGTTAGATTTTACGGAAACCACTTTCATTAATGAGGTGACTAAGCCGATAATGCAAAGGATCAGAAAAATGTAAACTCCGAGACGTTTGTGGGTCAGTCCAAAATTAGATATGTAAAACCAGTTTCTGCTGGCGGTAGTTACTATCAGAAAGATATTTTGTAAAATCCAGACATATGAAAGCCATTTGATAGTTTGGTTGTCGGTTACAAAATTTACTCTTCCTCTAAAGAAAAAGAGAATGATTCCTATAGCCAGGAGAATTGAAATAATCAGCGCGTTGGTTCCATCGTGCAAATAGGCTGATAATGTTAGGTGTGATGGCAGCGTTTGAATAATATACAGGTAGTATATATCAATGGCATTGACTGAGAAAAGAAGAATATTCAGGAGTGCAAACAGGGCAATACCGGTGTACATTTCACTTCCAAACGAAATTACTGAGGCTACAATTGAATTTGCATGCGCTTCTTCACTTACAGGTTGCAAATGGTCTGTGTTCTTTTCATCTGCCTCTAGTAGTTGTTGTATCACTTTTTGGTAAAAAAATCCGTACATCAGTATTCCACCAAAGAAAGTAAACAGTATCCACTCAGTTGAAATGAAGTTGAATGTAATTTTATCGGTTACCTCCTTAAAAAGCGGATTGGCTTCGCGGTATAGCCACAAAAAGATAGAGCTTAGCATTACCGGTAATACCCAAAGCAGTAGTTTTTTTAGTTTAGAAACTCTACCGTTAGGTTGTAAATTATGTTGAGCCAGCAAGTAAACGATAATGGACGGTACCGCCAGGGCCCAAGAGTAAACTCCATTTATGGCGGCAATAAAAATGGAACTGGCTGGATGAAAGCTGATGGCCGCCAGTAAGATAATAGCAGCCAGATTGGTTGCAATGGTGAATAGTGTGGCATAGTAAAATACAGCAAAGCCCGATAATAATACTCCTGCAGCAGCAGCAAGCCAGTCCGACTGGTGGAACAAATTTTTATTCCTGAATAGGCTCAAAGTAACTAGTATAATGGAGAAGATAAAGAAGTTTACTCCTCCACTTTGGTGATAGAACAATAAGCTATATACAAGTGTTACTATAGCTATCAGATAATCGTTTTTTTTCATGGGGCACGTTTTTATATGGTTGATGATGGATTAGTTTCATGGATATTAGTATGCCTGAATGATTCCAGTGCAAAAAAGGTTAGTGTGAGAAAGAGCCCGGTAAGAAGGCTTACTGCGTAGGTTTCATGATGAATTGTGGGGTTCATGATACGGGTATAGGTATCGGAAAAAATACCTACAGGGTGAAACAGAATATCCCAGGAATTCCAACGCAGAAATCTACCCATGTAAATTCCATATCCTGAACTGAACATGATAATGACCATGATGTATTTTCCGGTACGGACAGTAAAAGTTTGCAATAGTTTTTGATAGGCCAGCATAGCCGAAGCAAGGCCTGTCATAAAGCCCGTGAAGGCAAAAGAAAAAGCCATGGATGTGTCAAACCAGAACGGTACATTGTTTCTTGGTTTCAGATGAATTAAATCGGTAATAATGTAGGCTGAATTGGGAAAGAAGATAATCCAGACAAGATATAGCAGTATCAATCTGAAACTGGTAGTACGCTTATGCAGCAGCAGCGTAACCAGCAGTGGAATCCATGCCAGTAAGAGATTAAAAGGGAGAAATATGTAGGTGAGTGTTCCCGTCCAGAACATTCTACCTAACTGTTGAACTACACAAAATGCTGAGAGCAGCATCAGCCAGCATAGGAGAGGAGATATTTTTTTAGAAAGCATGCTAATTCGTATTTGGTGAGGTAGAATTGCTTCATGCAGTTGATTTTAGATGAGTATAAGAGGTTAGAAAATTGTATTGAGTTTATCTTCAGCTTCCAGTTTTTCAAGATGTAGAATGCTATTTCTTACCCATAAAAGGGGAGCCATGCCGAATATTCCAAAGCCGGAATCTATTATGCTCCACCAAAATGGCAGTTCTCTAACTGCACAGAAAATGATTGCAAAGGGAATGAGTAGAAAGCAGGCCAGGATACCAAACTCAACTACCCATATGTTCTTTACCGGATTTCTGATAACCCCTATAAATAAAATGGCGATTATAAAATGAGCAAATGCGAGCCAATCATAACCATACAACAGAAAAGGATATTGTTTGTTAGTTTCTCTTATACCCTGCAGAACTTTACTGAGTAGTTCAGCTAATTTATTATTAGTGGTTAAGAGGGGCAGCAGGTGGTTTAATTCCCATTCTACCGGTATTGCGGTAGCTCCACTTAGTGTAAGAGCTACCATGAAGAATATCATGACAATTCTTATTTGTTTAGTTATTTGTTGTTTTTTCATTTAAAAGTGCTTTGAATTTCAAAGTTTGAAAATATTTTTTTACCCTCTTCGATTTTTAGAACAAGAGGGTATTACTTTTTATTTTGAATAACTAATCTTTCCAGCGCATTGATATGCGCATGAAATTCTTTTTTACCAAGATTGGTTGCCACAAAACTGGTCCTTGTCTTTTTTCCAACAAATTCTTTTTTACCCGCTATATAATCTTCTCTCTCCAGCGCAGACAGATGACTGGCTAGATTACCATCGGTAACATTCAATAATTCTTTCAGCTCCAGAAAGTCAACACTTTCATTCACCATCAGGGCGCTCATGATACCCAAACGGATTCTGTTTTCAAATGCTTTATTCAGAAGTTCTATTACGTTTTTCATGTTTACTTTTCACCAAAATTTCTTTTCCTGCGGTTTAGCATCGTAACGCATATACATTACTAGTCCGTAAATAATATGTAGTATACCAAAACCTAATACCCAAAGAGTGATGCCATAACCAATATAAAAGCACCCTAAAAGTCCCAATATCACTTCCGAAATTCCCAACCATCTGATTTCATCAAGCGTGTATTTAGAGGCATTCAATAAAGCCAAGCCATAAAATATGAGTGTAGTGGGAGCAATTAATCCAAACCAACCATATTGAAGTAATATCAAACAATATACTCCTCCGGCAATTAGCGGAATGGCAAGGTTAATCAGCATTCTACGCGCAGTTGAGTCCCAAACACTTTGACCAAGACCTTGAGCTTTTCGGTTAGTAAAGTAGAAAGCAAATAGCAGCGATAGGGTGAGTACCGATGCTGCATCTAGTAAACAGAAGGCAACCAGGTTTGGATGAACAGTCATATCTATGCGTCTGGCTAAATCAGCATAACCAAAGTTGAGCTGCTGGTTAATGTATATATGAAAGGCTCCGGCCCCTGCCAACGCAAAGAAACCGGCAAATACACCCGATAAGCCACTAAGAGAAATAAATCTGGAGGAACGCTCCATCATATTCCTTATCGCTTGAATCTGGTTCAGTTGATCATTTGTTTCGTTCATTTAAAGTGCTTTGTAGTGCAAAGTAAATGGGTATTTGGGAATATGCAAACCCGGACAGCAAAAAAGTATTAAAAAAATGTGAAGAAATCTAAGTAGAAGATGACTTTCTATGCAAGGGCTCCTCCTTCTGTAGTGGCTTTATATTTTTCTATTTGTTTGTGCATTACTTTAAACCAAAGAGGTGGAAAAAGAGAAAGTACCATCATGCCAGGATATCCTGTAGGCATCTGAGGACTATGGTCAAAATGTCGTAGAATCTGATACTTGCGATTGGCCATGTAATGATGGTCACTGTGGCGGGTTAATTCAAACAACATAATTCTACCGATAGGATGATTACTGTTCCAGGAATGAACCGGCATAACTTTTTCGTAGTAAGCATCTTCAATTTTCTTTCTTCTTAGCCCGTAATGCTCAATGTAATTCACAGTTTCCAATAATAAGAAGCCAACAGTGGCGGCACCTACAAACCACATCATAGCCTGCAAGTTCCAAACAATAGCTATGGCTGCCAGCATACCTAGCTGCACAAACTGGTAAACAAGCATTTCGTTGTGGTAGCTCCAAAAATTTTGATCGGCTTTCTTCAGTCTTTCGCTCTCAATACGCCAAGCTGATATCCATCCATTAATTACAGAGCGGAAATAAAACGTGTAGATAATCTCTCCGTAACGTGAGGAGGCCGGATCTTCATCGGTAGATACATTTTTGTGATGACCACGGTTATGTTCAATAAAAAAATGCATGTAAAGTGAGGTGGTCAGAAGCATTTTACTCAGTAATTGCTCATACCATGTATTTCTATGGCCAAGTTCATGTGCTACGTTAATTCCCAAAACACCACATGAGATGCCAAATGCAAAAGTCATTCCTATCTTCTCCCAAACAGCCAAAGTACCGTCATCAATCCGGTTCAGAAAATAAAACATAACAGCAAACTGTAAAGGCACTACGCTCCAAACTATAAAATCATATTTCCAATCCTTGCGTGCAATCTCTTCTTCAATTTTATCCATGTTTTCTGTTGAACCGTTGAATAGTAACTCGAGTAAGGGGATAAATCCGAAAACGTAAAGAGGTGCGATAAAAATAAACTTACCTCCCAGGATAAGTGAGGTCATTATAATGCTGATACTAATGTATACCGAGGCGTATTTAAAATGACGGATACTCATGTGCTGAAAGTTTTGTTATCCAAATCTAATCTGTTTTAATCAGCATGCAAAGCGCTAGTTTTTTACACTTCCTAAATTAAACTGTTGCTTGTGCTTAATGGGAACAGGAAAAGTTATACCCAACACTTTTACTTTTATTTTACCAACTAATGCCAGTTCAACCTGCTTGTTAGTTAATATTCCAAAAATGGTTTTAATATCATTCAGTATACTACCTTCCGGATTAATACTAATACCCAGAGGAATTCTGAAATCACTTTTTTTGTCAACCACAACGTCAGCTTTTTCGCCCAGTATGCCTACTAATTTATTGTTGACAACAACATCTACGGCAATATCTTTAACCGTGCATTTCAATCTATTCGGATTATAGAACACCGCTTCAGCACCTAATTTTAGTCCTTGGTTTCCAACCCTTTCAAACTTCATGTTTTCAATGTTTTTGAAAGATGGTGCGGCTAGCTTACAGCCGGAAAGTGAAACGGTTGCAGTTACAAAAAGTAAAATAGAGAAATGATTTTTGAATGACATTATGGTATAATTATGATAGAGTCGGTTTGGTTAACGGTTATTTTACCCCCACCAGAAAGGGTGCTGAAGGCGATTTCACCACTAACGGTGACTCTGCAAGGGATATTTAGCAGGGTTGAATCGTTTGAAAATATAGATGGAATATCGCCAGTTGTAAAACGAATATTGAGCGGAAAGCTGGTTTCTTTAAGTCCGGGAATTCCCTGTTGTATTTCATTATTGAACTCCCCTATGTACAAATCGTTCAGGTAAAACTTTTCGTTAATAGAGTTAACTGTAGATGAAAGTAAATTCGGGTTTTTGAGATGCAGAATTGATTTCAGTTCATAGCCAGAAGAAGTAATCTTTGTAGCTGCAAAGTCGGTTTGCGATAACAGTTGTAAATCTTTTCGGTTTAACAACAATAGTGCAACTAATAGTAATCCGGCAATGACTAATCCGCTTTTTCTAAAATTCATTTCGTAAAAATATTTTTGTTTTTCACATCACTCTGCAATTTATTCACAACCACTTTAATCGCATATCAATTCGTTTATTTTCACTTAAAATACTTCGATTTGAAAATTATTGGCATCACAGGAACCTTAGGAGCAGGTAAAGGCACTATTGTAGATTATCTGACAAAGCACCATGGCTTTGAGCATTTTTCGGTGCGTGGATATCTTACCAAACTTATAGTTGAAAAGGGAGGGGATGTAAATCGGGACACGATGGTGCATACCGCGAATGAACTGAGGGCGAAACATTCACCGAGTTTTATAGCTGAGGAGTTATATCGTGAAGCCCAAGAGACAGGC
This sequence comes from Chitinophagales bacterium, assembly GCA_046329535.1. GTDB lineage: Bacteria > Bacteroidota > Bacteroidia > Chitinophagales > LD1 > Bog-950. The sequence goes on from JAXLUN010000006.1 coordinate 56,242, forward strand.
AAAGATTGTATTATCGAGAGCATTCGTACAGTGGGCGAAGTGAATGCCCTGCATGATAAGGGCAATTTTTATCTTTTTGCTGTAGATGCTGACCAGGCATTACGTTTTGATAGAATTGTTGAACGGGCTTCAGAAACAGATAAAGTTGATTTTGAAACGTTCAAAGCCAATGAAGCCCGCGAGATGAGTTCAACTGACCCGAATAAGCAAAATTTGGATGCCTGCATGAAACTGGCTGATTTTCGCTTTATAAACAGTGGCAGCTTTGGGCAGTTGTACCAGCAAATTGATGATGTTTTAAAGAAAATATAATCACCTTAAACTTTATAATATGAGTGAAAAAGCAGAAGTAAAATACGTTCGCCCTACATGGGATGAATACTTTATGGAAGTAATGGACGCAATCAGCAAACGTGCAACCTGTGGCCGCGGAAGAAGTGGGTGTGTAATTGCTAAAGAGAATCAGTTACTTGTTACTGGGTATGTAGGTTCACCGGTAGGTCTTCCGCATTGTGATGAAGTTGGGCATCAGATGAAAAAGGTTATACACGAGGATGGGACAGTTACAGAACATTGTGTGCGTACGGTACATGCCGAGCAAAATGCTATTTGTCAGGCTGCCAAGAGAGGTGTTAGCCTGGATGGAGCCACTTTATATTGCCGTATGACACCATGTAGAGTTTGTGCTATGCTCATTATCAATTGTGGTATTAAGCGTGTTATTTGTGAGCGCAAATATCATGCAGGTACTGAAAGTGAAGATATGTTTCGTACGGCAGGAGTTACTTTGGAGTTTTTCCATGAGGAAGTACAGCAATACGAAGCGAAGAAATAAGTAAGCTTATTGATACTGTTCACCTACAGTTTTTCCATCTGAATTTTAGTGTAAGTAGTATCTAATTGCGGATTTATTCCATCAAATGCTTGGATGTGGTTAGCATCGGATTCCAGTTTCCATTTTCGTATGCCTGGTTTGGTGATGTCAAACGTACCATCAATAAAGCGATCAACATTTATATATACCTGATTGAATTTAGTTACTTCCCAATTTCCTGCTGTAACATAACTAAACGTGTCAAAAGTAAGGTAATAGGCCAGTACAACACCGTCTCTTTCAAAATCGAGTTTATAATTACAACAATCGTTTCCAGATGGAAAATGTGGGAGGGCATCCAGATAATTTGTGCTGAATGTATCTATGTTAACTTGATTGACCACCCATAATCCGTTAATGATCTGATCTTCAGTAAGTTTTTTACAGGAACTAAACGCAGAAACAATAAGAGCAGTAATTGCTGCTACAGCAGAAAAACGAATGAGGGTAATGTAACTTGTTTTCATATTGGTAAAGTAAGAATGGTTAGGTGCTTGATGTATTGATTTTGGTAGCTTCGAGATATTGCTGTGTTAATTCTTCGGCAATTACTTTCACCGGACGAATTGCCTTTACATATTCAATTGACGGACCGGCACACCACATAGTTTGGTAAGTGGCACCAAATGCGGCCTTCTCTAAAGCTTTCATGCCTTTGTAATAGGTTATCATTTTGGTCCATTTCTTAATTCGCTTGTTGCTGTTTAAGAACTTCTCGATCCAGTTTTGTTCCGTGCCAATTTGTTTTACATAATCTGTTTGAATAATGGTGCAAGGGGTGCCAGAAAGTTTAGTGGTCATCACTATATCTTTTGCCCCATAATTTACGCAGGCCATTTTATATTCTTGTGTAACTGGGGCTTCGTCCGAAGCAATGAAGGGGCTACCTATTGAAATACCACAAGCACCATAATCTAACATCTTTTTCATTTGGGCTCCGTTACCTACACCACCGGCAGATATAACCGGTATGTTACAGTTTTTTACCAACGTGGGTATTAAGACTTCAGGTGAAATTTTTCCGGCATGACCTCCCGCTTCATTGTTTACGGCAATAATTGCATCTGCCCCCATCGCTTCTACTTTTTTTGCGTATTCCAAGTCAATAACGTCACAAAATACCTTGATGTTATTCGGTTTACAGGCTTTTATGGTTGATTCTGGTGAGCCTAATGAAGTAATAATGAAAGGAACCTTAAACTCTAAGCATGTTTTAAGCTGCTCATCAAAACGGATATTAGATTTATTGGTAATCAGGTTAATGCCGAACGCCTTATCTGTAGCGGTCTTAATTTCTGTTAGTGCTTTTCTAAATTCTTCATCCGTTCTATAATTTAGTGCGGGAATAGCTCCTGCTATACCTGCCTTAGATGCTTCAATCACCATTTTAGCATTACTTACTAAAAACATAGGAGCCATAATTACGGGATAATCTATATTCAGCATTCGACTTAAAGCTGTATCAACTTTGGGCATATCAGTTATTATTTCGGGTAAACTTAAACAAACTCTTAATTAGTAATCGTATCGCAAACCATTTTTCCATCCGGCAATTCGCAAAATGGTTGTTTGTCTTGTTATGCTATTCGCTGTATTTATCAGTGAATCGTTTTTCAATTTTAGGGACGCAATGTTGTAAGTTAGATGGAAATAATGTTGTTCATTACAAGCCGGGTCAACTCTTTGCAAAATTTTTATTGCTACCTGGGGGGGGAGCGACTTAGCCATTGCTCCATTCCATAAAAGCATAAAATTTTCAGATTCGCAACCACGAATTTTCTTGGTTACAATGTGCAATGTATCTTTCACCGTAAATAAAGAGTCTAAGGGTACCATTTCGGTTACGGATAAAAACAGCTCTTTGTCTTTAATGATTTTTCTGGTCGATAAATCAGTTAATGTATCCATTACAACCGGAGGTGCAATAGAATAAGATTTGTTTGTTGTTTTGCAGGAAAAGATAATCAGAATGATAAATGCAGCAACAGAAAACAGTTTTTTCATAGGCTATTTCACAATCAGCTTTTTTAATGCTTTTCCCTGCAAAGTTTCTATTTGCAATAGGTAAACACCTTTACTGTTATCTGCAAGATTAACATTTACAAGATTATCTGTAGTTGTTTTACTGTAAATCAATCTGCCCAAGGCATCCAATACACTAATTGTTTTGGTGTCAGCTGAGTTTAATTGAATAGCGAATAAACCTGAAGATGGATTTGGGAATACGCTTGTCAGGATTGAGCTATATTCTTCTATCCCTGTGTTTTGAATGCAGAAGTTGTGCGTTTCCTGAGTTCCGAAAGCAGCATTGGAGAGTGTCGCATAAGTATTACCAGCCCCTGCCAGACTGAAATTTCCATCATTACCGCTACTCATACCATCACCATAGCTATCAAAAATGGTAAATGTGTAGCAACCGGGTTCTAGGCAAAAACTTTCGGTAATTGATTGGCCATTTGGCACATCATTATAAGGTCCTCCTGAGGCTATAACATTCTGTGAATTGTTAGTCACTTCCCAAGTTGTCTCGCTGCCCCAGTCATCGGTTTTTAAGTTTAGAGTGAGAGATCCATTGGGCGGTATCAGATCAAAGCCGACAGTCTTACTGTCATTTGCCGTATTATTATCTGCTTGGCCATTGGGTAATGTGGTTTCAGCTGTAAAGGTATGGTTACCGGCTGATAGGTTTTCTGTAGGCAGGGTAATGGTTGTTGTACTGCCGGCAGTGAGATTGCCGTTATAGATATATTGAAATACATTACCGTCAATGGAGTAATTTACGGTAAGTGTTGTGATAGTATTGCTACCAAAATTTCGAAGTATTAACTGCGGAGTAACGGAAGATGCGTTGCACAAAAAACCAACAGGTGAAACTATACTGAAAACTCCGGCATCGTTGGTAATCTGACTACCGCATGGTGCATTGGTTCCTGCCAGTGACGTTGCCCCTGTATTGTCAGGATCCAGCCAAGGTTTCAGTCTCCTATTGTTGGCAGTTCCATTACTAATCCAATGGTAAGCAAACTTCCCAAACTGATCGGGATTGTTAGGTGTATTGCAATAAGACCCCCCTCCGGTTAATGTACCGGTAATTTCACCCACATTATTGAAAAGTGAAGACCCTGAAGAGCCCCCTTCGGTTACTCCATGTCCATTTGTAGTGCCTGCCCATTTTACATCCCAATGTGTATTTTGAACACTTCCTCCCCATGAGGTAGATGTACAGGTTGTGGTATAAGTAGATATTTTTTTGATATCTCCATCCGGATGGTGAATACAGGCTCCTGATGCTGGACCGGTATTGGCGGTGTTCCAACCTGCGTAGTAGACATTGTAAGTGGAATTGGGCTGACTATTCAGTTGGAGCAGCAAGAAATCAGAGCCGTTATCTCCACCATTATCGTTACTATCTGCAATTTTACTACATCCGTTCACCGTTTTATTAGAGGAGCCACTTGTGCCTGCACAAGTCGATGACTCGTAATTGAAGTAAAATACCCACTGTGCATATTGGTTAGCAGTGGTGCCTTCACTGCAATGTTGTGCCGATAAAAAATAAGGAGTGCAGTCCTGTCTTACATTATTAACTAGAGAGCCAGAGCAATAGCCTTGCCCCATGCTGCTGGCTACCAGTATTCTGGCAACGGCTCTTTTTTGATCTAGATAGTTATTGGCTTCACTGCAAGCTACATTTACCTCGCAACTTCCAGCGGCATTTGTGCTATTCGTGCTCTTTGTCAATGGTGTAATCCATCGGTAGGCATGGCCTATTTCATTGATGCTGATAATGCCCCTGCCGGATACAGACGATGGTTCGTAATATTCTACAAGGCAAGTCTCACCGTGTATTATGCCACTGCAGAATGCACGAACTTCGTTCGTATTACTATGTGTGAATGCTCCGATTACTTCTTGTTTATTGGGCATAAAAACATGAAGCGAGGATCCTTCTGGCAAGTATAGTTTGTCAAAAAGGGGAATAAGAGCAAGTGCCCCCTTAGATGTAATACAAACTTGCCATACACGGTCATTGTTAGGCAAAGTTGTCCATGAGCCGGAGTTAGAGGTACTGATATTGGTTTTGATATTACGGGCAAACAAAGGGAGATTCCCATTCTTCAGATCTAGCTGGTCATTCGTTTCAGCAAGTGTCAAATTGAATTCCGGTAGTATAATATTTTCAGGTTTTGTAAAAAGTTTAGCAGATAGTGTAAATGACTTAGGTAATATGTTTTCATCTTGTTGGGCTTTACACCGTTCATTAAACCATACCAATACCAATACCAGGGAGAGTAACTTTTTCATTTGCTGATGTAAAGATTGTTGAAAATACTTTTTTTTGATACCTGTAATAATATCGCAATGTTAAGAATGAAATTTTGCAAGCTAAGTTGCGTTGTCTGGTAGTATGCTATGTTAAATAAGATGGAGCAAACCATAGTTGATAAGAATTTAGGGAAAAAAAACACTACTTATTGGAAGTGGCTGAAAGCAGTGGCCGTGATATTGGTTATAGCCACTCTTACTCTTGTATTGCTTATGTTATTGGCAAAGTTGCTGGAGGATAAGATTAAGACCAAGATTATAACAGAGGTAAACCAGCAAATAGATGTACCAGTTAAGGTTGATGGAGATATTACTTTATCGCTAATCAGGCATTTTCCCTACGCATCACTTACATTCAGTGATATTAGTATTGATGATCGTCTAAACAACCGAGACCAAAAATTATTACAGGCTGAGGAGTTCTCTTTGCTTTGCAATATCTTTAGTTTGTTTGGTGATGAACTTGAGTTTAGCAAGGTGGTTCTTCGCAATGGAGAATTGAATCTGGTAAAAAACTCCTCCGGTAAAACCAACTTCGAAATATTTAAAAAGCAGAGCAGTCAACCTACATCCAATCTCTCTATTCAGCTGAAAAAGGCATTGATTAAGTCTGTTCATTTTACATTTAACGATTACACTCAGAGTATTGCTACAGATGTTAATATAGAGGAGGTATTGCTGGGTGGTAATTTTGGCGAAGAGAGTTTTAAGCTTCACTCTAGTAGTAAATTGAATGTGGCTTACCTACGCATGTCAGGAGAGGAGTTTTTGAGTAACCGGAATTTGAAAGCAGATATTAGTTTGAATGTAAATAAGGCGCGAAAGAAGTATGAGTTTACAGAAGGTGCTATTTCCATAGATAATTCAGAATTTACTATTACCGGATTTTTTGCCACGCTTAAAAACAACACTCAATTAGATTTCAAGTTACTCAACGGTGGGAAAGATATTCAACAACTATTTTCACTTTTTCCGGAAAAATATAAGGCCAATTTTGCCCACGCCAGTGGTACCGGTGAATATGCCATAGTTGCCTCTGTAAAAGGAAATGTTGGTAAAACTTCCTTACCCGATATTTCCGCAAGTGTGGATTTAAAAAACAGTGAGATTCAGTTAGGACGATACAACAAGCTTTTGAAAAATGTAAATGCCAAGGCATCGTATTCACTAGCCAAAGATGGCACCGATAAACTGCAGATCAGTAACTTTAATTGTACTTTAAACGAGCAACCCTTTAATTTTAAATTGTCGCTCGTTCATCTAAGTAATCCTGATTTTGATTTTTATGCCAATGGGATATTGCATGTAGAAGAGTTACAGGAGTTGATTCCCGATAGCTTGGTGCAGGATATGGGAGGTACAATTACGTTTAACAATTTTCATTTAAAAGGAAGTAAACGTGATTTTACGGAAGTAGAAAACTCATCACTTACCGGTTCAGGCGAATTCAGGCTGAATGGAATTGAGTTTAGGCAGAACGGAGTTACTTACGGAAATATTAATGGTTTGCTGAAGTATGAGAATCAGCTAATAGATGCACAGAACTTCACCTTCAATTTTTTAAGCACCGATTTTAATTTTACCGGAACGATTGAGAATTTGTTCCCCTATGTTTTTAATCTGAGCACTAAAAGAAGAGCCAATGATATTGTATTAGGAATTAACGGTAGTGTCAAGACCCAAACTTTCAATCTTTCGGGTATTTTGGAAACTTATGATAAAAAGAATCGCCCTCAGACACAGGTGCGCGAAAAGATTAAGATTCGTGAGATTTTTAACATGAAAGGAAATCTCGTTGTCGATATGGAGCGGTTCGTATTCCGGCAAATGAACTTTACCAATTTAAAGACCAATTTACTCGTGGCACCGGGGATGGTACAGATTAATCAGTTATCAGCCAATGCCATGAAAGGTCAAATCAGAACAGCCGGCTTGATTACCTTCACCGATGATAACTCTTTAAACCTCAATATTGACCTTCGAGCAACGGAATTGAATATACCACAGATATTCAGTGAGTGTGAAAACTTTGGACAAACCGCACTCACAGATAAAAATCTGAAAGGAACGGTAAGTATTGCAATAGTGTTAAACGCTACCTGGAAGAATTACAAAGAGCTGGATGAATCTTCTCTCTCCGCTATTATTGATTATCAAATTAAGAATGGCGAGTTGATTAAGTTTGAACCGCTTAAGGCAGCCTCTAAATTTATTAAGATGGAAGAACTGGAAGATATCCGGTTTGCTGATTTGGAGAACACGGTAAAGATTGGTGAAGGCAGAATAGATGTTCCGGAATTTGAGATAAAAACATCGGCACTAAACCTCATGTTCTTTGGGTATCATTATTTTAACAACGATATTGACTACCATTTCAAGATTAATCTGCACAAATTGCTGGCGCAGAAATTTAGTCGCAGAAATCAGGATGCTGATTATATTGAGAGTGACCCGTATGAAGGATTGAATATCTACCTGACTATGACAGGTAATTTGAGTAATCCCAAAATAAAATTCGACAAGTCATCGGTACGGAAAAAAGTATTGACAGATTTTAGAAATGAGAAGGATGTACTCAAAGGGCTACTTAAAAACAGCCCCCGCATTGTGAACGAAGCTGAGCAGAAACGTGAAGAGAAGTATTTTGATATAAAAGAGCAGCCCCAGTTTATGGATTTTGATACGGCACAGTAAAGTATTCGCTTATTTTTCAATTCAATCGTTTATTCGCAAACAGCATGGATGTATACACCCGAAAATCTAATCTTAAATTGATTTTATTGCTGCTTGGGGTATTCATAGGGCTTTGTACGGTTTTATACACAAATCATTTAGCAAATAAAATTGCAAAAGAAGAGAAGTACAAGGCTCGGTTATGGGCCGAAGCTATTGCCCGCAAAGCAAGACTGGTTCGTTATACACAGGATTTGTTTTCTAAACTGGCTGCCGATGAGCGCAGAAAGGTGAATGTGTACGCTCAAAGTACCAAGTTCGTACTAACGGTTAACGATAATGAAATGCTCACTTTCTTTAATGATATAGTAACCTCCAATAATGATATACCGGCTATCCTAACTGATGAGCAGGGTAATATATTGGGAGCACGGAACATTGTATTGCCTATAGAGGCTGGTCGGTTCTCGCAGTTGCCGAATGATATTCTAAAACAATTCTCATTGTACCCGCCTATTTTGGTTGATTATAAGTTTAGCAGAAACTTTATTTACTACAAGGATTCTAACCTGTTCACCAAGTTGAAACAAACGCTGAGCGATTTGGTAGAAACATTCATTTCAGAAGTGGTTATCAATACAGCTTCGGCACCGGTTATTATGACGGATGAAAAAATGAATATTTTGGCCTATGGCAATATTGATTCCACTATTATGGCCAGCGATGAGCGTGCGCTGAAAATGATCAAGGATATGCAGGCTGCTCATGAACCGGTTGTGGCAGACTTGGGTGCCGGAGTGAAACGCTTTATCTATTATGACGATTCACAAACTTTGAAACAACTTCGGATTTTCCCTTTTGTGCAACTGGCAATATTTACCGTCTTTCTGCTCATTTCTTATTTCGCATTCAGCAACGCGCGAAGAGCAGAACAGAATCTGGTGTGGGTGGGTATGGCTAAAGAAACAGCACATCAGCTAGGTACACCTATTTCTTCGCTAGAAGGGTGGATTGAATATTTACGGGAATTAGAAGGAATGAAGGGAAACGAACAGATTCTTACCGAACTGGAAGGAGATGTAAATCGTTTGAGTTTGGTCGCTGAGCGGTTCTCCAAAATTGGCTCTGTTCCACAGCTACAGCCGTACGATGTTAAGGAAACTCTTGAACGCAACGTAAAATACATGCGCAGATTAGCCAGCGAACGCGTAGAGATGAATCTATTTTGTACCGAAGGAATTAGGATGAATATCAGCCCACAGTTGTTTGATTGGGTGATTGAAAACCTGTTGAAGAATGCATTAGATGCCATGAACGGTGAGGGCGAAATAGATGTGGAAGTTTCTACAGATACGCGGACTGTGCTCATTGATGTGACAGATACCGGAAAGGGTATTCCCAAGAATAAATTCGAAACCATTTTTGAACCCGGTTACTCAACTAAGCGGAGAGGATGGGGGTTGGGTCTTTCGCTTACCAAGCGCATAGTAGAAGAATACCACAATGGTAAAATATTTGTCAAAAGTTCCGAGATTGGTAAGGGGACAACTTTCCGAATTGCATTGCCTCGGGTATAGCCAATACTTTGTTTACTGCTTTGGCTTTTTACTTTTACGGTACAAACAACTTTTTATGAATAAAAATATGCTGCTCTTTATTCTGTTGTATGTTGTCGTAGTGGTCCAACTTGGTGCACAGGGATATTACCTCGAGTTTAAAGTTAGTAACACCTCACAAGAGGCCAATGCTGTGACAGGCAGCATGAAACTATATGCACAAAATGGAAATTCACGCTCTTCTATCAACATGACATCGGCTGCTTTACCCGGTGGAGACATCACGATGACTACCCTTAGTTTGAAAAGTGCCCCCGATACTGTGTTTATGCTGGACGAGAAAGCAAAAACCTATACGACCCTGAGTTCTGTAACCAAGGATGAGTGGAAAGAGCGTGCACTAGCCGATTACAAAGTGGAAGTATTGGGTAAGGAAAAAGTAAACGGATACAATACCACTCACGTACGTGTTTTGATAAACGATCGTTTACATGAAGAACTTTGGACTACAAAAGATATTGAAGGCTATGCTGATTTTTCAAAGATAAAATCGAAGTATACCGGACAGGATAATTTGTATAAAGCTTTGACCGCCAAAGGGGCTGAAGGAATGCCCGTTCGTATTCGAGTGAATGAATCTTATAGCCGTATGCAAATGGATTTGGTGAAGGCCGAAAAGAGAACTAACCCTTCTTCGTTGTTCACTTTAGAGGGATATAACAGAGGCAGCGGCTTATCCGGTTTTCCTGTAGGGCCTGAGTTAATGCAGGATGTTATACGAAAAATGCAGGATGCTACTCCCGAAGAACGTGAAGAACTAATCCGACAAATGAACCAAATGGTTAAGCCGCATTAACCTTTTACAAACACCTATGTTTCACTTTATCCGTCATCGTCATCACTTATCCTTACATACTTTACTGTTTCGCAGGTTTGTTTATTTCTCCTGGTTTTATATTCTCTTTTCACTACTTACCGCTGTGGTAGCCTCTTTGGCACACCTCAAAGCACAGTTTGGTGGGTGGCAGTCTAATTTACCCGTGTGGCAGGATTTTTTGTTGGGTATTGGTACGGCTATCTCTCCTCCGCTCATCTGGCTTCTGCTGCTATTGGTCCTCGTTGATATGACATTCCATCATACCTTAGCAGCTCGCTGGGCATTGGTGTTGATTATTATTATTTCATTACTAAATAGTCTGGCGGCCCTTTTGCAGCCCTTGTTATCGCAAACTAATTTGGGTTTTATTTACACTATTCTGCATTTGCTGATGGTGTTGTTCCCCTTTATTATGATGTGGCTGGCGGTTGATGTATTTTTAACCCGTATAAAATCCAGGTTACAAACATGAGTCGATCCCTTTTCAGCGAAAGTTTTTTGCAGCACACATATCAACGCCTTCAGTATCTAAAACCTGATACAACCCAGCTTTGGGGCCAAATGGATGTCGTACATATGCTCACTCATATGAATGATGCTTTTAAAATTGCCCTTGGTATGAAACCTGCCGAGAACCGGTCCAGTTTTTTTTCTCGACATGTTGTGTTTAATGTAGCTGTATATGTGTTGCCCTTTTGGCCCAAAGGCAATGCTACTCCCTTAGAGATGAACATGAATAAAGGTGGAAGCAAGCCACGTGATTTTTATACAGAACTGGAGTTCCTAAAAAAGATGATGGATGTGTTTAATGAGCGAGAGGAGCAGAAACTAAAACCGCACCCTATGTTTGGTCCACTCAGCAAAAGGCAGTGGCGTGATTTATTGGTCAAGCATTTAAACCATCACTTGAAACAATTTGGTGTTTAAGATATAAACCAAGCATATGAAATTAGATATACTGGCTATCGGGGTGCATCCCGATGATGTGGAGCTGGGCTGCTCCGGCACATTAATGAAACATATTGCCAAAGGCTATCAGGTAGGAATACTTGATTTAACGAGAGGTGAACTAGGTACCCGCGGCACGGCTGAAACCCGTTTACGGGAAGTTGAAGCATCCTCTAAAATTATGGGAGTACAGGTGAGAGAAAATCTGGGATTTGAAGATGGTTTTTTTGTGAATGATAAAGACCATCAGCTACGTTTAATTCAGATTATTCGTAAGTATCAGCCCACTATACTTATTACCAATGCCAAGTATGATCGGCACCCTGACCACGGTAAGAGTGCTCAGCTCACTTATGACGCAGCCTTTCTTTCGGGTTTAAGTAAAATTGAAACTAGCCTTAATGGTGAGGCACAGGCTTCCTGGCGCCCGCGGGCTTTATATAATTATATACAGGCCATTCATATAGAGCCGGCTTTTGTGGTTGATATTACGGACTATTATCTTCGCAAGGAAGAAGCTATCCGGGCATTCAAAACCCAGTTTCATGATCCCGAATCAACCGAACCGGCCACTTTCATTTCATCGCCTGAATTTTTAGCCTTTGTCAAAGCAAGGGCTGTTCATTTCGGTGTTCCTATTGGGGTACAATATGCCGAAGCCTTTACCATCAACCGCATACCCGGAGTAGAAGATTTGTTGACCTTGGTTTAGTTGTGGTAACACATTTCTGCTGATTCATCAGCGTTAGCTGAATATTCATGTTTCTAACTGTAATTTTGCAGCCTGTTGCTTAACTTACGTATAGCAAGTGAAATAAATCGGCAAAAGGGTATGCTCAGGAAGTTATTATAATTGTCCAGTCATTCAATACAATTTATGCATTCTCCCGACCAACTACTGGCTTTGTACGAACAAAAGTTTAATCAAAAAACTTTTAAAGATAGTCCAGCCAATTTATACCAGCCTATTTACCACGTGATGCAAATGAAAGGGAAACGAATCCGCCCTTTGCTACTCTTGATGTCTACTGATTTGTTTGGAGGTGTAGTAGAGAGGTCGCTATATGCTGCTTATGCCATGGAAGTGTTTCATAATTTTACATTGGTGCATGATGATATTATGGATAATGCCGACATACGTAGAGGCCTTCCGACAGTACATAAAAAATATGGCCTTAATGCAGGTATTCTCTCGGGTGATGCCATGTTAGCCTATACTTACCAATACCTGACTCAGATATCCTCATCCTATCTTTTACCTACTCTCAACTTGTTTAACAATACTGCGATTCAAATTATTGAAGGGCAGCAAATGGATATGGATTTTGAAAGCCGCACAGATGTGAGTGAAGAGGAATATTTGGTCATGATAGGTTACAAAACTTCAGTGCTGTTGGCTTGCAGTTTGCAAACCGGGGCCATATTAGCAGGTGCCAATGAAGAAGGCCAGAAGCTGATTTATGATTTCGGCTTCAATTTAGGCCTTTCATTTCAAATCAAGGACGACTATCTTGATACTTTTGGGGAGGCCGCTAAGGTGGGTAAGCGTATAGGTGGTGATATTCTGCAAAACAAAAAAACTCTACTCTATATTACTGCCTTAAAGTATGCCGATAGAGAGCAAAAAGCCTATTTAGACTCACTACTAACTGAACATGATGAAGAAAAGAAGATAGCTGAAGTAAAGGCACTTTATACTGCCACCGGAGCTAGCAGGTTGGTAACTGAAAAAGCTGATGCGCTTTTTGAACAATCATTACAATCTCTCAACAAGATTCATGTGTCTAAGGAGCGCAAGCTCGTTTTACTCGAGATAGCCCACAAAATCAACAACCGAGAGTATTGATTTTGTACGTCACTTCTGGAATTAGCTCAAAAACAAATGGACTCAACAAGATGAGTCCATTTGTTTTTATCATCCCCAATGAGTTCTAAGCCTGCATTTTTTTATCTTGCATCAAACATCCCGAAGTTTATGAAGAATCTTATCCTCACCGTATGGCTCCTGGCAGCAGGCATTCATTTTTTAGTGGCTCAGGATTATGTGCCGCGTTTTGTAAAGCATATTGTTAAGCAGGGTGATACTCCGCTGTCGGTTTCTTATAAGTATAATATTAAAACAACCGATTTTCTATTGTTGAATGATTTTCCGACAGATGTAAAACTTAAACCTGGACAGGTCGTGTTAATTCGTAAGGTGCAGGATGGTGAAACTTATGTTGAACCGATTTCTGCGCCCGTCTCCTCCAGCCACAATGAATCAACTGTAACCAAAACGGAAAACTCATCGGTTATTCATGTTAAGACATCTACAACTCATGTGGAAACCAAACCGACAGAATCTAAACCAACTATAACATCGGCTGACTTTACCGGACCGAATGGAGTAAAGTATGCCTCAACTAACGAGGCTTATTATACAGTAATGCAAGGGCAAACCTTTTATCGTATTGCCCTAATTCATGGTCTTACGGTAGATGAATTAAAGGCACTTAACAATCTAACAAATACCAATATTGAAGTGGGGCAGAGGCTTCGTGTTAAGAAGTAATCTGCTTCAGTTGATTGTATATTTTTATTGCTTCCATTGCTTCTTTTACATCATGCACCCGCAGGATGTTGGCTCCATTCATTAAAGCTATCATGTTGACGGCAGTGGTACCGTTCAGTGCCTGAGCAGGGTTTATCTCAAGCACATTACATATCATAGATTTTCGTGAAACACCTGCAAGTACAGGAAGATTTAGCTCTTGGAAAAGTGTTAGATTGTGGAGCAGTATATAATTGTGTTCCACTGTTTTGCCAAAGCCGAACCCAGGATCCAGAATTAAATCGCATATGCCTGCCTCCTTACATACCTTTATCCGCTCTTTCAAAAACTCTATCACTTCAATAGTTACATTTTGGTATTGCGGATGTTGCTGCATCGTAGCCGGCATACCTTGCATATGCATAATAATGAACGGCAACTTATATTGAGCTAAAAGCGGAATCATATTCGCATCAAATCGTCCGGCTGAAATATCATTGATGATATGGGCTCCTGCCTGAAGGCAAGATTGAGCCACACTGGCTCGTATGGTATCTATAGATATGATGATTTCAAAGCGCGAGGTTAGGCTCTCAAGAGCCGGAAGTAATCTGTTTAGTTCTTCATCCTCACTGATAATTTCAGCCCCCGGCCGTGAACTCATACCACCTAAATCCAGAATAGTAGCTCCTTCTGCAATCATCTTTTCAGCCTGTTCAAGCAAAGCATCTGGGCGGCTCAGTTTACCACCATCATAAAATGAATCGGGCGTTACGTTCAGTATGCCCATCACTACAGGCGATTGAAATGACAGTGTTTTTGAAGGAAGATAAATGTTCATCATACGCGGACGACTCAAAAGTATGATTCATTTTTTAATAGGAAGAGTTATTGAAAATTAAGGTATAAGCAAAGCACTAAATAAAAATCCTCGGCATATTCCATGTCGGGGATTTTTATTTAGTGCTAAGTCAGTTTAATTCCAACCTCCGCCCAAGGCCTTGTAAATACTTATCTCAGCATTGAGTTGTTTCTTCTTTATCTCAATCAATTCCATTTTCGAATCCAGCGCTTCGCGTTGTGTCAGCAAAACTTCTGCATAATCTGCTCGCGCGGACTTAAACAGGTTATCTGAAATGGTAATAGATTGGGTTAGTATGTCCACTTCGTTTGCCTTCGTATCAAAACTCTTAGAGTAGTTATCTATGCCTGACAGCTGATTCACTACTTCTGTATAGGCTTTTAAGATAGTTTGCTCGTATTTATACACCGCCTGAACCTGTTTACTTCTGGAACTTTTGTATGTTGCAACTAAGGCATTACGGTTAATGAGCGGAGCCATAATGTCGGCAAAGACATTGTAAAGAAGAGATGTAGGATTAAACCATACAGCCGGATTAAAGGCCTGAAAACCTGCCGCAGCAGAAATTCGCAAAGAGGGAAAGAAACTGGCTTTTGCAACCTTGATGTCCAACTTGGCCGCAACCAGTTCTTGCTCCGCCTGTCTTATATCCGGACGGTTTTCGAGCAACTGACTGGGAACGCCAGCTGAAATTGAATCAAAAACGGTGGTGGTAAAAGAGGCATCATCGCGCTTAACAGGGGCCGGAAATCGGCCTGTTAAGAAGTTAATCTTGTTTTCTGTTTCTGCAATTTGCTGCTGAATTTCATATTGAAGATTTTTGGTGTTAAGCAATTGTGCTTCAAAACGGTTAACCGCTAACTGGGTAACGCGTGCGGCATCTTTTTGTTGCTTAACTATATTCAATGCACTTTCCTGAATGGTGATGTTTTTGCGAACAATCTCTAACTGATTATCAAGGGCTACCAGTTCATAGTATGAATTGGCAATTTCAGATATCAGATTAGTGACCATGAAATTTTTACCTTCAATACTTGCCAGATAACGGGCTACCGCTGCATTTTTACCGTTGCGCAGTTTCTTCCATATATCCAGTTCCCAGCTGAATGCAACACCCAGCATAAAATCGCCAATGTATTTGGGCTTTTCTCCGGTGGCTTTCCAGTCTTCCTCCGATTGTCCGTTCCAGGTATATTTCCCCGATTTATCGGCACCACCACTGGCTGTTATACCGCCAAAAGGTAGATATTCTCCTTTCTTGGCCTTTACTTCATTGCGGGCAATTTCAATTTCCTGCATGGTAATGTTCAGTTCCTGATTATTTTTAAAAGCCGTATCAATCAGGGCAATCAAATTGGCATCTTTAAAATAGGAACGCCATTTCACATTAGCTGTATTTGTGGAGTCCAGAACGCTACCGTAAGTAGCGGGAACAGTTTTGTTTTCAGTTCGTATGGGCTCTTTAAAGAGTTTACAGCCCCCAATCATTATCAGTAGACTAGTCAAGGCTACATACTTAATCCATAGATTATTCTTCATTTCTCTTCAAGTATTTGGTGATTAATTTTCTGATGTTTCGGGTTAACACCACTTCCTGTTGGTTTTCTACAAAATCTTCCGTTAACGGATTAACATCTTCATCTCTGATGAGTTGTCTTCCTTCCTGTAATTTGCCGAAAATGTAGTATAGCCCTGGAACCAGAATAACTCCGAAAACAGTGCCGAACAACATTCCTCCTAGGGCAGATGCACCGATAGTATGGTTACCTACTGCTCCTGGCCCTGTAGCAATTACCAATGGAATAAGGCCAGCTATAAAGGCAAATGAAGTCATTAATATTGGACGGAAACGAGCCTTAGAGCCCTCGATTGCGGCCTCAAGCACGGTTGCTCCCAGACGATGTTTTTGAACTGCAAATTCTACAATTAGTACCGCGTTTTTACCGAGCAAACCGGTGAGCATAATCAGACCTACCTGTGCGTAAACATCGTTGGCAAGCCCCATAGCTTTTAGTAGCATGAAAGAACCGAATATACCAGGTGGAACGGAAAGAAGTACGGCCAGCGGCAAGAGGAAACTTTCATACTGAGCTGCCAGAATTAGGTAAACGAAGAAGAGAACAACAATGAAAATGTAAAGTGCTTCGTTCCCTCTTTTGGCCTCATCATACGAAAGACCTTCCCAGGCAATATCATATCCACGCGGTAAAGATTCTTTAGCCACTTCCTGTATGGCTTTAATGGCATCTCCGGATGAGTAACCGGGAGCAGGCGTTCCGTTAATCAAGGAAGAAATGTATAGGTTATATCGAGCGATTTCGTTTGGCCCCTGAGTCTTTTTAATTTTCAAAAAGGAGGAGTAGGGAACCATTTCTCCTTGGTCGTTTTTGATAAACATGTTCAAAATATCCGATGGCTGCTTTCTGAATTCTGGCCCTGCTTGGGTATATACCTTGTAGTAATTGTTAAAGCGAATAAACCCTTGCTCATAAGTACTACCAATCATGATGTTAAGGTTTTCCATGGCTGCTCCGATAGAAACCCCCTTTTGCATGGCCAGAGCATTATCTATGAGCAATTCATATTGCGGGTATTTGGCAGAGTAGAACGCGAACAAACCACTCAATTCTTTCCTCTTCTTTAAAGCCTCCACAAACTCTTTGTTTACTCTATCAAACTCCTGATAATCTACATCGCTGCCTTTATCCAGTAAGCGCAGCGAAAAACCATCGGAGGTGCCATAGCCGGGTACAGCAGGAGGTTCAAAATATTCAATATTGGCAGCAAGGTCTTTCGATTTTTCTTCCAGTTCAGCAATAATCTGTTTCACATTGTGTTTTCGTTCCGACCAATCTTTTAGATTTATCAAACAGGTTCCGGCATTGGAGCCTCTGCCTTCAGTGAGAATTTCGAAACCCGCTAAGGCCGTTACGGATTGAACTCCCTCTACCTGTTTGGAAATAGCCTGAAGTTTTCTAGCTATTTCATTGGTTCTCTCGAGCGTGGTACCCGGAGGTGTTTGAATAATAGCGTAAATCTGTCCTTGGTCTTCATTAGGAATAAAACCGGCCGGTAGAATTTTATTAACTCCTACAATGCCAAAGGCAAAAGCGATCAGCATAGCATAGGTAACCACTCTTCGGTTTACAATCAACCTCAGTAGTCCGGTATATTTTCCAGTAACCTTCTCGAAACCTTTGTTAAACCAACCAAGGAAAATACTTATTGGGGTATTCTTCTTAGGGTGTCCGTGGGTGTTTTTCAAAAGTATGGCACATAATACAGGAGTAAGTGTTAGCGCCACAACACCCGATAAAATAATTGATGTTGCCATGGTAATGGAAAACTGACGATAAAGAACCCCTACCGGACCGCTCATAAATGCAACAGGAACAAACACAGCGGTCATGACCAAAGTGATGGCAATGATAGCTCCTCCAATTTCACCAAGTGCTTTTAGTACGGCTTTGTAGGGCGATAAATTATCTTCCTCCATCTTTACATGCACTGCTTCTACAACTACTATGGCATTATCTACCACAATACCAATAGCTAAAACTAAGGCAAACAGAGTTATCAGGTTAATACTTAACCCAAACATCTGCATGAATATAAATGTACCAATCAACGATACCGGTACCGCCAAAATAGGAATCAGCGTTGACCGCCAATCACCCAAGAAGATAAATACCACAATAGCTACCAGTATAAATGCTTCAATTAGGGTGTGAAGTACTTTCTCAATTGAAGCATTTACAAATTGTGACACATCGTAGTTGATCTCATAATCCATACCCGGAGGGAAATCCTTCTTCAACTCAACCAGCTTTGCCTTTACATCTTCAATTACTTTATTGGCATTACTACCCGGACTTTGTTTTAGTACAAGGGAGGCAGATGGATTACCATCTTTGTTTGAGTAGATGTCTACAAATTCGCTACCTACCTCTACTTCGGCAACATCTTTTAATCTAAGTAATTCCCCATCCGGATTAGCGCGCACAATAATTTCTTTGTACTGTTCGGGTGTATTGTACCAACCTTTATAAGTAAAGACATATTCCTGCGACTGGGCCGTTTTTCCTGAGCTTAACCCTACTCTGCCCGGTCTGGCTAAAACACTTTGCTCATCAATAGCTTTCAAAACATCTTCAGCTGAAATTTTGTAGGCCCGCATTCTCTCAGGGTTTAGCCAAACGCGTATGGCAAATGCACGGCTGCCTATTGCTTCGGCCATACCCATTCCGCTTATCCGTTGAATTTCGGGTAGAATGTAGGTGTTGGCGTAATTGAATAAAAATTTCTCGTCCGTATTTTTGTTGGTGCTGTATAAGTTCAAATACATCAACATACTGGGCTGCAAGGGCTTAATGATTACACCTTCCCGTTGAACTAATGGAGGCAGGTTGGTCATAACCTGATCAACTCTTGATTTTACTCTGGCCGCTGCAAGTGTAGGGTCCGTACCAGGTTCAAATACAATATCAATACTAGCTTCACTTGCACTAGTGGCATCAGATAGGATGTACTGCATTCCCTGAACACCATTGATGGCTCTTTCCAGAATAGTTAGGGTAGATTTTACTAATACATCTGCATTGGAACCAGGGAATTCAATGAAGATACTCACCCGTGGTGGAGCTATTTCCGGAAATTGAGCTACCGGTGTTGTTGTGATCGCTAATAATCCAAGGAAAACTATTCCAATGGATATGGCTAAGGCAAGAACCGGCCTTTGAATAAATTTATTAAACATGGCTATTAGTTTTTTGTTCCTGCCTATTCGGCATGTAAATTATTTAAGTCGGAGAATGCCTTTTCTGCAGGCACAAATTCACTTTCTATTTTCTCATTGTTTTTCACTTTACCTAAACCTTCCAAAAGAATTTTGTCGGTCGCACTTAATCCTGCGCTTACAACGTATATGTGAGGCATTTCCTGGGCCACAGTAATTTGTTTTGATGTCAACACGCCTTTATCATCTACTACATATACATACTTCTTGTCCAGAATATCAAAGGTTGATTTTTGAGGAATCAGAATTGCATCTTTAAGGTAGGTAGGCATAAGAATGGTCCCGGTTTCACCATGTCTCAGTATTTGTTTCGGGTTAGGGAAGGTTGCCCGAAAGGCTATGTTACCTGTTTCATTATTAAAATCGGCCTCGATAGTTTCTACCGTACCCTGATTTTCAAAAATCTCATTGTTAGCCATCTTCAGTTTGACTTTTTGCTGGCCTTCTTTTTTAGCTCGTGTTATGTAGTCCAGATATTCTGCCTCGGGGACATTAAAGTAAACCCACATTTTACTATTATCTGAAAGTGTACTGAGTAATGCCCCTTCATCTATCAGACTACCCAGACGCTCGTAAAAGCGATCCATAATGCCATTAAACGGGGCACGTATTTCGGTGAAGGATAAATGGGCTTGCGTTAGTGCCAGTTCTGCTTTTTCTTTATCCAGTGTGGCTTTTGCCAGAGCCAGCTCATTTTTAGAAACCACATTGCTATCTGCCAGGTTCTTGGTGTTTTGGTATTCAATTTCTGCAAAATTTACATTGGCCTGGGCTTTCTGCATTTCTGCCTGATAAATAGTGGGCATTATCTGAAACATCAGCTGGCCTTTCTTTACAAACTGACCCTCATCCACGTATATGTTCTGCAGGTAGCCTTTCTCCTGCGATCTCAACTCAATGTGGTTATAGGCATGAATTTGACACACATAATCTTTATAAATCATGGTGTCTACTTGCATCGGATTGGTCACCAGAAACTTGGCTTCCTCCTCTTTTTCTTGTTTTTCATGATTACAGCCTGTAAACAACAATACGGTTGTAAAGCTCAGGAGAATTAGTATCCTCTTCATTTAAGATATTGATTTAGTGGTGAATAATTAATAGAGAGATGCATCGCTCAAACCGAACGAATGCAATGAGGGCAGCGCTTTGCCACAGAGGAGTAACAAAGTGCTAAAAAAACAGAACTCAGGAGATAAAACTCTTCCAGGAATGGTAGAGAATAAAGAAAGGTATCCTCGGTCCGTTTTGTTCGGAGAAGGATGTTTGGTCAAATCTATTTCTAACAAAGGTAATTGTGAATAGCCGTTTTATGGAGATATTGGCCGCTAATGGATTCCAATCGTCATCCAGGTCGTCATCTAAATCCTCTTCTAATTCATTATCATCAGCACCTTTCTGTCCGGGTGTTGATGGCAAAGCATCAAAAGGTAAATGCAACTCAAACTTATGGTCAGAAGTGGAAGAACTTAAAATCGGTAAGGAAATAAATCGGTAGGCTTGCTGGTCCGTTGGGTCGCAGTTAGCTGCAAATAATGATGGTTGTTGTTTGGTAAACAAAAACGCAAAAACAAGTGCCAGAGAGTATTTTAGCAATAATGTAACTACCGATTTCGGTTTCACAACAGCCGTAAAATAGTTTCTTGAGAAGAGCATTTGGATTTGCAACAATACGAAAGCAATCGGCAATGTTTCAGCAGATAACTTTTTTTAATAAACATGGGAAGGGAGGGAATTGAATTTATAATGGCAGTTGTATCAAATGTTTATTACCAAATCAATAAATTTGACAAAATTGTAACGATTTCCTTAATCCTGTAGCCAATCTATTATGCACTAAGGATAATCCGTTTTATTCGTCTAACTGTATGGAAATTCATTCTTTTCCTCCTATTGCTGATGCCAATAGTCGGATACTGATATTGGGCACCATGCCAGGGCAGGATTCGCTCAGGCAGCAGCAATATTATGCTCACCCGCGCAACGCCTTTTGGCCAATCATATTTAAGCTTTTTGACCAGGTTTATACGGATAGCTATAGTGTTAAACAACAAGTTTTACTTAGCCGGCATATCGCTTTGTGGGATACGCTGCAATCTTGTGTTCGTTCTTCAAGTCTGGATTCAGATATTCAGCTAGAAAAGCCAAATCAACTAAATGATTTTCTTCGGGAGCATCATTTCATTTCGCATATCTTCTTTAACGGACAAAAGGCGGCTCAGTTTTTCAAAAAGTATGCTGTTGATGTGCAACTGCCTCAAACCATATTGCCTTCTACAAGTCCTGCTCATGCCATTAGCTTTTCAGATAAACTTAATCGCTGGTCTATTATTAAAACTTATACTGATTAGTCGGATTCGATAGCCAACTTTTCCAGTTGATAAATGGAAATTTTTGAAATTAGCGGTTTTCAAAAATCTAATTGTATGCGAACCATTGCTTTGCTGATTGCCAGTAATGTCTTTATGACTTTTGCGTGGTATGGCAATTTACGCTTTAAAGAACTTGCTTTGTGGAAAGCTATTCTCATAAGCTGGGGCGTTGCATTTTTCGAATACTGCCTGATGGTCCCGGCAAATCGTGGAGGCTACTTTGACGGTACCTTTTCAGCAGCTCAATTAAAAATCATTCAGGAAGCCATAACGCTGGTTGTGTTTGCTCTGTTCTCTGTATTTTATTTAAAAGAAGGAATGAAATGGAATTACGCAGTTAGTTTCTTCTTTATTATGTGTGCGGTATTCTTCGCATTTCGAAAATTTGATTGATGTTTTTTCAAAATAATTAGCATTCATCTTCGTCATCCCTTCTATATTTACACCATTAAACAATAAATAATAACCTTAACTAATGAGAACAAATCACGAGATTGATTATCGTATTTTCGGAGAAGAAATGCAGTGTGTTGAAATTGAACTGGATCCTCAGGAAACTGTAGTAGCCGAGTCGGGTGCATTCATGTATAAAGATCAGGCTATTCAAATGCAAACCATTTTTGGTGATGGCAGCGGGAATGGAGGTGGAGGCCTGATGGGAAAACTGCTGGGAGCTGGTAAGCGATTATTGACAGGCGAAAGTCTCTTTATGACTGCTTTCTCGCATATGGGAAACGGCAAGGCCCGTGTTGCTTTTGCATCGCCTTATCCAGGTAAAATTATTCCTATGGATTTGCAGCAAATGGGTGGTAAAGTAATTTGTCAGAAAGATGCATTTTTATGTGCAGCCAAAGGAGTGAGCGTGGGAATAGATTTTCAAAAGCGCTTAGGCACAGGGTTGTTTGGCGGAGAAGGATTCATTATGCAGAAACTGGAAGGTGATGGCCTCGCTTTTGTTCATGCAGGGGGACATATTATTGAAAGAGAGCTGGCTCCCGGAGAAACATTACATATTGATACAGGTTGTGTGGTAGCTTATACCAAAGACATAGACTTTGACGTACAAATGGTAGGGGGAATCAAGAATACTCTCTTTGGAGGAGAAGGCTTTTTCTTTGCCGTACTTCGAGGCCCCGGAAAGGTGTGGTTACAAACTTTACCTATTTCACGCCTAGCTTCCCGTATTTACCAATATGCTCCTCAAACCGGTGGAAGAAAAGAGGAGGGTAGTCTTTTAGGTGGTTTGGGTAATCTGTTAGACGGAGACGGGTTTTAATAAAACTTAGGTACAATAAAAAAAGGCGCAGAAATATCTTCCTGCGCCTTTTTTTTGGGTTGTAAGATTATTCAATAATTATTTTTTCAGTACTTACCCGGGTTCCATTTCTTATATGCAAAAGATAGATACCCGAAGCCAACCCATTCAAATGGAAACTCCTATTAAATTTACTCTCGTTAGTTCCGCTAAACATATTTTTTACCAACTGCCCATGTTGAGTAAATAAATTCACTTCCACAGTGTTACAATTAGTGGTTGAAAAGGACAGCGTAAGATAATTCTTAACCGGATTAGGGAATACGTTCAGGTTGCTTATTGGTTCGTTGGGGCCTAAGCTGTTAACAAGCGGATGAATAGTAACACTGCCTTTATATACTGTATCATTGGTTGATTCATTATTACTATCGGCCGCAACAAACGAGTAATAGAAAGTAATATCACCAATCACATTATTAGGAGAGAGCCAGCTAAAAGTCCAGTTTTTAAAGGAAGATGCATCCTTATGTCCGATGTACGTAATTGGCGTTGAGAGCAATGAGGTATTGGTGGTATTGATTAGAGATAGAGAACCTGCATTCTGGTTAGAACTACTCAACGCACTTAACTGAAATCCGAATCTTTTGCCAGTCACTTGTGGTGAAAAAGACAGAGTATAGTTTTTATTAAGGTCGTATTCAAAAGTATTAAGCAGTGAATCTGGTGATGTTTCTCCGATTTTTATCTCAGCCAGCGCGTCACCGTTCATCAAAGCACTACCCGAATGGCATTGAGCGCATGTTTGTCCCGGTGGTATAGAAGTTGGATTTCCATTATTACCGGCTGGAGGTAAACTTACTTTGGATATAACAGGATTTAAAAAAAGTGAGCTGATAAAGATAACTAAGCTGGCTACGGAAAGCCATCTGTTCGTTCGTGACATGAAATGACTTTTAATTATCGTTGCAAAATAACTTTACCAGTTGCTGTTACCTCTCCGTTGTTCTGTAATTTATAGATATAGCAGCCATTAGGAAGGTTTTCCATTCGAACTTTCATAACACCACCACTAATGTCATAGCTACTCCCCGCTTTGTTTCCTAGTAAATCATACAACTGCAATGTAACATTTTGCAAATTAATGGTTTCCTTTAGCTCAATATAAGCTACATTATTAACCGGATTAGGATAAAATTTAAGGTAACTATCCGTATATGTATCTTCGCTTACTCCCGATGGGAATTCTGATTTATAGTAAACAATAAACGTCACATACATCTCATCATTGGTTGTAAGTCCGAAACCAACCCAGCCGGGTCCATTGTTTCTGAAAGTTGCTTCATGAATCAGACCTTTACGCAAGTCAACCTGAAGAGGAGGTGAAAATTGCCGATATGGTGGGTTATCCCAAATGTAGACACCTTGGTTAAAAGTATATGATGCATCATAATGCCCATCGTATATCAAAGTATCTTTGGTTCCATTAGCGTTTCGCAGCCATACATTATACTCTTTTCCCAATTTATGAGTATGTGCTTGCATTGAAATAATGTTCCAATAGAATGCAGAATCGGGCTCAAATTGATTAATGGTAAAAGTAGTGTCATGTCCAAAATCAGGAATAATTAAATCTCCCACCTGATCACCTCCATAGCGAATTTGGGCGGTTTTTATAGGAATGACGCTAGCTTGATGGGGCTGATAGTAAATGTTCATGTACGCTTCAGCAGCTATGATGGAATCGTTGTAGTTAATTAGGTGATAAGTAATACTAACTACCGAATTGCTGTCAAAAAGATATCCGGTTCCTGCTGGGTAATGTAAATCAATATCGTTTGGCCACTGAGCAATAACATCGGCATGGTAAAAAAGAGCTGCTTCATCACCAATCCCGTTTACTTTGTGCATTCCACTTGTAAATAGCGTATCGTGACCTTCATAAAATTTATAAACTGCAAAGTGATGAGACTCTTCGTTCTCCGTAACATTCATACGGGTTACATCGGCCGTAACCGGGTTTCTTACTTTGAATTTATTGCTGTATTCCACCTCTCTTCCGGAGGTTAGAAATAAAGGCCCCCAGTAGAGTTGAACTCCTTCATTGGCTGCCGGTGGAGCAAGTGTTTGAATTCGGGGCTGACCGCCTTGACCAACGTAAAAATCAATAATAGTCTGTTCGTTTACTAGGATCCCGGTATCTTTTGCTTCAAACAAAATCCATTGGCGAATCATTTCCCGTTCGGTTTCGGTAAGTGAAGTAAGACCGTTAGGCATGGCAACTCCCTCATTGATATCTAGACTAAGATTGGCATCCAGACCATGATTTACTTTTTTGAAGAGAAAGCTGTTTCTCGGATCGCCAGGGTCTACCAACTTAAGTCCTTTGGCTGCGGCCGCAGTATTGCTTGGTGTTACATTATAAAGCGCATTATAAACGGCTTGTTCAGTTCCGGTTAAATCAAGGCTGCCCGAATAAACAGATGAAGTGTGACAAGCACCTGTACAATTCGCTTGCAGAATTGTATAAACACGATTAAAAGTAGATTGTGTGAAAGCGTAAGTTGACAGAAAGGCTGTAAATATAACTGTGTAAAATATTTTCATGCAATATGGTTTTAGACTATATCTTGCGAACAAAATAATACTATTATGCTAAATAATTACAAACAAAAACTTTTCACGGTTTTGCTTCTGACAATCAGCATAACGCAGTTTGCTCAAATTCCTAATGCCGGTTTTGAAAATTGGCATACGGCCGGCTTTCCAAGTTATAATGAACCAGATAATTGGGGAACTCTTAACTCTTCTACAGCCATCATTTCTATTTTTACAGCGGAAAAGGCAAATCAGGCTAATTCACATAGTGGTACTTCTGCTATGAAGCTATCCACCCATTTTATTTCTTTCGCTAACCAAACGGCTCCTGGTATTATTGCAAGTTCCGGAGCGATTAATACAACTAATCAGAATGTTACAGGGGGCTTTCCTTTTTCATTTCGTTCCCCAGCGCTTAAGGGATGGTATAAAGGAACTCCGGCTGTAAATGATAGTAGCCAGATAGAACTGACTATATGGAAATGGGATAACGTAAACCATGTGAGAATACAGTTGGCTGCAGAAAAGTTTACCACAAGTTCAACGGTTAATACTTATACTGAGTTTACTCTGCCAATCAATTATACTTTATCAGGTAATCCCGATAGTGCACTTATTCTTATATCCTCCAGCAATACAGATAACCCGGTTGATGGAAGTGTATTTTATATTGATGATTTAGCTTTTGTGGACTGTAGTTCATTTACGGCTAGTACTTCATCAACAAATTCGGTTTGTAACGCATCCAACGGTTCCGCCACGATTAATATAACAGGCGCAACTTCTTATAATTGGTCGAATAGCGGAACTAGTAGCACAATTGCAGGATTGGCGGCAGGAACATACACTGTAACCGCTACTGATGTCAATGGCTGTTCCGCTACTGCATCAGTGAACGTGGGAATAACCAATACAACAATCACATCCACAGTTAGTACTACTACCTCTGCCTGCGGATCCGGTACGGGTACGGCAACTGTTACACCAACAAACGGAACATCTGTTTATTCATATTTGTGGAGTAATGGAGGGAATGCAGCTAGCATTTCCAATGTTATTGCAGGAAGTTATCAGGTGACTATATCAGATGCTAATGGCTGTTCAAGAACAGCAGTAGCACAGTTACTACACCTAACGGACCATCGGCAACTCAATTGACAAGTGATATTAGTTGTAATGGAAAAAAGAAAAGTAAAATCTGGGTATGAGTGTTCTGTTACTCTTATCGGAGGAATTTGGCGCTATTACTTATCAGTGGAGTCCATCCCGTGCAACAAAGGATATTAGCGGGCTTTCTGCCGGTAATTATGCGTTGACAATTAGCGATGCTAATAATTGTTCCTTTAGTACAACCTGATTACCGAACCTGATTTGCTGACAGTTTCTTTATCAACTATTGATGCGACAACATCTACCGCATCGGATGGTTCAGTAGTAGTTTAGCTATCAGGTGGGACAAGCGGGTATTCTTATTTATGGTCAAATTCCTCTTCGTCTTCTGAAATAAATGGAGTTGCGGCAGGTAACTATTGCCTAACCGTAACAGATAATAATCTTTGCACAGTCGGTGCATGTGCTGTGGTTAGTGCACCTTTAGTGCTCTGCAAACCTCCAACGATGTATTAAATGTTTATCCTAACCCGGCTGCCAATCAATTGCTAATTGACGCAATAAATTCGGGTGCTGGATGTGAGTTTTCTCTTTTCTCGATGGAAGGCAGACTAATGAGTAACAAGAGTATTAGCGGAAAAAGAGTTCTTCTGGATATAAGTCAGTTACCCATAGGACTTTACACATATCAGTTTAGTAATCGTACTGTTGGTGCTGTTTATTATGGTAAGCTTGAAATCTTACGGTAAAAGTAATTCAATTGCTAGGCAACGTCCGGTAATGTTACCGGACGTTGCCTTTTATAGGTGTAACAGAAGACTGCTTTTGAGGAAGCCAATAGTTGTTTTTGATTTTTAAATCTCTGTGTGGTCATATTTTATAATTACCAGTTTGGAGTTACGCTTTGAACTTTCATCTTTGAATCGCGGATAACGAATACTTATTTCATTATTCGAATTTTTGTAATCTCTGCTTATGTGTGGTATTGCCGGATTTATTGACTTACAACTCTCTTCTGATTCCAAGCGGGATTTGAATTTCAAAATGCTGAATAAGATTCTGCACCGCGGGCCTGAGGCATCGAATGTGTTTGTTGATGGCCCTGTCTCATTAGGTCATAATCGGTTAAAGATTATTGACCTTTCCGATGAAGCCAATCAGCCTTTTGAATTCGATGATGTAGTCATTGTTTTTAACGGAGAAATCTATAACTACCTGGAAATAAAAGCTGATTTAGAGTCTAAGGGTTTTCAGTTCAGAACCCATGGTGATACGGAGGTAATTTGTGCTGCATATAAGTGTTACGGGCAAAATTGCGTAAATCTATTCATGGGTATGTGGGCTTTTGCCCTTTGGGATAAAACTAAACAAATGCTCTTTTGCTCAAGAGACCGTTTCGGTATTAAACCGTTCTATTATATCACTCAAGGACAGAATTTTTATTTCGCATCTGAGTATAAGGCACTGAAACAATTACCTGTTTTTAGCAATCAGTTAAATCTACATCAACTGAACCGAGGTTTGCAGATGGGATGGAGTGTGTTTGGTGATGAGACTTTATATGTAAGTGTATTGAGTTTAGAACCTGCATACAATCTCACTTGGCGGAGCGGCAAAATAGATATCGTACAATATTGGGACATTGATTTTACACGTCCACTCTCAAAGTTGTCGTGGGAAGAGAAGAAGGATAAATTTTATCAGTTGTTTAAAGACTCCGTCAGGTTGCATTCACGGAGTGATGTGAATAATGGTACTTGTTTAAGTGGAGGTTTGGACTCTTCTTCTATTTCTTCTATGTATTCCACTTTATTGCCGGATACAAAGATTAAATCCTTCTCCGTGTTCTATGAAGATGATGTAGATGAACGCCCTTATGTGCGCGAGGTGATAAAGAAGTATCCGAATATTGATCCGTATTATTTCTCCCCGTCTCAGCAGCAAATCACAGAAAGCTTTCATCAGGTTACTTATCATGCTGATGTACCCGTTTATGGCTCTGCTTATATTTCTCAGTATTTTTTAATGCAATTAGCCAAACGCGAAGGTGTTACCGTGGCTATTGATGGGCAGGGTGCTGATGAATATTTGGGCGGATATTTGCATTCCTTCTATCGGGTAATCGGAGATATGTTTTCCTCAGCTAAGTTGCGAAAGGCTTTTAGTCTGCTCAATGCATTATCCGAGAGGGAAAAATTTACCGTTAAAAAGAAAAGAGATTTTTTACTAAAGAGTTTGGTTTCGGCTTTTAGTAATGAAAGCGTTATGTATAATTTAGAATACCGTCAACTTAATAGCTTACTCAACGAAAATACAGATGAACTCTTTTTGCCATCAGCAACAAAAGATAAGTTCAATAATCTGTTGTATCACCTGTTGCTAAGTACTACTCTTCCTACGCTACTTCACTTCGAGGACCGAAACTCTATGGCTTTCTCTCTTGAATCAAGGGTGCCATTTCTCGATCATCGTTTAGTTGAGTTTGCTTTTACGTTGACCCGAGAAGACAGGATTAATGATAAAGCAGAAACAAAATACATTCTACGGGAAGCGTTAAAGCCCGTACTGCCAAAGGCGGTATATGAACGTAAAGACAAAAAAGGTTTTGTTACACCCGGTGAGGTGAAGTGGCTTGGCGGCCCACTCAAGCATCTACTGGATATTGATTACAATCAATTTGATTGGATGAAACGTACTGAACTGAAAAGTATGGTGGCGCAATACAAGAAAGGAGATACCCGTAAAGCCGCTTTTGTTTGGCGTTTAGCGGCTACAGATTATTGGTTAAAGAACTTTAAGTAATTTGTGCCAATGAATTTTGATGTTCTATCGTTACTCTTAATTAGTGCCAAGTCAATTGCCATTTATCTTTTTATTCTTTTGGCGCTTCGTTTGTTTGGTAAAAAAGAATTAGCACAACTAAGTGTGGTTGATTTGGTCTTTATTCTTCTAATCAGCAATTCGGTTCAAAACGCTATGGTAGGTTCTGACAACACATTGTTGGGGGGCATGGCAGCAGCTACCGGGTTATTTGTCATTAATTATATTTTCAAGTTATTGCTTAAAAAATTTCCCTCACTTAGCCATATTGTTCAGGGTGATGAGTTGATGCTTATTTATAAGGGAAAAATTCTGAGATCACATCTGGATAAATCTATGATTACTCAAGAGGAATTACATGCTGCTGTTCGTGAACATGGCGTAGAATCAATTAAAGATGTTGACCTGGCTATTTTGGAAGTTGATGGAAACATAAGTGTACTTTCCAGAGACTTTCAGCATAAAAGTATGCGCAAACGAAAGGCTCATAAAGCGATACAAAAAAACAGCTAACTTAATTCATCAAAGTTCTTCTGTAAACAGTTTCTTTAACTCTTTGCTATCATTCATTTTGAGACGATGTGCCAAAACAAGTCGAAGTTCTCTGCGAGCTAAAGCTGAATCAAACATTTTTATCTCAGCTTCTGTTTCCGGAACCAGCGAGATACTTTTTTTGGGTTTACCATTACTATCTAGAGCCACAAAAGTGTAATAAGCTTCATTGCACTTATAACGCGTTTGAGAGGGTAAGTTTTCAGCCCATACTTCAATATGGGTTTCCATAGAGGTATTGAATACACGGGTTACTTTTGCGGTGATAGTTACCACATCTCCCAGTTTGATTGGGTTTTCGAATGATACATTATCTACGGATGCGGTAACAACCACTGCATTGGAATGCTTTCCGGCTGCAATAGCCGAGGCAATATCCATCCAGTGTAATATTTTACCTCCTCGTAAGTTTCCCAAAGCGTTCGTGTCATTGGGTAGCACTATCTCGGTCATGATGATAGTGGATTCTTTTGGTGTTTTGCCTTGCATTTATTCCTGTTTTGATGGTTTGGGTTTTCCGTAGTGAAATTCGTAAGCTGATGGAGCTTTTCTTAATTTATCAATAGTAATAGTACACTTTAAATTGTCAAGAGTCTGCTCATTGCTCTGTGAAGTAAACTTCATGCTGGTGCCAGAAAGGCGGTAATCTGCAATGCCATGTTCATAAAGAAATTTTACAATTCTCATGGCTCGCATCATCTCAGGCTTCAGATATCCTTTCTTTATCTTCTCTGGCATAGTTCTTCTGAAACCAGATAGGGAATCTAAAAAATGCATGACTGAATCATCTTTCACTTGGTTAAATTCAGATTCATCGGCATATCCGTTAACCTGTATGTTTACGTCCTTGTTGATTTTTAAAAACTGTAAAAGGTTGTTCAACATGGTAAAGTTTTCATTTCCTTCCAGTTCTGTCACATTTTGCCTGTAGTAGAATTTGTAGTTTGCTACCTTTTCATCCACATCAGTAAAGAACGAGTCTACTTTAAGTGTTTCTCTATCGTCAGCACTGATTAGCAAGCCTGTTACATGTGGTGATTGATTGAGATATTCAATCACAAAAGACCGCATTTGCCTTTCGGTAATGGTCATAAGCGTATCAGCAAGAAGAGGAAAGTAGGACTCATCTTTATAGGCCCAGTATTTAATAATCCACTCTGCATAATCTTTCGACTTTTTCAAGTTTTCGTATTCGCGCTTGAATTGAAGTTTACCCGCATTCATCATGCTTTCATTTACCAGTGTTTTTTCCAAGCGTGCCATTTCTGTTGAAACTAACTCAATAGTTTGCTGCAAATACGCTTTGTCTGGCTGAACTATTACTCGCAACACTCCATTAAAGTTATTGCTTTCGTATTCAAAAGATAGTTTTTTACAACCCAACTTACTTGCTTTTACCTGGATAAAATTGTTTTTGTCATTCAGTATGGCACTCAACAGGTAGGCACAATAACTGGCTTGCTGGTTACTGCTGGTTCCCGGAAACTGCCAGTTTAATTGAAACTCCGGTTGTTCGTTCTCATCATTCATCACAAATTGTGAGGTATAAACCATGGGTCTCAGATCAATAATTTTTGTGATTGACTCCGGATCAAACTCGCTACGAATCAGATTGCTAAATCCCGCTTCGAACATTTGTTGGAAGGAAAAGTAAGACAAGGAACCGTATGCCGCCAATATTGCATTGTTAGGTACGTAATATTTGGCTTGATAAGCAGAGACTAGTTTGCTGTCTATGTTTTTAAACTCTTCGGCATTGCCCAGTGTGTTCAGTTTTTCAAAATCTTGTCGATATAGAATTCTTAATACCTTATTATGGAACTGCTTGTGTAAATTCATCGAGTCGGCCACAAATTCTTCACGAATTGATTGTTTAGCTCGGGTTATTTCACTTTCTGAAATATGACAGTTTAGGATAGAGTCGCACATCAACTTAAAACAGGCTGCAATATTATTAGTTGCAACATCGAATTTGTAAACAGCATGTTCTGTATTGGAGTAGGATGTAAATTTTGAATTATTGAAACTGATGTTAGAGCTTTTGCGCAAGTAAGAAGATACTTTCTCCGCAATTACATTTTGCAAAATGTTTGATATCCCACTCACCGAGTCAGGATCATACATGCTTCCTGTTTTGATATACAGGCTCAGATCTGCGCGGGTTGTATTGCGTGAGTAAACCAGTAGTGCATTCATTCCGTTACCGGTTTTTACATAGGTTAAGTCGTTCTCTGTAATAGATTCTGTTTGACTAAAAACAGGGCTTACAAACAGATGGGAAATAATGAGGGCACTGATTACTAAACGGATTTTACTCATGGTGCAAATTTTGGAAATACAATTGTTTCTTTCAAATTTGTTTACAAAATATCAATCCATGATCCGCATTATCTTTTTATCTGCTCTGTTTTTGTCGCTCGCAATCGGATTCTCTTCCTGCAAAAAATGCTATACCTGTGATTTTGGCAGTAATGATGTTCGTGAATTCTGTTCTAAGGACTTTCCTGACGGTACCGATGGACTAAAAATGACCGTAGAAGCATACGAAGAGCAGGGGTATAAATGCACTGCAAAGTAGTTTATTATCATAGCCTGAACAGATAAAGTTATAGGGCTTAACAAATACTATGCTTTATTGGCTATACAGATTTCTGATAACAACACTGGCACAGGTAATTCCAAATATGGCCGGCATATATGAAATAGTTCCGATGATTGATTTTTTAGTTGATCCTTCCGGGGCTAAAATCACTTTGCTTTTATCAGCCTGTTCTGTAGATGAAACAACCTGTATGCCTTCATAAATACCCAAACGGTGTAATCTTTTTCTTACGTAGTAGGCAAGATGGCAATTGTAGGTTTTTGATATGTCTGTTACTCTAACTCGCAAAGGGTCTACTTTTCCTCCGGCACCCATTGAGCTTACAATAGGTATTTTGTTGTCCAGACAGGCTTTGATAAAGAACACTTTAGGTGTAAGAGTATCAATGCAATCAACCGCGTAGTCAAATCTTGTTGACTCAACTATCCCTTCCACTTTAGGTCCTTTGAGGTATTCAGATATGATGGTTAAATCAATATCCGGGTTTACATCTCTGATACGTTCTCCCATAACCGTTGCTTTCAGTTTGCCCTCTGTTGATCTTAAGGCTGGCACCTGACGGTTTCTATTACTGGCTTCAATATCATCTCCATCTACAATGGTCATTTTGCCTACACCCGCCCGAGCAATCATCTCGGCACAGATACCTCCAACCCCACCCAACCCGACTACTAATACGTGAGCATCTCGTAGCTTGTCAATTTTTTCGGCACCCAGTAATAATTCTGTTCGCGACATCCAGTGTGGAATCATAGAGATATTGTTTGGCGGAGATGTAATCAGCGTACGAATTTATAATAATTGAAACATGATTAAGCTCACCTGGAAGGACATGAGAAAAATCATTTAGATTTAATCTAAATAAGTTTGGATAATTGCCGTTGGCATATAGATTTGCATAAAATTATTATTTAGAAACAATCTAAACAAGCTCTATCTACGATGAAAAAACTGATTGCTATTACTTTTATCTTTTGCATTTTTCTAACTTTTCAGTCTTGTAAAAAAGATGCGAATAGTTATGATGTTCCAACAACTTATAACTTCACTGATGTTGATTATAGCGGTCAAAAAATAAGGCTAGCTATGATTAACGAACTAGTGGCCGCAGTAAAAGCAGGAAGTACAGCTGGAACTATGCTGAATGCTCTGACTTTAAGAAATATGTATACCAACACAGGTAATCCATTTGTAAATGATACGCTGAACACTTCCGGTAAACAATTGAAGGATAAAACATTTCCTGCAGATCAGACAACTATTGAGGCATGGATAGATAATGCCGCTTTAGCCAGTCAGGCAGGAGTTGCAGGTTCAAATGGTATTGCGGGTATTGTAACCAGTGGAACCAAAGCATACTTGCTGGATGAAAACGGATTTGAGTATAAAGAAGGTGTGGAGAAGCATTTGCAGGGAGCATTGATATACTATCAAATGACAGCGGTTTATTTAAGCGAGGATAAAGTAGGTGCTCAGGTTGCTCTTGCAGACCGTCAACATTACTGGGATGAGGCTTTCGGTTATTATGGTGTACCTGTCGACTATCCAACCAACCCGACTGGTCTGCAACATTTGGGTAAATATGGAAATGACAGAAATGCTTTATTGGGAAATGGAGCTGCGGTGATGAATGCATTTTTGAAAGGCAGAGCAGCTATTAATAACAACGACCATAGTACCGTAACAGAACAGGTGGCAATAATTAGGGATAATCTGGAAAGGGGAGTAGCCGGAACCGCGGTACATTACTTAAATGAAGCATTGGCTAATATTGGTGATGATGCTATTCGCAGCCATACTCTTTCCGAAGGATATTTTTTGATAAAGTCGTTGAAGTATAATCCAACTAAGAAAATAAGTGATACACAGATTCAGTCTCTCATGAATTACTTGGGTACTAACTTTTACACTATCACTACTACTAATTTACAAGCTGCCAAAGATATGCTTAGTTCTATTTATGGTTTTGATTCAGTAAAAGACCAGTTATAATTGCACATGCACAAATACAACTGTCTGGCTTTGATAGCCTTTTTTATATTAATTAGTAGCTGTAAACCCGGTAATGGCGGGGACAAATTTGATCGTTCAGGTATGCTTACCAATGTCGGTAACAGTGTAATCATTCCGGCACATGAACAGTTTGAGGTGGCCATCAATCTGTTTAAGCAGCAGAAAGATTCTTTCGTTGCTAATCCTACTACTGCCTCATTAGACTCCTTGTTGGGCTCTTTTCTTTCAGCCTACGTAGCCTTTATGAAAGTTGAGACATATAGTTTTAGTCCTTCGGGTGAATTGCGAAATCTGAATGTTTTTGCAACAGATACCACTCAGATTAATGCCAACATAGTGTCAGGTGTTTATGATTTAAACGCGGCTAATAATATTACTGCCAAAGGATTCCCGGCTATTGATTACTTATTATTCAGCCGTAACAGCACAGAAACTGTCAGCTTGTTTACTACTGATGCTAATGCCAGTAAAAGGATTCAATATCTGGATAACTTAACCAGCGAAGTGGAAACAGTTGCGGTAAGTTCTGCCAATGCGTGGAGTAATTATTTGCCACAGTTTATCACTGCCTCAGGAACTGACGTAGGAAGTTCTGTAGGCATGTTAGTGAATGATATTTCTTTTCAGGTAGAGAGATGCAGAAGAGATAGAGTTGGAAATTCTCTAGGCTATATAGGTTTTGTTTCATCAGGAAATACAGACCCGCATTTGCTGGAAGGCTGTTATGTAAATTACTCTAAAGAGCTTTTACTGGCCAATCTGAGAGAGTTGAAAAACTTATATGAAGGAGGGGCTGGTAGTGGTTTTGATGACTACCTAGTATACCTGAACGCAGATTACAACGGTCAACCTCTTGCTCCGGCCATTTCTGCTCAGTTTGATTTAGTGATATTGAAGGCACAGAATGTCCCTGTAGATTTTTTAACTGCATTAAATACGCACAAACCAGAAATGGAATCACTCTTTCTGGAGTTAAAAAAGCTAACCGTTATGCTGAAAGTAGATATGAGCTCACAACTGGGAGTAATTATCAATTATAGCGACAACGATGGTGACTAACAGACTCAAGTCTTTTCTGTTTAAACAAGTTTCAGGGGCTCCGCTTATTGTCTTTCGGATTGCTTTCGGTATCATGATGTTTTTATCTCTTTTGCGATTTACGGCTAAGGGATGGGTTAGCATGCTTTACATTCAGCCCAAATTCTTTTTTACTTACTATGGTTTTGAGTGGGTAAAACCGCTGGATTCTACCGGTATATATATTGTATTCTCAGTTATGATGTTGGCTACATTGTTTATAGCAGCAGGGTTTCTTTATCGTATCAGTGCCCTTACCTTTTTTATACTTTTTACTTATGTAGAGTTGCTGGATAAAACCAATTATCTCAATCATTACTATTTTATTAGTATCATCAGTATGCTTCTTTGTTTTTTGCCGGCCACCAAGAGAATAGTACCAAGATGGGCTATTCTAACCATCCAATTACAAATGGCTGCGGTCTACTTTTTTGCGGGTATTGCTAAAATAAATACAGACTGGCTGCTGCAGGCTATGCCACTGAAAGTATGGTTGCCAACCCGTACGAACATACCGTTTGGTTTTTTACTAGATGAAACTGTGGTGGCATATATCTTCAGTTGGTGCGGAATGTTGTTTGATGTAAGTATTGCTTTTTTTCTTTTTAATCGGAAAACGGTATGGTATGCTTATGGGGTAGTGGTGGTTTTTCATGTGCTTACTGCTACACTTTTCCCAGGTATAGGTATGTTCCCGTTCATTATGATTGTATGCGCTACTGTTTTTCTTCCAGTCACTTTTCATCAAAAAGTACTTAGCTTGTTTAACCAATACACTGGTGAAATTTCTGTATACTCTTCTGTTCTAAAAAAGTCTACTAATCAATATTGGATAGTATTTATTTTATGTATTCACTTCACCTTTCAGCTTATTCTACCATTTCGCTATGTTTTGTATCCGGATAACCTGTTTTATCATGAGCAGGGATTCCGTTTTAGCTGGCGAGTGATGTTGATGGAAAAAGCTGGTTTGGTTTTTTTTCATGTGAAGGATAGTAAGGGAAAGTTACATGAGGTAAGAAACAGCGATTACCTTACCTGCCAGCAAGAAAAGCAAATGAGTACTCAGCCCGATATGATTTTACAGTTTGCACAGCACCTCAAAAACAGCCTTCATGTAAATGAGGTATATGCCGAAGCTTATGTGACGGTAAACGGCAGGGGCAGTCAGTTACTGCTTGACCCGAAGGTAAACCTCTTAACTGTTCAGGATGGGTTTGCCAATAAAAAATGGATATTGGCGCGGACAAATTGAGCATGAAAAAAGTTATTGTCAGTTTCTTATTGCTTTGGGTGGTAGGTGCTTTGCAAGCCAAGTATTACACTATCAGCGGAACGGTCAAAAACGAAACTACCGGTCAGTCTGTTTCTGGAATTTCAGTCAGTTTAGATAAAAGTGGAGGTAAGACGCTGACAGATTCTATGGGCAATTTTTCCTTCCATAATCTGTATTCAGGTATCTATCATCTTACATTCCGAAGTAGTTTTTACGAAAGAAAAAGCGTTGAGGTAAAAGTTGAAGGTGCCAGTGTAAGTATCCCTTCAGTATTATTGAAACCGTTTGTACAGGAACTCTCCACTGTTACCGTTCAGGGCAATCAAAGTGGTTATGGAATAGCCCGGCTAAAAGCAGTAGAAGGCACTGCTATTTACGATGGCAAAAAGAATGAAGTAATAGTGATGAACGAGATGAACGTCTCACTTGCTACCAATTCATCACGACAAATATTTTCAAAAGTTCCCGGAATCAATGTATGGGAAAGTGACGCAGCAGGCTTGCAATTAGGTGTGGCAGCCCGTGGTTTAGACCCTAACCGTACTTCTAATTTTAATACCCGCCAGAACGGATATGATATGAGTGCCGATGCGCTCGGCTATCCGGAGAGTTATTATGTGCCTCCAGCCGAAGCTATTGACCGCATTGAAGTGGTGCGTGGTGCAGCATCACTGCAATACGGCCCTCAATTTGGTGGTATGCTTAACTATGTGTTGGCTCATGCCCCTATCGATAAAAAGATTGAGTGGAACTCGTTTACAACAGCCGGGGCCTACAAGTTAGTGAGTACTTTCAACAGTCTGGGAGGCACAGTAAATGGTTTTAGCTATTATGGATTCTATAATTATAAACAAGGTGAAAGCTGGAGGCCCAATGCCGGATTTAGATTGCACAATGCTTTTACCTCCGTAGGCTATAACTACAAAGACAAACTTCTATTCAGTGCGGAGTACACCTTATCCAGGTATCTTACGCAGCAATCGGGAGGATTGACAGATGCACAGTTTGCCGCCAGCGCTAAACAATCATTGCGACAACGTAACTGGTTTTTTACCAAATGGAATATTTTCTCTTTGAATATTAACTACAAACACAATGTGTTTCATCAGTTTAATCTTCGCTTATGGGGGTTTCTGGGGGCGCGTAATGCAGTCGGTTATCTAGGGCCCGCTAACCGCATGGATGATGTTTCTAAAAACAGAGACTTAATAAAAGATAGCTATAGTAACCTGGGGGCAGAGGCCCGTTATGTTTGGAAGTATTACATACGTAAAAGTCTGTCCGCTTTGTTGATAGGTGGACGGTTTTATCTAGGGCAAACCCATAAGTCACAGGGTTTTGGCAACTCAGCAATTGCGGCTGATTTTAATTTTGTGAACGACAGTCTTACAAGTTCTGAGTACAATTTTCCGGGTATGAACATTGCATTGTTTGCCGAGAACTCTTTCAATATATCCAATAAAGTAAAAGTTATCCCGGGAGTCCGCTTCGAGCACATCAGTACGCAGGCTCGCGGTAGTTATCGTCAAACAGTGAATGAAGTAGTTGACTCGGTATTACGAACTGAAGAGCGATCTTTCAAAAGAAGTTTTGTTTTACTAGGGTTGGGACTTAGCTATCATGTTTGGAAAGGTACTGAGCTGTACTCGAATTTTTCTCAGAATTATAGGGGCATTACTTTTACAGATATGCGCGTTGTGCGCATCAGCCAGTTGGTAGACCCCAATCTTCAAGATGAAACCGGATACAATTTTGATCTCGGCTATCGTGGTGATGTAAATGGCTGGTTCAACTTTGATGTTAGTGGTTTCTGGTTGCAGTATAATAACCGTATCGGTCAAATTCAGGTGGTTGACAGTGCTTACAATATTTATCGCTTAACCACCAACATAGGCACCACGCGCAGTATGGGTGCCGAGATATATGCTGAGGCAGATTTGTTTCAAGCTGCACATATATCTGATAAGGCAGGTAATTTAGTTGTGTTCACATCATTGGGTTATACAAATGCGGTTTATATTAAATCTACGTTCAATAATGTAACCGGAAAATTTTTGGAGTTTGCTCCACCCGTAACCTTGCGTGGAGGCATTACTTACCGGTATAAGAAGTTTTCTACTACAATCAATGCCTCTTTTACTGACAGGCAGTTTACCGATGCCACTAATGCCTCTTTTACTCCAACAGCCGTCAACGGAGCTATACCGGCCTACTATGTCATGGACTGGAGTGCTAAGTATGCTATCAGGTGTTTGCAGTTTCAAGCAGGCATTAATAATCTTACCAATAATATTTATTTCACCCGCAGAGCTGTTAGCTATCCGGGGCCGGGTATTATTCCAAGTGAACCTATTACTTTCTATTTCACACTTGGTATTAAACTCAACGAAAAACTGAGGGGAGATAATTTTGTCACTTTTTAGTAGTCATAAGTTCTGATTTCATATGCACCGACCTTAAAATATTTGTTGATAAGCCATTAAAAATTAGTTTCGAGCCCCTAATTTTTTACATCATGCGTGAGCATGTAAAAAACAGACAGAGTTTATGAGTAAAGCTAAATATACGGCTAGTAAAGTTGAACTGCATTATTTTTTTCCTGGCGATTCGCATAGTATGGATGCTCTGGTGCGTAACAAGTGTGAGAGTGAGTTGCTGGCCATGATGAAAGAAATATCCAGTATTACCGGTGCACGGTTACGCGTAGAAACTGAGGCTTTTAATGTAGGAGGGCTGGTTGAGCGTTTCGTACTTCACGCCAAAAATGAATTTCTACAGGGCTTTGTTGCCGAAGTCCTTACACAGATTTTACCTCAGGAGGTAGATCTGGAAACGGTTGTAACCGAGGTGGATAAGCAAAGCCGAAAGGAGAGAACTGAACAATTAAAGAAAGAATTAAAGGAGTTTGAAAAAGGATTGGCTGATGAGATTGATATGGAAAACGCTTTGGGGCTTTTTCATGATAATCTAAAACTGATTAAGTTGAAATCTAACTTTTACAAACATTTAAACGGTTACGATAAAGTGACTAAAATTTCTGCCCAAATATTGGATAGTAATAATAAATCGCTCAAGAGAGCCACGGTTGTCAGTCATACACAATTTGAAAAATACATACTGAAAACGGATGCTTTAAAGCCGGAAACAGATAAGGTAGCCATGATTGAAATTATATCACCGGTATTAAAAAGCGGAAACTATAAGTGGAAGGGTATATATGCCAAAACAGGTAAGACTATCAACTTTGCCATGAAAGATATTGACTTTAAAAACGAAGTGATTAATGATGGTGTGTTATTTAAAAATGGTACCGGTATTGAGTGTACGTTGGAAATTGGCCGAAAGGTGAATGAATTTGGTGAGATAGTGACTACTGGCTATACAGTAACACTGGTAGCCAAGAAACATGATGGCAATACTGCTACCGAGACCAATCATGGTAAAACTGTTCGCAAAAAGAAAGAGGCTGAAAAACAACAGCTCGATTTATTTGGCAGTCTGTTTGGGTAGTTTAACTCCGTTCAGATTAATGATTGTGACTGCATATTCGTTAATCCCATCTTTATAAGGTGAAAATTCACTGCTTTTTGAAAAAACGCAGGTCATAGGTTAGCGTTAACAGCAGGTAACGTTTCAGCACCTGTGTTTTACTGTCTTCTACATAAGTCTCTGTTACGATGCGTGTAACTCCGGTATTTTGATTTAAGATATCGTTGGCACTGAATTTTACTTCCAGGTTTTTATCTTTTAAAAACTTATATCCCAACGAGGCGTTGAGCAAAAAAAAGTTCTGGTTAAACCCTTGCGATACTCCTGCATACAAAGTATTTTGTAGGTTGGTGTTGAACACAAATCCTTTCCAAAACTGCCAGTTAAACTTGACCGAGGCGGTATGGTTAAAATAGTTGTTATCGCTGTTTTTCTGCAGGGTATTTTTTACTATATTGTAAGTGGCATTGTAGTTTACAGTAAAATCAATCTTCTCGCTTATGTTGCTGCTCAATACAACTCCTGCGTTTATGCCGTGTGTATTAGATACATTAGTGGCATTATTGATTAAGCTTGGATTACGCAGATAGTTATAGCCCAGATTGAAATTGAGGTTGCATTTGATTTTGTTTAGAGGTAAGGCATAGGTGAAAAAACTATTCACATTTACATTACCATCTATATTTATCGGCTTCGATAGCTGAGAGCCGGCTCGTAATAGTACATTGCCGTTCAGCAGGGTATCTTTATCAGCTATAAAAATAGCGTTGGTAATACTGGCGGCCGTGTAGTTAACGGAAGCAAAAGCAAAAAATGATTGTGCCTTTTTATTATTAGTAAATCCGAACCGGGTCATAAAGAAGTGGCTGTAATTCTGCTTCAAATCAGGGTTCCCTGCGCTCAGTAATAGCGGATTACTATTGTCTATTACACTTTGCAGTTGGGTGATAGAAGGAGGGTTGGTGGCAGTGCGGTAAAAAATGCGAATGTTGCTGCTATCTGAAAACTTAATATTCAGCATGCTTGTTGGCAGCAGGTTAAGAAAGCTCTTAGAAGTGACTGCGCCATAGGGAAAATACTGGTGACCATTAAGTACCGCGTACTGCATGTTTCCTCCAACAGAAAAGTTAACTCCTTTCTCTCGAAAACGATAGCTGAATCCGGCTTTCTCAACATGGTAGCTGTAATCGTACTGATTACTCAAAATTGAATCGGTGAGATTGTAAGAATTATCTAGGGAATTAAAATTATTCGTTTGCTTGTCACTTTGATTCCAGTTGTAAGAAGGTTGGTAAGAAAAAGACATTAAACCCGTTCGACCTGCAGGTTCAGTATAGGTCAGGTTGCCACTGGCCGTATAGTTAAAACTGCGCGTGTCAGTTTGTTGGTCAATGGCTGCTGAATCGTTCTGCTCTGTATATCGGCTGAATGAGTTCTGCGCAGAGTTGCCTGTTTTATTATTAACAGATGAGGTTGCCTGTATGGAGATGGTGCGGCCTATCAGTTTAAAGCGGTGTTGATACAGTAAATCGGCCGATAAATTATATCCTTTACTCTTGGCTGTGTATTGGCTTGAGGTGCTGCTTAATAACTCATTGCCTGCCGTGTTGCTATTAGCTATGGTCCCGTTGTTTTGTTTATTTTGCTGCCAGCTGAATTTGGGGGTAAAGGTAAGCGAGTTGGCTGTGTCAATGGTATACTCTATGCGCAGGTTAGCGCGATGGTTCATGT
Organism: Chitinophagales bacterium; assembly: GCA_046329535.1. Taxonomy (GTDB): domain Bacteria; phylum Bacteroidota; class Bacteroidia; order Chitinophagales; family LD1; genus Bog-950. The sequence goes on from JAXLUN010000006.1 coordinate 98,575, forward strand.
TTTCTCCCGATGTAGTGTTTGTTTCCTGATAAAAGGTAGAACTATCGCCACTATTGAAATACTGTCGGTTTAGTTCGGTGGTGTTTTTGTTGGTTACCATGTTAAAGAAATAACTACCCGATGTCTTTACTTTTTTTCTTTTTCCCCAAACATCCGAGTAATTGAACCCTGCTGAGTGTGTAACAGAAATGCCACCCTGTTGGCTTACCAGAAAGTTATCGGCAGGGCTGGTGGGCTGCCAGCCACCATTTCTTCCCCCTCCTCCCATACCTCTACCCATGCCCCCTCCACGTTGTGAACCACCGGTTACGCCTAGTAAGTCCTGCATAGAGAAATTCTGTTGATTTACATTATTCGACATGCCAAGCAAGGACAAACGCCTATCGCCATTAAACCAGTTAATTATACCTCCGGCCGAGTATCTTGAATCTGTCAGATAACCGTAGCCGGCATAAACCTTTCCAAATACGCCATTGTTTTTCCCATTTTTAGTAACAATGTTCAGCCCTTTCTGAGAAGAGCCATCGTCAAAACCTGTAAAGCGCGCTTGATCACTCATACGATCAAAAACTTGAACTCGGTCAACAATTTCTGACGGCAAATTTTTGAGCGCAAGCGATGCATCATCACCAAAAAAATCTTTACCGTCAACGGTTACTTTCTTTACAGCTTCTCCCTGCGCTTTGATGGTTCCGTTTTCAGAGGTGATTCCAGGCATTTTTGTAATCAAATCTTCGGCACTGGCATCGCGGCTGGTTTTATAGGCGGCTGCGTTGTACTCAGATGTATCTTCTTTTTGCTTGACCCTTACTTGCTCCTCGGTAATGGTTACATCCTTGAGTTGTGTTGCCGAACGATTCATCGATATTGGCCCCAGGTTTTTATCTGCATCCTGTATCATAACAAACCGGCTGATTGGAGTATAGCCGATATAGGAAATGGTAAGGCGGTATTTTCCGGATGCCAAATCTGAAAACCTGAAATATCCATCCGCATCAGTAAGTGCACCACGCCACTGGGTGGTATCGGATAGTGAAATCAGCTTTACATTGGCGCTAATCACTCCGCTTCGGTCAGTCTCATCCAGTATTTGCCCATTCAACTGAAAGCTTTGTGCTAACAGGTTACTACTCACAGATATTAAAAACAAAATAAGGGCAGTGATGGGGAGCTGCATTGTACGATAAATACGGAAATAATTCACCACACGAAGTAATACAAACATTTTACATATCCCGGTTTAGTCAATAAGGTTTACAAATAATTAAGACACTTTTGCGTTTGAAATCAGTTGTTTTCTGAACCATCAAAAGCCATAGCATGAAATTACCATCTGTAAGTTTATTGATTAATGCCCTGATAAAAACCTTCAGCCGATTTCCAATGGTGATTCTTTCGGCCTTAACCGGAACTATCTGTTCGCATCTGTTGATTGATGCACATCGTGCAGAGCCTACCGAGATAATACTTATCAAGCTACTCATGGTAAGCGCCTTAGGGCTTCCTTTATTTTTTGCTGCTCATGCTTTTCTTGAGAAAACGAAGGCTCAGCCCATGTTCATCTTTATTTTATTAGCGGTAGCATCAGGACTTTTGGTTCAATATTATTTTACACTGGAAATAGATAAAGGGAATCAAAATGCCTACACTCTTTACCGCTACTTCTTTTGGAGTTCTGGGCTTCACTTACTGGCGGCTTTCAGCTCATTTTTTGTATATGAAGAGATTAATGGATTCTGGCAGTTTAACAAAGCCTTATTTCTCCGGTTTCTAACTGCCGTATTGTATTCGGGTGTTTTGTATTTGGGGTTGGCCGGAGCTATACTGGCTGTAGATACCCTATTCAATTTACATGTTGATACTGATATATATGGCGAGCTATGGGTGATAATATCCGGCTTGTTTAACACTATCTTTTTTTTAGGGGGCATACCTGAGCCTATTGAAAAGTTGAACACCGAAACTGACTATCCGAATGGGTTGAAGATTTTTACTCAATATGTACTTCTCACTTTGGTCAGTATTTATCTGTTGATATTGTATGCCTATTCTGCTAAAATTCTGCTTGAATGGAGTTTGCCAAAGGGTTGGGTAGCGAATCTCATTTTTGGTTTCTCGATTGCCGGTATCTTCTCCCTGCTACTTGTTTACCCTATCCGCAACCGGGAGGAGAACCGATGGATAAAAACCTTTTCACGTTTTTTCTATTTCAGTTTACTCCCCTTAATTGTCCTGTTGTTTGTAGCCATAGGAACCCGTATCAGTGAGTATGGAGTTACCGTTGAGCGATACATCGTGGCTATGTTGGGAGTATGGTTGGCCGTGATTACCATTTACTTCATATTCTCTAAGCGGAAGAACATCATCCTTATACCGTTAACGCTTGTGCTGTTTCTGTTTGGCAGTTTGGTAGGCCCATGGGGAATGTTTCAGGTTTCGGAAAGAAGCCAGTTAAAAAGACTGCACCAGTTGCTGGAAAAAAACGGAGCCTTTGTAAATGGCAAGATAAAACCGTTGAGTGATGAGGAGGTGCAAAAAATAAAAATTAAGGATATCCATCAGATTAATTCTATTCTGGAGTATCTGTACAACAATCACAGTTACCAAGGTATGGTTAATTGGTTTGAGGGTGACTGTGCCGCAAGGATTCGCCAAAGCAAAATCAATGGATACGATGATGTGATTCAGAATTGTATAGGGCTGGATGGTAGTACTGGGTTTTATCAGCCGCAGGAAAATGAGAATGAAATTGATTTGTCATTCTATTGTCAGACCTATTACGATGGCAATGATTTAGATATAACCGGATACAATCATATCTATAGTTTTAATTTGAGTGATAACGGTTTTCAGGATAGTGGCATGCATAAAAAACATCATGGAGTAACCACCCTCTCTGATAATCAGATAAAGTTATACCATGAAGGGACCTTAGCTTTTGAGGTTCCGCTCAAAGCCATAGCCAGCCAGCTTAATCAAAACCACGCGAATAAAAACAGTACTTACGAAGTAGAATCCCCGTACATGACTTTTGAAGTATTTAATTCAAAAAGCGAGCGTGTAAAGATGATGTTCAGCAATTTTAAATTCAAACAAACCGATACATCGATTACAGTGAAAGAAGCAGAAGGATATTTGTTGGTAAACGAATGAAAACCGGATTTAGTAACCGTATTTCTCTTTCCAGAGTTTTTTTAAATGAGCTCGCATTTCATTTTCACGGGCATTCTTACCCGGCTCGTAAAACTTATGACCTTTCAGCTTATCGGGCATAAACTCAGTATCGGCAAAGTTGCCTTCATAATTATGTGCGTATTTATAATCCTTGCCGTAATTCAAATCTTTCATCAACTTAGTTGGGGCATTGCGAATGTGTAAGGGTACCGATAAATCGCCTGTATCACGTACCAACTGTTCTGCTTCCCTTATCGCCATATACGAAGCATTGCTTTTGGCAGAGGCGGCCAAATACACCACGGTTTGCGAAAGAATAATGTCACACTCCGGATAACCAATCATAGTTACCGCCTGAAAACAACTGGTAGCCAGTAGTAAGGCATTCGGATTGGCATTGCCAATATCTTCGCTGGATAATATCAGTAGTCTGCGTGCAATGAACTTCGGGTCTTCGCCTCCGGCAATCATGCGTGCCAGATAATACAGCGCTGCATTAGGGTCGCTACCGCGAATAGATTTGATAAAGGCGGAAATGATATCGTAATGTTGCTCTCCGCTTTTATCGTAAATAGCCATCTTTTGTTGTATAACCTGCTCTACCAGGCTATTGGTTATATCCAAGGTATCACTAACCGAAGAATTGACTACCAGCTCTAATACATTCAGTAACTTACGAGCATCACCTCCACTATATTTTAACAGGGCTTCTGTTTCTTTTACAAGAATATTCTTCTGTATCAGCAGCGTATCTTTCTTTATAGCATGGTTTATCAGCTGCTCCAGATCTTCGCGTTCCAGATGCTTTAATACATATACCTGACATCTGGATAGCAAAGCCGATATAACTTCAAATGACGGATTTTCGGTGGTAGCTCCAAATAAAATGATTGTACCCTTTTCTACCGCTCCAAGCAGTGCATCCTGTTGGGCTTTATTAAAGCGGTGAATTTCATCAATGAATAAAATTGCTTTACCGTTAGTTGCAGCCTCATCTATTACTCTGCGCACTTCTTTCACGCCACTGTCAATAGCACTTAGTTGGTAAAATGGCAATTTTATCTGCTCGGCAATAAATCGGGCTAAGGATGTTTTTCCTACACCCGGTGGCCCCCAGAAAATAAGCGAAGGGATATGACCACTTTCAATCAGATTCCGGAGAACCTTGCCTTCACCAATTAGATGTTGCTGGCCAACAAATTCGGCAATGGTTTTGGGTCTAATACGTTCCGGAAGTGGTGCTAACATAGATAGTTTGTGTTTACGGGCGAATTTCAAATTAATTTCAAAAAGGAGAGGAGTAAAGTTTGTAAAATGATTTTTGCACGCTTCTTCCGGCACCCTGTCGGCACCAATCCGGGAACTACGATTACCTCCGGCACTTTGTCATATAGCAAACAAATTAGGCGATGTTAGTAGGTAGTTGATATTGGACTTGTTGAATAAAACAACTCTGGCTCTGCTCAAAAAACTATTATGTTTGGTGTTTATGATTACCAAAAAGTCAAAGTATGCTATTAAGGCACTTATTTTTCTGGCCAAGCAGGAAAAAAATAAGCCTATTTTAATTGAAGATATATCCACATCCGAGCATATCCCCAAAAAATTTCTGGAGACAATTTTATTAGATCTTAGGAAAAGCGGTTACCTAGGCAGCAAAAAGGGAAAAGGTGGTGGATATTACCTTCTAAAACCAGCTAGTTCTATCAATATGGCTGAAATAATGAGATTGTTTGACGGTGCCATTGCCTTAGTGCCGTGCGTGGCTCACAAATACTACGAGCCCTGCGAAGAATGTTTAGATGAAATTACCTGTCCTATTCGAGAAGTTTTCAGAGTCATTAGAGAGCAAACGGTTGCTACTCTTAAAGACAATAGTTTTGCCGAACTGGTTGATAAAGAAAAAAAACTAAAAAAATATCGCACAAAAACCTGATTTTAACGGGGGGTAAATGCAATACTAAATGATAGGAAAACTATAAGTACTAGCTGCTACAAGCCTGAACAAATGAAGCGAAGAAGTGTTTTTACACGGGTTTCACTTTTGAAGTGAATGATTATATTTGCCAACTCAAAAAATAAACAATGTCAACAACCACCCAAACAAAATTGAAATACAAAGTAAAAGACATGTCCCTAGCAGAGTGGGGCCGTAAAGAGATTAGATTAGCTGAAGCAGAAATGCCGGGATTGATGGCCCTTCGTGCCAAATATGGTGCCGATAAACCTTTGAAAGGAGCTCGTATTGCTGGATGTCTACACATGACTATTCAAACAGCCGTTTTGATTGAAACCCTTGCGGAATTAGGAGCCGAAGTTACCTGGAGTTCTTGCAATATTTTTTCTACACAAGACCAGGCTGCTGCTGCTATAGCTGCTGCGGGTTTTCCGGTTTATGCATGGAAAGGGATGAATGAGGAAGAATTCAACTGGTGCATTGAGCAGACTCTTTTTGCTTTCGAAGGGGGCAAAGCATTGAATATGATTTTGGATGATGGCGGTGATTTAACCAACATGGTTTTCGATAAATATCCCGAGTTAGTTCAGGGTATACGTGGTATTTCAGAAGAAACCACCACGGGAGTACATCGTCTGTATGAGAGAGAAAAGAATGGTTCGTTGTTGCTTCCTGCAATCAATATTAACGATTCAGTTACCAAATCGAAATTTGATAACAAGTATGGCTGCCGTGAAAGTTTAGTGGATGCCATTCGCAGGGCAACAGATTTGATGATGGCTGGTAAAGTAGCAGTTGTTGCTGGTTTTGGTGACGTAGGTAAAGGTTCTGCCGATTCTTTGAGTAATGCCGGAGTTCGTGTTATTGTAACGGAGATTGATCCTATCTGTGCGTTGCAAGCAGCCATGGAAGGCTACGAAGTAAAGAAGATGAATACAGCCATTAAAGAAGCAGATATTATTGTAACCGCTACTGGTAACTGTGACATTATTCGTGAAGAGCATTTTAAAGCCATGAAGCACAATGCTGTGGTTTGCAACATTGGTCACTTCGACAACGAAATTGACATGGCTTGGTTAAACTCCAACTACGGTAATACCAAAGATGTAATTAAACCTCAGGTAGATAAATACACGATAGACGGAAAAGATGTCATTGTACTAGCCGAGGGTCGTTTAGTGAATTTAGGTTGCGCTACCGGCCACCCATCTTTTGTCATGAGTAATTCATTTACCAACCAAACACTTGCGCAGTTGGAGTTATGGCAACATGCCGAGCGTTATGAAAATCGCGTATACACACTTCCTAAGCATTTAGATGAAATGGTTGCTAAACTACACTTAGAGAAAATTGGTGTAGAGCTAGAAGAGTTGAATGACAAACAGGCAAATTATATCGGTGTTAAGAAAACCGGGCCATACAAGCCCGAGGCTTATCGCTACTAAAAGTACTATTGCTACATCAAAAAGGCTACTCAATAAAAGAGTAGCCTTTTTGATGTTCTATTGGTAACTATTAAAAGAGCCGCTTCAGATGAAGCGGCTCTTTTATTGAGGAATGCGAGTACTTACTACTTGGATATGGTTGTGCAATTCTTTTTGGTACCTACAACCAAAAGTGCTCCTCTGGATTTAAGATTTTCAGATGCTGTGGTAAAAATCCAGCAATCGTTGAGCTTAACAGTTGTTCCATCAACGGCCTTTACATCATATATATCTACTCGAAGTTCCCTGTTTTTTGAATTGGTAACAGTGGCACGAATTGGAGTATTGGCTGCAATAACAACAGTGCCATTTACTTTTACGTCTTCAGCTACCTTAAAGTTTGCTGCCTCGCCAGTTTTGTTTTTACCCTCAAATATCTGCTGCGTCAGTATCATAGATACTACTGTGCCTTCGGGTATAGAGGTCTGTGCCATGGAGCCTAAGCTGAAAAAAATGAAAACAGGAAGAAAAATACGTTTCATTAGTAGTGATTTAAAATGTTTGAAATGGTTATAGAATGAGAACCCAAATGTAATTTATAACAACTATAAGGCCAAAAAGTTTACTTTTAAGCATAGATATAGTGCTAGTTTATTAATGCGAAAATCCCCCCGATTGGAGTCGGGAGGAATTTTCATTGGAACCGAGATTGAAGGACTCTTCTGCGAACGTTTCCGTTCCCTAATAATGTTAACCTACATAAGCCTGTAACAATGCCGGGCTTGTATTTTCCTTCAACTGTCGGATACACTTTTCTTTAATTTGTCTTACCCGTTCACGGGTTAGGTTATATCGGGTACCTATTTCTTCCAAGGTCATAGGCGATTTTCCGTTCAGTCCAAAGTAGCAACTGATAATTTCAGACTCTCGCTCGGTTAACTGTGAAAGCACTTCATTTAAGTGGGTCTCTACATTCTGCTGCATCATAGAGTCTACTGCACTAACCTCATCTGCGTCATATAAAGTGTCTTTCAGCGTATATCCTTCTTCTTCAAAGCCTACTTTAAACTCGGTTGATACGGTATGAGTATTTGACCTGAAATATTCATCAATTTCCTCTTTAGTCATACCGAGCATTTCCATCAACTCCTCTACATCCGGCTCTCGCTGATATTCCTGTTCAAAGCTTTGAAATGCTTTGGTTATTTTAGTGTACGCACCTACTTTGGCAACCGGGATTCGTATAATTCTGCTTTGCTCTACAATTGCCTGCATAATTGCTTGGCGAATCCACCAAACTGCATATGATATAAACTTAAACCCTCGAGTTTCATCAAACTTATTGGCGGCTCTTATTAATCCTAAATTTCCCTCATTAATCAAGTCACCAAGAGTAAGCCCTTGGTTTTGATATTGTTTGGCCACACTTACCACAAATCTAAGATTCGCTTTAACCATGGTTTCTAGAGCGTCAGTGTCACCTTGTCTGATTTTGCGTGCCAAATCAGCCTCCTGCTCGGCAGTAAGTAAGTCAGTTTTAGCAATTTCATTCAGGTATTTGTCAACCTGGCTGTCTCGCTGCGCTATGTTGTTGGTAATGGATAAGTGCCTCATAGGCTTGGTTTTTCTCGGTTTCACGTTTGTTTACGCCTTTGGCTTTAAAAAGTTACATTACTGTTTGAATACTTTTTAACTCATCCATAATCAGGGTTTTAGGTATCTTGCAACATGCTAGCAGATGCTGAAATTTTAACCGAGTTAGTAAAAGCAAGAATGCCTTTTGGTAAATACAAAGATTCCCTAATCTGTAATTACCCGCTTATTATAGAGTGGTTTTCGAACAAGGGGGACCAAAAGGCAGATTGAGTATGTAGCTGACTAGTATGTTTGAGATGAAAACAAATGGCTTAGACTATCTATATGGAGCCAATAAAAAAAGAACAACTTCGTAGATGAAAGCAAGTACCGTCAATGAGTTAAAGGAAGAGTTACGTCATCGTTCAACCAAAGAACTGATTGAGTTATGCACCCGTCTGGCTCGATTTAAAAAAGAGAACAAGGAACTGCTTACGTTTCTGTTGTTTGAAGCGGGAGATGAGCCAGGCTATATAGCTCAGGTAAAACAGGAGATAGACTTTCAATTTGGTGAAATTGAAAAGAACAACAGTATGTATTTGGTGAAGAAAAGCGTACGGAAAATTCTACGCATGGTCAACAAGTATATTCGCTATACCGGCTCTAAAGCAGCTGAGATAGAACTGGTGTTACATTATTGCAGGGCGCTTAAAATGTCGGGCATTCGTATGGAAAACAGCGCGGCCCTAACTAAACTTTATCAGCAGCAGGTATTAAAAGCCGAGAAACTGCTATCTGCATTTCATGAAGATTTGCAGTATGATTACAGGAAGCAACTGGAATCACTTCAATAAGAATTTATTTGCTGAACTCATTACTTGGTTTTAATCTGCGAAAAATGTAGGTTTGAGAAAAATAATACATGGCAGATACAACTAACTCAACCGGTAAAAGAAGCATTGGAAAAACAATTTTATGGGTAATAATTCTCATTTTTTTAGTTGTCGGAACAGTGCTCTATTTCGTATTCAACTTTACTTACAGTGAAGGTACTAGGGCAGGGGTTCTTTTTAAATTTAGCCAAAGAGGATATATCTTTAAAACATATGAGGGAGAGTTGAATATAGGGGGGGTAGGAAACATTCCCAATACGGCACAAGGTAACTTAATCTGGAATTTTTCTGTCAAGGATAAGGCCTTTGCCGATACATTACACAACTATGAAGGCCGGAAAGTTTCTCTTCACTACCAAGAGAAAATAAAGAGTTTTTGGTGGCAAGGTGAAACCAACTATTTTGTAGATGGTGTTCAGGCGGTTGAATAGCCTCTTACCCTTTGTATTTATTTAAATCTTGTGGATGAAAAAACTTCACTCCCTGCTATTATTTATCTATATACTTCCGGCTTTTGTAGTGTCTCAAAACATTACTCAAACCATACGGGGTCAGGTGTTAGATAAAGAATCTAATGCTTCATTGGATGGTGTGAACGTAGTGGTGCTGAAAGATTCAATCCTGCTAAACGGCACTGTGACAGACGAGAAGGGGTATTTTCGGATAGAAAAGATACCTGTAGGGCGTGTAGACGTTGCGTTTTCACTGGTGGGTTACAAGAAAGTTTTTATCCCGAATTTACTGCTTAGTTCTGCGAAGGAGTCTGTTTTGACCATAGAGATGGAAAGTTCTGTTGAAACGATGAACGAAGTGGTGATAAGCGGTGCCCGCAAAGGAGAAACCATTAATGAGATGGCTGTATTAAGTGCCCGGGCGTTTTCTGTAGAAGAAACAGAGCGCTATGCCGGCAGCAGGGGAGATCCGGCCCGGATGGCCTCTAATTTTGCCGGTGTTTCCGGTACGGATGATTCCAGAAATGACCTGGTTGTTCGTGGAAATTCACCTTTTGGTATCATGTATCGTTTGGAAAATGTCATTATACCTAATCCGAATCACTTTGCTGTGGCAGGAGCTACAGGTGGTAGTGTTGCTATTTTAAATAACCGAATGTTGACTACTTCCGATTTTCTTACAGGAGCATTTCCGGCTGAATATGGGAATGCCGTAGCGAAGAGAGGTCTTTGATATTCGCATGAAAAGCGGTAATAACGAGCACGAATACACCGCTCAGTTGGGCAATGTGAGGCAGTATTTGGCGAGTCCATTCAGTAAAAAGAATAAGTCATCCTACATTTTCAATGCGCTACGCTACTCTCGAGGGGCTGGTAAAGTTGGGTATTGACATAGGCACTAAGGGCTATCTAAATATGAGGATGTTCAATTGAAAGTGAATTTCTATGAAGAACGGAGACAATCTGTCGGTATTTGGTATTGGGGGGTATTCTGCAATCAATTTTATTACCGATGCCCGAATTAAGCCGAAAACATATGATATATACGCATCTAAAGATCAGGATGAGTTTTCAGAGCAGGTCTTGGTTTGTTGGGTGTAACCTATACCCATCGAGTCAATGCCGCCAGATACTCTAAAATGCACGCATTCTACCCAATGCAACAAAAATCATTTGTTAGGGTTATACGTCACGTAGACTCCATAACGGGAAACTTTGTGGTAGATGATAAATACAGTAAGCTTGATTACTTTTTCGTTAATACCGATATACAGCCTCTTTTATGCTGTATGGCAAATCAGTTCAGAAGATTCGATGCGATATTGAATTGTTACCGATATCCTGCAGCCTGTTTTTGTAGATAATCATTACTGAGCCTGTTTTTGAGTCATCGGTTACAAATTACACATGGAAAAAAAGAATGGATACCCGCGATGGAGTCCGAAACTGTTCAGCCCTTCGCCCAATGGAAATATAGTATTAGTAGAAATTATCACACCATTGTCTGGATTGCATGCGCAGTATCTCACCCTCAATCCCAGCTGGAGTATTGAGCCGAGATTTTCTATTAAATGGCAGTTTAAACAGAATCAGTCACTGGCTTTCGGAACTGGGCTCCATTCACAAATGTTACCGGTATATCAATACTTTTTACAGGATGATAACGGACAACTATATACTAACCGCAAAGTTAGACTTTATACGAAGTTTTCATGCCGTCCTTGGGTATGATATTTTCTTCAAAAAGGATATTCGTATCAAAGCGGAAATTTATTTCCAGCAATTGTGAAATTATCAGTCGATACTTTCTCTTCTTCTTATAATATGCTCAACGAGGGCAGCGGATTTGACCGGTTCTTCCCAGGAAAACTAACCAACAAGGGATTAGGAAGAAACATGAGCAATGAGTTTACACTTGAAAAATTCTTTACTCATAACTGGTTTTTTATGTTCAGTGCATCGGTGTATGATTCTAAACTACAGGCCAGTGAACAAAAGAGGTAATTTTGCTGATTTTAATGGTAATTACATTTTAAACGCTCTAGGTACCAAAGAGTTTAAGTGGGGTAAAAAACGACTCAATACCATTGGTATAGGTGGCAAGATAACTTTTGGAGGTGGGCAGCGTTACACTCCTTATGATACAACTCTCTCGCAATTGCACGAAGACCCGGTGGTACAGAATGATATGCGAAACAAGTATCAGTTTAAACCTTATTTCCGGTTTGATATTAAACTCAACTACCGCTGTAATACCAAGCGATATACACACGAGGTGGGTATTGATCTGGTAAACGTTGCGCAGTACAAAAACACTTTGCGTATTCAGTATGTAAGTCCTCAGGAACCTGCCCGCGAAATTTATCAGCTTGGTTTCCTCCCTCTTTTCTATTATCGCCTCGATTTCTGGATTGGCAAGAAAAACTGGTAAGCTCTTTATTCGCTAAATTTTAATCCCCTTAACATGTCGAAATACGCATCTGTTCTATTACACCGAAACAAAGCACAAGCAGTTAAGCGGTTTCATCCCTGGGTGTTTTCGGGTGCTGTAAAAAGCAAAGAAGGAAATCCTGACCAAGGCGATATTGTAGAAGTGTTTACCGAAGATGGCGAATATCTCGGTGCCGGACATTTTGGTACCGGCAGTGTAAGTGTCCGCATGTTCACGTTCGAGAAAATAACCACACTGGAAGATTTGTGGAAGAAGAAATTTCAGCAGGCGTTTGCCATGCGCAAAAACATCGGCCTGACAGAAAGTAAAACTACCAATGCTTATCGTCTGATTAATGCCGAAGGCGATGGTATGCCCGGGCTGATTGTAGATTACTACAACGGTACGGCAGTGGTGCAGTGTCACAGCAAGGGAATGAATGCCGAGAAACATAAGTTTGTTGATATATTGAAAGAGGGCTATGGCACCCGGTTAACAGCCATCTATGATAAAAGCGCTGCTACCCTGCATCATAAACCCGAAGGTGAAGTGGCCAATCCTTTATATACTGATGGTTATTTGTATGGCAGTGGTAGTGACACCTCGGTGCTCGAAAATGAACATCGTTTCAAAGTTGATTGGGCATTGGGTCAAAAAACTGGTTTTTTTCTTGACCAGCGTGATAACCGTCAATTACTGTCAAAATATGCTGCAGGGAAAAAAATTCTTAACACCTTCTGTTATTCAGGAGGCTTCTCCGTGTATGCTTTAAAGGCAGGTGCATCTCTCGTTCATTCAGTAGATAGTTCCGCCAAAGCCGTTGACTGGACCATCAGAATGTGAAACTGAAATGGTATCAGGTTCCCATGAGGCTTATACGGCCGATGTATTTGACTTTATGGACCAGTGCCGAACACATGATGTAGTAATATTAGACCCTCAGCCTTCGCCAAAGGCCAATCGGCAAGACATGCAGCCATCAAAGCCTACACCCGTTTAAATGCCGCTACTTTCAAAAAATAAAGAAAGGAGGATTGGTGTTTACTTTCAGCTGCTCACAGTGGTCAACGAAATGTTTACCATTGCGGTTACCGCTGCCGCTATTGAAAGTGAAGGCAGAAATATTCAGGTGCTACATCTGACACAGCCATTGCGACCATCCGGTAAGTATATTCAACCCTGAGGGCTTTATCTGAAAGGGTTAGTGTTGTATGCAAATTGATTCAGCTTAGAAGTTAAACGAAACTACAGCGAGTAGGTTCTGAAATTTTTCTGGCTTAACACCGCGTCTTCTCTTTCTGATACTGTCTTTCTTTCCCCACTACTGCATTTTAGTGAAGATACTCTTGGCAGCAATCAAATCACTGATAGTAAAGCGCACCACTCCTTTGCCCTTCCAGAACTTTTAGCTCAATTGAAAATCGAGCAAAGGTCTCGGTATTCATACCAGGCAGGGTTACCCACTTTACACTTGAGGCTGCATATAAGCGCTGACCTACCTGATTATACAACAAGCGGCTAACCCCGGTACTATAGTGGGATGCACATATAATTTAACCGGAGTTGATAAGTGTAAGGGCTTTGTCCACTGCATAGGCCGAAGTTGTTCATCGCTGCTGTTATTTTTCACATTACGTAAATCAACCCGGCTGTAGATATAGAGCCAGATTAGCCACAAACACCAGGTCTTCCAGTTTCTTCAAGCAAAAATCCGTCTTTCTCACTTCCAATTCGGCACCTACTAAAAATGCTTTGTCGGCATTACTGTATACAAAAGTTTGTGTACTGCCGCTGCTGATAAAAGTTAACTCAATGGTATTGGTGAAGTTTTTATAAAACACGCACAGCATTCACACTCTGGCCTTTCCCCAAAAAACATTCATAACGCAAATCGGCAATGTGAATGAAGGTTTACCAACAGGTTTGGAACGCAATCAGATTGACATCGCGAAGGAAGTCATAGTATAGAAAGTTAGAACTTTCGCGAAACTCCGGACGGCTCATGCTCTGGCTGTATGAAGCACGCAGGTTCATGGTTTCGTTCAGCTTGTAAATTAAATTGATAGAAGGCAGCAGCGGGAAAACCATCCACCTGACTGACCTGCGGCTGAATCTGATTTATAGGCTCAACTGCAAATAACTTTTTGCGAATAGGTAGTATCTACCACTTTAGTTACAATCAGAGGAGGCTCAGGGTCCTGAGGGATGATATCAAAGTCGATAGCACCGGGAGCGGTCAGGTTTTGTTTAAATGATTCAAAACGGAAACCCCACACGGCTTTAAACTTTTCACTGATGTTGTTTTCCATCATCACATAAGCAGCGTGGGTGGTAGACTTTGCTGAGTAAATGTCCGTGGGAAAAACAAACGGATTCATCGTTAACTTGTTATTGTCAAAGTTGGCCGTGTTAATGATGTGGTCAATGTTCTGATCCATACTCATAGAGTCGCCAAAACCGCCCGGGTAATCAATGAATAGATTGCGTGCCTCAAATGAGCGGTTGCGTTGCTGAAAAGAGTAGCCAACAGTTACTGCCTGCTTTTGCCCCTTTATTTTAAACGGAAAGCTCAGGTCAGTAGCAGCATTGTAAACCCGCTCTCGCAACTGGCTGTAGAAATAAGCACTCTGTTTCGGGTCAGAGCCTCCGTTAGAGAACTGGAAAAGCAAAGGGTCGGTACTTTCGTTCGGACCAAAGTTGGTAGAAGAGGAGTAGGGTTTTTCGTAAGAGTAACGGGTTGTGTGTGGCTGGTCGCGGTTAATCATCACCAGGCCGCCATTCCATTTCCAGCGAATTTCAGAAGGTCCGAAAACATGCTCCCCGGCCAGGTTGCTGCTGAAAACCTTGGCCGTGGTGTATTCCAGACTGGTGCGGTGCTGTTCGGTCGCATTGCCATAACTGATACCATCGCGCAACGTGATGTTGTTTTCCATGTTATTGGTAAAAATGTTCTTCCAGGATATTTTGTGATTGTTCTTAATTACCAAGCTCAGGTTGCCTAACAGGGCCGAGGCAACCGAATTGCTGTATCGCTCATCCTGATAGTCATTATCCAGTTCCGCTTCTGTACCCGACCCTTGGTATTTGGTGCGGCTTCCCTCGGTGTAGCGCAGATTGTTAGAATAAGTAAGTGCAAACACTCCACCCACCTGAATCTCTTTCTTGCGAACCGCAAAACCGGCACTCATTTGTAAACTTTGTCCGGGATAGGCCATCTTCTTTTCGCGTACCTTCCAGCTGGTGTTGGTAATTTGCTTGCCTAAAGCACGTAACGAATCGGTAGAACCGGACAGCTTCAAATCATTGAGAGCGATAATACCGGGAAAATTGCCAGGCAGGGGACGAACCTTGTTATCGAAACCCAGAAAATCGGTTTTGCTGCCTTCGTATGTTTTATAGGGTTTAAAGGCGCTGCCTTCATTGAAACTGATACCGTACGATACGTTGAAGAAACTCTTCTCGGGAATATCGCGGGTGTTCAACTGAATTAATCCACCGGCCCATTCGCTGGGTAAATTGGGCTGACCGGTTTTCATAATGATGATGTTATCCAGAATGTTGGATGGGAAAACATCAAAAGCAAATGCCTTACGGTCAGGCTCGGTACTGGGTAGCAGGGTGTTGTTCAGCATGGCCATGTTGTACCGGTCGGCCAAACCACGGATAATGGCAAACTTACCATCCTGAATGGTAGAGCCGCTCACTCTGCGTATCACATCGCTCGAGCTTTTATCTGGCGAACGTTTCATTTCCTCCGATGAGATACCGCTTTGAATCACCGTGCTGTTTTTCTGCATCATCACAATCGCACTTTCATTATCTTTCTTTACTACTGTGGCAGTAATTACTGCTTCTTTCAAGATAACGGCATCTTCTATCAGGGTCATATAGAGGTTGGTTACATCGTTTGCTTTTACATCCACTTCATCCTGTTTCTCCTGATAGCCGATATATTTTACCCGCACTTTATGTTTCCCTGCCGGAACTTTCGGTATCGTGAAGTTGCCATCCAGATCGGTTTGTGTGGCTAGTTCGTTGTTTTCGTCCACCACTACCGTAGAGCCCATCAGCGTTTCTCCACTTTTACCATCTACTACCTTTCCGGCCAGTACTCCGGTTTGTGCCCGGCTCAGCGAAACGGATAAAAAAGAAACGAAAAGAAGCGTGTATAATCTGTGTGTCATAGCTTTTGTATTTGCTGCTGCAAAGGTGCAGTGCCAACAATAAGCTATGTTGATGTTTATGTTACGCTTGCGTTAAGAGGGTGGAAACGGAACGTTATATCCACAGGGTATCCTCATTTTTCGCGGTTGAGGCTCTTGTTAACATGCAATTAGTTCAATAGCGGTTCAGGCGGGTATTATCAGTTTACTCTGCCCGTAGTCTATAATCATTTTTTTGCTCAGCAGAATATCGGAACCCAGTATGCCGTGAATCTTCGGCTTTTTGAGCGAGGCGTACGTGGAGTTTACATGGTTGAGGTCGATAGCTGAAGCCATGAATTGCTTCATGAGCAAGGCGCCAATTTTCAGGTCTTTGATTTTGCCGTAGTGCGACTCGGTAGTAGAGCTGTGTAAACCGATGGTAGATTGTTTAATGGTTTTTAAACTACGCTTACCAAAATGCTTTTCGAAAAAAGCTTTGTCTACCACACTGTGTGAGGCACCAGTATCTAACAGAAAGCGGCATCGCTTACCGTTTACCGATACATTTAAAAACAGATGATACCCGATAGCATCCAGCGCTTCAATAATCAGTTTTACTTCAATAGTTTTTTTTGTCCTGGCCATGGGGCTAAAATAAAAATAGTCTTCTGCCGGCCGGCAGAAGACTATCGGTTTCAGAGAATTTAATTTTTACAGCGTTAAGGTATCCAGCACACTGTTCATGCTTCTTACCGCATCGGCACTCTTGTTAAACTCCGCCTGCTCTTCGGCATTCAGCTTATAGTCAATAATTTTCTCCCATCCGTTTTTGCCAATTACTACCGGCACACCCAGACAGATATCTTTCTGACCGTATTCGCCTTCGAGCGATACGCAGCAGGTAAATACTTTCTTCTCATCGCGCACAATACTTTCTACCAGTGCAGCACCTGCAGCACCCGGTGCATACCAAGCCGAGGTTCCAATCAGTTTGGTCAGAGTGGCTCCGCCTATCATGGTATCGGCTGCTACTTTCTTCAGTGTTTCAGCATCCAGCAGGTTACTAACCGGGTTACCGTTCAGCGTAGCCAAGCGCGTTAATGGAATCATGGTGGTATCGCCATGGCCGCCTACTACTACCGCGTGTAAATCGCTGGCCGAGCAGCCTAAAGCCTGAGTTAGATAATATTTAAAGCGAGAGCTATCGAGAATACCGCCCATACCAATGATGCGGTTCTTTGGCAAACCGGTGCTCTTCAGCGCTAGGTATGTCATGGTATCCATCGGGTTGCTGATAACCACAATGATTGCATTAGGTGAATGTTTCAGAATGTTATCGGTTACGCCTTTTACAATGCCTGCGTTGGTGCCAATCAGCTCCTCGCGGGTCATACCGGGTTTGCGGGGCAGGCCCGAAGTAATGACCACTACCTCACTGCCGGCAGTTTTAGAATAATCGTTGGTAGAACCCACAATCTTGGTATCGAAACCCAGCAGGGTGGCGGTTTGGTTCATGTCCATGGCTTTACCTTCGGCAAAACCTTCTTTAATATCGAGCAAAACCAGTTCGTGACAAAGTTCTCTGCGGGCAATGTTGTCGGCAACGGTGGCACCTACGGCTCCGGCACCTACTACGGTAATTTTCATATCAGTTGTTTTTAGTTGTTTTTTAAAAAGCGGTGCAAACATAGGCGAATTGACAAATTGTGCAAATGAGTTTTGTTGGCTGATTAGGGAAGTGAAGAAGGCGGGAAATTGTAAGCTGCCGGTATGGTGCAATCAAAAAAGCCCCTGCGTTAGCAAGGGCCTATGTAGCAGAGTGAATAAGCCTGAAAGATAACCATTCATGGCGCAGGATAGGGTAGGGGCGGGTGCGGCTTTAGCCACCCGGGTTATCCGGGCTAAAGCCCGTCCATCATATCTCCTCAGCTCTGCGCAGGCAGTAAATTGCTATAATTACAATGCCCGCTTAACTAAGCGGGCATTGTAACCTAAACCGGTAGCTAAACCTGCTGCGGCTTACTTAATAATTTCTACTTCTATTCTGAAGTTTTTGGCGCGGCCTTCTTCGGTGGTGTTATCGGCTATGGGTTTACGCGGGCCCATGCCTACGTACGTAAACTGGGCAAACGGTATACCTTTGGTTTCTAAATATTCTGCTACTCTTCTGGCGCGTTTGTATGAACGGAAACCGCTTTGCTCCTCTATATCAAACCCATCGCCATGACCAACAATGCGCACGCGGGTGTCTTTGTGCAGCTTCAGGTAATTAACCAGTTTATCGAGCTCGGCATAGGAACTTTCGTGCAGTTTGCTGCCATCTCTTTCTACGCTGATGTTGCCGAGCGAAAACCGCTCGCCCACTTGTGGAGCTGCTTTGGCTTCAGTTTGGGCAGGTAAGGCAGGTGCTTCAGCAATAATCTCGTATCCCTGTGCTGTTTTCTTTGTTTCTTCTTTAGCCACCGGAGCAGGTGTTTCGGTTTTGGTAACAGCAGTAGCTGCTTCTTGTTTTGCTTTGGCCTGCTGTTCGGCTTCGTATGCTACTTTAGCTGCCTGTGCTTTCTCTTTGGCCTGTTGCTCAGCTACGGCTGCGGCTTTAGCGGCTTCTGCTTTCTCTTTAGCCTCCTGTTCGGCTGCGGCTGCTTTTGCTGTTTCTTGTTTTGCTTTGGCCTGCTGTTCGGCCAATGCTGTTGCGGCAGCTTTCTCTTTGGCCTGTTGTTCAGCTGCTGCTTTAGCGGCATCTTCTCTGGCCTTTGCCTGTTTTTCAGCTTCGGTTTGCTGCTTTTGCTGCTCTTCTAATTTCTTGTTCAATGCATCCAGTTTTTCTACCTGCTCTTTTTTGCGGGCAGCTGTTTCAGATTGTTGCTGTACATCGGCTAAAGCCTGTTGCAGGGCATCTACTTTTACAGCTAAACTATCCACTGCTTTTCTGGTGGCGGCTAAAGAATCGGCTGTTGCGCGGCTCTGCAAACTATCGTAACTGCTGGTTTGCGGTGCTGCAGCGGTCTCTTTTACTTTATCAGCTTTCTTCATCCATTTATCAAAGTTAAGTCCTACGGTTAACTCATGGCTGCTGTAAATGCTGGGTGTAAACGGCACCCCTTGCAGCAATGGCACCTGATAGGTATAAGCCACGGTAAATATTTTAGAGATTCTGACCCCGGCTGTAACGGGCAAACCACCCAGCAAATCGTAGCCCACGCCTAAAAAGATAAAGCGCTTGTAATCGGCCATTAGCTGCAGGTTCAGGTTTACCTGCTTCAACTGGTCTATCTTCATGACAAAACCGGGCTCCAGATGAAACTTATCTTTGGCAAGGCTTATTTCGTAGCTGCCGTTAATAAGGTAGTTGCGCTTAAAGTTGGTTATTCTAATCTGATTGCCGTAAGCGCGGGTGTTGGCATCGAGCAGGTTGGGTATGGCAAAACCTATGGTTAGTTTTTTCCATTGGTAAGCCAGGCCTATGTTCATGTCAAAATATACCGTTCTAGGTTTGGTTGCGCTGGGGTCGTTGTTTATCATTTCCAGGTCGGCCGATGATATATTGGTGCCGTGCTGCAACACTCCACCGGCAACACCGATGGAAAGAAGATGGTTTTGCGCCAGTTTAATTTTTTGCGCATAATACAATTTGGCATCTATTATTTGTGTAATGCCCCCTGTATAGCTCATTACTTCTATACCGGTGCCTATGCGGTCGTTCCACAAGCTAATTTCGCCAATGCCGCCCGCCATGCGCGGGTGCGAAAGTGCGCCTGACCACTGGTCGCGGAAAAAGCCATACACATTGGTACTGCCGTTGTAAGCGGTAAGTGCGGGGTTAGCTGTTAGCCGTGCAAAGTAAACGCGGCTTTGCAAGTTTAACTGCTGCGCTTGCGCTGCCAGCATTATTACTGCGGTTGTTAGCAGGAGAAATATCTTTTTCATCATCTTTATTTTTTCGGTTGATTACTATTCGTCTTTCTTTTACAAAAACTATCGGATAAGGGTAACTACCCGCTCGTACTGGTTTCTTTTCTCCCCGTTAAAGCGTTCTTCTTTACCATTTATATAAAGGGTTACCGCATATTCACCGGCAGGGCAATTTTCTCCACCATCAGTATTACCATCCCAGTTAAGCGGACCGGTGCCTGTTTTTACTAACTGGTTGGTGCTGGTAGACCTTATCTTCCACAAGGCATTGGTCATATCGTGATAGGTGCCGGTGGCGGTTAATACATCGTTGGTACCATCGCCATTTGGCGAAAGCGAAGGGTTGATGGTGAGGTAAACATCTACTTTGTATTCGGTATTGGCTGTGCACCCTAATTGTGAAACAGATAGTTTAACTATGTCGGCTACTGTATTATCCCCAAATCTGCAAGAAGTTTCTTCGGAGGTAGGGCTGCCAAGCACCACATATTCAGCAGACCATAGGTAACTAACCGGTGCTGTGCCACCGTAACCTGATACCTCAGCAGTTAAGGTAATAGACTCACTATACTGAAGTTGGGCGTGGCTCTCATGACAACTTGAGGCAGAAGTGGCTCTTACAGTAAATTCGGGGTAATCGCATTTGGTATATTCATAAGCGCCCATTTCGGGGTTACCCCTTCGGGTGCTATCGAGTATATCCTTTTCCGGTGCATTATCTTTTATACCTGTGTTTATACACGGGCTTTCTGCATTTAAGCGCAAGCCGTCATCGTCTGTGCGGTGTTTGTTATCGGGGCCATCAATATCGCTGGCATCTTCAAACTGCGGGTCTTGCGCAAAAATATTTCCGCTGGAGCCGGAGCCTAATAAACTGATAAGCCCCATCTGCCAACTAGTATATTTGTTGCTCGGCAACTGCAAGAGGTTGTTCTTAAAGGTGTTATTGGGACGAACATCACCAGTTCCCGGACT
The DNA here is from genome assembly GCA_046329535.1 of Chitinophagales bacterium. GTDB lineage: Bacteria > Bacteroidota > Bacteroidia > Chitinophagales > LD1 > Bog-950. The sequence continues at coordinate 119,513 of JAXLUN010000006.1, forward strand.
AAACTCAGTATAGTAATCAGCAGAATAAGCATTAGCATCGTTTCCAGCCTTATTATTCCAGAATATATTGTTGTTGATGGTGTTGTCGCCACTCGTCTTAATTCCACCGCCATAAGTCTGAGCCGTATTTCCGGTGATGGTATTGTTGCTGATGGTGCCGACTCCGGAAATTCCACCGCCATAGTTAGCCGTATTTCCGGTGATGGTATTGTTGCTGATGGTGCCGACTCCGGAAATTCCACCGCCCTTTCCACCGGCTGTATTCCCACTTATGGTATTATTGATGATGGTGACTGTGCCATTGTCGGTATAGATTCCACCGCCATTAGCACTTGCAGTATTCCCATTGATGGTATTGTTGCTGATAGTGTTGGTGCCTCCACTGGTATAGATTCCACCGCCATTAGGAGCAAAAAAGTTGCTCGCAGTGTTGTTGCTGAAGGTATTATTGCTGATGGTGTTGGTGCCGCTCTCGGTATAAATTCCACCACCCTTCTTATTAACTGTATTCGCGCTGATAGTATTATTGCTGATGATGTTGGTGCCGGAATAGGTATAAATTCCACCGCCATATCCCTTATTAACACTTTGCCCGTTAATCGTTAAAGAAGCAGTTACACCTCCATTACCATTACCACCGCTAATGGTAAACCCATCGAGGGTGTCTATATCGGCAGCATTAGCATTGGCTATGAGCACTACATGGTAGGTGTTGTCGGTATTGTTGTTGTCGGTTCCAATATCGCCACTCAGTATGGTAGGGTTGGCGGCAATATCGCGGGTGCCGGTTGTAGCATCGTAACCGCCATACACCGCCAGGTTACCGCGCAGGTGGAAGGTTTTATCGCGGTCAGTAGTGTTTGCCGTTATCTCTTCTCCGTTTTCAAATGGTTTGAAAGCAGGTTTGTAGGTGCCTTTGGCTACTAAAATTTGGGTAACGTTAGGGCACTCGTGGGCTTTTTTAAGGGCATCGCTTAACTCCTTAATAGCTGTAGCCCAGCTATCGCCATTGCCGGAGGTGGTTACGGTTTGGTCTACATATAAAACAGGCGCGTTGCATGGGTCGGTAAATTCATAAGCGCCTATATCGGTAGCGCCCACGCGAGCCTTGCCCAGTTTATCGGTAGCAGGTATGCCGCTACCGGTAATGCCTGCGTTAATAGCCGGGCTGCCGGCCTGCAGTTGTAAGCCCGCATCTACGTTAGGGTCGTTGGCGTTTACAAACTTAGGGTCAACAGCAAATAAATTACCTGTGGCACCGCTGCCTAAATCGTTTTCGTTTGCTCCGGTATATTCTGTTTGCTGCAACTGAAGCAGGTTGTTTGTAAAGGTGTTGGTGGTATTATTACCTCTGCCGTAATCTGCCTCGGCTATGGAACTTGAACCGGCCGCATTGTTATTCCAAAGTATATTATTGCTGATGGTGTTCTTACCCCCATTGGTATAGATTCCACCGCCATCAGTACCAGCCGTATTACGGCTGAGGGTATTATTGCTGAGGGTATTGTTGCCATAATCGGTACAAATTCCACCGCCATGTTCAGCCTCATTACGGCTGAGGGTATTATTGCTGAGGGTATTGCTGCCATTAGTGGTTTCTATTCCACCGCCATCAATAACAGCCAAATTCCCGCTAACTGTATTGTTGCTGATGGTACTGTTGCTATTAAAGCATTTGATTCCACCGCCATCAATACCAGCCAAATTCCCACTAACTGTATTGTTGCTGATGGTGCTGTTGCTATTAAAGCATTTGATTCCACCGCCATCACCTCCATTAGCTGAATTCCCGCTGATGATATTGTTGCTTATGGTGTTGTCACCTATAAAGGTATAGATTCCACCGCCATCACTACCAGATGTATTGCCGGTGATGTTATTGTTGCTGATGGTGGTAATACCACTACAGGTATAGATTCCACCGCCAGAGTGTTGGTCTACTGAAAAAGAACTTTGGTTAAAAACACTTACTTCAATTTTACCTCCACCATCCGCTTTTCCATCGGTAATGGTAAAACCATCAATGGTCACCTGCTCGCTAAAGGTGCCATTGGTTATCAGCACTACGTGATAGGCATTACCATTATTTCCAATATCGCCACTCAGTGTGGTCAGGTTGGCGGCAATATCGCGTGTGCCGCCACCGGTAGGGTGGCCTCCATACACTGCCAAATTGGTGAGGATGTGGAAGGTGGCATCGCGCGGGTCGGGGGTGGTTATGGTATTGCCATTGCTCAGGTAAGGTTTATGCAAGGGTTTGTAAGTGCCTGCGGCTACATTGATGGTAGTAATATTAGGGCAGGCTGCTGCTTTTTGCAGGGCCTCGCTCAGCTCTTTATAGGCAGTAGCCCAGGTTTCTCCATTGCCCGAGGTGGTTACGCTTTGGTCTACATACAAGGTATTGCCCGCAGGGCATGTACTTACCGGTTGGGTAATAAAAATGGTCTCAATGATAGAGCAACCACCGGCATCGGTAATAGTAACCGTGTAGCTGCCGGCAGTAAGGTCGGTGCGGTTTTGGGTAGTAGGCCCATCGCCCCATGCGTAGGTATAAGGGGCGGTGCCACCTTCAACCGTAAGGGTTATACTTCCATCGTTGCCACCGGCTGTAGTTACGTTGGCAGGCACCACACTAGTGGTTACAACGCCCACCACAACTTGTTTTTCGGTTGTGCAGCCATTCGCATCTTTAACCATTACATTATAGGTGCCTGCAGTTAAGCCGCTAAAGGTATAAGGGTTGTTCTGGGCTGTAAAAGTTGCTCCATCGCTGGCATATTGATAGGGTGAAGTTCCACCTGTGGCATTTACTGTTATGCTGCCTGTAGTGGCTCCGCATGCATTTACCTGCGTAGTGGTGAAATCAAGTAAAGGGGGCTCGTTAATAGTAACTGATGCTGTTGCTTCGCAATTACCATCACTAACGGTTACGATATAGAAGCCCGAAGAAACAAGCTTATTATTACCCAAAAAAGTTTTGTTAAGACTACTACCATCATATCCGTTATTCCATACATAGGTGTAATTTCCGGTTCCTCCGGTAGCTGTTACGGTGGCGTTTCCGTTAACTCCGCCATTGCAGGAGACATGCGTAACGGAGGTAATAGCAGCGGTTAAGTTGCAGTTGAAGGTATTTACCGGGTAGCTGCCGGTAGCCGAGCAGCCTTGTGCATCTGTAACGGTTACGTTGTAAACACCGGCAGTGAGGTTGGCAATATCCTGCGTGGTAGCGATGCCGGGGCTCCAGATGTAATTGTAAGCAGGTGTGCCATCGTTTACCGTAAGGTCAATAGCCCCATTGCTGCCGCCATTGGTGCTTACCAGGGTGGTGCTTGCCGTAACCGATAAAGTATTGGCAAACTGGGTAACAGTAGCGTTGGCCGTAGCGGTGCAGCCGCTGGCATCGGTAACGGTGAGGTTATAGGTGCCGGGGGTGTTTACCACCAGGGTGTTGGTATTGCTTAACGCGGTATTAAACTTCAATACCGTGGTTTTATCTCCATTTCCACCATCTTTATAAGCCACATAAAGGGTACCGGTATTATCTATGGATAAGCTTTGATAATCGGAATAACCTGCCGAGAAGCCGGCATTACCTACATTGACCCAAGCGGTACCATTAAACTTCATTACGGTGGTTTTAGCGCCATTTGCGGCATCTTTGTATACCACATAAGGGGTGCCTGTATTATCTATGGCCAGTTTTTGGTTGAAGGCTTGCCCTTGCGAAAAGCCCGCATTGCCAACATTCACCCAGGCAGTGCCGTCAAACTTTCTGACCGTGGTTTTGTTACTACTTGCCCAATCTTTATAAGCCACATAAGGGGTACCGGTATTATCTATGGCTAAGCTTTGGTTGTCGGCCCCCCCCAGCGAGACATCCACATTGCCTACATTGATCCAGGCAGTGCCGTCAAACTTCAGTACCGTAGTTTTGGACTGTAAACCATTCAAGTAAGTTACATAGGGTGTGCCGTTATAAATAGCGAGGCTTTGGTAGTCGGAATAAGGTGATGAGAAAGCCGCATTGCCCACATTGACCCAAGCCGTGCCATTAAACTTCATTACCGTGGTTTTGTAGTTAGCTGTCATATCCTGATAAGCCACGTAAGGGGTGCCGGTATTATCTATAGCTAAGCTTTGGTAGGATGCAGCACCTGCCGAGAAACCTGCATTGCCTACAGTGACCCAGGCGGTACCGTTAAATTTCATCACCGTGGTTTTGCTGTTGTTTCCATAATCTCTATACGCCACATAAGGGATGTTATTGTAAATTGTCAGGCTTTGGTAACTTGCTTCATCTGCCGAGAAACCCGCATTGCCCACAGTTACCCAGGCAGTGCCGTCAAACTTCATCACGGTGGTTTTGTCGTTATTGGCTGCATCCTTGTAAGCCACATAAGGGGTGCCGTTATTATCTATGGCCAGGCTTTGGTGGGAAGCCTGATCTGCCGAGAAGCCCGGTGTGCCTACATTTACCCAGCCGGTTGGTATGGCCGGGTTTTGCCAGTTGTAGGTATACCCTGCCACCTGTGCCGTGCTAAGGGTGGTAGAGCTGCCCGCGCAAATGCCGGTGTTGCCTGTAATGGCAGCGCTTAGTGTGTTACTGGTTATTGTTTCAGATGCAGATGCCGTGCAGCCGTTACTGCTTGTAGCCGTAACAGTATAGGTGCCTGCTGCCGTGGCCGAGATAGTTGCCGTGGTTGCATTGGTGCTCCATACGTAGGTGCTTCCGCCATTGGCGGTTAGGTCAATACTGGTAGTGGTGCAGGTTAATGCAGTGGTGGTAGGGTTGTTGGTAATGGTAGGTGCAGGTATAGTTGGCTGTGCATTGATGGTTACAGGGGCAGATGCCGGTGAGATGCAACCGTTTTGGTCCTGAACGGTGAAGGTGTAAGTGCCTGCCGCCAGCCCGCTGAAAGTGGCTATTGCTGTTGAACCAGTTAAGGTGGCACCGCCAGTGGCGGTTACTGTCCAGGCAGCAGCCGGTAAACCGCTCAACTCCACACTTCCCGTAGATAGAGCACAGGTAGGGTGAGTGATGTTGCCTATGGTGGGTGCTGAAGGTTGTGCCGGTGGTAGATTCACTACTGCATTAGCTGAAGAAGGTGATGTGCAACCCGATGTGGTTACGGTAAATGTATAGCTATAACCTCCAAATAAATTGGTGAAATCAGCGGTATTAGTATTTGAACCTGTAATAGTAGCGCCATACTGGTTTGTAACTGTCCATGAACCAGAAGCAGGTAAACCGTTTAACGTTACACTACCGGTTGGAACCGGACAGGTAGGTTGAGTAATAGTGCCGATGATTGGGGCTGTGGGGTTGGCGTTTACGGTAATTGAACTGCCGGCTGTAGCGGTACAACCGCTGCTTGTTACGGTAACTGTGTATGGAGTGGTAGTTCCAGGGTTTACGGTAATAGCCGCAGTGGTAGCACTAGTGCTCCACAAATAGGTGCCGCCACCGGTGGCAGTTAAAGTTGCCGAAGCTCCGTTGCAAATGGTGCCGTCATTATTAGCTGTTCCCGAAGTTTCGGTAACACCAATGCTTACAGAAGGATTAGCATTAACGGTAATTGAACTGCCGGCTGTAGCGGTACAACCGCTGCTTGTTACGGTAACTGTGTATGGAGTGGTAGTTCCCGGGTTTACGGTAATAGCCGCAGTGGTAGCACTAGTGCTCCACAAATAAGTGCCGCCACCGGAAGCAGTTAAAGTTGCTGAAGCTCCGTTGCAAATGGTGCCGTCATTATTAGTTGTTCCCGAAGTTTCGGTAACACCAATGCTTACAGAAGGATTAGCATTTACGGTAATTGAACTGCTTGCTGTAGCGGTACAACCGCTGCTTGTTACGGTAACTGTGTAAGGGGTGGTAGTTCCCGGGTTTACGGTAATAGCCGCAGTGGTAGCACTAGTGCTCCACAAATAAGTGCCGCCACCGGAAGCAGTTAAAGTTGCCGAAGCTCCGTTGCAAATGGTGCCGTCATTATTAGCTGTTCCTGAAGTTTCGGTAACACCAATGCTTGCTGTTGGGTTCGCATTTACAGTTACTGTAACACATGCAGGTGCAGAGGTGCAGCCCGCCAATGTTTGAGTAGCGCAGTAGCTGCCACTCATGGCAGTTGTTGAATTGGGACGGGTTGGGTTTTGTGTGGTAGAGGTATATGTGTTAGGGCCTGTCCAGTTAAAGCTGGTTCCGGCTCCTGTTGCTGTAAGATTAATAGTGCTGCCTGCGCATACCGGTGAGTTGCTGCCCACTGTTGGTGCTGCCGGTGCCGATGGGTCACTGAGCACCACAGGTCCGCTGTATGCAGAAGAAGAACAACCGCCCAGTGTTACAATTATATTGGTGTAATTGCCCGCACCCAAACCGGTAATAGTAAGTTGTCCGCTGCCGTTGCTGGTAAAGTTAGCAGCAGATTGTGGTGTGCCGTTCTTAGAATAAGTAACTGAATAAGTGGTGCTGTTGCTTAAACCGGTGAGCACGATGGTGCCGTTGGTTGCTCCGCAGGTAGCAGGGTTGGTAGAAGTAGAGAAACTAAAGGTTGGGCCGTTAGTTACGGTTACCGTATAGCTGTTGCTGGCGATGCACCCGCTGGCATTAGAAACAGCTAATGAGTAAGTAGTATTAGACGAAGGTGAAAAACTGCTGCTCGTCTGGCTGCTGCCACCGCTGTTGCTCCAGGCATAAGTAGTGGCACCGGCAGGACCGGTAAGCGTTACACCCGCACCGTTGCAAATCACACCATCGTTGGCTGTTCCTGATGTTTCGTTGGCTGTAATAGTTGGTGTGGCAGGGTTGGCGTTTACGGTAATTGAACTGCCGGCTGTAGCGGTACAACCGCTGCTTGTTACGGTAACTGTGTATGGAGTGGTAGTTCCCGGGTTTACGGTAATAGCCGCAGTGGTAGCACTAGTGCTCCACAAATAAGTGCCGCCACCGGAAGCAGTTAAAGTTGCTGAAGCTCCGTTGCAAATGGTGCCGTCATTATTAGTTGTTCCCGAAGTTTCGGTAACACCAATGCTTACAGAAGGATTAGCATTTACGGTAATTGAACTGCTTGCTGTAGCGGTACAACCGCTGCTTGTTACGGTAACTGTGTAAGGGGTGGTAGTTCCCGGGTTTACGGTAATAGCCGCAGTGGTAGCAGTGGTGCTCCACAAATAAGTGCCGCCACCGGTGGCAGTTAAAGTTGCCGAAGCTCCGTTGCAAATGGTGCCGTCATTATTAGTTGTTCCCGAAGTTTCGGTAACACCAATGCTGGCTGTTGGGTTAGCGTTTACCGTCACCGAAGTACTTGCCGTTGCCGTGCAAGAGCTTGCATCGGTTACTGTTACATTATATGCTCCACTCATAGCAGTGGTAGAAGACGCACGCGTTGCCGGACTACCGGTGGCAGTCCATGCTCCTCCTGCGCTGCTTGCCCATGAGTAAGTGTATGTTGGAGTTCCGCCACTTGGGCTTGCACTTACACTTATAGTAGCACCTGAGCAGTATGCACCGGTATTGCTTGCTGTTGTGGTTAATGGAGCATAAGTACAAGTTACTCCTGATGGGGTTGAACCACCTGATAAAAAGTTAGAGGTGCTGCCCGTTAATGTAAAGCCCGACAAAGTTCCGGGGTAGGTGCTTTTAGAATCTGTCAAAGTGGTAATAGCCGTATTATTACCAGCATCGGTGCCCTGGTTAAACTGGTAGTAAGCCAGTAAATTACTGCTGAGTGTGCCACCCAGTTGGCAATTGCGTTGGTTAATAATGTCGCCATCGCACAAAGCAGTATTCCAAATTCTTACTTCGTCAATGGTGCCATTAAAATTTTGAGGATTGTTTGGACTGTTCCCAATAGACAATGTGGTTGTACCAGAACTTGCATTATATGTAAATGCAGTTTGTGCTACTCCATCTATAAATACTTTCGAGCCATTGGTAACACCATTTTGAAAAACAAAAGCTACATGATGCCAGTTGTTATCGTTATAGGTACCTGCTGAAGTAAAACTTGCACCTCCGCTCCAATTGTGTACGTAGATTTTGTTGTCTAACAGAAAAATGCCGTAGTAAAATTCTTTAACCACAATAGCGCGGAATGAACTGCCTGCATTACTGGTTTTAAACCATGCTTCGAGGGTACCCGAACTCATATTGAATGTGGTAGAGTTGCTGATGGTAACTACATCATCTACTCCATCAAAATTTAAGGCAGTAGCACCAGTAACTGCAGAAGTCGCCTGACTGTTGTTTGCTTGCGTAGCAGGCGTAAACCAGCAAGGGCCGTTGGTGTTTTGATACGCCACTACCCAATAGTAATAAGTAGTAGAAGCACTTAAACCGGTACTGCTAAATGGCACCGAACTTCCCAGTGTGGTGGTGGAGTTAACCACCGTATATGTTCCTCCCCATGTAACTGAATTTCCGGCAGTAGGCACGGCAGTTCCTGATGCCGGTGCGGTAGGTGCAGTGTTAGTCGTATTTCTCAACAACACATAACCGCTTGCTGCATTTCCTCCGTTGGTATAAGTAACATTTGTTGTAGTAGCCGATGAAGTAACCCCACTAAACGTACCAAAAGCTACAGTGCCGTTAGGTGCGGTGCAGGTAGCCACATTTGCGCCCAACTGCGCCACAAATACATCATCAAAATTAACCGTGTTATTGGTAAGGGTGTCCGTATCAAAGATAGATTTCAAACCATCAAAAGCACCAGCGAAGGAAACTCTGCCGGTGGCATCCACTGTAATTGATTGTACTCTGTCGTTTTTGGTTCCCCCTGCTCCTTTAACCCATAAAATAGTACCCGCTGCATCGTATTTTACAGTGGCATTATCAAAAGTTCCCGAGTTATCCATATTGTTTAATGTAGTAGCGCCCACAGTTAAAGAGGATCCGGTATAACTAGCCGCCATGTAAACATTGTTGCTAGGATCGGTAGCTACATCCAAACCATAGGTGTTGCCACTAAAAGTACCGGCACTTTTTGCCCACTGCGGAGTGCCCGAAGAATTAAGTTTGGCAATAAACAAATCATAGTTTCCGGTTAGGTTTAAATTAGTAGTACCAAAAGCAAAGGTGCCTGAGGTAAAATCTCCGGTAACATAAATATTAGAATTACCATCGGTGGTAATACCTATCCCTTTATCGGTGCCAGATCCCCCGTATCTGTTTGCCCAGATATTATTACCGGTTGCACCGTCATACTTTGCCACAAAAATATCATCAATACCGGCTGTGGAAATGGAACTAAATCCACCGTCAAAACTAAGGTCAGTACTGTTGGAATAACCGGTTATAATCGCATTTCCAGCAGCATCGGTAGTCACTGATTTGCCATAATCATTACTAGTACCTCCGGCAGATTGCGCCCATTGAAAAGTACCATCAGCTGCATACTTAGCTATAAAAATATCCGGCTGACCGAAATTGGGTAAAGTACTGTTTGCATTATATAAGGTTGCCTGTCCTTCAAAATCAAGTGTAGCTCCACGAAAAATTCCGGTAATAAAAACATTGCCGCTGGCATCAACGTCTACCGAATTGGATATTTCACTTCCTTTGTTTCCGGTAACACCGGTGGCCTGTTTTGCCCACAACGCATTACCATTACTAGGATCGAATTTGGCTAAGAAAATATCACCGTAACCTCCTCCCGGATTGCTGTTGGTAAGGGTGGAGCTTCCAAAAGTGTGGGTAGCACTCGAAAAAGTACCGGTTACAAAAATATTGCCCGATGCATCTGTGACTACATCATAAGGTATGGTGCTAAAAGTGGAACCCATATTAATGGCCCATTGCACCACACCAGAAGAATTGTATTTGACCAAAAAGCCATCCGAAGAGTTGCTGGTTCTGGTTAAAGTAATAGTGCCAAATGTTATAGTAGTGTTGGCATAATAGCCGGTTACATACACATTACCGCTGGCATCGCTGGTAATACTGGCTGCATAGTCATTATCGGTGCCACCGGCACGGTTAGCCCAGTTAAAATTTGGGGCTTGAGCAAAAGAGATTTGACTAAAAAAAAGTATAGCCAGCAATAAAATGAAGATAGATTTGTTTAACTGATTTAACATGGGCATTAATTTTTTTGTTCTAAAAAACTAAAAGAAGATTTTTGAAACGGACCAGTCAAACGAGTTATACATAAGTATATATTCTCATCCTGCCATTTAGCGGCTGAATTTGTTATCCCCGAATGTTAATGCCAAAAATCGTTTTAGTCCTTGTGTCCTGTTTGCTAAAGTAAAAATCAATTTAACACTTGCAATAAATCTTGATCAAAAAAGTGGATTACTCTCAAATTAAAATGTGTTTTAGCTGTGTAGTTGTTATTGGAGCCACCGGCAAGGTTTGTCTAGCTAAATGGAAGTGGTTGAGCAAAAAGTGTTTACTAAAACATGCCAAGCATCAAGCAGAGAAACACAGCAATTTCATTTTAGAAATCTTCATTGAGGCAGAGTTTGAAAATGATAAAAGAGAAGGGCAGTAAATCATGTAATGAAGATAAATATTGAATGTTTTTTGACTGGTCGAATATCACTAAAAAGTTATTCGCTGGAAAAAAATGAAACCGTTTTCTCCCTCACTCCAGGTTGTTTAAGTTCAAACTATCTTACTAAGGTAAATGAACCCTTCTTTTGAATTTCTTTGCCGTCCAGATAAGTAATACCGGCTACATAGGTATAAACGTTCGGGTTCTGCAACTGGCCTTTGTAGTGCCCATCCCAGCCGTTAAACTGATTACCGCTGTCAAAAATCAACTCACCCCACCGGTTGTAGATAGTGAGGCTAACGGTTTTAACAGCTGCTCCGTAAATTAAAAACACATCGTTGTTTCCATCGCCATTGGGGCTAAAGGCATTGGGTATAAATATTTCCGGATAGCCCGTTACATTCACCAGGGTGCTGGCGGTAGCTATACAGTTGTTACCGTAAACCAGCGTCAGGGTATATTCGTTTTGGCTATAGCCGGTTACCATCGGGTTGGCACAATCGGTGCAGTTTAATCCTTCAAACGGGCCCCAGCTGTAACTTTTTATTTCGGCCTGCGTATAATTATTTATGGTAGCAAACAGTTGAGTAGTTCCGCCAATCTGGATAGATGAGTCACCGGGGGTAATTTGAGCAATACCTTCAGCCGGCTCAGGCACCGTAACCGATTGTGTAGTGATACAACCACGGCTGTTAGCAATAGTAACGGTATGAGCGCCTGCTCCCAGCGTTAAAAAATCGCCATCATATTGCGGGTTACCTCCGTCAATAGAGTAAATATAAGGCTGGTTAAGTATGGAAACAGCCACTACATGTACCTGACCGTCTAAATAACTGCTTCCATAGCAGGAAGTAGAATCTGCACTAAAAATAAACTCGTCCGGTATAGGCTGTAACAGGTTAAGATTAGCCACTACGTTACATTGGTGGTCGTCAGTTACGCTGATGCGGTAATCACCGGCACCCAGATTACGGAAAGTTCCGGTTTGGTTAATGCCTACCGAACTGTTGTTATAAATCAATTCAAACGTATACGGGCTGAAACCGTTGGTAGCACCGGCATCAATGGTTCCGTCATTAATACCAGGGCAGGAAGGTGCCATCGAGGCTGCAGTAACGCTGATAAGAGCCGGTTCAACAATGGCTGCACTTGAGCTGGTGCTGCAATTATTGGCATCGGTTACACTTACCTGATAGTTACCGGCAGGCAACCCGGTAATAGATGGTGTTGTTTGGGAGGTGTTCCAAACAAATGCATACGGGGCGGTTCCTCCGCTTACAGCCGCATCGCAAATACCATCTCCGGCACCATGGCAGCTGATATCTGTTGGTGTTACGTTCAACACAATCTGAGCCGGATCGGTTAAAGTAACAGTGGTATCAGCCTGGCAGGTATTGGCATCGGTAGCTGTTAGTATGTAAGGTGTATTAGCCGAAAGGTTCGTGATAGAAGGCGTGGTCGCCCCGGTGTTCCACAAGTAATTGATGTTACCTACTCCGCCTGCGGCCGTGAGGGTGATGGTTCCATCGGTGCCTCCGAAGCATTTAATAGCACCCACCACCGGCTGACTGAAATGGATTGGATTGGTAGAGAGTACGGTTGCGCTGCCGGTAGCTGAGCATCCGTTTACATCCAATACGGTAACGGTATAGGTTCCACCGCCAATACCGCTCAGATTGGCGGTGGTGGCATTGTTGCTCCAGATATACTGATAAGGCTGTGAGCCTGCCAGAATCGTAACATCGGCAGTGCCATTTAAGTAACCGTAGCAGGTTTCGTTGGTGGCCGAAGTGCTTATCTGCAAATTACCCAAAGTTACGTTTACGGTATCTCTTACCTCGCAGGCACCGCTCAATACCCGGATTACATACTGTGTGGGACCAGTTGGTGTGGCTATGGGGTTAGGAGCATTACCGTTGCTTAAGGTAGCCGCGGGGCTCCATTGATAAATAAATGGATTGCCGTTTACCGGATTTCCGGTTACTACGGCATTTAACTGAACCGAAGTGTTCTGGCAATCCAGAATATCAGGGCCTGCGTTAACACTGAGAGGGGCTGTTACCCCCACCACATTTAAACTAACCGATGCCGAGCAGCCGGAGTTATCGGTTACGCTCACCAGGTAAGTACCTCCGGCCAGTCCGGTGATGGATGAAGTAGTAGCCCCCGTACTCCAGATATACTGATAAGGGGTTGCTCCGGTGGTTACGGTTACCGATGCCGTACCGTTGTGGTAACCATAGCAACTTTCGTTAGTGGTATTGACCGTTAGTTGTAAATTACCTACTGCAACAATCACTGTATCACGCGCTCTGCAGTTTCCACTGGTTACTTCTAAAACGTATGTGCTGGGTGAATTTGGGGGAGTAGCAACCGGGTTAAGTATAGTGGTGTTGCTGATTCCACCGCCCGGTGACCAAGCGTAAACAAACGGATTGCCATTAAAAGTAGTTCCGTTTACAATGGCATTGAGCTGAACACTGCTGCCGCTACAACTGGCCAAATCCGGACCGGCATTAACCGAGAAAGGTGCCGGTACTACATTGACGGTTAACGAGTCAACTGAAACACATTGACCTATGCTGCTGCTGCATTTGTATACAGTAGTAACGGTTGGCGTAGCAATAGGATTTGCAATGTTGCCTGCCGACAAGGTAGCAGCAGGAGACCAGGTGTATGAAGACGCTCCGGTAGCCGTTAATTGCACCTGATCACCGGCACAAATGTTAGATGTTAATGGAGAAACCTGAACATGGATATTATCCTGAATCAGAAGCGTAACACTGTCGTAAGGGGTGTTGTTGCAGGCGGTAAGCAAATAAATTTTTACGGTTTCGGTACCTTCGCTAAGCCCATCGGCAATAGTGGTAATATTCAAAACAGCTACTGTATCTCCGGCCGGAATGGTAATAGAGGTTGGAATTTGCTGATAATCTACACCATTGGTAGCGGTTCCTCCAATCTGGTATTGAACTGTAGTAGGAGCATTAACCGGGGTTTCTAAATCAAATCGAATTTTACCTCTTACACATCCTTCGATGGCGTTGCTCACATTCGGCACATCGGTTTCTACCGAATCTAGACTGACAAAGTTTGAGGTCAAGCTGTTGGCCTCTAAAAATACTCCTGAATCCAATACCCCGTCACCGGCATCGGAAACGGCAAGTTTCAGGTGATAGGTTTGGCAAGGTTGTAAGCCTTTTTTCTTCGCTGTTAATACACGGGTAAATCCGTCATACTGAATGTAATAGTTTGACGTGCTCTGCGGGGTAGTGAAACCATCGCCATTATCTACATAATACTGCGGGTAGTTTACGTTGTTTACATTATCAATAGAAACCGGAGTGGTTGTGCCGGGAACGAGGGCAATGTTTTGTGAGCCGGCAATACCCGGACCGCTGATGAAGAAACCAAATACATCGTTATAACCTCCGTTTACATATTCCAGATATTCTTCAGAGCCGAAACTGTATTTAAATTCAACACTATCGCTTAACACCTGCATATCAAACTCGAGCACACAGGCATCGAAGGTAGAACTGCTGGTCAGGTTATCTAAATCGGCATCTCCGCCACCGGAGTTATCTAAACCGGCTCCGCTGGTATTGTTGGGGCCGGGAGTCAGTGTTACATCGCCCGAAGTGAGAACTATACCTGAACCCATTCCCAAACTGGTGTTAGTTCCGGTGAATGTTCCGGCTGCTCCTGTAGGGCAGTTCATCACAACGTTTGAGATAGTAACCCCGTTTCCGGCCAATGTTTGTGCTAATGAGTTTCCATTGCCACTGGCAGCTACAACTAACTGGGCAGAAAGGTTAACGGACAAAGCAAAAAAGCAGGTAACGATGAGAGCTGAATAAAATTTCTTCATCCTATTAATTAGGGTTAACGGTTATAATATAGTGTGTAAATGGAGTTGTGTCAAATGTCGATAATAATTTGTTAATATCCAAACCATTTCGCGTATTGATATAGGTGGTTAAACTACCGGTATTGAATGGGTAAATAGATAGGGAAGTAGAGGAGCGTATTACTAATGGACTTTTGTCAGTTGGTAATTACTTACTGCCAGCACATTAACGTAACGGTTTTCGAAAAAATCTGTTTGTCCGTCAGGCCGGCTGTTTTTGATTATATCAAATTTGTAGGCCGTTCCGTTGTAGTGTTGAGTGCTGATGTGGTTCAGAAAATCCTGACCATAATCACTGATATTGCTTAGTAAAAACTTACTTACATCGTAGCCCAAGTAGGCAAAGCGGGTAGGTTCTGCACTAAAGTGGCCATAATAATGCTGCATAAACTCTCTGGTTTGGCTACGGCTGCTGTCTATGCAAAAAGCATCACTCAGGTGGGTATGGAAATCATTCACATAATCGAGCCTTAAAATATCTCCATTCAGCCAAGTGGGCATACCGTAAACGGTTATGCTGTCGGTGACCAGGTTGTCGTGCAATAAACGAAGATTACCATTGATAAATGATTCATCGAATGAGGTGATGATGATGATGTTCTCAGCCTTTTTTGAAAGTTGTTCCTGCGCGGTAGTTTTCTTTCCGTTTAGTAACATATCTTTTGTATTAAGTAAGGCTACTTTAAAGTTGACGGTAGTTGTTTCGTTGTAATCTTTAAATAACGAATCAAAACGAGCGGCAATAGAAGTGCTCTTTTCTACGTTCGGGGTGTAGATAATTACATTAGCTCCGGGAAATGAGTCTGTCATGGAGTTAAACAAAGCATCTACATGCGCATCGATGGTGGGTGCCAGTTTAAGATGATAGGGGTTACCTGATGTGAGTGTTTTGGATGGAGAAAAGGGTTGTACGTTTACAATTTTGTTTTGTTTACAAAAGTCGGCAACCAGTTTGGCAGAGGATGTTGAACTGCTTCCGATAATGAGATCGAGTTTCTTCAGCTCAGGCTTTTTCAGTATTTCGGCTGTTACCGAATCGCTATTCCAGTTATCAAACACCTCCAGCTCAATAGAAGGGCCTGTTTCATTCTCGAGAAGTGCCTGCAATACTCCCTGATAAAAGTCGAGTGAGATGACTGCATCATCGTTCAATCGGATTCTTTGCGCTGTAAAAAGATCATGTGCATTGGTATATGCTTCCAGTTTTTCAGTAGTAGAAGCCGCCTGAAAAGGGAGGATTAGACCAATATGGTAAACAGAATCGGTTTGAGCCTGTGAAAGATTCAGTGAGGTGACAGTGAAAAATAAAATGAAGAGTTTCTTCATTGTTGTTTGAATGAATTTATGGATACAATAGGGGCTAATTTCGTGCCTATTCCCATTCAATAGTGGCTGGCGGTTTAGAACTGATATCATAAACCACCCGGTTGACACCTTTTACATTATTGATAATCTCATTAGATGTTTTGGCCAAAAACTCATACGGCAAATGTGACCAGTCGGCAGTCATACCATCGGTAGAGTTCACCGCGCGAAGTGCCACTACATTTTCATAAGTTCTTTCATCGCCCATAACACCTACCGATTTGATGGGTAGAAGTATAGCTCCGGCCTGCCACACTTCGGTGTAGAGGTTATATTTCTTTAGGTTTTCTACATAAATGTGATCGGCTTCCTGCAGGATGCGTACTTTTTCTGCTGTAATATCTCCTAAAATACGCACAGCCAGACCAGGACCGGGAAATGGATGGCGGAATAGGATTTCAGGTACCAGTCCAAGTTCCTTGCCTGCTTTTCGTACTTCATCTTTAAAAAGATTGCGAAGAGGCTCTACAATTTTCAGTTTTAATAAATCAGGCAAGCCTCCAACATTGTGGTGACTTTTAATAGTGGCGGAGGGGCCTTTAACCGATACCGATTCAATTACGTCAGGGTAGATGGTGCCTTGTGCCAGCCATTTTACATCTTTATGTTTATGTGCCTCGTGTTCAAAAACTTCGATAAACACACGACCTATTATCTTGCGTTTCTGTTCCGGATCGGTTACTCCGGCTAACTCTTTTAAGAAACGGTTTCCTGCGCGTACACCATGCACATTAAGCCCCATTTCTTCATATTTTTTCATCACAGTTTCAAATTCATCTTTGCGTAGCAGCCCATTATCTACAAAAATACATAACAGATTGTCTCCAATTGCTTCTTCTAAAAGTAAAGCAGCTACCGATGAATCGACACCTCCACTTAATCCCAGAATTACTTTCTCCTCACCAATTTGTGCTTTCAGTTGCTTAACTGTTTCTACCACAAATGAAGCCGAAGTCCATTTGTGTGAGCATCCGCAAACATTAAACAGATAGTTGCTAAGAATAATATGCCCTTCGGTGGAGTGATATACTTCCGGATGAAACTGTAAGGCATATACGGGATGAACGAACGCGTCTTTCTTAGAGCGGTAAGCTGCTATGTCAATACTATCTGAACCGGCTATGATTTCAAACTTATCTCCAATGCTTTTCACGGAGTCAGCATGGCTCATCCAAACCTGACAGTTATCGCTCACTCCTTTCAGCAAGATGTCACCGGCATTTTTAATCTGCAAATGAGCACGCCCGTATTCACGGGTATTACTTTTCTCAACGGAGCCTCCAAAAGTTTGAGCCATTAACTGTGCCCCGTAGCATATCCCCAACACCGGGCGAAAAGCAATCAGTTTTTCTACGTCAACTTTAGGTGCATCGGCATCGCGGACACTGGCTGGAGAGCCTGATAGGATAATGCCTTTTATATCGGCTGTTAATTCGGGCACTTTGTTGTAGGGAACAATTTCGCAATATACTTCACACTCTCTAACTCTACGGGCAATCAATTGAGTGTATTGAGATCCGAAATCTATAATCAGTATTTTTTCAGTCATGGTGCGAATATAGATTTTCGACAAATACGCAGGAAGAAGAACAGTCAACAGGTAATACACAATTTTTTATAAACCGGTTGAATAGTTCGTGTAATTGCCCTTTAACAATTACATTTGGCCACATACATATCTGTTATTTATGGCGAAAAAGAAAATGAGTTTAGCAGGAAAGATTTTTATAAGTAGTGGTGTACTGGTATTGTTGTTGGTTGTTGCTGTGGTAGCCGTACCGTTTGTATTTAAAGATAAAATAAACGAGAAGGTGAAAGAGGAAATCAATAATCAGGCAAACGCTAAGGTTGATTACTCGGATTATAGCCTGTCTCTTATCCGCAGTTTTCCCAATTTCTCTTTTTCACTCAGCGATTTATCGGTAGTCGGTACTGGTGTATTTAAAGGTGATACGCTGCTGAGTATTAAAAACTTCAGCTTTACGGTTGATTTAATGACTGTGTTGAAAGGTGAGAGGTATAAACTGATTGCTCTCCAATTTACCGACCCGGTCATTCATGCCCAAATCAATTATGAAGGGAAGGCCAACTGGGATATCATGAAGCCATCTCCTACTAAAACTACTGCTTCTGAACCTGTAAATTTCTCTTTGGAAATAAAGAAGTATAAGATTGAGAATGGAGAAGTTACTTACGATGATAAGGTCGGTAATTCATTCGCTCAGATACATGACCTTGATTTTGAAGGCAGCGGCAATGTAGCCGATGACATTTATGACCTGATAACTAAAACCAGCATCGCTGAACTGACTTACAAAAGCGGAGCAGTAGCCTATTTAAGCAAAGCCAAACTGAATGCCGAGATGAATCTTTCGGTAGATAACCTGAACAGTAAATATGCTTTCAAGGAGAACTCCGTCACGCTGAACGATTTAGCGTTACAGTTTGATGGCTTTGTTCAGAACAGGAAAGAAGAGATGAGTCTGGACGTTAAGTTCAAATCAAAACAAACCGAGTTTAAGAGCATTCTGTCGTTGGTGCCAGCTGTCTACAAAAAGGATTTTGATAAAGTGAAAACCAGTGGCTCTTTAGCGTTGGAAGGTTTTGTCAAAGGTCAATACTCGGATAAAACATATCCGGCTGTTAATTTGAATCTAAAAGTAAACAACGGAATGTTTCAGTATCCGGACCTGCCCGTAGCCGTTAAGAATATATTCATTGCAGCGAATGTTTCCAAGCCACAAGGCGACTTGGATTTTACAGTAGTGGATATATCTAAATTACACTTAGAGGCTGGTTCTGATCCGGTAGATGCAAAAATTAATATCAAAACTCCGGTCTCTGATCCGAATGTATCAGCAAACATAACAGGCAAGCTGAATCTGGCTAACGTGCCTAGGTTTTATCCGATGGAGGGCTTAAAAACATTGTCAGGCTTACTCAGCATGAATCTTGACTTTAAGGGGCGCAAAAGCGATGTAGACAAAAAAAATTATGAAGCTGTTAAAGCTGCGGGTAGTGCGAAAGTTTCTAACCTGGTGTATGATAGCAAGGAAACACCCATGCCTGTTCGGGTAATGGATATGCAGATGACTTTCAGTCCGAAAAATGTTACTGTGAGTAGTTTCTCATCTGCCATTGGCAAGAGTGATTTTAATGCAACCGGTACATTGGATAACTTCATGGCTTATGCTTTTGGGAAGGGCGATTTAGTAGGTAATGTTAACCTTCGTTCTTCTCAGTTTGATGCTAACGAGTGGCTAAGAAAAGATGAGACAACCATCCCTTCTAAAACGGATACGGCAAAAACAGAATATTTTAAAGTGCCTGCCCACATAGACTTTACAGCTAATTCGCTGTTTGGTAAAATACTTTATGAAAAACTGGTGCTGGAAAATGTGAAAGGTAAGGTGACGGTAAAAGATGAAGTTATTAACCTGAATGAATTATTCGCAAATCTGCTAGGTGGCAACGCAACTATCTCAGCAAGATACAATACCAAAGGTAAATCTCACCCGGATGTGACTTTTACCTATGACATCAATAACTTCGATATCCAGAAAACTTACCAATCGGTTGGCATGTCTGAGAAAATGGCTCCGGTTATGAAATATATACAGGGTAATTTTTCAAGTGATTTAAAAGGCTCCGGTAAGTTAAATGAGGATATGAGTGTTGATTATAACTCACTTACCGGAGATGGTAAGGTAGAGATTCCATCAGCCAGAATTGTAGGGCTCCCTATCCTTACCAAAATAACAGAAGTGGCTAAAATCCCTGCCTTACAGAACCTTGAAATGAAAAATGCCTGGACCGTTCTTAAATTTAAAGATGGCCGTGTGGCTGTTGATCCTACTGATTTGAAGTTTGGCAATGGTTACAATGTGAATGTGCAAGGCAGCAATGGCTTCGACCAATCTATTGATTATGATATGCGAATGGATATTCCAAGCAAGGAGTTAGGAGCGGCTACATCGCTGGCTCAGGGGTATCTATCAAAAGTACCCGGATTAGGTAACGTAATGCCGGATATCATCAGCTTTGTATTTAAGGTGACCGGTACTACTGCGAAGCCTCAGGTGAAACTTTCAAAAGTATTATCAGGGGGCACCTCGACAAAAGATATAATAACTAACGCTGCCGAAGACTTGAAAAAGAAAGCTGAAGAGGAGGCCAAAAAGCAAGCAGATGAATTGAAGAAAAAGGCAGAAGATGAGATCAATAAGCAGAAAGCCGAGTTAGAGAGGAAGGCTCGCGAAGCTGCCGATAAGGCCAAAAAGGAGGCAGCCGATAAATTGAAGGATATGCTTAAATTTCCTCGGTAGTTTCTAAAAAAGTGAAGCATGAAGGACATAGAAATAAAATTCTCACTGCGAATGTTCGAAAACATAGCAGAGTTAACTAGTGAAGATTCGTGCTTAATTGCAGCTGCCCGAGATGCTTTGAAAAATGCTTACGCACCATATAGTAAATTCAGAGTGGCTGCTTCTGTTTTACTCGAAAATGGGAAAATAGTTAGTGGTACTAATCAGGAAAATGCTTCTTTCCCGGTAGGTATTTGTGCCGAAGGGACAGCGCTGAGCGCAGTATCCTCATTATATCCGGATGTAGCCGTTAAGAAGATTGCTATTACGGTCAAGAGCGGAACGCATGTTATTGACCACCCGGTTGCGCCATGTGGTATTTGCAGGCAGAGAATATTGGAGTATGAAACTCGCTTTAACTCGGCTATAGAAATTATTCTGGTAGGTGAGAAGGGTCCGATATATAGTATTCAATCAGTAAAAGACATTCTACCTCTCAACTTTTCAAAGTCAGATTTATAATCAGTCATTTTTTATAACATGTCAATTACAAGAAACGAAAAACTGCACGATTTAATTCAGGATACGGAGAATGATATTGACAAAATCAACGATTTCTTTACTGATAATATTAATGATGATGAGTTGTTGACAAAGGTGTTGATGCAGGCGCAGGATAAAGAAGTTTCTTTTGGAGATAAGTTATCTGATACGGTGGCGGAGTTTGGTGGAAGTTGGGCCTTTATCATCACATTCTTCAGTTTACTTGTGTTTTGGATATTAGTCAATGTTTTTGTTCTTACGCAGAAACCATTTGATCCTTACCCTTTTATTTTACTTAATCTGATTTTAAGCTGTATTGCAGCTATTCAGGCTCCTATAATTATGATGAGCCAAAACCGAAAGGAGGCGAAAGATCGTCAGCGAGCACAAAATGACTACCTCATAAATCTTAAAGCTGAAATGGAAATAAAAAACCTGCAGCTCAATATGAAAAATCTGTTTGAGATACAGAAGAAGCAAATAGAGATATTAGATGAACTCAAGCATCGTAAATAAGCTATCCGATACTTCCAATAATAATCCCTGCGCTGAAAAGCAGCGAGAATATAAACGTTCCGATAGCGAGTTGCTTTAACAAAGGGTCGAAATCAGCAGGATTATTAATCTTCCAAACGGCAGCAATGTGCTTTCTGAATATCGGCATAGTAATGATGAATAGAAATTGCATGGTAGATGTAAAATGCATAGTAACAAAAACTAGAGAGGAAACGAATCCAAGGATGATAAGAGTTGTATGATATTTTTTTGCATTATCAATCCCAATTTTCACTACCAAAGAATTTTTGCCTGCTATGGCATCACTTTCTCGGTCACGCATGTTATTCAGATTTAACACTCCTGAAGCAAAGTCTTCATGGAAAAAGCAGGCAGAAGAACTGCATAGTTTATTTGCGGGCCATCAAATAATAGCTGCCACCTACTCCTACAATGCCAAAAACAGCAAAACAAACACATCCCCTAACCCTTTGATACCGCAAGCGCTTTTACCTACAGTATATTTAATGGCAGCGGCAATGGCTGCCAAACCCAGAAAAAAGAAAATTCCGTTTCCAATATTCAGTCCATTTGTCGTTCTGCCATCAGCAAACTTCCGGAACAAGACACAGAACTACCGTTAAGAGAATTCCATTTTTTATCTCTGGAATGAAAGCATACCGGCTTGCAATTCGCACGCATAGGCCCTATCCGCTCATCATTATCCGTTCCTTTTTCACACTGTCACCATAATCGTTGGCCAGATTAGATAGCATTTGCCAGGAGAGTAGTAAGAAGGCAAAGAGCAAAAGCTGTTTTGTTTATACTCGCTTTCATTATCCACATACGCAATTGCACTTCCTGGCAGTATAGAAGATAATGCAAGAGGTAATGTTCTTAACTGAAATGCATAAAGCCAGCTTTTTTACCTTACTCACCTTTAGATTTTATCTCGTGCTGATAAAAGTGTCCGGTTTCCTGCAGGTAGCCTAGTATCAGCTTGAACAATGCGGGTAATTTTACTCTTGGGAAGTAAAACTTCAAAATTATCCTGTAGCTGTAAAACAACATGTTGAATTGGCCCTCATTGTTCATCTGACCTGCATTTGAATCCCATTTATCAAATGCACACGGCATATGTTTCGTCTTCATATAAATCAATATGTTTATGTACACATACCGAATCGTAATATAATAGTCCGGTTTATCCAAAACAGGAGGAGTCCATTTGTCTAAAACAATTGCCATGGTGGCCCGAAGATAGGTTTTCATATCTCAATGGGCAACATCCTGAAAAATGTTTTTTGAAATTTAGCCAGATATTTTTAAAAAAACAGCCTGCACAGAACGGCTAGCTGCTGACACACTAACTAAAGATGCCTGCTATGAGGCTATGGAGAGAAGTTTACTCACTTGGTATTTTAACATGAACACTGCTTGCTCGGTTTTACGAACTTTATCGCGCATTTTGTTTTTATAATTAAATCAGATAGCGTAAGTGTGTCTGATTTAGAACGTTCGGCAAATTGTTCCGCGAAATTAATCACTTCATGTTAGCTCGTTGTTAAATAATTCTTCAGCAATAATTTTGTTTCTCAATTGTTGTAACTCTTGAAGTTATAAGTCATTTGCAAACTGTAATTGTCTTGTTATGGAATCTATATTTTGTAACTGCTCATCATAACTTAATAGATTACTCAGCTAATTGTCCTTGTGCCTGCTTCAACGTTGCTATTTCTGTTTTGATAGTATTCATAGCCTTTACTGTATTGATACGATATAGTAACGAAAGGTTTACTTAGTAGTGTGCTCTTTTATTTTTTTTATGATTATTACAATACTGTGACAAATTGTGATACCCTGTAATGGCTACTTGGCTTTGTCTGTTCTGATTTTCATTTGCTCGCTGAAGCTTTCTTCCAATGAAATGAGAGTTTCTGTTCTTGCTTATCCCTTCAATTTTTTGAAGTTTATCGTGCACACGCAACATGTTGAGCACGCAAAATTGCTTTGCATAGAGAATAGTTTCTGTAGTGTAGTTACATACAGCATTTCATCTATTTTTTTAATAGTTACACCTTTATCATATGTCACTTCTAATCAGATAGACTCCTATAAATGCAATGTCCATTCCCAGTTTTCCCCAGATTAAGCGTTGCGGATTTCAACAATACCAGCCGCTCCATTTTATTCATTCGAACGTGCACTGTGCCAGGCTTATAAATAACTTTTTACCTATCTCTGTATATGGAGTAACGCATTTTCCATCAGGATATTCAAAATCTGTAAATCAGTGTTGTCAATTTCGTAATGCAGAGCCATAAAAGCTGCTTTAAATTAGTAAATTGATAATGAAAGTAATAATTTTATTAATTATCTGTAAATATTGTTTGATAACAATTATTAAAAAAGCGTTCGTAAGTTATAGTCATCATCAATGACAATATTGTTGGGTGATGAAATTTGGCAGACATGCCCTCCTGTCTCGGGGGTGAGGAGTTCGGAACAAATCTGAGTTGCATTTCATTAAGCTTTAGGTTTGATGAAATGCAATTTTGACTAACCGCCTCGTGTAGGTTCGACCCCTACTCCAACAGCAATAATGGTGGTTTGTTCTTCGCACACGCGAAGAACACCGCTATTAAGGAATCTGATTATGCTAATCGGATGTTTTCTTAGTCAGATGTCTTTTTAAAATCTATAAACTGGTTTTAGTCTATTTTCTGGCGAATACCAGCATACATACCGTTAGGTTATTTTTTGTGGCTGCGTTTGTTAGTTCTACGAAAAGTTCAAAGCACCTTTTATTTATTCCACATTAAATCAATACATGGAAATGCGCGATAATAATCTGATTCGTGATGAGGTAGTGGTGTATGAAACCAAATACCACTGGAAAATTTTTATTTCTCTGAAAGCATTGCTTACTCTGTTTATAGGCCCTGCACTGGCCAGGTGGAGCGATGAATTTGTAATAACTAACAAGTGCATTATTTGCAAAACAGGAATTTTCTCTACGCAAAACGTTTGAGATGAATTTGAATAAGATTGAGATAAATTGCCGGATTTAGCTTTATGGGACGAATTTTAGGTTATGGATCCGTTACTATTATAGGAACAGGTGCACGTAGAAAATGGCTTCTGATGAAAAGGCGTATTTCCGCAAAAAGTTTCAGGAAGCTTCAATTTTAAATCAAGAGAACACTTATGAAAGAAGAAGTAACTAAGTTGTTTTGATGGAGCAGATTTTGATCCCGGATCTACTGAAGATGTATTTGATGGGAGCTACCAATCCCGTCTTTTCCAATAAAATAGAAATGTCGGATGAAGTGATTGATTGGTATTTCGGGATAAATATCAGGTTGGTAAAGGTAAAATTCGTTCTTAACGAGTGCCAGCTTGCCTGCCTGAAGAGCGCTTCAGCATTTTAGATAAGGCTATTGCATCCGGTAAATTTGAGTTTAGGGTGGTTCATGGTTTAGGTAAAGGTAAACTGAAGGCGGAAATTTGTAAAATATTAGATAGGCATCCGAATGTGAAGAGCTATTCAAATGAGTATCACAGTAAATACGGATATGGTAGTACGCTCATCCAGTTTTGTTGACACCTCGCTTGGGTAAGTGTGGTTATGTTCATTATGCTCTGATACATCTTCATTACGTTTACATCGAAAAATTCTGCTATCATGAACAACGTAACGAAATTTGCAACTTTGTTTTCTTTAATGCTTTTCTTGTCCTTAACCGGATTTGCTCAAAATTCTGAGGAGAATAAAACTATTATACCCAAAGCCACCGCTATTACAGAAACGCCCATTGCCCCGCCTACAGGAAAGGAGGTGATTATTACATTAAAGAACAGTTCAGAAAGACCTATCGCTATTTTTGCAGGCCCTAAAGAAGATGGCGAGCCTCAAGGCTTACCTATGGCGGTTTGAGCAGTAACAATAAACTATACGTCACGAAAATGAAGTAGTTTGCTTTCACGATCAAGCTGATGTTACACCGGTTGCATGCATATCCATAAAACTCCGAGTAAGTTCAGTTGAAGTAAACTCTTCTGCTAATGGAATTTCAAGCAGATAATATTGCTCGTGCAAACTAAAAGAAAGCCGCTTACAAGTAAGCGGCTTTCTTTTTTTATGGGGTATTTTTATGGTTTGTTTTATTCTCTCATAATCCTAATGCGGCTTTCAGTTCTTTAGCTATCTGCAAATCCTCTTCATATTTTCAGCCGCTGCTTTTATCTAGATACAGACGAGCCCGCTCTTCATAGTGGTCTGGTTTTTCTCCCATTTCTATGACTATTGAAATACTGTAAAGAGCGTTGTCCTTATCGTTCAGCGCCAGATATATTTCATACATCTTGTAGAATAGCTTCCAGTCGTTGTTTTTATACCGCGGCAAACGAAACGAATAGATCATTGTATTACCATTTGTTTCTGCTTTAATTTCATGTAATGCATAAGTATCAGCATTGGTTTTTACGAGCGGTGAAATCATAAAAATATTTGGATGCTTCTTCAAAGCGGTTATTGCGGAAGTATCATGCCCAGGTAGAAATTCATATTCTCCAGATCCTCACGAATCAGTTTGGCATTTTCAAATTCAATTTAGGCGGCATCCGTGGATCGCCTTTATACTTGATAAGAGCGCATCTGATAGGCTCGGCAGTTGGCTTGTGCTTGCGATTGACGAAAATCTTGATGGCCATGGATTCGTTGCCATTAGCTTTGTATGCCAATCCACGGTTATAGTAGAAATAGCTTCGTGAAGGATCAATGGTTATGGCCAGATTATAATTCTAATAGCCAGATCGTAGTTGCCTTGTTGATAGCTGAAAAGGCCACCTTAAACACTTCATTAGGAGTAGGAGAGGTGGATTGCGCCTCTGGCTAAATAATCAAGCAAAGCAACAGGATACTTAGTGTTGCTTTTGTTATTGCTATGCGATTTTTGATAAGCCCTGATTCTATTGTATTATCTAAGAAAAACAAAAAGGTTTTGCTTCATAATAATTGTCTGGTTGGCTATTTACGGTAGTTGGAAAAAACTGTTCCATTGTATTTCCAAAACTCCGAAAATACCTTCTTTTAATGATGTTTCGCTCATCTTATGTCTTCCACCTCGTTCGGTGCGACAGGAACTTCGGTGATGGTAAACCCTAGTTTGCGGATGCAAACTTCATTTCAATTTGAAAGGCATAACCTACAAATCTGATTTTTATCCAGATCTATGGTTTCAATCACTTTTCGCTTGTAGCAAATGAACTGCTTCGGGGCCCTTAATGCCTATGCCAGCAACACCAGAATGACATGAAGTTGGCGCATTTTTGCGACAACTTGATTCCTATCTTTCGGCCAATTGACAAATCCTCCTCCTTGCACATATCTGAGCCGATAAAATGATTCATGGCCTGAGGCACAAGCATCATACAGGCGAGTTAAATCGTCTGGATTATGACTGAAATCGCAATCCATCTCGAAGATGTATTGGTACGTTTTCTCCAGGGCATATTTAAATCCGGTGATGTAGGCGGTACCCAGTCCCTGTTTACCGGATCGCTCAATCAGGAATAGTTTGTCTGCGTATTCCTTTTGCAGCCATTTTACCCGGTCAGCAGTCCCGTCCGGAGAGCCATCGTCAATAATGAGCAGATGATATTGTTTGGGTAATGAAAACACCTTTCGGATCATTTTTTCAATGTTACCAAGCTCGTTGTAAGTAGGAATAATAATCAGGCTGTCGCTCAAAAGATGTTGTTTTCGGAAAAGCTAAGGCTGGCAAAAGTAATTTTTGATGCCATTTTAACGCAACACGTTATGTTTTTTTAATTCCTTTTCAGGCTTTCTTTAATCTCCGTCATTTTCTGTTTGGTGTGCTGGGCAAAGTCACCCTGCATCATCCAATTGTAATAACCGGAGTCTGTTTTCAATACTTCCTCCACCGGCTTTCCTTTGTATTTTCCGAAATTGAAACAGGCTTTCCCTCCCAGATAAACCAATCTCCTTCCACTGTCAATAAACCGTTCTTCGTTACTGAAATCGTGCAAAAAGGAAACATCACTCTTCAGTTCGGGAGCGTATTTTTCTAATTGCGACATTAAAACTTCATAAGTAGCCATTGTATCGGCTTCTGCGCTGTGGGCGTTAACCAGCGTTTTATTGCAGTAAAACTGATAGGCAGCTTCCAATGTTCGTTTCTCGAACAAGGTATAGATGCGATGAACATCAATTAGTGCCCGGTTATCAATGCTGAAACTGATGCCCGCCCGGATAAACTCTTCCAGCAGCATAGGAACATCAAACTTGTTCGAATTGAATCCGGCAAGGTCACATGGGTCCAGTAAATCGTAAATTTCTTTGGCTGCTTGTTTAAAGGTAGGGGCAGTTACAACATCCTCATCATAAATACCATGAATGGCTGAAGCCTCTATGGGGATTGGAATAGTTGGATTTAACCGCATGGTTTTGGTTTCCCGGCTACTGTCCGGGTTTAATTTCAGAATACTAATTTCAACAATTCGGTCTTTTACAAAATCAACACCGGTTGACTCTAAATCGAAAAAAGCCAGCGGACGTTTTAAGTTTAGTTTGGCAGAGGTACTGCCGAAAAGATCTAATTGTTCTTTCATGAATGTAGTTTGTGATGATGAGAATTCAATTTGTTTATCAGTACAGTATCTGTTTGGATAGTTCTTCGATGTTCATTCCTGCATAGTTTCCGGAAGTCATCAGCAATAGGTTTTTGTTATTCCAATCCTGTTTTAGTAAAAATGCCTGCAGTGACTCTTTATCGGTAAAAATATTTAACCGCTCGTTGCGAAAGGATTCTTTTACAAAAGCTTCCTTCAGTACAGGCATTTTCTTTTGTTCAAAGGTTTCTTTATCGTAAAACACTACCGGAATATCAGCTTCGTGCATAGAATCGGCATACTGCTCTAAAAAGTCTTTGTTCAAACTGCTGAACGTGTGCAGTTCCATTACGGCAACCAGAGTTTGCTCCTTAAACTGTTGTTTCATGGCGTGCACCGTGGCTTTTAGTTTAGACGGAGAGTGGGCAAAGTCTTTATAAATAACGGTTTTACTATTTCGGCCAACAAACTGCAGGCGGTTGGCCGCACCCTCAAAGGTTGAAATAGCTTTATAGAAATCTTCGTCAAACACGCCTATTTCGTTGCAGATGTTTTTAGCTCCGGCAATGTTTTGCAGGTTATGCTCGCCAAAAACTTTCAGCGGAAACTCACCAAAGTCTGTTTGCAGGTAGGTGATGTTCCCTTTTATAATGTGCGGATGTGTATTGTATGCTCTGGTTCGTACCTTGGCATCATAGCTATTGAAGATTTGTTTCAGTTCTTCATCCTCTTCAAACCAGGTTAAGAATCCCCAGGGTTCCAGGCTATGGGCAAACTTCTCAAACTGTTTTACATAGTCATCATAATCAGGAAATACATTCACATGGTCCCACGCTATGCCGGTAATAAGAGCCGCATTGGGTTTGTAAAACATAAATTTAGACTCGCGGTTGATGGGGGATGCCAGATATTCATCTCCTTCTAACACGATGATAGGTGCATTTTCGGTTAGCTTAACACTGGTATCAAAACCTTTTACTTTGGCGCCAACCAGATAGTCAAAATCGTAGTTATTTTCTTTCAGCACGTGCATCACCATAGAGGTGATGGTGGTTTTGCCATGACTGCCGGCAATAACCACGCGCTGTTTGTTTTTAGAAACCTCATAGATATACTCCGGAAAGGAAAACACCTTAATCCCCAGTTCCTGTGCTTTCAGCAGTTCAACATTATCCTCTCGGGCATGCATGCCCAGAATTACCGCATCTAAATCGGGAGTAATATTCTCTTCAAAGAAACCAAGCTGCTGTGGCAGGATACCTTCTTTTTCAAGATTGGCTTTAGCCGGGTCTACAATTTTATCATCACTGCCTGTAACCTCATTTCCTTTTCTCCGTAACACAATGGCCAGATTATGCATAACCGCACCACCAATAGCTATAAAATGTATTTTCATCTCAACAACATGTTTTTGTGCTCACAATAATTCTCGTAAATTCGCGTTCAGATTTCAAATAAAGCAGAAATATATTTTTATCACCTCCTAAAATTAAACTAATGAAAACTACAATGAAAAAAATAGTGTTGGCAACCGTAACGGTAGCATTCTTCGCTCTTTCTTCCTGCGAAAAACACACTTGCCCTACGTATTCTAAAAACGTAACCAAGAGCGAACGCGTAAACAGTTAATATATATATATCAGGCCGACAGGTCTCATATCCTCATAAACAGTGATACACGAACTTCCGGGTTCGTGTATTTTTTTTGTCTGTATCGCACGGTGTTTACTGAACCTTTTTTTAGTCTGTTTGTTCTAGAGCCTTATACCTGAGTTATGAAAAAAAATCTGTTTGTTTTTGCTGCATTGTTGTTTGTTTCTTCGTTTGTATCTGCGCAGGGTGGTATCCTGAAAGTAAAGATTACCGAGAGCGGCAGTAATAAACCGGTAGACCTTGCCAATGTGCAGATTGAAGGCACTACCATTGGCGGTATTACCGATGAAAAAGGTGAAGTAGAAATTAAAGATATACCTACCGGTACCTATAACATCAAAATATCCTGTATCGGATTTCAACCCAAGTCAGTATTTGAAATGGAAATTACCAATAGCAAGCCGGCTATTGTTTCTACTGAAATTTCACCTATGGCCACCGAGCTTAAAGAAGTGGAAGTAAAGGCCAATCCTTTTGTAAAGAATGAAGAAAGCCCGGTAAGTGTGCGCTCTATAGGTATTAACGAAATACAACGCTCGCCCGGTGGCAATCGCGATATATCGAAAGTGGTTCAGTCCTTGCCCGGTGTAGGTTTTAGTTCCGGTGGATTTAGAAACGATTTATATATACGCGGAGGCAGCCCGGCCGAGAATAAGTTTTATATAGATGGTATCGAAATTCCGAATATTAACCACTTTGCCACGCAGGGCAGCACCGGGGGCCCCAACGGGTTGATAAATGTTGACTTTATACGAGAGGTGAACTTTTACTCCAGTGCTTTTCCCAGCAACAGGGGCAATGCACTAAGCTCGGTAATGGATATACGTTTGCGCGATGGCCGCGATGACCGCTGGGGCGGCACTTTCACCATCGGCTCTTCCGATATCGCTTTTTCTATGGAATCGCCTTTAAATAAAAAGAAGACGGCTACCATGCTGGCCAGTGTGCGCTATTCGTATCTGCAATTATTGTTTAAAGCGTTAAGGCTTCCGTTTTTGCCTACCTACACCGATGCGCAGGCCAAGGTGAAATGGAAAATTACGCCTAAAGATGAATTTGTGTTTCTGTTTTTAAGTGCCTACGATGTAAATGTGCTGAACACTAAAATTAAGAACCCCGATGAAGGACAGCAGTATTTGCTTAACATATTGCCCGAGCAAACACAGTTAACGTATATGATGGGCGGTAAATACACGCACTATTTCGACAACAGCTATTTGCAGGTGTTTTTAAGCCGCAACATGCTGGTGAACAAATTCAGCAAGTGGAAGAATAACGATAAGAATTTAGAAAAGGTGATTGCCTACGGCAGCACCGAAGCCGAAAATAAACTGCGTGTGGAATACAGCGGCCGGAAGGGCGTGCTGAAATACAATGCCGGAGTTAACTACGAGTTTGCCCGCTACACCAATCAATCGAGTTTTTACGATGCGCAGTTTACGCAGCAGCAACTGGTAAAGGTTGACTTTACTTCGAAGTTTACGCTGCACAAATACGGAGCGTTTGCCAATGTATCTTCTACCTTGTTTAAAGATATAATGACCATAGGTGCCGGTATTCGTTTTGATGGCAGCAGCTACAACCGCAGCATGGCCGAGTTGTGGCGCCAGGCTTCACCGCGGGTATCGCTTTCTTTTCAGTTGCCCCAAAACATTCGCCTGAATATGAATGCCGGTTACTATCACCAGTTGCCGGGTTATACGGTGCTTGGCTATGAGGATAGTTCCGCAACCCTGGTGAATAAAGACCGCCTTACATACATGCGCAATGTGCATGCCGTGTTGGGTGTGGAGTATACTACCCCCATCAACAGCCGGGTATCGGTAGAGGGTTTCTTTAAGCGTTACTACAATGTGCCGTTTATGCTCGATAACAATATTTCTATTGCCAATCAGGGTGGTGGCTTTGGTGTGGTGGGCAGCGGCCCGGCCCAATCTACCAGCGAGGGGCGCAGTTATGGTATGGAGGTGCTATATGAGCAGAAACTATATAAAGGCTTTTATGGCATTGTGAGTTATACCCTGTTCTGGAGCCAGTTTAAAGATGTGTTCAATAAGTTTGTTTCCAGCAGTTGGGATACCCGCCACATTATTAGCCTTACGGGCGGTAAAAATTTAAGCGCAACTGGAAGCACAGGGCTGCGCTACCGCATTCAGGGCAGCACCTTATACGCCTTACGATGTAGATGCCAGCACGCTCTATACCCCCGCTGGCAACAGCAGCATACTTGATTACAACAATATCAACAGTCAGCGCACCAAGTGGTTCCACTCGGCCGATATACGGGTAACAAAAAAATGGTATTTCAAGAAACTGAGCTTTTGAGTTGTATCTGGATGTGCAGAATTTCTACCTGTCTAAAGCACCGCAACCGCCAGCCAACCTTTAGCCCCGTGTATGATACCGATGGCGTGACCCCGCTAGCCAACACTACCGACCCTTCGCGCTTTCAGTATAAATACTTAGCCACCAGCCGTGCCGTGCCGCTGCCTACTTTAGGCGTGGTAATTACTTATTAAAAACCGGAACATCTGACTGTCTACCCGGCTTCGGTATCTTCCTTTCTTCGACAGAGAGGGCTTGAGAGGTGTTTTCTGCTGCTTTCGCAGGGTATTCCATCATCTCAGTTCCCTTTGGAGAGTTTAAAACAGCCGTTTTATATGTAAAAACAGTCACTTTGAAGCTAAAACCTTCTTCTTTGACCTTCCGGCCATAGGATGTATAATAAACTGTGTCAAGGTCAAAAAAGACTAAATTGACACAGCATATGGAAGAAGAAATATCCCGCAGTGTTCCGCAGTTGGCGCGACAACTGGGAAACCCTCACCACCTTCTTCAAATATCCCGAAGAAATAAGAAGAGTGATTTACACCACCAATATGATTGACGCCTTCCACCGACAGGTGCGCAAAGTCACCAAAACAAAAGGTGCTTTTACCAGCGATAATGCTTTGCTAAAACTTATTTATCTGGCAACCATGAACTTGGTAGAAAAGTGGACCATGCCTATTAAGAACTGGGTCATCATTGCTTCACAACTTCAAATTCACTTTGGCGATAAAGCACAAATTGGTATGACCCGTAAAGAACTTAAACAATGAAAAATGCAATCGGTTTTATGAGACATTTACGACCAAAAAGACATCATAAAAAACGTGCTACTTTCGGCAGCATGTCCAGACCTTTCCAGTGGGTTGAGTTATCCCTTCTCCGGTTGCTCCTCAGCAGAGCCGGAGTCCGTTTTACTCGACAACTCAAATATAAACTGACTTCTGATACAGTTTATTATACACTCCCGGTTTAAGGCTCTTACAGTGCAGAAATTCTCTTTTCCAGTGTGGTTAAACACTTTACCTAAGCAACTTTACCTTTTAGCCTACCTGAAATTTGCCTGAGCGGGTAGTATGTAGAATGAATCTGCTGGTGTTCATTGAAAGAACGATAAGGCATAGGTAAATAAGCCAAAGGCGGCAGGCAAATCGTTTGAGTAAGTATGCCGCATGTTTGAGCAGCCGGGCGCAAACGTTTGAGTAAGCCGGCTACGGGCCTTGCCGGGAGGCATCAGCAGCGGGCGCGCTTTTCCAGCCAATCTTCATATTGTTCCTTAAAAGAATCTTTATAGGCGGTAGCAATGCATATGGGCAGATGCTCACAGCACAGGTCCAGCTCACTCAGCCATTTCATTTTCACGATATGGTCCAGGTTAACCAGATAGCTCTTGTTGGGGCGCCCAAAACCCCGCAAACTCATATTGCTTGATACACTGCGAGGTAACAATTAGTTTGGGGTGTTTGCCATGCTGCTGCGGGCGCAGGTGAAACTCGGTGTAGTTATTGGCTCCTTTCAGATAGTGTATATCACTCAGCAGCACAATATAATGGCCATCGGCATCACTGATTTTTAGCTTGTAGTTTTGCACGTCATCTAAACGAGCCAGAATAATTGGAGGTATTGACTTGCCCATACTGGTATTATTTATTGTTTTGAATCAATAAACTGGTCCTTGGCGGGGTAAGTACTGGTTAACGGGCCTCTCACCCTGTAAGCCCGAAACACAACTCTTTACAGAGCGGTTTGTTTTCTATATCGCCTGTTAAAATTAATACAAATGTTTTTAATTTTCCAAATGAGAGAGGAGGGGAGGAGGATTGGGTACGGAAGTTTTATATTTGCTAGGGGGCAGTCTACACCCCCACAAAAAGCAAATAAAGATAGTATGCTTGAAATGAGACCAAGTTGCGAGAACTGCGACAAAGCATTACCCAACGAATCCGGTGAAGCCATGATTTGCACTCACGAATGCACCTTCTGCCAGAATTGTGTCACCCAGGTACTGAAAAATGTTTGCCCCAATTGTGGCGGTGGTTTTGAAAAACGCTCCACCAGACCTACCAACTGTATAACTCCTCATTGCGTGGAGAAATATCCGGTCAGCAAGACTAAAAAACACCGTCCGGTTAATCCCGAAACATTTAAACGCATACAGGAAACCTTCATCAACATGGACCCCCGGAAGAGATAAAGACAACTCAGCGCTGAATCGAATGAAATATGAAAGCTAAAATAACCTATCAGTTTGTTGCCACCATCTGGCAGTATACCGGCCCAACCGGTTGGCATTTCGTATCTCTGCCCCGGCATATAGCCAGCGAAATAAGAGAGAGCCTGAAGTTTCAGGAAGAAGGCTGGGGACGAATGAAAGCGACCGCCCGAATAGGGCAGACCGAATGGAAAACCGCCATTTGGTTCGACACCCAACACCACACCTATCTACTGCCGCTCAAAGCTTCCATCCGGAAAAAAGAAGCACTCGAACTGAACCAGCCTATACAGGTAACCATTGGTGTTTGATCAAGCGCTGTAAAAAAGTAAGTTATACCGGAGCTATAAAAACTTCTCCCGTTTATCCTCCGCTTAACTTTCGAAATCTATCTTAACTTCAAATAAAAAAGTATGAACAGCAACCTGGAAAAAAGTGAAGCCTGGAAAAGATTTAAGAAAAGCGGTTTAGCTTTAGAAGACCTGCATAAAAAAACCATCAACCTGTGGGATAAGTATCGAAAATTCACCCAGGAGTCGGGCTTTTGGATAGAGCGATTCAAAGCCCTGAACAATACCATATCAAGCCTGCAAAGCGTTCATGGCTTAAACCCCATAGAAGTAGAAAAGCGCAACGCCACCATTTTTAAAATAGGCGACCTCCAGTTACATGGCCGGGAAGAGTACGGTAAGATAGTTACAGAATGTCCCGCCTGGTTCAATGAGATATACGATGCCAGCGAAGTATTTAAAATTTCGGCCATGGTAATACAAAACATGTATCAAGACACAAATGCCTGCTTACCTGCTCTGGAAAAAGCCGAACGTACACTGGCTAAAGCTGAGGTTCTTTACGATAAACTTGAAAAGCGTTTGATAGGCTTGCAAGCCATACTAAAAGAACAGCAATCGCTGTATTATCAGGTAGTGCAGTAAGGTGGTGGGCAAAAAGACTCACCGTTTACAGGGGCATACCTTGCAGGCTGAGTTATGGATGAACACCATGGGGCAAAACCGCGGTCAATATTATTTTATACCACACCTTATTTGCCGAATTTGTAAAACATGGGTAGGGGAGGGAACTGCCCGCGGGGGGCCTCTAGTTTAACACACTGGCGAGGCGCGTTCATTTTTTCTTACATTTGAATGCAACCGCAAACACACCTATGAAAACAGGCTTACGCACACTGCTATTATCATTCATACTATTTTCTGCTACCCTCAGCAGCAGTGCCCAGTATGTGGCAATACCCGATTCTAACTTTGGCACGTGGCTAAATTCAAATGGGTATTCTCAATGTATGCAAGGAAACAACTCTGTTGGCTGGCAGATGGATACAACTTGTAATGCA
>JAXLUN010000007.1:0-133047 GCA_046329535.1 Chitinophagales bacterium
GATG
Source organism: Chitinophagales bacterium (assembly GCA_046329535.1). Lineage (GTDB taxonomy): Bacteria > Bacteroidota > Bacteroidia > Chitinophagales > LD1 > Bog-950. The sequence goes on from JAXLUN010000007.1 coordinate 5, forward strand.
GCTCAGGCACAGCCACCCCTACCAACTTTATTAATGGAACAAACATTGGTAATGTATTGACTTATACCTTAAAGGGGTTGGGTTTTAATACCACTTACTATTGGCAAATTATACCTACCAACGGTAGCGATGCAACGGGTTGTTCAATACGTTCGTTTACAACTTCTCCATTGGCAGCTAATGCACCACTTACTCAAGACCTAGAATCTTGCTTTGATTGGCAATTGGTAAACGGCACATCGGGAACCAACCAATGGGTGGTGGGTAATGCTACCAACAATGGCGGTTCTAACGGTCTATATATATCAAACACCGGAGGAACTACTAATAACTATGCTAACACTACGGCTACCGTGCATGTTTATAAAGATGTAACATTTGCAGCGGGTGTTGGTGGCAGCATCAGTTTCGATTGGAAGGGTTCAGGCGAAACAAACTATGATCGTATGTTGCTTTACATAGCACCTACCTCAGTAACTCCTGTAGTTGGTGCGCCATCTACATCCGGTAGCTCTAACAATACCGCGTTATCGGGAGCTACCTTACTTTGGACACAACCAAGTGCCGCGCAAACTACCTATACATCTGCATCTATTCCATTGTCGAATACGCAGTTGGGTAATGCGTCCTCAAGCAATACAGTGCGATTTATTTTTACCTGGCAGAATGATGGTGGTGGCGGCAGCAACCCTCCGGGAGCCTTAGATAACATAAATATTTCGGTGGTTACCTGTGGTAACTTACCTACCGCGCTTACAGTACCATCTGTTAGTGCTACTTCGGCTACTATTAGTTGGACCGCTCCATCTCCTGCACCGGGCAGCGGATATGAATATTACCTCAGCACTTCAGCATCGGCACCTACATCCGGCTCAACACCTACTGGTAGCACTGGCGCAGGTGTAACTTCTGCAACTTTATCAGTAAGTGCAAACACTACGTACTATTTTTGGGTTCGCAGTAATTGTAATGGAACAGATAAGTCAAGCTGGGTTGGCTCGGGAACCTTTACCACCCCTTGTGCTGCTGCGACAGTGCCATGGACCGAAGGTTTTGAAACGGTTACACCAGGCACCGGTTCAGGTAGCGGCAGCTACTTGCCAAGTTGTTGGTTAGAAGGCCCTGCTGCGGCTGATTGGGCTAGCGCAACAGGTAATGTTGCTACTTACCAAAAACCAAGAACCGGTAACAACTTTATTTATACGCAGTGGACTGCTGATGATTGGTTGTATTCTCCGGTTACAACTTTAACAGCCGGCACAAGCTATGACTATACATTCTATTATATAGTTGATAATAATGCAGCATCTACCGCAAATTCTTTCTCGTACGAATTGAAGTATGGTAATGCGCAAGCGAGTGGTAGTATGACCAATACTATTATTTCTGCTACTACCGTTACTACTACATCAACCTACACTAAAGTGACCGGAACTTTTACTCCATCATCAAGTGGCGACTACTCGATAGGTTTGCATGTGATTTGTGGAAGTACTACCCCTAACTATTTCAGTTTTGATGATTTTAGTTTAGGCTTAACACCTTCATGTGCCGGTGCTGCCAGTGGAACAATTTCTACTGCTTCAGCTACAACATCCTGCACTTCGGGCTTTACTGTAGCATTTACCGCAAGCGGTTACTCTACCGGCCCCGGAAGCGGATACCAGTGGCAAGTTTCTAATGATAATTTTGTTTCGAACGTTGTAGATATATCGGGTGCTACTAATCCGGCAGCGTATACTACCCCGGCTATTAATACCCCGGGTACTACTTACTACCGATTGAAAGTAACTTGTACTTCGGGTCTTGCGGTTCAGTATTCTAATGCAATAGCAGTAACACTAATTTCGCCACCAACCTACGCCTCTATACCTTACGATCAAAGTTTTGAAAGCACTTGGTTGACCGGATGTGCTACAAACGACCGACCTGATGGTTCTTGGAGTAACGTAAACACATCGGGTGATGTGGACGCATCGTGGAGAAGAGATGATGATGGAGCATCCGGTGGTTGGGGTAACATTACATCTTATATGTATAGCCCAGCGGGTTCAGATGGTAGCCGTTCGGCTCGCTTCCACTCAGGTTATACATCAGCGGGCCTTCAAAGTTGGATGGATTTATACGTTAACTTAAGTACCGTAACCGGTAACAAGCAGCTAACATTTGATGTAAATGATGCCAGTGGAACTGACGCCATAGATGTGTTATTATCTACCGATGGAGGTGCTACTTTCCCTACTACTTTACTTTCAGGGTATAATCCGAATTTAGCATCATGGCAATCGCAAACATTGACTATTGCCAGTAACTCGGCAACAGCGGTAATCCGTTTTAGAGCAACCGGAGACTTTGGTTCAACGGATATTGGTTTGGATAATATTAAAGTTACTCCACCATGTAACGGAACTCCGTCAGCCGGTACTAATCCTTCTAGTCCAAGTATTTGCACCGGGCAATCAACTGTATTAACAGTAACAGGAGCTACTACCGGTTTAGGTATAACCTATGCATGGGAAGAGTTTAACGGCTCTACTTGGGTATCTGCTGTAGGTGGTTCAGGCGCATCTACCACATCGTATACTACTCCGGCATTAGTTGCTGCTAAGCAATATCGCCTATCAGTAACCTGCACCAACAGTTCGCAAACAACAAGCGGCAGTGCAATTACGGTAAGTGTTGTTTCTCCAAGTGTTACCGGAGCCGTTACTTCAAATCCGGCTACAGCTTGCGGAACCACCAATGTTACGTTAAGTGCTCCTATTAGTGCGGGTGCAACCGGACTATGGTTTGCCAGCAGTACCAGCAATGCTGTATTGGCGCAAGGCCCTACTTACTCAACTACTTTAAATGCTGCTGCTACCTTCTATGTTTCGGCTATACAGCCTTTGGGTTCAGCATATACCACTGCTCGCCCTAGTGCATCGGCTTCATCGCCAACTACTAACAACGTTTCGTCAGGAAACTATGGTCAGGGCTTATGCTTTACGGCATTCCAACCATTCTTGCTAAACAGTGTAGCTGTATGGGTGGGAACTTCAGCAACCTTTGCCATTGATTTATATGATGTAACCGGAGCAACTGTGCTTGCAAAATCGCAAGACTTTGTTGGGTTGACGGCCAACTCATTCAATGTAGTTCAGTTAAACTTTATGGTGCCAGCATCGGGTTCTTACCGTTTGCGCATGGCGGCTCCTACTACGGCTACCGCTGCGGGCCAATTAAATCGCGAAACAGGGGGTATTGCTTCGCCTGTTTCTTTAGGTAGCGTGGGGTAAATTACCGGAGGGTATAACAATACCACATGCAATACCAATTATTTCTATTTCTACGATTGGAATGTAACTCCTTTCTCATGTTTATCAGCCCGTTCATCGGTAAATATTCCATATACTTCACCACCGGCTGTTTCATTTAGCCCGGTATCACCACAAACAACTTGTAGTAATGTTGCCTTAAATGTTACTGCATCGGGCAGCGGTTATACTTCATATGCCTGGTCAAATGCAGCCGGTAATACTGCAGCAGTAACTTTAAACCCTGCTTCATCTACTACGTACACTGTTACGGCAACCGGTTCAGGATGTTATAATACAGCTTCGTTTGTGTTAAATGTAAACCCTGCTCCACCGGTACCTACAGTAGGAGTTTCATCGTCTTTAATATGCAATGGTGCAACCGTTAATTTAACGGCAGATGCAGGCACTCCAGCTAGCACTACCATATTTACCGAGAACTTTAATGGTGCGGCAACCGGTTGGACAACCACCAATACTTCTTCAGGCGGCACACCTTCTAATGCCGCTTGGACTCTAAGACCTAACGGATATACACCGGGAGGAACCTGGACCGGTTCGTTTACAAGTAACGATGCTTCACAGTTCTATTTTACCAACAGCGATGCACAAGGAAGTGGAACTACAAAAACAACTCTTACTTCTCCGGCTATTAACTTATCCAGTGGTTATACAGCGGCTACCCTTAATTTTTATCATCACTACAATTTCTATACAGCCCCTGATTCGGCTGTATTGGAAGTATCTACCAACGGAACTAACTGGACTATTTTACAAGCATATACCGGTGCTGATGAAGGCTCTATATCCTCATTTGCATTGGCTAATGTGTCGCTAAACAGCTATTTGGGTAATGCTACTGTATACATCCGTTTCCGATATACCTCTTCTTGGGACTTTGGTTGGGCGGTTGATAATGTATCGGTAACAGGTACTCCTCTTGCTTACAACTACGCATGGTCTTCGTCACCGGCAGGATTTACTTCATCTTTGCAAAATCCAACAGGCGTTGCACCAACTGTAGCCACCACCTACACCGTTTCCGCTACTAATGCTACAACTTCATGTTATTCAACTGCATCGGTTGGAGTTAATGTTACGCAGCCATCTGTTGCGCCAACTTCTATAACAGGTACTAACACTATTTGTGATGGCAACGGTACGGTATTGACAGCGGCCGGAGGTTCATTAGGTACAGGTGCAAATTATCAATGGGGTACCGGAAGTGTAGTGGGCACCAACCCATTAGTAGGTGAAACCAACTCAACATTAAATGTAACACCTACCGGTAATACTACTTATTGGGTGAGAATTGAGAACAACTCGTCACCATGTGCAGCTACCACAACTGGTGTTACGCAATTAGTTACCGTTGTACCGGTTCCAACAGCTAACGCAGGAGGGGCATTAGTCTCTATTTGTCAGAATACGCCATCAGCTCCTATGGGTGGCTCCGTAGGCGGTAGTGCAACCGGAGGAGTTTGGAGCGGTGGTGCCGGAACCTGGACTAACGCTAACGATCCGGCTAATGCTACTTACACAGCTGCTAATTCGGAAAGTGGGCTTATAACATTGACATTAACTACAACAGGTAGTAGTCCATGCGCAGCCGCAACTGCTACAAAAACAATTTATGTAAATGTTTGTGCTACTTGGTTAGGAAATACAACTCAATGGAGTGCCCCTACTAACTGGAGCACTACATCGGTGCCAAGTACTTGTTCTGACTTTGCAATCATTCCAACAAGCCCAGTTGGCGGTCTATTCCCTTTAATTGGCTTATCCACTTTCAGCGTAGGCAACCTGACGATACAGCAAGGCGCTACATTAACGGTTAACTCGGGAGGCGGGTTAAACGTGTGCGGCAACTTAACCGGAGGCAACACAAGCAACGGAGTAATAACAGGCAGCGGAGAGTTGCTTTTGGTAGGTAGCACACTACAAACGGTAAGCGGCAAACTAAACGCCAACACTATCCGGGTAAATAATACCTCCCCGGGCGGAATAAGTGTAACCGGAGATTTGTCGATCAACAACGCACTGATAATGCAAAGGGGAAAAGTAGTCAACACCGGCACGGTAACGTTGATATCGAACGCGAGCACCACCGCCTATTTAGACAACTTTACCAGCAGCACCGCAGGTGGGTATACGGGCAATTTGACAGTAGAACGCTACCTGACCAACACCAATGATGGCTACCGCAATATCAGCTCACCGGTAAGCACCAAAGTAGCCGACCTGAACGAGGACTTTCCGGTATTCGGCCAAAACGGAGTAAACTGTTGGTATAGCTACGTTCCCTACCCGAACGTTCAGTATTACAACGAGAGCCTTAACAACCCGAACAACCAGTTCCAGGTAGGATTTGTGAGCTATACGGGCTTAAACAATACACTTACCGCTATGAAAGGTCTGAGCGCACGTATCTATCCGGGCGGCAACAACCTGACCCTTGACTTTACCGGTAAACCGTATAGCGGAGACAAGAGTTTCCCGATAACGTTCACCAACACGGGCACAGCCTCTGCCGATGGATGGAACATGGTAGGTAACTGCTACCCATCGCCTATTTTATGGAGCAAAGTAAAACAAGCCAACTTTGGCGAGGTAGGCGCAGCGTACTACGTGTTTCAGGCCACAGGCGAGTATACCGGCAATTGGGGGTCTTTTAACGGCACCACGAGCGTAAACGGAGCCACTAACGAGATAGCGATAGGTCAGGGATTTTGGATATTAGCCAACGGCAACAGCACATTGGATATGAACAATGGAGTAAGAACAGCCACCGCAGCCACCGTATTCTTTAAAACCGAAAACGTTCAAGCCGATGAAATTCGTCTGAGTATAGGTAACGGCATCGAAAGCGATGAGATAGTGGCCTACACGGAAACAGGAGCTACCAACGGCTACGACCGCGAACTGGACGCTTTGAAAATGCCTGGTAGTACCGTATCGATGAGCTTTAGCCAGGCCGGTAACGACTACGCCATCAACGTATTAGAAAACCTTACAGCCGAAAGCGAACTACCACTGACCCTTCTGGCACAAGCCGAAGGAGTATACAGCATTAGCGGCACCGAACTGAACACCAATTTACCGGTCTACTTAAAAGACAAAGTAACCAATACGCTGAGCGATTTAAAAGCTGGTTCTGTAAACATATACCTGAACAAAGGCGAAGAGGTAAGCAACCGCTACTCGGTAGTATTTAAACAAGAAACGGTATCGGGTATAGAAACCTCCAACGAAAGCGGGCTTCGTATTTACAGTTATGACAACGTAGTGGTTATAGAAAAGAGAAGCATGGGCAACGCGCAGGTAAGCATCTCGAATGTGTTAGGTCAGCAACTACTGCAAACTTCAATAAGCGGCACACGTGTTGAGTTACCTCTAAGCGGCAGCGAAGCATGGTATGCCCTGGTAAAAGTGCAAGAAGGCGATCAGCAGCGCATATCAAAAGTATTGATTAAAAATACCAAATAAGGAAACCGAAAAGCAATAACGATGAAAAAGCAAGAGAAGAAAAAGAGTTCAACCCATAAAGGACTAATGATAATAGCCGCGCTGCTACTGCTGACGGTAACGGTAGCCTTGGCGCAACCCGGTGGCCCCGGAGGAATAGGCGGAGGCACAGGCGGAGGCGGCACCCCGCCCGCAGTTCCTATAGATGGAGGCATAGCGCTGCTGGTAGCAGGTGCTACCCTCTATGGTCGTAAAATGATGAAACAACAAGAGGCGACCACAACCCCAAAAGGAGAGTAAGCATTACCTGTACAATCCATTGTTCAGCAGCATCTGTATAGTTATACAGGTGCTGCTGTTGTTTGGTGACTTAAGAGAAGAAAGGCTGTTTAGGAGGTAACTAAATGTAAAGGTTTCATCTGGGAAACTAACCTTAATACTTCTCCTGGTTTTATGTCGGCTGCACAATCAGGTAGTTACTCTGTATGCGTAACACCGTTACGTTTCTTTTTTAATAAAAGCACTATCGGCAATGGCGCTAATACACGTTATGCTAAATCACAAAAATAATTAATAAGTATAAGTATCCGTCTGGCTGCAAAATGCAAAATTTCTCAGTTGGTGGCCAGCCCTTCTAAACATAAGGGTCAATGTAAAGCAGGGTGGTCAGGGTTTATACCCCAATATGCATGAATGTGTTTTGCACAGAGTTTTGTATAAGGTAAGGAAGGAAGTAGATTTTTATAGGAAAGCTACCGGAATAAACCTTTAACGGAAACTTTATATATGCGCAGGTTTTTGACAAGGTTGTCATTGAAACTCTGAGCTTCTGTAGTACATTCGTGTTTGCCGAAAATGCAGTGTACCATTATCTCACCTACAGCAAGGTTTCAGTGGGTTATCTGCCATTTTAGCTCAACAACATCATACACTAACATGGCCAGGGTATTTACAATACTGCTTTTGATTTCAACGCTGCTGTATCACGGGCAGGCTGAAAAACTGTATAGTGTTGCTGATTTAAAATATGACATTGCCTTTTTAAAGCAAAAACTGGAAGTACATCATCCAAATTTATACCTCTACACTGACAAGAAAATAATAGACAGTGTATTTGACAGGCTTACAAACTCTATCACGGAACCCATGACAGAATGGGAGTTTTACAAACACATTACAATAGTCAGTTCGGTTATTAAAGATGGGCACACCATTATTTTACCCAGTTCTTATACGACTGCTTATCATAACACCAACAGTAAGTTTTTACCTTACAAACTCAGGCTGATAGGTAATTGTTTATTCACAGAAATGGTTTTGACAGGCAACAGCACGATTCAGGAAGGGGCTGAAATTACAGCCATTAATGGCCAGGATGCCCAAACAATTATCCATCAGTTAACCGAACGACAAGTGAGAGATGGATATAATGAAACCTATCCAGCCTGGATTATTAATAACTATTTCAGGGAGTATTACAGCTACATTTATGGACACCCTGCTGAGTTTACTATTCAGTATAGGATTAATAACACCAATTTTGAAACAACCGTAGCCGGTCTTTCAAAAGACAGCATAAGTTATTACAGGCAACTAAAATATTCTGACCAAGTGAGTGTCAATCAACCGAATGGTGGTATTGTTTTTCAAATATTCCCAAATTCTGATTATGCCAAGCTTACCATTAAAGATTTTCATGGGAGTGTTTTAAGAAAAGAGTATCATCAGAATTTTAAGACGGAGATAAAAAAAGCTTTTCAGCAACTGACTGATAAAAAAATTGACCACCTTATTTTAGACTTACGGAACAACCAGGGCGGTGATGTGAAGTATGGCGTATATCTTTTATCTTATCTTTTGCAGCAGAATTTTTGTGTAGTAGAGCAGTATTACCACGTATTGCATAAAACTTCTACCTATCAACTGGTAAAAACCAACGGAGAAGAGGCAGGCGTTCATAAACCGAAAGACAGAAGCTTTAAAGGAAAATTGTATGTGCTGATTAATGGAGGAAGCTTTTCTAACTCGGGCATTGTAGCAAGCGCTTTAAAGCAGTATGGTCGGGCAACTTTTATTGGGAATGAAACAGGTGGCAGCAATAAAGTGCTGGCCGGTTGGACAAAAGATTACAGTTTGCCTAACACCAAAATTCATATAGAGGCGCCAACCAAACAGTTTATGCTCAATGAAAAACTGCCCTTAACAGGGCACGGAACAATGCCGGACTATGAGATAAATGAAGTGATTGAGGATGTTTTAAATAAACAGGATAAAGCACTGGACTTAGTAGTAAAGCTATTGACCGACCAGAAAAAAGGCAGGTAACATTAGTAAGCATTGAAGCTACCCCCCTCGGACAATGCAGCTATGAACCTTTATGGCCAGGGGTAATTTCAATACCCGGCAAACAACAAAGCCTCTAACCCAATAAGTTAGAGGCTTTGTTGTTTGCCAAGTCAAAGGGGCTGTTACATTTTCATAAACCGGATAGATTTAACCGAGTTGTTCATTTTAACGTGTATGGTGTATGCACCGGCACTGAGGCCAGCCATATCCATAGTTTCGGTGCCGTGGGTGTAGTCGGTCAGTTTGCGGGTCCATACTATCTGCCCGATGCTGTTATACATCTGCACTTCGAGGTTGCTGGTTTCGGCCAGTTCAATCTGTAAGTAGCAAAGGTCGTTAGCCGGGTTTGGATAGACCTTCAGCAAGCTGATGATATCGAAGTTTTCTACCCCGGTATTGCCACCAATGGTTACGCTGGATACTTTGGTGCAACCGGTATTATCGGTAATGGTTACCGAGTAGGTGCCGGCCGGCAGGTTGCTGATAGTTTGCAGTTGGCTGCCGTTGCTCCAGTTGTATAAGTATGGCGATGTGCCACCGCTCGGGTTAGCCGTTACGGAACCGTTGCTGTTGCCCTGAGTGGGGTTTTGTGTGGTAAAGGTTACGCTTACAGCCGAGGCATCGGTAACCGTGGTGGTATTAATGTTTTTGCAGCCGTTGCCATCGGTAATGGTAACGGTGTATGTGCCGGCATTAATATTCATAATGTCTTCGGTGGTAGCTCCGTTGCTCCAGGCATAGGTAAACGGAGCAGTGCCTCCTAATACGGTTACATTGATTTGCGGGCCTATCTGGCAGGTTCCGTTAATTGGGTTTAAAACCGATGTAGGGCCTGTAGAGTTGGCTATCTGTGCCGAGGCCGTAGCCGAGCATTGGTTGCCGTCAAACACAGAAACCGTGTAAGTTCCGGCCTGCAGGCTGGCAATGTTGACTTGTGTAGATAAGTTGCTCCAGGCATAAGAGTAAGAGCCGTTACCACCGGTTGCAACAGCGGTAGCGGTACCATTGTTTTGCCCGCAAAGTGCATGGGTAGACTGAATGCTTACCACCAACGCCACGGGATTGTTGATGGTAACCGACTGAACCGCTAAACACTGCGAAGCATCGGTTACGCTTAACACGTAGGTGCTGCCACCGGTTAAGTTAGCCGCATTAGCCGATGAAGAACCGCTGCTCCAGTTGTAGGTATAAGCCGGGGTTCCGCCTGTTACTGTGGCTGTTGCCGAACCGTTGGTGCCGCCAAAGCAAAGCGGAGCCGTTTGCGAAATACTGATAGTTGGGGCATTGGCATTGCTGATGGTTCCCACATTTGAAACAGTGCAGTTGGTGTTATCGGTTACGGTTACAGTATAAGAACCGGCCGGTTGATTGGAGATAGTAGCACTGGTGCCTCCGGAACTCCAGTTATAGGTGTATGACCCGCCTCCACCGCTAACTGCTGCCGTTATAGAACCGTTTGACTGGGAGCAGGCTGCAGCTACTGAAGTAAAGGTAACGTTCATGCTGGAAGCTACGTTGGTAATAACCGAAGTAGCGGTAGCGGTGCATCCGCTTGTATTGGTAATAGTGACTGAATAAGTACCAGGTGCCAGGTTGCTGATAGAACCGGTAGTTGCCTGATTGCTCCAGCTGTAAGTACCTGCAAAGTTAGCCGCATTAGGTAAAGCTGCAGCCGAACCGTTGCTCTGACCGCAAGAGGCGTTGGTAGCCTGAATGGAAACGGTCAGATTGTTCGGAGCATTACCTACAGAGGTAGAAGTAACTCCGCTGCAGTTGTTGGCATCATTTACAGTAACGCTGTAGGTACCGGGGCCTACGTTTGATAAAGCGGCTGTAGTAGCACCGGTGTTCCATAAATAGGTGTAGCCGCCTGCGCCACCGGTGGCAGTTACGCTGGCTGTTCCGTTTTGCTGATTACAGTTGGCATCGGTATGAGCCGGAGTAAGTGTTAAGGCACTCAAAGGCTGAGTAATGGAAACGGAAGCGGTAGATGAACACTGGTGACTATCATAAACAGTTACGGTGTAGTTACCTGCCGGTTTGTTAGGAATAGTAGCGGATGTCCCACCACCACTCCAGTTGTAGGTAAACGGTGAGCTTCCGGTAGCCGTAACAGAAGCGGAGCCGGTAGAACCGCCATAGCATAATACCGCATTGCTTGCAGTAACTAAAGCAGGTTTCGAGTATACGGTGATATAGTTGTTTTGTGTAGAGGTATTGTTACCTCCGGCATTGGAAACCGTTAAAGATACATTGTAGGTGCCTCCTGTGTTATAAACTACCGAAGGGTTTTGTAAGGTAGACGTACTAGGCGTACCACCGGTGAAAGTCCAGCTGTAAGAAGTGGGGCTGCCGGTAGAGGTGCTGGTAAAATTAACGGTAGAACCGGCACAAACAGCTGTAGGGGTTCCGGTAAAAGAAGCGGTAGGCGACTGGGTGGTTGAGCCTGTGCAAAGCACCGGCAAAATGACGTTGTTCATACCGTTACCGTAAGCGGAGTCGTATGAATTCCAGGAAAGGTCACCCCATTGCTCCCATCCGTAACCTACAGAAGGTGAGTTAAAAGTAGTGGTCACCACAGCTACGGTATCGCCCGTTACCTGCGACATTTCGAAGCCAACAAAGAAGTTGCCCGTTACTGTTGGAGGTGAAGAGAAACTGATATAGGTTAAATCCTGATTGGTAACATCGGTTACTATCTGGCTGATTAATTTGGTTTGAGAAGCCAGCAGAGTACCCGGTGAGTTACCGGTACCGTTAGCATTCCATACCTTGGCAGTAATTACCGAGGTGGAAGGATTGGATGTTTTAGCTTTAGCAAAATAGAAGATAGCTCCCGAAACCTGAGCCCCCGGAGATGGGTTGGCGTAATATTCAGCCTTGGCTAAATCACCATAATTATTATTGCCTGATAAGTAGCCCCCGTTATTGGTATAGGTGTAAAGGGTTAAGGTATCGGCTGCCAGAATATTGGATAGAGTATCGCAGGTTTGTGTACCACCACCCTGTTGAATTACAGTGATATAGCTCTGTTTGGTTGCCGTGTTGCTTCCACCTGTGTTGGTGGCGGTTAAGGAAACCGGATAAACGCCTACCGTATTATAAGTAACAGTTGGGTTTTGTGTAGTTGAACTGGTTGGGGTACCACCGGTGAAACTCCAACTCCAGGAAGTAGGTGTGTTAGTTGACAAATCGGTAAAGGCTACTGTATTACCAACTATTACAGTGGTAGGTGTACCTACAAAGTCGGCTACCGGTGTTGTAGCCTGCTGGGTTGTAGCGTTGTAAATATTTACATTATCCAGGAAGATGTTATTACCATACTGACAGGCATTTTTGAAAGCAAAACGTACGTTGCCCTGTCCACTTATGGATGCGAGCGATACTGAGTCTTTCTTCCATTGCGCTGCGGTAGGGGCAAAATTGTTTCCGGAGGCAGTGGCAGTTCCTAAGGACGTTCCACCTTTGGCCCATAGGGTGGTCCAGCTAACTCCGCAGTTAGTGGAGTACAATACAATTAATGAATCATTATATCCGGTTTGGTTATAAGGTGCGTAGGCATAATCCCATTTAATTCTTCCGGATGTAACACCGGTAAAATTGTATGATGGGGTAATGAGCCAGTCTTTCTGTCCGGCTGCATTGTAGTTATAGTTGTTTACGTAAGCAGAAGCCGTAGAAGTTCCGAAGCCACTGGCTGAGGTTGTTCGGGTCCAGGTGGTGGAGGCATCTGCATTGTTCAACGACCAGCCAGTTGGGGGGAAGGTGGTGTTTTCAAAGCCTTCGGTAAGCGGTAAGTTGCCGGCTCCTGAAACCACTATCAGGTTAGTTTGTGAGGAGGTGTTGTTTCCCAATGAGTTGGTAGCTGTTAATGTAACGCTGTAAGTTCCGGCTGTGTTGTAAGTAACAGTTGGGTTGGTGGCCGTAGAGGTAGCAGGAGTTCCGCCCGGAAAAGACCAACTGTAGGTGTTCCCGCTGCCGGTAGAAGTGTTTGTAAAGGTTACTGTTTGACCGGTGCAAATGCTGGTTGGGTTGGCTGTGAAACCTGCTGTAGGGGCACCCACCGTGCCGCACTTATTATTGTTGGTTACCAGGGTGGAACGAATATTCGTGAGTACATTATTCATGTAATTAGCCTGCTGAGTGGTAAACATTACTGTGCAGTCGGCATAGTCCATATAGTTTTCAATCTGGTCGCCATAAGCTGAATTACCCGTACAGGAAGTAGTATAATTGCAGAAGTAGTTCGGAGCTTTGGAGTCCGGAGTATCACTGAAACCATCATCGGTAGAAGGGAATGTGTTACCGCAGGCATTGGAAGCCAGATCACCCCAGGTGTGGTGAAGCCCTAAGTAATGTCCTATTTCATGTGTCCAGGTTCTATTACCGGCACCCATACCAATAGAGTAATCTATTACCAGGCCGTCAAAACTGGAACCATGCAGACCGTTTCCGGTTGCAGGAACATACGAGTATCCGGCCACACCACCCGTTTGAGGAGAACTTCCGCAAAGGGAAACAATCCAAACGTTCAGGTAATGGTAGGGGTCCCAGGCATTGGCTCCGTTGCTGGAGGTATATTTCATGTTATCTGCTTCTGTATTCGGGTCCCAGCAGGATTTGGTAGTGTAGGTTCTTTCAATACCGGTAGTAGTAGCACCGGTAGGGGTTTGCTTGGCTAGGCAGAATTCAATCTGAGCATCGGCTGCCACCGCTTGTACCGCAGCACGTGCTGTATTGAAGTCAGTATTCAGTTTGCGATAATCTGCATTCATCTGGCTAATCATAGTTTGAATAGCCGCATCGCTCACGTTTCCAGCAGTAGTATTGTAAACCACATGCACCACCACCGGAATGGTTCTTACTGCACGAGCCGAGAAATAAGGGTCTTGCTGCTGGGTTTCCACGAACTTGCGCAGGGCATCTTCCTGCAGGCGCATTAAGTAATCGTAATTGGGGTCAGAGGCTCTTTTACGTTCGGTTACTTCGGTAGATAAACAGGTTCTTTGCTGAGCAAACAGAGAAAGGCCCGTTGCTAAAAGCAACAGTGGCAGGAAAAGTTTTTTCATTCTAAATGTTGTTTAATGCGTGTCTGATTGATAACGCGGCAAATGTATTATTTAGCACTTAAACGCGAAATCGGCATAGTAGTTTCAGAATAAGGTGTTAAGGAGATGTTGACAAAAAAAGAAAGGCCGCCCGTGTGAGCAGCCCTGTCTTTGTTGGTGTGTCAAAATAATTAATCTATTCCTTCTAAATCGTTGCTATAAGTTGGGGATTGAGTGTCCTGATAGTCGTTAATATTAAAATCCTGTTTGGGTTCAAATGATTCCTTTTTGATTTTAATACCATTTAAACGGTCCAGGCGAAAAGTGCGATAATCATTACGTAGACGACACCAGGCCACCAGATGACGTTTATTGTCTTTGTGTACCAAAGCCAGGGGTTCTATGTCGCGAACAGAGACCCCCTTCTCATGAGAGTCGTATTCAATAGTTGCTACTTTATTGTTGTCAATACCATTAATGATGGTACTGAGCAAATTGGGTGAGTAATGCATTTGTTTGTTCTGAGAAGAGGCTTTTGCATAAGTAGAGTTTCCTATCATATAGTTCAATTTGCGGAAACGAATTTATGTTATCTGTTTACTCTAACAAATTATTTGGCGTTTTTTTTCTGTCGAAGTTTCCGCTAAACGAGCCACTGCAAAGGGTTCTGGAAACTTATATTACACTCAAAGTTTCCACTGTAGATACAACAATCTGTTTATCTATTGTGCTAGAGATTGTTGTATCATGGCAATTTTGTTCAGGGCGTCTTCGCGTTTCTTTTTCTCATTTTCGAGTACGGCCGCAGGAGCTGAGGAAACAAATTTTTCGTTCGACAGCTTCTTTTCCACCGAAGCGAGAAATCCTTTAGTATAGTCAAGTTCTTTCAGCAACCGTTCGCGCTCTTCTCCTTCATTTGCTGTTTGACCCGTGGCAATAAAGAATTTATATCCTTTAGAAATGAAAGACTTTGTGCCTGATACCTCTTCGGTTACTTTATCTAAGTTACCTAAACGCGCCAGCTTGATTATTTTCTGATTAAAAGAATTGAATGTTACCGAATCATCGCCCATGTATGAGGCATCTACTGTCTCCGTATTCTTTTTGCTGGCCTTAGCCCTTATTTCGCGAATGTTGGTAATAATTTCAAAAGTAAGTTCTGCCTGTGTAATGAGGTTTTCATTCACTGCTCCGGCTACCGGGTATTCAGCCACACAGATACTTTCGCCCTTCGTTCTTTCATTCAGCAAGTGCCATATTTCTTCGGTAACAAAAGGCATTACCGGGTGAAGTAACTTGAGTAACTGTTCGAAAATAGCTACCGTTTTGTCGTAGGTGTAACGGTCAATCGGTTTCTGATAATCAGGTTTTATGAGCTCGAGATACCACGAGCAGAAATCATCCCAAATCAACTTGTATAGAGTCATTAAGGCCTCGCTTAATCTAAACTCCCGGTAAGAAGTATGAAGTTCCAGAATAGTTTTGTTGATTTTGCTTTCCAGCCATTCGATAGCTACTTTATTGTCATCATTTTCCCCTTCGGTTACCTCCCACCCTTTGACCAAACGTAGGGCATTCCATAACTTGTTACTGAAGTTGCGTCCCTGTTCGCATAACTTTTCATCAAACAGAATATCATTACCGGCCGGAGAACATAACAGCATTCCGAGACGAACGCCATCTGCTCCGTATTGTTCTATCAAATCAAGCGGGTCGGGAGAATTACCCAATGATTTACTCATTTTACGTCTCAGTTTATCGCGCACGATACCGGTATAGTATACGTTGCGGAAAGGCTTCTCTCCTCTCCATTCATAACCTGCCATAATCATCCGCATCACCCAGAAGAACATAATTTCGGGTGCAGTAACCAGGTCGTTGGTGGGGTAATAGTAGTTGATATCGTTATTGTCAGGATTCTCGAAACCGTCAAAAACCGAGATAGGCCATAACCAGGAAGAGAACCAGGTATCCAGCACATCTTCATCTTGTTTCAGTTTATCGACTGACATACCAGACAGAGCGGCTGCTTCCTGATTTGTCTTAGCTACTGCCACTAAATTTCCCTGTTCATCGTACCATGCGGGAATGCGCTGTCCCCACCATAGCTGACGACTGATGCACCAGTCGCGTACATTATCAATCCAGTGCTTGTATGTGTTTTTAAATTTAGGCGGATAAAACTTCAACTCATCCGTCATTACATCATTCAATACCTGCGGATTTTTTTCGAAGAACTTTTTCATATCAACAAACCACTGAAGGGATAAGCGGGGTTCAATGATAGCATTGGTTCTTTCGCTTCGGCCTACTTTGTTCAGATAATCCTGTTTTTTGAGAAGCAAACCATCAGCTTCCAGTTTTTCCGCTGCCAGTTTTCTGGCCTTGAATCGGTCTTCACCAATAAAAATTTGTGCAGCCGGAGCAATAGTGCCATCTTCATTAAAGCAGTCTATTACCGGTAATCCATGCTTCTTTCCAATTTCATAATCGTTTACATCATGTGCCGGAGTAATCTTCAAAGCTCCGGTTCCGAACTCAATATCTACATATTCATCGGCAATAACAGGTACTTCGCGATTAACCAGAGGAACTATTACGGTTTGTCCGATCAGTTTTTTGTATCGTTCATCGTTTGGATTCACACATATTGCTACATCACCCATAATGGTTTCCGGACGAACGGTAGCCACAGTAATGAACTCATCGGAACCTTTAACCATGTATTTCACAAAATATAAGTGGCTGTTTTCTTCACTATATAGAACCTCCTCATTACTCAGAGTGGTTTTGGCAGAAGGGTCCCAATTGATCATTCGCAGACCCCTATAGATGAGCCCTTTTTTGTGGAGGTCAATAAATACCTCAATAACCGCATCGCTTAACTTATCTTCCATCGTAAAGCGGGTGCGCTGCCAATCGCAGCTGGCACCCAGCTTCTTCAGCTGCTCTAAAATAATTCCCCCATATTTTTCCTTCCACTCCCAGGCATATTTCAAAAATTCATCGCGGCTGAGGTCGCTCTTTTTTATACCTCTTTCGCGCAACATTTGAACAACCTTTGCTTCGGTAGCAATAGAAGCATGGTCTGTACCCGGAACCCAACAGGCGTTCTTGCCTTCCATGCGCGCCTTCCGTATCAGAATATCCTGAATGGTGTTGTTAAGCATGTGCCCCATGTGTAAAACTCCCGTAACGTTTGGTGGAGGAATGACAATGGTGAAGGGCTCCCGATGATCAGGTTCGCTATGAAACAAATTAATATCCATCCAGTATTTGTACCATTTGTCTTCTGTTTGCTTGGGGTTGTATGTTTTAGGGAGTTCCATGTATATGCTAGTAAATGAATTGATTGATATTGGCGAAAATAAAAAGGTGTGTGAAAAAATACTCTATTCAGAAAAAGACTTAGGTCAGTTTATTCGAAACAGGACATAAAAAAAGCGAGGCATTTACCTCGCTTTGTGCTCTCGAAGGGAGTCGAACCCCTAACCTTCTGATCCGTAGTCAGATGCTCTATCCAGTTAAGCTACGAGAGCATTCCATCAAAAATGGAGCGCAAATATATAACTTCAACTGAAAAAACGAAGTATTGAATAAAAGAAGTTGAGGGAAGTAAAATTTACTGTTACGAATGGCCAGTAATAATATTCTTTTGAATATCTGTGGTGCCCGAATAAATGAGTGAAGCGTATAAATCACGGTATTCTCTTTCCACTTCATTTTCCATTAAGTAACCGGCAGCTCCGTAAAGTGCCTGAATATTTTTTACCGCCTCTACCCCTCTCTCCGACACAAAAAGTTTTGCCATGGATGATTTCACCAGAGCATTAGACGCTTTTTCATCGATTGCGAGAGCAGCATCATACACCAGCAAGCGCCCCGCATTGATTACCGTTTGAACTTCTGCCAGGGTATGTGCAATGTTTTGAAAGCCCAGAATCTTCTTGCCTCCCACTTTTCGTTTCTTACAAAAACTCAATGCTTTGCGGTAGACCCGCTCCAGTTGGCCGATGTGCAGGGCTGCCAGCACTGTTCGTTCCCATACCATACTTTCGCTGAACATAGAGGCCCCACTTCCTTCTTCCCCTAAGCGTAATGATTCCTCTACAAAAACAGAATTGAAACTGACGTGTGCCATATGGCAGGTCTTCAGCCCCATTTTATCTTTCACTTCTGAAACCTCCACTCCTGCTCTATCAGCAGGAATGATAAAGGCAGATACCCCACCAAAGAAACCCTTCTCCTTATCTGTCATCACATAAACTACCAATACATCAGCCACCGGGGCATTGGTTATGTATATCTTCTGTGCCGTAATTTCATATCCATTCGTTTTTCGAACAGCAAGCCCTTCCATATTGAACACATCAGAGCCGGCATTGTGTTCGGTAATTGCATTGGCAGCAATTAATTGTCCGGTTGCCAGTTGAGACAGATAGCTGCTTTTTAAAAAATCACTGCCGTGAATTGAAAGAGGAATAACGGAACCCAGAAAATGTGCCCCGATGGAGAATGCTAATCCATTATTCAAACAACCTAAACCGAATCCTTCGTAAGCTGCACATGTTTGTGCTGCCGTATAGTTTCGCCCGCCCCAGGTATCAGCAACTGTGAGTCCACCCAGAGGCAAAGTGCCGGTTGACTGCCATTTTGCTTTATCAAAGAAACTCTGCTTATCCTGTATCAACAACTCATCGGATGAAATCAGCTTCATACCAAAATCGGCAAACTCCTCTCGTATTTTTTTATAGTCCGGTATTATTCTGTTTATCATTATACGTTCTTAATAAAGTTGCGTTATCAATTTTATGATTAGAGTTCATTGGAAACTCATCGGTAAAGATAAAATTGTCGGGCACCATGTAGTAAGGAAGATGCTCCTGACAGTAATTTTTCAAAAACAAGAAATCATATATTTTCTTTGACACCATGAAAGCAAAAAGCTTCACCATGTCGCCTTGAATATGTGCCATTACATGAGACTCCATAACTCCCGACAGTTTATTCAAGCATAACTCAATTTCGGCCGGCTCAATTCTGAACCCATTCTTCTTTACCATACGGTCTGAGCGCGAGATATAAGCCAGGTTTCTATCAAATACCTGCTCGACAATATCTCCGGTGTTGTAATAAAGCTTGCCGTTTATGTTCTGCAAGCCGCTTTGATTGATGTAGCCCGCCATAATACCCGGCCCTGAAACACTGAGTTCCGCGCCAACAGAAGTTTCTAAGTATAAGACACTTGCCCAATTACAGGGCTCACCAATGGGTACCGAAAGAGGATACTTCACTTCATCCTGCAGGCTGACCTTGCAGGCGGTGCAGACATTCGTTTCGGTGGGGCCGTAAAGATTGTACACCACTGCCTGGGAAAACTGCTTTACCAATGCATGGAACAAACTCCACTTAAATAACTCACCAGCCACCTGTAAAGACTTGACAGCGGTAAAGTCATGCCTTTCCGGTTTACCGGTCGTGAGGAGCCAGCTAAAAAAAGAAGGCGTGGAATAGATGACCTCAATCTTCTTTTCCTCAATTAAACCGGTCATTAGCCTGCTGTTAACCAGATATTGCGCAGATGGCAGCAACAAACTTCCGCCACAAATAAGCGGATAGAATAAATCGAAAACAGACAAATCAAACTGAAAGGGAGCTATTGAGATAAACCTGGAGCCTGTGGGGTAGTTAAAAGTGTCCTTACACCAGTTTAAAAATGTCAAAGCACTTTGATGTGTATGCATTATCCCCTTGGGGATGCCCGTTGACCCGGAAGTGAATAACACATATGCTAAATTGGAAGTGTAAGACGTATAATCAATGAACTTAATAACCCAATAATCTGAATTGAGAGACACTTTTTGATAGAAAATATTTGAAGATGTAAGTGAGTTACAAAATGAATCCAAGAATTTTGCCTGTATTACAAAAGCTGCCGGCCTGGCCGATTGGATAATTTGCAGGATTCGATAGAAAGGAGAACGATAATCAACAGGCATATAGGCGTTACCTGAATTCAGAACCGAATAAATCAGTGCCGGCACGTGAATATTCTTTTCACTCAAAATGCCAACCAGTACATTTGAATACCCGATATAGTCATTTAGTTTCTCTGTGATGCCGGTGATCAAATTACTCAACTCCGCATATGAAATTGAATGCCCGTCTGTATCGTATAATGCTTCCCTATCAGCGTACTGCGAGAAACTGTTATGCAGTATGTAGTTCAGAGCATTCAGTGCGTTCAATTTTTAGTTTTAATTGAGAGGAAATTCGCCAGAATGTTTATCGAATCCAGATTTTCTACGGTTACTTCATGTGCTTTAAATTCAATATTCAGCAACTCTTCGAAATGAGAAATTAGTTTAAGCGTCAAAATCGAATCCATCATACGATTACTAACTAAAGGCGAATCGTCAGTAAACCCAGTGGGTAAATTTCCGCTAAATACATTAAGTTTCAGATAGTTTCTTATCTCATTCTTTAACTGTTCATGTTCCATATTTCTATTTATTCAGTATGTGATTATTTGAATCGGAGAGCAAATTATAAAATGCTTCGGCAAGTAAAAAATGTCCGTATTTATTAGGGTGTGGATCAGTATCACTTATGGAAATATCCTTAGGAGATACATTTAGAAAAACGGTCTTCATAGTAAAAACTTTAAACCCAGCTTTGATGGCAGGCCGTTCAACTTCATCAATTTTCTGTTGAGTTATGATGTCATTTGTAGTGGGAAGAAATATCCATACCGGTTGTATGTTATTCAGTCTGCATAAACTAACCATTTCCTGATATGTCCACATTGTAATTTGAGACATATATGGCCGTAATCTCTCCTTCAACTCAAAATCGCTCATGAATTGCTTCACTCCGCTGTTAACTTTGATTTTTTTTAGAAACTCATACTTCAGATTTGTACCGTTCTTGATATATCTGGCAAAAAAACCGGTTGCTCTGCGCAACTCATCTGTGTGAGCGAAAACAATCACCACATCAGGTTTATACATAATTACCTTGGCGTTGAGCAATTCAAGCTCGTGTACAGAAGTGTAACCGCCCATTGAAAAATTGAGTATTTCTACCGAGTCCGCCTGTAATCGCTCATTCAATCTTTTCTCAGTAATAGACTCAAATATTTCATGGTTATTGACACCAGCACCCAACTCATAAGATGCCCCCAATATAGCAATACGTATACAATTGTCTGGCTTTAACTTACTATACTCTTTATCACGAATACCAAAACTATTAGTTTGAATTGTATAACCATTCAGAGAAACATTTGCTTGAGAGGTAAACTGATTAACTAACAAATCATTGGTACGAACACTGACTTTATCCAGTGCATCAAAACGTTTCGCTCTTTTTAGATTCAGCTCCCAATTATTACTAACATTCAAAACAGACTCATAGTATCCAGTTTCAGCTTTTTCAATATCTGCCTGATTCAATTTAACAGGCTGCTTAATTGCAGCGATAAGTATGTTATCGGTCTTAAGCTTACAAATGGCTAATAGAAACAAAAGCATAATAAAAATATATGGAGCCGCTATCAATAACCTGTTTAGTCTAAACTTTACTGTCAGTATATTTATAAAATAAAAACCCAACGTATATACCAGCACAAAAATGACCATTATTACAAACAGATATACTATCTGATGCCAGGAAACAAACATCCCTTTAGATATAACATAAAAAAAATCTGTAAGCCTGTCTGATTTCCATAAGAACCATAAAAACAACATACTAAACGTAACCATTATTACCCCTAAAGATTCTCGAAACAACTCAGGAATACTTTTGCCTTCGACTTGTGGATGTGAGGCAACTTCGTCTGAACTTTTAGAAGTAAATGTTACCAGCAAGCCAAGTATAAGCCAGAATAAAAAATCATTGTATGAAACAGATAAACTACCCGCAATACCCAATCTTTGGTATATATGGAACAACCAAGATGTTATAAATGTGAAGAAGATAGAAATACTAAAGGCATATTTCGTTTTTTTTCGGATAGCAAAAAAAAACGGTAGGTAAATGAGTTTCATCATAAAAGCCCTCCAGTATACATTCACTTTTCTCCAAAAGTCAATGAAAGAGTGTGCAAGTAAAAAATTACCAAAAGGGGCTGGCATGTTAAATCCGAATGCAACAATCAACCCGATGAACAAAGTGCATATGCCGCTTAATTTCAATACCGTTACATAGCCAACAGAGAGATATAACAACAGAGAAGGGAGATCTGTGACATCAGAAACAGGAATATACACTAAAGCATAAACTACCTTGTATATAACAAGTTGCAATACACCTAATGAAATAAACACCATTGATTGATGGAACAATCGCAAAGATGGTATCTCACAATAACTTTTTACAAAGGTCCTATAGTCAAGTATGGGGGAAAAAAGAAATGATAAGTTGGGAAAAGAAAACAGATATGCCAGATTTATCCAGTGGTTTTTGCTTAAAGCAGCATACTGTGAATCGTAGAGTAGTATTAGAACCCTAAACATAACAATCGACAGCAGAAAAGGAACAACCAAATTCAATCTTGGCAGATATAATAAATCGCTTCTGAGTATGACGAACATAACCAGGAGGATTATTGCCAGAACAGCGCTCCATATCCATCTCAATCCATGGAATAATATCACATAAAACAATAGAATACAAACCAGTAACAAACCGCCACTGAAATACCCAAAAGCGTAAATCGATGACGTGATAAAAACCAGAATAAAAATAAATGCTTTGAACCTAGCAGGTAGAAGTGACGAAACTAAAAAGCCCGGGACAATAAAAATTGCCAGTTTAGTTATGCCTGACTCAGTTTCAATATGAAGAATATCAAGTGAGTAGAGTGTAACCCAGAGGAGAATAGCATATAAAAATACAATACCCCAATAAGCATATCCTACAGGTCGATCAGAAGTAACATCTACATGGGGAAAAACATAATCAAAAAGTCTACGCATGTATATTACAGTTCGTATTTAAGATGCGCCAATAGCGAAACAACTTCATCATCTGAATAAATAAACTCCAAATCAGATTGACTTATATTACCTTTCCAATTACCAATTTCTCCCTTACGAAAAAAATGCTCATTACTTAATCTGGAAAACCACCCTCCATGCGTCTCCTCCAGAAACTTCAAACTTTCGAAGTTTGTTTTTTTCTGAATTAAATCAAATGGGACATTCAATTGTATTGAGCAAAAATCTGCAATTCTTCTTAATGAATTCTCAAAATCATTTTTCAAAGACTCGTAACTCAACAATAAAAAAGTATCCGGCTTTAGCACAGAAGCGCTCAGCGCTTTGTTAACGTGTGACTTCCAACTGCCAAAAGGCGTGTGCAATTGGTCACTTCTGATAAATTCAGAGAAAGAGCCATTAAACAGTTTGAGCGATGTCTGATAATGAAAATAGGATAATATCACATCCCTATAATCTCTATAAATGTAAATCACCCTTGGAAAATCTTCAAAAAAGGTATCATGGGTCTTGATAATTCTTCCAGACTTTTTTCTATCGATTATATCTTTCGAAACATAGACATCTGGCACTAAATATTCCAATTGATCTAATGTGATTAAACTATCATCATTAGTAATCATGTAAGCGACAAGATACCTTAACCATGTATTCCCTGATTTGGGATATGATACTAAATAGATATCGTCAGAGAGTATTTCCCGAATCTGCATTAGGAACGCAGCTCGGTTAATAAAACCTAACTGGTAAGGGAGCCAACGAATATATTGCATCGCCAATCTACTAGAACTAATGTTGGCCTTAATCCCATTCATAGTTTACATTTAGAAAATCATACAACTCCTCATTATATGGCTTATAGAAATCGGATAGAATCTTCCTAGTTGAGGATTTCATCTTCGCTTCATAACTACCTTTGTTAAATATGTCAAACCTGATTTCGTAGCTACCATGCAGGTTTAAAAAATTGGTAATTAACTTAAAAGTGATTTCCGGCTGGAGAAACAATTGCTCACTCTTTAAGACCAACAAATTGTCTTTAAACAGATTCATCCAGGATTTTATATACCGAATATATACCCCGCGCTTTCTATACGTTAAGCGTTGGTATACGTAACTATGATAAGGACAATCTGCCACATACTTACTCTCCTCTTCCAAACGTTTATCCTCTAATTCCAATGCTCTCTCAAATGATAATTTTTCAAAACCAAACCTGCATGCCATTTGATAATTTGAGTATGCTCTATCAATTGGATTTCGGAGCAATAGAATAACTTTAGCGTTTGGGAAATCAGAATATAGCTTTTCAGGTGCTTCGGGCGCATCAAAGTAGTTAGGTGTCCCATCAAATGTTATTGAATCAACACCATTCACCTTATCATACCATAATTTATACAAGCGGTGAGCAAAGTGCGATTTGTACCATTCAACACCTTTTGCATAATTTAATTCGTTATTAAAGAAATAAACATCCTTGCGTTGAGGAGAAATAATCTGAGGATGCTGTTCTAAATATTTACATAGTGATGTGGTACCGCCTTTTTGAACACCAGCAATAAAAAAGGCAGGATATATTCTATGAGCAGAAGTTATGCGTAAAAAATTTCCGGTCTTTTTTACGATATTGTCATCATATAATTTATCGATATCATACCCGTTTTCAATACTCATTTACAAGAATAATTTCACCTCTCTTTCAATGAATAAAGTAAAAACAAACCCATTATTTGCACACATCATTAACCCTGTTTTGGCAAATGAAAATAAGGAACTATTCGAAATACAGAAAACAACATTTGAAAGCATAACAGCCGCAAAGAATAACTTTAGCTACCCTGATTCAGTCACTTTGTTTACTGTTGGGCGCTACCCCTCATACCCATTTATTCCTTCAGCATTTTCTCAACTATATCCCCTAACAAGGGACATATCAGATTTCGTGTCAAGCCAAAAATTCAAATTCCCGTTTTTAAATGATATACTGAGATCTGTGTATGAGAACTCAGAGGCGGAATATATCATCTATACAAATCTGGATATCACACTTATGCCATACTTTTACGAATCGGTTCATGCTTATCTGAACAATGGATATGATGCACTAGTAATAAACAGACGAAGACTTCACAATAAACTATCTACCGAAAAGAGGATGGAAGTACTATATGCTGAATCAGGCAAA
This sequence comes from Chitinophagales bacterium, assembly GCA_046329535.1. Taxonomy (GTDB): domain Bacteria; phylum Bacteroidota; class Bacteroidia; order Chitinophagales; family LD1; genus Bog-950. The sequence continues at coordinate 25,347 of JAXLUN010000007.1, forward strand.
AAACATCCTGGCTACGACTGCTTTGTTTTTAGAAGGACACTATTTGAAAAATTCATTAAAAAAGATATATGCTTGGTAGCACCTCCTGCATGTAATGATCTGTTTTATAACATATTTACATTTGCAGACAATCCCAAACTACTAACTGACAAGCATCTTACCTTTCATATTGGTTTAGAGTTATACAAGGATTGGGGGGAAAGAGAACATTGGAAAGCAAACTACAGAGAATACAATCGATTTCTGCAAGAAATACAACCTTACATCGATATATCGAAGTTTCCCGGAGCCGACTTACCGCTAATAAAAAGACACTTTAAATGGCTAATGAATCCAACGCTGGATTACAAAACAATGTTTAAGTTAGATTTGCGCAGAGGTTTTAAAAAAAGTGTTGCGAAAGAAAAGGAAACATTTTATGCCGATTTTAAGCAGCGTTATCTTGAAATTCTCTTGCGCTATATCAGCTTTTAACCTCTAACGAAACACTATGCTGCCCAAATAAGGATATAACCGGGCTCGTAGGCTTGAATAATTTTTGTTAGCGATTCTAAACAACTCCAATTGTTGTTCCAAGAGCTGTTCATTATCCTTTAAAAGAGGCAAGAATCTATTTAAAGCATGCTGGTACAACTTCTCATCGAGTCTGTTAAAGTGAGTAATCAATTCTAGTGTGTCGGCATCGAAAGGTTCTTTACTTTTCATACTGCCTTCATTTAGTCTTGAGTAATATGGTGTTTTCCACCCTAGCTGTTTCGCCAATATCAACAAGCTCTCATCATAATATTCACTTATTCCGAAATGATGAAAATACTTATCTAAATTATGAATCGCCAAATCTAAATCCGAATTACTCATCGAATCCCATGGTTTTGAAACATTCCCAGATATGAATCGAACCATACAGTTATCTAAGTTAACTACTTTCCCTAAATCATAAAGTTGTTTTAGGGAATATTGGTTGGCAGTGATTTCTTTGTAAAACCAGTGTTTTTTGTTCTGGAATAAAAAAAAGTAATGAGAAATGGTACGATTAACAGGTTTTCGTAAAAACGTATAGAATATCGTTTGATTACTAGGGGAGAACTTTTTCTCATCGAACCACAAATGACCTTTGACCAGTTTGTATGGTAGTTTTTGGGCTTCAGGTAAATCAAAATAGTGTTTTGCTTCGGGTCGTGATACGAAAGTAATTCTCTTTTCACAAGGATACTGATCAATTAAAATATTGTGAAAAGTAACACCGCCTGTTTTAGGAATGTGAACAAAACAAAAAGGCGGTTTACTGTTTCCCATATCTCACTTTAATAACTGAATCAAATCAATCTTTGTTGCGAATTCTGAATCTATGTTATTTATTCGCTGAACAATATTAACAGCAGAAACGTGATTAGCATCGTCAATTGTTATCTTAATTTTGCCTACAGCACCTATCAATTCTCTTATTTTTTCAGCTGCCTTGAAATAATCATTGAAAGTCAGTTCATATTTCTTATTTCTAACTCCACTCTGGCCTGGTAGTAGTTTATATCCCAGTGCTGTGTTAAAGGAAATAGACTTCAAGTTATCATCTAAAATACGGATGTAATTTTTTTTCATCCCTAAGTAAAATCCTATATCGGTAAGTAGTAAAGATGCCTTTGCCGGATAAATTGTTTCTAAAAAACTTTTATCCCAAACAAAAATACCTCCGTTGCCTGTAATACCTCTTTCCCAATCAATTTGTGTTCCACTAATCAATCCAATAGGATGGTCTTCAACTAATATCATCATGTAGTTGTTACTCTCATTATCTATTGAGTTGAACCATTCTCTTTGCATTTCAGCGGTAATGTAATCGCGATATTCCATTGCAGCACGAATACCATCGCTGTTACGATGTATTCGAACCATCTCGATATCTCCGGAAGTTAGTCTTTTAAGTTTTATACCATAAGCTTCAACGATCATGGTTTTCGTATTTCAAGAATGGAATATAACGGTTTGTTATGCTGAGATTGATAGATTTTATAAAGATATTGTCCTACTATTCCCATACAGAACATTAATACACTCGCAGTAAAAAGTACTGTTACGATGATAGAGGTAAAACCGAATGGAGCACCAAAAAATAACTTTCTAATAATAAATACCATACCGGTAAAGAATGTGAAAAGCGAAAAGATAAATCCAAGGTAAGTCATTAGCTTAAGAGGAAATGAGGAGTAAGTAAATACTACATCAGTATACATTTTCAGCAGCTTGCGGAAGGTATAACCCGACTCACCGAATTTACGAGGATGATGCTCTACATCCACTCGATCGAAAGAGGTTGTATACCAATAAAACAACTCATCCAGATAATAAAATGAACTTGCCTGATTAGCAGCCAGCTTATCTATGATAAACTTTTTGATAAGTCTAAATGAAGATCCATAACCGGTAGAGCCTTCAGCCATCTCTGCCGACTTACGCACATAAAAACTACCCGCGTTTCTGGCTGCTGAGTGCTGTTTGGATATGTAAACACCGTATACTACATCGGCATTTGATTTAGACTGCTGCTGTATCAACTTAGGTATCTCCTCGGGCGGATGTTGTAAGTCATCATCCATGGTAACAACAAAATCTCCTGAACAGAAAGTAAAAGCGCAAAGTATAGCCGAATGCTGGCCATAGTTTCTACTGAACCGGACTGCTATAACTTTGCCGGGAAGTAGCTTCTCTATTTGATTAATGGTCTGCCAACTATTATCCGTACTGCCATCGTCCACCAATATAATTTCGAATTCAATATCTTTTAATACTACTGCAATTCTATTACACAACTCAATTAGTGAAGATGAGCTGTTGTATACGGGTATAACAATAGAATATTTAGCCTGAATTTTCATTAGTAATCTAATAATAAGCCTCCATCCATAACAACATTTGTTCCGGTAATCCACCGGCTTGCGGACGACAGTAAAAATATAACGGCATTAGCTATATCTTCAGGATAACCAACTCCCAATGGATATTTCCCAACATGTTCATCCATTGACGCTGTTGACATCCCCGCTACTGCATCATCAAACATTGGCGTTTTTACCATGGCAGGTGAAATACAGTTAGCTCTTATATTCTTAGATGCATATTCAAGAGCTACTGTTTTACTGAAAGCTTCAATAGCAGCCTTAGATGCAGCATACATAGAACCGCCTTTATGAGGATGTTGTCCTGAAATCGAAGAGAGAAATACGATGGATGCCCCTTTATTTACCTTCTTCGCCTTAAACAAAGAAGCTGTCAGCCCCGCAACCGTGTTAAAATTAGTAGAAAGAGTTTCATTAATCTTTTCCTCTGTGAGAAAAGAAATTGGAAAGGGTTTTACTATGCCGGCACAATGAACAATTCCATCCAGTAATGGCATTTCATTCACGAGCCTCTCCAAATCATTTGCAAAAAGTAGATTACATGAAATATTAGAATGTCCCACTCCGCTTAGAAGCGACAGCGTCTGCAATAATCGTTCTTCATTTCTGCCGGTAATAATTACTGAGGCCCCCATCCTGGAACAATCAATAGCACACTGCTTACCAATACCGGAAGATCCTCCGGTTATAAGCACTGTTTTACCAGTAAGATGAAATGGGGTTGAATTCATTATATCTCTATCAAATCGGGGATGACTAAATTTTCGGTGTCTATAATAATACTTCCCCATGACAAACCTACACCAAAACCGGAAAGAAGGAGTTTTCGCTTAGAAGCCCTGAGTTCGTTAGCTATTGAGACTGCCATTGTTAGAGGAATAGATGCAGAGCTTGTATTTCCGAAATTGCTTAATGAATATGGCACTTTGCTTGTATCAATACCCAATATCTTTCGTATAGTTTCATTCATCAAAAGATTGGCTTGATGCATCACAAAAAAATCCAGAGATTCTAACGAGGTATAATATTTTTCCAACAACTGGTTCACATTAACCGGCACTTTGGTAACCGAAAAATTAAAGACATCCATGCCATTTAACCATAAATCCTTTTTCCTCCTAGTCACTCCCTTCTCTAGCTCTATCATTTGCTCACTTTCCGGTGTTAAAGGGTTTCTGCACCCACCATCGGGAATGATTATAGATTGATAACCTTTACCATCGCTTTGTAAATTGAAATGAATAGGCTCCGCACCTTCATTGAACTCAAATGCAGCAGCGGTACCAGCATCGCCAAATAACGGATAGGTGCTTTTGTCATGAAAAGAAACCGAGGTGGTGGATACATCACCGCAAAGCAGGAGTGCCTTTTTTATACCTGAATTAGCCATCATGTTGGTAATAACAGACGTACCATATACAAAACCTGAACAGCCCAATCCGATATCAAAAGCCAAGGCAGTATCGGGAAGTGCTAATCTATGTTGTAGAACAATAGCTGTAGAGGGTAGAAAATAATCTCTTGATTGCGAAACAAAAATCAGCAGATCTACTTCAGATGGCTGCCAACGCAATTCTGAAAGGAGTTTTTTAGCAGCCTCAAAACAATAGTCGGATGTACAACATTCCACAGGGGCTCTTCTTCTGTATTCAACTCCGGTAGTTTTAATTAACAGATTAATTTCCTTTTCCGTCAATGGCGTATAATCTCTGTTACTCTCTGTAGCTGTAGGTACAGCTGCGGAAACGCCACGGAGAGAAACATTTCTGACAGAGAATAAAGCCATTATTACTATTGACCGGGAAGCAATTGATATAAATCTCGAACGGTATTGCACTTACGTAACTGGTCACCGGTAACTGTTACCTTAAAATCCGTTTCAAACATGGCAACGATAATTAAAGCATACATACTACTCCATGTTTCAATACTTCTGAAATCGGTATCAGGAGTTAATGACCCCGGTGCTTCATCCTCCAAAATACTTTCAATCTTTTTTGTAAAATCATCAATACTCATTACTCAGAATTTTAAAATGGTGGCACACATACTATAACCTACACCAAATGCTGCAATCAAAACCTTGGAACCCTTTTTGATTCTTCCTTCTTTCAATGCTGCATCTAACGCAATAGGTATAGTGGACTGCACTGTATTGCCTGTGTTTTGCATGTGCAAATAAAATTTTTCTTTATCAATTCCGGCCATCTTTCTTACCTGCTCATTCATAAATTGATTGGCCTGATGAAAAACAAACAAGTCTATTTCTTCTTTTGCAAGGTTATTTTTGTGCAAAGTATTGTCAATTAGTGAGGGGACTTTTTTTAGGGTAAATAACAAAACATCGTGTGCATCCATAAAATAATGAGCATCTGTGTATACATTACCATAATCATCTGTCTTTTCCAAAAACGAATCTTCCGTTACTTTTCTAAAATCTGCTCCATCACGAATGATAATTTTATCATAACCCGACCCATCTGTTCCAAATACAAACTCACCAACACCAACATCTACTTCACTACTAACCAATGTAGCAGAACCGGCATCTCCAAACAAAATTCTGGAAGCTCGGTCTTGGGGATGTATAAACTTGGATAATGCACTGGAAGTAAGTAATAAAACACTTTTGAAACCCATGGTTACTATAATGCTTTTAGCCAGACTGAGTCCATAAGTGTAACCACTACAACCAAAACTTAAGTCATATGTTGCAATATCATTGCGAAGCGAAAGCTTATACTGAAGCACACAACTGTTAGAAGGAGTAACAAACTCCTGATGAACGGAACAATAGATAAGTGCATCTATCGAGTCTCTTCTGATTCCATTTTCAGCAAATAATTTCTCTGCTGCCTGAATTGCCAAATAGGAAGCAGGGGTTTCAGAATCTATAACATACCTCTCGGTTACACCTACCTTTTCGAATATCTTATGAGATATCCGATTACCAAATTCAGCCTGTAAATCCTGATTGGTTACCTTCTTTTCGGGTAGGTAGTAGGCTATGGATTTAATGGCGGCAGAATGATTCAATTGTCAGAATACTATTTGTTATGGCGCTAATTTATACAAAGAAGGGAAGTGTGACCGTGAAACTAATCCCGGTAGCATAAAATCATTTAGCTGGCTCGATTTCCTCATAATAAAAATCCCCTGCAGGGAACTGCAGAGGATTTTTAATTTAAACCTAGTTGAGGTACTACTACTACATCATTCCACCCATTCCTCCAGGCATACCACCTCCCATTCCGCTCATATCAGGCATTGCACCTTTTTCAGATGGTTTGTCGGTAATTACCACTTCGGTAGTCAATAACATAGAGGCAATTGAAGATGCATTTTCTAAAGCAATGCGGGTTACCTTAGTAGGGTCGATAACACCTGCTTTTTTCATATTAACATATTCGTCAGTTCTGGCATTGTAACCAAAGTCATCTTTACCTTCGCGAACTTTCTGAACTACGATAGAACCTTCTAAACCACTGTTCGCAATAATTTGACGAAGTGGCTCTTCAATTGCTCTGCGAACAATAGAGATACCGGTTGTTTCATCATCGTTTTCACCTTTCAGTTTTTCTAAAGAAGCCTGTGCACGAATATAGGCAACACCTCCACCGGCAACAATACCTTCCTGAACAGCCGCACGAGTTGCATGCAAAGCATCATCTACGCGGTCTTTCTTTTCTTTCATTTCCACTTCTGTAGGTGCTCCAATGTAAAGAACTGCTACACCACCAGAAAGTTTGGCCAAACGCTCTTGCAATTTCTCGCGGTCGTAATCAGAAGTTGTTTTTTCAATCTGTGCTTTAATTTCTTCTACACGCCCTTTAATCTGATCAGAGTCTCCTTTTCCATTCACAATCGTGGTATTATCCTTATCAACCACAACTTTTTCAGCTTGGCCTAAGTATGTTAAATCAGCGTTCTCCAATTTGTATCCCATTTCTTCGCTGATACAAATTCCACCAGTTAAAATGGCGATGTCTTTTAACATCTCTTTTCTACGGTCGCCAAAGCCCGGAGCTTTAACGGCTGCCACTTTAATAGTACCGCGAAGTTTGTTTACCACTAAGGTAGCCAATGCCTCACCGTCTACTTCTTCAGCAATAATCAATAAAGGACGTCCTGCTTGAGCGGTTTTTTCCAGAATTGGAAGTAACTCACGCATATTAGATATTTTCTTGTCGTAAATTAACAGGAAAGCACCTTCTAATTCTGCTTCCATATTCTCGGGATTGGTAACGAAATATGGAGAAAGGTATCCGCGGTCAAACTGCATACCTTCAACCGTCTTGACTTCTGTTTCAGTGCCTTTTGCTTCTTCTACAGTTATAACACCTTCGGTGCCAACTTTTTTCATAGCGTCAGCAATCATTTTTCCAATTTCGTTGTCATTATTAGCTGAGATAGAAGCTACCTGTTCAATTTTTCCGAAATCCTTACCAACACTTTCCGATTGTTTTTTTAAACTTTCCACTACAACTTTAACGGCTTTGTCAATACCACGTTTCAAATCCATTGGATTTGCACCTGAGGCAAGAGCTTTCAAGCCGGGTCCAACAATAGCTTGAGCTAAAACCGTAGCCGTAGTTGTTCCATCACCTGCCATATCAGCAGTTTTAGAAGCTACTTCTTTGGTCATTTGCGCCCCCATGTTCTCGATAGGGTCTTCCAGTTCAATTTCTTTTGCTACCGACACACCGTCTTTAGTAACAGATGGAGCACCATATTTTTTGTCAATAATTACATTACGACCTTTAGGTCCTAAGGTAACTTTAACTGCATTAGCCAGTTTGTCAACGCCAGATTTCAGTTTGTCGCGAGCGTCTTTTTCAAATAGAATCAGTTTTGCCATGATAATAATTTTTAGATTTTGTTTTTGTTTGAATAATAATTGGATTGAAAACTTAACGGAAGAAATTACCCGTATACAAAAGCCTTCAACATTAAATGAATCATAGAATTGCGAAAATGTCAGATTCTCTCATGATTAGATATTCCTGACCATCTACCGTTAATTCTGTTCCAGAATATTTTCCGTAAAGGATGGTATCGCCAACTTTCACTGTAGTAGGCTCATCTTTTTTACCAGGACCAGCAGCTACTACTGTACCACGTTGAGGTTTTTCTTTTGCCGAATCAGGGATTATTATACCACCCGCTGTTTTCGTTTCTGCTTCAGCCGGTTTTACCAGAACTCTGTCTGCTAAAGGTCTGATTTTTACATCTGCCATAGTTTCTATACTTTTTTGAGGTTAATGAATTTATTTAGCGCTGCGAATATAGCAGAGTTCGTACCAGTAGCTAACTGAAGACTTTTTGTTGATTTTTTGGCAGATGATAACCAAAAATGGCAGTCGAAAATGAAAATATTTCAGCCCGAATGGCTGAAAGTTGATTTAGTAGAGATTGTTTCTCAGTACGCCCCATTTGCAAAGACGGTGCAGTAAAGATACCTTCAGGCAGCCGATGCCATATGTCATGCTTCGGCTGAAATTGATGGAACTTGCTTCTTCAAAATATTTAGTGGGGCAGGTTACTTCGGCAATTTCAAAACCCTTGTAGAATATCTGTGACAGCATTTGGTTGTCAAAAACAAAATCATCGCTGTTGTTCATGAATTTAATAGAGGTAAGTACCTCTTTACTGAATGCCCGGTAACCTGTGTGGTATTCCGAAAGCTTCTCTCCCAGTAGGATATTCTGGGTTAAGGTAAGCATTCGGTTAAAAATATACTTATACATAGGCATTCCTCCTTTCAAAGCCCCACCTCCTAAAATGCGTGAACCTAATACAACCGGATACACCTCGTTACCGATTATGCTAATCATAGCAACGAGTAATTTGGGCGTGTACTGATAATCAGGATGAAGCATGATAACAATATCCGCTCCTATTTCAAGTGCCTTGTTGTAGCAGGTTTTTTGGTTGCCGCCATATCCTTTATTCTGTTCATGTTTTATAATGTGATGAATGCCCAGTTGTTTGCCGACCTCCACTGTATTGTCTTTACTGGCATCATCTACCAGTATTACTTCATCCACCATATCGAAAGGAATTTCGCGATATGTTTGTTCTAAAGTTTTAGCCGCATTATAGGCAGGCAGAACGACTACTACTTTCTTGTTATTATACATATTACAATGGTGTGGGGGTTAAAGCTTTCTTTGTTATCACATTTACATACATTCGCGCGGCAAATCTAACAGAAGTGAAGATTCTTCAAATAACCAAGAAATTTCCATACCCGGTAAAAGACGGTGAAGTTATTGGCATTATCAACCTCACCATTGGTTTTCACGCACTTGGTCATGAGGTTACTACACTTTCACTCAATACGAAAAAGCACTATTTCGATCCGTCAAAACTTCCTGTATCCATTCAAAATATAGCCAAGTTTGTAGCCGTAGATATAGATACCACTTTAAATCCGATAGACGCTTTTTTGAATTTGTTTACAACCCGTTCCTATAATATAGAGCGTTTCTACTCAAAAGAGTTTGAGAGAAAGATTGCTGAGGTGCTTTCCACTCAATCATTCGATTTAATACTGCTGGAAGGTATTTATCTGATGCGATACATTGACGTTATTCGAAAGAATACAAAGACTAAAGTGTTGCTTCGTCCGCAGAATGTTGAGTTTGTGATTTGGGAACGATTATATGCTAGCGAAACAAATCCGCTCAAGAAGCTATATCTGAAATTGCTTGCCTCGCGCATGAAGAAGTTTGAGTTGGAGAATATCAACCTTGCCGATATCATAATTCCGGTAAGTGCCACTGATATGGATATTTTTCTAACACATGGCTGCAGACTACCTAATACTTCTATTCCTACAGGATATGTGTTCGATTCTCTTCCCTGCATTGGAGCAGAAGAAAATGCCGTAGCCTTTATTGGTGGAATGGACTGGATGCCAAATTACGAGGGAGTCATGTGGTTTATTGAACAGGTATGGCCTAATATATTAGCAGTCATTCCTGATGCCAAGTTTTATCTGGCCGGTAGAAACTTTCCGGAGAATGTACGAAACCTGAAAGTACACGGTCTGACTATAGTAGGTGAAGTTGAAGATGCTGTGCAGTTCATTTCGTCTAAATCAATATCCATTGTCCCTTTGTTTGCTGGTAGCGGAATGCGCGTAAAAATTGTAGAAGCAATGGCTCTCGGCCGAGCTATTGTTTCTACCAGTATAGGTGCAGAGAGTTTGGCGTATACAAACGGCAAAGACATTGTAATTGCAGATGATGCCAATGGTTTTGCCAGTTCTATTATTAGAATTCTTCAAAACAAATTGTACCGAAATGAACTGGGGTTAAATGCACAACAGTTAATTCTAAGTCGATATGACAATAGAAAAATAAGTGAATCTATTCTTGAATTCTGTAAACCCTATCTGAATTGATAACACTTGGTCTGCTTCTCTTTTGGACTGCTTCGGGTTTCATGTTTCACTCGTATGTATTATATCCATTTCTACTTAGGCTATTTGCCTTGGGTAAAAGAGAAAATACATTGGTATTCGATTTTAATGACTCAAACCTGCCTGTGGTATACGTGATTTTCTCCGTTTACAACGAGGAACGTGTAATACGTGAAAAGCTGGAGAGTATATTTAAAACTAATTACCCTGTTCACAAGTTGCAGGTTTACATCGGTTCTGATAATTCAATAGACCATACAAACGCTATTATTGATGAGTTTGCAGCTAATTACAATCAGCTTCACTTTTATAAGTTCGAAGGTAGAAATGGGAAGTCGAAAGTGATTAATAATCTGATGCAGTTTCTTACCGAAGCAAAAGCTGATGGTGTATTGATATTTACCGATGCCAATGTGATGTTTACCCCCGATACCGTTTACCACCTGGTAAAGCACTTTAAAAATGAACATATCGGACAGGTGGGAGCAAACATCTTAAACAAAGGAGTTTCTGCAGACGGAATCTCTCATCAAGAGAAAAGTTACATACAGCGAGAAAACCAACTTAAATATCTGGAAGGCCTGAATTGGGGTAGCATGATAGGCGCCTTCGGGGCTTGTTATGCGATGCGGACAAACCTATGGGGTGACATTCCTCCCAACTATTTAATGGAGGACTTTTACTTAAGCATGAGTATACTGTCCAAAGATAAGCTGGCTATTCTTGAGAAGCAGGCAATTTGCTATGAAGATGTATCGAACGAGGTAGGAGAAGAATTTAAACGCAAAACTCGTATACAAGCAGGTAATTTTCAAAATCTGGAGGTATACTGGAAGCTACTTTTAAAACTAAATGCAGTAGCTTTTTGTTTCTTCTCTCATAAAGTTATCCGTTGGTTCGGCCCATTGTTTATCCTGATGGCTTATTTAGGAAATCTGCTCTTGATTCATCATCCGTTCTATTTCATAACCTATTTATTGCAGAACATTTTGCTGATTTCACCTGTTATCGACCAGTTGTTGAAGCGAATAAATGTGAACATCCGCCTACTTCGCTTTGCATCCTATTTCATAATGATGAATATTGCACTCGTTAAAGGTTTTCTAATGTATAGACAGGGAGTAAAAACCAGTGTCTGGAGCCCAACGAAGAGAAATATTTGAATACCTAAACATCTGCAATAATTAAACAAAGAATGATTAACTCAGAAAAAGATGAAACTAAATACAATACCTCAAGCAATTGATGACATAAGAAAAGGCAAATTGATTATAGTAGTTGATGATGAAGACCGTGAGAATGAAGGAGACTTTGTAACTGCAGCCCGAAACGTAACACCTGAGATTATCAACTTTATGGCAACCGTTGGCCGTGGGTTGATTTGTATGCCGATGAGTGAAGAACTTTGCGAAAAATTTGATCTTCAGATGATGGTACAGCGAAACTCGGCTAATCATGAAACAGCCTTTACTGTATCTATCGATTTACTTGGTCATGGATGTACTACAGGAATTTCAGCCAGTGACCGAGCGAAAACCATTCAACACCTCTTACACAGAGATGCCAAAGCCGAGGACTTTGCCCGACCAGGTCATATTTTCCCATTGAAGGCTAAAAAGGGTGGCGTACTTCGTAGAACTGGCCATACGGAGGCAACTATTGATTTATCACGTATGGCTGGCTTTGAGGAAGCGGGTGTTTTGGTAGAGGTAATGAATCCGGATGGCACAATGGCTCGTCTGCCTGAGTTAATGAAAATTGCCCAAAAACATAAACTCAAGATTATCTCTATAAAAGATTTGATAGAATATCGAATGAAACATGATAGTCTGATTAAACGAGAAGTAGAAGTTAATCTACCGTCCAAATACGGCCAGTTTAAGGTACGTGCCTATTCTCAGGTAGGAGGCAGTGAGCCACATCTGGCAATTATTAAGGGAACATGGAAGAAAAATGAACCTGTATTGGTTCGTGTTCATTCCAGTTGCCTTACAGGAGATATACTAGGCTCTCTGCGATGTGACTGTGGAGATCAGCTTTCAACTGCTCTTCAAACAATTGAGAAACATGGAAAAGGAGTAGTGTTATATATGCAACAGGAAGGTAGGGGAATTGGCTTGTTAAACAAATTGAAGGCATATCAATTGCAGGAAGAAGGTTATGATACTTACGAGGCTAATACAATGCTTGGTTTGCCAATGGACGCTCGTGATTATGGCGTAGGCGCTCAAATTTTAAATGATCTTGGCATCACTAAAATGAAATTAATGACCAACAACCCCAAAAAGCGTGTGGGCCTGATTGGTTACGGTTTGGAAATAGTTGATAATGTGCCTGTAGAAATTACCCCCAACATACATAACCAGAAATATCTGGAGGCTAAACGCGATAAGGCCGGACATGAGATACTGAAACCAAAGAAAAATGATGTGACTAAAAAGAAGGTTGCAACAAAGTTGGTTAAGAAAAAGGCCGTTAAAAAGAAATGAGACTTTAGTTGATATTACAAAATCAATAAAGCCATCTTCTAAGAGATGGCTTTATAATTTATCGTGCTAAGCAGATTACTTTTTAGAGAAGGTTCTCAAATCGTTCATAATTTGGTTAGCAATATTGTCGGCTGTGGTTTCGCTGTTGCTTTCACTGTAAATACGAATGATAGGTTCGGTGTTTGACCTGCGCAAATGAACCCACTCATCCTCAAAATCAATCTTCACTCCATCAATAGTATTAACAGGATATTTGCGATACTTCTTTTCTATCTCTTCAAACAATAAATCGATATTGGCCGAAAGATCTAAATCAATCTTCTTTTTAGCCATGTAATAATTGGGATAGGTTGAACGTAGTAATGAGATTGTTTTACCAAACTTTGCCAAATGTGACAGGAAAAGAGCAATGCCAACCATAGCATCACGACCATAGTGCAAATCCGGATATATGATTCCACCGTTACCTTCACCACCGATCACAGCTTTAACTTCTTTCATCTTCTCCACCACGTTCACCTCGCCTACGGCTGAAGCAAAATACTCACCACCTGCTTTTTTAGTAACATCGCTTAATGCCCGCGTACTGCTTAAATTAGAAACCGTATTACCTTTCTTATTCTTTAACACATAGTCGGCAACTGCTACGAGAGTATATTCCTCGCCAAACATATTTCCGTCTTCGCAAACCAAAGCTAAACGGTCAACGTCAGGATCTACAGAGATTCCCAAGTCAGCACCAATCTTCTTAACTGTAACAGAAAGCTCATTTAAATTTTCTGGTAGTGGCTCCGGGTTGTGCGGAAACTGCCCGTTTGGTTCGCAATAAAGTTCTGTCACCTGCTCTACCCCCAGTGCTTTCAATAGCTTAGGGAGGGCAATACCTCCGGTACTATTGACACAGTCAATAACTACTTTAAAATTTCGAGCCTTGATGGATTCAACATCTACCAACTTGAGTTTCAGAATCTTTTCTATGTGCCTGTCAATGTAAGTATTATCAGTTGTGTAGGAACCGATTGAGGTGACCTCTTCAAATTCAGTTACTTTATCCTCGGCAATACGCAGAATCTCCTCTCCTGCTTTGGCGGAAATAAACTCCCCATGACTATTGAGCAATTTAAGAGCATTCCATTGTTTGGGATTATGAGATGCTGTAATGATGATACCTCCACCTGCCTTTTCTTCATGTACGGCTATCTCAACGGTGGGAGTAGTACTTAAGCCCAAATCTACAACGTCCATACCAATACTTTGCAAAGCGCCCACTACGATATGATTTACCATCTCTCCGCTTATGCGAGCATCGCGGCCTACAACAATCTTACGATTGCCTTCATTATTCTTTATCCACTCTCCGAAGGCCAGTGTAAATTTGAGGATATCTACGGGAGTTAAATTCGCTCCGGGGAAACCACCAATAGTTCCTCGAATACCGGATATAGATTTTATTAGTGACAAAGCTTCAGCGTTTTATTTTTAGGGAGCGCAAATGTATCAAAATAGCTAGCCTATAAAAGCCGAAAGATTGAGTATTTATTCACATTAATCTACAATATCCATTAATTATTACAGAGATTAGGTAGAAAACTACTTTTCAATTTTGCTATAGAATGGATATCAGCACTTAGTATCTGTATAAAGTAGATTATCTTACATTAGATCAAATTCCTGCAGAAAAAGGGGGGCATTGATATTACTTTACTGAAACTATGCTTGCTAAAACAATCATCATAAGCTATCATGAATAAATCTCAAAAAAACAATCCTCTTCATGGCATCACATTGGAGCAGATATTAAAATACTTGGTAGATAAGTACGGATGGGAATTAATGGGTGCCCGTATCAATATAAGATGTTTTAACTTTGACCCAAGTATCAAATCAAGTCTCAAGTTTCTCCGAAAAAACCCTTGGGCCCGGGCGCAGGTAGAGAAATTATATCTGGAAAGCATTCTTGAGTATAACTGCCGTAAATCTACCTGACGCTTAACCATATACTTTTTTAGTCTTAAGTTTTGATTTTAAACTTTTTAAAAGTTTAATAGTTTTACATAAGTTCTTTGATAGTCCACATTTAGCATTTAATGCTGAATTAATGATATGCTCACACAGACCGATGCGTTAGTTAGATAATTTTTACAGAACCGGGCTTAAGTTGTAACGTCAATGGCGGGTCGCACTTCGAAGTAATTCGGGGCTTCGTCCACAAAACAAGTTAACAGCGAATTACAGCGATGTTACTAAGCCCAAATCCTGGCTTAAGGTAACTTAACGTCAGAATCTGTGTGGGCTTTTTTATTTAGAACAAGCCTTCTTTAATCCATCAATACCGCAATATTTTACATTTGCTATCTCTGGATTCTAAATCCATTCAGTATCTCAATTGTTATGAAAAAATTAGAAATTGAAATGACGGATGCCAGCCAGATTGAGTGGGTTGCTGAAAGAATTCTGTCATTTGCTGCCGGTAAAAAAATATTTGCGTTTTACGCTCCGATGGGGACTGGCAAAACCACCCTCATAAAAGAAATCTGTGCCACATTGGGCTCGAAAGATAAATTTAGTAGCCCTACTTATAGTATTGTGAACGAATATCAGTTATCCGTTTCACCACAAGCGAAAATTTACCATCTTGATCTATATCGTTTAAAGAATATTGATGAGGCATTGGCTGCTGGGGTGGAAGAATATCTGGAAAGTGGTCAATATTGTTTCATTGAATGGCCTCAGATAATTGAATCCTTGCTACCAGAGAATGTGGTGAATATTACCATCGCTAGCGATGGTAATATTCGAAATGTATCTATCTTTATCGGGCAATGAAATAATGGTATGAGCGAAAAGAAAAAAGATTTTGAGGGTATAGTAAGTAAACTAGGTCTGCAGCCTTTAGAACAACCCACTATGGTTGCTAACCGAAAAGCCAAGTTATTTATTGGTATACCTAAAGAACGAAGCTTCCAGGAACATAGAATAGGCCTTACTCCAGAGTCAGTTCAAACTTTGGTTGCTAATGGTTACCGTATACTTATTGAGCGAGGTGCCGGACTCGATTCGCATTTTGCAGATGCAGATTACAGTGAGGCAGGTGCTGAAATTACCGACAATGTAGAAGAAGTATTCAAAGCAGATGTGGTCATTAAGATTGCACCACCTCAACTTAATGAGATAGAGATGATGCAAACCGGGCAAACCCTTATCTCTCCTATTCATCTTCCTACGTTGAAAAAGGAATACATCCAGTTACTGATGAAGAAAAAAGTAACTGCTTTGGCATTCGAATACACAAATGATGAAGCCAAACGGTTTCCATTCGTTAGAGCCATGAGTGAAATTGCAGGCAACAGCGTGATTCTGTTAGCTGCTGAGTTTTTAAGTAATACCAATGAAGGAAAAGGAATACTACTAGGTGGAATTTCGGGAGTTCCCCCGGCAAAAGTAGTGATACTGGGTGCGGGAGTAGTGGGGGCTTTTGCCGCCCGAGCTGCTATTGGTCTAGGTGCAGTGGTTTCTGTTTTCGACAATAACGTTTATAAACTTCAACGTTTGCAGGAAAAAATAGGTGCTCGTGTGTTCACCTCAACAATATCCCCTGCTATATTGGCCCAGGAACTTCAAACAGCTGATGTGGCTATTGGCGCCATTCATTCCAAACAGGGCAGAACACCTGTAATTGTTACCGAAGAAATGGTGAGTAAAATGAAACCCGGTAGTGTTTTGATTGATGTTAGTATAGATCAAGGCGGATGCTTTGAAACTTCTGAGATAACCTCTCATGCAGAACCAACTTTCAAAAAATATGAAGTGATGCATTATTGTGTACCTAACATCCCATCAAGGGTTTCAAGAACAGCTTCGTATGCCTTTTCCAATATACTTACACCTATTTTAATTCGCTGCGGAGAATTATGCGGTATCAAGAATCTGATATACGAAGATGGAGGTATCCGGAACGGAATCTACCTATACAATGGCAACCTAACCAACGAGCACCTCAGCACATTGTTCGGAATTAAGAGCAGTAATCTGGATTTGTTATTCGCCACTAATCTGTAATTCAACTTTCTTATTTCATTTGTAGCATGAAGAGGAATTGTTCAGCTAAATAAATACTCCTTTGTTTAAGGAGCAGAAAGAGTATTTTCCAAACACAGAACATCAAATAAATCTTAACTGAAGATGAAAAAACTATTAATAATTCCTCTATTTCTATCCATCAGTATAATCACAACTGCACAAACCATTTCACAGCAATGGGCAACAGAGTATGCAGGTACAGGTGAAAACTCCGATAAGTTCAATGCCATGATTATAGATGGAGCAGGTAATGTTTATGCTGCAGGATATACATGGAAACAGGGTAATGGCAAAGACTTTTTGATTATTAAGTTTAATTCCAGCGGAGATACTTTGTGGACTCGCAGTTTTGATGGTTCAGGAAATGGAAATGATGAAGCTACAGATCTCGCATTTGATAACACAGGGAATATTATTGCGATCGGAAGCACCAAAACAAAAACCGGAAAGGACCTTGCCACCTATAAATTGGATGTATCAGGCAATATGCTATGGATGATGACCTATAACAATGGCGCCAGTTTAGATGACTACGGAGTAAAAGTAGTTTGTGATGCATCCGGAAATATTTACACAGGGGGATACGGCTATAATAGTAACCTGAACAATGACTATCTTATTATTAAATATTCATCAGCAGGCGTTCAACTAAATACAGTTTCATTTGACGGAGCCGATCAGTTAGACGATGTTCTAAACGATATGGCCATAGACGCCTCTGGTAATATTCTAGTGACAGGCAAATCAAGAACTGCAGCCAATAAGGATGACTATGCTACCGTTAAATATAACTCATCTTTAGTTGCACAATGGAGTAAGACCCTGGATCAGGCGGGGAAAACAGATAGGGCTACCGGTATTTTTGTTGATGGTTCAGGTAATGTTTATGTGACTGGCCGTTCAAGCAATGGAAGCGATGATGACTTCGTGACAGTAAAGTATAATGCAGCTAACGGAACACAAGCCTGGATTAAAACCTATGACTCCGGAGGTGATGATCAAGCGGAGGATATAGCAGGTAATGGAACCTCAATAGTAATCTGCGGAACTAAATTCAATGGTATTCAAAATGATTTACAAACCATCAGCTACTCTTTAAGTGGTACTTTGCAATGGTCAACAACATATGCAGGTGGCGCTGGTTTAGATGAGAATGTCAATCACGTAACCATAGATGCAGCCGGAAATAGTATAATCACGGGGACGACCCAAATAGCCGCAACTCCTTCAAACGACAATATTCTAGTTATCCGATACAACAACTCCGGAAGTCAGCAATGGGCCAATGTATTAGGGGGCACAATGAATATAGACGATAACTCTGCACTAAGCTTGATTGAAAACACTTCAGGTAATGTATATACAGTAGGTGCATTGACTAATTCCAATACAATGAAAGATGCTTGCTTGCTTAACCATAATGCAGCAGGCACCTTGCAGTATAACAAACAGTATAATGGCGAAGGTGAGTTTACGGATAAAGGTATTGCAATCTGCATGAGCGGAGGTATTCTTTACAGTACAGGCTATTGCTATTCATACAACGAAGACCGTAATTTCTGCACTATAAAATACGATGCAAGTGGCAATAAAGTTTGGGTTAAAACATACAACGGCCCTGGTTTTGATACAGATGAGCCAAGAGCTATTGCCGGAGATGTTTCCGGCAACATTTATGTAGCCGGAAGAAGTAAAAACTTATTAAATGACTATGACCTACTAATAGTAAAATATAACCCTGCAGGTGATACCCTATGGACCAGAAACTACGATTCGGGAATATTAGGGGATGAAGATGCAGTGTCTATGGCTGTCAATAGCAATGGTGATGTTTATGTTACCGGAGTAGCCGATGGAGATGCATCTCTTCTGGTAAACAATAATTACCTGACCGCAAAATTCAGCGCGGCAGGTGGTTTACTTTGGGCTAAAACATATAACGGAACAGGAAATGGTGATGACAAAGCCATTTCGATTGATCTGGATAATGCCGGAAATGCTTACGTAACAGGCAAAACATGGAATGGATTGGACTATGATATTCAAACCATGAAATATGCCTCTACCAACGGCTTGGCAACACCATTTGCTACATATTCTTCTACTATCGGAGATGATATTCCCTCCGTATTAAAGCTGGATTACAACGGCAATATTTGTATTGGTGCTACCAGCGACCGTGATGCAACATCCTCTACAAATCGAGATTTTCTAACCATTCAATACAATTCGGCTGGTGTTCAGCAATGGGCTAATTTATACAACGGTTCAGGAACAGGCGATGACGACTTAAGTAACCTCACCATTGATGCCAATGGCAATATAATTGTAACCGGCTCCAGTGATTTGGACTCCACAGCCACTGATAATTTAGACTATGTCACCATTAAGTATAGCAACAGCGGTACTGAAGCATGGAGAAAAACATATGATGGCAACGCCCATAACACCGATATTGCTACTTCGGTTTCAACCGATATCAATGGAAACATTTTTGTTGTCGGACAAAGTGATGAAGGCAGCGGGTTATCTAAAAACAACGATTGTACAACTCTGGTATATTCTGCCACAGGCAATGAACTACAGCATGTATCATTTGACGGGGCCGCTACCGGTACCGACCAGGCTGCCCATGTTTTAAATGACGGTGGACTTGTTTATATAACAGGTTATGGAACATTTTCCACATCACAACAAAAAGACTTTCTGACCCTGCAATACAACGTTTCAACAGGCATAAAATCATCAGGAGATGAAGAAACTCAATGGATAGTATTTCCTAACCCGACAAATCAATATTTAAACATAAAATCTTTCAGTAAAGAGATATTTAATCAAACAAATCTGTCTGCAGTAGATGTGACTGGAAAAACTGTCTTGCAGCAGGAATTGAGTAGTAACAGCGTCTATAACAGAGTAGATGTTTCCGGCTTAGCAAAAGGTCTTTACTTGTTTAGGTTAACCACCGGCAACCAAGCAATCTACTCTACCAGAATAGTAATTCAATAATAACTCCGTACAATGAGACATAGCCCCCTGATTTCATACATAACAGCAATCGTTCTGTTGATTAGCTTAATCGGTATCAACTCATGTCAAAAACTGCCGGGTGATGGGGGGCTAGCTACCATACACGGCAAAGTGTTTGGTTACAATATCAATAATTTCGGACTGGTAACTGATTCAGGATACATAGCCGAAACCAAAGTTTATCTGGCCTATGGAGACCATACCTGGGTAGATCAGGATGTTAATACATCATACACCGGTGAGTACGCCTTCCCCTATTTGCATACCGGAGACTATACCGTATGGGTAATAAATAAATGTGACACCTGTCCATCACAGCAATCTGCAGATATAATACATGTTACCATTGATAAGCCACGCGAAACGATTGAAGTAAGAGACTTGATAAATTATTACTGAGATGGCATTTGATTTTCAATCAGAAGAAAAAAAAATAGACACTATTCTCGGCACCTTTGACCCGATTTCACTGAACGGTCTGGATGATGTGAGAATGCTTAACCGGATTGATACGAAATATGTATTTCATATCAGCAAATTTGCGGAGATATTGGAAGAGATTAAAGACTCTTACTATGCGCTGGAAATTGACAACAACAGAATGTTTCGATATGAGTCCCTCTATTTTGATACCGATGATTATAAACTCTATAAGTTTCACCATAACGGAAAAATAAATCGCTTAAAAGTAAGGTATCGCAGATACTCTGATTCCGGACTTGTTTTTTTTGAAGTGAAATACAAGGTAAAAGGCAACAGAACTGATAAAAAGAGATTGAAACAGGAGGAGTTAAAACATGTTTTAACCGAAGAAGAACTAAAACTTGTAAAACATCATCAGCTTGACGAAACCCAGCTAAATAAAAAAATGTGGATTTACTTCAACAGGATTACACTGGCAAGTAAAAAAATGAACGAACGTTTAACGCTGGACCTTCATATTGCATTTGATAATTTAAAAAACAAAAAAGAGTTTCCGGAACTAATCATTGCAGAGGTTAAAACTGACAAAAGCGCCACTGGCAGCCCAATTATTAAAAGTTTCAACAAACGGAATTTTGAAGAAGTAGGTTTCAGTAAATATTCGACAGCTGTAGCTATGATGGAACCAATTAAGAGCAACGCATTTAAACCCAACTTTATTAAAATAAACAAAATAATAGCGAATGGAAACAACGGAAACGATTAACGAAGTAATAAGTACCGGAATCTTTGCCAGCGGCACATTATGGGATTTCATTCTACGCTATTCCATAAACCTGATTATGATTGTTACGCTGGTGAGATATATATACTATCCACGGCATAAGAACAAAGATTTCCTTTTCACGTTCATGCTTTTTAATACCGTGAACTTTTTAATCTGCTTTCTTCTTAGCAGCCTCAAATTAAAAATAGGATTTGCCTTTGGACTGTTTGCTATCTTTTCCATACTACGCTATCGAACTGTCAGTGTACCTATCCGGGAGATGGGATACTTTTTTATCTGTGTAACAATCGGAATTATTAATGCCTTAGCCGACATTAATACCAGTCTGAACCAATTTGTAGATATAAATGGCAAAAGAGGGTTTTTCACTGCTATCACAGAAATGGATCACAGCATTTTCATCCTTCTGATTGCAGATGTGTTGATTCTATCCATGATTTACGTTCTAGACAGGCAACTTTCACTGGAGCATGAAAACTGGAGAGACATAGTTTATGAGAGAATAGACTTGATTAAACCGGATGTTCGTGAACAAATGATTACCGATTTGAAAAGCCGAACCGGTTTACCCGTACACCGAGTTGAAGTAATGAAAATTGATTTCCTGAGAGATATCGCCAGAATTCGAGCTTTTTATTACTCTATGGAAAATGAAAGTAGTTCATTGGGAACCGGAGATAATGACGATTAAGACTCATCCTTAACAGCAAGAGTCGTAACATGTGTTTTCTCCAACGATTTTTATTAACTGGCTTAATATTCTTCTGCTGCGAATTTTATATAAATGCGCAGGATGGAGATGATGCTGGCTATTCAAACTACCATAATGATTTTCAAAGCTGGTTCAGTGTAAAGCTGAATAAGGATTTTAAAAAAGGAGTATCTATAAACGGCCAATATCTACTTCGTGTTGATGTTAGTAATCAAACTGTGAATGGTCATTATTTCTATGCAGGACTGAAATATAAAATCCTCAAATACCTTTATGCTGACTTTCAGTTCAGAGGAGTAAATACTCCGCAAAAGAATCTTTACCGTTTTGAGTTTGGTTTAAAAGCGCGTTATAAAAAGAAAGACTGGACCGTTGGATATAGAATGGGGTATTTCCATGAAAATGAATACTTCGCAAGAAGCTATGAACGTGGCCATGCACCCACCAACTACTGGAGAAACCGAATTGAAGCAAGATTTGACTTTAAAAAGCATTGGGGAACATATGCTTCTGTAGAAGCCTATACCTTATGCACTAACCGTGGATTATTTTTACGTAGAGTAGCATTTATAGCTGGGTTTGATTACAACTTCAAAAAAGACCACACGATATCTTTGTATTATGTAGCCCAACCCGATTTTAGTCAGAAGAATCTAGATGTAGTCCATGCACTGGCATTGACATATTCATGGGACATTCCCAACAAACTCTTCAAAAAGAAGAAAGGCAAAAAGAAATAGATTTTATCAATAAGAAAACGCGGGAATTACTTACTGGTGAACGATTTGACAGAAGCTACCATACGTTTTTCAAATCCTCAGGCTTGTATCGGTGATTTCTGGTAAAGTAATACGAATCGACATTTCTCTTCTTTAATTGCAGACTATCGGATGCTTTGTTGAATAATCTGGAGAGCAACGCTATGGGAAATAGAAAAACAAAAAACACAACAGAGAGTATTACTTTGCCTGTAACCATTCCCATTAATTCGCCCAGCTTATTCCACCCCCAGGAAATCTTTGCGGTTAAGTATTTGGATAACACACCGATTAATGCCAACATCAAACTGATTAGAATCCAATAAACATGTTGCTTATGTGTTAAAAAATAAAATACCAACGCAGCCGCTGCCAGCGTTAGTATTGTCTCCAATTCCTTCTCCCGGGTTGGCTTGGTTACTTTCATTAGAAAAGGGTATAGACAAAAGGAGCTACGGTTGAACCACCACCGATAACCACCAAAATACCAATAAGCAACAGAACTATAATGATTGGCAACAGCCACCATTTTTTGCGTTCCATTAAAAACTGCCACAAGTCTTTTAAAAATTCCATAATTCTGATTTTTAGTCTAAGGTAAATTCTTTTCTCCAATCACCATTTTCCTGCCACTGAGGCTGCTCATCTTTCTTTAATAAATAGTTTCCAATGGCCAGATAATCCATCTCTGTACGCATAAAGCACTTATATGCATCTTCTGGCGTACAAACAGGCGGCTCTCCGCGAACATTGAAACTGGTGTTGACCATTACACTGTATCCGGTTTTATCTTTAAATGCCCGAAGTAACTTCCAATAAGGCTCATTAGTTTCTCGATGAATTGTCTGAATACGGGCAGAAAAGTCAACATGAGTAATTGCTGGCAAATCTGAACGTAACACATAAAGCCTGTCCATCAATGGGAGAGCCTGATAATTATCCGGAAGTTGATGACTACGCGTTTTTTTAACTGGAGCAACGATAAGCATATATGGTGATGAAGCAGCTAATTCAAAATACTCAGTAACGTCCTCTGCAATCACGGAAGGAGCAAAAGGTCGAAAACCCTCTCTGTATTTAATCTTCAAATTAAGCTTCTTCTGCATTTCGGCATTACGGGCATCTCCCAATATGCTCCTGTTTCCCAACGCACGGGGGCCAAACTCCATTCTTCCCTGAAACCATCCTATCACATTACCCTGACTAATTAAATCTGCAACAGATCTATACAAATCGTCCGGATGTTCGAATCTTTTAGAAATAGCTTTATACTTCTTTAAATCGAGTTCTATATCCAAATCTGAAAACTGAGGGCCTAGATAAGTTCCCTGCATTTCATCCCGCCCAATACATGGTTTTCTTTCGTGATTAAAATGGATAAAATAAGCAGCCTGAGCAGCACCCAAAGCTCCACCAGCATCACCGGCTGCGGGCTGAATAAATATATCTTTAAACAAACCTGACTGAAGCAGTTTTCCGTTACTTACACAATTGAGCGCCACACCACCTGCCATGGTCAAATAATCACAACCGGTTAATCGCTTGGCTTCTGCTGCCATTTTCAATACAATCTCTTCGGTTACTTGTTGAATAGCTAATGCTAAATCACAATGATGCTGCTCCAGTTCATCCGCTTCATCTTTTCTCTTAAATCCGAAAAGAGACTGCCATTTGTCATCATCCACCATTCGCAACCCTGTTGCATACGTGAAATAATCCTGATTCAACCAGATAGAACCATCCGGCTTAATATCAACTAAATCTCGCTTTATAGTCTGAATGTATTCAGCCACTTTTGAAGAATTGGGATTACCATATGGTGCTAGCCCCATCAGTTTATACTCACCTGAGTTTACCTTAAAACCCAAAAAATATGTAAACGCAGAATACAACAACCCGACCGAATGAGGAAAGCGTAACTCTTTTAGAATTTCAATTGAATTACCTCGACCAATACCAATAGAAGCAGTTGCCCACTCTCCCACTCCATCCACCGTAAGAATTGCCGCTTCTGAATATGGAGAAGAGTAATATGCACTGGCTGCATGCGAAAGATGATGCTCAGGAAAAAGAAACTTGACCTTACCTCTATCATAGCCGTCAATCTTTTCAAACTCTTCATGCATAATACGTTTAAGGAACATCTTCTCCTTTAACCAAACCGGCATAGATTTAATAAAGGAGGTAACACCTTTCGGTGCAAATCCATAGTATGTCTCAAGAAGACGTTCAAATTTCAACAGCGGTTTATCATAAAATGCGATGGCATCTAATTCATTGATTTTGCACCCGGAATATTTAAGGCAGAATTGTATCGCATTTACGGGAAACGACTCATCGTGCTTGACACGGGTAAAGCGTTCTTCCTGAGCAGCAGCTATAATCTTGCCGTCTTGAATAATGGCTGCGGCAGAATCGTGATAGAAAGCGGAGATACCTAGAATTGTCATAGCTTATTGTTCCGAATGTAATGTAACAATGTATCCGATACGATTCGATGTCCATTTTGATTCCAATGATAACCATCCAATGATCTAACAGATTCTCCTCTCAGCTCATTTTCAAAAAGCCACTCCCCCACACCCGCTATATAATCTATACAATTCCTCTTACAAACTACAGGCAACCAATTTGCTCCGCTTGAGTAATGATCAGCATCAAAGACTATCAAATGAGCGTTATAACGATCTGCAACCTTTTTGATCTGATTCATTGCACATTCAGTTCTATTAAAACTTTCGCTTATCAATTGCTTCAGATAACCGTTATCCGCAACCATATCTTCAACAGTCAACTCATATCCATTAATCAATTTCAAATTTACGAAGCTAGTAATCAGATGCTGTACAAGAAATCCTCCAAAAAGAGAATACTCTTTAACGGCCTTATACCATGGCAATGGATAATGATACTCAATCTGGTTATCACAATTTAAATATGGCCGAATCTGACCGGCCGTGTAGCAGTTTCTTTTTTCTACTTCCCAGTAATTATCTACAAAATCATTATTACACATCTCTAAAATAATCACGTTAGGACGAATTGAGTCTATGAACATTTGTAATATCAATAGTTCTTGTATTGTGCCATAACCAGCAGTGCCATATGCATAAACATTTAATAACAAACTATCTCGCAAATGATTGTAAAAGAGATTCTCGTCTGATGTCTCCATCGATTCAGTGTAAGAATCGCCAAGAAAAAAGAATGTTTTAGAAGGGGTGTCTGCTACAAAATCATTCCATTTTCTGAAACCGTGCTTGGTAAAAGTGAGACTTAAATCGTATCTGTCACCACGCTTATCAATCATTTTTTTTTCAAAATGGGTATAATTTTCAACTGTTTTCCATCCGAGCAGCGAATCAATCTGGTGATTATTATAAGGAGGAGAGCTTGCTTTATAGCATACTCGCATAACAACTTCGCCTAAAAGTAACAGTAAGATTAACGTCCCGAAAAAACCAATAAATGAAAAGAATAGTTTTCGCCTAAAACTTATCTTGTTTGAATCTACCACTCCTTCTCCCCCCTCCATCAGATATTCTGGGAAACACTAACGAAAATTTCATTCAAAACATCTGATGAATTATTACGAACAAATGTTTTACCTGTTAGTATTTCATATAGTTCTATATACCGACTGGTAATAACATCTACAAATTCATCCGGCATAAAAGGCATAATCTGGCCGTCTTTCCCCTGAAATCCATTCGCCATCAGCCACTCACGCACAAACTCCTTACTTAATTGTTTTTGTGGCTCACCCATAGCTTGTCGGTCTTCATAACCCTCCAGATAAAAATAACGTGATGAATCAGGTGTGTGAATTTCATCAATCAGCATAACCTGACCATCATGAATACCAAATTCATATTTCGTATCTACCAGAATCAATCCCCTTTCGTTCGCCATTTGTTGACCTCGCTCAAAAACAGCATGAGTATACTTTTCCATCTGAATATATACTGCCTCGCTAACCAAACCGCGTTTCAAAATATCTTCTCTGGAAATATCCTCATCATGTCCTTCCATGGCTTTGGTAGATGGGGTGATAATATTAACCGGAAGCCTGTCATTTTCTTTTAACCCTTCGGGCAAAACAACTCCGCAAAGCAATCGCTTGCCAGCTTTATACTCTCTGGCTGCATGCCCGGCCAGGTAGCCTCTGATGACCATTTCTATTCGAACCGGTTCACATTTTTTGCCAATAGAAACATTGGGATGCGGAACTGCCAATAGCCAGTTAGGAACAATATCTTTGGTAGCATTCAGAAAATGCTGGGCAATCTGATTCAAAACTGCTCCTTTGTGAGGAATGGGTTTCGGTAAAATATGATCAAATGCAGAGATACGGTCGGTAGCTATAATGGCAAGTTTGTCACCAATGGAGTATACATCTCTCACCTTGCCGTGATATACATTGGTCTGGTTGGGAAAACTGAAATTAGTTTCACGAATTGTTGCTGACTTCATCTATTGCTCGGGTTTCATTTAGTTTATCGTATGCCTTAATAATTTCTTTGACTAAACGGTGTCGAACTACATCCGTTTCATTGAGTGTAATCGTGGAAATACCTTCAATAGGTTTTAATATTCGCAAAGCCGTATAAAGTCCGGATTTCACTTTGGGAGGTAAATCAATCTGTGTTGGGTCGCCTGTTATCACACATTTTGAATTGGCTCCTATACGAGTCAGGAACATCTTCAACTGCATATCCGTGCAATTCTGAGCTTCATCCAAAAGAATAAATGAATGATCGAGAGTTCTGCCTCGCATAAAGGCCAAAGGGGCGACTTCGATAATCCGGTTCTCCATAAAATACACCAGTTTATCCGGTGGTATCATATCATCCAGCGCATCATAAAGCGGGCGTAAATAAGGATCGATCTTCTCCTTCAAATCTCCGGGTAAAAAACCCAGGCTTTCACCAGCCTCTACAGCAGGTCGTGTTAGTATTATTTTCTTAACGCTTTTTTCTTTTAACGCTTTAACGGCTAAAGCTACAGCAGTGTAAGTTTTACCAGTACCAGCGGGACCAATAGCAAATACAATATCGTTCTTGGCACTCTCCTTCACCATTTGTAACTGGTTTTCGGTTCTTGCGCGTACCATTAATCCATTGTTCCCCTGAACGATAACATTGGCAGTATCTTTTGCCTTGGGTGCCGCTCTATCGTCATCATTTAGTACAATGGCCTCAATATTGTCTTCAGTCAGTTTGCCGAAGCGTTCAATATGCTGCACCATTCTTTCCACTTTCTGCTTAAACACGGCAATATCACCTTCGCTGCCTTCAGCTTTAATGCTGCTGCCTCGCGAAACCATACGCAGCGTTGGAAAATTTTTCTTGATGTAGTTAAACCGTGAATTGTTTACCCCGAAGAAATCTACGGAGTCAATTCCTTCAATGTTGATGGTAATTTCTGTCAAATTAGTGTGGGTTTAGTGGTTCGAAGTTAGGTAAATGAACATGGAGAATACTGTCTATCAAAATATATCTATCCACATATTTTTCCACGTATCATAGTTTGATTCAAAAATGAATTGAAACAGATTTGTGCACTACAATAAAATAAATGGCCTTAGTTACTATTACTTCTGACTTAGGAATGCGAGATTATTATCTCGCTGCTCTGAAAGGCGCCATTATTACACACAGCGAAATCACAAATATTATTGATATCACGAATGAAGTGAAAGCTTTCGATATTCGTGAAGCGGCATTTACCATCAGACATGCGTATAAGTATTTTCCGAAAGGCACGATACATATTGTGCATGTAAACTCTACCGAAGGCAGAGGTAAACTATTAGTTGCAGTGGTAGATGGCCACTATTTTATCACCTTCGATAACGGATTGCTTTCACTGGCTTTTGAAAAAACTCCTCACCAGACCTATCAGGTAAACGAAGAGCTTCTGGAAAATAACTCATTATTATTTGAAGAAGCCATTGCCAAAGTCATTGAGTTGTTAAGTAAGGAATATACACCTAATGATTTTGCTCACTTAACCACCGAAACAATCAACTATCGCCTGTTGCAGCCGGTGAACAAGCCTGGCAATATAAGAGGTACTGTTATTTACATTGATCACTTTGGTAATGCGGTAACCAATATAACCCGCAGTATGTTTCAAGAATTTATCGGTGACCGTTCCATGCAGGTATTAACCAATGCAGCAAATACTGATGTAATCAGCCGCACCTACAGTGATGTAGAAGAAGGTGAAATGGTTTGCTTCTTCAATGCTTCTAATCTGCTGGAAATTGCCATCAATAAAGGTAAAGCAGAGAATTTGCTGGGTTTAAAAACTGATGTGTCTTCAGTCCTGATTATTACCGACTGATAGCATTTACAATTTCCCTTCCGCTTCAGATAATATGGGCCTTGCGATAAACATCGCGCAATAATTTTAACTTCGCCCGGTGACTTCTGCGCAGATAAAAAACTCTTTTAGCAGCATTGGAGAGGTGGATGCGGGTATTGCCCCTTCCAGCCTTGTTTTAAAACTATCGTTTTCAAATGATGCAGTTCGCTATTTCGTTAGCTCAATAACACACAGTCAGATTATCTTTTTCGGCAACTATACACTTCACTATATTAACCAGGCATCTGAACTGGCGCAAAGGCTTGAAAAGATTTTCGAGAAAGATGAAATACTGCAACTGCCTTTTGCTAAAGTATTGATTGGTGTAAATACTAATTACTCACTGGTGCCTGATGAATTTTCATTTATGATTAACCGGTTAGATCAGTTAACCAATCGCATTGATCAGACTGAACTTGTTTTTGAATGTTCTGATCAGGTTGTGTCGGTTCTAAAAAAACAGTATTCCGGTTTTGAACTAATACACCTCAGCTCAACCTTTCTGAAGGTTCTTCCAAAATATAATAGTGAGAATGGAGAAAGACTTTTTGTAAACGTTGGCCCGAACTATCTGGACATTATTCGTTTTGACTCACTCAATAGGTTGAAGTTGCTGAATCGTTATTCTTACGAAGCAGCAACTGACTTTATTTATTATGTTCTTCTTTGTTGCGAAGAACTATCGATTAACCGTGAAACCACTGAACTTTTATTAATCGGAGAGGTGGATATTCAAAGTAAAATATACGACTTATGTTACCGCTATTTTCGCCATATCTCTTTTATTCAAAAACCGGAAGAAGTAAACTTCTCTAAAGCCTTTGATATTTTTCCAAAGCATCTTCATTTCAATCTTTACAATCTATCCCTATGAGAGTAATTGGAGGAAGGCTCAAGAGTGTGCGTTTTGAACCTCCTAAAAACATACCAACCCGCCCCACCACAGATTTTGCAAAGGAAGGACTGTTCAACACATTAAATAACAGCTTTAATTTTGACAACATCAAAGTGCTCGACTTGTTTGGAGGCACAGGAAGTATAAGCTATGAGTTTTCATCCAGAGGGTGTGAGGATATTACTACTGTGGAAATATTTCCAAAGTGTGCAGACTTTATCAAAAAAACTGTTCTACAGCATCATCTGAAAGGAATGAAAGTTCTTCAAATGGATGTCTTTCGTTTTATAGAATCAACTCATGATAAGTATGATGTTATTTTCGCTGGTCCGCCATATCCACTTCCCAATTTAGACACCATACCAGATTTCATTTTCCAATACGGATTAGTGGAAGGCGAAGGTTGGTTTATTCTTGAACATAACCCCAATCATAAATTTGAAAAGCATCCGCATTTTTATAAATGCAAGAATTACGGCACTACTATATTTTCCATTTTTACCAACCAGATACAGACTCAAGCATAGATTGTCTTTTTACAATTCTGTGACTATAGAAACAACAATTACATTTAATTTCATGACATGAAAAAGATTGCAGTTTTTCCAGGCTCATTCGACCCCATAACCATTGGCCATGCCGACATTGTCAAGAGAGCACTACCGCTTTTCGATGAAATCATTATTGCTATTGGAAGCAACTCGCAGAAGCAAAGCCTTTTTACACTAGAGAAAAGAATTGAATGGATAAAGCTTGTTTTCAAGAATGAGAAAAAGATCAAAGTAGAGGGCTATGAGGGGTTAACCGTCAATTTTTGTGAGAAGAAAAAGGCCAGTTATCTGCTTAGGGGAATACGTAATGCGGGAGATTTTGAATACGAAAAAACAATTGCGCACCTAAATCATGACATGCTTCCGCAATTGGAAACTATCCTTATAGTATCTCGACCCGAGTTGTCTTCTATTTCCTCTACCATTGTACGTGAGATAATTAGAGGTAAAGGGAAAATTGGAAAGTTTGTGCCAAAAGAAATTATTAAGGACTTTAAATAGCTGAATGCGGGCATTGATATCAATGATGTTTCTGCTACTGTTAGCAGGATTTATACAGGCTCAAAACAAGAGCAGAGCAACTGATTTGGCTAAACAGGAGTATATTATCAGTCAGGCGGAGATAGATACTACACCTCTACGAGATAAAGCTTCGCAAACGTTACGCAGCCTTCGTAAAGGAGCGGTTATTGTTCGTTTAAAAACTAATCTTAAAAGTATAGAAGCTTATCGCAAAGCTGGGCAACCGGATATTGCTGATAGAATTGAAGCCGATAGAAAAAAGCAGAATCAGAAAATGTATCGAGCTTTTCAAAACAACTTTCTTTTCTGTAAGGTGTATTTCATTTACGCGAATGAAACTGAAGAATTTAATAAAGGTAATCGCAAAATATTTTTGAATGAAGACCTGCAACATGACACCTCGGTTGTTTTTACAGATACTAACTTTGTATTTTGTGAATATGGCAGCGTTGAGGCATTCTCTAAATTTGATGATTACAAAGCTCCTGCGGTAGGAACTGGCGGGCTAGGCACCTACATAGATCCTAAAACCAACAGAATTCAAGACTCAGTTTCTTTCAGAACATCTACTTCACCGGCAACTACCAGCGGACTTGTATTTCTGGATAAAGAATTACATCAGCTACACCGCCCTTTTCCTTTTGTGGAAGGTGTATACATGGATAATTATGATGCTCCCATTCGAATGCTCAACCGGGAGATGGAGCGGGCTTATGGAAGACTGGTGATTAGACGCGACTTTAATGAACAAATGAAGAAAGAGCGCAAAAGACAAAAAGAACTGTTGAAACAATACAAATGAGCAAGCTCCATGTTCTGGATACTGGCTTGAAGAAATATTTAGAGGTTCTTGCCCTGCAAGAAGAGCTATTTAATAGAAATATTGACCTAAAACTCCGGAATCAAACCACAAAGCATTATCTGATACTTTGTCAGCATGAACCTGTTTTTACGCTAGGCAAAAGCGGCAAGCGCGAAAACATCTTAGTAAGTGATGAAGAAATGAATGCCGAGTTTTACCGTGTTAACCGTGGTGGAGATGTTACCTTTCATGGTCCCGGGCAGTTAGTTGTTTATCCTATTCTTGATTTAGAAAACCTGCATATTGGTTTAGCAGAGTATATTCATCGCATAGAAGAAACTATTATTCAATTACTGAACGAATTCGGGGTAACTGGAGAACGAATCGAAGGAGCGGCAGGCATCTGGTTGAGAGGGCATATAGATAGAAAGATTTGTGCTATTGGCGTAAAAGCAAGCCGCAATGTAACCATGCATGGGCTTGCATTGAATGTAAATACCGACTTATCCTATTTCAACAAAATTATTGCCTGTGGATTGGAAGGCAAAGAGACTACATCATTGTACAAAGAGTTGAATGAAGAGATAACTATGGCCAGTGTCATTGAAATTTTCATTCATAAATTCTGTCGGGTGTTCTCAATGGAATACGATAAGATATCAGTAGTTTAAATGAGATGCTTTTCAGCGTGGTAGCTACTTCTTACCATCGGTCCGCTTTCCACATACCGAAAGCCCTTTGACAAAGCTATTTCTTTATATCGATTAAAATCTTCAGGAGTAACATAACGGACAACCGGCAAATGCTTTCGGGTTGGTTGCAGATACTGCCCCAGCGTAAGGATATCAACTTTAGAGTCTCTTAAATCATCCATCGATTCAAACAACTCTTCATCGGTTTCACCCAAACCAAGCATAATTCCACTCTTGGTTCTTTCAATACCGCCATCTTTCAGTTGCAGTAAAACCTCCAGGCTGCGCTCATATCTAGCCTGTATTCTCACTTCACGTGTCAACCGCTTAACAGTTTCAAGATTATGCGAAACAACTTCCGGCTTTACTTCTATAATTCGCTGAAGGTTTTCCAGGTTTCCTTTAAAATCGGGAATTAGCGTCTCCATCGTTACACCAGGATTATGTCTGCGAATAGCACGTATAGTAGCTGCCCATATTTTAGAGCCCCCGTCAATTAAATCATCCCGATCTACAGAGGTGATAACCACATGCTTCAGTCCCATTAATTTGACCGATTCAGCAACCCGCATCGGTTCAGTTATATCCACCACTTCCGGATTACCCGTAGCAACGTTACAAAACATGCAGGAACGAGTACAGGTATTTCCAAGAATCATCAGTGTTGCTGTCTTTGCCCCCCAGCATTCCGTCTGGTTAGGGCATTTTCCGCTTTCACATATAGTATGCAATTTGTGCTGCTCTACATTCTGCTTCACCTCACTAAACTCCTGACCCGAAGGGAGTTTTATTTTGAGCCAGTCCGGCTTCGTAATGCGCGAGGCAGACTTAATTGTTTCTGACATGTGGCAAACTTAATTCATTTACAGAAATGTATTCAACTTCCATGTTCATGTCAATTCAAAATAATTTGTGTCATTTGCCATTCAATAATAAGCATGAGTAAATTCCCTATTCATTACAAAATTTTAGCCGGAATGTTCATTGGCACCATAGCCGGAGTACTGGTTCAGCTATCGGGAGTAGACGGAGCTACCATTGTCGCCATCAATAAATGGATAAAGCCTATTGGTGATATTTTTCTCCGACTCATTTTCATGATGGTTATACCACTCATATTCTGCGCGCTCATCTTGGGAGTTGGCGAGTTGGGTGATGTAAAGAAGCTAGGGCGAATCGGGGTGCGAACTTTGGCCTACACCATTTTAGTTTCTATGATTTCCGTTTTTATAGGTATAGGCATGGTTCAATTGATCAA
Source organism: Chitinophagales bacterium (assembly GCA_046329535.1). GTDB lineage: Bacteria > Bacteroidota > Bacteroidia > Chitinophagales > LD1 > Bog-950. Next base: position 59,035 of record JAXLUN010000007.1, read on the forward strand.
GCCTGGAAGTAATATTCCGGAAGAAAGCAGGCTTAAACTGATTGCTCAATACAACGATAAAATTGAAACCATTAAGCAGAATGCCGGTACAGGGTCGGAGAAATCGTTTGGTGAAATCATCGTTTCTATGATTCCGAAAAACCCGATGGAGGACATGGTTAATGCCTTTAACCCAGAATACAAAGGAGGCGGAGTTTTGGCCGTTATGTTTTTTGCGCTGATGCTGGGTGTAGCGCTGATCAGTTTGCAAAGCGAAAAAGTAGATGCATTTAGAAATACGATTGAAGGGTTCTATGAGCTGATTATGAAAGTTATCAGCATGGTCATGAACTTTGCTCCGTATGGAGTTGCTGCGCTTCTGTTTGTCTTAATATCATCAACCGGCTGGGGTGTTATGCTGGCTCTGGGTAAATATATGGCCGTGGTTATAGCTGCCCTTGCCATACATCAGTTCATTACCTATCCGTTAATTCTTTGGTTCTTTGCCAAAACTAATCCGCTTCACTTTTTCCGCAACATCAGCGATGTAATGCTTACCGCATTTTCTACCAGCAGTAGTAATGCAACCTTACCTACAGCTATCAGAGCCGCCAATGAAAAATTAAAACTGCCTAAAGAAGTAAGCCACTTTGTATTAACGGTGGGTAGCACTGCCAACCAAAACGGCACCGCCTTGTTTGAGGGGGTAACCGTATTGTTTCTGGCGCAGTGTTTTCAAATCGATCTTTCGTTAAGTCAACAGATATCGGTGGTTATTTCCTGTATAATTGCAGGCATTGGTACAGCAGGTGTGCCAGGCGGGTCCTTACCGGTTGTAGCCATCATTCTGGTATCGGTCGGAGTACCAGCCGAAGCAATCGGAATTATTATTGGCGTTGACCGTATTTTGGATATGTGTAGAACCGTATTAAATGTAACCGGAGATTTAACCGCAGCGGTAGTAATCAGTAATTGGGAAGAAAAATAGACTTATGAAAATTCAATTGGGTATAGCAGTTATCTTTTTGCTGAGCTTAAACAGTTGTAGTGATGACAAGTTGCCGGTTTACGGAAACAAATTAGCCATAACCCGAATAATCAATGGTCAGCAATTGACCGATAGTATAGACTACACGCTTCCTTCATTTTCCTACTTCGATCAGGATAGCAACCTGGTAGATAGCAATGTAACCAGGCGTAAAATATTGGTTACCGAATTCTTTTTTACGGCTTGTCCCAGTATTTGCCCCAAAATGCAGGCACAGATGTTAAGGGTATACGAGAAATATAAGTCAAACCCTGATGTAATAATTCTTGCCTTTACTATAGACCCGGCTAGAGATAGTGTCGGTAAACTGAATGCCTATGCCGCAAAACTAGGTATAGAAAGCTGTAAATGGCATTTGCTTACAGGCGGAAAAGATTCTATCTACTCGCTGGCAGAATCATTTTTAGTAAGTGCAGCCGAAGATCCGGATGCCCCGGGTGGACATGTCCACAGCGGCAACTTTATTCTCAGTGATAAAAAGGGGCGTCTGAGAGGATATTATGATGGCGTAAAAGAAGAAAGTGTAGATAAGCTGCTAAAAGAATTGGATTTACTATTGGAAGAAAAGGAATGAAAATTCGTTCAATTAAACCCGCACAAGTTATCAGATACCTGGCTCCATTTGCCATTGTACTCATCATAGGCATTTTTATAGCCAACTTTATTACCCATGGCAGCATACAACACCCAGGCAAAAGCACGTATGAAAGCAAATGCTCTCAATGCCACGGGGATAAAGGGGAAGGAATCAAAGTATTAATTCCACCACTCTACCATTCAGATTTTGCCCGACAAAATTTTGACTCTATCCCCTGTTGGTTGAAAAACGGAATGAATCACTCCATCACGGTTAACGGAGTATTATACGACCAACCTATGTATGGTTTAGAAATGGATGAAATTCAGATAGCCAATGTGATGAACTACATCGACAAAGAAATGCTGAATGGCGGTAAGGAAATAAACTCCCGGCAAGTCAAAGAGATGCTAAAAGGCTGCCGGTAATGTTTCTGCTGTATTAAACAAACATTACTTCCCTTTTGTTGGATTGTTAAAGTCTATTCCCTGAATCATTTTCTTTCAGGAATAACGGTGTTCCTGTCTAATTTCATTTTTGCTTCTCACATATCCGTTTACTTTTGCGCGCGATTCACCAATCTCAACCTATTAATGGACGATGGTAGTATATCTCAAAAGAGAAAATGGAGTATTAAAAAGACTCGACAGCCCCGAAGAGGGATGCTGGATACATTTGTATGGTCCGTTTGGAACTGAAGAAACTCAAAAGCTGAGTGAGCAGCTTTCCATTGACATAGATTTTATTACCGACTCCTTAGATATTGATGAAAGATCGCGTTACGAAAGTGAAGAGGGCGTAGATTTAATTGTCTTAAAGACTCCGCTACCCAACGATGGCATTTCTGATATTGAAGCTTCTTACATTACCATTCCCATTGGAATCATTCGCACAGGCAGCAATCTGATTACCGTAAGCGCATATAAAAATGAGGTTATTGAGTTCTTCTTAAATACGCCCCCTAAAAACTTTAACCCATTCGATACAGAAGGAGCTATTCTTTCTATTTTTGAACGTAACGTAACCATGTTTCAGCAGTTTTTGAAGAACATCAATAATGAGCGTTACGCTTACGAAAAAGCTTTGTATAAATCATCCAGTAATGCTGACCTTACCAAGTTATTGAACATACAAAAGAGCCTCATCTATTTTGTTACCAATCTCCGCTTTAACGATTTGCTGCTGCTGAAACTTCAGCGTAGTAACTTTTTAAAAATCAAAGACGAAGATAAGCTTGATACGCTTCAGGATATTATCATTGAAAATCAACAGGCACTTAGTATGAGTGAACTTTATTCAGATATTTTAAACGGAACCATGGATGCATTTGCATCTATCATATCAAACAATCTGAATGAAATCATGAAACGTCTTACCTCAGTGACCATAGTATTGATGATTCCCACACTCATTGCCAGTTTTTATGGTATGAACGTGGAGCTCCCATACGAACATCATCCATACTCATTCGTGATTGTATTCTCCATGTCTATCATCATTGCATCGGCCATGACCTGGTTCTTTGTTAAGAAAAAGTGGTTCTGATTTCAGAATAAATTCTTCTACATTCGGTTTTATAATCTATACCTATGAATCAGTTTATGGTTGAAATCACTTTGCCCGGATATCTGACACAGGAGTTTATTGAACTGATTCCGGAGCAGCGTGCATTCATTGACTCTACCATGGAAAAAGGGATAATTACCGGATACATGCTGGCCCTGGATCGTTCTAAACTTTGGGTTACCTTCCGGTCTAAAACCCCGGCCGATGTTATCAAAATACTACAGGCATTCCCTATTGCTGCCTATATAGAATATACCATCAGCGAGTTGGCCTTTTTCAACTCGGCTGCATCTATGGTTCCTTCTATTTCGCTCAACTAAGATTAAACAACCTATGAAAATGAACCGTAAAAATTACCTAAAGTCTAATCTCGCCTTAGTCTTGGGAAGCCTCCCGCTTGTCAATATTTTAGCGAAATCTACTGGCACAAGGCAACTGCCGGTAGGTGAGTTAAAGACCGGTGGAGTGAAAATGATAGAAATTGACGGAGGTTATAAAGTGTGGACCAAAAAGGTGGGTCATGGTAAAATCAAGATGCTTACCCTGCACGGTGGCCCCGGTTGCACTCATGAATACCTTGAATGCTTTGAAGATTTTCTACCTCAGGAAGGAATTGAATTTTACTATTACGACCAACTGGGGTCTGAATATTCTGATAAACCAACCGACACCAAACTATGGAATATTGAAAGGTTCACTGAAGAAGTAGAACAAGTGCGCAAAGGTTTGGGATTAGATAACTTTTATCTCTATGGCCAAAGCTGGGGTGGCATGTTGGCTATTGAATATGCCCTTAAATATGGAACTCACCTAAAGGGTCTAGTTATCTCTAACATGACAGCCAGTATTCCTTCGTATCTGAAATATGTAAACGAACTGCGGGCTAAGTTTCCTACCGAAACAATCCGTATGATGGAGCAATATGAAGCAAAGGAACAATGGGACGCTAAAGAATATCAGGATATTCTGATCAACGAACTTTACAACAAACATATTTGCCGCATAGTGCCCTGGCCCGAACCGGTAAGCCGCATGTTTAAGCATCTGGCAACTCCGGTCTACAACACGATGCAAGGAAATAATGAGTTTGTGGTAACCGGCACTTTCAAAGACTGGGATAGATGGAAAGACCTTTCATCCATCAAAAACAAAACACTGGTCATTGGAGGAAGATACGACAGTATGCTCGAAGCCGATTTGAAAAAAATGAGTGAACTAATACCCAACTGCCGCTTCAATATCTGTGAGCATGGCAGCCATCTTTCCATGTGGGATGACCAGGAAAACTACTTTAGATACCTGCTTGATTTTATTAAAAGTGTTGAAGCCGGTAAATTGTAAGTCATGCAATGGATAGCCCGTTTAATATTCCGACTGGCCGGGTGGAAAACAGCGGGACAAGTTCCTCCTTTTAAAAAGTTTGTGGGTATTGCCGCTCCGCATACCAGTGCCTGGGATGCCGTAGTTGCCCTCTTGGCTAAGTATATTTTTGATATTGATTTCGCATTCTTCGGTAAACAGGAAGCGTTTAATACACCCTATGGTTTTATTCTTCGCGCGTTGGGCGGCATTCCGGTTGACCGGGAACATAACCATAACATGGTAGACTATGCAGTTAAGTTGTTTAATGAACGGGAGCATTTCATTTTGGCCATGTCACCTGAAGGAACAAGGGCCTATGCTCCTCAATGGCGCACAGGCTTTTACCATATTGCCCGTCAGGCACAGGTACCCATTGTGTTAACCTATTTTGATTTCAAAAACAAAACCGTAGGCATCGGCCCTACCTTCTACCCTACCGGTGATATGGAAAAAGATATCGAGGAAATCAAGAAATTTTATAGACCTATTCAAGGCAGGCATCCCGAGAAAGGGGTACACTAAAACAATCCAGGCGACCTGTTGGTCGCGTGGATTGTTTGCATAGTATGCGAAGGTCTTATAAGCCAAATTCCAGAAGTATCTGCTTCACCCACTCGCTGGTTCTGGCTTCAGTTTGCTCATCCTGATTATCTACATCCAGACACAATCCAACGAACTGATCACCCCGCTGAGCCTTGGAAAAATCATGCTCATACCCAGCTACACTGGTAAACCCGATAATTTTTCCGTTTTGCTTCTCAACAATTTCAGAAAACACCCCCAGCGCATCGCAGAAGTACGAGGCATAACCATACTGGTCGCCCAAACCAAAAAATGCAACCTTCTTGCTGCTGAAATCAATTTGATTCATTTCGCCAATAAACTCTTCCCAGTCGCCCTGTAACTCTCCATCATACCAGGTAGGCATACCCAGCACCAGCAGATCGTACTTAGCCATATCCTCCTTCTTCTTCTTATAAATTTCCAACAGATCAACGCTGCCGGCTCCTGTTTTTGTTTCTAAAAGTTCTTTAACCCGCTTAGCTACCCGCTCTGTGTTGCCGGTATCTGTACCGTAGAATAATCCGATTTGTGCCATGCTTCTTGTAATTTATTTAGTGACTAGTTTAACTTTCTTCGTATTCTTCTTCTTACCTGTTTTTTCAGGAGTTTCATTTTTTATCTCCGGTTTGGGGCTTAAAACATCAAACTTACTGTTGTTGTTCATCACCTCAACGGCTTTGGCAAAAACATTATTGATAGTTGAATTAATGACCCGATACCACATGCCGGTATCAAACAGGTTTCGGCCAATGGTGGCTTTAAGCCGAGCCTTAATTAACTGGTCAGACTTGGCCATGTCGCGCTCAAAATTAATAACGGTATCATTCTTCACCGCACCGAAATACTGCCAGAAAGTTTTCGGGCTCATGCCTTCTTTCAGCTTGATGGCGCTGTCGGCTACCGCTGCGGCTATATACAAGCCCAGCAGGTTTGTATCGGCCTCAAAATTATCGAAGAACGAATCGGAAGTGGGATATTGGGCCGTCAGGGCAGCACGGTTTTTATCTACATACTCTAAACAGAATTTGTTCTCTACCCCTCTCCGTATTAACTGGTTGCTGAAAGGAGAATTCATGGAGGTATCTATAGGCACAAAAAAATCAGGCTTCACCCCTCCCCCGCCATACACATCACGGCCGTTTTTAGTATGAAAATGTAACGAGTCGGCAAACTTGAAGGTGTCCTTACCAAACAACTCACCGCTTTCTAAACGGTCTTTATAATCTTCGCGGTAATCTTTGTTGCCGTTACCATAAGGTTTCTGAATACAACGACCACTTGGTGTATAATAATGGGCAGTAGTCAGTTTTACCTGCGAGCCATCGGAAAGGGTAAATGGTTTTTGAACCAGCCCTTTACCAAAGGTTCTGCGGCCTACTAACAAACCCCGGTCATTATCCTGAATACAACCCGAAAGAATTTCGGCTGCTGAAGCGGACCCTTCATCTATCATAACCACGATTTTACCTTCTTTAAACATACCCCGGTTGTTGGAGAAATACGGATAGTAAGGTGCATGTAAGCCCTGTGTGTAAACAATCAATTGATTATCGCCCAGAAACTGATTACACAAATCAACGGCCGTATACAGGTAACCACCTACATTACCCTGCAAATCCAGAATTAAATCCTTCATCCCCTTGCTTCGTAGTGTTTCAATAGCCTGCACAAACTCCTGCATGGTAGTAGCCGAGAATCTTTCTAAACGAATGTAACCTACTCCGGGCTTAGCCATATAGGAGGCGGTAATGCTGTAAATAGGAATTTTATCGCGGGTAATGGTAAACTCTATCAAATTGCGCTCGCTTCTGCGCATGATACTCACATGTACTTTAGTGCCTTTGTTGCCGCGCAGTTTCTTCACCACTTTATCGTTATCAATCTTGGTTCCGGCAAAGGTGGTATCATTTATTTTGATGATTTTATCTCCAGCCTGTAAACCTACTTTCTCAGATGGGCCACCGGGAATCACCTCCAGAATCATCACTGTATCTTTCAATATCTGAAAGGTAACTCCAATACCCTCAAAGTTGCCAACCAAACCTTCCTCACTGCGCTTCACATCTTTACCGGCTACATAAGAGGAATGCGGGTCCAGATCTTCCAGCACCTTGGCTATGGCATCTTCTACCAGTTTCTCTTCGTTCACCGTATCGGTGTAATAGTTACGAACCAGATTAATCATTTCGGCAAACTTGTCGGTTTGGTCGTATTTCTTTTTTACATCACCATTTCCTATCTGCGAAAAAGATAACTGAGCCGAGAGGAACAGACCAATAAACACAAAATATTTAATGCCGTATTTCATTCTTATTTTTTAATGAACCAATGCCCTTGCGGGTGGGGAGGCGAAAATAATAAAATGGTTCACAGTGACTCAAGGCCATCAGGCCCCTTTCATTTTTTTTGCATCCGGCAGCGGTAAAGTGCTGTACCGCTGTTTGTTGGCTTTGCGTAATTCAATATTTCACGTTTCTTCGTCCTCTTAATTTTAGAGGGATAAAATGGAATACAAATTCAACGAATTAGAAGAAAAGTGGAAGTTGTTCTGGGCCGAAAAAGGTATTTATCAGGTTACTGAAGATGCCTCTAAACCCAAGTATTATGTGTTAGATATGTTTCCTTACCCCAGTGGGGCAGGGTTGCACGTAGGGCACCCGCTGGGCTATGTGGCCAGCGATATATATGCGCGTTACAAAAGGCTAAAAGGCTACAACGTATTGCACCCTATGGGCTACGATGCATTTGGTTTGCCGGCCGAACAATATGCGATTGAAACCGGAACTCATCCGCGTGATACGACCAACAAGGCTATCGAGCGCTACCGTGAACAACTTGACAAAATAGGTTTCAGCTTTGATTGGAGCCGGCAGGTAAAAACCTGCGAGCCCGATTACTACAAATGGACGCAGTGGATTTTCTTACAACTATTCAACAGTTGGTATAACCGCGAGCATGATAAAGCCGAGCCGATTGAAACCTTGATTAGCGGATTTGAAAAATGGGGCTGCACTACTGAGTGGAAACAGTTTGATCCCACCTTGCATGAAACATTTAGTGCCGATGACTGGAACGCTTTTTCTACCAAAAAGAAAGAGCGCATATTGCAATGTTACCGCTTGGCTTATCGTAGTTTTACCGAAGTAAACTGGTGCGATGCTTTAGGATGCGTGTTGGCCAACGATGAAGTAAAAGACGGCAAGAGCGAGCGCGGAGGCTACCCCGTTACCCGCAAAAAAATGCGCCAGTGGAGTTTGCGCATTACCGAATATGCTGACCGTTTATTGGATGGACTGAACCGCATTGACTGGAGCGAGAGTTTAAAAGAGCAACAACGCAACTGGATTGGTCGCAGCGAAGGCTGCTTGTTGAAATTCAGAGTGGCCAGTAGCTTAGATTTGGAAGTTTTCACTACCCGTGTCGATACCTTGTTTGGCGCTACCTTTTTGGTAATTGCTCCTGAGCATGAGTTTATGCAGCAATTGATAACTAACGAACAACGCTCGGCAATGGATGCATATTTAGCGTATGTAAAAAGCCGCAGCGATGTAGAGCGCCAGCAAGAAAAGAAAGTAACCGGTGAGTTTACCGGCTCGTATGCCATACATCCTTTTACGGGCGAGAAGTTGCCCATTTGGACAGCCGAGTATGTATTAGCCGGCTATGGCACGGGCGCTATTATGGCGGTGCCGGCCGATGATGAACGCGACCGCAAGTTTGCCGAAAAGTTTGGCTTGCCCATAGTGGATATTATTGATAAAAGCATGTACCCGGGCGCTACCATTGAAGATAAGGTGGGCAAAATGATAAACAGTGATTTTTTGAATGGCATGGAAGTGAAAGATGCTATTGAAGCTATGATACAGCGTGTAGAAAGCATGGGTATTGGGCTGCGCAAGGTTAACTACAAACTGCGCGATGCCAGCTACAGCCGCCAGCGCTATTGGGGCGAGCCTTTTCCTATAAAATATGAGGTGCTGGGTGAACCCGACAGCGCTTTTGTAGATGATAGCAGTACTGACGAAGCTGATATACCCGTAGCACTAAGCGAAAGCGAATTGCCTTTGGCTTTACCCGAGGTGAGTAGCTTTAAACCTACGGGCGATGGCCGCTCGCCATTGGCCAACAATGCCGACTGGGTAAAGCAGGGGCTGGAAACCGACACCATGCCCGGCTATGCAGGCAGTAGTTGGTATTTTTTGCGCTATATGGACCCCAACAACCCTACCGCTTTTGCCGGTAAGGATAAAGTGGACTACTGGCAAAACGTAGATATATACTTTGGCGGTGCCGAACATGCCGTGGGGCATTTGCTCTACTCCCGCTTTTGGCACAAGGTGTTGTTTGACTTAGGATATGTAAGCACCGATGAGCCCTTTAAGAAGTTGGTAAATCAGGGGATGATACAGGGGGTTAGTGCCTTTGTTTATGAAGTCTTCGCTACTTATAATAGTTTGACTATTCCAGCAGCATTAACGAATGAAAGAGTCTTCATATCAAAAGATGTAATCGCTGATTTGAATAAAAACGTATTAACCAGAGATAGTCAAGGTTGGAATATTTTACAGAAGTATGTTTCTCAAAATATCAATTCCGAAATTTCAGTTCAGAATGTAAACTTTACTTATTCATTAATGCGGATAGATATTTCACTCGAAAGGGAGGATGGTTTAGATATTCAAAACCTTATGGTTTGGAGACCAGAGTTGTTAAGCGCTCACTTTATCAAAAACGATAAGAACGAATTCTTATGTGAACATGAAGTTGAGAAGATGTCTAAATCCAAATGGAATGTAGTAAATCCTGACTTTGTAATCGAGAAATACGGAGCCGATTGTTTCCGCATGTTCGAGATGTTTCTGGGGCCTATTGAGCAGAGCAAACCTTGGGATGATAAGGGCATTAGCGGTGTAAGCAATTTCCTGAAGAAATTCTGGCGATTGTTTTATGATGATAAAGGCTGGAAGGTAAAAGACGAAGAACCCACCGCTGCCGAATACAAGATTCTGCATAAAACAATCAAGAAGATTGCCGAAGATATTGAGCGATTGAACTTCAATACCTCCGTATCGGCCTTCATGATTGCTACCAACGAGCTGACTGCGTTGAACTGCCACAAAAAGAAAATTCTGGAACCGTTGGTGATTGTGCTGGCGCCTTTTGCACCTTTCATTACCGAAGAGTTGTGGAGTGCCTTAGGCCATAGCACCAGTGTGCATACCGCTATCTATCCAATGCTGGAAGAAAAGTATTTGACCGAAAGTTCGTTCAACTATGCCGTAAGCATTAACGGCAAGGTGCGGGCCGAAATCAATTTACCTTTGGATATGACCGAAGCCGATGTACGCACACAGGTGCTGGCCCTCGATAAAATACAACAATACACCAACGGAGCCGAGCCTAAGAAGTTCATTTTTGTGAAAGGCAAGATTATTAACGTGGTGGTGTAACATTCAATCTTTCATCAAACTGCAACTCCCCAAATCTCTCTTATGAGGTTTTTTTGGGGAGTTGTCATTTTCAAGGGGTTCCGGTCTGGTGCTCTGTAAGTTCTTATTCATATCTCAGCCGCCCAATGTTTTGGCCACTCTCGCTGATAGTACAGACACGTATCCCAATGTTCTAACTTCGTATCCTAATGGTCTGGCTATACATCCAAAGGTTCTAGCCAGCTATCCCAATGGTACAGACGCTCTCTTTAATGGTACACACAGTCTCTTTGATAGTCCGGCCACGTTTTTTGATGTTCCGGCCAAGCTCTTTAATACTCCGGCCATGTTCTTTGATAGTCCGGCCAAGCTTTTTAATAGTCCGGCCGCGTTCTTTAATGTTCCGGCCAAGCTCTTTAATGCTCCGGCCACGTTCTTTGACCTTCCCGCCTCGGCTTTGCCTTCAAAAAGCGTGGCCGGAAGGTCAAAGAAGAAGGTTTTAGCTTCAAAGTGACTGTTTTTGCATATAAAACGGCTGTTTTGGCCAAAAAGTGGTGCAAACAATAAAACTGACGCCTTTAAGGTTGGGGAGTAATTTGCAGCAGCAGGTGGCGCAGGTATCGGCTTATCTGCACCATACCGCTGTAATTTATTCTATCTGCATCATCTTCGGGCCTGTGATACTGTTCGGTTAAACCGGTTGTAAAAGATAATCCTTTAATGCGGTGCGTTTCAAAGGTGTAGTTATCTGAGCCGTCTTTTAAAATAGGGTCACACTTACGAACGCTGAAACCGGCCAGCGAATCGGGCATTAACCAGGCCGCCAATTCGGGGTATTCGGGCAATCCTTCCGTTTTCAGAATAGGATTTGCCGTGTTGAGACGCCCCACCATATCTAAATTGATATAACAGTAAATGGCGGAAGTATCGGTTAGGCCGCTGTCTAAAAAGTACTTAGAGCCCCATAAGCCATCTTCTTCGCCACTGTAGGCAATGAGTATAACACTGTACGGCAAACTGTTTTTGTTTTGCCGGCACCAGTCGGCCAAAGATAACATCATAGCCACTCCGCTGGCGTTATCATCGGCACCGTTGTGTATAGCTTGGGTAAAAGGAGCCCGCGAATGATGCCGGCCCATACCCAAATGGTCATAATGTGCGCCAATAACCACACAGGCCCGGTTTTTAGATTCAATTTTTGCAACCACATTACCTGCCGAGCGGGTTAAAACAGAATCTGGATTGATATAGGTAAAGGGGGTGAAATAGTCTTTTTTGAATAGTGGTTGACAGTTCATACGCTCCAGTTCGCGGGCAATAAAACCGGCCGATTTTTTTTCGGCTTCCGTACCGGGCAATCGGCCTTCCATACTATCATTTGCCAGGGCCGTAATAACAAAGCGGTAATACGTTTCGGAGCAATCGGGTTTGGGCAGGGTGCTTTGTGCCCAGTTTAACAGCGGAAGAAATAAAAAGAGAAGCCTTCGCATCGAACAAAATTAAAATTTCTTCTCGGCAGTCGGCTGAAATAAAAAGCCTCCGTTAAATGAATAACGGAGGCCTGAAAAATAACCGGAAAAACAGAACTACTTATTAGCGCCTTTTGCTTTACCCTCCAAGGCCATTTTTTCTTCGCGGGTTAAACTTGGCGGAGTGGTATACTGCAATTGTTTACCATCAAACCATACAGGCTTACCCGACTGTTCTTTGTTGGCTTCGTTAAACATCACGCCCTGCATATTATCCTTGAAATCGTTTTCAAGCATTTGTGCAGGCACTTCAATCTTTCCATCCACGCGGTTAGCCACAGCTATCCAGTTAAAGGCGGTGTTAGAGTTGCCGTTATTCGCTTCGGCTACTGTAAAACCTTCGGCATCAACACTAACTATATAAAGGTTAGCCCATCCGCCTTTAGGAGAAACTGTAATGGTAGGTGTTTCACCTGGATTAATCATAGCGGCAAAAGCTGCATCAAAGTTTACACGGGTTGTTCCATTGCTTAAAGCTGCTGAACCATCGCCATATACCTTGCTGCCGGTTGAGGTCATTGTATAAGCAGGAACTTTGGAGCCATTGGCATTAGTGACAAGTTCAATCTGTTTACCTTCGGTATATTCATTGCCTACGTTGTAAGAAGAGAACATACTACCCGAAGTCATTAAACCCATCACATTGCCGCGAACCCAACCACCCATCAAATCGCCATAAAAACCACCTCCAATACCGGTAGATGCAGAACTGGCCATACGTCCGGCTCCGGTTGCATAAGCAGAACTACCATACACTCCGTAGTTAAGCAGCCCCGAAGAGCGGTAACCTAATGAGCCCCAGTAGTTACCCGATACCTCAGCACCAAAAGTTCCTCCACAACGGCTGTAGTCGTTATAGTTCCAACCACCTACACCAAAAGTATATACATCACCCCAAAAATTAAATCCGCGGGTAGCATCATTAGCTGCAATTTGGCTGTAACCGGTACCATCATTCTGGGTATCGCGTGTTCGGTAACCATACACGGTTGCCTGACCATCGCCATTAGCGGTTAACTGTTGGTTATATACATAAAAACGGTAAAGAGTAGAAGGTGCAGCGTTTATAGAAATATTGGTTCCGTTATCCTGAATCTGAGAGTTTCCAAGTGTGTTTGCCGAAGTAAACTTTGAAACATAACCGGTTGTTCCGGTTACTCCGCCAGGTCCGGTAGCACCCGTTGCACCGGTAGCACCGGTAGCACCGGCATTACCTTGAGACCCGGTTGCACCATCGGCACCGGTAGCACCGGCATTACCTTGAGACCCGGTTGCACCGGTTGGACCGGCTACCCCCTGCAGACCCTGCAAACCTTGAGCACCGGTAGCACCCGTAGCACCGGTAGCACCGGCTGCACCCTGCAGCCCCTGCAAACCCTGAGCTCCTGACGGACCTTGCAGCCCCTGTACACCCTGAGCTCCGGTAGAACCCGTAGCACCGGCTGCACCTTGCGGGCCCTGAGCACCGGTAGCACCATCGGCACCGGTTGGTCCTTGTGAACCGGTAGCACCATCGGCACCGGTAGCACCGGCTGGTCCCTGCGGGCCTTGAGCACCGGTAGCACCGGTGGCACCGGCCGGTGAGTTAGCTGCATATAAAGCATAAGGAACACTCAACAATTGCGATGTTCCCATATCGGTAAAACTGCCGCTGCCTACTTTTGCTTCTACCTGTAAATACTTAGCTCCCGAAGCCCAGTCAACGGTACTTAAATTGGCCGTGCTGCCAATAGCCGCTATGACTAAGCCCAGCGGGTTGGCGGTGGTGCTGATAGTTTCGGTATATACCGCGGTACCACCGGCCGTGCCATCGTGTATGGTAAAACGCAGCTGAACGCTGGTTCCGTTAGATACAGGTACCCCTGCATTATTGCGTACTATGGCCTGATAGTTCATGGATTGTGGTGACTGCGCCCACAGAGTCAGGGTTGTCAGAGTAAACGCCATCCAGGTGATTATAATTTTTTTCATGTGCTTTTGTTTTTAGGTAATAAATTAATTAATGATTTGAAAAGGCTTGGTAACCAGATAGGCTTTGTTGTCTTTTTCTCCGGTAAACTGAAGAGAAAGAAAATAAGTACCGGCTGCAAAGCCCGACACCGCAAAACCATCTGTTGTTTTGCCGGTTGTGTAATTGCCGTTATATACATCGGCTACTTTTTGGCCCAGTGTATTATAAACAGCAACAGTAATTTTACCCGATTGCGGAAACTGAAAAGAGAACCATAGGTTATCTACAGCCGGGTTAGGGTAAAGAACAAAAGAACCATATTCGTCTTTTGTCAAATCGATTAATCCAACGGAAATATCGTTGGGTTGTTGGAAACCTTGTGTCAGAATGTTTCCGTTGGCAGAAAAGGTTTGAACCATGGTCATTTCACCTACTGTGTAGGATAGACTACCATTGGCGTTGCTGGAGAACCCACCGGTGCTGGCTATGACAGTTGGTGTAAGCGATTGTGCATACATCAACACCGGTACGGCCGCCACTGCAACAAGTGTAGTGTAGACTTTTTTCATTCAACATTAATTTTTGGTTATGGAGAAAAATATCACCCGCAAATTTAGAGAAAGCTTAGCTGAAAAAAATGTCGGTACATTCAGCCAATTAAGATTATGTAACCTGTATCTGCTCACAGGCGGAGTAAACTGAGAAGGAACTTTGCTATAGGGTAACGGCAGCCTTTTCAGAAAAGATAGATGAAACCGGAAAGCTTCATGGCGGTGCTCCCAATGAGATGCGGACAGCAGGAATATGATGGCACACGCACGAGTGACTTGATAAACAATCAGATTTCCGCTTCAGATTCCTATTTCAACACCCCGAAATTGCCGGGCGAGGTTTACCAGGGGCATACAGCGTACTCTCCACTCCTTCTACTCCGTTACCATCAGTTTTTTTACGGCCGAGTTGAACATTACCCAATAGGTTCCCGAAGGTAAATGGAACGTAATCTGGTTATTGCCTCGGGTCAGGAAACGGGTCAGAACGGTTTCACCCAGTTGGTTCACGATACTCATCGGGCCTTCTGCCGTTGAGTGCAGCATCAGGCAGCTAGCGACCGGGTTAGGATACATACTGAAACTTTCGGAGGTCTGGGCCGGAACCTGCAAAGCAACCGGGTTGGTAATATGCGGCCAGCGCTCGGCATTTAATATGGCGCGGTCGGCCGGGTTATTGCCGTTGTAAAAAGAAACCATACCCACCAGCGAAATCATAGCCGGATTAAAGCCGGCAGGCACGGTGTAGGTATAATGCTGTGTAAATGTTTGCCCGAATACTACAGAAGAAGGAATAATGCCTGACGTGCCCCAGGTACCTCCCAAATAAGCGCGCGCCACATAGCGGTGAGGTAAACCTACCACCGGATCTCCGGCTCCGTAATAAGTATGTCCGGAAATAGTGTTGTAATAATTAGCCTGGTCATAACCGGCTCCGCTACCCACCACACTATCTTCTACAACCACGCAGTTAAAGCGCAAATCGCCTGTTACCGTCCCGGTAAATAAAGCTTTGATATACACATCCAGTTGCCGCGAGCCGGTGTTGTACTGCACCGAATCAAATTCTACCGTTACCGATGCAGCACCCGCCAAAACGCTGCTCACAGAACTGCTCCACAACGTACGTGATTTTAAGGATCCTGACCGGTTAATATTCATGATTGGATAAAGGGCCGAATAGAACAGGTCTAAATCGGTACCTTCGGGCGTTGCCATACTATCACTGGTATGTACATTCACCGGAAAAGCAAAGTTGTGACCTATTAAAGCCGAGTCGAGCTTGACAATGGCATCGGTAGAATACTGTGACCAGGAGCCTGTAAATACTTCCAGCACAGCCTTTTGAAGAGAAAACTGAGCCTGTAAGGCTGTTACAGATAACAGGCCTGCAAACAACAGCAGGAGAATACTTTTTTTCATGGTATTTTTAGTTTAACCGCAAAGGTATGCACCTAACCATGGGGAAGTTCTGATTATGATCAGCTGGCGAAGTGATAAAGCGCAAGGTCATCGGGCAAATGAGCCGCTCCGCTGAGCGGAAAAGATTCAAACATCATTCCCTTATGGCATTGGCTCCATACCATAGGCCGCCCATTCTTCAAAGGCAGGTCCATAAACACTGGTTACTTTCAAACCATAATAGCGCATAATAATTTCCAACTGTCCGCGGTGGTGAGCCTGATGTTTAATCAGGATATCGAGCGTAACGCCACGTTTCCATTTTTCGCCATACATTTCGGTTTCTATCAGCAGGTCTTCATCTTTCCAGTTGGCCAGTTCACGCACCAGACTTTCAGACGATTGCTGATAACATGCATAAATTTCACGCACACTTTCTCCGTTATAATTCGACTGGTCTTTACCGTCAATTTTCAGTCCGGCTTTCTCCATCATTTCCTTCACCGTGTGGGTGATATGCCAGGCCAGAAAACCGGCACTGCGGATACGTTCATTGATTTTTTTGTTCAGCATATCATCGCTCATCAGGTTAAACAGCTTGAGCGTGCCTTCACTTTCGTATTTCCATTGGTGTAAAAAATCGCTGATTCGGGTGTACATGATTTAGGGTTTAGGTGAAACAATTTTTTCGAGAATAAAAGTAAACTCACTGAGCATAATGGCGGTGGCGCCCCAGATAATGTGCCGGTTGTAAATATAAGCCGGTACGCGTACCGTAGTGTTGTTAAACAATTTGATTTCTGTTTGCAGGTTAATGTTTTTCGAATCGAGGAAAAACGCTACGGGTATCTCCACTACTTTTTCCACCTCCTGCGGTTGAGGTATAAACTCTTCAATAGCCGGTGAAAAGCCAACCGATGGATGCACCAGAAAATTACTGGGCGGAATATACAAGTGGCTTAACCGGCCAATTATTTCAATGGCATCCGGTTTCACACCTACTTCTTCATACGTTTCGCGCAGAGCGGTATGCACCAGCGTTAAATCGCCCGACTCCTGCTTACCTCCCGGAAAACTCATTTGTCCGCTGTGTACGCCTTCATAAGTTTTGCGTTGAGTAAAAACAATATGCAGCGAGTTGTTTTTTTCATATAGCAATAACATGACTCCGCTCACACGCGGGTTTCGCTGCCGTATCTCTTCTTCGCTCAGCCGCGGCCGATATGAAGGGGCCATCCGGTACTGCGCCACCTCACCGGGCAATGGACGGTTTAATTCTTCCCGCAACTGTTCAATGAGTGCCGCATTCAGTTTCATAAAACGAAGATGAATGATTTGATTTGTTTTTACCGTATTTGAAAACACTTAAATATTGATTACACTTTCTAGTGCGAAGAATTATCTTTGACGGCTTAATAAATTCGGACACCAAAAGTTTTTTACATGCAATCGCGATTTACAGCCAACGGTTTAACCGCTGACGACAAGGAAGTAATACTGGCTTATCAACTGAAAGAAGATGAGTTTAAGGTTGATTTATACATCGTACCTAAAAAATCACTGAAAGGAGATTTGCAGCAACAGTTGGAAACGCAATGGATAGCGGGTGATGCATTTGAATTTCCTGAAACGGCCGTATTTATTAACCCTAACCTGAATGCGGAATCTCTTCTGCCCGATGACATCCGGTCAGAAGAGGCGGGCAAAATAAGAATTAAGCAAAACGAGTGGGCGTATACGTTACTGACGGCTAAGTTATGGGAGAGTTACCTGAATGAGTTGGATGTATTGAAAAAGAAAGCCGCTGAACTGGTGCAGTATGACCGTCAGTTGTTTGACGATGCCAAGTCGTTTTGGGAGCGTGTGTTGGAACACCGGAAGGAACGCGATATCAGTCAGGACGGGCTGGATAAGATTAAGGATGATGTGAATTCCATTTTTGAAAAGCTGAAAACTTTCCGCAAAACCGAGAGTGCCGAGTTTGAAGCGGCATCGGGTAAACTGCGCGATGAAGTATTGGCGAAACTCGAAGAGCTGAAGAAAAAGGTAACCGAGAAGGCTAATTTCAAAGCCCTGCTGGAAGAACTGAAAACCCTGCAAAACGAAAGCCGAAAAAACCGCTACAGCAAAGCCGATGATGCGCAGGTGCGCAAAGCTTCCGATTCGCTGTTTCATTATATCAACGATCAGCGCAATCACTTTTTTAATGATGTAACTGCTTCGCGGGTGAAAGGGTTGAATGAAGTAATTGAGAAGATGGAGCAGTCGCTCAACCGTGATAAAAAGGACTTTGAATACATGCAGAAGAAAGGCGACAGCAGTAAAGTGTCTTCGCTTGAAATGCAGTTGCTCAAAGTAAAAAGCAATATGCTTCAGGAAACCATTAACAGCAAAGAAGCTAAACTGAAAGATATACGCCTTACCTTAGAGAACCTGCTGAAACAGGTGAACAAAGGCAAGAAAAAAGAAAAGGCAGCGGTTGCCGAAGAAGTATCAGCTAACAACACCACTCCGGTGACAGAAGATGTTTCAGATACTACCGAAGCTAGTTCTTCACCAGCCGAATAGATTTACGCTGATTACCTGCGGTAATGAGGCAGTGATAAACTCCTTTTGAATATGCAGCCATATTGAAAAGGAGTTTTTGTTTCCCGGCATTCACCGCTTGGTTCAGCACCTCACTTACCAGACTGCCCTTGGCATCTAATAACTGAATTTTAATCGTCTGCTGATTCTTTAACTCAAATTCTATCTGAGCCGTTTCATTCACGGGATTGGGATAAACAGCAAAATCAAGAACCGCGTTGCTTACTTCCTGCATGCCAACTCCTGTTTCAATGGTATCTAACCAAACTTCATAGACCCGCGCACTGGCAAAACTCTGCGCTCCGGGATTGTTATCGGCAATATTCAAGTCCAGGCTCTCAATACCTCCGGTGATAAAACCAAGGCGCTGATGATGCGGCAAACGATTCAGATGGATAAAATGACCGGCATAGGTTGGCACATTCCAGTCGGGTAAGAAATAAGCATTGGTGCCCAGCAAAGCAGGCATTCGGATACCGGCATCAAATTCGTGATAATTCAAATCAATATCGCGCGCCACATCGCTGATGGTTCTCACAAAGGGAACCAGCGTATCGTGAATAGTTTGCTGCGTCAGCGTATCCATATAATACATACTCATGCCGCCAAAAAAAAGATTGTGCTGCAGCATGGTAATGGAATCGTAGAGGGCACAAACCGCGCTGTGATACTGGCTCAGGTTCTGATTAAAATCGTTTCGCACAATCACCGTGTCTTTAAAAATTTCGATGCAATTCAGATACGGCAAATTCACATCGGGCCTGAACACTCCACTGAAGGCCAGTAAGCCCTCTCCGCGAAACGGATCCAGAAAAGGAATCAGATTATAATCTCTTCGTCTGAAATTAGCCGTATCGCGAATAGCCTGATAGTTATAGACAGAAAGATTATTCCCATCATCGGCTATCTGAAACTTGCGCACTTCACAGCTGTAGGTTTGCACGGCAATACCCAAAGTTCCCAACCGGTCATAGTGCCCGTCATAACGATGTCCGAAAACTAAATAATAAGTAGAGTCCATTTTAGCCAGATGTGCCCCGCAAATGGCCAGTGATGAATCTTTTATCTGTCGGAAGTTACCTGCTATGGGTTGAGCGTTGATCACATCATTCATCAAGCCTTTCATGTTGATGGCCGTCAGAGTATGAAACGTAATAAATTCTGTCACGGCTTCCTGCCAGCCGTATCCGCCCACCATATAAAGGATGGAGTCGCTGAGATAAAACTCCATGTTAGAAGAGTTAATAGCTTCGCGGATGGTATCGGGCAACTGATAGGTAGAAGCGCTCCACTGTTGGTTAGCCACCGGGTCGGTAATATAGATGCTGTCGTTTACACCGGTTTCAGGAAACGAAGAAGGAGGAAGAAAGCCATGCAAACCATTCTTTCTGCCGCCTATAAAAAACCACTTGTTGTTATAGGTGCCAAACGCTCCGGAGTGAACGGCCGGTGCCGAACTAAGAGTAGAGGGCTCCAGACGTAAAGTGAAGCGCTGTTGTGCAAACATCTGCAAACAGGTTATCAGGAATATCAGCGTCAGTATTTTCTTCATAGTATTCTTTGAATTAAAAAAGACTTCCGCTGTTGCAAGGCGGAAGTCTGTATCTATTAGTTTTTCGATAAAAATTATTCAATCACTAAACTGCGCACTGCGTTGCCCTTCTCTCCTTTCAGTTGTATGGTATAAACACCTTTAGCCAGACTAAGTTCTACCGGCAGTTCTGTTTTTGCAGGATGCAGCGTAACCGCTTTGCGATAACACATCTTACCTACTCCATCAGTCACTATCAACTCGGCCTGCTGTATCGTATTCACCGCAACATGAACGGTGAAAACACCTTTAGATGGATTCGGGAATATATCGAAGGCTACTTCTTTCTTCATGTCCTGCAAACCGGTACAATCATCCACCTCAAAATTAATCACCTCGGTAGACACACAGCCAAAAGTATTGGTATAGCTGTAGGTTACCGCATTACTGCCAATGGCGGCCAATGCCGGATTAAACGTATTACCCGACACTCCGCTGCCGGAATAAAGTCCGCCTGCCGGTAATATTATACTATCTATAACCAAAGGAATTTCGCTAGAACAAAACAGCGAATCGGTCAGGTTGCGGCCCAACGTAGTAGCACTGCCTACCTCCGCATTAAAACCAAGCGATGATACACAGCCAAACGTGTTGGTGTAGGTATAGGTAATGTTGTTATTACCCAAAGTTGCGCTAACCGGGTCAAAGTTAGTGCCGCTTACGCCTGTGCCGCTAAAGTTGCCACCGGTTGGCGTTACATAGGTATTCAAATCATACACCGAAGCCGTATTGCAAAACACAAGGGGTGCATTAGCCACCGACAAAGCGGTCGGCTCGTTCAGCACTACATAAACCGAATCGCTCATGGCTTCGCAGCCTACTTGTTGCTTAGAAACCTTCACTTTATACCAACCACTTTGTGACGGGCTGAACTGATAGGTACCGGCACCATTCACCGGGCCATTCGAATCATACCACTGATAGGATAAAGTATCGCCTTGCAGGGCGGAGATGGACACCGGATTACAACCTTGCACCGTGTCATTTAAAGAGATAAAAGCAACAGGCTTGCAATCAGAAGTTTCGGTTATCCGGTAAATTCTACCCGTGCTGCCGGTAGAAGACCCGCGATAAGCCAGATACAACTCGCCCAGATTATCCTGACCGAAAGAAGTATATTGATAATTGTCGAAGTTCTGAAGCGTGTCTAAGTCAAACGTATTTCCGTTTTTCTTAATCGTCCAGATTTGTCCGTTGCAATAATCGGTGAACAGATAGAGGCCAAAGAGTTTGCTGTATTGTGTGCCGCGGTAAACATATCCGCCTGTAATGGAACAGGCTCCGTTAGCATGTAATATCTCCGCAACCGGGTCAACATAACCGCTGGCAGAACATCCGGTAGTATTGCTGGAAGGGCACACATGAAAACCTTCGCGGCAACGCCATCCGTAGTTCTGTCCTCCGGCACTGCCGGCATCCTGAAAATCGATTTCCTCGTATGTATTTTGTCCCACATCACCTATCCACAAATCACCGGTAACACGGTCGAAGCTGCAGCGCCATGGATTGCGTAAACCATAAGCCCATATTTCAGGCTTGGTGTTAGGCACTCCCACAAAAGGATTAGTTGGCGGTACCGAGTAACCTACTCCCGGATTGCTCACATCGAGGCGAAGCATTTTTCCGAAAAAGGTATTTTGGTTTTGTCCGTTACCTCCGGTGCCATGTGAGGCATCCGGGTCATTGCCACTTCCGCCATCTCCTTCTGTTATATATAAGTAACCATCGGGACCAAACATCAGGTTCCCCCCGTTGTGATTCCATTCCAAATCTCTAAAGGAAATTAAAACCCGTTCACTGTTCGGATCAGCCTGTGTAGAATCATTGGTCAGTACGCTGAACCGGGAAATACGGATTGAATCAACACCGGGCCCGGTGGTATACTGCACATAGAAATAACCATCCTGTTTATAATTCGGGCTGAAGGCAACACCCAAAAGCCCCTGCTCATCCTGAGCATTATTCACCCGGGCATCAATATCTAAAAAAGGAGTGGTCTGCTTGGTGCCATCCTTATATAATATACGAATCAGTCCTTTCTGCTCTACTATAAATAAACGCTGGTCGCCACAGCTTTTGATGTCGACCGGGCTGGCGTAAGAACCGGCTAACTGCACCAGACTTATTTGCGGTAACTGTGCTGTCACAGAAAGGGTGGTGAGCATAGCCAGAAAGAGAGTCATGTATTGATTCATAAGAGGATATATTTTAGCCGTGAAATTAAACTTTCTGAGCACAAAATATCGCGACTGACAACGTTGGCCTATTGGTGGCATGCCGTTTTTAAATACTTTCATCGCGCAATTTCCATACGTTATATGTCTCTCCTTAGAAATATTAAAACCACCATACTCTGGTGTCTTTATCTGCCTATTGTGGGTGGCACTTTTCTGGTTGTATGGCTCGATAGAAAACTGAAATTTACCTTACCCTTTCCGCGCGATGTAGAAGAACTGAAACAAAAACAAGAGTGGTGCATCAATCGTTTAAAACAACGAGGCATTCTTCCTGCTAATGCAGTAGTGAACGACTACCATGTAACGGCATTAAATCAGGATATGATTTTTCGTTCCAATGCCGGTATCATCCGCATCGAATACAGCCTGAACGGAGCGAGCAAAACCCTGCAACTCTTTGCCAAGTTTGCGCCCAACGTAGGCTCAGTCTGGAACCGCACCATTTTCAATTTGCAGCTGAATCATATTAAAGAGATTGATTTCAATAATCTGTTTGTAAAAACTGACCGGCAGGTTCCTTCGCCTGAAGTGTATGTAGCTGAAATGTCGGTACTAACCGGCAACTTATGTCTCATCACCGAATACATGGGCAATTGCATCGAGCATAAAGATTCTATTTACAAAGACTTTACGCCCGAACATCTTGAATTGGTTTTACAAAACATGGCCACCCTGCATGCGCGATTTTGGAACTGTACCGAAGAGCGCATGAAAAAAGTGTTGCCCATTGATGATAACACGGTCTATCTGTTCGACTCGATGGTAGCCTTTAGCTGGAGTAAAGCAGCCCGTAAAATTCTTGTGCAGAGCTGGCAGCAAATGAATCGTCAGCAAACCATTGTGCATGGCGATGCACGAATTGGCAATATGATGTTTCCGAAAAGTGAAACCGAAGGTCGCTTTGTCTTTATTGACTGGCAGGCTGTTCGCAAAGGTGTAGGTGTTTATGACCTGGCTTATTTCCTTGTCCTGAGTCTGGCACCCGAGCACCGGGCTCAGGTGGAGAAACAATGTCTGGAATCGTATCACCGGCATTTGACGGCTAAAGGAGTAATTGATTATTCGTTTACTAAAATGATGCAGGACTATCAGCATGCCTGCTTGTGCGTATTGGTTTTACTCTCACTTCCGTTCTTAAGTGGAGAGGCCAGTGCCGAGGGTGATGGCGCTAAAATATTTGCCTGGGGTATGGGCGTTTGGCGCGACCGCCTGCAGGCTAAGTTTAAAGAGTTTGATTATAACTGGATGGCAGATAATTACCAGCTCAGCGAACCGCAGAGCAGAGAAACCGTGAATGAAATGCTGAACGTAATAAGCGAGCGATTAATAGAAATAGAAAAACTGTAAGTATTTACTCACGGCCTTAGCATTACTGAAGGATATTCGCTAATCTTGCGCCCTCAAAAAAATTGCTTGACAGGTAGAATGAAGAAAGTGCGCATTGGCGAATCAGTTATACCGGGAGCCGGTAAAGGATTATTTGCTGAAGAAGATATTAAACGCGGTGAAGTAATTGTGCTGATTACAGGGCCCAGACACACCGTAGCGGAAATTGAAGCTCACCATGCAGATAATGACTATTTGCTCGAAATAAACGATGGCAGCGGTGAGTGCATTGATGTGCAGGGAGAAGCGCGCTATGCCAACGATGCCAGAGGACTAAGTGTTATACCCGGCCTATTCAACAATGCGCAGTTCTGTTCAGCCGAAGATCACTCGATGTATTTGGCCGCTACCCGCAGAATAAAAGCCGGTGATGAAATATTCGTCAACTATGGAAAGGCCTACTGGAAAGAAGTTTTAAATGCTCAAAAAGCAGCCACTGCCAACGGATAGGTTTACTTTGCATTTTTAAATGACTCTTCACCGGAGTTCCCGTTTCCTGCATCCGTTATGATACCAACCGAAAACAAATATCCCGAGGCTTTTATCAGCCGAATGAATAAGCTGCTGGGAAATGAGTCAGAGGCTTTTTTGAAAAGTCTGGATACCTCCTCTCCTGTTTCGGTGCGCATCAATCCTTACAAGCCGACTACGCAATTTGATAACGAAGAATCGGTTACCTGGTGCACCCGCGGCAAGTATCTGGCCGAGCGACCTTCCTTTACTTTCGACCCGCCTTTTCATGCAGGAACTTACTACGTGCAGGAAGCCAGTTCCATGTTTGTAGAGCAGGCCTGGAATCAGATTATGGAGAATGAAACCGCCACGAGTAAGGCACTGAACGTGCTGGATATGTGTGCAGCCCCCGGTGGCAAGTCAACTCATCTTCTTTCTTTAATGAACGCTCATAGTTTGCTGGTGAGCAATGAAGTAATACCCGGCAGAAATAATATCCTGCAACAGAACATAGTGAAATGGGGAACCGCTAACTGTGTGGTAACACAAAACAATCCGATTGATTTTGCGAAGCTCGAAAACTTCTTCGATGTCATTCTGATTGATGCTCCGTGCAGCGGAGAAGGCATGTTCCGGAAAGATAAGAATGCCATTGCCGAATGGAGTGAGCAGAACGTAGAGATGTGTGTCGTTCGTCAAAAAGATATTCTTCAAAATGCCGTGGCCTGCTTAAAGCCTGGGGGCTATATTATATACTCTACCTGCACCTTTGAGCCCATTGAAAACGATTTACAAATTGCCGCCAGCGGACTTACGGCTGTTCCCATAGAAACCGAAAACTTTGGCCAGCAGAGAATGGAATATGGTTATCAGTTTTATCCGCATCAAATAAAAGGCGAAGGCTTCTACATCGCTTTACTAAAGAAAGCCGGTGATTGGACACCGGGCAATAACCGCCCTGATTCTTCTTCGGCCAAACAAGTAAACCCCATTGCTCTCAAGTATCTTCAGCAGCCTGAAGGTTTTAATATTTTCCAGAAGAAGGACTTTCTGTTTGCTATGCCGCAGAGCCTGTTCAGCGATTTTCGTTACCTCGAGAGATTCCTTTATGTGCGTCATGCAGGCGTGTATCTGGGCACCACCAAGGGCAAAGACTTTCTACCGGCACATGACCTGGCGCTCAGCATTCATCTGCAAAATGATTTACCTTCCATTGAACTGACTTACAATGAGGCCATCGCCTTTCTGCGTTGCGAAACCCCGCGTATTCAATCAGACTTGCGCGGGTGGTGTCTGGCTACCTATCAGGGTCAACGGCTGGGCTGGATGAAAATGATGGAAGGACGTTTCAATAACTATATGCCCAAAGAACTGCGCATTCTCAAGCAGTCATCAACCTGACCCATGCTGATGGCGCATTTCTATTTTCGTAATTCCCTTTAACTTGGCCGCATGAAAAAAACTCTGTTTGTAATTTCTCTTCTGTTGCTGGTGGTGGCATCTTTTCAAAGCTGTAAGCAATGCAGTTCCAATAAAGTTGATGACATAAAAACCGACAGCACCTCTTCTATTCCCAAGCTGGATGCCGTGAATCAGGAAATTAGTCTGGACTCGCTCAATCCGTTTTTGTATTACAAACGCGCACAGATTTTTGAAGCCAATGCCGATTATAAAAGTGCTGCCACCGATATGTTTCTGGCCCTCACACTCGACTCGCTTCGTCCCGAGTTTTACCTGTATGCGGCTGAGCTTTTCAAAAAAACAGGCGACCTGAAACGAGGAGTGGCTATCATGAACAAAGCCATTGTCACCGATTCGATGAATACCGCTTATTACGTAAAAGCGGCTGAACTGATATATATTGATAAAACGGTGCCGGGCAATTACCAATCGGCTTTGGAGTATCTGAATCTGGCCATTGAAAAAGACCCGCAGAATGCCGATATCTATTTCTACAAGGGAACTATTTTTAAAGAAACCGGTGATACGGTGCGCGCCCTTTCGGCCTTTCAAACAGCTACCGAGCTGAACCCGAAGTTTTATAATGCCTATGTGCAGATTGGTTTGCTGCTGAACAACAAAAACGATAAGAATGCCGAGAAGTATTTTGACAATGCCATTAAGGTAAGCCCCAAGCCCGAAGATGCGCTGTATGCCAAAGCCAATTTGCTGAAAGATGTAGGCGTAAAGTTGTATGATGCCGATAAAACCGAAGCCGCTGCCGAGAAGCTGAACCGCGCCATTGAGAACTTTAAAAAAGTAATTGACCTCAATTATAAAAACACCGAAGCCTACATGGGTGCCGCTTTCTGCTATTATCAAATGGACTCGGTGCAGGAGGCATATAAGTATTACGACCTGGCTACCAAAATAGAACCCGCCTATGCCGGTGCCTATTTCAGCAAGGGCCTGTGTGCCGAAGATTTAGGCAAGAAAAACGAAGCCATTGCCCTCTACCAAACCTGCCTCAACATAGACCCCGATTTTAAACGGGCACAACAGCATTTAAACAGTTTGCAGGGCGGCAAGTAAAAACTGTTTACGGTTAGTGGCCCGCAGTTTAACAGCTGCCTGTTTCTTCTGAACATCTTCATTTAACTACCGGGAAGGTCGAGATAGAAGTTCAGCTTATTTTCAGTTAGTTGCTCCGTTTATCTCTGCCTTGCACTAACTTAAATACTGCTTCTTACCGGTTTTGCTTAGCTTATTACCGGTGGCTCTGCGCCTTGGAATAGTAGTATCAAGCTACTGAAAGTTTCTAAAAAGCTCCCTGGAGTAAGTATAAAACAGACGATAACCTCATACTTTCTTAAGAAAGTATGAGGTTATCTTGTAAAAGTATCTTACTGTTCTAAGAATGTATCATACTGTTTTGAAATAGTATGAACTTGTTCTAAGAAAACATCAGCTATTCTTATAAATGTATTAAGTATTCTCAAGAAAGTATTAAGTATTCTTAAGAAAGTATTAACTATTCTCAAGAAAGTATGACACTTTCGTGTATTTATTTGAGGCATAAAGCAGCATTTTGATGAATTTTTGAACAAAATGAGGGCTTTTGTGCAGCAAATGGCTGCATGTCGTAATGACATGAAAACTCAGGGTAAGAGCTTGCCATTTATGGTCTTTGGCAAGCTGAACAGTGTGAACCTTGCCACCAACCTATTCCACCGTAAAGACCATTTGGCCAAGTTTGCGTTGGTTGCAAACTATGTGGTCGAGAAAAACAATATCTCCGTGGCTTAGCTTTTCGGCCTTAGTGGTAAACAATGCCAGCCCGGTTCGGCAATCTCCTTTAAAAATTTGTCCCTTGCTGCTGATAACCCAGCTAAAGCTTTCGGGCTTGGCGATGGTGCCTTTGGCGGCATCTTTTATCTGCCATGTATAAAGTTTCTGTAGCTGCTCTTTGCTGATACTGCCTCCGGCAGGATGTTCTTGTCCGTCTATAACTATTCGCCAGAGGCTGCTAGCCGGCATAGGCTGAGATACAGCGGTTATACCCATAAACAATAATAGGAAGGAGCTCAGAATGATGGCACGCATGTTCAGTGTTTTGTTGTTTGAAAATAGGATAAAGTTTATCGTCAGCTAATTAAAATCCTCAATCGTCAATTATCAATCTCTGTTATATTCGCGCCTTGACAAATTAAAAACGTATTCGCATGATCAATATTACTCTGCCCGATGGAAGTGTTCGGGAATATAACGAAGGTGTAACGGCTTATGAAGTGGCAGCCAGTATCAGTCAGGGACTGGCTAAGGCAGTGATAGCTGCCGAAGTAAACGGTGAAGTTTGGGATTTATCTCGCCCCATACCGCAGAGTTCTTCGCTCAAACTATTAAAGTTTGAAGATGAAGGAGGCAAGAAAACGTTCTGGCATTCCAGCGCGCACTTAATGGCCGAGGCGGTAGAGACTTTGTTTCCGGGTGTAAAGTTCTGGGTAGGTCCACCGTTAGATAACGGCTACTACTATGATATTGACATGGGCGGTCAAACCCTGAGCGAAGCCGATTTAGAAAGAGTGGAAAAGCTGATGATTGAATTAGCTAAGCAGGACAATAAATACGAGCGCAGCGAAATGCCTAAAGCCGAAGCGGTAAAGTATTTTACCGAGAAGGGCGATGAGTATAAACTGGATTTGCTGTCGGGCCTGAATGACGGAGAAATAACCTTCTACAAACAAGGCAACTTTACCGACCTGTGCCGCGGGCCGCATATTCCATCCACCGGCCATATCAAAGCCATCAAGCTGCTGAACATAGCCGGAGCTTACTGGAAAGGTGATTCAAACAACAAACAGCTAACCCGTATTTACGGCATTACCTTTCCTAAACAGCAAATGCTGGATGCGCACCTGGCCATGCTGGAAGAAGCCAAAAAACGCGACCACCGGGTAATAGGTAAAGAGTTGGATATCTTTACGTTTGACGATGAAGTAGGCCCGGGTTTACCTCTGTGGCTGCCTAACGGTGCTGCTATTATTGAAAAGCTGGAAGCGCTTGCCAAAAAGAATGAAAACGAGCAGGGTTATGTGCGTGTAAAAACTCCGCATATTGCTAAAGAGGCATTGTACCTGCGTAGCGGTCACCTTCCATACTATGCCGACTCGATGTTTCCACCTATGGAAATGGATGGGGGCAAATACTATCTGAAAGCCATGAACTGTCCGCATCACCATAAAATATTCGGTGCAGTGCCCAAGTCCTACCGCGATATGCCCATGCGTTTAGCTGAATATGGCACCTGCTATCGCTACGAACAAAGCGGAGAATTAATGGGTTTGATGCGGGTGCGCTCCATGCAGATGAATGATGCACATATCTACTGCACCAAAGAGCAATTTGAAGAAGAGTTTATGAAGGTAAACGAACTCTATGTGAAATATTTTAAAATATTCGGCATTGAAAAATACCAGATGCGCTTCAGCAAGCACTCCCCCGAAAAACTAGGGCAGAAGTATATTGATAATGCTCCGCTTTGGAACGAAACGGAAGATATGGTGAGAAGAGTTTTGCAGAAATCAGGATTGCCTTTTGTAGAGGTAGCCGATGAGGCAGCCTTCTACGGCCCTAAAATTGACATTCAGATTTGGAGTGCCATTGGAAAAGAATTTACCATTGCCACCAACCAGGTAGACTTTGCCCAGGCCGAGCGTTTCGACTTATGGTTCACCAACGAAAAGAATGAGAAGGAACGTCCTATTATTATTCACCGAGCACCGCTTTCTACCCACGAGCGTATGATAGGCTTCCTATTGGAACACTATGCCGGTAAGTTCCCGGTATGGTTAGCTCCTCAACAGGTTTCTATATTGCCTATCAGCGATAAATACATTGACTACGCCAAGCAGGTTAAAACAGAACTGAAAAAACATGGCATTGAAGTATCTATTGATGAGCGTGCCGAAAAGATAGGTAAGAAGATTCGCGATACGGAGTTAAAACGAGTTCCTTACATGTTGGTGGTTGGCGAAAAAGAAGCTGCAGAAAATACTGTTTCCATTCGTAAACAAGGCCATGGCGACCAAGGGGCTAAATCAGTAGCTGAATTTATTACCCAGATAACGGAAGAGATAGCTCAATACTTGTAAGTAATACAATATAATAATTAAAAAAAAGCTCCATTCAGGAGCGTTTTTTGTTTTAATGCTTGAATACTCTTTGGATAAAAGCGTGCTGCCCATCTGATACACGAACCAGATAAACCCCGGCCTCATATTCAGCTAAAGAAATTTCGGCACCACTAGTCAAAGTATAGGATTCTATTTTTCTGCCGGAAACATCAAGAATGTCCAGATAACATTTCAGGGCATCTGCTTGCACAATCAACCAATCTCCATTTTGAGAAACAGATATATGAGCTGACAAATTTTCGATGGAGCTAAGCCCTACAGAAAAACTTAAGGTGTCTGCTTCTACACAACCTAATTGATTAACGACCCGAACAGTGGCTATATAATTACCCGGCTGAGTGTATTGATGAAACACATTCGGAAAATTAACCGCAGCCGAATCCCCATCACCAAAATTCCAGTAATAAGCTACCGTATTGGTTGCCGGAGTGTTCAGAAATGCATTAAAGTTATTCAGTTGTAAAGTGATGTCCGCAACCGGACATGAATCCACCGAAAAAGATTTAGCCACCGTATCGGAACAAACCAGATTATCGGCAATCAGAATAACCTGATAGTTTCCGGCAGTTGTGTAGCTTTTGGTTCCCGGATTGAAAATGGCAGAATCTGAGCCATCACCAAAAGTCCAATTATAAATAGCCGCATCAGTCGACTCATTTATAAAAGAGACATCTAACTCATTAGTGACATAACTGAAATTGCTGTAAGCATGAGGAACAACCTGAGTAGTATAACTTCGCTCCTCTCCCTCGGCTGCCAGATAATTCAATTCCTGAACCGATACACTGACCAATCCTGTATCAGTCCAAACAACATTAATCGAGTTTCCGTTAGAACTTACTATAGAACCATTACCACTCAAAGTCCAGCAGTACTTACTTCCGGGAGTATCATTAACCGAGTAAGTCACGGGCTCTCCTTTACAAATAGTTTGCTTGCCGGCAATAAGAGATGTTCTCGGACGAATGATATTCCATAAAAACTCTCTGGAGTAGTGATTAATGGTATCATTTAACTCTGGGTTAAGTAATTCAGGTTCATGACCAAAACCAACCAGGGAAACCAATTGAGTCTGAAGCCCCAGATGATTCATTCGCTCAGTAATTGGATGACTTCCATACACTACCGGGAATACCGGATACGAGAAAGGATAACCTTTCTCATAAGGTACAGCATTATCGCTGGTACCATGAATAGATAAAACGGGAACCGAATCCCACGGGTCAATAAATGAGGTATCTAATATGGCGCCCCATTGATTCACAATACCTCTTGGTTTAAGATATCGGTTTCCATAATCTGAGTTACCGGAGCAATCCATGCAGCCCAAATCATCCGGTTCAAGAGGAATACCATGATAGGAGGCCGGCACCTGAGCCTCGGTCATAAAAGTAGAATGTAATCCCGCAAAGCAACCGGCACTGGTTCCGGTCAGGAAGATTGAATTGGTATCTATACGATACTGATTACACCTCTGCGCCAAATGGCGAATAGCCGCACGCTGATCCTGTACAGAACGTACTACGGCTCGCTCGGCACTACCCGTACTTACAGTATTAAATCCGATTCTGTAATCAATAGCAACCACAACATAACCGCACTTCGCAAAATATTCACAAAACTTTGGAATTGGTGGTTGCGTTCTAAATCCAATCAAAAAGCCCCCTCCAAACTGAAAAACAATAACCGGACGTTTACTCAATGTATCGTTAGCTGGTTCATAAATATCCAGATACAAACTCTGGGGTTGAGCCAAAGCACCATAAGGACTAGCGGTTGCATATTGAATGCCGCTGGTTACTAAAAACGAATGAAAGACCGTGTCCTGATAGCGAAGTGTATGACAACTTTGACCAACAATTTTATTGCCTAGAAAGAGAAACAGCAGAAGATAAATATTTGCTTTCATAAATTAAAACTAGTAAACAAATACGATTAGTAAGTTACCATAAACCTTGAATAATGAGATTACCTCAATAAATAGTAGAACCTATAATTATCCACATTGGCCGGGTGAACGAAATAATAATTCCTGATTTTTGAGATACGAAAAAAGTGCATATTCGCGTTCTTTAAATAACAAACCCTATTCAGCTAAAATCGGCACGATTATTCATATTCAAATCTGTTCGACAATTAGTAACCATTAAAAACAACAATCATGAAGAAACTATTGTTAGCCATTTCATTCCTGTGTTTCGCACTATCGGGCTTCAGTGCAGAGAACGAAGCAGTTCTTGATTTCAGAAACATTTTTTGGGGAAGTCCTAAAGACTCAATTTTCAGAGACGGTAAAAAAGTTGACTTTGTGAAAGACAAGGCTTCTCTAATAAAGAATGCCTATACCATTCCGGGAGATGATTTAACCATCGGTGCCATTAAGCTAGATAAGGTACTCTATATCTTTAATGATGAAGATCGCTTTTATAAAGTATTTATTCAGGGTTCTATGGAGCAGTCTGAACAAATGAAGTTTATCCTTAACTATAAGTTTGGCGATTTCCGCAACGAAAGCTTTGTAGATGACAGCCATATTATGCAATGGTTGGTAAAAGATGTAACCTTTACTTTAAAAGAGATTGCCAAGTCGCGCTTTGAACTGACCATAGAAAGTAGCTGGCAAGCCAGTGAGGATTATAAAAAGAATACTAGCGTAGACGATTTCTAGTCTTTCTTTCATCTATATAAAAAAGCCCATTGTCTTTAGAAGCAGCGGGCTTTTTTTGTGTATGAGCATGGTAAAATATTATCGAACACCTATAAATAATTAGAAGTTTTGAATAAATTTGCGCTAGAATTTATTAGACAAAAGCACTGATTATCAATACTTTTAGACGAAAGCGAGGTAAAAAATCAATATTTTTTCAGTAAACCTCTTGACAAGGTTCAGATGGCATAGTATATTGCATATACGTAAGCACTTAATAAAAGTTACAAAAAACTAAAACAAAAAAACACATGAACAAGCTAACAACGATTTTTGGAGCAGCCCTACTAACAGTCACGCTTAATTCTTTTGCTGGTGATTGTCCTGCTTTATCCGGTGAATTCACCATCGGAAAAACAGAGAATGCAGATTTCTCTACTATTACTGATGCTTCAAACGCTCTTAAATGCGGTGGTGTATCAGGACCGGTAACATTCTTGCTAGAAGATGGAACTTACAATGAAAGAGTAGTTATCTCTTCTATACCGGGCTCTTCATCATTCAACACAGTTTCATTTGAATCTAAATCAGGAAACAACTCTGAAGTAGTAATCAGCTATGCAACATCTGATGCTACTATGGTTCTGAATGGTGTATCTTATGTATCATTTGAAAACTTAACTATTGACCATAAAACATCTACTTACGGAAACACTGTTCGTATTGATGGAAAATCAAACAACCTTCATTTCAAAGGAGTTGTGTTTGATGGTGTTGAAGTAGCTAGAACCGGAACGAACAGTGCTACTGTATACTTCACACCAACTGCACCTAAAAACGATATCGCTTTCGAAGATTGCGAAGTAAACAATGGCAGTGTAGGTATTGCCAAAGGCGGACAAAGCGCTGACGCAATGGATACTAAAACTTCTATCACAGGAACTCTTTTCTTCAATCAATATGAATCAGGTTTAGCTTTGAACAATGAAGATGCTCCCGTTATTACCAATAACGTGGTAAGCACACTTTCTAACTTTACTTCTTTCAAAGCTATTAACTTAGATAACGTTGTAAATAATCTGGTAATCAGCAACAACATAGTAAATGCGGCTAACGGTTCTTATGGATTAGCTATGAATAACTGCGGTGGTCAGGCAACTAACCTTGGTCAAATCAACAATAACTCAATTGCAGTAGGAGGAAACGGTGAAGCATACGGAGTTTATCTTTCAGGTAATACAGACAATCAGGTTCTTAACTTCAACCGAGTTAAGTTAACTATCAACGGAGCACAAACAGCTACTCAGGCTTACTACAAAAACGAAGGTTCAGGAAATAACATCAATATGATGAACAATATATTCTACGACTTAAACACAGGTGGCTACACAATTCTTGGAAATACATATAAAGACTATTTCAATCAATTACCTTCTCAAAGCAATCCTTCTCTTTCAGTTTCTTCTAATGGAATTATGATTGAGAAAGTATCACCGATAAAGTAACAATAGTAGCTTGTTCGTTACTTTTGTCAGCCTCGATGAAAATCGGGGCTGTTTTGTTTTTATCTATTTCACACAACACCAGAGATAATATTTTTTTCGTATAACCAAAGTCATCAGACTACGTATATCAATAGATGAACCTTCAGCTTTGTTGGAAATAAATTCAATAGTTGTATATTCGTCAAGATTGAGTAAGAACAATATGTAGTTTGATGCAAAGAGCTTTTGCTAATACAAAGAAAATGTTCCAAGCCCTTCAAACACAGAAAAAACAAATTGATAAACATGGATTTTATAAAGAATAATAAAGAAAAGCCCAGAATTTTATTAGTTGAAGATAACCCGGGAGATATTCGTTTGACTCAAGAAGCTCTTAAAGAAAGTCAGACCGAGATTCATCTGGATGTTGTATCAGATGGTGAGCAGGCTCTGGATTTTTTAATGAAGAGGAATAAATATGTAGATGCACTTCGCCCGCACATTATTCTTCTTGACTTAAATCTTCCCAGAAAGAATGGTATAGAAGTTTTGAAAGAGGTAAAGTCTAATGACTCTTTGAAAAAAATACCCATCATAGTGCTAACTACCTCCGATGCAGACCACGATATATCTAAAGCATACAACCTTCATGCAAACTGTTATATTCTGAAACCTGTTGACTTTGATGATTTTGCCAAAGTGATTAAACTGGTTGAAACATATTGGTTTAATACCGTTCAACTATCTTTTGAATAAACGAATATGGCAGCACAAGAACTCAAAGTTTTATTGATAGAAGATAACCCGGGCGATGCCTTTTTAATTAAGTTTTATTTGGGAGAGTCTGCCGCTCCAATATTTCATGTTTCTCATGCAGAAACAGTAAAAGCCGGATTGCAGTTGCTGGCAGAAAACAAGTTTGATATTATTTTGAGTGACATGAACTTGCCGGACAGCTTTGGAATGGATACGATAAAAACTATTGTCAGTAATTATCCTGGAAATTTAGTCATGGTGCTTACCGGATTAACAGATGAGGAAGTAGGCCTTGAAACAGTAAGATATGGAGCGCAGGATTTTCTGGTTAAAGGAAAGTTTGATGGAAAAGTTCTTATCTCGTCTGTGTTGT
This sequence comes from Chitinophagales bacterium, assembly GCA_046329535.1. Taxonomy (GTDB): domain Bacteria; phylum Bacteroidota; class Bacteroidia; order Chitinophagales; family LD1; genus Bog-950. Next base: position 94,138 of record JAXLUN010000007.1, read on the forward strand.
TTGCATTTGAGCGATTTAAACTCAATACACAGATAGATTTAGTTTCCAAGCAACTTGATGAGGAAAATTCCCGGTTAGATATGATTCAGAAGCTTATGAACGTTGGTTATGTAGAATATAATACCAAAACCAACCTGCTTTATCGATCAACTAATGCCATTCGCATTATGGATAGAGACCCGAGCAAAAGAACTGACACTCTCAATACCGCCTTAGAGGAAGCTGAAAACCCTGAAGAACTGAAAGCTAAAATTGCGGAAATAATAACATCTAACGGGTCTGGTGAGTTTCCGTATAAACGGAAAAACGATCCCAACGTTTATCAACTTAAATACATGGGAGTTGATGGTAAATTTTATGCCATCATTCAAAAAATGTAAGGATTCTTCTCCCTACACTTTATAAATCACATCGAGATATTTTTTCAGTATGTCGCTCACCATTCCTCTGAAAGGAAGTGATGCAGCCATTCCATAAACCGGAGCCATTCCATCACGTGTTCCCGGATTTGCTTTTACAGATGCTACCGATTCCTTTAAATCACTAATGAATCTTTCGGTAACACCTGGTTGAGTATGGCGCAATGTAAGTGCTATGTGAAAACAAGCCGGCTTATGAAGCCCGTTCAAGTTCCAGTGTTTGGCTGACATCTTATCTAATACCTCATAGATGTTAAGAGTATCACTACCTATGGCAATGATCCAGGCGGGGTCTCCTAATATTTTTAACTCGGGAATTGTATTGATGGCATCTTTCAGTTTTTGTGCTGATTCGAAGATGGCTTTGGTCGCTTTGAGGTATCCCTCCTCTCCCATGGCCAGCATAGATGCCCAGCAAGCAGCACTTAGTGCTCCGGGTCTGCTTCCGGCAAGAGTTGGAGAAAAATATAAACCACCCGGCCACTCGGTAAGGGTGTAAAACTGATAATGACGTAGAGCCTCTGTTCTGTATAAAACAACTGAGGTGCCCTTAGCTGCATAGCCATATTTGTGTGTATCTACACTCATAGATGTTACCCCTGGTAAACGAAAGTCAACCACCGGAACTTTGTAACCTAACTTCTCGGCAAAAGGTACAACAAAGCCCCCCAGACAACAATCAGTATGAAAGCCAATGCCGTTTTTGAGAGCGATGTCTGACATTTCTTTAATCGGGTCGAAACAGCCGTGAGGGAAAGTAGGAGCGGAACCAACAATCACTACTGTATTATTATTTACGGCTTTCCTAACGGCTTCTACATCGGCTATGTAATTACCTGTTACCGGAACTTTTACCTGTTTAATATTGAAGTATTGAGAAGCTTTATCAAAAGCTGCATGAGCCGTAATTGGCAGAATCATCTCCGGTTCGGTAATCCCTTTTTCTTCTCTGCCTCTATCTCGATAGGCTTTCATGGCAACCAGAATACTCTCGGTTCCTCCGCTGGTGACAGTGCCGCAGATATCTGCATGATCAGGCGTGCGGCCTTTGCCGTGCATGTGAGCCGCCATAGACACTATCTCAGCCTCAAACTTGTTGGCCGAAGGAAACAAATCTGAATGCAGCGGATTACTTTGCGACTGCAACGCATACACCTTATTCAAAAAATCGATATGCTCTTGGTCGCCATGGTAGATACCGCCACTTACATAACCTTCTCTCCAGCGCACTGTTTCCAGATCATGCATTTTTTGAATATCGTGCATAATGGTTTCATGCGATAAACCGGTAGAGGGTAATTGCGGATATTTATCAAACTTACCATTGTAAGGTTTTAAGGAATGTTCCAGCACCTTCATGGTTTTATCATTCTCAGAGTCAATCATTTTTTTTACGGATGGTATTTTCTTGGCCCGCTTCTCAATAAAACGGGTTAAAGAATGTGGCATCCAGCTTAGCTTCTCCGAAATTTCTTCAATATTCATTACTTATATTTTACAGGTTGGTTAAATCAATATAACACGGTTGGGTTACTTATTCAGCTTCATCCAGATAGGTTTGTTGCGGTTATAGATATCTACAAACGAGTCAAACTTCTCATCGTATAAGGCTTTGTTGTTTTTGTTGGGCTCAAATACTTTTCTCGGTTCCACCACTCCCGATACATCTTCTTTGTTAATCATCTTCATTGCCAGCAGAGCGAGGATGGCCGTTCCGCGTGAGTTACTCATCAGTGGTTCATTCATTTGCCGTATTGGGCGATTGAAGATGTCGGCAATTATCTGACTCCATACATCAGAGTTGGCGCCACCACCAATAAAGTTTACAGCATCAAAACTTTTACCCATCATCTTCTCTACATACATCAGCAACCATCTGGCATTTAACCCTACCCCTTCCAGCACCGCGCGCATCATGTGTGTGCGGTTGCTGTTAAGTGACAGATTGTAAAATCCTCCGCGCACATGGTGATCATCTATCGGAGACCTTTCGCCATACAACCAGGGCAAGAACAACACGCCTTCACTTCCGGGTTTTACCCCATCTACTATGGTATCCATTAACCGATAAAAATCTTTGGGTGCAGCAGCGGAATTCAAGGCATCGTTGTAATACAACAAATTATTTTTAATGAAGTTCAGGCAGGCACCGGCTGTTTCCTGTTCGTTAGCAATAATGTATCGGCCGGGTAATGCCGAAGGGATAGTGCCCATGTTGTGAAATACATCGGTTTTTTTAAACGGTACATGGGTCACCAGCCAGGATGAGGTACCTACATACAGATGGCCTTCGTAATCTTTCACCGCACCTGAACCAACGGCTGCACTCTGTACATCGGGGGTTCCGGAAACTACTTTTACATCGCTGTTTAAGTTAAATAGCTCAGCTATTTCCTTGCGCACATTGGCCAGTATGGAATTGGTAGGTACTAAATCGGGCAGTTTGGCTTTATCTATGCCGGTGAGATGGATAAGCCCATCGTGATACACAATGTTATTGATATCTCGGTTATCGGTCAGCCAGTGCATAGTGATAGAATCGTAAGAAGCGGCAAAGCAACCGGTGAGCCATAGGTTGAGATAATCTTTCGGCTCCAGAAACTTATAGGTTTCATCGTAAATCTTCTTGAGCTTATCTTTAATGTAAAGAATATGCGCAATGGAATCTTTGCCGGAACGTGTAGGACCTCCGCCCGAAAGACGAATCCACTGCAATATCTTTCCTACCCCGTAACCTTCCACACGAATGGGGCCGTGCGTCAGCTTTTTCACGTGTTCCGCTCCGCGTGTATCCATCCAGATAATAGAATCCATCAGCTCTTTGCCTTGCTTATCTACACACACCGTTCCGCTCCATTGCGCGGTACAGTTAATGGCTACAATATCTTTGGTATTGACGTTACTCTTCGCAATCAATCGCTGATAGCATTTGATAATAGCATTAGTCCAGTCGGAAGGACGCTGCTCGGCTCCGCCATTTTCATACAGCAGCAGGGGCACTTCTTCAAACTCGTAAGCAATGCATTTAACCTGTTTGTTGAACAAGGCAACTTTGGGGCCGGAGGTGCCTAAGTCTATGGTAAGAATAAGGGCAGACATAAAGGGTTTTGATTAGGAGCGGTGAAGTTATATTTAACAAGGAGATTGTAAAAAGTTTGAGGCCTAAAATGAATTCGATGCAGCAGCAATTTTTATTTTCGGTTTTAAACCGGCAGCAAGCACATGGAGAGTCACCTTAAATGGTATAACAAAACCCTGCATCAGTATCTGAGTAATGAAGAGATAAAAACGCTGATGCAGAAAAGCAACTGGAAAGCAACCTACGAAATTCTGCATACCTGGGGCTGGATAGCCTTTGCCTTTGCCCTATCCGGTTTTTATCCTAACCCGGTTACTATGGTTATATCGCTGTTTATACTGGGCGGCAAGCAACTGGCCTGTGCTATTATTATGCACGATACCTCGCACGATGGTCTGTTCACATCGCGCAAAGTGAATCATGTTATCGGCAACTGGTTTGGGGCTTATCCTATTTTTCATGATGTAGATAAATACCGCCCTTATCATGTGCTGCACCATATGTATACGGGGCTTGAAGAAGACCCCGATGCTCCTTTGGTAAGCGGTTACCCCGCTACCGCACGCAGTATGGTACGCAAGTTTCTGCGCGATTTTTTTGGCCCTACGGGTATCAAGGGAAACATAGCCGTGATACTGATGCAGATAGGCGTTTTGAAATATGCGCTGAACGGCAAAGCTGAGTGGGTGAGTTTGAAAGATAAAACAGCGGGGCAGATTCTGAGCGGTGCCGTGCGCAATTTGGCCGGACCAGCAGCCAGTAACGCGCTGCTGTTTGGGGTTTTGTATCTATGCCAGGCTCCCTGGCTGTATCTGTTATGGATTGGTGCGCTGCTCACCACCAATAATTTCAGCCTGCGTGTGCGCAGCATGGCCGAGCACAGTATGGTAGAAGACCAGCACAACCCGCATAAGAACACACGCACCACCTATGCTAATTTTATAGAGCGAATGCTCTTTGCCCCGCACCATGTAAACTACCATGCCGAGCACCACTTGTGTATGGGTGTGCCTCCGTATAATTTGCCCGCCATGCATCAATTGCTTTTACAGCGCGGTTATTTTCAGGAAGGTGCTATGGAGAAGAATTATCTGAATACGGTGAAGAGGGCTATTTTGAGGGAGGCGGCTTAAAGCTATTGATATAGCTACTTTTTCACTTCTTCCTCTTTTCATCGGCTTATTTTTTCTTTGCGGCTATCCACCAAGCATCAACGGTGGGTTCTGTTGCCCGGCCCATACATTCCATAAACAGTTTACCGCAGTCAGAAGCAGTACATTCGCGTTCCGTTAAGAAATACTCAGGTTCCGATAGGCTGTGCTTATCATTCGAAAGCCTGTGGCCGTACTTAGTTTACATGCCCCTGCGTTTAGACGAGCAAAAAACGCCTTCAGATAACACCGATGTGGTTACGGAACGGTCATCTAAAGTTACGGAATATACATCTAAAGTTACTTTGGTTGCTTAGAAGGTTACATAGGTTGCTACGGAGGTTACTTGTGTTTTATCTGAAATCAAAGAAGAGGCTTAGTAACCCGATTTTGACTGTTTAATATTAATTTACCTTTACCCGAATGAAACAGCAGAAAAACTATGCGTTTATCAATTGGGCCCTGAACCAGCAAAGTGTTGCCGCTGATTACTTTCAGCCGGAAACCGAAGCTGAGTTGATAGAACTGATCCAACAGCATCGGCACATTCGGCTGGTGGGCACCGGCCATTCATGGAGTGCGGTTTGCCTCACCCCTCACGCGCTGATTAATCTGGACTGTTATAACCGGGTGATACACTTCAACCGGGAACAACTGCAACTAACGGTGCAGGCCGGTATCAAACTGTGGCAGCTCAATGAGTATCTGGACCAACACGGGCTGGCGCTGAGTAATCTGGGCTCTATTGCTAAACAGTCGCTGGCCGGAGCCATCAGTACAGGCACACACGGCAGCGGCATAAACTTTCAGATTCTGGCTTCGCAGATAGAAGCCTTTACGCTCATTAAAGCCAACGGAGAAAAAGTATCACTGCATCATGAGCGCGATAAGCAACTGTTTAACCTGGCAGTGGTCAATCTGGGATGTTTGGGTGTTGTTTCTGAAATTACCCTGCGCGTAGTCCCCGCTTTTAACCTGCACGATTACACCGTGGCCGTTCCGTTTCAGCAAGCCCTGAATCAACTAGATGAACTGCTGCACAATACCCATCATTTTAAAATGTGGTGGTTTCCGCATACCGAAAATATGGTGCTGTATCGTTACCAAAGAACTCAGGAGCCCCGCAACGATTCGCGTTTCAGGCAATGGCTGATGGATGAATTTATCTCGGTAGGTATTTACCGAACCCTGCTTCGGCTGGGCCACCTGAACAAGTCGTGGAGAAAGCACATTAACCGTTTGCTGGTGCTTAATTTCAATAAACCTTTAGACCGGATAGAGAAAAGCTACCGGGTATTCAATGTGCCCGAACCACCCCTGCATCGCGAAACCGAATGGGCATTCGATTTGTCGGTAGCTAAACCGCTGCTGACCGATTACAAAAAAATGATTGAACAATCGGAACATTGTATCAATTTTATTCAGGAAATACGCTTTACCAAAGCCGATGAATACGCCCTGAGCCCCTGCTACCAGCGCGACAGTATCTGGCTGGGGGTGTATAATGCCGATAACCGGGGCTGGGAAAAACTGCTCAGCGACTTTGAACAACTGGCCCGGAAGTATAACGGCCGGCCACACTGGGGTAAAGAGTTTAACACCGGAGCCGATTACCTGCAAAGCTGCTATCCGGCCATGCAGGCGTTTAATCAACTGCGAAAAGAATGGGATGCCGAAGAAAAATTCACCAATGATTTTATTCGAAAAATATTTTCCTAAATTCATCATACAAATAGTTCACTATGAATTTGCGCCTTGAGTTACGTTATGCCGTTTTAATCAGCTTACTCATGCTGCTGTGGCTGGCATTAGAGTTTATGGTAGGTCTGCAGGATACGTATGTAGCCTATCACCCTTTTGTTACCGTGTTTGCGTTACTTATTCCGCTTGTCGGAAATTACCGGGCATTAAGAGCCAAACGCGAGCAACAGCATGGAAAAATTACTTTCGGTCAGGGTTTAAAAACAGGTTTATGGATAGCCGGTTTTTCGGCTCTCTTTTCTATACCGGTACAACTCGTTTTTCATTTCGTTATCAACCCCGATTTTTTCGACACTATGATTGCCCATGCCGTGCAGCAGGCTGAGTTGAACAAACTGAATACAGCACAGGCAACCGCCCAGGCTCAGAGTTTTTTCTGTCTGCAGTCTTACATCCCCATGTCTTTTATAGTTACGCTTATATTGGGCCTTGTTTTTGCCGCTATCATGGCACTGGGTATGCGAAACGAAAACTGACTTTTATGAAAAACCTGTTCATGCTTTTTTTGCCGGCCATACTGCTGTTCAGCGTGGCAGCCAGTGCGCAGAGTAAATCAGGAGCTGATAATCTGAAACCCTATTATGTGGTGCTGCTGAAAAAAGGCCCCCACCGCGACCAGGATTCAGCCACCGCCTCACAAATACAAAAAGGGCATCTGGAAAACATCAACCGCATGGCTGCAGCGGGTAAGCTCAATGTAGCCGGCCCATTTCTGGATGAAGGTGATTTAAGAGGTATTTTCATTTTCAACTGCAGCGATGAGAATGAGGTAAAACAACTCTGCGACAACGACCCCGCCATTCTATCGGGTAGGCTTATCTACGAAATACACCCCTGGATGACCCAAAAAGGAACCTGTTTCAAATAAGCCCGCGAATACTAATTTAGCCGCTGATTATGTTACAGGCGGCCAAGGCTTTTCTACGTAAAGATTTACTGGTAGAGTTTCGAAACAAGTATGTTTTAGGGGGCATTCTGTTGTATGTTTTCTCTTCGGTACTGGTCATCTATTTTGCCCTGCAATACAATAGTTCCATGGGCGAAATATCTCCGGCTGTTTGGAGTATTCTGTTTTGGCTGATGATTCTTTTCAGTTCGGTTAATGCCATCGCCAATTCCTTTTTCCGTGAACCCGAAAACCGTTTTTTTTACTACTACTGGACCGTTAGTCCACAGGCTATCATTCTGGCTAAGCTGTTTTACAATTTTATTTTCACCGTATTCCTTTCCTCCCTTACGTTCTTAATCTTCTCGGTGATGGTGAGCAACCCGATAATTAACTATCCGTTATTTATGCTCACCGTGTTACTGGGCGGAACCGGGTATTCATTTTTGTTTACCACCATGAGTGCCATTGCCTCGCGGGCCGGTAACAATGCCACCCTGATGGCCGTGCTTGGTTTTCCGTTGGTTATTCCACTCATTATCTTCCTGACCAAACTTTCGGCCACAGCTATTACCGAAACAGCCTGGACCGATGCAGCTATCGAAAATCTGCTGCTGCTCACGGCATTTAACCTGCTGTTACCGGCCCTGGCGTTTATATTATTTCCATATATTTGGCGCGATTGAAAAAGCCGGCAGCAGGAGTGATTTTTACACCAGCCAAAGCGGCTGTATTATGACAAACAGTTAAGATGAATTGGTATCAGGTTACGTGGTGGAAATGGCTTTGTGTAGTTTTATTATTTTATGTCATTGGCGGAAGCTGGCTGGTGCCACTGGCTCCGGGTATATCTAAAATTGAACCACTTACTTTTTCGGCAGATTCTGCCTATACCTTTAAAATAACCGGTTACAATACCCACTTTGCTCAAGCCGATGCCGGAAAAACACAAGTCTGGTTTAAAAACGGTAACCGGTATTTTGCTGCGCAAAAAGTTTCTCTGCATGCTACCCATGAGCTGACCGCTACTTTTGGTATAAGTTCACTGCAGGCCGATAGTCTGCAAACTAATTTCGACCTGGTAATAAACAATGATTACGATGGAACTTTTGCTCTTCGGGACGGTATTACTCTGCTTCCGGTCAAAGCGGTTGACAGTTCAGCTTTTCCTCTAGCCTATTCGGCCGAAGTGGAGGTAGTGCATAACAAGCACCAGTTTCTGGCCTTTCCTTATCGCGAAATTTTATACGAAAGTATCCGTAATACATTCTTCCACGTACCGATGTGGTTTGTCATGACGGCTCTGGTTTTCTTTTCGCTGGTAACCAGTATTTTTTACCTGGCTACCGGAAAATTAAAATATGATATCTACTCCTCGCAGGCCATTGTAGCTTCGCTGCTTTTTGGCACCTGCGGCCTGCTTACCGGTATGATGTGGGCTAACTATACCTGGGGGCGCCCCTGGGTCAACGACCCAAAGTTAAACGGAGCCGCAATAGGTGTGCTGATTTACTTCGCTTACATTGTATTGCGCGGCTCTATTACCGATGATGTTAAGCGGGCCAGAATATCGGCTGCCTACAATATATTTGCGCTGGTTGTTTTTCTTTTGTTCATCTACATCATGCCTCGACTTACCGACTCCCTGCATCCGGGTAACGGAGGTAACCCTGCCTTTAGTAAATATGATTTAGATAGTAGTATGCGCCTGTTCTTTTATCCGGCTTGTATCGGCTGGATTTTACTTGGCTTTTGGATATTATCCATTCTTATCCGCCTGCAACTTATTCAACAAAAACAGGAGCAATAATTATCCCCTCAAAAAACACCAATTATGAAAAAGCATTTATCCTTCTTAGTTCTGATGTTTTTCAGCGTTATCAGTTATGCCCAGGGAGAAACCAATAACAACGATTTTTTCAGAAGCAGTTTGAAAATCTACGTTGCCGTAGCCGTGTTGGTGATTATACTGGGGTGCATATTTGCTTTTTTATGGGCACTTGAAAAAAGATTAAAAAAGCTGGAGCAGCAATAATACTTTCTTCCGATTACGAAATCCTCACCTGTCTACTGCCTTATTCGCCATTTGCATCAAACCAAGAAAGGTGTGCATAACCTGTTTGCTTGAACAGTTTTTTAGTCTAGGTTTGTTATCCCTTATAAAACAGGGACATTGTTAACGAAACAAATTTTTATGCCTGAAAAGAATGGTAATCTCAATCTCAAAAACTTAAGTTTTTCCGACAGCGTTTCTTATTATTTCGACAAAGCCGCACCATTTACAGGTGCTCCGCAGGGTCTCCTTGATCAAATCAAAGCCTGCAACAGTATTTACAAAATGAATTTTCCGGTGAAGTATGGTAACGAGGTTCGCGTTATTGAAGCGTATCGCGTACAGCATTCGCATCACCGCATGCCCACGAAAGGAGGAATTCGTTATTCCTTACAGGTTGACCAGGATGAAGTAATGGCCCTGGCAGCTCTGATGACTTACAAATGTGCCCTGGTTGATGTACCTTTTGGAGGGGCTAAAGGTGGAATCAAAATTTCCCCCCGTCAAACATCACCGGAGATTCTCGAAAATGTGACCAGACGTTACACAACCGAATTGGTTAAGAAAAATTTCATTGGGCCCGGCATTGATGTTCCGGCTCCTGATTATGGCACCGGAGAGCGTGAAATGGCCTGGATACTGGATACTTACCTTACCCTTCGTCCGGGTGAAATTGATGGTTACGGATGCGTGACCGGTAAACCGATTTCTCAAAATGGAATTCACGGCCGAACTGAAGCCACCGGACGCGGTGTAGTTTATGCCTTGAATGAAATCTGCTCTTATAAAGATGATATGAAAGACCTTGGTTTAGAAACCGGTCTGGAAGGCAAGAAGATTATAGTACAGGGCTTAGGCAATGTGGGTTACCACACCGCACGCATTATTCGCGAATACGGTGCTATAGTTATTGCCGTAGCCGAAGCAGACGGAGCCGTTTATAATGAAAGCGGCATTGACATTGAAGATTTATACAAATACCGCCAGGAGAAAAAAACAGTTAAAGGCTACTCGAAGGGTAAAGTGATGGCTGATTCGGCAGCCGCTCTGGAATTGGAATGTGACATTTTAATACCGGCTGCACTTGAAAAACAGATTACCGATAAAAATGCAGCCCGCATTAAAGCAAAGATTATTGCTGAAGCAGCTAACGGGCCCGTTACACCATCTGCAGAAAAAATATTACTCAAGAAGGGGGTTATGATCATTCCCGATATCTATATCAACGCAGGAGGAGTAACCGTTTCTTACTTTGAATGGCTCAAAAACCTATCGCATGTTCGTTTCGGACGGATGCAGAAGAGATGGGAAGAAAAACACCAGACCAATTTCATCCGATTGATTGAAGATTTAACAGGAAAGTCTGTTCCGAAGGCAAGAATCGAAAGTCTGATTCACGGGGCCGATGAAATTGACCTGGTTAACAGCGGTCTGGAAGATACTATGATTGAAGCATATCGGGACATTCGTGAATTTAAAAAACGTAGAAAATCTGAAATAGATATTCGTACAGCAGCCTTTGCGGTGTCTATCAATAAAATCAAGAACAGCTACTATGCCATGGGTATTTTCCCATAAAATAGTTCAGGCATTACTTGCACTAAAAAGCCGTCACGTCAAATTGTGGCGGCTTTTTTTGTGCCTTCTAAGCCAAACAAAAAAGCCACTCTTTCAAGTGGCTTTTTTTGTTTAAAGAAATATAGGTTGACTAGAAGTGGCTGATAATTTCATCGGCAAACTGACTGCATTTTACTTCCGTAGCACCTTCCATTAAACGGGCAAAATCATAAGTAACACGCTTGTTAGCGATAGCGCTTTCCAAACCTTTGTGAATCAGTTGAGCTGCCTTATCCCATCCAAGATATTCAAACATCATAGCTCCTGACAGAATCACAGAACCAGGGTTCACTTTATCTAAATCGGCATACTTAGGAGCCGTACCATGAGTTGCTTCAAAGATAGCATGACCAGTCACATAGTTGATGTTTGCACCCGGAGCAATACCAATGCCGCCTACCTGTGCTGCCAGCGCATCACTCAGATAATCACCATTGAGATTCAGTGTTGCAATCACATCAAAATCTTCCGGACGGGTAAGCACCTGCTGCAACGTAATATCGGCAATAGAATCTTTTACAATAACCTTACCTGCAGCCTGTGCCGCTTTCATTTCTTCATTGGCTGCAGCTTCGCCACTGGCTTTCTTGGTTTTTTCCCAGGTGTTCCAGGTATATGTCTGGTCAGCAAACTCCGTTTCAGCCAAAGCATAGCCCCAATCACGGAAACCACCTTCGGTAAACTTCATAATATTACCTTTATGAACCAACGTAACACTCTTCTGCTTGTTAGCAATAGCATACTCAATGGCAGAGCGCACTAAACGTTGCGAACCAATTTTAGATACCGGCTTAATACCAACTCCCACACACAACTCCGGGTCGTTATCTTTTAAGCGAGCTGCCTTGAGGTATTCTTTTCCCTTTTTCTTATCGTTAAAACGGATTTTTCCGAAATCTTTTTCGAAACGTTTTTTCAAAAACTTAAGAATAGCCAAAGACTCTTCACTTCCACCGGCATACTCAATACCGGCATAAATATCCTCTGTATTTTCACGAAAAATGACCATGGAAACTTTCTCCGGATGTTTAACCGGAGAAGGAGTTCCGGCATAATATCTTACCGGACGAAGGCATACATACAAATCGAGGATCTGACGTAATGCTACATTCAGTGAACGGATACCACCACCTACCGGAGTGGTAAGAGGCCCTTTGATTCCTACCAGATATTCTTTAAAAGCATCTAACGTTTCATCGGGCAACCAGCTACCGGTTTTGTCGAAACTCTTTTGTCCGGCCAACACTTCTTTCCACTCAATTTTCTTTTTCCCTTTGTATGCCTTTTCAACCGCTGCGTCTAACACACGAACCGATGCATGCCAGATGTCCGGCCCCGTTCCATCACCAATAATAAAAGGGATAATAGGTTGATCAGGCACTTTCAACTTGCCTCTGCTAATCGTAATTTTTTCTGCCATAATTATTGTTTTTGTATTTTATCAGTGGGCAAACCTAAGCGAATTCTGCAAATAGCAAAATGAACTACACCATGCAACAGATTACCTGATTACTCTGTCAATAGTAGGTGGATTACTATTTGATTTAGTGGCCGTAATTATTTTACATTCACGCTCTGTTTTTCTATTTAACAAATGATATGAAATCACTTATTATAACACTTTGTATTCTGATTATTCATTTGACGGTATTCCCGCAAAATAACGAGCAATCATCAAAACCTCTTGCTCAGCAAAAGTTAGACCTTTTGAAGGGGACTTATGAACTAAAAAGTGATAGCAGACTTATGCCGATGTTACCTTCTAACCTGGCCGACATTATCGAAAAAAACAGAAAGGAAAACGAATCCAATGTGATTCAACTACAGAATAATCTGGAGCTTATTATTTATCCAAGAAATCAAATTAAGAAAGCCCCTGCTTCGAATAAACAGTGATTGGAACCATGCATACAAAATATACAGCTTTTCTTTTCTCCATTCTCGTTTCGGTATGTGCCTTTGCCCAACCCACCAACGATGATTGCGCAAACTCAACTCCTATTACCATTCCTGCTTCGGGAAATATTTGTGTAAATGGTACTTTAGCCGGAGCTACCGATGATGGCATATACTCCGGGTGCGAAACGGCAGGCAGTAATGAAGTTTGGTTTACCTACATTGCTACGGGGAGTAATAACACCGTAACAGTTTCACCAACCGGAGGTACTCCGGCTACCAATCTGGTAGTCAATATCACCTCTTCTGCCTGCGGAGTGAATACCCTAAACACCTGTAATGCTGCTGCTACCGCCAACGGAACAGCCACCGCCAGTTGGGCTTACCCCACCGGCACTCAGGTATGGATATTTGTATCGTCAACTACCGGCAGTACGGGAACTTTTCAGGTGTGTGTCAATTCTACTACCACACCACCGTCAACCGGAAAGGATTGCACAACGGCTGTACCCATCTGCAATAACAATCCTTTCACCGCACCCGTAGCAGCGGGCTCTAACGGATATCAACCTCCATGCTTTGCCGCAGCACTTCAACAACCTATAATATTTCAGTTTACTGTAGGACAAACAGGCTTGTTAAACTGGCGGGCTGTGCCAACCTGCGGGGCACCACATGCCAATGCTACCGAGTTTGACTGGGCAGTATATAATATTACCAGTGGTTGTCCGGGAACAGCGGTTGCCTGCAACTACAACTATACAGGAAGCTTCTTTGGAAATCCTTCCACTACCGCTCAAGGAATGCAGGGAGGGCCCGGTGCAGGTTGTAATAACACAGCAGCGAGTGGCAATGTTGCATTGGAGTTATGTACGGGGGTAACAGTTACTGCCGGACAAACCTATATTATTATACTGGATCAATACACCACCGGCAACAGTTGTTCTATCAATTTTGATTTTAACGGCAGTACCTTTCAGCTGGCTCCTTCCTCCTTGTTTACTGTTAATCCGGGCACTGGCTGCGGAACTGTCAATGTGAACTTCACCAATACCAGTGTAGGAACCACCGGACAAACCTGGAGTTTTGGTGACGGAACCACTTCCACGGTGGTCAGCCCGCCTGCCAAAACATATTCTACACCTGGTACTTATTTAGTTTCGCTTACCACCACCTCAGCATCGGGATGCACGGATGTCAGCTCCCAATCCGTGCAGGTTTTTGAAACCCCTGTATTGACCGTGACGAAAGATACTATCTGCAGCGGACAACAAGCTACCTTAACAGCAACTTCTACCACTGGCGGAGGAACTTATTCCTGGAGCCCGGGAGGGTTCAATACAGCGAGCATTACCGTTTCCCCTTCATCCAATACAACCTATACCGTAACCTATACATCGGCCGATAACTGTACTGCTTCGGCTACCACCAGTGTAACTATTCAAACCGCTACTTTCACGGTAAATGCAGGACCAGATTCTACTATCTGTGCCAACCAAACTATTCAGCTTAACGGCACGGTAAATCCGGCAGGCAGCTACACTTATGCCTGGTCACCGGCTGCCAGTTTAACCAACAGCACAAGTTTGACTCCGGCCGCCTCTCCGGCCGCCAATACCACCTATACGCTTTCGGTAACCGATGCCAACGGCTGCACCCGTTCAGATAGCCTGGTAGTAACCATCAACGGGGTGGCGGTACCGGTAAATGCTTCTATAAGCCCAACGGTTATCTGCCCGGGGCAACAAGTGCAGTTAGATGCCAATATTCTACCCACCGGTTGCGGACCTACCGTATTGTGCGGAGGGAACACCTTATCCGGTATTATAGGCTCCGGAACAACCAACCAACCCGGCACAGCCACTCAGCCACCAACCCTGTTAGGAAACTTCAACAAAAGCGGACGGAACCAAATGCTCTATACAGCCACCGAACTTCTCGCAGCTTTAGGAGGACCATCGGTAATCAGAACAGTAAGTTTTAATATCGGTATTTTCAACAGCAATGCGTTTCTGCAAAACTTTGTATTGAAAATGACCTGCACCAATGCCACCAGCTTAAATACCTGGGAGAATAACCTGACCACTGTTTTTACATCGGCAGCCTTACAACCGGTAGCTAACTGGAACAACTTTAACCTTTCTACACCTTTTGCCTGGGATGGGGTGTCGAACATTATCATTGATATTTGCTGGAATAATCCTTCCACCTTCGGTAATCAGAATAACAAAGCGCAATGTGCAACCACCGCTTTCAACAGCTATCTGTATTCAATAGCCAATACAGACCAATGCGGAACAGCCACCCCTCCTACCGTTTCTACTTTACGGCCTAATCTGCGATTTAACTATTGTGTGCCCGATATTACTACCTACACCCTTGCCTGGACACCCGGCACCGGTGCCAATGCAGTAGCCAACCCAACTGTTCATAATACAACTGCCAATCCGCTTACCTCTCAAAGCTACACGATCAGCGTATCGGGCGGAGGTTGTGTGGGTTCCGATGTAGTATCGGTGCAGGTAGATACATCCCGATTAAGTGCGGGAGCGGATATCAGCTCATGTCCTTCGTATGCCAATAACCTAACCGCTACTGTAACCGGAACCGTGATTCCAGGTCCTGCTACGTTTGCCTGGACTACCCTGTCCGGAACTTCGGTAGGAAACACTCAAACAGTGAGTGTGAGTCCAGCCACAAACACCAGTTATGTAGTGACGATGAATGGAGGAGCCTGTGTAAAGAAAGATACGGTTAACGTCACCATTACCGGACTTACCGTAAACACCACCCGAACCAATGTGACCTGCAATGCCGCAAACAACGGTAAAATATTTGTGACCTCTAACGGAAATGCGCCTTACTCTTATGTGTGGAGCGCCAATGCCAATACACTGAATAAAGATTCAGCGGTGAGCCTGCCACCGGGTAACTATTCAGTTACCGTAACCGATGCCACCGGATGTACCGGCAGCGCTACCGCCAGTATTACAGAACCAACCGTCATCGCCTTTACACAGGTTATTACCAACGTTTACTGCTTTGGGGGTAACAACGGAGTCATTGCCCTATCTCCATCGGGTGGTACACCTCCGTATAATTTTGCCTGGAGCAATGCGGCACCTAACAACGATACCATTTTCAATCTGACACAGGGGAACTACTCAGTTACCATTACCGATGCCAACAGCTGCAATAAGGTGGGTAACTTTAACGTTTCGGCACCTTCTCAGTTAACGTTTAATCCGGTGCAGATTAAAGATGCCCGCTGCTTTAACGGCAATGATGGATATATCACCGTATCAGCCAGCGGTGGTACCGGCACATTGAGCTACAACTGGAGTCATGATGCGGCCCTGCACACCACCACAGCCAACGGATTGAGTGCCGGCAACTATACGGTTACCGTTATAGATGCCAGCAACTGCACCGCTTCAATTACTTACACCGTTTCGCAACCGGCTACCGGATTAACACTGAACCCTACCACGACCACTTCAGTTACCTGCTTTGGCGGAAATAACGGAACAGCCACCGCTAATCCGAACGGAGGTGTAAGTCCTTACTCGTATGCCTGGAATACCGTTCCTGCACAGGCTGCACAAACCGCTACCGGACTTTCGGCACAAAGCTATCAGGTAACTGTTACGGACGATAGTTTATGTACCGCTTCGGCTACCGTCAGTATCAGTCAGCCGGCTCAGATAACCATAACGGGAAACGTAACGAATGTAAGTTGCAACGGAAACAGTGATGCGGCTGTTGATATTACCGTAACGAACGGGGTACCTACCCTCTCCTATTTGTGGAGTACGAATGCTGCTTCAGTCACCACACAGGATATTCAGAACGTTCCGTTTGGCACATACACCGTTACAGTTACCGACAATACCCTTTGCACCGCCAGCGCATCCTTTAACGTCAGTCAGCCTGCTGCATTGGTGTTGAATCCGGCAACCATTACCAATGTATCGTGTTTTGGTGGCAACAACGGAAGTATTGCTTCGTCTGCTACGGGTGGTACGGGAGCCTATACTTACAATTGGGCACCAAGCGGCAATACAGCCACCCTATCGTCTCTGATTGCAGGAACGTATGACCTGACCGTTACCGATGCCAACGGATGCACCACCAACAGTTCTTACGTGGTAACCGAACCAGCTGCTGCTCTGGCTTTTGCCCCGGCCGTGGTAACCGATGTTTTATGCAACGGTTTATTGACCGGTGCTATCAGTGTCAGCGTATCGGGCGGAACGGGCGTTTACACGTATTCATGGAGCCAGAATGCTGCTTTGAATAATTCGACTGCTTCTTCTTTAGCTGCCGGAACTTATGTGGTGACTGTAACCGATGCCAATGGTTGCAGCCTTTCTTCATCCAATACCATTACACAACCAACCGCCATTACTTTTGGAGCCAACTCTATCACCAATGTTAGCTGCAACGGTGGTAATGACGGTGCCGCCACGGTTTCTCCATCAGGTGGAACGGGTGCGTTTAACTATACCTGGAACGGTGTTGCAGGTACCAATCCGCAAACAGGTTTAACAGCCGGAAACTATACCGCTGTAGTAACCGATGCCAATAACTGCACGGCCTCTACTTCTTTAGTAATTACCCAACCGGTTGCTATTGCTATCAACCCGATTGTGCAAAATGCCTTGTGTGCAGGAGCTACCAACGGAAGCATTGATGCCAATCCTTCGGGAGGTAATCAGCCTTTTGTATTTATCTGGAGCGATGTTTTATCGCAAACCACACAAACTGCTGTTTCGCTTTCTGCCGGAAATTATTCGGTAACAGTTACCGACAATACCGGATGCAGTGCCAGCACTTCTGCTACGGTGAATGAGCCTGCTGATATTACGCTGAACATTCAAACCGTGCAGGTGAAATGTCCGGGCGATTTGAATGGAAGCATTTCGGTAACTGCCAACGGAGGAACACCGGGTTACACCTACACAGCTACTCCCGATGGCATTAATCTGATTAATTCACCCGATGGTAATTTCCAGAATCTGGCTTCGGGTTATTACGGCATTCTGGTGACCGATGCCAACGGATGTTCGAAAACCGATACGGCATTTATTCCGGCACCGGTGGCCGATGTGATTACTTATACCGTTGACTCTACTTCCTGCTACGGCAATGCCTATCAGGACGGTGCTGTTCATGTAATGGGTAACACCATTCAGAACATGCCTTATCAGTTCAGCATTGATGGCGGTGGCTTTGCCTACTCGGGCGACCTGTATAATCTGAGTGCGGGCAGCCATGTATTAATTGTGCGAAACAACTGGGGATGCACCACCACCCTTCCGGTGATTGTGCCTGAACCGGCCAATGGCCTGGCAGATATTTTACCGCAGGATTCAACCATTCAGTTAGGCGAGTCGCTGCAGTTGTTTACTACGTTTTCGCCTTATCCGGCTTCTACCATTACTTCTTATGCCTGGACTCCTTCGCTGGGTCTCAGCTGCACCGATTGTGCCAATCCGCTGGCTACGCCCTATAACCACCTCACCAATTATACGGTTACTGTGACTTATAACCGCGGGTGTGTGGCTACGGCTAACATCACGGTGATGGTAGAAAACAAACTGCCGGTGTTTATTCCCAACTCATTCAGCCCGAACGGAGATGGCAATAACGATGTGTTTCAAATTTTTGGAGAAGGCATTAAAACCGTAGACCTGAAGATATTCAACCGCTGGGGCGAGAAGGTGTACGAAAGCAATAATCAGTTTGCCGGATGGGATGGCACTTACCGCAGCGAAATGCAGAACCCATCGGTGTTTGCTTACACGGTGAAGATTACTTTTCTGGATGATAAGGTGATTGACCGCGTGGGCAGTATTACTTTGGTTCGATAGAAGATGAACAATTGACGCTAACGCCAGACTGTGAATTTACTTCAATGATTCGGTTTCCTATCCGACATTTTTTCAACTATTGAAATCTACCCCGTCTTCTTTCGGTTACTGCAATCTGTATAAGGCCTAATATCATAGAAGCAAAATCCGAACAGATTGTTCGGGTTTTGCTTCTATGAGTTGTGTTTTAGCACAGGGGTGTGCAACGGATACCCTTGTTAGCGGTTCGGCATTCTATTCTATACGATTGTATCATCTTTTCTCTTACGTCTAAATATTAAAATGATTGTGGTTGTTGTTAAAACTAAAAGTAGTCCGGTACCTGCAAAAACTAAATAACGATTTATGCTTATTTCATTAGTATCATCAACTTTCGCTACTACAAGGTCTGAGGTCAACTTTGTTTCTAAACCTAAGTTCTTGAGTATTTCTTTTGTTTTAGCTATTGAGATATTGTCTGCTCCGTATTTTTTTAGTTCTTCAAAATCAGCTTCGTCTGTTACTGCCCACATGGCGTGTTGTCCGATCATATTTTGAATGTAGTTGTCCTCAAGATAGTTGGCAAGTTTGACAAGTCCTGTGTCCGCAAGCTCCCCAATACGAAAAGTCGTTTCCATATCGGGTGCATCATCGTGCAATTCTCCGCACATGGCGTAAAATCTTGTAGCGTATGGCTCATTTGGATAGAGTGGAAAAACAGCCTTTTGGGTAACTATCATTGTTTGTACAGAAGTGATAAATGGAATAAGTTGAGTGCCACAGTCTAGACGTAAAAGAACAGCACTGTCTATTTTACTTTTAAGTGTGATTGCCATACACTTGCCGTAATGAACTCCGTCTTTGTCCACTACTTCATAAAAAGTTTCCGGGTCATAAGCACCACTTATTTTCAGTTCTAACATTCCGTTATCAATTGCTTCGCTAATTGAAATCTCTGTCGGTGTGCGGTTGTTTAATGTGTCGTCAGCATGGCCCAACAGAGCAGAAACCAAAAAGAGAAAAAGTATAGCTGTTCTCATGTCAATAAATTTAGTTTTTAAATGCTACACTATCGCGGTGCGTTAAACTTACCGCTTACTACTGGGCTTTGCGTTTGGGCATATTACAGGCATTTCAAATGCTAAAGCCTTAGCGTCCTATCCTCTCCGCTGCCTGCTCACCTTTAGACGAGAGGGGGATTAGTAATCCACTATCTTCATCAAAAAGTCTTTGCGCGGGCTAAATGTATCCATCACCAAAGGCAAATTTTCATCGCAGCTCACGGTGTCCAGCGCATAACCGGTAAAGGCAAGCTTCCGTGAATTAGCGCCTACACTCCACGTGAGTGATTCCCCCGAAGTAAATGCAGCAGAGGTGCAGCGGTGCACCCAGTTCTTTTGAAAATCGGCTGTATAGTTGGCAATAAATGCATTGGCGGGGTCCGTGCCGGGGTTGGTATTACTGCTTTGGTAAGATACCTCTACCGTGCCATTGCTGTTCTCGGTAATTAAACTGGTTATATAGGACGAGCCGAATAATACCTGCTGCTGTGCCCCGATGCATACATCACGCATTTTGCTTACCGTGCCATTGATGTTTAAAATGTTTTCCACCTTATAACTAACAGGGTTTACCGATAAAACTATTCCGTTTATCTGTACGCTCTTTACGGTCAAGTCTCCAAAAGAGGCTTCTCTTTCAAAATGCCCAGCGATGAAAAATTGATGGCTCTGGTTTTGAACAATGGTTCCTACATACTGCGCACTACCCGGTATAGCAGTGCCGGTGGAAAGATTCACATAGCAAGACCCGGGCACCAGAGAACCAGTGGGTAAAATAAAGGCATAACCTATGTTTTGCCTGGAAGGAACCTTGCCGTATTTGGTGCCCCCAAAATCTATGCGGTTATTGAAATTAAAATCTACGGCTATCCGCTCGCTGCTGCGGTCGGCACACAGGTGGGTATCGCTAATATCGCCTTCGGCAAACTTGTTGACTCTATTTACATTGCCATCCGGGTTATACTCACAAAGGTAGGCCCCTGCTGCCTGCGTTTGCAGGGTTACCGATGCTCCGCTAACTGAACTGAAACGAACTGCGGCATTGCCCATGGTGCCCACCACCAGTATGTTCCCATTTTCTTTTATATCCATATCCAGTATGGTTGCTTTTGCATTACTACCTTGTGTAACGGCCGATACATTCCAAAGCGGTGCGCCATCCCCTTTACGCAGTTTCACAATTAAGCCGGAGGCCACACCGTTAATGCCCGTTACCGTGGCATTGCCTACCGTTATACTGTTCATAAAATTGATACTCACCAGCGGGTTTCCCTTCGCGTCTATAGCTATGTCGGAGGGTATGTCGTCACCGGAGCCACCCAGCGATTGCAGCCAAAGCACATTGCCTTCATTACTCACTTTGGCAATAAATACATCTAAGCCACCTTTAGATACCAGCGTAGCAGTCTTTGCCATTCTAAAATCGGTAGTAAATGTGCCGGCTACATAAAAACTACTATCCTCATCACCGCGCACAATCCATCCCTCACATTCTCCGCTGGAGGCACCCCGCACAAAACAACTGCTGTGGGTGGTAAGGGTGTCGTAGGGTATACAGTCAACACATTGCTTACCGGGTCGAATACCGGGTTTCAGCTCTCCGTAGATATAGATAATACCGGCAATAACAATCAATACTCCCGGAATAACTATTAACCATTTAGGAACACCGGGTATACCGGGGCGTGGGGGTAAATTAGGATTGGGCATAGGGTGTGGATTTTTACCGAAAATAGTTTTTATCGGTTGAAATAGGTGCAAATCAGGCAAAAAACCGGACTGCGAAAAAAGCCCACACTCATCTTTGTCTTTACGCAACAGACCTACTTTCAGACGAGGACGAAAGGGTAGGGTAATTGTTTTTGTATTTTGTCTTTAGCGACTAACCTACACAACCTTGTAAGAAATTTGCGCAGGCATTGGCGCTAACGTTTGACGGCTTAACGATGTTAGCGGCACGTGGCATCTATGCCATGACAAACTTCCCGTCCAAATTACGGCAACACTTTAAAATAAAATTGTTTGTCAAGGAACGACTGAACTTCTCAAAAATTTGTTTGAAAAAAGGATAGCAAAAGTGCCTGTCAAAGGCAGTGAATTATTCTTCCTCAACATCTTTCAAAATATTTTCAGCGGTGTCATGTCGGAGCTTGTAAATGTTATCCCGGATGGAGTTAAACATCATGTAAGAAATAGCACCTTGTAGAAACATGTTAATCACTTTTAAAGCGAACAGAATTATGCCAAAAGTCACCCAAGTGTCAGGTTTAGGAAATAACACAGTCGCAAGCAAAACAGAAAATAAAAAGATGGGAGCGAAAAAAGTCCCGATACGCTTATTGAAAAACTTCTTATATCTTTTTCTGTCGCCCTTATTTGTCAGCTTAGAGTTAATCAACCAATTTGTCCAAATAAAAAGTATAGTGTATGCAAGAATTGGTGTAATGCTAATAATGATAGGTGTCAGCATAAAATTTATTAAGTCATTAAAACAGCGCCACGGCTTTCACGATGGCGAAAATCAAAGCGGCAATGGCTGATATAACAAGCGAAACTATTTTGAGTTTGTCCCAGATACTTTTTTCTGCTGGAGTGTTTGTGTTTTGTGTCTGTGAATTAGTCGAAGAACTTAAAGATTGAAGACTTTTTGGAAAAACACCCATGAAAATGTAAAAAAAGCCTATTAATAAAATAGCTGAAATTAGATGGTCAATGTTTTGGTCTGTCATAAATGGTTTTAAAAGCGATGATTTTTTTCAAACAAATTTTTCAAAGTCGAACTGTCAAAAGAATGAGTGTCAGTAAATGTAAAGTCAAAACAATTTTATTTTCTGCGATAAGCGCGAATCGTCCGAATACGTCTCGCCATTGCCGCTAACGTTTGGCGGCTTGGCGCAGTTGCCGACTGAATTGCACCGACCATTCAACATGCACCTCAGCCAAAGGTATGTAACCATGTTTTAATTAGCAAAAAGCCCGGCAATTGAGCCAAACCGCTGTTAGCGGCTGCCCTACTGTCTATTGTAATTTGTCCGCTCACCACAATTTCTCCATTTGTCATTTATCTATGCTGTCAAACTAAGTTATGGTTGAAAGTAATACTCAAATTTTATTTGAGATTTTTTTGGTGTCAAATTCCAAATGATAAACTGTTGTAGCCATTTGTATTTTAGAATTGTTTCTGCTTTCTCTTTATTACTGTTCTCACGTAAGTAGTTGTCAACATTAGCAAGAATTGTCGTCATTGCGGTTTTGTCGTCTCCTAATTCTTCCATTACATTATCGGGAACTTCTCCGTCAATGCGATTTGCCTGAAAACCTATGTCTAATAATTTTTTAACTGTTCCCTTACCGTAAGTTTCTTCTAATGCTTGCATGTCTCTTATGAAGCCGAAGGGTGAAAGAAAAAATTCACCATCCCAATCTTTTATTATTGTCTGTCCATATAGTTTATAAAACAAGGGATACTGGTCTGGAATTTCTTTTAAAATGCTCTTAACTAAAAACAGAATGTCTTTGTCTAAAACAATTCTGGGATAAATCGCTTTTTCCTTTTCTAAACCATACGCTTTAACTAATCCGTCTGAAAAAATCATATTGTCGTTTTCAAAGTGTCCGCCAATGGAAATACCTCCTCGAATTGGGATATTATGGTCGAGTAATATAAACTGGTAAACTCGAACAACGCTTATGAACGCACCCCAAATTGTCAGTGTTGTATGATTTTGTTTTTGCTTGAATGGCATTGATATACTAACGCAGTCAGAAAATTGCTTGAACGAAAATTTTATGTCAAACTGTTTTAAATAACCTTGATTGTATTTTATCGCATAATCTTCAGCATTTTTTAATGCCTGAGTTAATACAGGAAGAGATTTTGTGTCTTTGCCGCTGAAATGATTGTCAATTAATCGTCTGAAACCAAGTATGTCAATAAATGCAACTAAGTGTGTTTTGTTTTCCATTGCTTATTATTTTGTGTCAATTCGTTGCATTATTGTCTATGAAGGACGGTCGTTTAAGGGTTGCCGCTAACGTTTATTATGCGAAACCAAACTACCTAAACTTTCGCTTTTTGCCCCATAAACGGACAAAATGCGAAAGTTTGAGTTTCGTATTCCCCCCACCCCACAAACCTTAAAAATCCTTTCTGTATTTTTTCAACTATTATCCCGTTGACCGGTTTTCAAGGACGAATGACCGGTTTGCAAGGACGGTTGACATTTTTGGCCTGCCCCAAAAACCCCATTTTGGGGCCAAACGCCTTTTTTGATTTTAAAAAAAAAGCCCCGCACCGCGGGGCCTTCTGCCTGATGAGTAATACTACGGCCTGCTGCCTAGGTCATGATACCCTGCACCAAACTGCTCCAGGGTCCCTCCTCGCCTTTGGCGTTCAGCCAGCAGCCAAACACATAAATGGATTGTCCGGCCTTGCCGGGGTCGCTGCTGAAACGCTTGGGGCTGCGGGTCAGGGTCAGCGTATTTCTGCAATCCTCGGGGCTGTTAGGCGCATCGCCCCCCATCTGCACCGCCAGCTTAATTGCCGCTACCCCCTTGGGTTTGCCCCGCGAGCTGCTGCCATCTTCGCCCCTGGGCGGACTAAAATACAAACTCATGCTATTGCCCGCCCCGTTCAGAAGGGTTATTTGCGGGGTAGCGTTAGGGGCCGGTATGCGGGTGCGCACGGTATCGCGCGGTTTAATGCCGCAGGTCAGCTTATCGGCATCGGTCAGCAGGGGGTTTAGCTGTATGCGGGTTTGTATAAACGGCCGCAGCACGGCACTGTAAGCCTTGCGGGCATCATCTTTGGCCTTAATCTGGGCACTGGTGCGGTTGGTTTTTACTTTGGCCACCAGCCAGGTGTCGGTCCAGGGAGTTTGGGCATCGGTGAGCGCATCTATTTCACCGGTGGTAATACCCCAGGCGGTGGCGTTGGTGGTCACTATGCTTACTAAATTGCTTTGAAAGTTGTCGAACTTGGCGTCCTGACTCGGTAAAATGTCGTTACTAGCCATAATTTTTGTTTTTAAAATGAATGATTCAATTGTTTTTTATTTACTGTTTACCATGAAGGGTTAAGCGGGCTGAACAACCTGCGGGGGGCGAGGTATCGGTATATCGGTAGCGGGTTACCTGCTCATAATCAGGCTCCGACCCGGCCGATGGGTGCCTGCCGCTGCTTTTTGCGCGCCATAAAGAACCAGCCGGTGCCGCCCGGTAACTAAATGACAGCACCCCGGCACTAAATGGTGCCGCCCCGTAACTAAATGACAGCACCCCGGCATTAAATGGTGCCGCCCCGTAACTAAATGACCCAGCCCGGGAACTACCGGCCTGTTTCCGAAAACTAAATGGCGCAACCCGCACACTCAGGCATACTGCCCAAACACTAAATGACAGCACCCAAGCGCTTATTTTTTGCCCGCTTAACGGCCGCAGGCCGGCCGGCAGCCTATGGGCCGAGGGGCGTTTGCGAACCGATATATACAGGAAGCTACAGCGTTGCATGGTGTTGCGTTTAAAAACGAAAGTAAGGCCGCGGGGCCAGGGTTAGCATAACCCAAAAGTTACACTTAATTTAGCTACTATGTGTAGTTGACTGCCGTAGCTATTATGAGTATTAAAACCCTTACAGGTAATGATGCCCGTTTCGCTTTCTGCCGAGAAGATGTTTATTAAAAACGCAGGATACCTGCTGCGTAAAACCCGCCTGCAACTATGCCTTACCCGCACACAGGTTAGTGCAAGTACCGGACTGACCAGAAAGTGTATTAACGATGTAGAAATGAGCCACAACCGCTGTAAGCTCGAGACCTATTTAACACTGGCTAAAGCCTATAACCTGCCCGACACCTTTATACACTATAATTATACCACCATACCTACCGCGGCTCAGCTGTACCAGTTGGAGCACTGGCAAGCCCTGCAAAA
Source organism: Chitinophagales bacterium (assembly GCA_046329535.1). GTDB lineage: Bacteria > Bacteroidota > Bacteroidia > Chitinophagales > LD1 > Bog-950. Next base: position 119,844 of record JAXLUN010000007.1, read on the forward strand.
TAGTTACCACCGCGCTAAAAACAAGAACAAAGAAAGGTTTGCCCAAAAACTAAAAAGCCTTTGCTTTTTAACGGTAGACCTCACTAAACCCCTAAACGAACCGGGGGTGCAGTTGGAGCTGGTGTTGGTGGAGGAGAAAAAAGGTAAAACAACACCACGTAAAAAGTAAAAGAAACTACATTCCCGTTTTTTATTTTAGAAAGCCGAATAGCCTCTTTAAGCGCTAAAATAACTGCCGTGTTGCGCTCATACTACAAAGCCTATAAACCCTAAAGATTATCTGTTCGAAGGGCAGAGCGGAGCCATAAGCACCCGCAGCATACAACAAGTGTTTACCAATGCCAAACAAAAGGCCGGTGTAAATCAGGACGTAGGCATACACAGCCTGCGCCATAGCTTGGCCACACACCTGCTTGAAAGCGGCATAGATATTAAATATATAGGCGACCTGCTGGGCCACAACAGCATAAAAACCACCCACATTTATACCCACGTAAGCAAACGCGAGATTGGAAAAATACGAAGCCCTTTAGATGAATAAAGGACTTGCGCGTTTGGTACTGAAAAATTTGTTCAGTACCAAATGCGCAATAAATGGATTGTGAGAACCAATTGTTTATGTTTAGACTTGCGTGTATATATTAGTTAGCGGCAACTTTTGACGTGAAATTTTTGACAAGGTTGTGTAGGGTAGTCGCTTAAAGACAAATACAAAAACACGGGCGAAGCCCATTGGCTATGCTTCAGCAAAATAAAAGATGATGCTCGTCTATTTTTTAAACTTGAATCATCCCTATTTTGCGCTGACGCGCAAACAGCCGAATACAAAACAGCCAACAGCCCAGTTTTGCAGCACTTGAAAAAAATTTACTGCCTTCGAAACCACTTATATCTTTACCCTCATTAAAATCAAAAGCAGAATGAAAAAATTATTCCACCTCTTTATCGCAGTGTTTTTGTTTTTCATGCAACCAGAAAACAGCAATAGAAAACTTTAATTCAGGCGTAGAGTGTTATACAGGAAAGATTTCGATTGCGCGAAAAATATTTTTTCAAAAGCTATCGAATTAGACGATAAGAATAGCCAAGCACTTTTGTTTCTTATTAAGACGGAAACTGAATTAAGCGATTATAAAAACGCACTCTTACATTTAAACACCTTTTTGAATTGGACAGCAATTCCTTTGAAGCATTTTCACTGAGAGCAAAAGTAAAAGCAAACTTTGGCGACTATAAAAGCGCATTAACCGACTGTAGCAAATCCCTTAAATTGAAATTTGACTCTTTTTGCCGACACATCTAATTGAAGCAAGCATTTACGACAGTTTGTTTCAAACAGAAAATTCAATTAACGCTTACAAGAACGCTTTACACCTAAATCCTAAAGACTGTAAACTCTATGAAAGGATTGGTCAGCTATACAATTTGCAAGGTAAACGAGATGAAGCATATTCCTTTCTCAGTAAGGCTGGCGGAACTTGGTTGTATAGAATCTTATAAGCAAATGGAACATTTAAAACAGCACTGCGACAAACCACAAAATCTGAAGAAGTTTTAACCGCAAGTTCTGCTGTTGTTGAAGTAAACGAAAGCAATTCTTCAGCCAGAGACGCAGCCTATTATCAAAGCAAAGGGTATCAGGTTTTTTTCAGAGCAAGGGATAGCTGTAAAATGTGATTGCCAACTTAAAGACGTTTCAGCCCAAGCAAACGGTAATTTTGATTTAAACTATGCTTGCCAAAGCAATGAAAACTCAAAATCAGACATGGCGTTTCTTTCAAGTTATCGTAAACAATTTGCCAGACGGCTATTATAATGCTACACAACAGGAGAAAGATGAATTTAAAGACAAGTTTTTCACTAAATTTTCCTTACAGAACCCTAAAAAAGTTGTGTTCAAAAGGTTAGATGCAATTGTATCTGACTTTGTAAAGAATGGCTATTCAGGTAGAGGAATCGCGTTTATCTATAACAACAAGACTTATGCGTTTACTGTTATTACAAACAATGACTTAACGAGTAAGTTTAATCAATTGACTAACAGGATTGAGTTCTTGATAAGCAGTGAGAACGAAGAATAAATTTTAAATAAAACAACATGAAAGAATATTACTACCTACATGGGAAAGAGCAGTTGGGACCGTTTACAGCAGACCAACTTACGGACAAGAAAAACTAAATTCTGAAACACTTGTTTGGACAGAGGGAATGGACAACTGGAAAGCTAAAGAAGTTTCAGAATTGTTCCAACTAATAAAGCCAAAGGCGACACCACCACCGCCCCCATCTGATATAGATGAAAAAATATCAAGGACAGAAGTGTCAGGTGAAATAAAAGTAGTTAAGGAAAAACTGTCAAACCCAACTATTGAAGCTATAACACCAAGTAACTCAAATTTAGTTTGGATAGTAATTTGGTGTGGCTTTCACTTCTTTGCATTACTAACTTCTTATAGCGAGATAAATTTTTTAATGACGCAGGAAACCAGATACTGAAAAATTTTGGCCTTTTGTTGAATATCAATATTGCAGAGCACACATTAACTGGAACGATAGTCATACATCAGGATATTCAAATGGCGAAGACTGTGAATTTCTAGGCGTGTTTGTTGACTATGACTGGTCTGAATTTTTAGTTTATGTTGGAGGAGCTTTTCTGATATTTATCTTAATGAAAATTCCAAACGATAATGAAAAGCTCCCTCTAAACAATAATAGCAATACAGACGATAAAAGTATTACTGCAAAAACAGAAAGGCACTAAATGACAGAACAAACATTCAACCTTAAAGGCGGTGTTTTAATTATCGGTTCATTGTTGTGGCAGGACAATGCGAAGCCAGGCAACGATACCATTAGGCGCGATTGGCGAAACAATCATCTTGATATGGTTTCTTCTATCGGTGTTAAAGTCCCTATGCGATACGGTCGGCTTTCAAGCGGGGATATTTATACAATGACTTTCGCCAATTCATGTAGAGGTAAAAATCTTGGGACAGCTTTTGCAGTTCCTTTCCGCAACAATCCGATAACAAACTTGACACAATTGATGAAAGAGGCAAGGAGTTGGCAACTGCTGAAGGAATGGGCAGAATATTTATTTCTTCGAGAAAGACAACCTTGGTGTGTATTGGGGATTTTATTTAATAAGAAAAAAATCGCTCGGTCAGACAGGGCTGCATTTAGTAATTGGTGGCAACAGCAGTTAAGTGAAGACACCGACTACATTAGGTTTCACCATAACAACTTTAAGCACGGAAGTGAAAAGCCTTTGTATTCTTCAAAATGGACTTTTAAATATTCCTTGGATTAAACCAGTAAATCGCAAAAGACAAAAAAATATTTGGGGGAGTTCGACTTTCTTCTTGCAACGGCAACTCTTCCGAATGAAGATAAATATCCAAGCGTTGGCAAACTATTTAAGACAATACAAACCGACAACGACAGGAAATATTTTAAGAACAATTTCGCAAAAGGTATTACAACTTTTCAGGACAGGAGAAAACAATCCTAAAAGCAAGCACATTTGCAATTCGCACAAGCCAACCCACAGACCAAAAATTGCAAAAGAGCTTACTTTGCCAACGCAGACAAAATTATTTTAAAAAAATTTCCCAACGCTTCAAAAAAAAATAAAAATACACCGACACACAGCCCGACAAACACAGCAGACAATGATGCAAAAACTCAATATTGACAGGACATACAGCGACTTGGTGGACAGAAGGCCAGCAGGTAACAGCGGTTTGGCAAAAGTGGCGGTTCAGTGCTTCGTAGGACAGTTTTGCGGGTATATAAACTTTAGTGCTTCGTATGAAAGTTTGTGCTGAAAATCGCCACCTTCGCCAAGCCGCAAACCGTTAGCAGCAATGCCTTTTCACATTTTGCGCTTTAACGTAAACTGAGTCAATTGAAAGACGAAATACAAAATCACGGGCAAAGCCCAATTGCTATGCTTCAGCAAAATAAAAGAGATGATGCTCGTCTATTTTTTACAAATAGGAATCATCCCATTTATTTTGCGCCAACGCACAACAGCCCGCCTTCGTTTGATAATTTCTGCTTACTGACAGTTTTAGTTTGCTTCTTTTTACAAACACAGTTTTCAGTTGCACAAAATAATCCGTTCAACACACAGCCATCTGTTTTACAAAATCAACGACAACAAGAACAGCAGCGAATCAATCAGCAGAACCAATCACTCATTCACCAACAACAAAACCAACCGAAAGGAGCACAACAGCGAGAAGAGATAAGGGAGATTATGCGCGAAACAAAAACTCTCGACACTAAACCTATTCAGTATTCTTTCACTTCATTTACGACAAAACAGGGAGCGAATTTCTATCTGCAAGCGTTTGACAGCATTTTGCCAATGCTTCAAGACAAGCAACCGCTTAATTTGAAACGTGCCGTTTTCTTGACAGAGAACGCTTACTACGAAAACAAGATCAAGTTCTCCGAGTTTGACCAAGGCATTAAAGCCATTGTATCCGCTTGCCGACAAATGATGAAGAACAAGGGTTATTCAGCCGGCAACAACTCTGCTAAAATCATGACCTTGTTTCAGTTCTTCACTGACACCACTTTTGTTACCGACCCGACAACAAACAAGAAAGTTAGGCACAACCCTTTCTTCTACGACTTCCAAGACTATGGCGGTTATCAGGACTGGACAAAAATGTTTGTGATGAAAGTTCTTTCCAAAGGTTCAGGACAATGCCACTCGTTGCCAATGTTGTTTCTCGTTTGTTGCGAGGAGTTAGGAGCAAAAGCGTATCTCTCCTTTTCACCTAACCATACTTTTGTGCGTTACCTTGACAATGGCAGGCTTCGCAACATTGAACTTACTAACGGACGACTCACATCCGACTCATGGATTTTAGGAAGCGGCTACATAAAAGGAGAGGCACTCAAAAACAAAATCTATTTGGACACGCTTGACAGCAAGAAAGTAGTTGTGCAGTGCCTTGAAGATTTGGCAATGGGTTACAGCGTTAAATACGGCTATGACGAGTTCATGCTTAAAGTGCTTGACACCGCTTTAGTTTATCATCCAAACAACATCAACACCATTTTGCTCAAATCAAATTACTACACGTATCTATTTGATTACATCGCTACACAAAAGGGCAGACCAGCTTTAGAAAAGATTTTGCAAGACAGTAAAGCCAAAGCGATTTACGACAAGCGCAACGAACTTTACGATTGGGAGGACAACAACGGCTTTAATGAAATGCCTGCCGAAGCTTATCAAAAGTGGTTGGGTTCTGTAAACGATATGAAACAAATACAACAAGACAAAATCCTAAAGAACGAAATCACCAAAAGCATAAATTTGATGCAACAGAAATGAAGGAACTAAAAACATACGCTTGCATTCTACTGGTGTTTCTTTTCGCTTGTCAGCGAAAAACAGTGCCGGTGGCTTCGCCACCCGCTACTGTTACACCGGTTACTGCAAGCGTTGTTGTAAAAGATACTGTTGCCAAGTTAGTTCAAGAGAAGCTCAATCCAATTCCACTACGCGCTGACCGTTTCTATTTAGATGCTTACAATGAGTTAGAGCAAATGCTTTCCGACAAAGCACCTGCGAATTTTAAACGAGCAGTTTTTACTACTGAAAATGCTTATTACAACGACTCGCTTAGCTATGCCGACTTCAATAAAATAGTTGCAACGCTCAAAAAGTTTTCGGAGCAGGTTTCAAAATACAGGCATCTCAATTACAATTACCTTGACAGTTCGCACATTCAAAGGTTTGCTTCGGTCTTTTCGATAATGAAGGACACTTTGCCCGTTATGCTTTCAGACAGCCAGATTGTTTATTACCTACCATACGGGTACGATTTTGATGACTTTGAAGGCAATAACAACTGGTCGAAAATGTTTGTTACAAAATTACTCGACACCCATTCAGGCAACTGCCATTCACTTCCATTCCTCTATAAAATAATTGCAGAAGAGATGAACGAAACCGCCCATCTTGCTCTTGCGCCAAACCACATCTACATAAAGCATTTTTCAAAAAAAGACGGTTGGTATAATACCGAACTCACAAGCGGCACATTTCCGATTGATGCTTGGTTGATGGCAAGCGGTTACATTCACCTTTCAGCAGTGCAAAATGGAATCTATTTAGATACGCTTAGTTTAAAACAATCTATTGCACTTTGTGTAATTGATTTGGCAAACGGCTATAAAAGAAAATTCGGGAACGATAGCACTACCTTTATTTTAAAATGCTGTGAACTTGCCTTGAAAAATTTCCCTATTTACATCAACGCTCTGATTCTAAAAGCTGAAACAGAAAAAAGCATTTTTGAAAACTACATGAAGCAAAACAATATTGCTTACGCAAAAGAAACTTTCAGTAATCCCAACGCAAAAAAACTCTACGATGAATTTGAAGGTCTTTATGGCAGAATCTACGAATTAGGTTACCGCAAAATGCCAGATGCGATGTATGCAAAATGGCTGAACGAACTCAATGTGCAAAAAGAAAAATACACCAATCAAAAAATCTCTACCTTTAAATAATTAAACCCAAGCAACATGAAAACTATTTACTCGTTTCTCCTGCTTTGCTCCTTTGCATTTACAACTTTCTTACAAGCGCAAAACCCGTTCGCTGAATACGGAATCAAAACGGATGTGCTTACTTTCAGTAACGGTAAATTCGATGAATTTGTTTTCGAAGATTCCATTGTTCAAATTGGCACAGTATTGTTTAATTCTAACACAGGCAAAATTATTTCTTTTATTCAGCAAGACACAGCATATTCTGAAGCCACACTTAAACCCGAAATAACCTCGCGTTGGCTAAGCCCTGACCCTCTCGCTGCTAAGTATCCTTACTTCACTCCTTACCAATTTGCTGACAATAGCCCAATCTATTACATAGACCCAGATGGCAGAGATGTAATCCCAAGTCCAGCTTTTAATAAATCTGCTTACGCCCCTGTGTTTGAAAAAATGCAGGCAAATAGTGTTTACAAACAACTTGTAAGCAGATTCGAAGCGCCAGCGACAAAAACATCTTTCAATTACCGCATTAACTTTCAAGAGGTTCCAGTTGATATTAATACTAACAAATACGCAACATCACGCTATGGTCAAACATCACATAATCCTACGCTTGATGAAACAAGAAATGGAAGAGGCGATTTAACTGGTTTAGATGTGGGAACTGCGATGTTTCAATATCCTATGAGTAAGGATGATGGTGAAGGGGGTTGCCAAAATCTAAATGAAATTGGAAAGGCGGCAGCTTTTCTCCATGAGGTAGTTCATGCTTCTCTTTCTTCATTCGACATAGACGAGGGACACAAAAGTTTTGTTGAAAATGGTGGTAGAGAAGATATTCAAAATGGGCTATTGGAATACGCTAAAGGAAACAACATCTCTCTAACAAATGAACAAGCTGAATTAGTAAGTTGGTATGGTTTACAGGGCACACCGCAATACGCTGAAAAATTCGGCTTTGAAGGTAAAACAGATAAAGAAAGGGCAGCTATTGTTTCAGACAACAACAAGAAGATTGATGCAATTATTTTTACTAAGGAAAAAAAGTAAGCCATGCGATTTAAGCCTTTCCTTATTATAATATCACCAATGATTCTATCCTTTTGCCAAAAAAATGAAAACTTTCAGTATATTAAAGAAGACGATGGGAAAATAGAATACTCTATCAAACGAACAATACTTAATGGCTCAGTGTTCGTAGATGAAAAAAATATTTCTCCTGACAAAGACTTCGCATCACGTATTAGTACTGATACATTTAGGATAAGAAAAAGCAATTGGTATGTCAAAGAATTTGGTAAATATCAGTTGTTTTTAGGTCCAGAATCTTTTCTCAAGGATTCACTTGTTATCCAATTAGACCTTGCTGCTAAGCGAAGTGATTTAGGCTTTTGGAATGATAGCCAAACTGTTTATCCGTTTTCTTATATATACCGTCCGAAGAAAAAAATTTTTGTAGGAAATGGTAAGTCAGTTTACGTTTACAATTCCACTTATTATATCTATGGACAAGAAGCAGATTTTTCCAGTCCTGAAACAATTTATTTTGACCCAGAAATTGGAGTTGTAAAGACATTCAGCCTAACTACTGGTGAAATTATTCTAAAAGACTATCCTTACTTAGATAGTTTAAAAATTGAATAATCTTTTACTATGAAACTTACCTTAAGCAATGCTAAACGCCTGAAATTAGATTATGAAAACTTACAACAATCTACTCTATCCTTGAATGGAAGCAGTTATCAATGGATAAGGTTATTCGTAGTTCCATCCGATTACAAAAATAGACCCTCATTTATTAGCTCCTTGCTAAATAACTATTTCAGTTCTCCTCTTTCAGACAATCCTAACTGGGTATATGTAAACCCCGACAAAGATGAACACACTGTTATTGTAATTGCGAGAGAAGTTCCTGTTATACCGAATATGCCCGAATTTATAACTGTAGATTTTATAGATGCCGTAAATCAAAATAGTATCGCATTTACTATTTCCAATTACTCTTAACAGCACAAAATAAAAAGAGCCGCTCACGCGGCTCTTTCCTTTTCAGGAAGTTTCTGTTATTGTAAGTCATCAAGAGTAATCTTGTAATGACCGTTCATCGCTCCAATGTTCTGAACATTAAAGAAATTGTTCGTGTCATTCAATCCAAGAAGCGAAACTAATTCCTCTGCACTCTTGGTAATCGTTTGACCCGCTTGAACATCTAAGAAAGCTCCACCCGGTGTTCCGTTTGGCATAGTTGAAGCATAAAAGCGGAACGGACTTCCTGTTACCTGAATCGTAACATCGGTTTGCGGTGTTCCTTTGATGTCTCCCACGTTAATGTTCTGAATCATTCCCATCATAACATCACCTTCAATCACCACAATCTTTCCCTGTTTCACCATCACCACTTTTCTTTTTAGCTCTTTACCGTTGCTGATTTTCACTTCCGTTTCAATCACCGGTTTGTAACCGTTCAACTCCCATTTAAAATCAAACAGACCTGCTTTCAGTTTCGAAGCATTGAACTTTCCTTTGTTATCAGTTTTTACACTTACAACAACATCTTCTGTTCCCGAATCAAGAATTGAAAAGATAACTCCCTTCAACGGAACATCTTCATCATCCAAAACAGTTCCACGCACTTTTGCAGTTGTAGTTCCTAAATCAAGAATCTCTCTCGACTGTCTGTAACCATCCCAAAAAGTTTTGTTAGTTGGTTTCAGAGTGTTCACCATCTTATCCATTTGCGCCACCAACAAATCATCAATCACTTCGCGCACCATGTTTGCCACTTGCTTCTTCGCTTGCGATTTTGATATAATCGCTTGACGAGGATTTTGCGAAGCAACGCGATACAAGTCAATAGACGACTGCAAATCGGTAATGTCAGAAGCGACAATACCAAAGTTCAATGCGCCTACGCTGTTCGCATTTGTTGCATCGTGTATTCCTTGACATACATCGTCAACATCTTCTTTTTTCAGAGCGTTTAATTTTGTTTCAGTGAAGTTCACCAAAGCGGCAAGCGTGTTGTTGCTCGTTGAATTTGCAAACGCTAATGTTGCGTTCGCGCATTTCAGCGCAAGGTCTGACATATTTTTTCGCAGACCTTTTGTGTCAAGCGTAACACCTTTCGTTGTTCCCTCGCCAATTTGGTTGTAAGAATTTATCAAAAGCATTTTCGCTTTTACTGCCGCCAATGCTATTGCAAAGGCAGGTATGCCCGAAGTTGCTGTTGAATTTGCATCACAGAATGTGATGTTTGCGTTAATCATGTTAACGCGATTGCTGTTTTCAGTTTTCATGACTTTTGTTTTTTGCTGCCGTGCGGAATTGCACGAACAGGTTTAACTTTAAGATGCCAGTCCAGAAAAATTTCACACGATTCCATTCTTAACGAATGTTAAACCCACGAAAACACCTATGACACAGGCAATTACATTCGCCTTTCCCCGACACAGTAAAATTTCATGGAAACCAAATTGACTGTCATGGAAAATATATCGAGTGTCGTGGAAAATAAATTGACCGTCATGGAAGATTTATTCGCTGACTTGGAAACCAAAACTCTTGTCATGGAACATTTATTCGTTCTCATGGACAATTACACGACTGACTTGGAAGCCAACTCAACAGACGGTGGCGCATAAAATCGCTGACTTGGAAAATTTATTTCATCGGGTGGAAACCAAATCAAATGTCATGGAAGAAAAATCTCCCGTCATGGACGACAAACTCATTGACGTTGGAAATATATTCAACGACTTGGACAACAAACTCGTTCGCGTGACGACACACACTCCATCGCGGGACAGACAAACAGCCAGCCGAATACATCCAAGCAATCCGCTCCCATTCCAAAGCCGCACTCGTCTATATTTAATCGTTTGCGGCTTTGTAAAGAGAGCGGAAGCCGCGCAGGGGTTCAGTCGTGTTGCGGCAAAGTTCTCTTTCACCGACAGGCAAAGAAAGGTACGACATAATTTATTTAGTGTGGTCGTATCGTGAACACCGATGGCACAATGCTGCTAACATAGGGTTAAATGAAATGGCGCGTGAAGTCATAAGCATTAAGTTTCTCTTTCTTATTTTAGTTTCCGTTTGGCGGACATGAAGCGCGTTCCAATGCGCCACTTCATTAACCCTTCAAACGTTAGTGGCAACCTTATTAGACGGCACTGCATACTAAAAAAAAGGACAACGAAAATGAAAAACGACATCACAAACAAGGACGACATAAAATTGTTGGTTGACACATTTTACGACAAGGTAAAAACTAATTCTGTGATCGGACATATTTTCAATGATATTGCAAAAGTTGATTGGGAACACCACTTACCTAAAATGTATTCATTTTGGGAAAGTTTGCTTTTGGGCGAAAAAGGGTTTACAGGAAACCCTATGCAAAAACATATTGAGTTGAGCAAGTTAACCGCAATGACAGAAACGCAGTTTTCTGAATGGTTACTAATTTTTACTCAAACAACAGATGAACTGTTTGAAGGAATAAAAGCGGACGAAGCAAAAACAAGAGCTGCAAATATTGCCCGACTAATGTTGTATAAAATACAAACTCTTTCTATAAATTAAATTTGACTTGTGGTTAAGGAACGCATAAAACGGACATACAGAATAAGTAAATATGTTGTTTATAAAGAAACTTCTATTGACTTCAAAGAAAATTTTTGGACGTTTTTAGGTGCTTTCTTTGGCATTGGTGTTATCGCTTTTATTCAAAGCGTTTACTTTTCTGAAAGCGATAATCTTTTTTTAATTGGTTCATTTGGTGCTAGTAGTGTTTTAATTTACGGAGTTATTCAAAGTCCGTTAGCTCAACCAAGAAATTTAATTGGTGGACATCTTGTAAGTGCATTTACGGGTGTAACCATAGCACAAATTTTACCCGACATTGTTTGGCTGACAGCACCGTTAGCGGTGTCGCTTTCTATTATTGCTATGCAACACACAAAGACATTACACCCACCGGGCGGTGCGACAGCTTTAATTGCGGTAACAGGTTCAACGAAAATAAAAGCATTGGGTTATTTGTATATCGTTTTTCCTGTATTGACAGGTGTAATTATTTTGTTGTTGGTTGCTGTTGTTGTAAATAATATGACTTCTCATAGGAAATATCCAACTGACGGACGTTTCTCTCGAAATTTCAAATGGATTACCGACCCTATTAGACAACAATCACAAAAAATAAAAGAGAAAAGAATAATTTTGACAGGACAAAACGATAATAAAAAAGGCAGCCACTAACACGGGTTTTGCGTCAGGCGGGGTGACGTGCAAACTTGAAGCTTTATGCTTCTATTCAAGTTTTGTGATGATTGACAGTTTTGTGCTCCGAAACCCGTCCGAACGCAAAGCCCGAAACCGTTATCGGGCAGCCTAAAAGACGACACATAAAAAAATGACAGACTTCAAAACATATTATAATTCAAGATTTCGAGACGACATAAATCGGTTCTTCTCGACAATTCCTGATGCGAGTAGGTTTCACGAAGACACAGAGAACAAACAGACCTTTTCAATTCAATATGAAAGACTAACACCTGCATTTGACCATTTAAATTTTTTGGACAAGGACGGGAAAGAATTATTTGCAGTAGCACTATTTCTAACAGTTTTGACAGATATGGTTTGCTTCTCTCACTTCAAGACACATTACAGCAAATTCAAAAACCTAACACGATATCCAAAATTTATTGGTAACTGTCCGAGTGGTTGTAATTACCATTATCATCCAAGCGACATTTTTTTTGCAATGAATAAGGGACGCTCGGCAACTGAACAACATTTAGTTTTTTACGACAAGTTTTTACGAGCCATTGAAACTATGAAGGAAGAAACGATTAATTTTTTTAAAGAACATTTACACGAAGTGAACGGAGATACTTTTTGGGAAAAATGCCAAAAAGAATTTCCATATAGACCACAAACAGAAAAAGTATGATACCAGACTACCAATCCTTAATGCTTCCATTGCTCAAACTTGTTTCAGACGGACAAGAACACAAATACAGAGACTTGATTGAAAGTTTGGCTATTGAATTTGAAGTAACAGACGAAGAAAGAAAAGAACTATTGGCAAGTGGAAACCAAGCCATTTTTGACAACAGAGTTGGTTGGGCTAAGACTTATCTCAAAAAAGCAGGACTGCTTGACTCTCCAAAACGTGCAACATTCGTAATCACCGACCTTGGCAGACAGACTTTAGCAAAAAATCCTGACCGAGTAGATGCAAAGTATTTAAGACAGTTTCCTGCATTTTTAGAATTTCAAAACGCTTCGAGAAACAACAACGAAAGCGAAGAAGATGAAACAACAATAATCGAAAACAACGAGCAGACACCTGAAGAGAGTTTAGACAAAGCATATCAGCGAATAAGAAAATCCTTAGCATCTGAACTGCTTAATAAAGTTGTTGACCTCTCTCCTGCTTTCTTTGAACGACTTGTAGTTGAACTATTAGTAAAAATGGGTTACGGTGGTTCAATCAAAGACGCAGGAAAAGCAATGGGAAAAAGCGGTGACGAAGGAATTGATGGAACAATAAAGGAAGACAAACTCGGACTTGACATTATCTACATTCAAGCCAAGCGGTGGAAACCAGGAAACGTAGTTGGACGACCAGAACTTCAAAAATTCGTTGGTGCACTTGCCGGTCAAGGAGCCAAAA
>JAXLUN010000008.1:0-128911 GCA_046329535.1 Chitinophagales bacterium
AACAGACACCCGAAGAGAGTTTAGACAAAGCATATCAACGAATAAGAAAATCGTTAGCATCTGAACTCCTAAACAAAGTTGTTGACCTCTCTCCTGCCTTTTTCGAGCGACTTGTAGTTGAGCTTTTAGTAAAAATGGGTTACGGTGGTTCAATCAAAGACGCAGGAAAAGCAATGGGTAAAAGCGGTGACGAAGGAATTGACGGAACAATAAAAGAAGACAAACTTGGACTTGATATCATCTACATTCAAGCCAAGCGTTGGAAACCGGGAAACGTAGTTGGACGACCCGAACTTCAAAAATTCGTTGGTGCACTTGCCGGACAAGGAGCCAAAAAAGGAATTTTCATAACGACATCAAATTTCACTAAGGAAGCATTGGAATACACACCGAGAAATGAAACGAAAATTGTTCTCATAGATGGTGAACAGTTGGCTCAACTAATGATTGACTACAATCTTGGTTGCACAACACAGCAGACTTATGAACTTAAAAAAATTGACAGTGACTATTTTGGAGAAGAATAAAACATACGGACGACAAGAAGGCCGACCCGATAACAGGCGTTTGGCAAAAAAGCGGGTTCAGTGCTTAAATGAAGCTTTGTGCTTCGTATCAAGCTCTGTGCTGGCAGACAGTTTAGTGCTTCGAAATCCGCTTCTTCGCCAAGCGCCAAACCGTTATAGGGCATTTTAAGACAGACACGACAAAGAATGAATACACTTTCATTTAAGATATTACCAACTGACGAATCTCACGACCATGAGGTAAGAATTCTTATTGACGAAAGCGACATTCTTGGAAAAGACCATTTAGGCATTGACCCGCCTGAGTTTTTCGGACAACAGAACCTTGATACAAAAGGACAAATACTCATTGGTAGATGCTCGTGTGGCGTTGTTGGCTGCGATGATTATACAGTTTACGTAAATCCACAAGAGAATAAGATTTCATGGACGAATAATAACGGACTCAATTTGGAATTTGATAAATCTGCTTATGAAAAGACTATTTCAAATGCCAAGATTGACCATAGTTGGGAGAATAAAGAAAGACGAGTTGAAAGGTTGACTTCCGAAATCTTAAAAAATACACAGACAAGTGGTGACTACAAATTCGACTGGACTTCGGCAAGAATAAAAGAAAACATAATCACTGTGAGTTATAGCAAAGACGGACAACAGGAATTATTTGAATTTAGGTGGGATGGAGAAACAGACCAAAGTGCACTTGCAGGAGCAAATCGTTTTCTGACACATGGACAAATAAAAAACGCCCTATAACACGGGTTTTGCGTCAGGCGGGGTGACGTGCAAACTTGGAGCTATGTGCTTCTATTCAAGTTCAGTGCTGGTTGACAGTTTTGTGCTCCTAAACCCGCCCGAACGCAAAGCCCGAAAACGTTACAGGCAAGCGTAACAGACGACACCGCAACCAAAGAACGGACAGACAGAAGAATGAAATATTAACTTTGAAACCGACACGAAACAAAGTGACAGATGGCAGAAAAAATTAAAAATAAAAATTTCAACAAAGCTCAAAACTCAAAAAATGATGAGTTTTATACTCAACTTTCTGACATTGAACGAGAGTTAAAGCATTATAAAAAGCATTTCAAGGACAAGGTTGTTTATTGCAACTGTGACGACCCAAGGGTGAGTAACTTTTTTCACTTCTTCTCATACAACTTTGAAAAATTAGGACTAAAGAAACTTATTGCTACTTGCTACAAAAGTAAGAGTATGGACTTGTTCAGCGAAAATCAATCTGAACAGGCAATTTGCCTAATTTACGAAGGCGACAAAAACGGAAATAATATACCAGACCCAAAAGAAATCGGAATACAGGAACTTAAAGGTGACGGAGATTTTAGAAGTAAAGAATGTATTGAACTTTTAAAACAAGCTGACATTGTTGTTACAAATCCGCCTTTTTCTCTGTTTCGTGAATATGTAGCTCAACTTCTTGAATACGACAAGAAATTTTTAATTATCGGTAACGGCAACTCAATAACATACAAAGAGATATTCAAAAACATACAAGACAATAAGATTTGGCTTGGAGCAACCAAACCGCAACTTTTCCTAATTGACAACAAAGAAAAGTTTGCCAAATATTGCAGTGACGACAACAAAGTAATTATTGAAGGAAAAGAATTTTGGGCGGTAAATATTAGTGTTGGCACTCCTACTTATTGGTTCACCAATCTTGACATAGCCAAAAGACACGAAGAATTAATATTGTATAGACAATATAATCCCGAAGAATATCCCAAATACGACAATTATGACGCTATTGAAGTAAATCGAGTAACTGAAATACCTTGCGACTATGACGGTGCTATGGGTGTTCCAATCACTTTTCTCGACAAACACAATCCAGACCAGTTTGAAATACTCGGAATAACGGATAGAGAAAATGAATCAGGGCTCAAAACAAAAGTTTACACAAGTGATGATGTTCCAAATCCAGGCGATTTGAACAGACGTGCTGCTCTTAAAATTGGCGACACATATAAATCAACTTATGCACGACTTCTAATTAGGAAAAAACAAAAATGAAGATAGAACTTAAAGAAATAACAGTCCGAGACCTTACAAATGGTTACGAAGACAACCAAGAAAACGGAGTTGTTGGATATGGTGGCAAATTAGACATTCGACCACCCTACCAACGAGAATTTATTTACAAAGAGAAACAGAGAGAAGCAGTAATAGACACCATTACTAAGGACTTCCCTTTGAATGTTATGTATTGGGCAGTTCGTGAAGATGGAAACTTTGAAGTAATAGACGGGCAACAAAGGACAATTTCAATAAGCCAATTTGTTGAAGGAGATTTTGCATACAAAAGCCGATATTTCCACAATCTTCAAAAAGACGAACAAGAACAGATTTTAAACTACAAACTAATGGTTTATCTGTGTAGCGGTGAAGACAGTGAAAAATTGGAATGGTTCAAGACAATCAACATTGCAGGAGAAAAACTAACCGACCAAGAATTAAGAAATGCAGTTTATTCAGGTTCGTGGGTTTCAGACGCAAAAAGGTATTTTAGTAAAAACAGTTGTGCAGCCTATGGTTTAGGCGGTGACTATATGAACGGTGTTGCAATTCGACAAGATTATTTGGAGACAGTTATTGGTTGGATTTGTAGCGACAATAGTGATGACGACATAAAAAACTATATGGCTAAACAACAACACGAGCCAAACGCAAATGACTTGTGGTTGTATTTTCAAAGCGTAATAAATTGGGTAAAAGCAGTATTTCCAAAGTATCGTAAGGAAATGAAAGGAATACAATGGGGCTTTTTATACAACCAATTCAAAGACCAGAAATTTGACCACAAAAAAATTGAAGATGAAATAAGTAAGTTAATGCAAGACGAAGACGTGACCAACAAAAAAGGGATTTACGAATACGTTTTGACTCGCAAGGAGAGATTTTTAAATATTCGTTCATTTACAGACAATCAGAAACGAGAAGCATACGAAAGACAACAAGGAATATGTGTAAAGTGCGGTGAGAAATTTGAACTAAACGAAATGGAAGCCGACCATATTACACCTTGGCATTTAGGCGGACAGACAAGTGCTGATAATTGCCAAATGTTATGCAAGGACGACAACAGAAGAAAAAGCGGAAAATAATGAATACCAACGACATAGGACAAGAACGCCAGCCTGTAACAGCGGTTTGGCGTAATGGCGGGTGCAGTGCTTCGTATGACAGTTTTGTGGTAGGTTCAAGTGCAGTTCTTCGATTGAACTTTTGTGCTAAAAATCCGCCACTACGCCAAGCCGCAAAACGTTAGCGGCAGTTTAGACGACACCGCTAACGATAAAACGGGGATGCCGAAAACCGAACAGAGTAAGCATAACACATAAACAAACTGACATGAAGTATTTAAAAGAGATTTCACTTTGCTTGATAGCAGTTATGCTTTTCAATGACGTTAGAAGCCAACAACCTTACCATTTAACTGACGATTCAAACAGGTGGTATGAATATGGACAGTTTGGTGGCTGGGGATTTTATCCTGTCCAACATGTTCATTTAAGTTACTTCTTTAATGGAGATACGCTAATTAACGGACTAACCTACAAACAATTATTCCACGACAGAAAAGATACGATTTATTCAAACCCCATTTACTTGCAAAACTCTTTTGGCTACACCGCAGCGTTTAGACAGGACTCCCTGAAAGTGTATTTCATTATGAGAGATAGCGTAAGTGAAAAATTGTATTGTGATTTTGACTTGGCAGTTGGGGACACACTTAAATACCTATACAACTCTCAGAAGAATATTATTGATTCCGTGACTTCAATTCCTTTCGGCTTGACAACGAGAACTTGTTATAATCTTAATAATGGATTTAGTTTCTATGAAGGAGTTGGCAATGCTTTGGGTCTTTTTCATGATTACAGTATTGGCATTGAAGGTGGCGTATATCTTGTATGCTTTGAGCAAGCAGGTATCACGCAAAATGTATACGACTTGTGGGGCACACCACCAGCTTGTGGACTGTCGTTGTCCACTGCAATAGAGGAAAACCTACCAATAACAATGAACTCTACATCCTTTCCAAATCCTTTTTCTAATGAACTTACTTTCTCTCTTTCGGACAACGAGCAGACAACAGTTACGCTTTACAACTTTCTCGGACAGCAAATATTGCAACAGACATTTGCAAACTCCACGACAATAAACACAGAGCAAATGCAGAACGGCATTTACTTTTATGAATTACGCAACGACAAAGGGACACTGAAAACCGGAAAGGTTGTGAAGCAATGACAGGAAAAAACCAGCCCCCTGCTGTTCCAAGTCTTCCGCAGGTAGACTTGGAACTTTGAGATAATCCGAAAGTCTGTGACTTCAGTAATTGGGAATAATTATACCCCCGTTCTTCCAAGTTTTCCAGCGGTGCGGGTGACTTGGAAGAACAATGATTTTGTTTTGTATTGGAGCCCTATAAGATTTGGTATAAAGCGATTAAAGCCGATTAGAGCTTGGCTGTTTCAGGAGGGGGCTGGTAATCTGCCCGCACTTATCATATAGCTCGTTCTCAAAAGAATGAAAGTTTTGCTATTGTGAATGTGCATAGTAATTTCACACTCTGCCGTTAGCGGTCCTGATAAAGTAAAAGATTAACCGCAGGCACCAATCACTTTATGACACTAAAAATAGACGACAAAATCAGCATCGAACTGATAGAAGAAAAACACGCGGCATCAATCTTTAACATGGTTAACGAAAACAGAAATCACTTAAGACCATGGCTGCCCTTTGTCGACAAAATGCAAACAGCACACTTTGCCCAAAACTTTGTTACCGGAACCATACAGCGAAACCAAGAAGGCCGCGAATATGCCTGCGTAATTTTCAGCGATAACAGGATGGTGGGGCGAATCGGGGTTTATAAAATTGATGCATCCAATGGTGTGGGTGAAATCGGCTATTGGCTTATAGAGGCTTTTCAAGGGCAGGGCATTGTTACCAAATCATGCCGGGTGCTCATTGATTTTTGCTTTCACCATTTAAACCTGAATAGAATTGAAATCAGGTGTGGTACCGAAAACGTAAAAAGCAAGCATGTTGCTGAAAAGCTTAACTTCACCAAAGAAGGAGTCATTCGACAGGGCGAACTTCTCTACGACAGGTATATTGACCTGAATTTATATTCTCTCTTAAAATCAGACAGAAGATAATACAACAACCTGTTTACAGGGTTTGGCATACCGAGGGCATACGGGCAAACCCGAAGCTTGGTGCACCCAATGTAGCTTGAAACACCGTAAGCTGAATGGTGATACTATCCTAAACAATATAAAAAATAGTTTACTTAGCAGCAGCTTAAAAACCACCCATGCAAAAACCCTTTATCAGTTTTTTAATACTCGGTTTATTAAGCGCCTGTAAACCCGATAAACACCCTATTCAACCCATGGAAGAAACCAACCAGGCTACTACCCCACCGGCCGACACCACCCCTAAAGTAACCGGCATAGGAGGCATTTTCTTTTTTACCGATAACCCGAAAGAAACCCGCGCCTGGTACAGCCGGAACCTGGGCTTGGAAACCAACGATTACGGGGCCAGTTTTGAGTCGAGAAA
Source organism: Chitinophagales bacterium (assembly GCA_046329535.1). Taxonomy (GTDB): domain Bacteria; phylum Bacteroidota; class Bacteroidia; order Chitinophagales; family LD1; genus Bog-950. Next base: position 6,123 of record JAXLUN010000008.1, read on the forward strand.
TCTGCACAGACCCGAGGAGATAAACACGCTGCAATGGAGCCCCTTTAAAAAGGGCAGCGAGTATTTTGCTCCGTCAAAAAAAGAGTTTATGATTAACTATCGCGTGCAGCACATTGAAGCGTTGGTAGCTAAACTGCAGCAAAACGGAGTAACCATACTCGATACCCTAACCACCTACGACTATGGCAAATTCATTCACATCATGGACCCCGAGGGCAACAAAATAGAACTGTGGGAGCCCAGCGAATCGGCCGCTCCTGAAAAGTAACTGAGGCAGGCGAGCAAACATCCGGCTAAACACTTCTACTGCATGAAAGAAATTGCTGCACTTTCCAATAAAACTATCACCCTGCAGCGGAATGAATTTCTGACCGTAAAAGGCCGTATAGACACCAACATATACTATATCGAAAGCGGCAGCCTGCGGGTATTTGTGCTCAATCATGACGAAGAACAGATTATCCGTTTTGGTTACCGGCAAAACCTGCTCGTTTCGCTCGATTCTTTTTTAACGGGTAAGCCCACCGCCTTTTTCATTCAGGCCATTAAGAAAACAGTGGTGAAGGTAATTACCAAACAGCAGTTGGAAACCTTTTTACAAACCACCGATAACCGGATTTGGTGGAGTCAGGTTTTGGAGAATCTGATATTGCAGCAAATGGAGCGCGAAATAGATATACTCACCACCTCGCCTCTGAAACGCTACCAGCGGGTGCTGCGCAGAAGTCCGCAGTTGTTTCAGGAAATACCCCACCGGCACATTGCCAATTATTTACGCATGAGTGCCGAAACTTTATCGCGTCTGAAAAAGTCTTGACCTGAATCAAGAATTACCCCGGCCCAATGGCAGAGATTTGCCGGTAAACAGAAAGCTCATGCAATCAGAAAAACTAATTCAATCGCTGATAGAACAAAGCAGACAAACCATCAACCGGGCCGAAAAACTAAAAGCGCTCGATATCACTTCACTCACCTGGCGCGAAGCCACGGAGAGCTGGAACATACTGGAGTGTTTGGAGCATCTGAACCGGTATGGCGATTTTTATCTGCCGCAAATGGAACAGAAGATAAAACAATCGCCCCGCCAAACTGAGTCTGAATGGCAAAGCAGCTGGCTGGGCAGTTACTTTGCCAGTAGCATGTTGCCCAAAGAGAAGCTGAATAAAATGAAAACCTTCCGCGATAAAAACCCGCTGCACACACCGCTGGATAAAACAGTGATAGACCGTTTCATTAACCAGCAAATCAAACTGCTCGAATTACTCAACCAGGCAGAAAATGTGAGTTTAAACCGGGTAAAAATAAGCACCTCCATCAGCCGCTTACTAAAACTCAAACTGGGAGATACGCTGCTGTTTTACACCAACCATATCTTACGCCACCTGCAGCAGATAGAACGCATACAGGGGCGCCAGCAAACTACCCGTTAAGTACCTGCAGCCGTGTGCTGAAAATACGGTTATCTTTACCCGATAACCGTTGATACTACCGGCCAATGCCCCGCTTAAAAAAAACCTCCCTCTTCATCTTATGGCTGTTGATTTCAGTATGCATGGCGGCCGGTTTGGTATGGCTGAATAATCTACCGCTCCGTATCGAAGAGCCGGCACCGCTTCAAGATACCTTACCTCCTGCTCATGCTCCTGCCGGCATGAAACTTTATCAGATACCTACGGGTGTCAATCACCGCAGTGCGGCCTTCGCCTATCAGGGCGGTTCCTATTTCGATAAGCGGGAATTCTCCATGTCGGCTACACTTATTCATCACCCGCAGGGTGACCTGCTGATTGATGCCGGTTTGGGCAGCCGGGCCCGGGCTCATTTTAAATCCATGCCTCTTTACTTCCAAATGACCACCGATTTTGACCCGCAAACACCGGCTTCAAAACAATTGATATTGAATGGTTATAGTCAGGACTCTATAAGGGCTATTCTGTTGACGCATGCGCACTGGGATCATGTGAGCGGCATTGAAGATTTTAAAAACACACCCATTCTGGTAAGCCCCGGAGAGCTGGAGTTTATTCACAGCCATAACATGCTGAGTGCATTAGCCGCCAGCTTTAAAAATGCCCGCTACCAATCGTATACTTTTGAAAAAAAAACCTACCTGGGTTTTGCGGAGAGCTATGATTATTATGGGGATGGTTCGGTAGTGTTGGCGTCAGCACCGGGTCACACTCCGGGCTCGGTAATCATCTTTGTGAATTTACCCGATGGAAAACGATATGCTTTTATCGGAGACTTAGCCTGGCAAACCGAAGGCATAGATTTACTGCGCGAGAAACCACGGCTGCAAAGCATGCTGGGCGATAGTGACCGCGGGGCGGTTCGTACAAATCTGAAAAAGATGTATGCCATCCGCAAAAAATATCCCGAGATACAAATTGTTCCGGCACATGATGCGAGGGCATTTAGTTCCATACCGATATTTGAAAAGCCTTGAAAACAAATCTACAAAACCCCATACAACCGGAAACAAAAAAGCCCCGTTTGTAATCGGGGCTTTTTTGTTTTAAAGATTGATAGTTACCTCTCGCAGCGCTGGATTGGTGCAGTCAAACTTAGAAATATCGGCATTCTTGTTTTTGCCTTTGTTCAGCAGATCCATGTTGCTGAAAGAAATATTTCCGTTGTTGCGGAAACAAATCTTCTGCTCCTCCTGAATACCTCCGTTCGGGTTGATATACTTAGGATTTATAGCTCCGTCAAATACAATATCAGGCACCTTATCGCCAAACATGGCGGCAAACATTTTACCAAACAGTACATTTTGGTCAGTGCCACCGCTACCGCGGGCAATCTTGTTATCATAAACCGATATGCCTCCGCAATAAGGGTCGTAAATAGTGTCTTTAAATGGCTTTTGAAGCGCCAGATAACTGATAACTGCCAGGCTCACACTGTTGTGTCCCGATACTTCATTATTAAACACCTCACACTGATTAGTCGCCATCACAATCACTCCGGTGCCGGCCGGTATTTCGCCTACGGTAGTCCCTTTCACACCAAAGTTAGGTACGTTGTTATTGATAATCTTGTTATTGAACACACGGCAACGGCTGCCGTTCTTAACAGGCAGGTCGGGCAAATCAAATACAAGCACGCCACCGGTGTTGTTGGTAGATATATTTTCATACACATCGGCATCGGTAGAATTTTCAATTTCTATACCGGCCACATTATCGTGCACATTGTTTTTGCGCACAATAATATTTTTTGACTGTCCCACATATATACCGGCATCTGCTGAACCGAAAACTTCACATTCTTCAATCAACACATTAGTGCAACCAACCGGATAGGTAGAATAGGAACCGTTCTTGGTATCGTGCAGCGAAGTCCAGCCTACTTTCATTCTTCTGAAAGTTACATTGGTAGCATCCTGTACTTTGATGCAATCGCCTTTGGCATCCAGTACCGAAAAATCTTCCATCACAATTCCATCGGCTGTAATACGTAACCCCTCTGCTCCGTCTTTCTGTCCTTTAAACGAAAGAACGGTCTTATCTTTTCCTTTCCCTTTAATGGTTACATTTTTAATACCATCCAGAATAAGGGAGCGCGACAGCGCATAAGTACCTTCGGGTAACTCAATAACCTCGCCTTCTTTGGCATTGATGAATTTTTCCTGCAGTTGCTTTTCAAACTCCGCATCGGCTTTAGGCGTCTGGCTGTTTTTACAGGAAGTAAACAGAATAGCTGAAACAACGGTCAGCAAAAAGATTTTCTTCATAAAGAGGATGTGGTTTTATTTTGGAATGAGCGAATATAATTTGATTGACTGATTACTCCGAAAAAAAACAACCGGATTACTGCGGATGATAAACCGATTCAGCTTTCTTCAAAACATCCTCTTTTCTTAAGCTCAGCGGGCGCATTTGCTGATGCGTGAAAAGCTCCATCTGATCGGTGTAATGCTTGCTAGCTGGATTCAGGGAATTACCCAGAGGCTGCAAAGCACTGAGCTGCTCCAATCCGCTTTTACCAAAGCTGGCGAACATCGTGTAAGTATCTCCATGCTCTACCTTAAAGGCGTAACGGCTTTTCATTCGCTTAGGATAACTAGGGCTTAATACATCGGGGAAACCACGGAGTGGTAAATCAACCTTTCCGCGAACCAATCTGTTCACGGTGCCCCACTCAACTTTACAAGTGCCGAAATGTGTTTTAAGTGAATCGCAGGTGGCACGAAGAGCAGCGGCCCATTCTTCATCGGGCACAGAAAAACCATTCACGAAATTAGCATCATCAAAACCATGTTTATCAAAAACCGGCTTAATGGTAAGGCCCAGCAAGGTGGGGGCTATTTCATTAACCCCCGTTTCGTGGTTCCATTGATTTAAAATAGCCAGCGGTTCTTTGAGGTCCGGATATTTATTTACATCCAGATTAAACAATGGTTGTAATGAGCGGGCAAAAGTGCCGGTATCGCAGAAATGAATATCGAACTTTATGTTCTTCACATCTTCCATACTGAACTTATTCTTAGCTGAGATAAGCTGTGTAAACCGAACCGCACGATTGTTGTCGCCCGGGCGTTCATCCATTAATTTCCGAGAGGTATAACAGTATCCGTTTTCAGAACACTCTTGTGAAGAAGCATGAAACGGTGTGTTGTTAGTATTAAACACATATCCGCAGGCCGGGTTCACCGTAACCGGCATGCTGTCAATTGGTATCAGTTTGGTCCACAAAGTTTTTGAGGAGTTGCCAGCCACCAATCCACTCCAGTCAATGGTGGTATCTCGTTCAGGCATCATGCCGTGGTGTATGTAGAAGATATTATCTTCCTTATCTGCATAAACAATATTGAAAAGAGTAATAGCATGGGTGCGAATAGATTCGCGGAACTGAGGATAATTCTGAGCCTTACTCATCATGTAAAGCTGCTGCCCCGTTTTAACGGTAGTATTAGCCGGAAAGCGAACCGAGTAGAAATTATTGCTCTTATCACTTTTTACAGTGGCCCCGTATTTACTCCAGTAGGTCATCTTCTTAACAGGTAAAACAAAGGTTCCTTTTTTACTCAGATTCACTTTTAGCCAAACAGGCTTTTTCTCTAACGTAAGCCATTCCCCATCGAACTCATACTGCAATTTGTGCTTAGGATGCATGTTCAGTTTAAATACATCTACCTTATCAAAAGTATTCCAGGTCATACCCCATCCTAAACTTTCATTTACTCCCATAGCCAGAGAGGTGCTGCCCTGAAACATGCACCCTTCTATATTAAGGCCCTCTTCGCTATGTAAATGCGCTTCATAGAAAGACAGCAAGCCCTCCATACCCATGTGCGGATTGATGCAGAGATAAGTTTTGCCATCTATGGTTTTAGTGCTGTTCAGCGCAAAGGCATTCGACCCGACATTAGGAGCCGGATGTTTAGGAAACTCAAGCGGCACGTTATCATACTTCCCTCCTACTGCATCACCAATATTATCCTGAGTTCTGGACAATGCCGACATGATGGCAACGTAGCAGGTAACCATATCCTTACTGGTGAGCGGAAACATCTTTTTCAGCTTTACTTCTTCCGGATGCGCCTTGGCATAGGCATTTACACCCTGCACAAATCCGTTCAGGTAGGTTTTGAATTCAGGTGTTAAATCACTTTCGTATCTCTCGTCTACCAATTGTCTCGCACCAATGGCATGAACAAAAAAATCGTTCTTAGCACCGCTGATTCCATCCTTAAGCCCCATCATTCCCTTACCGGTGCAAAACAAATCCTGCGAAATCTGAAAAGCATCTTCCGCGTTAGCCCAAGCTAAACCATAAGCCACTTCAGCATCGGTTTTTCCAAAAATATGCGGAATACCAAAGCTATCCCGAACTATCGTTATGTTAAGAGGATTAATAATTGGAAAGCGTCCTTCTGACAAACCGGTGTCGGAGGTTACTTTTTTATTCTGAGAGAAAATGAAAAGTGGGGTAAGCAACAAGAACACCAATACTCTAATTGGCTGCGGATAGAAAAACGGCATAGGTAAATTTTAAGATAGAAAAGCGTTCGCGAAATAGACGAATGGGAGTAAGAAATCTTGTTAGCAAGACGATTTTTTTCTGCAGTTTTTTTTCGAAAACCAGATAGTGCCTACTGAAAAACCTGCCTGAATGCAGCCAGATATTTACTCTCGTTAGCCTGTATAGAAAACTCCCGAACTACTTTCTCCCGGCCTTTGAGTCCTATACGCTTTCTCAGTTCTACATCATCTATCAGTTTGATGATTGCCTCTATCCACTCTTGCTCGGTATCTACAAGCATACCATCTACACCATTTTCAATAACTCTGAAATTAGTACCAAACGCTGTTGCAATTGCCGGGATGGCGCAACTCATGTAGGTGATGGCTTTACATCCGCTTTTGCCCAACACCCACTCCTCCTTGGGTATAGGATAAACACCAATCTCCATTGCATGTAAATCACTAATCTCATTTTCCTCGGTCCATGTAATATTTTCCACTTCCACACCAGCACATTCATACACAGAATTAGAAATCACTCTTAGCTTTATTCTGCGCTGTTTAGCTACTTCCCTGAAAACGTTATCCAATAAATGCAGATATTTAATGGTTGAGTGACTTCCCGTCCAGCCGATAGTAGTAACGTCCTGCTTCCGGTAATCTGCAACGGGTACAAACCTATTGGTATTGAAAGTAGATGAAATATCGGTACGGTGAGAATTATATTGAGCCACAAACTCATCCAGTTTGGGAGTACAGACAACCACATGATCAGCTTTCTGCATCAGCACAATCATTTTTTTTGTCCCTTTCAGCTTGGCTATCCAGCGGTTAGCTGAACTGCTATCCCCTAAAAAGACCATATCGTCAATATCATAAACCAGATGTCGGGCAAGAAAAGAAACCAGATATTCCATGATTGGGGGGCCCAAAGGAGTTACCCAAAGAAAGATATAGATACCATCATAAAAAGGAATTCGAAATAAATCAAACACTCTCTTCGCATACCCCCAAAGTGTCCAGAATATTTTTTCGGGAAAATGACCCGGCTGATAGATTACTTTCCAAAAGCGGGGACTTTGGAATGATGAAACTGTAACATCATACCCAGCTTCAGCCCAACTTTTAAAATACTGTTCATACTTTAAGCGCTGACCGGGGTTTGTGCCTTGTGGCGATGGGCAGAGAACTAATATTTTCTTGCGAGCCATTATGTCTATCTGCCTAGTCTAAATATCCTTGATAGTAAGAGTCAATATATTCCTTTAGGCATACTTTCCAGTCACGCATAACATTTAATTCTCTAAGGTCAAGTCGCTTATTAACTAATCTTTCTGACGCAGGACGAGCTGCAAAATATACCTCTTTAAAATGATCGCTGCTTACCTCTGTTACCTTCACTTCTTTTTCTTTTCCCAGTACTCGAATCAATTCTTCTGCTACTTCAAAACGACCGGTTTCACCCCCACATACCATATTGTATACACCCCAAAATCTTTTCTCTATCAGCAATTTGGCGTTGCGGGCAAAATCGTGTGTAAAGGTTGGGGTTCCTAATTTATCATTGACAATAAATAACTCCTTTTTCCCATCCTTCAGCTGCTTCATCAGTTTCTGAATAAACTTCTTATCTTTTTTAGGTCCAGCTCCCATCATCCAACCGGCTCTGCATACGAGATGTTCCCGCTTATTTTCCTTCACAAACAACTCTCCCATATATTTACTACGGGCATAATGTCCCAGCGGATTAGGCAGATCCCAGTCATCATAGAGTTCTTTTTGGCCGTCATAAATTCCAGCTGTTGAAATATACAGCAATGGAATATTTAATTCGTTGGAAATATGGACAGCGTTTTCCACTGACAGCGTGTTGGTGCGGTAGGTATCATCAATATTTAGCTCGCAAAACTCCAAATCTGTATATGCGCCCAAATGAAACAAGTAGTCAGGCTTAAATTCCAAAACATCTTTGCGGTATGCATCAAAATCACGAAAATCTAAGAAACTTAACCAACTATCGTTCACATCTTTATCCGTGCATTTCAAGTCATATTCTTCATTAAAAATCTTATAAAATGCTTCCCCCAACATCCCTCCGCTTCCTGCCATGTAAATTCTCTTCTTAGCCATTTCTGTTTTGTTTAATAACTCCAAATAATTTTTGCTTACCTGCAATTTTAAAATTTATTTACTAATCAAACTCTCTTTGTTTTGCCTAAAGGATAAGATATCGGTCTGCAACTAGTGAAAATCAAAACTCCAGTTCCACTTCATAACCACTCTTGCTGCGGATATTAATGACATACCCGTTTTCAAACATAAAATACTGCCCTCTCACACCTATCAGTTTCATATTTATAGAAGGCATTTTTTCAAAACTCAGACTAGATACTTTTTGCGGATACGCTATAACCGGATAAATCAGTTCAACAATCTCATCATTGGTCGATTGATATTGCCTGAAATGTTCAGGCAGCAAATCAATTACCCGTTTCTTTTCACTGAGTAAATCTGCTCCGGTATAAGGCTCATTCTTGAGCATTTTCTGCCAGTTAGTTTTATCCGATAAATAATCTTTCAGTACTACTTCTATAAATCCCGCTAACTGCCTGTAAGGTGTCTCAGCCAGAATAATCCCCTTATGTGCCCCCTGGTCTATCCAGCGAGTGGGTATTTGGTCTAAACGGGTAACCCCCACTTTGAGTGCATTGGTTAAAGCCAGATAAACGTAATGTGTCTGCAGGTGATTTTTTTGTTCCCACTCCGGATTTCTTCCTTTTCCCAAATGAGCTTCGCAAAGTTCCGGTCGAAGAATACACTCCGCATTTTCAGGAGCATTTGCAAAACATGGATAACACATACCTTCTCCGAAACTTTTAGCGGTTCGTTTACCGCATACGGTACAGTAAATACTCCCTGTCCAGATAAGACTGATTGACCTGCCCACCAAATCATTTACCGCAACACTTTCATCACCCAGTTTTAAAAAATACTGTACAGGGTTAACAAATGAAGTTCTCATCTTATCTAAAACACCGGTTGCTTTCATATTTGACAGTTATAAATATTGATGCTCAAACTTATCAAACCTGTTTAACTTCCCCTGATTAATTACACAAGACACCAATGACCTAAAACAAAAAAAAGAGCGAACTCTTACGAATTCGCTCTTTCACTGTCTTAAAGAAGATAATTACTCCGTCTTTACAACCTTAAAGGTTCTTCTTTCCTTACCCGTGTTCAGGTTAACAAAGTAAATGCCTGATGCATGATTACTTAAATCAACATAATTAATATAATCAAGTTGTCTGTTTACATAAACCTGTCTGCCCAGTTCATCAGTAATTGTAACCGACCAGCCATTCATGTTCTGTACGGAGGTAGATACTTTAATCTCAAACTGAGTACTGAATGGATTAGGAACAATATTGATTACTTTATCCAGATTAACTGCCTCAATAGAAGTAGCCACCACATACAATGAATCTGAGATAGATGAGCAGCTTTGGGTATTACTTACTTCTACCGAATACCAACCTGTTTGTGTAACTGTATATGATTGCTGGGTAGCTCCGCTCAATACACCGCTGTTTAAATACCACTGATATGAACTGGCTGCACTGGAGGTAAGCACATTACCATTTTGCGAAATGGTTGGCGTAGCCGGTTTTGCGTTAATCACCACATTCACTGTTCCGGGTTGGCTGCTGCAGCCATTCACCGTTACCACTACACTATATGTTCCGGAGTTTACAGTAGATGCACCGGTAATTGTCGGGTTTTGCAGGAATGACTGGTATGACACCGGACCAGACCATTCATAACTGCTGGCTCCAGCAACAGATGCACAACTAAGCTGCAGCACATTGCCTTCACACATTGGTGAATTAGCTGAAGCCGTTGGTGCAGTTGGTATAGGTTTTATTGTCATCGTCAGGGTATTGGTTACCGATGCAGGTATAGCACACGTAGAACTGCTTGTAAGGGTAACAGAAATCACATCGTTATTATTTAAGTTACTAGCATTGTATGTATCACTGTTTGAACCGACAAACGAACCATTCTTTTTCCATTGGTAAACCGGAGTGGCTCCACCATTTGTTGCAGTTGCAGTGAAAGTAACCGGTGTACCCGCACAAACACTGCTTCCCGGATTAGCTGAAATATTAATAGTTGGTGTTACACTGGAGGTTACCGTCATAGTAATAGCATTAGAGCTGGCATTTGTTTGTGTAATACAAGCAGCATTACTTGTAAGGTCACAGGTTATTATATCGCTATTGTTTAAAGATGCAGATGTAAAGTTGGCTGAAGAACCAACACTGTTTCCATTTACTTTCCAGGTATAAACCGGGTTAGCACCTCCATTAACCGATGTAGCGGTAAAACTCACAGATGTTCCACTGCAAATGGTTGTATTTGGAGTGCTGATAGAGACCGATGGAGTAACTACCGGATTCACTGTAATGGTTATAGCATTTGAAGTAGTGAGAGCCGGAGTTACACAGTTCAGGGTGCTGCTCATATCGCAACTTACCACATCACCGCTCGATAGCGATGATGATGTATAAACAGCTCCGCTAACTCCCGTGCTTACTCCATTCACCTTCCAGTTATAAACCGGATTAGCCCCGCCATTAACCGGTGTTGCGGCAAAACTGATGTTAGTTCCAGAACAAACTGATGTTGCGCTCGCATTAATTGAAACCGAGGCAGTAACGGTGTTAGAAACAGACATGGTAATAGTATTAGAAGTAACACTGGCCGGTGAAGCGCAACCAGCACTAGAAGTGAGAACACATGTAATAGCATCATTATTAGCCAGAGTAGATGTAGTATATGTTGCACTGGTAGCACCGGATATAGCTACACCTCCTTTGCGCCATTGGTAGGCAGGAGTTGAACCTCCGCCAGTAATCAATGATGAAAACACTACCGAAGTTCCTGAACAAATAGTATTACCCGTACTGGCTGAGATAGCAATGGTCGGATTTACACTTCCACTGACACTCATGGTGAGCGTATTTGAAGTAGCCGTACTTTGAGTAACACAAACTGCGTTAGAAACAATGTCGCATGTAACAGCATCACCATTGCTTAAAGCTGCATTCGAATATGTACTGCCTATTCCAACTACATTTCCGTTTAACTTCCACTGATAAGTAGGTGTAGCTCCGCCATTTGTTACAGTAGCGGTAAAAGTCACATTCGTTCCCGAACAAATACTGGTTCCGGTATTTGCCGATATAGACACCGTAGGTGTTACCACAGCATTAACTGTCATAGTGATGCCACTAGAGGTAACAACAGCCGGTGTTGCACACGCAGCGCTTGACGTTAACTGACAGGTAATAACATCTCCCGAAACCAGAGATGAAGAAGAGTAAGTAGAAGTGGTAGCCCCAGAAATATTAGTTCCATTTTTCTTCCACTGGTAACCAGGAGTAATTCCTCCGTTAATTGGAGTGGCAGTAAACGAAACACTAGTGCCGGTACATACTGCACCACTTGGGTTAGCGGCAATAGAAATACTTGGTGTCACACTGGTAGTAACAGTTAAAACTATACTATTAGATGTAACAACCGCTGGTGAAGCGCAGGTAGCTGTAGATGTCATCTCAACTGTGATTATATCGCCATTAGCCAGTGTAGAAGATGAATAGGTAACCGAGTTAGCTCCACTAATATTGATTCCATTTTTCTTCCACTGATAACCAGGAGTGGTGCCTCCGTTGGTTGGTGCAGCGGTAAAAGTTACGTTAACCCCAGAGCAAACGCTGTTGTTTGGTGTGGTAATTAATACAGATGGAGTAACGGTAGGGTTCACCGTCATGGTAACTGTATTTGATGTAGCGCTAGATGTAGACACGCAACTCAAACTGGAAGTCATAACACAAGAAACCTGATTACCGGTAACCAGTGAAGAAGTTGTATAAGTAGCCGTAGTTATGCCTGTGCTTGTACCATTCAGTTTCCAATCATAAGCTGGCGTAGATCCACCATTTACAGGAGTAGCCGTAAATGTAACCGGCAAACCGGAGCAAGCCGGATTAGCTGATGCACTGATGGAGACTGTTGGTGTTGCATTTGTAACCACTGTAATAGTTACCGTGTTAGAAGTTGCGGTAGCAGGCGAAGCACAATTAGCATTTGATGTAAGCACGCAAGTTATTACATCATTATTTACAAGTGATGCAGAAGAATAAGTTGCAGCGGTTGCACCCGAAATATTGGTTCCATTTTTCTTCCATTGGTATGATGGACCTGCCCCTCCGTTTGTTACGGTAGATGTGAATGAAACGGTATTACCGGCACAAATACTGGTTTGGTTAGCACTGATAGAAATAGTTGGAGTAACCGCAGGATTCACCGTCATGGCAATACTGTTCGATGTTACAGTAGCTGGCGAAGCACAAGCGGCTGTACTGGTCATCTCAACCGTTACAATATCATTATTGGCAATAGTTGTAGTGGTATAGGTTGATGTAGTTACACCCACCGATGTTCCGTTTTTCTTCCAAACATAAGTCGGAGTTCCTCCATTGGTTGGTGCGGCAGTGAATGTTACACTAGTTCCAGCACAAATTGTTTGATTAGGGGTGCTAATCAGCACAGATGGAGTTAACACCGGATTTACCGTCATTGTGATAGTGTTCGATGTTGCCGTAGTTGTGGTAACACAAGTAAGCGAAGAAGTCAGCACACAACTAATCTGATTCGTATTGGCCAGTGAAGCAGATGTATAAGTAGCCGTAGTAACTCCGGTGCTTACACCATTTACTCTCCAGTCATAGGTTGGAGTAGCACCTCCATTGGTAGGTGTTGCCGTAAATGTTACTGATGTACCAGAACAAATAGCTCCTGTCGGCAATGCTGCAATGCTGACAGTTGGTGCTGAATTGCTGGAAACGCTCATAGTAATGGCATTTGAGGTTGCCGTTGCGGGAGATGCACAATTCGCATTTGATGTCATTACTACAGTAATAACATCATTGTTAACTAAAGCAGTGCTGGTATATGTTGAAGCTGTAGCTCCGGCAATAGTAGTTCCGTTCTTTTTCCATACGTAGGTTGGTGTAGTTCCCCCATTAGTTGGAGTAGCTGTAAAGGTTACACTTTGCCCGGAACAGATTGAGTTGGCTGGGCTAACCGAAATGGAAACACTCGGAGTAACGGTTGGTGTGGTAGAGATAATTACCTTATTTGAGGTAACTGTTGTTGGTGTTGCACATGTGGCGGTAGATGTCATCACAACCCATACACTGTCACCATCATTCAATGTAGTTGGTGAATAAGTTACCAAACCCGTGCCTACATTGGTACCGTTTTTCTTCCACTGATAAGTAGGCGTACCTCCATTTAATGGAGTGGCCGTAAATGTTGTTGAAGAACCGGCACATATTGGATTGCTTCCAGCTGTTACCGTTACTCCAGGAACAAGAACAGGATTAACTGTATAAGTTAAATTACCAGACGTGGCCGTAGTTGGTGTGGCACATTGGGCACTTGAACTCATCTGAACACTTACCACATCCCCGCTTGCGAGAGAAGTAGTTGTATAAGTAGAGCCTGTCTGACCGCTGATTGCAGAACCATTTAACCTCCATTGATAAGAAGGGGAAACTCCTCCGTTAGTAGGAGTTGCGGTAAAGGTAACTGACGTTCCTGAACAAATTGGTGAAACAGGAGCCCCGCTGGCGGTTACACTGGCGGTTACATTGGCATTCACCGTTATGGTAATAGCATTGGATGTTGCTGTAGTTGGTGAAGCGCAACTTGAGCTTGATGTCATAACTACTGTAATTACATCATTATTTACCAATGTGGTTACGGTATATGTGGCGGCCGTTGCACCAGATATAGTCGTTCCATTCTTTTTCCAAACATAAGTTGGAGTAGACCCTCCGTTTAGCGGAGTTGCTGTAAATGTAAGGCTGGTTCCTGCACAAACAGTATCGTTAGGAGAAACAGCGATAGTTACGCTAGGTGTTACCGATCCGGTAACGGCAATGGCAATCACGTTAGAGGTATCTACCGTAGTGTTTAAACAAGAGTAGTTAGAAACCATTCTAACAAAGAATGAATCGTTAGCTACGATGCCACTGGCCGTATACGTTGCAAGAGTAGCACCACTAATCAGTGCATTGTTCTTATACCATTGATAAGTTGGCGAAGCACCTCCATTGGTTGGAGTGGCGGTAAATGTCACAGCCTGCCCCGTACAAATAGGATTATTGTTGGCTGAAATAGTTACTACAGGATTCACATACTGATTAACCGTCATAATAATGGCATTGGAATTAGCGGTAGGAGTAGTAACGCAACTAACATTGGAGGTTAACTGACAACGTACCGTATCGCTCTGTATCAGATTAGAAGCAGTATAAGTGCTACCATTACCGGCAAAATATCCATTTACCGTCCAAACATATGTAGGTGTAGTTCCTCCGTTAGTTGGAGTAGCGGTAAACGTTACCGATGTTCCTGCACAGATTGCTCCGCTTGGAGATGCAACAATTGTAACTGTAGGAGTTACATTGCTGGTGACAGTTATTGAAATAGAGTTTGAAGTAACATTTGCCGGACTGGCACATGTTGCAGTTGAGGTCAAAAGACAGGTAATTGCATCACCGTTTGCAAGCGATGTAGTTGAATAAGTGGAAGATGTTGCTCCCGATATATTTACTCCGTTCTTCTTCCATTGGTAAGTTGGGCTTGCACCACCATTAGTTATAGAGGATGTAAACGCAACACTACCATTTGCACAGATAGAGGTAGTGCTTGCTGAAATAGATATTGTAGGGGTTACATTTGGGTTTACGCTGAGATAAATCTTATTAGATGTAGCCGTAGCAGTTGTGAGACAAGTTGAACTCGAAGTCATTATTACCCAAACAGAATCATTATTACTCCAACCGGTTGCGGTATAGAAGGCACTGTTCGTGCCTACTGCCACATTATTTTTAATCCACTGATAAGTTGGTGTACCTCCAGTAGTTTGAGTAGCCGTGAAAGTAATACTTGCATTCGCACAAATCGTTCCACTCGCAGTAGTAGATGCAGTTACCGTTGGTGTTACCGGTGAATTGACCGTTACAGCTAAAGTGCGAGGAGTAGATGAACCACAGGCATTATTTGCTGTAACCTGAACACTTCCGGTTATCCCCGTAGCTACTGAGTTGATTGATGTTGAAGTAGAAGCACCCGACCATCCGCTCGGCAATGACCAAGTGTAGTTTCCAGCACCGCTAACGGCAGAAATAGTATACGTATTAGCAGAGTTTAAACAAACCGATGCATTACCTGAAATTGTTCCCGGCTGTGCAGGCACATTGGTAATACTTACAGTCAATGTTTGTGCGGCTGATGTGCCACAGGCATTATTAGCTGTAACAGAAATATTACCACCAACCGAGCCAGATGTTACATTGATAGAATTAGTTGATGAACTTCCAGACCAGCCTGCTGGCAGAGTCCAAGAGTAAGAGGTAGCTCCGGCTACAGGAAGTATTGAATATGTCTGAGAAGTGCCGGCACAAGGAGCCAGAGTTCCTGATATACTGGTTGGAGTGGCTGGCAGTGAACTTCCGTTAGGTGTAACAGTAAGTGAAGATACCCCTCCTGAACCACAACTATTGTTAGCAGAAACCTGTATGACTCCCGGGTTTGCACCAATTAAAACAGCAATCGATGTTGTAGTAGATGACCCACTGAAGCCTGACGGTAGTATCCAGGAGTAAGAGGTAGCTCCGCTTACAGCTGCAATACTATACGTAACGGTGTTGCCGGTACAAGGAGAACTATTCGTAGTTGAAATGGATCCCGGGGTGGCAGGTAAAGGGGAAACGGTTACTGCTTTGGTAGACGCAGAACTACTTCCGCATGTATTGTTCGCCACCACACTAATGTTACCGCTCGCGCTACCGGCTATAACGGAAATAGTATTCGATGTTGAGGAACCTGACCATCCTGCTGGTAAAGTCCATGTGTAAGATGTAGCACCCGATACCAGCGCAATAGAATATGTTTGGCTGGAACCTTCACAGGCAGTAGCACTACCCGTAATTGTGCCGGGAGTTGCCAAAACTGAAATAGCAAATACTGAATTACTTTGATCTATCAAAGAAGCGTTGGCAAAATCTTTCACTCTGATTAATCCCTGAGTAGTAGCTACAGAAGGAACTGTCCATGAATATGTTCCGTTTGTGGTAGCATAGTTACTCACCAGGGTTGTCCAAGTAGACCCGTTATTAGAAGAATATTCAATTGTGTAACTACCGGAAGTACCATTAGCACTCCAGGTAATATCACGCGTTGAGCAAGCTGTGATATTTTCTCCACCGTTTGGTGAAGTAACAGTAATAGCTGGTGGAGTTGTTGATATGGTAAAGGCTACATCATTTATATCCTGCTTACAGTTATTGTTATTGTCTGTAACCCTTATATAGCAGTTTGTAGATGGTGCATTTGGAACCGTCCAGGCATAACTATTGGTAGTGATATATGTATTGAAGGTAATCGTATTCCAAACAGATCCTCCGTTGGTAGAATACTCAATGTTGTAATAATTAGATACCCCTTGAGAAGCCCATGTAATATTCAGAGTTGAACCGATGGAATAACTTCCTCCGTTATTAGGATTGGTAACCGTAATAGTTGGTAGTATATTAAATACAGCATCACTCTGGTCTACTTTAGAGGTATTATTGTTATTAGTTACCCGCACTAAACAATAGTTAGATGGAGTATTAGGCAAGGTCCAGTTGTAGCTATACAAAGTTGCCGGACTGGCACTGAATGTTTGCGAAACAATAGTATTCCAAGATGTTCCTCCGTTTACAGAATACTGCAACAGATAACTACCGCTGCTTCCTTCTCCATTCCAGGTAATAGTGGTTACGGTACAACCACTCAAATTTTCGCCTCCGTTTGGTGCAGTAACTACAACTGCAGGCTTGATAGTAAACACTGCATTACTTACATCGTAAGTGGCATTATTACCGTAGTCGGTTACACGAACCAATGCCTTGGTAGTAGTAATATTGGGAACCGTCCAGGAGTAAACTCCATTATTGCTGGCTGAACCAGAAATCAGCAACCAGGTAGCTCCGCTGTCAATAGAGTATTCAATTTTTACAAAGGAAGAAGAGATATATGCAGACGTCCACTGTATACTGGTTGTATTAAAACCATAAAGAGTTTCGTTTCCATTAGGATATGTAACTGTGATATTAGGCGTTGGTGCGGTAATGGTGAATGGAAGATCACTAACGTCATACTTGCAAGAACTATAATAATCTTCAACCTTAATTAAGCAATTGTTCGAAGGGGTGTTTGGTATAGTCCACGTATAGTTTCCATTACCACCGCTTCCGGTTACATAATTTCCTCCGTTGAGAGCAGTCCAGGTACTTCCCCCATTGGTTGAATAATATAAGTAAAAGTAAGGACCGCTGTTAGCCGGATTGTATGCCCAGTTAACAACCCTTGTTGCCGGATTATTACATTGCCATACCTCTCCCCCGTTAGGCGAATTCACAATGATATGAATCTGTTGACTGAGATTAAATGCCGCATTACTAATATCATTAACTGCACTGTTTGAAACCAAACTAACACGAACTAAAGTTTGCGATGAGTTAATATTCGGTACGGTTGCCCAACTGTAAGATGTAGAGGAGGTAGATGAAACCAACGTTGACCAATTGGTGCCACCATCTATTGAATACTCTACCATGTAAGGACCGCTGGTGCCATAACCAGTCCAAGAAATAGTTTGTGAAGTACAACCATTCCATGTTTCACTTCCGTTTGGAGCATTTACGGTAATATATGGTGCCACAATGCTGAATACTGCATTGCTTACATCATTCAACGATGGATTTCCATATTCACTTACCCGAACCAGACAAGTGGTAGATGGATTATTAGGAGTAATCCAGGTCTCTGTACCATCATTATTTGTTGCGTTGGTAATAACTATCCAGTTAGTACCGTTATCTATAGAATATTCCAGTTTTACAAAAGAGGATGTGAGATACTGTGAAGTCCAGGTAATGTTATAAGAACTGCCCACATAATAGATGTTACCACCATTTGGTGCAGTTAAAGTTAAAACAGGTGTTGGAGACGAAATGGTAAACGGGGCATCGCTTATATCATTACGACAAGGGTCATTGTAATAGTCTATTACCTTAACCAATGCGTTTGTTGTTGGAGTATTGGGAACTGTCCAGGTGTAACTACCATTTCCTGCACTACCCGTTACATAGTTACCGCCATTCAAATATGTCCATGTAGCTCCGCCATCCGTAGAATAAAGGACATAGAAATATGGACCGGCTAAAGAGGTATTGTAAGTCCATGTTACGGTTCTGGTTGCCGGGTTAGACACTTGCACCAGTTTTCACCACCGTTAAGTGAAGTAATAACTATTGAAGAATCCCCACGAATGGTAAATACCGCATTACTTGCATCACATGCCTACGTGTCTGTTGTTTTAGTAACCCGCACCAAAGCCTGAGTTAGTGAACGAATCAATAATCGGACTCCATGTATAGAGGTTGATGAAGTAGATACGCAGAGTATTCCAATTGCCACCGTTGTTCAAACTGTATTCCACTTTCCAGGTTGCAGATCCGTATTGGTAACCGGTCAGCTGATGGTTGGCGAGCCGCAACAAAGCTTACTGTTCGCCATTGGGAACAGCAGCGTCTGGAATATACGATATTGAATACTGCGTTACTAACATCCGTAGCAACCAAACTATCGGTAGTAGATTTTACACGAACCAGACATTGTGAGCTAGGGGTATTTGGAATCGGAGTCCAGGAATAGGTTCCGGTTGAAATACTGGTGTTATTGACAATACTGCTCCAGGTAGCACCATTATTAGTCGAATACTCAATCTTCACAAAACTTCCGGTTACATACTGATATGTCCAGTTGATATTATAAGTACCACCTACATAAAATGTATTTCCTCCATTTGGTGTAGTTACTGTAATAACCGGTGTAGCTGTAGAAATAGTAAATGGAGCATCGCTCACATCATTTCTACATGGATTATTGTAATAATCAATCACTTTAACCAACACATTGGTAGAAGGAGTGTTTGGAATTACCCAGCTAAAACTTCCGTTACCACCACTGGCTGTAACATAATTTCCTCCATTCAGATAGGTCCAGTTAGTACCTCCGTCAGTTGAATATTGCAAATAGAAATAAGGCCCGGCTAAAGAGGTATTATAAGTCCAGCTGATAGTTTGATTAGCACCGCCAACCTGCCAATTTTGACCACCATTGGGGGAGGTAATTAATATTGAGCTATCCCCACGAATGGTAAATACAGCGTTACTGTTATCAGTTACCAAAGCATCGGTTGTTTTAGTTACCCTTACCAAAGCCTGATTAGTAAACGAATCAATAATCGGACTCCATGTATATGAAGTGGCAGAGGTAGATGCCACCAGAGTGTTCCAGTTACCTCCATTGTTCATACTGTATTCTACTTTCCAGGTTGCAGAACCGTACTGATAAGGTGTCCAACTGATAGTTTGTGACCCGCATCCCAGCCATTGCTCCCCGCCATTCGGAGTGCCGACAATAACATATGGGTATACGATAGAGAAATTATTATCGCTGATATCAAATACCGTTAAACTGTCTGCCCCGGTTGATTTAACACGAACCAAACAGTTGTTACTAGGTGTATTAGGTACATTGACCCATGAATAAGTTCCGGTAGCAATTGAAGTTGAATTAATAATACTGGTCCACGATGCCCCGTTATTCGTAGAGTATTCAATCTTCACAAAGCTTCCGGGTACATATTGCTGAGTCCAGTTTATATTGTAAGTTCCACCAACGTAATAGGTAATTCCGGCATTACTTGGTGTGGTAACCGTTAAAACAGGAGTTGGTGCCTGAATTGTGAAGACTGCATCGCTAACGTCAAACTTGCAGGTGCTGTAGTAATCTACAATTTTCACCAATACGTTTGTAGATGGTGTATTTGGAATGGTCCATGTGTAACTGCCGTTTCCTGCACTGCCCGTTACATAGTTACCGCCATTCAAAGCAGAATATGATGCTCCACCGTCAGTGGAGTAATACAGATAAAAATAAGGACCACTGATAGAAGGATTATATGCCCACGTAATAGTTCTTGTAGTAGGATTAGATACCTGCCAGTTTTCACCTCCATTAGGAGAGTTCACAACGATAAATGTTTGTTGTGCCAGATTGAATGTTGTATTACTCACATCTGTAACCAACGCATCGGTTGTTTTAGTCACCCTTACTAATGTTTGACTGGCATTAATATTTGGAACAGGATTCCAGTTATAAGATGTTGAAGAGGTAGAAGCAACCAGTACTGTCCAGGTAACTCCATTATCCGTTGAGTATTCAACTCTGTATGTTCCTGAACCATATTGGTAAGGAGTCCAGGAAATAGTTTGAGAGGAACATCCCTGCCAGCTTTCTCCACCGTTAGGTGAGTTGACTACCAAATAAGGATAAACTATACTAAAATTATTATCGCTTACATCACTAACCGTTAAACTATCTGCACCGGTAGATTTTACACGAATGAGGCATTGAGAACTTGGCGTGTTGGGTACATTTGTCCAGGTATAAGTGCCGGCTGAAATACTGGTATTATTTACAATACTTGTCCAGGTAGAACCGTTGTTGGTAGAGTATTCAATTTTCACAAAGCTTCCCGGCACATATTGATAGGTCCAGTTGATGCTATAGGTTCCTCCTACGTAATAGGTGATGCCCGCAGCACTTGGTGATGTTACGGTCATTACCGGATTAGGGGCGAGTATGGTGAATGGAGCATCACTCACATCATTCTTACAACTTACATAATAATCAATCACCTTCACCAACACATTGGTTGAAGGCGTGTTTGGAATGGTCCAGGTATAACTTCCGTTTCCGGCACTACCCGTTACATAATTTCCGCCATTCAAATAGGTCCAGTTATTTCCTCCATCAATAGAATACTGAAGGTAGAAGTACGGCCCCGAGGTAGATGTATTGTATGTCCAGGTAATATTTCTTGTTGCTGGATTGGCCACCTGCCAGCTTTCGCCACCATTCGGAGAGGTGATAATAATAGAAGAATCTCCTCGGATAGTAAATACGGCATTGCTGTTATCGGTTACTAATGCATCGGTTGTTTTGGTTACCCGAACCAAGGCTTGATTGCTGAATGAATCAATAACCGGATTCCAGGTATAAGAAGTAGCAGAGGTTGACGACACTAATGTATTCCAGTTGCCTCCGTTGTTCATACTGTATTCTACCTTCCAGGTAGCAGAACCGTACTGATAAGGTGTCCAGGATATTGTTTGCGATGAACATCCCAGCCAGCTCTCACCACCATTCGGTACGTTGACCGTAACATACGGATATACAATATTGAAAACATTGTCGCTTACATCTGTTGCTACTAAACTATCGGCTCCATTGTTAGATTTTACCCGGACCAAACAGTTGGCACTTGGTGTATTTGGTACCGGAGTCCACGAATAACTTCCTGTTGAGATACTGGTATTATTTACAATACTATTCCAGGTAGAACCGTTGTTGGTAGAATATTCAATTTTCACAAAACTGCCGGTAACATATTGATAGGTCCAGTTGATGGTATAAGTGCCACCTACATAATAAGTAATTCCTGATGATGTAGGATTGGTAACTGTAATAACAGGAGTTGCCGGGGTAATAGCAAACAGGTTATCGCTCACATCCATTCGGCAATCGCTTGCGCTGGTTCCTTGAAAAATACGAATCAGGCAAGAGGAAGAAGGCACATTAGCTACCGGATTCCATACATACTGGCCGGTAGTAATATAGGTGTTGTATACAATATTGGTCCAGTTATTACCACCATCTGTAGAGTACTGAATTGTCCAATAGTTTGTAGCACCCGGTCCTTGAGACCATGTAATAGTTTTTGAAGTTCCGCCTTGCCATGATTCTCCACCATTAGGTGAGGTAACAATCAAAGCCGGGTTAATTGTAAAAACAGCATCGCTTGAATCTCTGATGGCGCTGTTGTTGTAGTCATAAACCCGCACCTTGGCCTGGCTGGAACTTACATTTGGCACAGTCCACGTAAAACTGCAATTGGTAGCGGTTTGATAATAGTTAGTTGCCAATGAACTCCACGAAGTACCATTATTAGTAGTATAATCTATGTTGAAGTAGTTAGATGTTCCGGTTCGGGTCCAAAGAACGTTATATGCAGTACACCCATTCCAGCTTTCACCACCATTAGGGGTTGAAACCGTAATAGAGCCCAATGCTATATTGAAAATCGCATCGCTCACATCCTTTACCGTTGTGTCGGCTACAGCTTTTACCCTTACCAAACAGGTATTGCTGGGTGTATTAGGAATTGGTGTCCAGTTATAAGAACCGCTGGTTGAACCGGTGGCCGTAGAATTAATGATACTACTCCAGGTGGTTCCGTTGTTTGTACTATACTCAATCTTCACAAAATTAGTAGGCAGATATGCGCAATTCCACGTGATAGTGTGGCTCTGGTTAATATAGAGTGTATTTCCACCATTAGGCGAGGTAACCGTAATGGATTGAATGGGTGCCGCAATAGTGAATACATTGTCGCTTACATCGCTTTTGCATGCCGAACCGTTATCGGTAATCCTTATCAATGAAAATGCAGATGGAGTATTAGGAACTGTCCAGGTGTAGGAGTATGAATTACCCACCGGTGTAAAAGTAGTACTTACAATGGTTGTCCAGGCCGAGCCTCCGTTGGTGGAATATTCCAGTAAAAATGAATTACTGGTGCCAAAACCATCCCAGGTAATTGTTCGGGTTGCCGGATTGGCCACCTGCCAGCTTTCGCCACCATTGGGTGAAGTAATAATCAACGCGGGTGTAATGGTAAAAGTGGCATTACTCTGATCAGTAATGGAATTATTATTGTAATCATATACCCGAACAAGCGCCTGTGAAGAGCTAACATTTGGTACTGTCCATGTGAGAGAAGTGCCGCTGTAGCTGTTGGCTAGTGAAGCCCAGGTGCTGCCATTATTCGTAGAATACTCCACGTTAAAAAAACCCGATGTACCGGAATGAGTCCAAGTAATTGTTCGAGAGGAACAACCAGCCCAAGTTTCGCCTCCGTTTGGTGAGGTAACATTGATAGTTTGTGCACTTGTAATTGCTGTAATAATTACAGCCAAAAGGAAGAAAAGAATCTTCTTCATATTGAATTTGTTTTGTTTAGTAAGGTATATTTCCGTGTGTCGCAGAAAAGGGATACAAATCTAATCTTCGTTCCCTAAATTGCAATAAAAATTCGCGGGCGAAGATGATACAGGAAAAGACAACAAATTGATCTATTTGCTGTCTTTTTTATGGATTCCGATTTAGCTTTTTTTTCGCCACAACAAATGAAATCACCTGTATTAAACGGAAACAAAACCATTTCTTATTTAAAAAAATAGGATCCCGATGAATAATAAACAATTTGCCTTTGTTATCAACCAAGCCTACTCGTTGTTACTTTTGTCGCTATGACTAAAGATAAACGAACAGACACACTTACAGAGCTCATTCATTCGCTGGAGGTAAATGAAAAACGTTATTTCAAACTGTTCATTGCCAATAGCTCTGGCCATAAAAACTATCAGAAACTCTTTGCTGCTATTGACAGTAACAAAGCTGACAATAAGAAGGAACTTCAAAGATTAGCCTCTGAAACAGGCATGAATCTGAGTTATGAAAAAAACTATCTTCAAAAAATCATCATGCGTGCCCTGCGCAATTTTCATGAGGAGGCTACACCTGAAATAGCTTTACATCAAGGACTAGTAGACGTAGAAATTCTGTTCAACAAACAGCAATACGAGTTATGTAAAATACTGCTCAAAACATTCATGACTATTGCTGAAGGTAACGAACAGTTCACCGTTATGTTACAGGTTTTGAAATGGCAACGCAGGCTGATGATTAGAAAAGGACAATACCGTGAAATTTCAGAATTAAACCCGTCACTCACGGCCAAAGAAATGGACTGCCTTCAAAAGCTTGAAAACCTGGCTATATACAAAGACATACAGGCTCAAATGCTTGGCCAGTTAGCTAAAAAAGGTATAGCCAGAGAAAAAGATGAAATGAAGGAGATGGAAGAAATTATGCGCAATCCATATCTTCAAAATGAAAGTAAAGCACTAAGCTATCATGCCAAAATTCTTTTTTACGAGAGTAGAAACTGGTATTTTCAATATACTCTTCAACTTGAAAAGGCTTATGAAACAAGTAAAGAGACCGTTTCATTTATTGAGAAATATCCTGAAAAAATACGCCTGCATCCGCAAAGTTACATGGTTGTGCTTACCAGTTTTGTAAACCGATGCACTAACCTAAGCCGTTATGACGAAGGATTGCAGGTAATTGAGAAAATGGAACGGATACCGGAAATTAAGGGCATAAAAGTTTCCAAAAGCCTGCGCACAGAAATTCTCTTTTTCAGTGTAGAAAGAAGACTCATGATTTATGGGTTTAACCGTAACTTTAAAAAGGGAATCGATTTTTACGAAAAAAACAAAGCTGAAATCGAGAAAAACCGAAAAGCCATACGCCCTGCTTTTTTTAGCTTATCACATCTTTTAGTTGCTATGTGTCATCTGCATCTTAACCAACCTGAAAATGCATTAAAGCATTTGCGTATTTTGTTTGATGAAGCCGATGACTCACAAAGACTGGACACTTTCATGCATGGCCATATGCTTCACATCATGACTCACTTCGAGTTAAAGAACTATGAACTTCTCCCCTACTTATGCAGTCAGGCGAAGCGCTTTGCAAAATCTCGTAATTTTCAACAGAAAACTGTTTCTATTTTCTTAAAAATGTTTACTGAACTATCTAAAAACAACTCTAAAGCCGACATAAAAAGAATTGTATCAAACTACAAACCACAGTTTGAAGAACTGAATAAACTGAATGCGGATAGTGTTTTGCAGGGCACTATTGATTTAGATCATTGGATGTTAAAGAAGCTACAGTAAATTTTTCGCGCGCTTAGCTGATTTTTCACGATTGTAAACAACACAATAAAAAAAGTGAATCTCCCGATTCCCTTTTTTTATTGTTGAAAATGCGGTTACCTGACTTTCATCACTTTGGTGTTCCATACACCGCTCATTGTGTTTACGCGTTACACTTCGCGCAACGGCAGCCGTGCGGTTTGATGTAGGCATCAAACATTTCTTTGCCATAATCATACGATAGTTCCTGCCCTGCGGCAATATTTTTTTTGGCAATTACCCAAATTCTACCGGCTTTGATATCTATTTTACAGTTAGCTGCCGAGCCGCAGGAGTGGTTAATGTAACGCGCTTTGTTTTCGCGGCCTTTACCGTCTATGTACCATTGGGTATTGATCTCAAACAGATACATGCCTCCTCTGCGGTTGGCTTCGTCCAGGTTAATTTTTTCGCCCGTATATTCTATTACCCGGGTGCCTTTGGCTATAGGTTCCATAGCATATAAGCCCAGTCCGCTTACCGACCGTTTTACTTTCAATTGCAGCGGTGTTTTTTTCATAAAGCAAACGTAACAGATTTTGGGGGAGGGAGGGGCGTTGTAATGCCGATTTGCACGATTATTACCTGAACACCCGCAGCATTGATCAAACAGGCTAGGAGCCCATACCAGATGAGGATGAAACAATTACCCTGGTCAGCAAGACTTTTCCGAGTAATACTGTTCCGCAGAAAATAGAGGCTGGGCAACCAGATTGTGGACATTAATATGGAATCGAGCGGAATAAACATACTGGCTTGACTTAACCAAACTCTGAATGCGTTTAGCGCTGAGCATTAAGAAGTAATCACTGACGAAACGTAGGATGAGATGTCGGCTAATTGCGCTTTTGGGTAGGTATATCTTATCTGTTTTTTCAAAACTAGTGTAGCCCCAGCTCGGTAATGGTTACACCTAGGTCAAAAGTGTATACTGATAGCCGGGCGGAAAAACAGCAACAAATGGGCTGCTTGTGCCGGTTCCCAGTCGCCCTGGTACAAGTAAAAAAGAGGTCGGAAGCTTAGTAGCTTACTTACGTATATCTGATAAGATAGAAAGAATCGCCTCGCGATTTAGTGGCTTTTCGAAAAAGCCAGATACCATGCCGGTATGCTCAAACTTTTGCTGCTCCCATTCAATAATACTGGTGCTGAGAATGTAGATTCGGGTTTTACTTCTATCCGGGTTCAGCTTTTTGAGTGCCAGTAAAAACTCATAACCGTCCATGACGGGCATGCATATGTCTAGCAAAATAATGTCGGGCATGCCATAACGGGCAATGTACTCCAGGGCTTTTCGTCCGTTGTGTAGTTCCTCCACCTCGGCCTGTACAGCCTCGGCATGCAGCATGTAGCGAGTGAGATAATTCACCGCATCATTATCATCTACTAATAGTATAGTTAGCTTACTGCCAGGGGTAAAGCCTGGTGTGGGGGTGTGGGGCATGACTTTTATCATAATTGAACTTCAAAATTAAGTTTAACTGACCGCAGAATTCGGATATATACGGGCTTTTGCTCTATTCCGCAATGCTTCCAATTGAAATCTATATAACTGATTATCAAGGACAAAAAGTTCTTTTGAAAAACAATTTGCAAGAAGTAAGAATAATATCCGGTTTAGGTACTTTGGTATGATTCTTTCCTAGTAAGCCCGAATTTTACAAACAACGGGTGTAAATACCCCTAACCAAGGTAAGGATAAATAGAAATTTTTGGTTGTTTGCTACAATTCAGATATAGATACTTAGCAATTAATAGTTTAATAATCAAGAACTTAAATCACATATCAGGCACATTTCGGACAAAAACATCTTATATTCAAACGTATAAATTTGCCTCCACCCTGAAACCCATGAAAAAACACGATAAACTCTTTGATTTTATACGCTCCATGTCCTCGCACGAACGGGGTTATTTTAAGCAGAATGCGAATAAAAACTCGTATTATGTGATACTGTTTGATGCTATTTGTAAACAGCATGAATACAATGAAAACGAACTGATTAGATTACTAAAAAAGCATGGCTGCGTGCGTAAAATATCGGCCATTAAAGACTATCTGTGGCAGGAATTGACCCAGGCTATGGCCCCTTATCATCTCATTAAGACCCCCATAGGCGAGGCGCTTAGCCAAATGCAACGCCTTCACCTGATGAACAGCAAAGGGCTGAACGACCATATTCACAAAGAGTTGGAATCTCTGAAACGGCTTTGCAGCAAATACGAAATGTTTGATACGTTGATTCAAGTGATGCACTTTGAGTTTAGGTTTGGCTACAGTGAGTTTACGCTAAAAGAAAAGTTTTGGAGCGAGTTTCACGATGCTGTATATAGTAATATGATTCACATGAACCTGTCGGAGATTCAGCATCGGCTGTATCTGATAAAGTTGAAAAACCATGATAAGCACCTCAGCACCTATCACTTAAAGGAAATAGATAATCTGGTAAATCACGATGCCATGAAGGACCACATGCTGAAAAGCAGTGTGCGCCTGCGTATTATCAAAGAAGGTATACTTGATTTACACGCCAGCCTGATCAATGATTTTGGTAGCATGCTGAAACACAATATGAACATTGTGAATTTGCTGGAAAGCAAACCGCACCTGCTGAAAGATGGGCGCGAGATTTCGCTCATTTATACTAATATAGTTACCTCACTGGCCATAGCCGGGCAACGCAAGCAACTGGCTGGTGTTATTGATGAGATAATTACCCGTTTCAACAATATCAAAGATCACCACAGCGATACTAAGGGGCATTTACTGGAAATAAAAGTAATACGGGCTTTGGTAATGAATGATTTTAGCGGGCTGAATGGTTTGCAAGCCGAATATAAAAGCCACGGCCACAAAATACCTATGGCTATTAAAAACAAACTCTACTATTACTTTACCGTAGCCCACATTAAAGCCGGCAATACCGATGAGGCTTTGGATTGGATTAACGATTCGCTGACCTTTTATCGAAAGCACAAACATATGTTTTCGTATTACCTCGATAAAATAAAAGTGCTTCATATCCTGATACATTATCAGTTGGGCAGCCGTCAATATGTGAGCAACCAGATTGATAGTTTTACCAGAACTTACCGCCCGGTGTCAAAAGAAACCGATATCAATCTGAATGTGATGAGGCAACTAAGCAAAGTTGTTAAGTCTGCCAATGCCGAAGAAACATTTATCAAACTGAAAAAAGGATTGACGGCCGAAACACAGATGACGTCCAATGAGATATTCATTGATTTGTCTAAATGGCTGGAATGTATTGTAACCGGCACTTCCTATGCCGAAGTATGTGCCCAACAAGCCACGGAATGTTTGAAATTGCCCATGGTCAACCGTACAAAGAAACTGAAAACGGCTTACAAAGAAGAGTAATACCACGCCATTCAGGGAGAGGCAACGTAGTTTGTCATTTACCTAGGTGTTAAAATATATTTCTGCACACACGCAATAATATCAGTGTACTTAGCGTAGTTTAGTCATTCAAATCTCACCACACACTATGCGTATCATTTCCCGTATTGCCCTGCTTGCAGTAGCCATGCTATGGCTGGCTTCGTGCAACAAAAACAAAGTCAATCTGATTGAAACCAATGCTAAAGAAGAAGTACCCTCGCTGGGCAACCTCACCTTTACCTTCGACAAAAACTTGGTAGCCGACTCCCTGCTCAATCAATGGGATACCACTCAGTTTATTGAGTTCAGTCCGGCTATCCGCGGTCGTTTTAGATGGGAGAATGCCAATGAGTTAATCTTCTCGCCCGAAATGGATTTACCTCCGGCTACCACCTTTACAGCCCAGGTAACCGATCATGTTTTGAAATACAGTAAAAAGTATTCACTGGGCCAGGTTGATATAAAGCCGTTCCATACTGCTTATCTACAGTTACTTAATGGCAATGCCATGTGGAATATTCATGATAATAACACCGGTACTGCGTTTCCTCAAATAGATTTGTTTTTTAACTATCCGGTTAATCCCAATCAACTGAAAGATTTACTGCAGGTAGAGTTGGATGGAGCAAAAGCTAATATCAGCATTCAAACAGCTGCCCCCGATTCTAAGATATCGATTACCCTAATGGGTGTAAAGCTGGAAGACAAAGATAAGAACATTAAAGTAAGTATTGCCAAAGGCCTGTTACCCGAGCGGGGTAAAAATGCTACCGACCAGACCATTGAAAGTTTGCTGGTACTTACTTCACCATATAACATTAGTGTGCAGAATACCGAGAGTGAACATGACGGAACACAGGGCAGTGTGAAGGTTTTAATGAGTCAAAGCGCTGCTGCCGAAAACCTGAATCAATTTATCAGTTTTGAACCGAAGGTAAAGTTCAAAGCCGAATCGACTCCCGATGGGATGCTCATTACTTCAGAAGAGTTTGATGTGGCTAAAAGTTATACCCTGCAGTTAAAACAGGGTATGAAAGGAAAAATAGGCGGTGTGCTCAAGGAAGATTACTCGGCTACCGTGGCGTTCGGCCAGCTGGAGCCCCAGATAAGTTTTGTCAATAGCAAGGGCTTTTATCTGAGTGCCAAGGGTTCTAAAAACATAGAGGTAAAAATCAACTCCATTAAAACCGTGAAGGTAACTATCTCTAAAATTTATGAAAACAATCTATTAGCCGCACAGCAGTATGGCTATTACATGAATGACTATGGTTATGAAGGCGAATATTACGAAGGTGAAGGCGAGTATTACAACAATGAAAGTGTGCTGGGCGATGTGATTTATGAAAAGGAAATTGACACCAAAAATCTGCCGAGATATGGCAACAGCCGCTTGTTTAAACTAAATATTGAAGACAAGCTAAAAGACTTTAAGGGAATTTACCACATTAAAATTCAGTCGCAGGAAGATTACTGGCGCAGTGAATCACGCTTTGTTTCCTTAAGCGACATTGGTTTAATAGCTAAAGAAACTAACAATCGTATTCTGGTATTTGCTAACAGTATTCAGTCTGCTCAGCCGATAAGCGGTGTAAACATTACCGTTTTTGGTGGCAATAACCAAAACATAGGCTCTGCCTCTACCGATGGAAACGGAGTAGCCATTATAGACCTGAAGAAGAAAGACTTTAAAGGATTTAAAAGTGCGATGATTACCGCCCGCAGCGGCAATGATTTTAATTACCTGCCTTTCCGTACCACGCATGTAGAAACATCGCGGTTTGATGTGGGTGGTAAACGGCAGAACATTACAGGCATAGACGCATTCGTTTATTCCGAACGTGATATTTACCGGCCGGGAGAAAAAATCAACTTCAGTGTTATTGCCCGGGACTGGAAATGGAAAGTACCCGGGGAGATACCGTTGAAAATGAAGTTCATTTTGCCGAACGGTAAAGAAATGAAAACGATGAAGAAAACACTAAACGATGAAGGCTCACTGGAAACACAGATTGAACTTTCACCGGCTGCAGTTACCGGCAGTTATGTATTTGAAGTATATACCGGTAATGATATTCTTTTAACCAGCAAAAGTGTGTTAATAGAAGAGTTTATGCCCGACCGAATTAAAGTTACTACCTCACTGGATAAAAAGTTTCTGAAGCCGGCAGAGAGCACCACATTATCGCTCAATGCCATGAACTTTTTCGGGCCTCCCGCTTCAGGAAGAAACTATGAACTGGAAATTCAACTGAAAGAAAAATACTTCTCACCCGAAAAGTATAACCGTTTTGATTTCATGCTGGCCGACCGGGAGTCTTATTACGACAAGATAAACCGTGAAGGACAAACTGATGAAAACGGAAATGCCTCTGAAAATTTTACTGCCCCGGCTGAATATACCAACCGCGGAGTATTGCAGGCAGAGTTCTTTACAACCGTGTTTGATGAAACGGGAAGGCCGGTAAACCGCAGAAGTGTGATTGACATTTTTACGCAGAATGTATTTTACGGCATTGGCTCAGATGGTTACTACTACAGTCCGCTGAATCAACCTATCAACTTTCCGCTGATTGCTTTGAACAAAGATGAAAAGCCGGTGAGTGCAAAAGCGCATGTGCAGGTAATTAAACATGAATACCGCACGGTACTGAGCAAGAGCTACGAATATTTCCGCTATGAAAGTCAGCGCGAAGACAAAACCATTGTAGACCAGGAAGTGAATGTGTCAGGCGAGGCTACAGCGTTCAGTTTTGTTCCCCGCACACCGGGTGAATATGAAATACGGATTGCCTCACCGGGAGTAAACTCTTTTGTGCGCAGAAGTTTCTACAGTTACGGCAGCTGGGGAAATAGCCGCGGAGGTAATTTTGAAGTAAACAACGAAGGTAATGTAGATATTGAAACCGATAAGAAAAGCTATGTAAAAGGGGAATCGGCTAAGGTGCTTTTCAAAACTCCGTTTAATGGCAAATTGCTCATAACGGTAGAAAATGATCAGGTGATTGAACATCAATATGTGAATGTGCAGAACCGTTCTGCTTCAGTTACCCTGAATCTCAACGAAGCTTATTTGCCTAACGCCTATATCACCGCTACCTTGATTAAACCACATGAAGAAAGTGATATGCCTCTAACCGTAGCGCATGGTTTTAAATCTATTACCGTTGAAGAGACCTCCAGAAAAATACCCGTGCAGATTTTTGCCGAAAAGAGCGTTCGCTCGCACACACGCCAAAAAGTCAAGATTAAAGGAGCACCTAATTGTAAAATTACCTTAGCAGCAGTAGATGAAGGTATTCTTCAGATTACCGGATATAAAACACCCGACCCCTACGGTTTCTTTTACGCTAAACGGGCTCTCGAAGTCAATTCGTTTGACTTATATCCGTTGTTGTTTCCCGAGTTAAAAGGACTGCTGTCTTCTACCGGTGGTGACGGGTTTGATTTAAGTAAACGAACCAACCCGCTACAGAATAAACGGGTGAAGTTAGTTTCATACTGGAGCGGCATTACTGATGCCAATGGTAACGGAGAAGCCAGCTTTGATTTTGATATTCCGCAGTTCAGTGGTCAGTTGCGTTTAATGGCGGTAGCTTATAAAGGAGTTTCATTTGGCAGCGGAGAGCAGACTATGACGGTTGCAGACCCGATTGTTATCAGCACGGCCTTACCTCGTTTTCTCTCGCCTAAAGATACTGTGCTGATGCCGGTAACTATTTCAAACACCACTCAAAATGCTACTAATGCTACGGCTACGGTTCGTATCAGCGGTCCGCTGAAGTTGATAGGAAGCAGCACGCAGCAGGTTTCTATTAAAGCCAATGCAGAAGGCCGGGCGGTATTCAGTTTGGTGGCCGATAGTAAAGTCGATGTTGCCAAGATCAGCGTTGAGGTCAGTGCCTTGAAGGAGAAATTTCTGGATGAAACGGATATTACGGTGCGTCCACCGGCTTCTCTTCAAAAAATAACCGATGCCAGCTCTATAACGGCAGGCAGTTCCAAGAGTATCAGCTTTGCCATGGAGAAATTTATACCAAGCAGTGCCGACTATCAGTTGATAGTCAGTAAAAACCCGGCTGTTGAAATTGCCGACCAGATGTATAGTCTGGTAAATTATCCTTTCGGATGTACGGAGCAGACCATTAGCGCTGCTTTTCCGCAACTTTATTTCAGTGATCTGGCCGACCTGATGAAAGCCGACAAAAACTTAAAAGCCAATGCTAACTACCATGTGCAGGAAGCAATCCGAAAAATTAAGATGCGTCAGCTTTATAACGGAGCCATTACTCTTTGGGATTATGAAGGCAGCGAAAACTGGTGGGCAACTGTTTATGCCGCTAACTTTTTACAGGAGGCACAAAAAGCGGGTTTTGAAGTAGACAAAAGTTTGCTGGATAATATCTATCAATACCTCACCAATCGATTGAAGAACAAAGAGAGTATTACCTACTACTACAATGGTAATTTGAAAAAACAGATTGCCCCGAAAGAAGTGGCGTACTCACTTTATGTGCTGGCTATGGCAGGCAAACCTCAGGTTAGTACTATGAATTATTATAAACAGAACAGCAATATGCTGGCCTTGGACAGTAAGTATCTGCTCAGTGCCGCTTATGCCTTAGCCGGTGACAAAGCAAAGTTCAAGGAAATGTTGCCGGGTAATTTTACCGGAGAAGTGTCGGAAAAAGAAACCGGTGGTTCATTCTACAGCGATCTGCGCGATGAAGGAGTAGCCCTGAATGCTATTCTGGAAGTTGACCCGAATAACCCACAGGTTGGTGTTATGGCTAAGCACATCAGCCAGGAATTGAAAAAGCGTTACTACCTCAGCACACAGGAAAGAGCATTTGGCTTTCTTGCTTTGGGAAAAATTGCGCGCCAGGCGAACAACAGCAACCTGTCTGTTTCTATAAAAGTAAATGGTAATGAGATTTCGAAAAATGACGGAAGCACCCTGAAACTTGCATCGAAACAATTAGGAGGAAGTAATGTAGAAATATCTACCCGTGGCACAGGTAAACTGTATTACTTCTGGCAAAGCGAAGGGATTACATTGGATGGCTCCTTTAAACAGGAGGACAGCTATCTACGCGTGCGTAAGAAATTTTTCGACCGCTATGGCAGACAAATAACCGGAAACAGCTTTAAGCAAAATGATTTAGTGATTGTTGGTATTACGCTCGAAAACAGCTTCAGCCGATACGTAGACAACATTGTTATTACCGATATGTTACCAGCCGGTTTTGAAATTGAAAATCCACGTACCAAAGAAATACCGGGCATGGATTGGATTAAAAATGAAACTATCCCACAATATCTCGATGTCCGCGATGACCGTGTCAATATGTTTGTTGGCATCGGTTCAACTCCACAAACGTATTATTATGCCGTTCGGGCAGTTTCTCCGGGTAGTTATATCATGGGACCAGTAATGGCCGATGCTATGTATAACGGAGAATATCATTCTTATAACGGTGGTGGACTGATACGGGTATCGGAGAAGTAACGGAATAGCTTTTCATCAAAAAAGGCGACCCGGAAAGGTCGCCTTTTTTGATGAGGAACAATTTCGAATTACAAATACTTGAAGTTAAAATTCGGCTTCAGGTTTAAGAGCGATTCATAAATCAACAGAATCACATTTTCTACATCGTCAATAGACACCATCTCTACTGTGGTATGCATATAACGCAATGGCAAAGAGATAAGAGCCGAAGGGATACCTGCACCGGAATATGCAAACGCATCGGTATCGGTACCGGTAGCACGAGAAGCAGCATCAATCTGATAAGCTATCTTTTTGCTGTCGGCTGTATCCATAATAAAATCTAGTAGTTTGTTATGAACAGCCGGGCCAACCGTCAACACAGGTCCTTTACCGGCAGTAAAGTCACCTTCTACAATTTTGTCAATCATCGGAGTGGTTGTATCGTGGCATACATCGGTTATGATAGCACAATCGGGCTGTATGGCGCGGGCAACCATTTCGGCACCGCGCAAACCAACTTCTTCCTGTACAGAGTTTACGATATATAGACCGTATGGAAGTTTCTTCTTGTTCTCTTTCAGCAGGCGGGCTACTTTGGCAATAATAAATCCACCGGCTCTGTTATCCAGTGCGCGGCCGCCAAAATAACGTTCGTTCAATACAAAAAACTCATCTTGATAGGTAATTACACAACCTACATGAATACCCATATCTTCTACTTCCTTTTTCTTCGTAGCTCCACAATCAAGAAAGATATTCTTCAACTCAGGAGCCTGTTCTTTACCACCCGAACGGGTGTGAATAGCCGGCCATCCGAAAACGGCAGGAATTTTTTTGCCTTTGCGGGTATGAATCCAAACACGCTTGGACGGTGCAATCTGATGGTCGCTGCCTCCGTTTCTTTTCACATAGATTAAACCATCGGTGGTTATGTAAGATACAAACCAGGATATTTCATCGGCATGTGCCTCGATAGCTACCTTAAATTTGGCACCGGGGTTTACTATACCGTAAACCGTTCCGTAATTATCCACTTCGTGCTTATCAATAGCCGAGCCGATGTAATTCAGCCAGAGTTTTTGGCCCTCAGCTTCAAAGCCGGTGGGTGAAGGATTGTTGATATAGGCCTCGAAGAACTTTTTGTCTTCAGTTGTAAGCAGCGATTTCTTTTTGGGCGTGGTTTTCTTTTTTGCCATGATGTAAAGGTGAGTGATTATATTTTGATGAAGCAAGAATAGATAATATGTGACGAAAGAGCAAAACCATAAAAACGCAATTCTTACAAATCGCTTAAATACAAAGCCCGCCTTTTAGGAAAGCGGGCTTTGCTTATAGAATGTAAAATCTGACCGGAGATGGTCAGAATGTATGATTAATGGAATTGTTCTGTTTCAGTAGAACCTGCTAAGGCAGTAGTTGAACTTAACCCTTGCTGAACCACGTTTTGAACGGCATCGAAGTATCCTGTACCAACAAATGATTGGTGCTTGATGGCTTTGAACCCGTCTTTCTCCATCGCAAATTCACGCTGCTGCATTTCGCTGAATCCTGCCATTCCTCTTTCTACATAGTTCTTTGACAACTCGAACATAGATGAGTTAAGGGCGTGGAATCCTGCCAAAGTGATGAACTGGAATTTATAACCCATAGCCGCAATATCTTCACGGAACGTAAGCATTTGTTTTTCGTCCATGTATTTAGCCCAGTTGAAAGATGGAGAACAGTTATAAGCTAACATTTTGCCCGGGTATTTAGCATGAATACCGGCTGCGAATTCGCGAGCCAGACCTAAGTCAGGATTACCGGTTTCCATCCAGATTAAATCAGCATAAGGAGCGTAAGAAAGACCACGGTCAATACCTTGCTCTAAGCCATTCTTTACATAGTAGAATCCTTCCGGTGTCCTTTTGCCGGTTAAGAATTTCGTATCGCGCGGGTCAATATCTGCGGTAATAAGGTTGGCCGCTTCCGCATCAGTTCTAGCAATAACCAAAGTAGAAGTTCCGCAAACATCGGCTGCTAAACGGGCAGCAACCAGTTTGTTGATTGCTTCCTGGGTTGGCACCAAAACCTTTCCGCCCAGATGACCACACTTTTTAGCAGAAGCTAACTGGTCTTCCCAATGCACACCTGCAGCACCGGCTTCAATCATTCCTTTCATTAATTCGAAAGCATTCAGGTTACCACCAAAGCCTGCTTCCGCATCGGCCACGATAGGCACCATCCAGTCGCGCTGTGGTTCACCTTCCATATATTCAATTTGGTCTCTGCGCAATAAGGCGTTGTTAATACGCTTTACTACAGCCGGAACCGAGTTAGCCGGATAAAGTGATTGATCCGGATACATTTCACTGCCTAAGTTAGCATCGGCAGCTACCTGCCAGCCTGAAAGGTAGATGGCTTTCATACCAGCCGATACTTCCTGCACAGCCTGGTTACCGGTTAAAGCACCTAAACCTGACACCCATGAGTCAGTATGTAAACGCTTCCAAAGTTTTTCAGCTCCGTTTTGAGCCAGCGTGTATTCTATTTTTACCGAACCGGCAATGTTGATCACCTCTTCGGCCTTGTAAGGACGTGTTACACCTTTCCAACGTGGGTTAGTTTCCCATTCTTTTTTGAGCGCTAGGGCTCTTTCGAGTTTTGTTGCCATTTTTTTTTTGTTTAGCAGTTTATTAGGGTTTATAAATGTTTAAATTGTCGCGGTTTGTAATCAGTAAGCTTTCTCCAACTAATCAATCTCTTCGTAAGCCGGTAAAGTCAAAAACTCTTTGTAATCTCCCTGTTGGACTAGTTCGTCAAATATTTCAATCGCTCGTTTCATTGTAGGGGTTTGATAAGCTGCTTCGCCCACATAAGCCTTTATCTGTTCCAATTCAGAAGGAAGTATTTGTTTGAAAAGTTCATAGGTTACCGTTCTGCCATCGTCCAGCTTACAACCGTTTTTAATCCATTGCCATACCTGAGTTCTTGAAATTTCGGCAGTTGCGGCATCTTCCATCAAGTTATGCAAAGCGGCAGCCCCAACACCGCGCAACCAGCTTTCTATGTATAGTATCCCTACATTAATATTCATGCGTAATCCGGCTTCGGTAATAGTCCCATCAGGCGGAGTCAGCAGGTCTTTAGGGGTGTACACTTCTCCCTCGCGGGTAATCGTGTAGTTGTTCGGTGTTTTCATGTATTCGTTGAAAACATCCATGGCCACCTGCACCAGTCCCGGATGGGCTACCCATGTTCCGTCATGACCATTGGTGGCTTCACGAATTTTATCCTGTTTTACCTTATCAATAGCTGCGTTGTTAGCAGCTTCGTTGTTCTTAATGGGAATAAAGGCACTCATTCCGCCCATGGCATGCACGCGTCTTTTATGACAGGTTTGAATAACCAGTTTAGAATACGAAGCCATGAAAGGAACTGCCATAGTTACCTGTCCGCGATCAGGCAATACGTAGCCTTGCAGGTTGCGAAGCTTCTTGATGTAAGAGAAGATGTAATCCCATCGACCGCAATTTAAGCCGGCCATATGCTCTTTCAATTCAAATATAATCTCGTGCAGTTCAAAGGTAGCGGTAATGGTTTCAATCAGCACGGTTGCCTTGATAGTGCCTTGCGGAACACCCAGTTCGTTCTGCGCCAAAACAAACACATCGTTCCATAAACGGGCTTCGAGGTAGCTCTCCATCTTTGGCAGATAGAAGTATGGTCCTGAGCCATTTGCGATTAATTGCTTCACGTTATGAAAGAAGAATAAACCAAAGTCGAAAAGCGAGCCGCTCATCACCTCGCCATCTACTTTTACATGCTTCTCGGGCAGGTGCCATCCGCGCGGACGAACCATTAAAACGGCCGTCTTTTCGTTCAGTTTATATTCCTTACCTGCTTCGTTTTTGTAAGCAATGGTTTTGCGAATAGCATCGCGAAGATTGATTTGACCATCAATATTATTCACCCAAAAAGGAGAATTGGAATCTTCAAAATCTGCCATAAAGACCTTGGCACCGCTGTTCAGCGCATTGATAATCATCTTACGGTCAACCGGGCCGGTAATCTCTACCCGTCTGTCCTGAAGGTCGGCAGGAATGGGTGCGGCAACCCAGTCACCTTCTCTTACTGCTTTAGTTTCCGGAAGAAAATCAGGGGTATTTCCGGCATCAATAGACTTCTGTCTTTCTACCCGGGCAGCCAGCAGTTCCAGCCTTCTTTTATTAAAGGTACGCTGTAATTTAACCACAAAGGCTAATGCTTCGGGAGTGAGTATTTCGGCAAATGCTTCCGAAACGGGAGCATTTATCTCTAATCCTTCTATGTTATGTTGTGTTGCCATTGGGCTTAAGTTTCGGGTCTTTATTCCTATCGCAAACTATGCCTGCGAAATTTCGGCAAGAATAGGAAGTTGTTTTTAAATAAACAAGCGAAAATTCGCTCAAAAAAGATTTTCGCTTTTTATATCTTTGCCCACCGCATAAAGAAAATATGGAAACAACCACCGAAGAAAACATCCGCATCATATTCGGATTAAAACTGAAGAAATTAAGAACCGACAAGAAACTTTCCCTGCAACAACTTTCCGATGCCTCGGGAGTTTCGGTTTCTTACATGAATGAGATTGAAAACGGCAAGAAGTATCCAAAACCGGATAAGATTAATGAACTGGCCCGTGCCCTTGACACGACTTACGACCAACTGGTATCGCTTAAAATAAATAAGAACCTCACCCCGGTGGTGCAGGTGCTTAATCTTAAAATCATTAATGACTTTCTGTTCGAAACCTTTGGGGTTGACAAGGGTTTGCTGATGAGTATGATGGCCAATGCTCCAACTTCTTTATCTGCCCTCATCAATTCGGTGTTTGAAATTGCCCGTAATTATAATTTGCAGGAAGAACACTTTTATTTCAGTTGCCTTCGCTCCTATCAGGAAATGAACGATAACTATTTTGAAGATATTGAAGAGGCTGTAGAAAAGTTTAAAGCCGAATCAAACCTTAATCATCCCGAAACACTTACCTCGGCACAGTATGCTCAATTGCTTAAAGACAGATTCAATTACCATCTAGCGGAATCTGATTTCTCTGATTACCCTAAACTGCGCGGTTTCCGGTCGGTTTATGTAAAAGGCGACCGTCCTTCTTTACTTTACAACAACCGCTTAACCGAGCAGCAGAAGATTTTCCTTTTTGGAAAGGAACTGGGCTTTGCTTACATGAAAATCACCAAGCGCCCTACTACTACCTCCTGGCTCAAAGTGGAATCGTTTGACCATGTGATGAACAACTACCGGGCCGCCTACTTTGCTCAGGCGCTGCATATCAACAAAGAATTACTGAAGCCCGATTTAGAAAACTTCTTTTCCCAAACTACCTTTAAACCGGAACTGCTCATTTCGCTATTAGAAAAATACAACACCTCGCCTGAGATGCTGTTTCAGCGTATATCTAATCTTTTGCCTAAGTATTTCGGATTTAATGAACTTTACTTTATTCGTTACAGTAGTAAGGAGCCTTCTAAACACCTCAAGGAGATATCTAAAGAATTACACCTTTCACGTAATCAGGTTGACTTAGAGTATATAATTAACGAGCAGAATTATCGGAGATGGATTACCAAAACCACAGTTAAATATCTAGATGATAAGCGAAATGATGCCGATAGCAAACAAACTTTTACCGATGCGGTTATCAGCACCAACGAGGATAAAGAAGATTATCTGACTATCTCTATTCTTCGCCCCATGCCGGAGTTGAATAACAACGCCAACTCGGTAACCATTGGCTTTGTATTAACCGATGCGGTTAAAAAGAAGATTAACTTTTTAAACGACCCGGCACTCAAATTTGAAAAACTAGGCGTAAGCGGGGAGTTGAATTACGAAACTCCTTTTGCTTTGCGCAAAATGCGTGACCAGGAAATGAAACAGGCGGAATACGAGCGTCTTGCTAAAGAGTTAAACGTGGCTGCAGCGGCACTGAATTAAGCTACTGCGAAACTAAATCCACGTTATTTCGAGTCTGCAGTAGCAAGAGAATCCTGACGGGCATTCTCCTGAAACTGCTTTATTAACTCTTCCGGGGTTTTACCCAAATTGCTGAGACTGGTTCTTACATCGTTGGCAATTGGATGCTGTGGGTATAACTTCAGAAACTTCTCATACATCATTTGAGCCGCATGCACATTCCCCACCTCATTCTCATAAATAAACCCTTGTAAAAACAACGCGTACGGATGCTTTGTTATACTTGGATAACGATCATATATACGGGCGTAAACATCAATGCTTTTTAAAGGTTTACGCATGTATCGGTAGAAATCAGCTGCTTTGAAAAGATAAGCCGCCCCCATCGTATCTTCGGGATATTTTTCACTGTATGCTTCATAATCGCTCAACAGAGCGTTTACCGCGGCCGTATCTACTTTACCTGCCTTAGCCTGTTCCATTAATGTTTTCTCAGCCGTTTCAATAGCATTGCGTTTCCAGCTTTGCTTCGGATTGCATGCACCAAACAATATCATTAAACAAATGGCTGCCAGTATTCTCTTCATGTTTCAAAATTTAGTGTGCGAATATAAAAACTGTTAGCAGCACCAATAAGCGAAGAAAGGGTAACAATCGCTGTTACCCTTTCTAACTCACCTAAAACCCAATACTTACCGGAAACCCGAAAAACCATTCGATTGGCTGCGCTTTTTCTGAAAACGAAAATCACCCCGTTTGCAGATTTTATGATAAGGTATAGTTACCTTCAGACTGGCATGTACATCGGCATTGTAGACAAACTTCTTGGCAAAAAGTCCGAGTAAGTCCTGTGTGCCGATGGTCAGCGGCCCCAAACGAAGGGTGGTACCTAAACTTACATTTCCCATTACATCAAACGACACCGGCAGATAAAAACCCAGCCATTTATTTTCATATTTCGGGATAACCGCAAAGGTTGTAACATGATGTACCATCCGCTTCTGTGGCGACATGTCAGGCGAAATACTGGCCGTTACTGCTATACCCAAATCATTCCGGATATAGTAATCTAAGAACAGATTAAAGCGAGTTGGCAGCAGAACGGTAAAGTACTCAGTGCCGGGAGTAACTGTAAACCGTGAACTAACCGTATCGTCAAAACTCTGCAAGCCATCGGGAAACTGAACCGAGCTGATATCCCAGTTACGTATATCGGCCGTAAAGTTGCGGCTATAAGTGCCGCGTTTAAAACGTAGTGCCCCCACATCGATGATGGAAAAACCGGCAGCCAGTTTATAGTGTTTCTTATCGCTGAATGGTTCGCAGTGACAGTCCATCTGGTCGGCACTGTTCTTTTCCGGCCACCATTGGTAAACAACTCCCCCATCGAAACCAACCGTTGGTTTGCCGGCTTTAAACTGGATGGCATTCTTCAGGTTGGCTGTCAGTTCAGCACCTCCAGCCGGGTTACCCTGTGAGGTCAAGAGTCCATCGCTGTATGCATACTTTGCATCACTGTTGTAAATATTGAGCTTGTTATACTCCGTGAATTCGTAATCTATGTTTTTGATAAATCCATGTGCTCCGGCAATAGGTTGCAATAACTTCACTGTTCCGCCAGCCACTATAATATGATTGTTCTTATCGTAAACAACGCGTGAGTAGGTAAGTCCGAAATCATTCCATATAGCAGCTTTTACAGAAATATTCCGCGCTTGAAGACTGCGTGCATTGTATCCAACCAGAGCATCGGTAGAAGCACCTAGTCCATAAAAGGAAGTTCGGGCTATTACTTCCGGAACATTATCTGCATTCATCACTGCATTGGCATGATAGCTAAAACCGATAGCGTTCTTACTGCAGTTATTCTTGGGTCCAAACTGAAACATGAAAGACAATGGCCCTTGTATTTGCGCTCCGGCATATGCATACTTATTACGTCCATTTACCCGTTCGTGCAGATATGCTGTTTTAAAATCGGCACTGCCAAATAAAGACGGGTGTGTGAGAGTTCTGCGGTCCATGCCCAGATAATTGTTATTCACATTAATGGCAGCACCAATCAAGTTGATATCAACCATAAAAGGGCTGTTGGCTATGGCGGGATTAAAGTTCACATTGGTTATTCCACCATAGTAACTACCCCGTAAACCGATAAAAAATTGCGACTGCGCCCGCAGTGTGCAGAGCACAACTGCTATGAGCATGAGGTTGCTTTTATTCATAACATTTGGGTTTAGATGAAGAATAAAAGTGGAAGTCAGTTCATAGCATGTGGTGTATATAGAAGTAACGCTGCGATATAGTTTTTTAGTATGTGGTATAGAAAAAAATGATTGACATTGTCTGAAACAATGTAACATCTCTACTCCAGTTAGTTCCCTGTGTAAATAAAAAAGGAGAAGACCGAAGTCCTCTCCCGTTAAAGTGTAATATCAAGAAAGCACTATTGCTTCACAAATCGAGAGTTATACATACCCTGATTGGTACTGATATGAACAATATAAATCCCATTCGCTAATTCGCTGACGTTAACTCCTTTTTGCTGTGTGCCTCTATACTGATTCTCAACCAGGCTATTCAACACCCTTCTTCCCGACATATCCATTACTGAAATGGTTACAATAGAATTGATTTGAAGACTGTAATTAACTTGTAAAACATCATTTACAGGATTCGGCAGAAGACTGATATTTACAATATCCTGCAAATCGTTAATTCCTCCGTATTGGCAATTGTCATTAAGCACCCAGGCTGTTGTATCTCTACATCCTGCTGCAGACTCTACTATCAGACGAACATAATTTCCTATCAGACTAAAGTTACCGCCTCTTGGCGAACCAGGACCTTGCGGCAATACCCCAATGTTACAAAAAACATCAATACTGTCATCAGTAGCTGTATACGATGCCTCTATAGTTGTAGTATCCCAGCTATTTTGCCAAATGTATACAGCTGCATTATCGGGTGATGCATCAAATATACTGTTACCTAAAGTAATAACTGTATTGGTGAAAGAGGCTTCAGGGACTACATTCACAAATACGGTAACTTGATTGGTGGCATCTCCTGAACAATTGCCATCTGAAACGGTCACATTATAGACCCCTGTAGTACTCACAACATTGGTTTGTGTATTTGCACTATTT
Source organism: Chitinophagales bacterium (assembly GCA_046329535.1). GTDB lineage: Bacteria > Bacteroidota > Bacteroidia > Chitinophagales > LD1 > Bog-950. Next base: position 49,163 of record JAXLUN010000008.1, read on the forward strand.
GACCATTGATACAAACTATATCCTGAACCTGCATCAAGAGACACCGAATCTCCTTCGCAAATATTAATTACACCGGAAGGTGTAATTGTTGCATGAGGTAATGAACTTACCGTTACAGAAACAGAAGCTGTTCCGCTACAGTTATTGTCGGTTACTGTAACCACATAGGTGCCTGAACTGGTTACAAGAATTGAACTACCTATTGAATCATTACTCCATGAATACTGAGAAAAGCCCGGATCGGCTGAAAGGGTAACTGATTCACAAACAGACAAAGGACCTGCTGGAGAAATATTGGTAACCGGATTAACGAAATAGTTTACCTCTACGGTATCGTTGCCGCTGCAACCGTTTTGAGTCACTGTTACGATGTATGAACCAGAAGATACTACCTGTGAAAGCTGTGTAGTTGCTCCACTGCTCCAGTTGTAATCAGTAAATCCACTACCTGCATCCAGTCCAACTATATCACCTGAACACGCATTCACCGGACCAGCCGGAGAAATAGCCGGATGAGGAAGAGAATTAAAAACAACTTCCACACTATCTTCTCCAATGCAGCTATTTTCTGTTACCGTCAGATGATACATTGCCGATGATGTTACCTCTATGGTATCGGACTGCTGACCGCTGCTCCATGAATAAGAGTCAAATCCTGCTGATGTAGTTAGCATAACAACATCGCCTTCGCAGGCATTGATAACACCGGCTGGATTAATTACCACTGTAACCGGGTAGTTCCCTACGCTTACAGAAGCGGAAGCCGTACCGCTGCAGGCTCCTTGCGTAACCGTTACCGTATACGTGGCAGTGCTGTTGGCACTAATTGTTTGAGTAGTTGATGTGTTACTCCACAGGTAAGTATCATACCCGGCACCGGCATCTAAAGAAGTGCTGCCACCCGGACAAATATTTAGCGAAGGTGTTGCCGATATCTGAGGATTTAAATTATTGGTAGTAATCGTAATCGTAACCGTATTCGAAACTCCGGTACAACCGTTCTTCGTTACAGTAACCGCATATGAACCAGCCTGATTGATGAGTGTTAACTGAGTTTGATCTCCATTACTCCAAACATAGGAGGCAAAGCCGGAACCGGCATCTAAGGTTACATTACCGCCTGTGCAAAATGTTGTAGGTCCGTTAGCAGAAATGGAGGGAGTTGGGTCTGTCACCGTAACTGTGACAGGACTTGCCACACCAGTACATCCGTTTAAAGTCACAGAACAGATGTAACTTCCACTTTGATTAGCCACTATTGTTGGGGAGGTTGACCCATTGCTCCAGGAATAAGAAGAATAACCATTACCGACATCTAACGTTACAGAAGATCCGGCACAGATGGCGGTACTACCCGATGGGGTAATGGAAGGTGCAGGATTTGAATTAACAGTCACACTTACTGTATTAGAAATTCCGGAACAACCACTTTGTGTTACCGTGCAGCTATATACAGCCGTTTGTGAGGCGACAATACTCTGTGTTGTAGCCCCATTGCTCCAAATGTATGAACTGTAGCCCCCACCGGCATCCAAAGTAACACTTCCACCGGTGCAAAAAGTTACAGGACCGCTTGCCAGCACGTTCGGTGAGGGATTATTGTTTACCGTTATGGTAATGGTATTCGAAGTTCCTGTACATCCGTTTTTAGTGACTGTGCAGGTATAGGAAGCGGCCTGAGTGATGTTAACAGTTTGTGTGCTTGCACCATTGCTCCAACTATATGAATCAAATCCCCCTCCGGCATCCAAAGTTACACTGCCACCCGAACAGAAGGTAGTTGGCCCTGAAGCAATTAAAGTGGGAGTAACATTCGGTGTGGTAACATTCACCGAGGAAGTAGCCGAGTTACAATTATCAAACACCGTAACTGTATACGTACCCGGGGTGCTTGTAGTTATACCCGAGGTAAGCGAGCCATTACTCCATACATATGCATCATAAGTTGCACCGGCTGCAGTTAAAGTTGTACTACCTCCCGAACAGAGGGTGGTTGTTCCGGTAATATTAACTGCGGTAATAGCACCCGGTGTTGTACGTGTATTGCCAACCGCTAAAGTATCTACTGTAATACAAGTTGCGTTGGGCGCAGCTTTTACTTTGGCCCAGTATTTAATGCCAAACTGTTCGGCATTTTGCAGAACCTGAGTTTGCGAAATAAAACCTACATGTGCTTTAACGCTGATAATGATTCTCATTTTGAACTGACCAGGGGCATCGAAGGTCGTCCCGGTAACCCTTATACAGGCCGTAGCCCCTCCTAACATAGAATCTCTGACCAAGTTAGTTCTCCAGCATAAACCGCAGGGAAGATTTTCAATAGAGTCGATACGAATCCAGTCAATGGTGGCATTAAAGCCTTGGTAAAGGGCAGTGGTAGGTGCCTTGAATGAGATAACCTCATCGTAGGGAACACCATCTACAGCACAGGGCAGAGTTTGATAATCGGGATAAAAACCTGGAAGGGTTAAACCGGTTTGCGAGGTGCATACGGAAGAACCGGATACACCGGCACAATGTTGTGCGTCAGCATTCGAAGCCCATAGCAGGATGGCAAGCATGCTGATCGTTTTAAAAAGTTGTTTTTGTTTCATGAGTGCTTAGTTTGTGTGGAAGTAAATTTAACTTCGAAAAGCTAAGCTATGAAATAGTGAAAAGGAATGATAGATTATGATTGAGGCGTAATAAGAAGCAAATCACGATACTATACAGGATATGATATAACGCTTTGATAAGAGTTGCAGCAAAAAAGACAAGGTGCCCACCCCTGTAAATTTACATGGATGAGCACCTTATCTTTTTAGTTATCTATTTCCTGTATTAAAATCTTCTCTTCGCTCCACCACCTGAATTATTGCTCGGACTTATACTCCTTTGTTCCCGTTGGGGTTGTGCCTGAAAGTTACCACGCGGTTGTTCCATATTTCTAATCTCCTGACGAGGCTGGGCATTGTAATTTCTGAGCTGCTCCTGCGGTCTCACTTCCTGACGAGGCTGTTGTTGCAGATAATTATTGTTTGGCTGAGGTTGATTATTCGCAGGCGCATTCCATTCCTGTTTGGGAGCTACATTCACATTTGGTCTGGGCTGTGTACGTTGCTGATTATCGTTGTAATCGGGGCGAGGCTCTGTTCTGATATCCGGTCGCTTTTGTAATCCACCGTTCGGAGTGCCTTGAGAAGGATTATTCCAGCTATCTCTTGACAAGGGTTGTGACTGTGTAGGTTTAGTTTCCATTACCTTCGGTTCATTGTTTCGTATACCATCTGCCGGGTTATTGGCATTTCCGGTATTATTAGTATTCCAGCCCGGCTGACGCACATTCATATTAGGAGTTGCCTGAGTTTTATCACTCCATCTGTCGGAATTGTTCTTCATTCCTTCCACACTTTGTGCAGGAACTCCAGGCTTTTCTACTCCGGTCCGGTTAATTGGAACTGATTTATCCGTATTCACCATTCCTCCGTTCCCGGGAGTAGTCCTAACAGCTTCCTTATTTGTATAAATAGGACGTTGGATACCTTCCTTAGGTATATCGGTATGACGAATATCTACTACATTGACAGGCTGACCAGCAGGATTTCTATCCACCACCGGATGGCTTACCGGTCTATTATTTAATGGATTATTGCCCGGTTGATCAGGCACGGTGTTGCGGTGACGTGGTCCGTAATAGTAATTGCCATTCCCGTAAGCCTGATTCCATCCATTATTGTAACCATTATAGTATCCGTCATAATAACCGTTGCTGTAACCATTCCAATAACCGTAGTTATAGCCATTGTAATAACCTCCGCAAAAGCCGCCATTATGGTACCCCCAGCCGTTGTATCCCCAACTATTGAAACCACAACCACTGCCATAGTATGGATTACTCCAGGTATTGTAATAATTACAACTGCTCCAGCCCCAGTTATAACTCCAGTAAGGGTCATACCAAGGGTCATAAATAACTACAGTAGAGTGGTGGCGGTTATTCCATCTCCACCATGGGTCCTGATACCAGGGGCTGCCCAAAGAAATAGTTACCGAAGTATTCCAGTTGTTCCAGCCATAATAGTAAGAAGGCGTAAACCAGTAGCTGTAATAATTCACTCCCCAGTTAGGCGAATAGTATCTTCTTAAGCGGTTGGTATAGTAATAGGCATTATCATCATCATCTTCGTAATAGTTATTGGTCACATAGGTGTTGCCGTTTTGCTGATAGCTGCTACTCTCCGCTTCATCATACCGATAAGCCGGATTATCGCTCGGATTACCGTAACCATCGGTTTTGTCAATAGGGCTCAGTGTATTGTTGTCGGGTGATGAAGGCTGAACGCTCTCATTACCTTGTTGTAAGCCCGGGTCTTTGTTCGGGTCATAATACACATCATCTTGTGCAGAAACTGTTGATGCCGATGACATAATCAACAACGTGATAGCGATATAAAAAAAAGTAGCCCGTTTCATAGTGTACTGTTTTTATAAGTTATGACAAATTTATCCTTAATCGGTTTAAGCGTGCATGATTTTAATATTTTAGCGCGCACTTTAACATTCATCTAAACATCGTACCACTTCTTGTTATGGCAAAAGAAATCACCTCCCGAGTTAACGATTATTCACAATGGTATAACGACTTAGTTATAAAAGGCGGACTGGCCGACTACAGTGCTGTGCGCGGTTGCATGGTGATAAAGCCCTACGGTTATGCTATTTGGGAAAAAATGCAGGCAGCACTCGATAAAAAATTTAAAGATACCGGCCATGTAAACGCCTACTTTCCTCTGTTCATTCCTAAAAGTTTTTTAAGTAAAGAAGCTTCGCACATTGAAGGCTTTGCCAAAGAATGTGCCGTGGTAACTCACTACCGCCTGATTAACGACCCGAATGGAAAAGGCGTGATTGTAGACCCAGATGCCAAACTGGAAGAAGAGTTAATTGTTCGCCCTACTTCTGAAACAATTATCTGGAACACCTATAAGAACTGGATTCAGAGTTATCGTGATTTGCCTTTGCTCATTAATCAGTGGGCGAATGTGGTGCGTTGGGAAATGCGCACACGTTTGTTTCTGCGCACAGCCGAGTTTTTATGGCAGGAAGGACACACCGCTCACTCTACCGAGAAGGAAGCCATAGAAGAAACCGAGAAGATGCTGAACGTGTATGCCGACTTTGCCGAGCAATGGATGGCTCTGCCTGTAATTAAAGGTAAGAAAACCGCCAACGAGCGCTTTGCCGGTGCCTTAGATACCTATTGCATTGAGGCTATGATGCAGGATGGGCAGGCGTTGCAGGCTGGCACCTCGCATTACTTAGGTCAGAATTTTGCGAAAGCTTTTGATGTAAAGTTTTTGAATAAAGAGGGCAAACAGGAACTGGTATATGCTACCTCATGGGGCGTTTCCACCCGTTTGATCGGTGCACTCATTATGGCGCACAGCGATGACGATGGTCTGGTACTGCCTCCTATGCTGGCACCTTTACAGGTAGTTATTGTGCCTATTGGTAAAGGAGGGGAAGACTTCAACAAGATTTACGAAAAATGTGAACCGGTTATCAAACAATTAAAAGAAAAAGGCATCAGTGTGAAGTTTGATGATGATGAAGCCAAACGCCCCGGCTTTAAGTTTGCCGAATACGAAATGAAAGGCGTGCCAGTACGCTTAGCCATGGGCATGCGCGATTACGAAGCAGGTACCATTGAGGTAGCCCGCAGAGATACCAAAGAGAAAACCAATCTGCCGTTTGAAGGCATAGGTAGCTATGTAGAGCAGTTACTTACCGATATTCAGGCAAACATGTTTAACCGCGCTAAAACTTTCCGTGATGGGCACATAAGGGAGGTAAACAGTTGGGATGAGTTTTTGAAAGCCATTGAAGAGCCGGGCTTTATTTCGGCTCATTGGGACGGCACGCCAGAAACCGAGGAAAAAATTAAGGAACTGACAAAGGCGACCATCCGATGTATACCACTCAACAATCCGCAACAGAATGGAGTGTGCGTGTTTAGTGGTGCACCAAGCAAGGAGCGAGTGGTGTTTGCCCGCGCCTATTAAGCGGAGTTATCATATTAATATTATCAGAGATGACTGAATTGATTCAGGTCTTTCTGGTACCATAGTATATCTACATGCTTAGTGCTTAAATCATAATTTTCAGTAAAAGAGGTTATGACTCCCTTTTTACCGGTTTAATGAATGTTCATTTCATTCAGCTTACGTCTGTATTGAGCGGCTACTTTAATCTGGTCATCGTAAGTTTCTGAAAAGATAGAATAGCCACTCATATCCGGATTAGCACAGAAATATAAGTAGCCGTGGTTTTCGTAATTCAGTACTGCATCAATTGACTTTTTCCGCGGCATACAAATAGGGCCCGGAGGTAAACCGACATACATATATGTGTTGTAAGGAGAGTCGTACTCCTTGTGGTAGGCCGTTACTCTACGGGCATTGAAATCGCGTAGAGCAAAAACCAATGTAGGGTCAGCCTGTAAAGGCATACCAATCTTCAATCGGTTGAGATAAACACCGGCCACCGTAACCAGTTCTTTATCACGTATTACCTCCCGCTCGACAATAGAAGCCAGCGTAGTCACTCCGGCCGTTGTCAGGTTTAGTACCTTGGCTTTGGCTCTGCGCTCAGGAGTCCAGAATGTCTGAAAGGCGACTTTCATTTTTTCAAGAAACTTATCTTGTGGTATGTTCCAGTAAAACTCGTAGTTATCTACCACAAAACGTGACAACACCTGATTGGTATCTACCCCCAGCCGGTTACAAAAGGCCGTATCATTTAAGGTGGTCAGCAAGGTATTAGAGTCTAACTCGAGGGTTCGGCCCACCAGACCGGCAAATTCCTCTTTGGTACGAATGTTATAAATAACCAGTTTAACCGGAGTTTGTAGTCCCGCGCGAAGAATATTCACTATCTGGCGGTTATTCATGCTTGGATCGAAGGTGTAATAACCCGATTTAACCTGCTGCGGATATTTCTTAAGCTGGCTAACCAAACCGAACGAAAACTCACTTTTAAGGATTTTGTTTTGTCTAAGCAATTGCAACACCTGCTGATAATTGGAGCCGGTGGGTATTTTGAGCGATACCCGTTTATCGCTCTGAATGTTGGGCATGACCAGCACAAAATAGGCGAAACCGGCACCCAGCAGAATTACGAGCAGAAACAGAATGAGTAAAAACTTGCGCATGTATCAGGAAAGGAATTTGTTTTTCAATTCAGGTGTTGGCATCCGACAGGTATCGCGTTTGCCAAACCAGACATACCGGTTGCGGGCCACCAAACGGTAAAAAAAATCACGTATAAAAGTAGGAACAAGCAGGAAGACAACAGCGAATGAAAACACCCCGCCCAGATTTCGTAAAATACTGATAGCTGCCTCGGAGCGAAATAACAACTCACCGTTGTTATCAAATATAACGCTGTCCAAATAATCCGGCTGCAGAACCCTTTCGCCTAAACGCTGCTTAGCCCAATCTGATTGTAAGGAGGCAAAATAAAATTTGCCTTTCCGGTCATGGTCAATAATCCAGTTAACCGAAGCATTACACAGATTGCAGACCCCGTCAAACAAAACAACATTCATTAAAAAGCCGATTTAATGATTTTGTGTGTATGTCTTGCGCCACTTTGCGTATCGTGCAACTGCAGCAGATACATACCCTCTGGCAAATCGTTAATCTGGAACGAATTTTCCACTGAATGGAAGTATTTCACCTGCTGCCCCAGTGTGTTCAGGACTGTTACATCAAACCTTGACGATGGGTTGCTACTCTTCAGTTGTATCCATCCGCTGGTTGGATTAGGGTAGATTGAAAGGGTAGGGTTATCCTTGGTTAAATCCTGTACGGCTGAAGTCCCCCCCCAGAAATTGCTGTCGAAAATCAATCTAATCATAGGCGAACCGGCCGGTGAAATAGTAGAGGGCTTCCAGGTAGCGTTGCTGTAAATAAACATGTGCTGGCGCCCCAGCGTGCTGTTTAAATCGTAGCCCACCTGCAATCTTCTTTCATCTGTTTGAGCCCAGCCAAAATAAAGTTTGCCCGAAACAATAATAGGTGTATCGAGTTTGTATGTGGTGAAGCCGTTGACTGAATCAATGTAATAAGGCTTTTTGTTTTCCAGCGAATAGACCGGGGCATCAGAAAATGTGAAATCATTCATGCGTAGGGAATCCCATGCATAAAAATTAAACACCAAGTCGCTTACATTCACATCTACCTGCGAATACTGTATCTGAAAGGCCGATAAAGTATCCGGCTGATTCAGATTAAACTCGTAGGCAAACTTTTTCAGGCCCAATCCGGCAACCCCGTAAGACTTCTCAGCAGAGCCATCATCATAAGCCATTACGGTATTGAAGTTCTGCACAAACTTTAAGCTATCGTTCTGTGGCCTGCTGTCATTCGGATTAATGAAAATGCGGGATTGTATGACCAGACTATCAACCGGCCAGTTAGGCGTATTAGGAATATTATACTCGGCTGCCGGATTAACCTGTATGTAACTGTAGTCCGCAGCATTGAATGTTTGCAGCAAATCAGTAGAAACAATGGAAGGTGTTGGATATAACTCGGTTGCGCCCTTTACAAAGTTAGTGGCCGGAGGGTTGTTGTTGGCATTCGGATCAAGATTGCGAACGGCTAATACTACGGTATCTTTTAAATCGGTTGGATAGTTAAACTGGTCTGCCGGCATCAAAGTAAAATTCTTCAGCACGGTATTAACCGGATACAAAAAAGCAATATCCTGAATAATCGTATCAGCCTGACCTCTGTTCTTATCCAGTTTTACGTAGTCAATATGCCAGTGATCATTGTTGCCATAAAGTGAAGCCTTGTTTCTGAACCGAAATTGAAACACATTGTGATAGTAACTGTAAGGCAAAGGCAAGGTAGGCACATTCAACATCACCTGTTTAAACTGCTGCGGAACAAATGTGGTGCTGCTGTAACCGGTATCGCTCCAAACGATACGCCATTCACCACTGTTATCCTTAAACTCAACAAGTAAAGAATCATCTTTGTCCGGATAATCACCCAGGCCCTGTGCCTCATAGAAAAAGCTCAGATAAACAGAATCAGCCTCCGACAGGGCAGATATATTAATTGGCTTAGATGACAAGTAATCGGCCGTACCGTAAGTGGTTACACTGCTGTTGTTATACGGCAAACCAAATTCATTCAGTCCATCCAGCGTGGCTACCCCAATGGTTGGCGGATTAACGGGATAAGCATTATTGACATAGGCATAGTTATCAAACCAGAGCTTTCCGTTTTCGCTCTGAGCAAAGTAAATTACGGGAGCATAGTTGATGATTTCGCTGTTCAGAGTGACCAGCGTAGAATCTACAGGTAGGCCGGTGGCGGTATCAAAATGGTAGGTATAATAAGTAGGCCAATACGAAAAGGTTTGTGGCGTCTGAGCAAAACATCCGGAAGTGGAAGGTCCAAAAAAAGTAAATGATATAGAAGGTTTAGGGATTGAATCAAGCCGGTCCAGAATAGTATCAAATGTGTAGTACCACGAGGTATCATTCATAAACGTTTCAGACACAGTGGCAATACCTTCGGGAGCCAGACAATTTCCAAAAACATGATAGAATGTATCGGTAATATGATTCTCCAGCCAGCCAAAACTGCGCAGACTATTGGTGGTAAAATCATCTACAAAAGGTAAGGTAAGCGTATCCGTACTGACAATGATATTGCTTTTATCAATCAGATACCGATGGCTCACTGCATCGGGCTGATAACTTCGGGTAGAATGATACAAAGCTGCATTAAATTTCAAATCGGTTAATTGCTCATCCTGAGCCGATGCCACGGTGAAGAAGAAGAGTAAACAGGTAAGCGCAGAAAGTTTAGTCATAAACGATAAGAAGTTCTCATTAACGTAAGTAAAAGTAATTTATTGGGCAGCCACAGAGTCTACTTTATCATAAAGCGAAGGGTCCACGTTGATACCCGCAGGCAGTTCTTTAGCCAGAAACAAATCTATCGGTTCACCTATTCGAATAGAGTTGCCTTCGCCATAAGCGGGGTTTTGTTTCCAGATAACCGCACCGGATGTATCTGAAATACCCTCATCAGCTACTACAGCACCAATGTTCAACGAATAGCCTTTCAGTTTAAATTCGGCTTCATCATAGCGCAACCCAATCAGGTAGGGCACCGAAATACGACTGTTTCCTAAACCATCACCTAAAACCAATGTCACCAGAGTTCCCTTAGGTATCTTCATTTTGCGGGTAATATCTTTGCCGTTCACCATCATCCCAATAACCGCATTTAAGTGCGGGTCGGGTCTGTAAATAGGTTCCCCTACTTTTAATCCGTAACTCTCCAATTGCATTTTGGCATATTTAAGCGAACTTCTGCCAATTAAATCGGGAATTTCTGTGGAAGGTGCCGTAGTGGCATTGATCGTGATGTAGATAGTCCTCCCCTGCTTGACATGCGATTTGGGTTTCGGATTCTGGTCTACAATAGACATTGGTGGTTTGTTCATATCAAACACAGAATCCATGACCTGCCATTCCAGATTGTTGTCGGACAGAACCGATTTGACCTGTTCAAACGACATCCCTCTTAAATCGGGAACCGTAATGCTTTCGCCATGACGGGTATATGTTTTTAGACTGGACTGAACCACCAGCAATACCGCCACCAAAACACCCACGGCTGCCAGTAAATTATAGAGAAGAGCTTTAGTAAAATAATTTTTAAACAAGAGAGGTAATTTTTCGGTGTAAAAATAAAAAATGTAGCCTACCGGTTCAGTTTCAATGCTTCTTGTATGCTGATATCAAAAAGCCGTTCCAGCGAAACACCCATAGCGCGTGCCTGCTGAGGCACAATGCTTTCCTCACTCAGTCCGGGTATAGAGTTAACCTCGAGCATGTAATAATCATTGCCCCGAATAATATAATCGATGCGGCACATGCCTTTAAAATCCAGTTTCTGATAAATAAACTGAGAGGTGGCTTGAATCTGTTTCGCTATACCGGCATCAATTTCGGCCGGGGTTACCTCCTGCGAGTTTCCCTCATACTTCGCTTTATAATCGAAGAACTCACTTTTGGTTCGTATTTCCGTTAGGGGCATAGCGGCTACCTGACCATTGAGGGTTATTAGTCCACAGGTTACTTCTGTTCCCTGAATAAATTCTTCGACCAGTATTTCATCATCAAACCGGAAGGCATTCTCTATAGCCGGCAAAAGTTCTTCCGGGGTAGACACTTTAGATGCTCCGTAGCTTGAGCCATTCTTGTTGGGCTTTACAAAAACAGGGAGCGGAATATTGCACTGGTATGCATCCTGTTTCTCCTTATATACCAAATCAGCCTGAGCGGTTTTAATGCCAAACTGTGTCAGGTATTCCTTACAGCGAAGTTTGTCAAAAGTAAGTGAGGCCTGCAACACACCGCAGGCGTTATAAGGTATCTTGAGCAGATCGAAATAGCCTTGCAGTTTGCCATCTTCGGCAGGGGTTCCGTGCAAGGCCATAAATACTGCATCAAAAGCAATTTTGTGGCCGTTTATTGAGAAGGTAAAGTCATTCTTATCAATTAACAACTTGACCAGATTATCGCGCTCTACGAGCCAGTCATTACCCTCTATCACTACTTTAAAAACATTGTACTTTTCCTTATTGAGATGCTGACATACCACACCGGCACTTTTCAGCGAAATACCCCGTTCGCTGGCTTCGCCACCGGTTATTACGGCAATGTTCTTTTTCATGATTTTATACAGTTAAATATAAACGCTAAAGAATCACTTTATTCTATGCGTATAAACCAATTCTTTTCAACAAACCGAACAATTCTATTTTCGTGCGCTTAAAATTATACAATACATAAAAAACACCTAAGCAGTCAGCCGCATGATAAACGATAGAATTAGATATCTGGCAGAATTAGGAAACCAACTAAGCACCTCTGCAGAACTAAACAGGGTGATAGAAAGGGCTTCAGGCAAAAATCCGTGGTTCTCTGAGACCTTTGTCAGGCAGTCGCTTAATGCGATTATCGCAGATATGCTGAATGAGCAAAAGTTAAATGAATGGCTGAGCCTGTATCCAGTAAAACCGGTGAACCGAACCATCGGATTGATATTTGCCGGTAATGTTCCGTTGGTGGGCTTGCATGATTTTTTGTGTTGCTACCTAACCGGCTGCTCTATGAAGATAAAGCAGTCTTCGAAAGATGATGATTTGTTTCCTTTTGTATTGCAAACACTTACTTCAATTGACCCTTCGCTGAACGGGCAGGTGGAGATAACGGAACAGTTGAAAAACTTTCAGGCGGTCATTGCTACAGGCAGTGATAATACCAATCGCTATTTCGAATATTATTTCCGCCATCACCCGCATATCCTTCGCAAGAACCGCAACTCTGTAGCAATTCTTACAGGCGAAGAAACCGAAAATGATTTAGTAAAGCTGGCCGATGATATTTTTCTCTACTTCGGTTTTGGCTGCCGAAATGTATCTAAGTTATACCTGCCGCTAGGGTATGATATAACCAAGCTGTTTCCGGCCTTTGAAAAGAATTACAAATGGCTGCATGAGCACAATAAGTATATGAGCAATTACGATTACAACCGCACCCTGCTCATGCTGAATAAAACTCCGCATTTGGCCAATGAATTTGTGATGATTACCGAAAACAAGTCCATCTCCTCTTCTATCGGTTGCCTGAATTATGAATACTGGCACGATGAGCGTGTTTTAAAAACGCAACTGCATTTTCAGGCCGATAAAATTCAGTGTGTGGTAGCCGCAGAACCCCACCGCTGGGTCGGCTCACCGGTGGTTTGCTTTGGCGAAGCCCAGCACCCGCAACTGAATGACTATGCCGATGGAAAAGATACCATCGCCTTCCTGCTGAGCCTGAACTAAACCCGCTACATGCTTACCGAGCCCCTTCACTGGGTTAAGTGTTTCACCGGTGTTTAATATACTCACCTACATTCTGGCAAAGTAATATACCACCCTGCCACTTTGAGTTTTTTACATTTACCATTGGCATTTTCTAAATGCGAATTGGCTTTTGTGAAGAATGGTTGGCATTTTTCTGCAAGTAGTGAAAAAAAGTATGGCTGGTATGTAAAATACCCCAAGCACATTTCGAAAACTCTACGCTGTAAGGTAACCTGAAGAGGCTTACCAATTGGCTCATTTAGCTACTACAATAGTAGCCATATACCTTTGAGTAGGCCAGAGCATTTGGTAACATCCATACGTGGGCACTATACAATTGTCTACACCCGGCTAATCCACGTAAAGCACACGAAGCCGGTAAGCGCATAGGGCGTAAACACGGGGGCACCTGCCCTATGTCTTTCGGGGTCTTTAATCTACTGGTGGCTATTGGGGACGGGTGGTTTTAAGCGGCTAAGTATGGAAAGCAATAATTCTGAACCAGGGGCAGGCTGCTATCCAACACAGCCGATATAAGGCGGGCTTTGATACGGTCCATCACGGTGCGTCTGGGCACTCCGCACAGGCTTGCGTATTCTTCTACCGAAACATAGTTTTCCATGATCTGAATAGCGATATCCGATTCATTTGGTGTCATGAAATTATAGAAAACTGAAATATTTTTCAAAAACCTCAGGCTCCCTTTATCTGGGCAGCTTCGGTTTCTATATATTGCTCAATGGCTGGTAAACTGTTATACAGCTGCTCAAACGAATCGATGACAAAGTATTTGTTCTGAATATGGTCTTTGTAAAAAGGAGTATTAAATATGGTCGTTACCTCATAGGGTAAAATTTGCGGGGCATGGCTCATAGAATACTCCGTTTCGCCTGCCGAGGAGATAATTCCCGCTCCGTAAATTTTGCGTTGCTTGTTTTCTATCATTAAACCAAACTCAATGGTAAACCAATAAATACGGCTCATTAACTCAATAATAGCCGCCTTATCAATATGCCTAAGCGCAATACGGCTAAGGCCGCTTAAAAAATCGCAATAATGTAAATTGGTAAGCAACGGAATATGCCCAAACACATCGTGAAACATATCGGGCTCTTCAATATAGTCGAGCTGACTCATTTGGCGCAGCCAACAAGTAGCCGGAAATTTTTGTTGGCTTAATAGCACAAAAAAATCGTTGTCGGGTATAATGCCCGGCACCGCCTGAATTTGCCAGCCGGTAAGCTCTTGCAGCCGGGCATTGGTTTCATTAAAATTAGGAATGCGCCCGGCCTCAAAGTTTATTTTACGCAAGCCTTCCAGATATTGACTGGTTACTGTGCCGGCCAGATTTTTCATTTGTCGTTCAAAAAGAATTTTCCATACCTCAAAATGTTCGGGGGTGTAGGTTTCGTATTGTTGCTGTATCATAAAATTTTTGAAGGGGATATGAAAAAATCAAGCAATGATAGGCAATGTGCGGGGATTACCGAGAGAGATATGAAGTGAAACCTTCAGGTGTTTGGTATTGTTAAATATAAACCATTAAAAGCAACGCCTGATATTACAAATATCAATAAGTGACAAACTTCATGACTGTTGGTGAAATGTATCAATATAAATCTTACCATTTCTCTCTTTTTTTGCAACAGAAACCACTTTAAAAGAAAAACCATGAAGCTAAAATCATACATAGCCATTGTGTTGCTTGCAACAGTATGGCAGTTATCAATTGCCCAAACACAAAAAGGAAATGATATTGATGGCGAAGCAACCAATGACCGATCAGGTTCATCGGTTAGCATGCCCAATGCTAACACTGTGGCTATAGGCGCACGCCAAAACAGCGGAAACGGAGTTTACTCGGGGCAAGTACGCGTATTTGAATGGAATGGAAGCGGCTGGATACAGAAAGGTGCCGATATAGATGGCGAAGCGGAGGGCGACCAATCAGGTTTTGCTGTAAGCATGCCCGATGCAGTTACAGTAGCTATTGGTGCTCCGTTTAATGATGACACAGCCAGCGGCAGTGACCGGGGACATGTACGCATTTACCAATGGAACGGTAGCGCATGGACGCAAAAAGGAGCAGACATAAATGGAGAAGCAGATGGAGACCAATCCGGCTCATCGGTCAGTATGCCCAGTATAAACACTATAGCCATAGGTGCAAAGTACAATAATGGCAACGGAGCTTCCGGTACAGGCCATGTGCGCATCTATACTTGGGATGGCAGCAATTGGATACAAAAAGGAAGTGACATTGATGGAGAAGCAATAGGCGACCATTCCGGCTGTGCAGTAAGCATGCCCGATGATAACACCGTGGCTATTGGCGCTGATGGGAATGATGGAAACGGTAGCGGTTCCGGGCATGTAAGAATTTATTTATGGAATGGAACAGCCTGGATACAAAAAGGAAGTGATATTGACGGAGAAGCGGCCAGCGATTTTTCGGGATGTGCGGTAAGTATGTCCGATAACAATACAGTTGCAATTGGCGCTTGGAGTAATGACGGCAACGGAGCCGATGCCGGGCAAATACGTGTTTACGATTGGAGTGGCTCAGCTTGGATACAAAGAGGGAATGATATTGACGGAATGGCTGCTACTGACAATTTCGGATTTTCGGTGAGTATGCCACAAGCTAATACTGTAGCCGGTGGTGCGTGGGGAAACGATGTAATAGGTGCTGATGCCGGTCGCTCTTATGTATATACTTGGGATGGCAATGCATGGATACAAAAAGGTGCCAACTTGAACGGAGAATCAGCCGGTGACCAATCGGGGTGGAGCATTTCTATGCCCGATACGAGCACCATTGCAGTAGGGGCAAACCGTAACAGCGGAAATGGTTCTGAATCTGGTCAGGTGCGCATTTATAGCTTTCCGGTAACCAGTTCTGTTACTGAAAATAATGCAGGGGCTGCTATACAGTACTATCCTAATCCATTTACAGACGAAATCACCATCGTATTTGAAGACAACACAAGCGCTTCAATAATTGTTAGAAACATCACAGGTCAAGAAGTAACCCGAATTACTATTACATCACAAAAAATGGTAGAACTACCTATACCCAGCAGTGCAGGATTATACTTTGTTGAGGTGGTTAACGGTACACAACAAACGGTGATACGGGTAATGAAACAATAACCACACCTTTGATGTAATGGTTGTGGGAAAGTCTACACACCCACCGCTTCTTGCTTTGCCATTCAATGCTTCACGTTTTTCCAAGGTTCGTATTCATGGCATTACTATCCATTTAGATTTAACGCAACACAGATTCACGTTAGAAAATATACTCGGCTAGTTTATTACTATTCTCCTGCTAACAGTCCCTCTTTCCGTTTCGATATGTATGACATAAATACCGGAAGCTATTTCGCGTGTATCTATCTGCTGCTGAATAGCCGTTAATCCCGATTTATACCATGCCGATACTTCACTACCAAACATATCTAACAAGACCAGTTTAACTTCTGCAGTACTATAAAGTGTAAGTTCTACCCACACAATACCCTGGGCAGGATTAGGCCAAATGTTCAGCAGACGGATGTTGGCGTTTGTCTCATCTAAGCCGCTGCTTACCTGCACGGCACATTGAGCAGTAACCAAGCAACCATTCGCATCACTTGCAGTTACAGATATATTTCCCGCAGTTAGACCTGACACAGCCGAGGTATTACCTCCGTTACTCCAGCTATAGTTATAAGGAATGGTTCCGCCCGTTACTATCAATGATGCTGAACCATTGGCTTGTGAAGATGATGTAGGAAGACAGGTAATAACCGCCTGCATTATGGCCGGCTCAGTAACAGTGGCCAAAGCACTTACCGTACAAGCTTCAGAGTCCGTAATAGTTATACTATATGTTCCGGCTGCTACACCACTCAAATAGCTGGCAGTATTCAAATTACTCCATAAATAATTAAGATTACCTGTACCACCTGATGCTGCTACAGACACTTTACCATTGAGCAAGCCGTTGCAGGTTACGTTGCTATCAACCGTAACAAGAGCTGTAAGTTGTACCGGATTACTAAGTTGAATACAGGAAGTTGCAGTGCAAGTATTGGCATCGCTTACCGTAACGCAATAAGTACCGGCATTAAGGCCGGTGACCGTATTGGCTGTAGAAGAATTGGACCAGTTGTAGGTATAGCTACCCGTGCCTCCTTGTACTGAAGAAGACAATGCTCCATCGGCACCGTTGAAACAACTAATCGTGTTGTTTGAAGTTATACCTACCGATAATGCAGCAGGTTCGCTAACCGTTGCAGATGCTGTAGCCTGACAGTTTTGGGCATCGGTAACGGTAATGGTGTAAACACCTGCCGGTACATTGCTTACTGAAGCAGTAGCCGCATTGGTGCTCCACAAATAACTATAGTTGGGTGTGCCTCCTGTAACAGACACCGATAATGAACCGCTGCTTTGCCCGTTGCAAAGAGCATTAGAGGAGTTAGCTGTAACGGCCGGAGCACCTGAGCTGTTAATAAAACCTGCACCGGTTGCCGAGCAATTAAAGTTATTGGTTACAGTGATGGTGTAATTACCTCCCGGCATATTGGTTAAGCCCGAGGAAACGGCTCCTGTACTCCATAGATAACTATAAGAGCTGCCCCCACTTACTGTGGTGGTTATACCACCGTTGGCTGCTCCGCAGGTGGCGTTGCTTGTATTAAAGGAAACGGAAGGTTTAGGATTGACGGTGATGGTTGCGGTAGCACTATCGGCACAGGCACCTGCTTGAATGCGTAGTTTTACAGTTGCATTTCCAGAGGCAGGGAAAGGTATGCTTACCGAGCCCGATGAATTGGAAACAAACTGGCCGTTTAGCGACCATGTATAAGACAAGGCGCTGCTGCTGGTGTTAGTGAAGTTCAAAGAGCTACCCGCACACACCGTTCCTGCTGAAGGATTAAACGAAGTTGCCAGAGCACATGGCGGACCTAGTTTCCATAAATAACCTCTAAAGCCCACGGCATTCACACTTAATGTACCACCCGTGGGGTCAAAATCGGCTACATTGCCGAAATAGCCGGCTGTGTAAATATTGCCCCATGCGTCCACATCTATGGCAGTTCCGCGGTCTATACCTATACAATTTAAACTTGTCGCCCACGAAAAGTTACCCGATGCATCCAGTTTCAGAACAAATGTTTCTTCTTGGGTAGGAGTAATATTGAAAGTAGCTGCTCCCGGGTCAAAATCAACCGTGCCCTGATAAAACTGCCCGGTAGTGTAAATATTTCCATTTAAATCTGTGGCAATGGCGGCAGCATATTCACCACCCGGCCCACCCATACTTTTTGCCCACAGGTAGTTGCCCTGTGCATCCAGTTTCAATACGTATATATCTCCTCCGGCAACAGGTGTAAGATTGGCCACTCCTGCCCCCGGATTAAAATCTGTTGTGCTGGAATAATAGCCGGCTAGCAGAATATTGCCTGAGGCATCTACATCAATAGAGTTACATACCTCCTGACTGGTTCCTCCAAAAATCTTTGTATCCAGATAATTACCTGCGGCATCCAGTTTCAACAAAAAGGCATCGGTAAGCCCTGCTGAAGTTTTGTTATCTACTCCTGCTCCGGGGTTAAAATCGCAGGTGCCGGCAAACAATCCTGCTACCAGTACATTGTTAGCAGTATCTAATTCCAGCGCATATGCGGCATCATCGCCACCACCACCGGTTATCAGTTTTGCCCATAGAAAACCACCGTTGGCTGAAAGCTTTTGAATGTATATTCTTCCTCCGGTAAGGTTTAAATTTGTACCATTAGGGTCAAAATTGCCCGAGCCGTCTACATAGCCCCCACTGTAAACATTACCGGCTTTATCTACCGCTAAACAATACGCTAAAGCATAGCCGCTTTGTATGCTTTTGGCCCATACATAATTTCCGTTTGCATCCAGCTTCAATACATAGGAATTGTATACCCCTACACAACTAATTGAGTTTACTGCTGCCCCCGGATTAAAATCGACTGTTTGCTGAAAAGTCCCTGCAACATACACATTCCCGCTGGTGTCTACCTCAATATCGTTGGCTTGTTCAATATAAATTCCTCCAAACGCTTTGGCCCATAACAATTGTCCGTTGGGGGCAAATTTTTGTACATACACATCGTCATCTCCAGAACCTGTCAGATATAAGGTATCAGGTCCCGGATCAAAATCGAAGTTATAACCCACAGCAACCGCGAAAACCCCTGCTGTGTACACATTCCCGGCAGCATCGGTGGTTACCGCATAGGGTTTCATGTTGCCCATTGTATCAGTAAGGTTCGCCCATTGAAGATTAGGTATCTGAGAAAAAACCTGCAATGAAATAAGCACGGCTGAAAAAAGTGTAAAAAGCTGTTTCATAAATGAGATAGTTTTGAAAATAATAAGCGATTAACGAAGACAACAAACATCTTCAATAAATTTACTCCCGCAAAAGCAAAATAGAGATAAAAATCGCATGTTCATTTCAGGACAATAAATACTTCATATGCGCAAACAAGATCAACTTCAGGAACTCATTCATGGTTTATCGGCCAACGAAAAACGTCATTTTAAAATGCTGAGTACAGTGTATGGGGACAACAAAAATTACCTAATACTTTTTGATACACTCAATGAATTGCCTAAGTATGATGTTGAAACAGTAAGCAAACGTACTAACAAAAGCAGAGCGGCACTAGCCCATAGTAAGGAGCATTTAAAAGATATGCTGCTTCGTTCATTGCGTATTTTTAGTGAAAATTCGTTTGCCACATCTTACTACAACCGGCTACTTGAAGAGGTTGAACTACTTCACAGCAAAGGGCAATATGTATGGGCATATACTAAAACTGAAAATGCATTAAAAGAAGCACTGAAAGAAGATGCATTTGTGCAGGCGTTACAGCTTTTCCGATGGTATCATACTCTTGCCTATTATGTTAGCAAAGGTACTTACAATGCTAGGCAAGCGGCATATGAAAAAAGAACAGTTCAGGCATTAATGAATGAGATAGAATACCAACACCTGCTTTATAGATTCAACTACTTATTAAACGAAAAGAAAGAAATGACCAGCGGAAAAGTAGGAAGGGAACTGGCTGCTCTTATGAATTCTGAATTGCTAATCAATAAAAAAAGAGCCCTTAGCCGTTCAGCGCAAATTATTTTCCATCGTATACATGGCATGTATGGGCTATATATATCCCTTCAGATGCATTCATCAGAAAAACATTTTAAAACAGCCATTCAAATTTTCAAGAAAAATCCATCCTTGCTACGGGCCAAATCAAGAGTATATTGCTTACTAACAAGCGGTTTATTCGGTTTGCAGAATTCTCACGGTAAATATGCAAGAGCCTACGAAACTTTGAATGAAATGGAAGAAACCCTAAAGAGTGAAAAATATTTCAGCAAAACTTCGCGACAATACGGGTATACACTTTTAGTATTAGGCCGGCTTTACAACTATGTATACAGCGGCCAATACAATAAGGCAATAGAGTATGCTGAAAGCATACAACAACATCAACAAAGTATTTTAAAACAGGCAGGAATATCATTCAAGTTCGACTTCCATTTTGTAACGGCATTGAGTTATTGGAAAACAGGTAACTTGAAAAATGCATTGAAAATTTCGCACAGGTTAATGCAACAGGAAACCAATACCGCAAATGTATCGGTGATGATTAACCGTTTTCTGTTTCTGCTAATTCAGTTCGACCTTGGTAATTTCTCAACCTTATCATATTTGATAAACAATCACCAACGCTGGTGTAGAAAAGAAAAATTGCAGGACTCAATAGTTACTACATTCAACCGTATGCTTGCTGATTGCTGCAAAGCAGCAGGAAACCGCAACATTGTAGGTGACACTTTAAAGAAGCATAGCCAGTTTTTTTCAAAAACCGATAATATCATTATGAACACCCTTGATATAGAGGAATGGATAAATTCTAAAACGAATGATAATTAACGAGTTGGGCTGGTGCTTGCAGTAAATTGTTTCGGTTATATAAATTTAAACACACTTCAAAGAATATAGAACATAGCCGAAATGCTTCCGCCACGGATGCAGGCCATAGTAACGCGTTTGCTTTTTAGGCATAGCTTTACAACTGCTTCACCGACACGTGGTTTTCTAAAACATGACTGGGCATAGTTTCTTAGTTGAATAATATAAGAAACTGAAAATAACGGGGATTATTGTATAAAGGGTACATCTAAAAATCTAAACAATAAGCTTATCTAAACTTAGAAGTATTGCCACGTTATTCAGATAACCGTATTCAAAAATCTCAAATCCTGCAATTATTGTTTGATGAATTTTGCATAGTGACCATTGTATCCAACCAAATAAATCCCTGACTCTAATTCATAAAGAGGCAAAACGGTTTTGCTTTCGCTTACAGAAATGCGCAACATTTCGCGGCCTGCAAAATTCAGCACTCTGATTTCGCCACCCTTAGCAGGTGTAGATATATTCAAAAAATTAGTAGCAGGGTTAGGATAGATTGACAAAGCGACTTCGCTTTCGCTTTCAGTTATTCCTGTTGGTGTGCTCAGTTTATATAACTCTGTACCTTTTACGTCATACTTACCGGCAAAATACAAACTACCATTAAACTCAAAAAAATTGTATGCTAAGTTATCCGCAACAGAAGTTTGCGGGTTATAAACAACCGTTGTGCCCAGCACAGTACCATCCGATTGAAACAATTGGCTAGTGTTAGTCACACAGTCTTTAGCTCCAAAATAAAACTTGCCGTTATATGCCGTGTATTGACCGGGTCTGGAGCTGAAAGCCGGGTCCGTTACACATAAATCCTTAAACATGGCGGTATTGGAAGGGTTTCCATCAGTGACCCATGGCTCGAATCCCTTGTTATTGTGGCTGGCAGAAAAAAATAATAGGTTATTGAACACAAAGGGCTGAGCACTGGAAATAGAAACACTCTCATCTGAATCGAAGAAGATGGAAGTACCGGATGAAGTACCATCTGTAACACAAACCTCGTTACCCTCCGGGTTCAGCGAACTGCTGAAATACAACTTGTTTTTGTAATGGGTAAACGAACTCATACTGTAATACTTGCGGGTGGCTAACTGGCTCACCTGATTGTTTGCAGGATTAATAGTAAAGATGGAATCGTTCATAGAGTAAACTAATAGAGACGAAATTGAATCAACGCCATCAATATAACTGGACTGACCGAAATGGGTATTGATTACTTGCATGCCCGGGATGGTAGCATCGGTGCAATACAAATCTGTTTTTACCCCTCGGTTTACACAGAAGTAAATTTTATTATTCCAGATGAATAAATCGCGCGGATAACCTCCGATAGTTCCGGCTTCAAAATCCCAAAACATATAGGTGCCTGCTTCAGTTCCATCGGTTACCCATAATTCATTGCCGTAGGCACTGTCAGTAGCAGAAAAATAAAGTAGACCGTTGTAGTTTACAAAATCGGCAGCTGCGCAATACTTGCCCGGGTAAATGTCTTTAACCACTTGCGTGCCCGCAGAAGTTCCATCGGTTGAAAACAATTTAGATTTATTAGCTCCTGTAGTTATGTTGAGGAACACTTTGTTGTTTAAAATACCGTGCCCTCCATAATAAAATTCAGTGTGATAAGGACAGGAGATACATTCTACCGCTGAAGTAGATGCATCTAAAGTATAAAGCGCGTTTCCGGAGGCGTTTTCTGCTGTTAAGTATAATTTACCCGCATGCTGAAACAAAGGCTTGGGATTGCCATCGCCTGCAGCGTTAAACTCATGAACAAAATCAATTTGTTGTGCAGCGGTCTGATTAATAACAAGTAAGACACTAATGGTAACGTGAAGTAATCTTTTTATCATAGCAAATTAGTTTAACATAATGATAAGTAATTTTCTCGGTCTTTCAATAAACTGACGCAAGGAACCAACGCTTCTAGCTTCGTCATCATGTGTATCAATTTATCGGATGGCTCAGCCTCAAAGTGTTTCAGTCTTTTACTTCCTTACTAGTGAAGGGGTATCACTTACCAGCATGTTACCCCTTTTCTTAAAGGTGGGTGAGACACCCGCCTTTAAGAAATCTGTACTTTATTCGAACTGTGACAATGAATAATCTTCCATTCTTCATTTGTATAAACGAACACAGCCGTTTCTGTGGCATGGATAGTCATTTGTTTTTCACCAAAGCTCCCGATAAATAAAACTGCATAAGTAGCTACTGCTAAATCTGCAGATGACGCAATCATCTTAAAGTTGTCGATTTGGTGACTTTCATTCTGCCAGGTATCTGCCTTCAAAAAGCTCAGAAACGAACTTTTACTTTGAACTACACACTTGTCAGTGTAATAAGTAAAATCAGGATGTAGAAGTTGTTCGAATGCAACCCAGTTTTTAGAAACAAAATGGGTATAGAATGTTTTGAGAACAGTTTCTATCTGTGGCTTATCTTCCATTACTACACCGCTACTGCCTCTTCCTTCGCCATCAGGTGTTTTACTTTTTCCCAAGGCTCGGCTTCAAAGTGTTTGCGGTCGTGTACCTTTTCGGGGTAGCGCACGTGATATTCAAACTCGTGGCGGAAGTGGCGGATAGCTGCCGCTACCGGCCATGCAGCCGCATCGCCAAGAGGGCAAATAGTATTGCCTTCTATTTTGCGCTGTATATCCCACAGCAGGTCAATATCTTCCATACTGCCGTAGCCGTGCTCCAGCCTCCAGGTTACTTTTTCCAGCCAACCGGTTCCTTCGCGGCAAGGCGAACATTGTCCGCAACTTTCGTGGTGGTAAAAACGTGAGAAATTCCAAGTGTTGCGCACCACGCATTGACGGTCGTCATACACAATAAATCCACCCGAACCAATCATACTGCCGGTGGCAAAACCACCATCGCTCATGCTCTCGTAAGTCATTAAGCGGGTTTCGTCTTTAGCTGTTTTAAATAAAAGATTGGCCGGAAGAATAGGTACCGAACTTCCACCCGGCACACAAGCCTTCAGCGGTCTGTCGGTTTGCATACCGCCCAGATATTCATCACTCATCACAAACTCTTCAACCGGCACACCAAGTTCAATTTCATATACTCCCGGATTCTTGATGTTACCCGAAGCCGAAATCAGTTTGGTTCCGGTGCTTTTGCCAATACCTATTTTAGCATATTCACCACCACCGTTCTGTACAATCCAAGGAATGTTCATGATGCTCTCTACATTGTTGACCACCGTGGGGTTACCATACAAACCCACCACTGCTGGAAATGGAGGTTTAATACGTGGGTTACCACGCTTTCCTTCCAGACTTTCAATCAGGGCAGTTTCTTCACCGCAAATGTAAGCTCCAGCACCGCAGGTAACATACAGGTCTAAATCGTAGCCGCTGCCTTTAATATTTTTACCCAACCAGCCATTGGCATAAGCCTCGTTAATAGCACGCTCCAGAATGCGATACACCCACATGTATTCACCACGAATGTAGATGTAGGAAAGATGAACTTCAAGCGCAATACTGGAGGCAATCATTCCCTCCACCAAGAGGTGGGGTAGTTTCTCCATTAAATATCTATCCTTAAAAGTGCCCGGTTCCGACTCATCGGCATTGCAAACCAGATGACGGGGGCGGCCACTTTTCTTGTCGATAAAACTCCACTTCATACCCGTAGGGAAACCGGCACCTCCCCTTCCGCGAAGGCCACTCTTCTTTACTTCCTCTACAATATCGTTAGGCGCCATTTTCAGCGCTTTCTCTACCGATTCATAACCGCCTTTGCTACGGTAAACTTCATAGGTATGAATGTTAGGAACGTTAACGTGTTCGAGTAATATTTTCTTGCCCATAGTTTATTTCATTATGAAGAATCCTTCTAAACAAGCATTCTTCTTTTAATACATCAATTGTTTTTTGCTGCTGCTTTTCCAGCCCGCATCGCTTTTATAATCGGCAAAGTAAACCTTGAGATCAGCATCGCTGGCATAGTCTACGAAGAAGATTTTCTTCTTGGCATCACTGGCATAGTCTGTAAAAAACCAAATCCCGTTATTATCGCCAGCATCGCTTTTATACTTGGCTTTGTAAACTACTAAATCGGCATCGCTGCTGTATTTCACTACATAGACCTTAACATCTGCATCACTTTTATATTTCACGCTATAAACAGTCTGTGCTTGAGTAATGAAATTGAACATCAGCATAATGGCAGAAACGAAGAGTAATTTTTTCATACGAATATTGGATTTAACTGAATTAAACTTTACTGATAGTTTCCACTTTTCCGGCTCGGCAGTTGTCTATCAGATTATCTATTTTTTCGGTATTAAGAAACTCATGATAGAAATCGCCTAACTGTAGCATGGGTGCATAGCCACAGGCTCCTAAACACTCCACCCCTTTTACACTAAACATTCCATCGGGCGTTACTTCTCCTTCAGCAACACCCAGCTTTTGACAGGTATATTCTATCATATCTTCTGCCCCGCGGGTTACACAGCAACTGGTGCGACAAAACTCCAACATATACTTACCTACAGGTTTCTGGTTATACATACTGTAAAACGAAGCCACTTCGTAAACCTCGATAGGTTTAATGCTTAGTAACTCGGCAACCTTATCCATAGCTTCTACACTTAACCAGTCGTCATTATCATTCTGCAACTCATGCAGCACAGTGATTAAAGCACTTTTCTGTTTCCCTTTCGGAAAACGGGTCTTCAACTCCGCCACACGTGCCAAAAAACGCTCGGTTACTTTTACTTCTTTGTTACTCTTTGCAACTACACTCATGTCTTGTATTTGTCTTTTTGTATTCAAGTCCCCTTCAGGGGATTTAGGGGTTTACGCATCTAATTCACCGGCTATCACATTGAGCGAACTCATAATCAATATAGCATCGCTCAGGTAACCACCTTTAATCATTTCGGTAAATGCCTGATAATAAATAAAGCATGGTCTGCGGAAATGCAAACGGTAAGGAACCCGACTTCCGTCACTGATCAAGTAAAAACCAAGTTCTCCATTACCGCCTTCCACACAGTTATACACCTCACCTTTGGGAACCGGAATTTCGCCCATCACAATTTTGAAGTGATAGATAAGCGCCTCCATGCTGGTATAGACTTCCTCTTTAGGTGGCAGATAATAGTCCGGCACATCGGCATGGTAAGGTCCTTCGGGTATCTTGTCCAATGCCTGTTGAATAATGCGCAGACTCTGCCATATTTCTGCATTACGAACACAATATCGGTCGTATGTATCACCTGATTTACCAACCGGAATATCAAATTCAAAATCCTGATAAGAAGAATATGGATTAGCTACACGGATATCATAATCAACTCCTGTCGCGCGCAGATTGGGCCCGGTAAAGCCATAGCTGATAGCTTTCTCGGCACTAATACCTCCTACGTGGATACAACGATCCATAAAAATACGATTGCGAGAAACCAGGGCTTCAAATTCTTTAAATGCTACTGGAAACTCTTTCATAAAAGCATGAATTTTACGAAAACCGGTATCGCTCAAATCTCTTTCCAAACCACCTATACGACCCATATTGGTAGTTAAACGGGCACCGCACAACTCTTCGTAAATTTCATAAATCTTTTCGCGGTATTGCATCACATACAGGAAGCCGGTAAATGCACCGCTGTCAACGGCCAAAATAGAATTGCAAATGAGATGGTCAGAGATACGTGCAAGTTCCATCAGAATAACCCGAAGATATTGTGCCCGTTTGGGAACTTCAACACCCAATAGTTTTTCTACCGTCATCCACCAGCCAAAATTGTTGATAGGTGATGAACAATAGTTCATGCGATCGGTAAGTGGAGTAATTTGGTAAAACGGACGATTTTCGGCAATTTTTTCAAAAGCACGATGGATATATCCAACCGTTTGCTCAGCATCTACAATCTTTTCGCCATCCATGAGCAATACATTCTGGAAAATTCCGTGTGTAGCCGGGTGAGTGGGACCGAGATTGAGAATCGACAATTCACTGCCGTCTTCATTCTCCCGCTGACGAATCATGTCAGCATATTTCTCTTCAATAGTAAGTGGGGTCAGTATATTGCTCATGATTTAGTTCAGATTTGCGTTAACAGGAACACGACCAAAGTATCGGTCATCCTTATCGGTTCTACCCTGATCTTCGAGCGGGAATTCTTTACGAAGCGGGAAGGAAACCATTTCATCCATATTCAGAATACGTTTTAAATCTGGGTGTCCGGTAAAAATGATCCCATAAAAATCGTAAGTTTCTCTCTCTTGCCAGTTGGCAGAATTAAACAAACCGGTAGCCGTTTCCAGTTCCGGCTGTTCTCCGTTCAGAAACACTTTGAATCTGACCCGAACATTATCCACCCAATTGTGCATATGATACACCACGGCAAATTGTCGGGCTGTTTCGTTATCAGGGTAATGAACCCCGCATATATCAGTAAGAAAATTAAAGCCTAATTCATCGCGCAAAAAGCGGATAGCTTCTGTATTTTTATCCGCAGTTACTTCAAAGGCGAGCATACCAAACTCGTTGGTAAAGTCCTTTACATCCTCACCGAACTTAGCGGCTAGTTGCTCCTGAACTGTAGTATAATCTAATGCCATAGCTTGTATTTAACTCTTCCCTTACGGGAAGATTAACAGGGATTTTTAAATCACATTAATTCCATAACTTGCCAGCAGAGCCTTGTATTCAGGAGTGCTTCTTCGGCTGTAGGCCTCGTTCTTAACCAAATCCTGCAATTTCATGATACCATCCAGAATCTGTTCCGGACGGGGGGGGCAACCCGGCACATATACATCTACCGGAATTACTTTATCAATTCCCTGCAAAACGGAGTAAGTATCAAAGACTCCACCCGAACAGGCACAGGCGCCAACCGAAATAACCCAGCGCGGTTCGGCCATCTGTTCATAAACCTGACGTAACACAGGTGCCATCTTTTTGGCTATAGTTCCCATTACCAGCAACATATCTGCTTGGCGGGGTGAAAAACTGGGACGTTCAGAACCAAATCGGGCTAAATCGTAATTTGCTCCCATAGTTGCCATAAACTCAATTCCGCAGCAACTGGTGGCAAAAGGTAACGGCCAAAGAGATTTTGAACGGGCAAGTCCGATAAACTTGTCCATGGAAGTTAGCTGAAACCCCTGGCCGTTCCAGCCTTCTTTGGTTGGGGTTAACGGGACTTTCTGTTCTATTGTAAGTTCTGCCATAATATCAATTTGAAAATTTGCAATTGGAGTTAACACGCAATTACTGCACGAACTCTTTTATCCCCATCGTTATTCCCACTCAAGGGCACCCTTTTTAATTACATAGAAGAAGCCTAACAGCAACATACCCATAAACATGACCATCTTCCAGAGTCCGTCAAAGCCCATTTCCCGAAAGTTAACGGCCCAAGGATATAGAAATATAACCTCCACATCGAACAGCACAAATAAAATAGCTACCAAAAAATACTTGACTGAAAAAGGAATACGGGCGTTTCCGTGTTGTGGAATTCCACACTCAAAAGTGGCGTCTTTTACTTTAGAATTTCTTCGTGGCCCAATATAGTGAGACAAAGTCAGCATCACGGCAATAAAAACCGCCACAAAAACGAACTGAATCAGAATAGGAATATACTCGGCATTAGGTGTAATCATATAAGGCTTTTTAAGCGAGGGCAAAAATAAACTTCATCCTCAGAATAAAAACCAATTTACTAACAAATTGTTGCGGATATCAGTTGCCTGAATAAGAGGCTATCTCGGCTAAAAATTTATCGTCCTGAACGCCTAAATCCCGAGCCGCCTTGTTAGCCAGTTTAATCACTATTTCATTGGCGGCATCGGCTGGGGGTAATTTCCCAATTACCTTTACAAAAATAGTTTTGTGATTCATCATATTGGTGACCCGAATAATAGAACCTGTTTCCGCATCATTGTAAAAAGCCAGATGTTGATTTCCACTGGTGGCATCGGCCAGATAATTAGCAGCTCCTCTGTTTCGCTTGATTTTAAAACCATGAGCAGAATACTGATTAAATATTCCGGGATATTCTGATGGTTCGGAGGAAGATGTTTTCAAACTGGTTATTACAGGTGCCGGCTTTGATGTTTCAATAATCTCCTTAGGCTTTTCGGTGATTATCTTTTCCTGCACAATAGCTGCTTCTGATTTTTTAACCTCCGGAATGTTCACCCTTGGACGGGCATCTTCCTCCCGATAAGGTGTATCAGGAGTAGACGGAACTGCGATTGGCTTGTAAATAGCCATATCATTCACTTTACTTACTATCAACCGTTGACCAGGCTTCACATTTAAATCACTCAACTTATTCCAGGCTTTTATCTCGGTAATACTTACTCCGTATTTTTTGCAAACGGCATAGAGCGTTTCTCCTTTAGTTATTGTATGAACCTTGGCGGCAACGGTTTTTGTCCCAGTGCTTGATGTATTCAACTTGGTGCCGGGTATACTTAACTTCTGCCCTACCTTAACATTCGGATTAGATAAAAGAACGGGATTAGATGATTTCAAATCGGCAAAACTGATACCGTAGTTTTTGGCTATCCCATATAGTGTTTCACCTTTCTTAACCACATGCCAGGTTCCCTGTGCGGCCGACACCAAAACCGAAACCCCAAAAAACACACTGAACATTATTTTCTTCATCCTGAATACATTTATATTAGTAACGCGAAAGTATTACCGCTATTATTGTAAAATGAAGCTAACTCGCAACATACTAACAACCCTTGTCCTTTTTTTGTGCAGTATTATAAACATTCATGCACAGACTAAAATTGTTTACCAGTTCAATATACATGATGAGATAGGGCCTTCCATGAGTAGGCTAACAGAAAAGGCTATTGCAGAAGCCGAAAGAAAGAAAGCTGATTATCTGCTAATAGACATGGATACCTATGGCGGTTTAGTCAGCGATGGAGATAATATAAGAACCGCTTTACTGAAAACTAAAATCCCTACCATTGCCTTCATTCGTAATAATGCCGCATCGGCAGGGGCATTGATTGCTATAGCCTGCGACTCTATTTATATGATGCCTGGTTCAACTATTGGTGCTGCCTGTGTGGTCAATGGAGAGGGGGAGTTAATGCCGGAGAAATATCAAAGCTATATGCGCAAGAAAATGCGGGCAACAGCCGAGGAAACCGGCCGTAATCCACTGATTGCAGAAGGCATGACCGATGAAAATCTGGAGATAGACTCCATTAAGCAGAAGGGCAAAATTGTAACTTTCAGCACACGAGAAGCAATGCGTTATGGCTATTGTAATGCGGAGCTTGAAAAAACGACCGATGTAATTCAAAGACTTCACGGAGGAACTTACGTTATAGAAGTTCATGAGTCAACCTGTGCCGAAGAAATTATTTTGTGGCTGATTAACCCAGCTGTATCAGGTCTATTTCTTCTACTAATTTTTGCCGGTATATATTTTGAATTTAAAGCCCCGGGCACCATGCTTCCTATCCTGGTTTCAGTTACCGCTGCTTTGTTCTACTTTGCTCCCCTCTATCTGGAAGGGCTTGCGGCCAATTGGGAAATATTGATTTTCGGAGTCGGTATTCTCCTCATTTTGCTTGAGATATTTGTGATCCCTGGATTTGGCATTACAGGAATCAGTGGTATCGCGCTCACCGTTACTGGCTTAACATTAGCACTCGTAAGAAATATAGATTTCGACTTCACTTTTGTACCCAGCGGTAGTTTATCCCTTTCTTTTCTTTTAGTTACACTAGCTATGGCATTGCCGTTATTATTATTGATCACCTTCGGTCAGAAAATATTTGACTCTTCTATCTTCAAAAAAATGGGGGTGGAAACCGAGATGAGAAAAACCGATGGATTCTCGGTTCGTAACCATGCAACTCAGAATCTGATTGGTGCAAGCGGAACAGCGGCAACTCACCTTCGCCCAGCAGGTAAAATTGAAATTGATACAGAACGCTACGATGCGGTAGCCGATGGTGGATTTATTGAAAAAGATACCGAGGTGAATGTCATTCGGGTGCAAGGAACTTATCTGATAGTTACAGCTAAATAAAGCCTGATCCCGATTGTCGGAAGATAAAATAAGTGTCTTATTCAACCTACTTAATCACATAATAATAGTCGTAGTAATTATCTAGCTTCCATTTCGGAACAAGCTACTACTAAATGATTAAAGGACTTCTATTACTTCTGCTACTTGGAGGTAGCGAAAAAGAGTACACCGCCACTGAGCGGTACAATGACAGCCTGCTGATTTATAATACCTATAAATCGGAAATAGAAATACTCAAAACAGCCAAAGAAACAGATCGCAGCCGCTGGTATCAGCTGGATGCCAATAATGACCAACTGACAGCTTGCGCCAAACTGAGACTAAAAAAATTCAATCATCAAGAATATGAACCAGCCTCCTATTTTGAACGGTCAGATTACGGAGTAGCCCGTTATTATCCCAAACCCGGTTGCAAAGAGCATGATACCCCTCAGGCTTTTTCATTTCCATCTGTTCCTAAATTTCATTTTGTAGTTTATGATAAACAGACCCGTTTTTTAGATGTCAAAAACTGCGCTCAGCGTATTCCATACATTCTCCGTTTGGTATATGATAAGGGGCGATTACTGCTCACTGAAAAACTAAACCCGATTACTTTTCAAAAACTCTATGCCGATGCTGACGAGCAGGCGCAGAGAAAAGATAAGAATTAATCTTATAAAGCGTATAGATTTTCGGCTTGCCTACAATAGTTTCGGCAAGCATACAGCTTGACTCAGTCGGCTTTATTTTATCAAATTAGCAGAACATAAATACATGGGCCATCTTAACAGATGGCTTCAACAGCTAAGTTTTCTATCTTCGCACCTCAATCAATCTTTAATCTATCTATAAAATATTGAATAATGAGCAGTAAGAAAATCGTAGTAATTGACGGAGCGCGCACTCCCTTTCTTCGTTCCGGAACCGACTACATGGATTTAATGAGCTATCAGCTTGGTCAGTTTGCCATCAAAGGACTATTGAAAAAAACAGGTATCGACCCCAAGGAAGTAGGGTATGTTATCATGGGCACCACTATCAGCAATGTAAAAACAGGTAACGTTGCCCGCGAGGCGGCTCTCACGGCAGGCATTCCTAATACCTCTCCCTGCCATACTGTAACAATGGCATGTATCAGT
The DNA here is from genome assembly GCA_046329535.1 of Chitinophagales bacterium. Lineage (GTDB taxonomy): Bacteria > Bacteroidota > Bacteroidia > Chitinophagales > LD1 > Bog-950. Next base: position 81,251 of record JAXLUN010000008.1, read on the forward strand.
GCCAACCAAGCTATTGTAACGGGTATGCATATTCTGCAAAATGGCGATGCGGATGTAGTAATTGCCGGAGGAACGGACTGCACCAGTGATGCTCCTATCCTTTTTAACAAGCCCATGCGGAAAAAACTTTTCAAGGCACAAAAACTGAAGGGTTTGGGAGATACACTCAAGTTTATCATGAATCTTCGACCGACCGATTTTAAGCCGGAGGCTCCTGCCATTGCTGAATTTTTGACTGGCAAAACCATGGGGCTGGATTGCGATATTCTAGCCGCACGTTATGGCGTAACCAGAAAAGAGCAGGATGAATTTGCGGTTCGCTCACACCAACTATCGGCTAAAGCCGATGCTGAAGGCTTACTAGCCAATGAAATTGCTCCTGTAGAAGTAGCCCCCGATTTTAAATCTATCAAAAAAGATAACGGATTCAGAGGCGATACTACTGTGGAGAGAGTATCGAAACTAAAACCGGCTTTTGTAAAAGAAGGTGGCACTATTACAGCGGCAAATGCATCTTTCTTAACTGATGGTGCGGCCTGTGTTTTGCTGATGACCGAAGAAAAAGCCAAACAACTTGGACTGACACCTAAAGCTTACCTCCACTCCTACGCCTTCAGCGGATGCGATTTGAATGAAGAACTTTTACTGGGGCCTACCTATGCAGTATCTAAACTGCTTAAAAAAACAGGTCTCAACTTAACCGATATAGATGTGTTTGAGTTTCACGAAGCCTTTGCCGGACAAATTCTGGCTAACATGAAATGTCTGTCCAGTGATGAGTTTGCCAAGACTAAACTAGGCCGCGACAAAGCGGTAGGTAATATTCCGCTCGAAAAGTTTAATCTGTGGGGCGGTTCTCTGGCACTGGGACACCCATTTGGCGCTACCGGGGCAAGATTGGTTACTACAGCCGCCAACCGATTGATTAAAGAAAACGGCAAATATGCTTTGTTGGCAGCTTGCGCTGCAGGAGCCCACGGACACGCAATGATCTTAGAGAGAGTTGGCAGTTAACGGTTCATGGTTAACGGTAAATACAAAATGCGATGGCCTTTAATTTTGAGAAGTTAGAAGTATGGAAAAGTTCGCGGGTCTTGGCGAATGAAATACATGAGATTTCGCTTTCTTTTCCGAAAGTGGAATTATTCAGTTTAATGGTTCAAATAAAAAAAGCTGCAGATTCTGTAAACCTGAATATTGCGGAAGGCTCTACCGGATTAAGCAAAGATGAGTTCAGAAGATTTCTGACGTTCTCTTCCCGTTCCTCTTTAGAAGTAATTTCATGTCTTTATTTAGCTTTAGACCGAAAATATCTGGATGAAAAACAATTTGCCGATTTGTATTCGAAATATGAAACTCTATTTAGACAAATAAATGCTTTAAGAAATTCACTTGGCAAGTAGCTAACACAACACATTGCAGATGCAATGTCTGTATTTACTGTGAACCGCGAACTGCCAACTATCAACTGATTCTACTATGGTATACCTAACAAGAAGAGAACATTTTAACGGTGCCCATCGCCTCTCTAACCCGGCCTGGACAGAGGAAAAGAACCGCGAAGTTTTTGGCAAGTGCGCCAACAAAAACTGGCATGGACATAACTTTGATTTATACGTAACCGTGAAAGGCAAACCCGACCCCGATACCGGATTTATTATCAATGCCCACGACTTAAGTCGAATACTGAAAACAGAGGTGGTGGAAAAACTGGACCACAAAAACTTTAATATGGATGTGCCCGAACTGGCCAACACTTTACCCAGCATTGAGAATATTATCATGCTAATCTGGAAATGGATTGTACCGCATTTGAAAGGCTGTGAACTGCACAGCCTCAAACTGGTAGAAACAGAAAATATTTATGTTGAATATTACGGAGAATAGAAGTTTCAAAAACTTTATACCCCACCGGGTTGTTGCAATCTTCAAATAAAATAATCATGAAGAAATACGAGAAGAAGGAAATTTATCAGGTTGAATCGGTAGAAATAGTCAAAAATAAATACCGCGATATTATTGAAGCTTTGGGTGAGGATGTAAACCGGAATGGTCTGGAAAAAACTCCCGAGCGGGCTTCTAAAGCCATGCACTTTCTTACACAAGGCTACCATCTCGATGCACAGGCTATTTTGCGCGGAGCGATATTTGAAGAGAACCACAACCAGATGGTGATTGTAAAAGATATTGAACTGTTTTCGCTGTGCGAACATCACCTGCTGCCTTTTTATGGACGTGCGCACATTGCCTACATTCCCGATGGTAAAATTGTTGGCTTGAGTAAACTGGCCCGCGTGGTAGATGTGTTTGCCCGCAGGTTGCAGGTGCAGGAGCGCCTCACCATTCAGGTGCGCGACAGCATACAGGAAGCCCTTGAACCGCTGGGTGTTGCCGTGGTTATTGAAGCCAAGCATTTGTGTATGATGATGCGTGGCGTATCGAAACAAAACTCGGTAACCACCACTTCGGCTTTTACCGGTGAGTTTGAAAAGCAATCTACCCGCAACGAGTTTATTAATCTGATATCTGCCAAGCTGAGCTAAGTTGACAGATGACGGATGGCGGTTAACAGTTTACACCAAACGCTCGTGTTGCTGTGAACTGCGAACCGCGAACTATAAAACCATCAATCATGAACGCATATGTATTTCCGGGGCAGGGTTCCCAGTTTACAGGAATGGGCAAAGAGCTTTTTGAGCAGTCGGATAAGGCGAAAGAGATGTTTGCCACAGCCGATGAGATTCTCGGCTTCTCTATCACCCAGATTATGCTCACCGGCACCGATGAAGAGTTGAAACAAACTAAAGTGACACAGCCTGCCGTGTTTTTACATTCCGTTATATCGGCTGCACGGATAGATAACTTTCAACCCGCTATGGTGGCGGGTCATTCGCTGGGCGAGTTCTCGGCTCTGGTAGCCAATCAGTGTTTACAATTTGAAGATGCTCTGCGTTTAGTGTCGGTACGAGCCTTGGCTATGCAGCGGGCCTGCGAAGTAGTACCATCTACCATGGCTGCTGTATTAAATTACGAAAGTGAAGAGCAGGTAGAAACCATCTGCGCTTCTATTGAAGGCGAAACCGTAGTAGCCGCCAACTATAATGCACCGGGGCAATTAGTTATATCGGGCACCGTGAAAGGTATTGATATAGCTATGGAGAAACTGCGCGAAGCCGGGGTGCGCAAAGCCATTAAACTGCCGGTGGGTGGTGCCTTTCATTCGCCACTGATGGAGCCTGCACGTAAAGAATTAGCCGAAGCTATTCATCAAACTACCTTTCGGGTACCGGTTTGCCCCATCTACCAAAACGTAACGGCAAAAGCCGAAACCGATGCGGAGAAAATAAAAGAGAACCTCATCACTCAACTTACCTCGCCCGTGCGCTGGACCCAGACTATCCGGCAAATGATAGCCGATGGCGCTACCGGCTTTACCGAGATTGGCCCCGGCCAGGTATTGCAAGGGCTTATCAAGAAAATAAGTTTAAGTACTACTTGATATCGGTTTCAGTAGCCATCTATTACCAGCCAATTGTTAACTATACCAAAAACGTTCACTTTCTTACTAAGTGGCATACTTTTTTGAAAAGGTTTCTACATTTGTCACAAATTAAAAACTAACCAATTATGAAAAAGACCATGTTACTCTTAGTTGCAGTAGTAATTTCTGCAAGTGCGGTATTTGCTCAAGAAGCACAAATTCCAGATTTTAAAAACACTCCAATGCTGTTGAAAGCTGACGGCTCTCTGAGCAAATTGGAAAAAGCAACCTCTGAAGTAAAATCTAAAACTAAAGGATTCAGCTACGGAGCCAGTGTAGTTACTTTCATCAATATCTTAGGCGGACACTCTCCGGTTAAAATTGACCCGAAAGATGCTCAGTTCATCATGAAATTAAATGATGCTGAAACTGACCCGGAAGGTGTTCTTTACCTGACTAAGGTAATTGTATCTAAAGATACCCGCGAATTAGAATTAGCGCAATCAGCTGCTGCTATGGCTGCTGCTTTTGGCGGTAAAGGTAAATCAGTAAAAAGAGATGACATCAAATGTGAGTTTACCAAGGTAGCTCCGGGTGTTTACAAATTTGTTCCGGCTACACCACTTACACCAGGTACTGAATGGGGTATTGTGTTCTACGGTTCAAACGTAACTTTCTGCTTTGCTACTACTGGCGAGGCTCCTAAAAAATAATCAGTCTTTCTAAAGACTTAAAAAAAGCCCCGAAGCAATTCGGGGCTTTTTTTTGCCCCTGCACACCTTCTATCATCTAAAGGGGTGTTACTTTTTCTCCTTCTTTCTTGCACAGTATCAAAACAATTGATTTAAATTTGATATGCCTAAGCTAAATACCTGACACACGCTTTATGCAACGCACTTACGGACATTTTAAAAATTACCCCCGTATACTATAATAGACATATTTGGTCTGTTTTAGGTGCTGACAGTTCCAAGTATCGTGTTGACGGTAGCTCTTACTGATGACAGCACTTTCGTTGACAGTAGCTCTTTTCGAGTTGACGGTAGCTTTTACCGTGATGAATGTTCCATCGCGCTGGCGATTATCGTGTTGACAGTAACTCATACCGGGTTGACGATGCTCTTTTTACCACGATGAATGTTGACGCGGTAGCTCTTACCGTATTGACAGTAGCTCTTTTCGAGTTGGTGCTGTTACCGGTTTGACACCTGCTCCTGCGCGCTGACCGGGCTGCCCGCTTTGAAATGGCCTTTCGCTTCGAATTTTTCTGCTGTATATATGATTGGTTCACTTGTGCTGTTTATGCTCCCCTTTTACATATAGCCGGTGCTTTGCACCGGGCTGTGTTACGGTTGTATCCTGCGTCACTAAACCTCCTTTATATATGAACAACAGACAAATTGCCAAGAAGAACATGTATGACAAGGTTTTACTGTTCTTTGTTAACCACGAAAGCCTTTGGGTACTTTTTTTACCGCTGGTATCTGCCATTGGTGCGTTCAGAGACCTGAACAAGGATTTGAATAACCTGATGGAGCAGCAGGCGCAGGCTACCGAAGGTGTAACCAGCGATAAGGATGCCAAACGCGCCAGGGCTATTGACCTGACGGTGAAGGCTGCCCGCAAAGCCCGCGCCTGGGCACACAGCACCGGCAACCTGGTGTTAGAAGAACTGTTTAACATCCGGACTGATGATTTTATACATACACCGGCTGCCGATGCGCTGACCAAACTGCACGAGGTGCATGGTGGTTTGAACGATAACAAAACCGACCTGGCCGCTTACCTGATTACCGATGCCGACCTAACCGACATAGGTAAGGCTATCGATGATTTTGCCGAAGCTAAAGCCGCTCCTGCTGAAACAGAGAGCAGCAAAAAAGCAGGCACCGAAGGCATTGAAGACGTGATACACGATATAGATACCGAACTGGAAGTAATTGACGATTTGCTCATCAGCCAGTATGAAGCCGATGAGCCTGTTTTGGTAGAGCAATATCGCAACGACCGCAAGATAGACACCGTGGGCGTGCATCACACCCGCATAGAGGCCCATGCCGAATACACCGATGGCACGGGCAATGCCGAAGGCGTTCAATTATATGTGGTAGAACCAAAGAAAACTGCGGTAAGCGATATTGATGGCAACTTAGTTACCCCGAACATGAAACCGGGTACTTATCATGTAGAAATAAGCGGCCCTGACATTGAACCGCAAAGTATGATTGTGAAAGTGAAACGAGGCGAAACAGTGAAGTTAATTTTGAAGGTGGTGAAGAAGTAGACACACACCTAAACCCAAGCGGAGCCATCTGCAAAAACAGATGGCTCCGCTTTTAAAAAAAAAAACGATAAGAAGATTAATTTTAAACTAAACTGTAAACCCATGAAAAAATATTTACTGCTGTGGTTGTTAATGGCATTTGAGATTTCGGAAGCACAGAATTTGGAATGGGTTAGGCAGCAGTTAGGTACCTTTGTTGTTGACAATGAAGGGAGCATGGTGATACCCAGTAATTTTTCCGGCACCTACGATTTTGACCCCGGACCAGGTGTTACTAATCTTACATCGGTTGGAGGTATAGACGCCTTTATTATAAAGTATGATGCAACCGGAAATTTGGTATGGGTCAGGCGTTTTGGGGGTGCAGGAAACGACATTGCTTTTTTGGGAACTTCAGATGATGCAGGCAATATTTATGTAACCGGAACTTTTCAAGGAACAGCCGACTTAGACCCTGGTGTTGGCATCGTAAATTTCACAGCCGGTTCAACCACTGATGTTTTTGTTATGAAATTAGACCCAAACGGAAATTTTGTTTGGGCTAAAACAATGGGACAGGTAACTATGAAAGCAATTAAAGTTACCAAGTTAGGCGAAGTATACACTACGGGATACTTTACGGGTACACTAGATTTTAATCCCGGTGCCGGTAACCTAAACCTTACCTCTAATGGCAGCAACGATATTTTTATTTGGAAACTGGATTCAAACGGAAATCTGGCATGGGCCAAAAATATAGGTAGCGTAGGTGATGACAATGCTTTATCGCTGGCTGTAGATACTGCCGGCAATGCATACTCTACGGGTAAATTTCAATCAACAGTTGATTTTGACCCAAATGCCGGGTTAAGCAATTTAACTAGCGTGGGTGGTTATGACGTATACGTGGCAAAATATTCCAGTACAGGAAATTTAGTTTGGGCAAAAAACATAGGCGGGACCGATGGCGATACAGGAAACTCAATGGTTTTAGATAGCAGGTCGAACATTTACATTACCGGCAACTTCAACTTAGCCTGCGATTTCGACCCGGGTGCGGGTACCTATAACTTAACCTCAAATGGTAGTTCCGATATTTTTATCTGGAAACTGGATTTGAATGGAAATTTTATTTGGGCAGTAAACATAGGGTCGCAATTTGCTGATGCACCTAACTCAATTGCTTTAGACAGGCAAAATAACATATACACCACAGGCGATTTTAGCGGGGTAGCAGATTTTAATCCGGGTGCGGGCGTTTTTAACTTAACACCAAAAGGCTTGGGTGACATTTTTATTTCAAAATTAGATTCCCTAGGTAACTTTATCTGGGCTGCCGGGATGGGTGATAATTATAGTGATGTAGGCACTTTCATTTATATAGATAACACTAACAGCATTTATCTGAACGGCCAGTATAGAGATACGGTAGATGTTGACCCATCGGCCAACTCTTACAATTTGATTTCGGGAGGTACCCAAACCTTTATGGCTAAGTATAATCAACGCGGTGTTTTTGGCTACATATACAATGATGTAAACGGCAACTGCACTAAAGAAAGCAACGAAGTTGGACTGGCGCACAGGCTGGCTGTTGTTAATCCAGGTAACCTGGTTGTACAAACCAATACAGGTGGATGCTGGTACATAGATTCGCTTCCAATAGGAACTTATACTATCACCTTTGATACCACCGGAAAGTGGTCACCTACCTGCACCCCTACGCAAACCTTTACAGTAACAGACCCCGCCACAACAACTATAGCGCCTTATTTTGGTTTTGTAACTACTGAGGTATGTACTCAACCTACCGTATCTGTTTGTGCACCTTCACTTAGGTGGTGCTTTTCTGACCAGTATGTATATGTACATGCAGGTAACAGCATTAAAGCTACAGCACCCATTAACAATAGCTATGTACTGTTACAACTCGACCCGCTATTGATACTCCAATCTGCTTTATTGCCCTATACTACATTGCCAAACAATACTTACAGATTTGATATAGGTAACTTAAACCCTGACCAATTTCAAGATTTTTTTGTAGCGTGTTCTGTGAGTTGTAATGCCGTATTGTTACAAACCCTATGTAATACTGCTGTTATTTACCCAGTTGATACTTGTGCTTTGGATACTTCTACTTCCTATAGCACGGGAGTAGCACCATGTAGCACACCCTATGATAATTCATACTTGACCGTAAACGGTTGGTGCCAGTCGGATACCATACACTTTAAAGTATCTAACAAAGGGTCAGGCAATATGAGTTGTTATACGGCCATTCGGGTATATAGTAATGGAACGCTCATTTCTATTGATTCTGTTCAACTTCAGGCAGGTGATTCTGCCATGTATGATTTTACAGGTAATGGTGAAACATGGCGCATGGAAGCAGACCAGCACCCCAGACATCCGGGTTTGTTTTCGCCCAGCGCTACAGTTGAGCGATGTGGTAACCTTTCTAACTGGGTTCCAAACTTAGTAAGTGTTTTACCACCTGACGATGCCGACCCTACAGTAGACATTAGTTGCACTTTGGTTACCGGTAGTTACGACCCGAACGATAAAACCGGTTATCCCTTAGGTGTATCTCAACAACATTACATTGAGCCAAACACGCCTATTGATTATGTAATTCGGTTCCAAAATACCGGCAGTGATACAGCTTTTACCGTGATTATACGCGATACCCTTACCACCGACCTGGATATTTTTACCGTACAAACAGGCGCAGCCAGCCACAGATACAATTTTAGAATTTATGACAACCGCATATTGGAATGGGCTTTTTACAATATTCAGTTACCCGACAGCAATGCTAACGAACCCGCCAGCCACGGGTTTGTAACTTTTACGGTAAAACAAAAGCCTAATCTGGCACCGGGTACCATCATTAATAACACCGCAGGTATTTATTTCGACTTTAATGATGTAGTGCTTACCAACAATAGCTACCATCAAATAAAAAATGAGGAACTAGCTACCAACGTTCAGCAGCAAGTTCAATCACCTAATGAAACCTTCACCCTCTACCCCAACCCCGCCACCGCACAACTAGGTATACAAACCAGCGGCACACCGATAGAACAGATAAATATTTACAACACCAACGGCAGTTTAATGATGCAGGTAAACCCGAACACTAACCATGCTATACTCAATACCGAAACCTTGCCAAACGGGGTTTACATTGCCGAAATAAAAACCAAGGAAGGAAGCGCAAAAAAGAGATGGATAAAAATGTAACAGAACCCCTAAAACCAAGCGGAGCCATCTGCAAAAACAGATGGCTCCGTTTTTTTAAAGAGTTTATATATAACCAGCAAGAACCAACCCACATGAAGAAACACTTAGTCACCTTAATTTTGCTCTCGTTGTTTTTTTCGGCCAATGCCTTAACGGGTGTTTACCAAACCTACGATGATTTTAAAAACGGCAAGCTCCTGATTTTTGATGGAGATGATTACACAACCACCGGCAGGTTTTTAGAAGTAACTATTACGGGCAAAGTAAAGGGCGAAGAAAAAGCCTTTGTGCTTAAAGATATTTACGGCCTCAACATTGATGGCGAACTGCATCGCATATACTTTGCCGAAGGCATAGTGACACCCGTAAAACTTCATACCACTGCCGACTATCAGCTTTACTTTCATAGAAATATGGAATTAAGCGGCAGAGAACATAGAAATGACCAACTCGCTGTTATCTACTATGTGTCGAAAGGCTTAAATGCCCCTATCTATCGCCTGTCTACCCCCGACAACCTGATAGATTTAGCCGCTTCGCATCCCGAATACAATGCGCTGGTAAAGGCCTGCGAGAAATACAAAGTGGATGTTGCAGGCAAAGTAAGTAAGGTCATTTACCACTCGCCCAATTTTAAACTAGGAAAAGATATTATACCAACCATCAAATAACTTAAACACTTAAAACACCCGACCCATGAAAAAACTCATTCCTCTGCTTTTAATGCTGGCAGCCATGAACACGCAGGCGCAATTTGTTCCGCAAAACAAAGACGACAAGGAGCTGCAAAACTTCCTGAAAACAAAAATGACCTACGTACACAAAATGAAGGTTCCCGAATTTGACAGTTTGCTGGAAGATGCCATGAAGAAATACTGGAAAGTATCACCTTTTACCATGGGCATACCTGAAGAAGCCAAGAAAAAAACAGACAATAACAATATATCTGTGCTGATGCCGCATAGCTCTTATGTAACCATCAGCAACGGCAACTACTCGGTTACCCGCTCTAACATGGAACTGGCGCTTTTTTCCGGTGGCTACAGAGATTACTACCCCGCTGAAATGGTGGGCTTTGTTTGCATTGACCAAAAACACAACCCTAAAGATTGGTACGATGACCTGTCTATTTATGATGCTATGCTGCGCGAGAAATACAGAATCAAAGATATGATAGCTACTCTCAACCGCGCCCTGGAAATAGTGCGCGATGGTGGCGCGGTGATTAAAACACCCGATGTTACCTTTGGTGTAAGTACCGTTTCGCAAGTTTGCAAAGCATGTGCAGAAAGTGTTACTACAATGGCTGCTGAAGTGTACAACAAAGAACTACCCCGCCTTAAAACAAAAACCCTTTACCTGCTAAAAGATAATTTCAGAGATACCCGCGACCTGGCTAAAGCTTACCCTTATAAGTTTAAAGTGGTAGACCGCAAGGAATACGAAAAAGCCATCAGCGAAGAGCGCAGCGGCATTGCTTACCTCATGCTTACCCACAGCTATTGGGGCGGCATTACCGTTATAGACCCCTCGGCTCACGAATGCATAGGTGCCATACATATTGACAAATGCACCACCATAGATGCAGGCGACTTAGGCGACCTAGTTAAACTGATGGAGAAAGTTGAAAAAGATAAAAACAAAAAGAAATAACTCAACCATAACACATAAACACTTTAATACCCCAACCCATGAAACACCTCTTTACCCTCCTACTGAACTTTACTTTATTAACCGCCTTTACCCAAACACCCGGCTGGCAATGGGTGCAGCATGGCGGTGGCGATGGATATCCGGGGAGTACCTCTAGTAATCCGGGGAGTGATATTGTTTCAACATCCGCTGTAGATAAAGAAGGTAACTTAATTGTAGGTGGTTATTGTTCTTGGTATCCCGAATTTGACACCATCAGTTTCCCTACTGTTGGCGGAGTTACTAATTGGGATTTTCAGACATTCTTTGTGGCTAAATATAATTCGCATGGCGATGTATTGTGGGTGAATGTTGCAGGAGGAATTACAGATGACAGGGCACTGGCACTTGATGTAGATGAATCCGGAAACATTTATGTGTTCGGAACAATCGTGGCTTCGGGCACTGGCACCGCACATATTATTGCCCAAAACACCGATACCATAATTTCTAGCACCATCTATTCTTTCATTAAGTTCGATAAGAATGGAAACCTGCTTCACCTAAAAAATTATAATCCCCCCATATCAAATTTTTGGGGAGTCAAAGCTGGTATGTTCAGAAGGTTGAGTTCTGGAAATTTTGTTTCGCTTGTTCAGGTTAACACAACAGGTGGATTAGCAAATATTGATGGTTATATGGCCCCTGATAACTCTAACAATCTTGTGTTTTTTGATACGTTGGGAAATGTAATTCAGGGTAAGGTAATTGATACTTTAAGCCATCTCAGCAATGCGGTTAATAGCATGGTATTAGATGACATGGATAATATCTACATGTCTTATCTAAATTATAATTCAACACAAGTGACACTTTTAGGTACTGTTATAAATCCTGCGCCTACTTTATCTGTCTACTTGCTTAAAACAAATGCATCGCTCAATCTGGTGGATATTAATACAAGCGGGGCAAATTGTGGGGCTTTGGCGTTTCTAACGTGTGACGGCAAATATTTATATGCGTCTGATAGAAACCCGTTGGGCGCAAGTTTTGATGGAGATACTGCCAATATTAATCTCCAATACACCATTTACAAGATAGATACAAATTTAAACAGGGTTTGGACCAGTAAGTCAGATTTGCAAAGTATTCCTCCTAACTGGACTTATATGAAATCGGTCGGTACTAATAATTACGTTTACTCTGCTTTTCAAAACAGAGGTACTGTAACATGGGATACAGTTTCTGTGATAACCCCTGCAAATAACGCACATATGGTAATGCTCAAATTTGATGCTGCTAACGGCACCTGTTTAGGCTCTTACAAAACTTCGGGAACCATACCGCTTAACGGCAATCAGTTTACAGATGTAAAAACCGACCCACAAGGCAACGTTTACCTGTTTGGCAACTTTACCAACTCCATAGGCGTGCCCGGAGATAGCGTTTACTCGCTGGGCGGTGCCAACAGCCCCGATTACTTTATTTTAAAATGGGGTTTATCGTGCACAGATACTGTGCCTACGGTTGTGTGCAGTTCATCTATTACACGCACCAATACCGATAGTTTATACAGCTTCAATGCCAATGCCACCGGCACAGGCACTCTCACTTATGATTGGAGTAATAACGGCACTGCCTTTAGTACGGCTGCATCGCCTGAACTGGTGCTCGAAAATGTGGGCAGTTACGCCATTTGCGTTACCGTTACCGATGCCAACAACTGCACCACCACCGCCTGCGATACGGTGACTATTACGGTGTTTACCTGTAGCACCGTTATCAGTTATACCACCACCGATACTACTTATAATTTCAGCACCGTGAACACCGGCACCCCCGGCTTTACATACGAGTGGACCAACAACGGCCAGGCAATCAGCAGCGCAGCCGCGCCTGCTTTGCAGTTAAGCGCAGGCAGCAATAATGTTTGCGTATCGGTAACCGATGCCAACAACTGCAAATCTACCGACTGCGAAAATATTATCATCAGCAGCGTTGCCAACGGCTATCAGCGATTGAACAATATTGTGTTCCCTAACCCCGCCACTACCCAGGCCCAGCTACTCTTCACCGTTAACCACGACCAATCGGCCGAGTTTACCGTAACCGATAGCAAAGGCAGCCTGGTGAGCCGCAGAACCATCCAGTTCCGCGCAGGCAAAAACCTCTACAATTTCCGCACAGCCGATTGGGCCAGCGGTGTTTACCTAATCACCATCCAAAACCAAGAACTGAAATGGAGTTCGAGGTTGGTGAAAGAGTAAAGCACAGTAAACAAAAACGCCCCGCAATAATCGGGGCGTTTTTGTTTACTGTATAAATTGATTGCTAAACCTGTTTGGAGTTGAACTTCCTGATTAAATCACAGAAATATCTGCGTTGCATGCCATTTATAAATGGCTCGGAAAAACCACATTGGCTTCGCGCAAAGCGGCTTCAAAAGCGCTGATGCTAAAGCCCGGGCCAAGTTGTTCTGGCGTAAAATAGTTCACCAGGTTTTCGGTAGCCATATTACCCAGCAAATCATCTTTAGCCATGGGGCAACCGCCAAAGCCCTTCATAACACTATCAAAACGGGTGCAGCCGTTCAGGTAAGCGGCATCTATTTTTACCTTCCAGTTGTGCGGAGCGGTGTGCAGGTGTGCCCCGATGTCCAGTTGAGGAAAGGCCGGTATCAGCGTAGCAAACAGGTATTCAATAATTTTAGGTTCGGCTATGCCCACGGTATCGCTCAGCATAAAGGTTTGAATATCCAGGGCGGCCAGTTGAGCCACCCAATGTTCAACAATCTCGGGACTGTAGATATCGCCATACGGATTGCCGAAACCCATGCTGATATAGATGATGAGTTCCTTGTTATGCTTTTGCGTTAAGTCTTTAATGCGTTTCACCCGCTCTAAAGCTTCGGCTATGGTAGAGTTGGCATTTCGTTTTTGAAATGTTTCGGATACAGAGAAAGGAAAACCCAGCGAGTGAATAGCCGGAAACTGACAGGCCTCTGCGGCTCCTCTCTCGTTGGCTACAATGGCAATCAGCTTGGTGGCTGTATTGCTTAAATCCAGTTGCTCAATCACCTCGGCCGTATCAGCCATTTGCGGAATAGCCTGATGCGATACAAAGCTGCCGAAATCAAGTGCATAGTAACCCACCTTCAACAGCTTATTGATGTACGCCACCTTTTTATCGGTAGGAATAAACTGCTTGAGGCCCTGCATACCATCGCGCGGACACTCAATTATTTTAACTGGATTACTGCTCACGGTTCAAACATAAAAAAATACCTATAAATGAACCACCAGCCGGGCATGTAGTCATGCATCGTTTCTAACATAAAGCAGACCGGTGTTACGAGGCCGTTAATTATCTCATATTTGTGCCGTGATACTGGTAGACAATCGAGAGGTAACCAATCCCTATATGAATCTGGCCATGGAAGAGTTCTTAATTCGCCAGGCCGATTGCTCACAGCACGACTATGTGTTGTTTTATGTGAATGAACCCTGTATTGTTTTAGGTAAAAACCAAAGCATTTACCGCGAAGTCAATTTTGATTTTTTACGAAACAGCCAACTGAAACTTAGCCGCAGAATATCAGGCGGAGGAACGGTATATCAGGATGAAGGCAATCTGAGTTTCGCATTTATCAGCTGTTTCGAAGAACATAAAGTCAATAACTACACCTATTTCAATCAGCCTGTAGTGGAGGCTCTCAACCGGGCCGGTATACCGGCCGCGATGGACGCCAGAAACAATATTCTTTGCGAGGGCAAAAAAATATCGGGCAATGCTCAGTTTACCAACCGAAAGAACATCCTCAGCCACGGAACCCTGCTGGTCAATGCCAATTTACCGGTACTCAGAAGTTGTCTGAAACCTAATCCGTTCCCTATAGAAACCAAAGCCGTTAGTTCAGTCAGCAGTTCGGTAATGAACCTGTCAGACTACAGTCAGGTATTTCAAAACCCGGCCCAGCTAAAACAATATCTCTGTGCCGAATTGAACGCTAAAGAGAGCTACCAGTTTAATGAAGAAGAATGGAAAGAGATTTTAAAACTGGCTGCCGATAAGTTTGAAACCTACTCGTGGATATATGGAAGAAGTCCGGTAACGTATATGACTAAAGCTGGTTTAAAGATAAAGATAGAAGAAGGAATAATTGCAGAACTGACCAGCGACCTCGCAGAATCATTCCCTCTTCTCACAGGTATTCCTTATACCGCTCAGCACATAAAAAAAGCCCTGGGAGATTATCCCAAGGCTAATGAATTAATGGCCCGCTTGTATTAGGCTTATTTTTTCTTTCCTTTCTTGTCGTTCTCCAAAGCTTCCTGCAAACTTGCCGGCTCCGGTTTACCCTGATACTTAGGATTCTTGCTCCATTCATAAACTCTTTCTCCATCAATATATTTTGAAACAAAGGCATCTTTGATTCCCATCTTTCTAACATCAGCCACAAAATTTTTGGCCACTTCCTCATCCGGAAAATAGCTGATAATATAGCGATTCATTCCTTCTACCTCTTCATAACCTATGTAACGGGGTTGCTCAAAGTACTTATTGATATTAAACTGTTTATATAAACCTATCTGAACTTTGTAAACAGTTCCCTTCTGCGGAGCGTTATTCAAACCAGCCATTACTTTCTTGGTTAAGGCGGTGTCTACAGGACCAGGTGCAGCAGCTGTGCCTGTATAACCTTTTAATACATTGTTTTCTTCGTGACAAACCGTTAGCTGAGTATCAAAATCGGCAACTTTATTTTCAAGCTCAGCCTGTTTGGTAGATGCATAGGCAATATCATCTTTCAAACGTTTAATTTCGGCTTCATTACTATCCAGCGTGTTGCGGATATCATCCATCTTGGCCTTATAACCGGCCAAATCGTTGGAATAACCTTTAATCTCTTCTCTCAATCTTTTCTTTTCTTCCTTAGATAAATCCTGTCCAAATGCGATGCTCACAAAAGCCGCTAAACAAGCTATAATGGATAGACTTTTTTTCATAGTCAAAATATGTTTTTAATACTTTTATCAGTTCGTGTGTGGATGTAAAAAATGAAATGTATCACCTTTTACATGTGGCAAGTATAATTATTTTGCGCTTCTAAATATAAAATATGCATCAGATTGAAAATGAGTTTTTACGGGTCAGAGCCCGTGAATTCGGAGCAGAGCTGACATCTATTTATGACAAGAAGAATAAAATTGAGTTTCTATGGAATGCGGATGAAAAATTTTGGGGGTGGCATGCACCGGTTCTATTTCCTGTAGTTGGCCGCTGTCTGAATGATGAAATCATAATAGATGGCCAAAAATATCCCATGGGAAAGCACGGTTTTGCCCGTAAATCGAATTTTAAGCTGCTGGAGCTCAGCGAGCAGAAAATGGTTTTCTCCCTAACTCATTCAGAAGATACTTTCAAGCATTATCCTTTTCAATTCGAATTTTTAATTGGATACCGGCTTAAAGAAAATGAGTTGCAGGTATCGTATGAGGTCATCAATGAGGATAACAAAACCATATGGTTTCAGTTAGGTGGGCATCCAGCCTTTGCGGTTCCGTTTAATGCTACCGATAAATATGAAGACTACTACCTGGAATTCGGAAAAGAGGAGAACTCATCCAGGCACTTCATTGATGAAAACGGATTTTTTAATGGTATCTCCGAACCGGTATTGACTCACTCTAACATCATTCCACTGCGCAAAGATTTGTTCAAAAGTGATGCACTTATCTTTAAAGACCTTAAATCCAGAACGGTCACTATTAAAGGGAAGAATCATACCCACTACCTCAAACTGGATTTTCATGGATTCAATTATCTGGGGCTTTGGGCTAAGGAGAATGCGCCTTACGTATGTATTGAGCCTTGGCTGGGGTGTGCCGATACAACAGGCAATGCAAAGGAGTTCTCGCAAAGAGAAGGGGTTGTGATGCTTGAACCCGGAGAAGAATATAATCCCTCCTACTTCATCACAGTGGGCTATAGCCGGCAGGCATGTGGTTTCAACGAAAGTTTCTAGACCAAAATAAATTCGAACAATTGTTTGAATTCTAGATTAGGCAATATAGATTTGTCGACAATTCAAGACTTATGAATACCTTAAATCAAACGCAACAAACCCAAGAAACAGTTTTGCTGGAAGAACTTCATCTGCAGCATAAGTTGATTGTTCATAACGATGATGTCAATACATTCGATACAGTTATTGAAGCACTGGTTAAAATTTGCCGGCATACACCTGAACAAGCCGAGCAGTGTTCTTATATAATTCACAACAAAGGTAAATATGCTGTGAAGCATGGAAGTTGGGAGTATCTCAAACCAATGAAAGATGCCATTACTGATCGGGGAATAAACGCAACAATCGAGTAATTTCAAACTAATATCTAACAACAATATATGGGACAGTACTTTAATCAGGATCACGAAATGTTTCGCGAAACCGTGCGCGACTTTGTAACCAAAGAAGTGATGCCAAACGTGAACAAATGGGAAGATGAAGAAATGCTTCCACGCGAAATATTTACCCGTATGGGTGAACTGGGTTTTTTAGGCATCAACTTTCCAGAAGAATATGGAGGTACTAATAATGATTTCTGGCATACAGTAGTATACCTTGAAGAACTGGCAAAAGGAGGCTTTGCAGGTCTATCGGCAGCAGTAAGTGTACATCAGTATATGGCAACCAACCATATTCTGCAGGCTGGTAGTGATTATTTGAAAGAACGGTATCTAAAGCCATCTATTGAAGGAAAATTTGTAGGTAGCATTGCTATTACAGAACCGGGTGCCGGTAGCGATGTAGCCAACATTCGCTGTACTGCCAAACGAGAAGGAGATCATTACATTATTAATGGCAGCAAAACATTTATCACCAACGGGTATTATGGAAATTTTGTAACCGTAGCTGTTAAAACCGATCCTGATGCCGGTATGGCCGGAATCAGTCTGATAGTGGTAGACCGCGATACTCCGGGCTTTACCAAAACGAAACTAAAAAAGATGGGATGGAAATCATCGGACACAGCTGAGTTGTTTTTTGATAATGTGAAAGTACCGGTTACCCATCTGGTGGGTAACGAAGGACAAGGCTTCTTCTACATCATGGAAAGTTTTCAGTTGGAACGATTGGTAGCTGGTATTTTGGCCATTGCCGGATGTGAGCGAGCTATAGACACCACCCTTAAATACATGAACGAACGAGCTGCCTTCGGAAAACCAATATCCAAGTATCAAACGCTACGTCATACGATGAGTAATCTTATTACTGAAGTAGAAATAACCAAGCGCTTCGTGTATTACTGTTGCGATTTATTCTCGCGTGGCATTTTTGCAGTAAAAGAATGCAGTATGGCCAAACTCAAAGCCACAGAATTAGGTAAAACCGTAGCGGATGAGTGTTTACAAATGTTTGGCGGTTATGGCTACATGAGTGAATATCCGATTGAAAGAGGCTACCGTGATGCCCGGGTAGGTACTATTGTTGGAGGAACCACTGAGATTATGTTGGAGATTATTTCTAAGATGGTTATTGATGGAGTGAATTACGAAAGTGCGTATAAGAACATGAAAGCGGCCGGTAATTCAGCTTCAGCCCCACAAAAAACTTCCGTAACTGCACCAAATACTTCCTCAACTGCTACAAATTCCACTAATTCGCAACCTCAAACTAAAACAACAAACATGACAGCTAAAGAAATTATCAGCTCGCTTCCGCAACGATTAAAGGAAGACAAAGTTCAGGATCATGATAATCACATATTTCATTTTAAACTGGCAGGTGACACAGGTGGTGAGTTTACAGTAACCCTAAAAGATAAAGCCGTAACTGTTGCCGATGGTTTAAGTGGTGAACCTACTTGTGTAATTACAGCCAAAGCTTCCGATTATGAAGATCTTGAACTGGGACGTGGTAACCCGCAAATGATGTTTATGATGGGTAAAATCAAAGTTACCAATCTGAGCGAGGTCATGAAGTTTATCACCTACTTCAAACGTCTGGCTTAACTATTTCAATTAATCTAAATAAAAGCAACCCCGAAAGAGGTTGCTTTTATTTTTTCAATTCACCGATAATTATGGCAACAACAGCACAACAAATACTGGAATCAATCCCCTACCGTTTCAGAGCGGAAAAAGTACAGGGATATCAGGCAATTTTTCATTTTGAAATTTCGGGCGATGAAAATCTTCAATATACAGTTACCGTTCGAGAGGGTAAATGCAGTATCGAAAATGGATTAAACGGCAACCCGCAATGTGTGGTTAAAACCAAAGCATCGGTTTATATCGATTTAGAAACAGGTAAAGCCAATCCGCAAATGGCTCTCATGATGGGTCGTGTTAAAATTTCAAACATTGCTGCCATGATGCAGTTCGCCAAATGTTTCAGAAAATTTGATGCGAATACAAATTATGGAGAGATAGGTCCGGTAAATACACCTTCAGATTCCATTAATACAGCTGAAAGAGGCCCTAAGTCTGGTCCGCTTTCAGGAGTAAAAATCATTGACTTTACGAGACTGCTTCCAGGGCCTCTGGCAACTATGTTTCTGGCTGATATGGGTGCCGATGTAATAAAAGTGGAAGATCCTGACAACCCTGATTACGTGCGTGACTTTGAACCACGGATCAATGGAATGAGCATGTTTTACCTTTCGCTGAATCGATCTAAAAGAAGTTTGGCGGTAAACTACCTGTCAGATGAAGGAAAGCAGATAATTTATGACTTAGTTAAAACAGCCGATGTATTAATTGAACAGTACCGCCCCGGAGTGATGAACGAACTTGGATTTGGCTATGAACAACTTTCGTGTATGAATCCGAAACTGATTTATGTATCGGTAACTGGTTATGGACAGGAATCGTCAAAAGCTCAGGATGCCGGGCACGATTTAAACTATATTGCCATAGCCGGAGCACTGGGTATTACAGGAACACCGGATGGCGGAGTAACCATTCCAGGTTTTCAATTAGCCGACATTGCTGGGGGAAGTTACATGGCTATGAATGCCGTAACTGCGGCTCTGTATCAAAGGGAAAAAACCGGCAAGGGCGATTGGGTCGATGTGGCCATGACCGATGCTGCGGTTCCTTTAACGGCACTTCAGTTTGCCTATTATCAAGGAACCAGACAAAATGTAGGAAGAGCAGAATTTGAGTTGAGCGGAGGATTAGCTAATTATAACGTATACAGATGCAAGGATAACAAGTATGTAGCGTTAGGCAGTCTGGAACCTAAATTCTGGAACAGATTCTGCAGTAAAGTGGGCAGGCCCGATTGGAGCGAGCAGTTTTTAAAACAAGGAGATGAACTGGCAATACTTAAAACGGAGACCGCTCAGTTATTTTTATCCAGAACTCGTGATGAGTGGATAAAGTTGTTACAGGATGAAGATATTTGTTTCACCGCAGTTAATGATTTACAGGATATAGAAACAGACCCATATTTGAACGAGCGTGGTATGTTTATAGAGAATGAACATTCATCTGTTGGAAAATTCAAAACCATCAACCAACCACTTAAGTTTAAAGAAAGCAACTTCGTTAATCAATGGAGTGCCCCTGATTTAGGGGATGACTCGGCAGGTATATTGAGGGAACTAAATTACAACGATGACCGTATATCCGAATTAAGAAATAAAAGTGTTGTAAAATTAAAGTCATGACAAAATCGCAATTTTCTTTAAAGCTGTTATGGTTATCTGTAAGCTGTCTAATTTCAGGGTTATCTGTATCTGCCGGTGATTTAGACAAAGCATTTAAGTATTTGAATACCGGAGATTATCCAGGTGCCAATAAATTTTTAAAAGAAGTTCTGGCAGATGAACCAGATAACGCTGCAGCTAACTGGGGATTGGCAAAGTACTTTTCTGCAAAAGATAACAAAGCCTATCAGCTTGACTCAGCAAATTACTACATTAAGAAAGCCGTGTCTAAAATTCCTTTAAATCCTGATGATAAAGAATCCAAAAAGTTCCTATCGTTAGGTGTTCGAGACTACACCATACAGGCGCTTCAGAAATCAATCAATTTCGATGCCTATGCGTTGGCTGAACAACAGAACACATTGGAGTCTTATCAACATTTTGTCGATCAATACACAGACCCCTCTTTTCTCGAACAGGCGGTCAACTTTCGAAACCAAAAGGCATATATGAGGGCCATGTCGTTAAAATCAACCGATGCATTAGCCGAGTTCATTAAGAAATATCCTCAGTCAGCAGAATTAAAGGAGGCTAAAGAGAGATATGAAAAGATGCTTTACGAACAAACTGTTGGCGATCAAACTTTCCAGAGTTACAAAAAATATATCGACTCCTATCCTACAGGAGCCTACGTTGTGGATGCAAAGAAGATTTACAATGAGAAAGTTTTGGAGTATTATGTGAACAAAAAGAGTTTGGCAGCTTACATAGATTTTGAAAAAAACTACAAAGATCACCCGGCATACAATTCCATTCAGGACAGCATTTACAAATTAGCAACTCAGGCAGGAACAGTAGATGCATTCAAAAATTTTGTTAGAAACTATAAGCAAAACAGAAACATTCTTATTGGATGGGAACAGTTATACATCCTCTACACGTATGATGCAACTGATGAAGTCTATAGAAAATTTGCCTCTGAATATCCTGACTTCCCAAACAAAGACAAACTTTATAAAGACATTGATTTGGCTAAACGAGATTTGCACCCCATTCAACAGGCTGATAAATGGGGTTACGCAGAGCAACCATCAAAAGATTCCATTCAGGTTGTTATTCCTTTTGAGTATGAAGAAGCTTATGATTTTAAAAATGGGTATGCGGCTGTTCGATTGAAACCTTGTAACGAGAAGTGTTCTTACTTCTACATTGACAAAGGTAACCAACGCGCATTTGCTGCTGACTTTAATTATGCTGGCGATTTCAATAACGGGTTAGCGGTTGTAGGAATGGGCAATTGCGAAACTTCAGATTGTAAGTATGGAATGATTGACAAGCGCGGAATATTGGTTGTTCCGGCTGAATATGACGAGATAAATGAACCTTCGGAAGGTCTTTATCTCGCCATGAAAGATGATAAGTATGGATTTATAGATTGTAATGGTCAAACGGCTATCTCACATAAATACACAGATGCTCTGCCATATAAAATGGGACTAGCTGCAGTTGCTATTGACGGAAACTGGTTTTTTATAGACAAAACCGGAGCACAAAAATTTATTAACCGTTTTTTAGACGTATCAAGTTTCAGTGATAGTCTATGTGCCGTAACCCAAGACAAAGAAACATGGGGATATATAGATGTGTATGGGAACTTTGCTATACAATCTCAATTTGAAACTGCAGAAGATTTTGAAAATGGATTTGCAATTGTATCCAAGAAAGAAAAAGACCCTAAAAATAAATCACTTACAATAAGCCAACGATACAAGATTGATAAAACAGGAAAGATAGTTGAGAAACTAGCTGCGCCTAAAGAGCCTGTTTCCAAATATGTTAAGAGAAAAGGAAGAAGGTGATTCTGTTGAACAAACTCCACACAGATTGACTTTGTAACTGAATTTCCGTAATACTTTACATATTTGCACCCCATTTATCAATATCCATGTATCAATTAATAAAAGATTTTCCAGAACAATTAACAAAAGCTCTTGAAATAGGAGAATCATCTGGTTTTCAATCTAATTCTGGTAGAGTGATTAAAAATGTTGTTGTATCTGGCTTAGGTGGCTCGGGGATTGGAGGAAATATCTTGTCTGAATTACTAAGAGAATCATTACAGGTACCAGTAATAGTAAGCAAAAGTTACTTTTTACCAGCTTTTATCGATGACTCCACTTTATTAATTCTTACTTCTTATTCTGGAAATACCGAAGAAACAATTTCATGCGCTAATCAAGCAATAAGCCAAGGAATAAAACCTGTTTGCATCACTTCTGGTGGCAAATTGGAAGAACTTGCTTTAGCAAATTCTTTCGATTTAATCAAAATTCCCTCTGGTTTCCCGCCACGCACCTGTTTAGGCTACTCCACAACTTTACTGTTCTACGAGCTGCACAATCACAAATTGATAGACGATTCATTTAAAGTTTCTATTAGGCAAGTAATTCAGTTGCTTCTACAGGAACAACCTAAAGTAATGGAAGATGCAGAGTTTTTATCTGGAAAACTACTCGGAAAGATCTTAGTTGTCTATGCAGAGGATAAATATGAAAGTACCGCACTCAGATTAAAACAACAGATAAACGAGAACTCTAAACTGCACTGCTGGTACAACGTAATTCCCGAAATGAATCATAATGAACTGGTCGGTTGGCGAGAACAGAATGATGCCCTGGCAGTATTAATTCTCCGAGCAGATGATGAATACCATCGCAACACAGAGCGAATTCTTTTTAAGAAAGATGTGATTGTAAAACTTTCAGAGAATGTCTACGAAATTGATGCAAAAGGAGCCAATACTTTTGAGAAACACTTTTATCTTATTCATTTTGGAGATTGGCTCTCTTACTATCTGGGAGTAGCTCAAGGCTATGACCCAATGGAAATAGATGTACTCAACTCGTTGAAGGGACACATGAGCAGCATCAAGTAATCAGTTTTGGTCAAGAATATTTTAGCAGCAAACAGATATGAAAAAGGAATTAATAGATGAGGATATTGCTGCGATTGCCGGTGAAACTGGTGATGAATTGATAGAACAGGTAAAACTGACTGTTGATAAAGGCCAAAGTTCGGTTCGCATTGATAAGTTCATTCATACTTTTCTTGGACATAACATCAGTAGAACCAAAATACAGGCTGCTGCTGAATCAGGTAGCGTTTTAGTAAACGGTAAGCCTGTTAAATCGAATTATAAAATTCGCCCCCTAGATGAAATTCTGCTGCTGATACCCAAACATCAGGAGAATTATGATTTAGTTCCGGAGAATATTCCAATTGACATTGTTTATGAAGATGAGGATGTAATTGTTATCAATAAATCTCCTGACATAGTTGTTCATCCTGGGCTTGGAAATCACAGGGGCACGCTCATAAATGCAGTTTTGTGGCATTTTAAAAACTTACCGGCAGGTAAGGAAGAGTTCAGGCCTGGTCTTGTTCATCGTTTAGACAAAGGTACCAGTGGATTAATTGTTTTAGCTAAAACGGAACATGCATTAGCACACTTAGCCAAACAATTTTTTGACCGTAAAACAAAACGCAAATACGTTGCCTTGGTTTGGGGCGATTTAAAAGAAGACGAGGGAACTGTTCAGGTAAACATAGGGCGTGACACTCGCGAAAGAATGCAGATGCAGACATATCCTGAAGGTGATGGAGGGAAACATGCGGTAACTCATTACAAAGTTATTGAGCGATTGAATTATGTCACTTTGGTTGAGTGTCGATTAGAAACCGGAAGAACTCATCAAATTCGTGTGCACATGAAATATATTGGGCACACTCTTTTTAATGATGAAAGATATGAGGGAAACAGGATTTTAAAGGGAACCGTTTACAGCAAATACAAACAATTCATAGAGAACTGCTTTGACATTATGCCTCGCCAAGCACTACATGCCGCTACTCTCGGCTTTATTCATCCTGTTACAAGAAAAGAGTTATTCTTTGAAGCACCTCTACCTGCAGAGTTTCAAACTGTTCTTGAAAAATGGAGGAAATACTGGCTAAATCCAAATGCCGGATTAAATGAATAGTTTACTCACATTTACTATCATCTTTCTTTAAGAGGTATAAAACTTTCTACTCTCATCTCTCTGGTGTCTATTGCCGGCAAGGGGCGGTCATAAGTTTTCATGCAATCTACAGGCATAGGCAAATAAGAAATCATATCCCGTTTTTCATAATACCGCAAATAAGCAAATTGAAACGGATCCGTAGCGATAGCCATTGTTTTAAAACCAAGCTCCTTGCCCATATTCATCCCAAGCTGAATATTCTCTACGCCATGAAGGGCTTTCGATTCTGAAAATGTTTTGTTGGAAGGAATTCCAAGTGAATCAGCAATTGTTTTCATGCACTTACCTTCAACAAACGGTGAGTGAACAGCATCTCCTGAAAAAATAATATGCCTGGCAATTCCTTTATCGAAAAGGTTTTTTGCCCAGAACATTCTAGCCTTCATCATTCTGTTTGGATTCAAACTATCGTAGGGAATTCCCGGTACAATAATCACATCGAATGGAGCATACCGGATACTTTGCTGATATGTTTCAGAAATATTTTTTCGCAAAAAATATGAACCCGTTTTGAATAAAAGTAAAACAATTAAACCTGTTACCAAAAGATACTTTAACATGCGCACCATACAATTCTTACAATTTCATACTTGGAATAATGGCCAGTGTTTTAGCATGCATTTCTGAATTGTAATCAAGGTGGGTGACCATTCTAACAGACGTGAGGGAAAAAGGCTGAACTTTGATTCCATGAGACAAAAATATCTCAGCCACCATGTTCGAATCGCTAACTTCAAATATTACAATATTAGTTTCGGCTGGCAAAACAGATTTTACCCATTTCTGCTTACCTAGAATATCAGCCAGCTCTTTAGCTCGTTGATGATCTTCATTTAGTCTACTAACATTATTATCCAAGGCATATATGCAGGCTGCAGCCAACAAGCCACTCTGCCGCATACCACCTCCCATTACTTTCCTGATTTTTCTGCTTTTTTTTATAAAGTCCTTTCTTCCTGCTAAAACACTACCTACAGGAGCTCCTAATCCCTTGCTAATACAAATTGATACACTATCAAACAATCCGTTTAAATCTTCAGGTGTCCTGTTTAAAGCTATTAATGCATTGAAAATACGTGCGCCATCCAGATGATAAATTAAACTATTGGTTTTACAGAAATCTGAAATTAATTTCATCTCTTCTATAGAGTAAACACTTCCACCACCCTTGTTTACTGTATTTTCAATAGCCACCATTTTCGTATTAGGCAGCCAATCAAAATCAGGCTGAATAAGTGCTGCTATCTGGCCAGTAGTCATCTTACCATTAATGCCTTCTGTTAATCGAATGGAAACCCCTGAATGAAATGCCCATCCTCCGGTCTCATAATTATAGATATGGCAAATTTTATCGCAGATTATTTCATCCAAAGGCTGTGTATGAGCTTTGATTGCGATTTGGTTTGTCATAGTGCCGCTGGGGCAAAAAAGAGCGGCTTCCATTCCAAATAAAGCGGCCACTTTTTCTTCCAGTTTTTTTATGGTCGAATCTTCACCAAACACATCGTCTCCTATATCGGCTGCCAGCATCGCTTCTAACATCTGCTTACTTGGCTTGGTGACCGTATCAGAACGCAAATCAATCATGGTCATATCATTATGCATTAAACAACTGCTGAACAAAAATCTGTAACAATCTAGGCTCAAAAAGAAGCGGAAACACAAAACCAAAAATAGAACCGGTAAAATGTGCCAGATGGCCGATATTGTCAGTGCCTCGTTTAGCCATGTAAACACAGTAAAGAAGGTATAATGGACCGAAAATAAATGCCGGAATACCAATTGGAATAAAGAAAAAGTAAATCTTACCCTTTGGATTGAGAAGTATATAAGAAAACACAACAGCAGCTACTCCCCCGCTTGCCCCAAGACTTTTATATTGAGTATTTTCTCTCTGTTTAAAAAGATTCCAGATATCAGCAGATGCTACTGCACCAAAATACATGAGTATAAAAAGAGTATGCCCCTTTCCTTCAAAAATGTATTCAAATGAAGTTTCTATGTATGCGCCAAAACTATAAAGTGCAAGCATGTTAAATGCCAGATGGCCCAAATCGGCATGAATAAAACTGCACGATAACAACCGATGCCATTCATTATTTCTCCAAATTTTATAAGGCCAGAATACAAGATTTTCAATAATCAGTTGATTACTGAACGCCATAATGGAAATGATTACAGTAACGACAATAATTAAGAGAGTTATGTTCATGAGATTAATTACTAAAGGTGGTTAAGCTATTCGTGATGATACGGCTCATTATTGATAATGGCAAATGCCCGATAAAGTTGTTCTGCAAAAATAACCCGGATTATCTGATGACTAAAGGTCATTTTAGATAGGCTGACCTTCGCATTGGCCCTTTTATAGACTGCATCACTAAAACCATAAGCTCCTCCTACAATAAAATATACACTCTTGTATGATTGATTCATTAAACTTTGAATGTAAGAAGAAAACTGTAAGGAGGTGAACTCTTTGCCTTTATCATCCAGCAAAACAACATAGTCAGAGGGCAATAGTTTTTTCAAGATTAGCTCTCCTTCTTTATCTGTAATTACATTCCTGTCACCAGCTTTTATGGCGGAATTGTCCAATATAGCTTCCTCAATTTTCACATACCGGCTAATCCGTTTTTCATATTCTCTACATAGTGATTTAATTTCAGTAGAAGATGTTTTACCTAAATACAGAAGAGTTACTTTCATACGATGGTATTAATAATTGCCATTATCCATTACATTCACAGCTCAATTTTATATTAGGCAACCATGCAAAAAAAAACCGTTTTAATACTTCTTGTTGTTTTTTTATTTCTAACAGGCTGCTCTGATAAATCTAAATTATTAGTTGGCGAATGGCGAGTTAATAATCTCAAATATACTCGAGAAATTCCTGCCGAGATGCAACCAACCATTGATAATACAGTAAATCAGTTGCGAAACTCTTTTGTGCTAACATATAACGCAGATGGAACCTATACTACAAGCATGGGCGAACAGGTATTAAAAGGCAATTGGAAGTTGAACTGGAATTCTACTAAAATCACCGCTACAAGCAGTTCAAGCGATATTAAAACTTATGAGGTAAAGGAATTGACTGAAAGTAATTTGACTTTTCAGGTTAATGAAGGTGGTGAGGAAGTAATTTTTGAAATGGTAAGAGCAAAATAATATGTGACATGCGAAAGAAATCAATAATCATCACTCTAGTTATAATGGTATTTGCTGCGGCTTGCAACAACAAAAAGAATGAAGCCCTAACCGGAATCTGGAAACTTAAAACGATGGATGTTAACGGGGTATCTATACAAGGCGAGGCATTGGGAAACTGGCTCTGGGAATTTAATGATGAAGGTGGCTACATGATTAATGTAGCTGGAGCAATAGAGAAAGGGAAATACAACTATGATGGTAAAAAGCTCATCTTAAAATCTTTAACCAGTAAGGACCGGCCAGAGCAAACGTATAATGTAGTTCAACTTGACTCCGTATCGATGTTACTGTCATCAGTTACTGATAATAATACCAGCAAGCTCAATTTTATTAAGATTGATGAAGGAGAATTAGGGGAAAAAGACTAGTAGCAGATCAGCTCTATACTTGAGGGAAGATATGAAGTAAATCATTCCTTTTCCATTTATTACAACTCATTTTTGCAGCCATAAAATACAAACTTATGGCTAAGCAAAAGAACGTAACTCGCATCGGATTGTGGCTGGATCATTCAGTTGCTCACTTTATTGACTTCAATAAGGGCAGAGTAGTTATTGAAAGTATCGAATCTTCCATTGAAAGCCATGTACACACTAAAAGTGAAAAAGGTAATGTTACTAAGTTGAGCAAAATCCGTTCAAACAACAACGAAAAAGTAAAATACGACCGGCATCAAAATCAATTACGTTATTACTATAAGGTAATTTCCAAGATGATAAAGCCTTATGATTGGGTATATATATTTGGTCCTACCACCGCCAAAAATGAGTTAATTAACTACATCCGGTCAAAAGAGAAATTGAAAAACAAAACTTATATCATTGGCTCAGCCGAAGAAATGACGGTCAACCAAATGGTTGCCAAAGCCAAAGAAGTCTTGGCTGGTAGTTAATCTCGTTCCCCAAACAGCATACTGCCGATGCGTATCAGTGTAGCTCCGTTTCTCAAGGCGATTATGTAATCAGAACTCATACCCATTGAAATATGTCTGAATTCATTTGAGCTGGAGAAGTAGTTTTCTTTTAACTCATCAAACAATTCACGTAAGCTTTTAAACTCAGAATCCACTTTAACATAGTCTATCGTGTTAGACGCCATTCCCATTAACCCACAAATCCGGATATTGGTAAGTTGCCTATAATCTTCTGATTCAATAACATGAACCGCTTCATCCCGGTTTAAACCAAATTTTGTTTCCTCGGTAGCAATATAAATCTGCAATAGACAATCAATGATGCGATTGTACTTCAACGCCTGCTTATTTATCTCCTGCAAAAGTTTCAAGCTATCTACAGAATGGATCAAACTCACAAAAGGAGCTATGTATTTCACCTTGTTAGTTTGTAAATGACCAATCAAATGCCATTCAATATCCTTAGGGAGCACCTCAAACTTTTCTACCAGTTCTTGTACCTTATTTTCTCCGAAAATCCTTTGGCCGACCTGATAAAGACATAAAATATCTTCTACAGGTTTCGTTTTAGATACAGCAACCAACTTGGCTTTCTGCGATTCAATTTCGTGTGTAAGCTGTTTGTATTTTTCAAGATTCATTTAAGCAGTAATTCTATTTTTGATGCTAATTTATATGAAGCAAGTCATTCCTTTTTTGTTTATGTTTCTAAGCGCCTGTAAACCTGAACTACCATCAGTTCCAAAAGACATTATCCCCATGGAGCAAATGAAGCCTATTCTAATGGATATGCACATGGCTGATGCAGTAGCCGAGACTAAAGCTCAAAATGGAGCCAGCGAAGGAGCTTTGACTGCACAATACACTGAGCAGATACTCAAACTACATCATGTTAGTAGAGAAGAGTTTACCAAAAGCTATCATTTCTATGAAGTGAATCCGATACTGATGAACAAAATGTATGAAGAAATTTTGAATGAAATGAGCAAGCGGGAAGCCGATATGAGTAAACAGCAATTCAATAACAAAAAGTAATTTTATGAATAAAGTAGTTTCAACTGCTGATGAAGCCGTAAAAGATATTGCAGACAATGCGGTGATTATGCTAGGTGGTTTTGGTCTTTGCGGAATACCGGAAAACTCGATTGCAGCACTCATCCGTAAAGGTGTAAAAGGACTAACCTGTATATCCAATAATGCCGGGGTGGATGATTTCGGTATTGGTTTAATGCTCAAGACCAGGCAGGTGAAGAAGATGATCTCATCATACGTAGGTGAAAATGCTGAATTTGAGCGACAACTACTTTCCGGTGAACTGGAAGTAGAATTGATTCCGCAAGGAACTCTGGCTACCCGCTGTATGATGGCGGGGTATGGCATTCCTGCTTTTTTTACACCTGCCGGTGTAGGCACCGAAATTGCCGAAGGCAAAGAAACCCGCGTGTTTGATGGTAAGGAGTATTTGATGGAACATGCATTTAAGTCCGACTTTGCTATTGTCAAAGCATGGAAAGGAGATACAGCAGGAAACCTTATTTATAGAGGAACAGCCCGCAACTTTAATCCCATGATGGCCATGGCAGGCAAAATAACTATCGCTGAAGTTGAAGAGCTAGTTCCTGCCGGTGAGTTAGATCCGAATGAAATTCACACAGCTGGAATATTCGTGAACCGAATATTTAAAGGTGAGAATTATGAAAAAAGAATTGAACAAAGAACGGTAAGAAAATAGGCTAATCCTAATACAATTAAAATGGCATTATCTAAAGAACAAATTGCACAACGCGTAGCCCGCGAATTAAAACATGGATACTATGTGAATCTGGGTATTGGCATTCCAACGCTGGTGGCCAATTATATACCACAAGGAATAGATGTGGAATTGCAATCGGAAAACGGGCTGCTTGGAATGGGACCTTTCCCCTATGAAAATGAAGTGGATGCCGACTATATCAATGCAGGAAAACAAACAATAACCACATTACCGGGTTCAGTGTTTTTCGATTCCGCCTATAGTTTTGGAATGATTCGTTCTCAACGTATAGACCTGACCGTGTTAGGGGCTATGGAGGTTTCACAAAACGGAGATATAGCTAACTGGAAAATACCGGGAAAACTGATAAAAGGAATGGGCGGGGCGATGGACTTGGTTGCTTCGGCTAAGAACATTATAGTAACCATGATGCAAACAAACCCGAAAGGAGAATCTAAGCTACTTCCGGTTTGTTCTCTTCCCCTAACCGGTAAAGGTTGTATAAAACAGGTACTGACTGACTTAGGCTTCTATGAGATTAAGGAAGGAGCTTTTCATTTGTTAGAGATAGCTCCAGGTGTTAGTGTAGATGAGATAAAAGCAAAAACACTGGGCAAACTGATTATCAGCGAAAACTTGAAAGAGATAGCTGTATAAACCAATTTTGTATCGATTACGCGCTCTTAGATCTTTAAAAATGAAAACTTCATCTATCCTTTTTGCGGTATTAGCATGGAGTTTACTGATACTTCGCTTCGGCTATAGATTTGGAACAGGTGACCAGGTAGAGTTATTACCTTATACCATTTATCTACACAACCCCTCACTTTACATCCACGACTTTTTCATACAAGGACTGAACGCCTCCGTGCCTAATGAACGTACCGTGATGGCCAATATCCTGCTTCCTTTCCAAAAATACCTGGAGGTAATTTGTCTCGTATTACAATTCGGCTCTACTGTTTTTTTGCTACTGGGGCTCGAAAAATTAGCTATTCGTTTTATTCATAATCGATATTGGTCCTGGCTGGCGATACTCTTGGCGCTCATTGTCCTGAATGATTTTACACTAGGCAATGTAGACTTGTATTCTGAATGTTTTCAGGCCAGTGGTATGGCTGTGGCATTAGTGATATGGGCAATTCACTGGTTTTTGAACAAAAAGTATTTACAATCGTCAATTCTGTTTTCAGTATCTACATTTATTCAGTTGCTCGAAGGACTGGATGTAATGATGGTAATGAGCCTCTTGCTTCTATGGAGTGTTTGGAAGAGAGAAACTCCACTGAAAATATGGGTGGGATTTGTGACTATTTATGCTTTCACTGCCGGCATTTACCTTGTAACTATATTCATGCAGAAGAGTATTTCTGCTGATATAAGTAATCAGGAGCTATTCAGCATTCTGTTTCAGTTTCGTCACCCACATCATTTTATCTTCAGTTTGTTTCCGTTGAAAAAAACGCTCGTTTTTATAGCGCTGGCAATTACATCAGTATGGTATTTTTCATCTAGGTCGACAACTATTTTTCGATTTTTACTTATCAGTATCAGTGGTTTAGTTATTTACATTATTGCAGTAGATGTTTTTCATTTAGTATTCATCGGTAACTTTCAGTTTTATAAACTGACTCAATGGATAAAATTCTTAGGGGTGGTTGCCGTTGCAGCTTTGTTATCGGGATTATTTCGGTTAGCTGCGTTACAATTTGAAAAATCATGTATAACTATTGCTACCATTTGTGTCTGGATTTTTATTATAGTTTTTCATAGAACACTCCCCTATCAGGTACCTTTTCAACTGTTTGATATGAAAAAGGAAGACGAACTCATTTCAATATGTCAGGAAGTTCAGTGCCAAACACCTATTGATGCCGTGTTTATACAGCCGTTTGAAAACACAGAGTTAAAATTCTATGGCCAGCGAAGCAGCTATGTGGAGTTTAAAGCTAATGTTCGTAACAGGAGGTTTGTTGGAGAATGGTATCATCGCCTGAAGCAAGTATATCAGATAGATACACAAACCGAAGTAAAAGGATTTGAGTTACAGACATTAGCCAATAATCATTTTTATCACCTGACCGCAGATGAGCTTATCAAACTGAAAGCTGCCGGTGTGACTCACGTACTTACCCGTAAAGAATTTCCGATGGCTTCAGGGGCAATAATAATTTCGAATAACAGCTATGCAGTTTATCAACTTTAACGGCACTATTCACCGGTCAGATGAGCCATTGATACAGGTGGGCAACCGTGGATTTAAGTATGGCGATGGTTTCTTTGAAAGTATGGTTATGTTCAATCGAAAATTACCGTTGCTTGATTTACATCGCAGCCGAATTGAATATACAGCAGATGCCCTGTTCATGCAATTGCCTACAAACTTTGCTTTGCAGACAATCGAAAATCAGATTTTGGAATTAGCTGAAGCTAACAAAAACATACAAAATGCGCGGGTACGTATGCAGTTTTATCGTAAAGGCGATGGACTTTATCTGCCCGATACCGATGATACCGGGTATATCATTACAATGGATGTAATAGAAAACAGTTCTTTTAGAATCGGAGATGGTCTACAGGCTGGATTACGAACCGATTTTTTTAAACCAGTATATCACCTAAGCGATTTAAAAATAAGCAGTGCCCTGCCCTACGTTCAGTTTGCACAGTTTGCTTCAGCAGACAAAGTAGATGAGATAATTTTATTGAATAATCACTCTAAAGTTTGCGAGACTATCTATTCAAACGTGTTTATGGTATTAAAAAATAAACTGGTAACACCGGATCTGGATAGTGGTTGTGTTAATGGAGTAATGCGTAGTTATCTCCTGTCTGAACTGGAGGGTAACATTGAAGAGCGTACAATAAGTCCTGAGGAGTTGCTGGAAGCCGATGAAATAATACTTACCAACGCAGTAAAAGGAATACAGTGGATCAGACAGCTGGGAACCATGAAATACACTAATAAAAAAGCGGAGGAACTAACCGACTTTCTGAATAAACACCTACTCACACGTTTTTAGTTTTTCTTTGCCCCTGCTTTTGTTTTAGCCTCAATTGCAGACTTCTGACTTTGGTAAAGCTTAAATCTTTCTACTCCGATAATGTTTTGCAAATTGGCTTCTATATGTTGTGTTTGCCTTCTTAAAATAGTTGAAGCCTCGTAAGCATCTTTATTCTGTTCTTTACCCGACAATTCTATCTGACTTTTAGCACTGACCAGCAACAGTTCGCTCACGGCAATAAATTCATCTGAAGAAAGCTTAAGCTCGTTCTTCAGTATTGTGCTTACCCGCTCCGCATCAACCTGACTATTAAATTTATATAGATCAGTAATCTGTTGAGCGAACAAGAAATTGAGCCCAAAACAAAACATTGTCGTTACAATTACTCTTTTCATGTTTATTATTTAGTAGACTGAAAGTAGATATTTCTATAACTGAACCAAACTCTCCTAAGTTTGTTTCATGGGTATGACTAATAATACGGGTATTTCCTTTGTATGGTTACGAAGAGATTTACGACTAGATGATAATGCTGCTCTGTATCATGCCCTCAGGGGCCAACAGCCGGTGCTTCCGGTTTTCATTTTCGATACTGATATTTTGGACAAACTGGAAAACCGTGCCGATGCAAGGGTTCATTTTATTCATCAGGAACTGGAGCGGCTGCATACTGAACTCAAACAATATGGCTCATCGCTGCTGGTAAAAATTGGCAAACCGATCGATGTTTGGAAACAATTGATTATAGAATATCCAATTCATACTGTTTTTACTAATCACGATTATGAACCTTATGCCATAGCGCGCGACCTTCAGATACAGCAATTGCTTAAAGCCGGCAACGTTCGCTTTCACACTTACAAAGACCATGTTATTTTTGAAAAGAACGAAGTCTTGAAGGATGACGGCAAACCCTATACGGTATTTACACCATTTAGCCGCAAATGGCGGTTGAAGCTAAACTCCTTTTACAGCAAAAGTTATCCGACACTGAAGTATGCTGCCAATTTCTACCATACTCCACCCTTTGAAATTCCTTCCTTACAAAAAATAGGATTTGAGCCATCTCTGCAATCTTTTCCCGGGCGCCTGGTTAAAAGTGAAATTATTAAACAGTATACCGAACAGCGTGATTTTCCGGCTATCAACGGAACTTCAAAATTAGGTATTCACCTTCGCTTTGGTACACTCAGTGTTCGTAAATTGCTGGCGTACGCCATAGAGCGCAACCAAACCTTTGTGAATGAACTTATCTGGCGAGATTTTTATCAGCAGATACTTTGGCATTTCCCGTATGTAGTAAAAGGCGCATTCAGAAAGGAGTATAATGATATTGAATGGAGTAAAGATGAGAAGCTGTTTCAATCTTGGTGTCAGGGACAAACCGGATACCCATTGGTAGATGCAGGTATGCGAGAATTAAATGCTACCGGTTATATGCACAATAGGGTGAGGATGGTAGTAGCCAGTTTCCTGACTAAACATTTATTACTCAACTGGCAATGGGGAGAGGCCTACTTTGCCGAAAAACTACTTGACTTTGACCTGGCTGCTAACAACGGAGGCTGGCAATGGGCGGCTGGCTGTGGCACTGATGCAGCCCCCTATTTTCGTGTATTCAATCCAACACTACAAATGGAACGATTTGACCCCGAATTGAAATATGTAAAACACTGGGTACCCGAATTAGACACTGATACCTACCCCAAACCAATAGTTGATCATAAAGAAGCTAAAGATAAAGTGATGGCAGCCTATGGTAAAGCATTGAAACGATAATTGAACCCAATAATTCTCTATCTCAGAGATATTGTTCATTTCCTTCTACGACTGCTACCACTTAGACCTAACACACCCAGCAAACCGCGGGTAACCTCCCGTATCAATATCTTACCTGTACTACTCTTCGCAAAGTCACCTATAGCCCCTACACCTTTTTGTAACATGCCGGGTTCACTATTTTCCTGTGGTTGTGACTGAGTTTGCTCTTCCTGTGTTTGCTGAACTTCAACTGCCCTGCTTAGCTTAGCATTCAATATTTCAAAAGCACTCTCCCGGTCGATTACTTCATTGTACTTTTTGACAAGAGCCGATTGAGAATTGACTGTATCTATTTCTTGTGGAGTGAGTACATCCATGCGTGACCTCGGGGCTTGTAATAGTGTAGCTGCCAGCGGTGTTGGAGTTCCTTTTTCGCTTAACACCGTTACTAAAGCCTCACCCATACCCAAAGAAGTAAGCAGGTTTTCCGTATCGTAAAAGTCTGATAACGGGTAGTTCTCAGCTGTCAATTTAATTTGCTTCCGGTCTTTGGCGGTAAAAGCTCTAAGAGCGTGTTGAACCTTCATCCCTAATTGAGCTAACACATCTTCGGGTACATCGGTAGGGTTTTGAGTACAGAAAAAAATACCTACTCCTTTAGACCGTATCAGCTTAATGATGGATTCAATCTGACTCAGGAGAGCTTTGGAAGCTTCCTCGAAGATGAGGTGTGCTTCATCAATGAATATCACCAATTTAGGTACACCAGTATCGCCTTCTTCAGGAAATGTAGCATAAATCTCTGCCAGCAACGAAAGCATGAAAGTAGAAAACAACTTGGGCTTATCCTGTATATCGGTAAGGCGTATAATCGACACCAAGCCTTTGCCGTTTTCATCAATCCTAACCAAGTCATCAACCTCAAAACTCCTCTCTCCAAAAAACTTCTCCGCTCCTTGCTGTTCTAATTCAATTATGCCTCGTAATATAGTTGAGACAGTGGCTGTAGAAACTTTACCATAGTTTTCTTCAATCTCTTTCTTCCCTTCGTTGGTTAAAAAATTAAGCACTTTTTTAAAATCTTTCAAATCCAGTAAAGGCAGTTTTTTATCATCGCTATATTTAAATACGATAGATACTACACCTTCCTGTACATCATTTAATCCTAGAATTTTTGAAAATAAAACCGGACCAAATTCTGATACAGTAGCACGCAGGCGGGCTCCGTTTTCATTCGATAGAGTGAGGAATTCAACGGGAGAGGCGGCAGGTTGCCAAGGGATACCCAGTTTAGCATGTCTCTCCTCAATTTTAGGATTAGTGCTTCCGGCAGCTGCAATGCCCGAAAAGTCTCCCTTAATATCCATTACCAGCACGGGAACACCTTTGGCAGAAAGTTGCTCAGCAATTACCTGAAGTGTTTTGGTTTTGCCGGTTCCGGTAGCCCCGGCAATAAGCCCATGACGATTGAAGGTTTTCAAAGGTGCTTTGATATGTAAATCGGCAACAGGATTGCCATCTAAAATAGCTCCACCCAGAACAATAAAATCTCCTTTAGTAGCATATCCGCTGTTAATTGATTCGGTAAATTTGGTAAGGTCTGCCATACAACAAATAGTTTTTTGAAGCCTCGAATATATTCAAAGTTAAATTTCAGAATAAGGAGAAAAAATAGCTAATGAAG
This sequence comes from Chitinophagales bacterium, assembly GCA_046329535.1. GTDB lineage: Bacteria > Bacteroidota > Bacteroidia > Chitinophagales > LD1 > Bog-950. The sequence continues at coordinate 117,940 of JAXLUN010000008.1, forward strand.
ATACTCCTGATGAAAAATTTCCGGAAGATTTTTCAGTCTATATAACTAGACTCCCTTTTCCGGTTCGGCATTCACCGTTTCTTTTCTTTCTTCGCGCTTAAACATCCATACAACTTGAAGAAGATAAACATTATTGGAGGAGGTATATCAGGACTGGCCGCAGGTTGCTATCTGCAGATGAATGGCTATGAAACGCAGATTTTTGAAAAACACAATATACCTGGTGGCCTTTGCACTACCTGGCAAAAAGGCGAATATGTGTTTGATGGATGCGCTCACTGGATTCTAGGTAGCGATGAAGGCAGTTCTTTCTTTAAAATATGGAATGAACTCGTTGACATGAAGAGAATTCAGTGGTTAAACCACGAAATCCGGATGTTTATTGAAGTTAAAGATCATGCAGATAAATATGGCAGTAAAGTATTCCGATTCTATACTAATCTAGATGCATTGCAGGCTTATATGATTGACTTATCACCAGAAGATGAGCAGGTGATTCGAGATTTTATACATCCAATGCGTGTTATTCAAAAGTTTGACATGCCGCCTATTATGGACGACCTGCCTTTGATTCCTTCTATCATTCGCGGCTTTAAAATGATACGTTATGCAGAGTTTGGGTTTTGGTTTTTAAAGTTGTGGGGACAGACTAATTATACAGTAGCCAGAAAATTTAAGAATGCTTTTCTACGTGAAAGCCTAGAATTGCTATATGACGGTGAGGAGGTTAACCTGCTGGTAGTGTATTTTCCAATGGCCAGTTTTGATAAAAAAAGTGCTGGGTACCCCATGGGTGGCTCGCTAAAGTTTGTAGAACGGTTTGAAGAACAATATCTTGCCTTGGGGGGCAGAATTCATTACCACACCCCGGTACACAAAATTATTACTGAGCAGGGTGAAGCCAAAGGAGTTGTTGTTCGCCATGGGGTAAAACATTATTCAGACATAACACTCTCTGCTGCCGATTGGCATCTTACTGCATTTGAACTGTTGGATGGTAAGTATGTAAATAAAGATATGCTGGACCTGAATGAGGGCAGAAGTTTGGACGTGTTTTACAGTGTAATGCAATTTTCATTTGGCATTAATTCTGATCTCGGTCACTTACCTCACCTTACAAGGTTTCCGCTTACGAAACCGCTAGTGAGTCCAGACGGTACAGTTTACACCCGAATGGAAACACACATCTACAACTACGACCCTTCTATGGCACCTAAGGGTAAAAGTGTAGTGATTGTGAGTTTCTATACAAAGAAGCATGAGTTCTGGATCAATCACCGCAAAAACAACCGGGCTGAGTATAGAAAAATTAAGGATGAATTTGCTAAACGAGTTCTAGATCAATTAGATCAGCGGTTGGGTGGAATTAGAGAAAAGGTTGAGGTAATTGATGTAGCTACTCCTGCTACTATTCTACGATATACGGGCAACTGGAAAGGAAGTGCTCAAGGGTTGCTGGCAGGTAAAAACTTTCTTGCACCTACACCCGTCAAAACCACATTTCCGGGGCTTAAAAATTTCTATTATGCCAGTCACTGGAATCGCCCCAGTGGTGGCTTACCCATTGCCGTAACTACCGGTAGGGATGTAGCCAAAAAAATATGTAAGGCAGATGGAAAGCGGTTTATCTCGAATGGTCGGGTTTAGTATTGATGGAAACTGCTTGTTGACCACTCTTTTACAAGAAAAACTTCTGGCTATTTTTAATCTATGAGCAAAAAATGGATTCCCATTTTATTGGCACCGGGTCTGGCTTTTGTAAGTTATACCACTCTTTCTTATTGCGACTTCCCACAGCAGGCTTGCTTCATGGCTGTTGTTGTTACATGGGTAGCTGTTTGGTGGCTTACCGAAGCTCTTCACCTTGGCGTAACATCTTTATTACCTTTTGTCCTTATGCCCATTCTGGGTATTATGAAAACAGAAGAAGTTGCTATGCAGTATATGGATCAGATTATTTTTTTGTTCATGGGTGGTTTTTTTCTGGCATATGCAATGGAAAAATGGGGATTGCATAAGAGGTTAGCATTTAGAATAATTATGATGACAGGCAATACACCAGCCAAAGTTTTACTGGGTGTAATGGTAACGTCCTATACTATCTCCATGTGGGTTAGTAATACAGCAACTGTAATGATGTTGATTGCTGCCGTAATGGCAATCATATCACAAAAAGAGATTTATGGTGAACAACATCACAAAAGTATCTCTACAGGCATCCTAATCGGGCTTTCATTCAGTGCAACTATTGGCGGTATGGCAACCCTAGTGGGAACCCCGCCCAATATGATATTTGCCGGCATGTATGCTGCGCGCTTCCCCAACGGACAGCCGGTTACGTTTATAAACTGGATGGCACTTGGCGTTCCATTTTCTGCCACATTACTAATGGTATCGTATTTTATTCTAAAAAAGATGTTTATCCCTACTTGCATAAACAGACCTTTTGATATGAGCTACATTCAAACACAGCATAAAAAACTGGGTGCTATGAAATATGAAGAGAAGGTAGTGCTATCGCTTTTTATAGCTACAGTTTTGTTGTGGTTCTTTAGAGAAAATCTGAATCTTGAGTTTGTCGTTATTCCCGGCTGGAGCAAATTGTTTGGAGGTATTTCAGGTTATATTAAAGACAGCACAGTAGTTATTTTTACTTCATTTTTTCTGTTTCTAATTCCCGTCAGGCAAAGAAATGCGCACTCGAAGTCGGTCACTCGAACCATAGAGGCTGATCCTGATACTTTTGATGAAACAGCTGACAACCCTGAACATATACTGGAATGGAAAGATGTTTCTAAACTGCCTCTCAATATTATTTTGCTTTTTGGTTGTGGCTTTGCAATGGCCAAAGGTTTTGAATCTTCCGGATTAAGTGCATTGATTGCCTCGCGTTTAGAAGTATTACATGGCGCACCTATTGTATTTATTCTTTTGGGAGTAGCCATATTGGTAACGGTGTTGAGCGAGTTCGCCTCTAATACCGCCAGCATACAGTTAGTGTTACCGGTAGTTATTCCTCTGGCCGGAAGTCTGGGAATAAATCCCCTATTACTTATGCTTACTGCCACCTTCAGTGCATCGCTTGGTTACATGCTTCCTGTAGCCACCGCTGCTAATACCATTGTTTATGGTACGGGAGACATAGATACCCGGGACATGATGAGAGCCGGATTAATATTAGATGTAGCCGGCATACTGCTTCTTTTACTGTATATGCTTACGCTCGGAAATTGGATATTCGGTTTTAAAATCTGGTAGTACACATGCGCACACTAATTCCTTTATTTTTCTTGCTCTTATGTCTGTCCGCTTGTGTGCAACAAACCATGAAGCCAGTAGACTCTGACAAACCCCAAAGGCCTAAGCTTACATACTTTGATAAGAAATATTTGCTGTATCAACTTCCTGTTGCTTACTATAAAAACGACCAACTAAATACAAGTGCAGTTTCCTCTTCAGCCAGCTTTATCACTCATTTCAGCCCCCTGGGTTTCGACACCGCTCTTAATCTTCAATACACTCATATTTACAGCGACCAGTGTATTTATCATACATCGGATACTGTTTGGAAATATGCAGAGGTTTGCTTTCCTAATACCTGCCTGACTCAAGATAAAGCCTATGCCGTTGTTACCCTTTGCAATACATCTGCTGTAAGAAAAAAATATAAGGTTCGACTCTTTTATCAAAACACTACTTATTGGTATGCTACTGATAGCAGCATAGACTTGAATAGCTCCTCCTATCTGGATAACTATTATGGCGCCAGTGAAGTGATAAATACAAGTATAGAACCATTTGACAGTGTAACTATAAGATTACCTTACTCCATTGGTATGAATCCCAAACATGAGTTTGATTTTGACCCTTCCAAGGATCCGGCCAGGCCTGGCAATTACGAGTTTATGTTATTAGCTAAAGAAGAAAATACCAATGAACCATTACTGAATCCATTACTTGATTTGCAACAAACAAACCCATTTGCTGTAGTAAAAAAAGATGAGCTAACTAACAATGGTAAAAATTACAAAAACCATCTGGCTTATGTTGGGCCTCATCATTTCAAATTTGTTTTTCTTGATGAATATTTTGATGGCATCAATGATCTTACTCCAGGACATATTTATGTTCCAAAAGATGGAAAAGAAAAACCTTTATGCGACACTTGTTCAGGTTGGTATAAAAGTATCATCAGCGAACATTGGAATGCCGAAACTTACTTTAAAGGGTTGATCAAAAGTGCCGGATATGTGAAAGCCAAATATGGAATCAGAAAAGAGAATACAACTATTGATTCCTCGGGCGTTATTCTTCGCATCCCTAAATCTCGGAGAGGAGATTACAACAAAAACTGGGGAGAGTTTCTGTTTGGCCCTTCACTAAAATATGGCCACCTGACCGTTCGAGCTAAGTTTGCACAAATGTTTACTAACTGGGGAACACCCAATGGCATAGTTCATAACCTTTGGCTTTACCAACGCGACCCAGATGCGGTGGATACTAATCAGGCTTATCGCCATCTGGTCAACGGAGCTGGACTGCAGCCCTTTGAAATAGACTTTGAAATATGGAGCAGTCAGGAGAGTATAAACACCATGTGGGACGATAACGCTTTTATCAATTATTCAATTGTTGATTATATGCGCGATGAACAGGTAAAAATAAAACCAGGAGAACAAAAAAAGCTGGATGGATATAACGTAAACCGTCTCAATGATCGACAGTTAAATATTCCGGGAGAAAACCTGCCCCGCTCATTTTTCGATTCTTTTCATACCTACGAACTTTATTGGTATCCTGACAGAGTTCATTTTCTGCTAGATGGTAAACAAACAGCTTTAATCACCAGAGATATGGCTAAAATTCCAGATAAGCACTCATTTTTGTGGATCGGATCTCCAATGTATCAGGACGGAACCTACTACGAGCAGAGTTCCATACCTTTCTTAAAATACGATAAGCGAAGTATTATTGACTATATCAGGATAGAGTAACTTATCATAACCTTCACATTAATATAAAGGTAAATTATACACCGAATATCTATTTTTGAATAAGCTCTTCTCTTTTCATTTCGCAAAACTTGTTAGCTTTCGCTCAAAGATTTGCCCCATGATTCATCGTAAATATCTGTACGGTTTAATGTTAACTGCGTTCACAGTTCTGCTTTTTACAACCGGCTGCAAAAAGAAAGAAGATACGCTCACCCTGCCACTAACCGGCACCTGGCAACCGCTGAACGATACCACCTATACGTATCTGGTGTTTGAAAACAGCCAAACCTTCCGCGTACTTAAAGAAGGTTTATATGGTGTACATTCCTCCTCTCAGGATGTATATACAGCCGATGAAACTCAAATTACCTTTGCTCCTCCCGGTGAGGGCACCGAGTTGTTTAACTATACTATTTCCAACGATAGTTTGTACATCACCAATACGCACGTATATCTGGTGCTAAGAAAAACGGCCCCGGTAAATGTCGACACATGGTCTGGTAAAATAGTGGAAACAGAAAGCCATAGTCTGGGCAGCGGCTTGCGTTTTGGTAGTATGGAGTGGGATGGTTCCAATTTTCTGATATCAAGTGCTTACGCTAACCTGATGTATAAGGTTAACCCAGTCACTTATCAGATTGTCGATTCAGCCGGAGTTTCCCAAAACGCAGTAGGACTAACCACCATTGCCGGCAACATTTGGGTGAACGATTACCCTACCAGCAAAAAACTGTATCATATAGATTACACCACCGGTTTTACTTTGGCCAATAGTGGCGATTGTACCGATAAACCGGTTTGTCTGGCATCGGAAGGAAACAACATTTTGCTGTTTACCGACAACGGTGATTTATATCAATACAACACATTAACTAATGCTTATATTTTGATCACCTCCATGCCCGACTTTGTAGGAAGTACTGTCAGTTCCATATTTGCACCTGATATGGTAATAGAGGGCAACTATGCCTATCTGTCATTTGCCAACATCATTCTAAAGCTTGACTTAACCACCTACCTGGTTACCAATACATACTTTTTGACCACCGGAGAGTTTATTACCGGTCTTACCCTGAAAGGCTCCGACTTCTACATTCTAACTATTGGTGGTTTCAGTTCACTGGCCGACACCAACCCTAAATTGCATAAAATACAACTTCAGTAAGCCATGATAAAAAAGTCTATCCATTCTCTGTTAACCGTTTCAGCAATTGCGCTAGTCTTGCTGTCTTCTAACTCCTGCAAAAAGAAAACCGACAGCGGTAGCATAACCGGCAAGTATCGTTTAGTCTATACACCCGATAATGATACTTTGCCAAACTATTATGTGTTTAATGACGATAACACCTATGCGGTTTATCAGCAAAACAATCAGGGTATACGAACCATCTATAAAGGGGTATATCAGCAAGAAGAAACTACTGTTAGTTTATACAACTATGGACTGAACATTTACCTCAAAAAACAAAATGGAGATACCCTTAAGCTGCTGGGGTCTCCGGTGCTGGATGATGCCAACAGCAACAACGTCATTTTGGTAAGAGATGCGTCTGCTCCAACCGAAACCGACTGGATAAAGCAGGTAGATATAGCGGATAAGATAATCAGAACCGGTGTAGACCTGAGCTCTTTAACCTATACTGGTTCCCAGTTATGGCTGTGCGATGTATACGGGAGCACCTTCCGACATTTTAGTCTGCCCTCAGGACAGGAAGACCTTCCCGTATCGGCAGGGCCCGATGATTATTGGGGTTTCGAAGCAGCCGGAATTAATTTTTGGGGTATCACCGATGGTGGCGTAGGTCAGTTAAGAAAACTGAATCCGAGCGGTGCGGTAACTTTTACAGCAGCTGTGCCACCAGGCCAAATCCATGTGCTGGCTTATGATGGTGTAAACACCCTCTATTGCTGGGGTATAAATAATAACCGGATGTATACCTACAATATACTTACCGATTCGTATGATGCCGGCAGACAATTCAGTTCCTCGCTGCGCGATTTGACCTATCACGCTGGCTATCTCTATGGCTTGGCCTACAACTATATTTACAAAATAGACCCTGCAACTCTGAAGGCAGTAAAAACATACACCATTAAGGGAATAGACGGTGCCGAAGGCATTGCCTCTGACGGCACTTGGTTTTATGTGCATGTTTCTGACCATATAGATGTACCTGGATATTTTGCCAAAATCACTTTAGACTAAATCAATATCATCATGACAAACGTTATTCGTTTATATACGTGCCTCACCTTACTGTCATTACTTTGCGTAATACCGGCATGCAAAAAAGATAATTCAGCGAATGGCATTGACGTCAGTGGTACCTGGCGCGATTTGACCACTTCATCAAATGAACTAAGTTATTACCACTTTACCGATGAGAGAAAAATGTATCATCTATATACAACGGTTGATGATTACAAAAATGCAGATTACTCTATCTATAAATTCACCGGCAACCAGATACAAATTAACAGTTCGGCTAATTTCAGTTCTACGAACATCCTGCTTAATGTTAGGCAAGATGGTGATACCCTGTTTTTTGATAACGCCACAAAACATGTATTTGTGTTGCTGAAAGAAAAACATGCCCCCACTTCTATATCAGACTGGGTTAAACCGATTGTTATTGCCGACCGTTTTACAGATACACTTCATGCTGCTACCATTACGCACTATGCTGGCAAGCTATATACTTTTAAGTACTACAGCAGCGGTTCTAAACTGGTTGAATACAACACTCTTCAGCATAGAATCAGCGCCCTCACACCAGCCGACATGGCTTATCAGGGGCTCGATTATGTAGACAACACTCTTTGGTGTGTTCACGGTCAGTATGCCTATAAATTTAATACAGGGCTGGGCGCATTCACTTTCAAATCGGCCGTTATCAGTCCATCTAACTACCTCTGGGCCACAGCCGGTGGCGATGGTAAACTGTATAACTATGCCTCGGGTAACTATATCGACTACAACATATTGGATGATAGTTGGGAAAATGTAGACGATATCAATAACGATGTAACCGACATGGCCTTTGCCAATGGTTATCTTTATGTTGCCAAAGGCGGATTGATATACAACATGCACCCATACTATAAAAGACCTGTTCAAAGCTGGTATCTGGACGGTTACACAGTAAATGGGATTGCTTACGATGGCACATACTTTTGGCTTACCACCAAAAACAAACAAACTGCAGAATACGAGGTATTAAAAGTTACACTGAATTAAACAACATTCAGTATTCCCATACATCGTGTTCCTTTTCAAATATTTCCTGTTTTATACGCTCACTTTCTAACTGGGCATCTACCCCGCTGGCATACTCCTGTATATTACGGTCATGCACATTACTCTCCTTGTATATGTAACTTTCAAACATCCTCGCTTCAAATAAATCCTCCCAGCTCAACTGCTGTGAGTCATTCTTTGAATTATGCACTTCATGTTTAGCTAAGAGCTCCCGAAGTCTGGCATAAGGTACCCAATACATGGTCATATCTCCACGGTAATTACCATTAGCATCATAATCCTCCATGACAGGTGCAATAGACAGTATCCGCACTTTCATGGCAGACAGGTGTGTATCAAAATACCACACCTCACGAATTTTATATTTCGTAATCCTGTTCCAGGCCAATTCTTCATGCACAATCTGCTGCTCTTCTATATCCGGGTTCAGTATATTATAGGCCATACTTGTATCATTACGTGTTCCCGTTCTTCGCACCATTTCCACTTCTAACTTCTTCACACATTGGTCAGCATTTACCACCGATGCGTCATAAACATCAATCTCACCCCGTTTGGCGGCTTCGTGAATAATTTGTACCAAAGGCTCTTGCGGATAACTAAAGGGAAGATTCATTTTTTGACGTGTATCAATCATTCGCCAAGTGTTTTTACTCCACATTACATCAGCCTCCCGAACAGACTCCCATTCCAGCGGCCTCATTTCGCTTCGGTCTCTCTTTTGCCAAGCACTGTTGGTCTGTTGCCATGAAGGTTCAATCTGAGAAAAAACGTCTTCTACAATCACGCTGGCAACCAATAACAATCCTATTTTTCCTATCGTTTTCATACACATGTTTTTTGAATAAATAAAAAGTATCAGCGCTTTTGAATTACTGCGAAGTAATATTGAAAGCAAGTGGTGCAATCTTTCGGGTCTTATCGTCCGGACCTTTCACTAAAATTTCATCAATGAAAACAGCATCTCCTTTCTTTAATCCCTTTACCAGATCCTTCACCTTTTGATTGAATGCCGGACCGGGATTATCTACCGGGTAGTAGTCAATTCCTTTTCTTACACCAACTCTGCAGCTTAGTACTTTCCATTGTATATCACCATAAATAAAATCATCGCTACGGGCAACAACACCGGTTATCTGCTGAATTACCGCTGGTCTTATCTCCCCACCTTTCTTATTACCATCTATGGTTGTAAGTGGGTCCGGAATCCGCTTAATGCGAAATACCTGCTCCCCCATTGGAACTAACGTATTATTGATTCGGGCGCTTATCTTAATCTTAGCATTACCTGGAGTTGTAACCAAAGCCTTGTAGCTACCATCGCTGTTTTTGATTAATGTACCACTGCCTTCAAAAGAAGCTACCACATCATTCTGTGAAACACCTGCTACACTAATATCAACCGGATTATCAAGTCCGATGTACAGAACGTTCATTTTGCGTGGTGAAGCTACCGCCAGTTTAGGAGCTACCTCATATTCTCCTTCAAAAGGAAACAACTTATACCCCCCATTTTTGCTGGGTAACCGAATAACTCCGGTGTATTTCTTTGTCCCTGTCCCATTAGCCGGCATAGTCAGTTTTCCTAAGCCGTCACGTACATCAATAGGAGTTATGTTAGTTAGCGGAAGCTCTTCATTGGTGGAAGTCATAGGCACTAATCCGTTATATTGATCGCGCCTCACCTGATTGGTGAAACTACCTAGAAACACCTCAGGTTTAAGGGTTGTACTATAACCAGCAATCATCACATCCGCTTTGTACTGATCACCTTGCAAAATGTAATTGCTGCCTGAAATTATTTTGGCTGCAAATTGATCTACCGTTTCAGATTCTTTATAAACTGAACTGTAAAGGCTTTCCATAATGTGGCCTTCTGCCGCTAGTACATCATTCTGAAATTTTGAAATTTCTGTAACAGCCGCCACTACAGGAACATGATTAAAACGTGCATACTCCCAAGTTCGCCCATCGGTTGGTTCATGAATACGAATTGCAAATGAACATTCCATTTTCTCTCGATCGTCATCCAGCATCAAGGCTAACAACTGCTGGCGTGCATCCTGAATTTTCTGTCTAAGCTCCCGCCCTGTTTGCCCATTTTTTTCTACGAACATTCTCGTAGGAACATCTATATCATCATCCCGTTTTATCTTACCTGTTTCCTGCACAATACCACCGGCTTCCTGTATCATCTGTTGTTTGTACTCATCCAGTAGTGTATATAGATTTTTAGAAATTAATCTTGCCTGTGTTGCTTTAAAGTAAGCATCCTTAGCTCGTAGTGAGTCAATACCATACTGTTTAGTAAATTCTGCATACAAACCATCATTCTTAATCTTCATAGTTTTATTACTTAGTTCAATACCATCATTTACATCTTTAAATGCATCGAGCACTTCGGAGGAAACATTGAGCGCCAGAATAGCGGTAAGTACCAGATAAAGCATATTAATCATTTTCTGGCGAGGGGTCAGTTTGGTAGTAGCCATAAATCATGTTTTTAGTAGATGAATGGAATGATTCAATCAAACTAAAAACGAAACGACTTTGTAAGAAATTGTGCTAATAGTGAACACACTACCCTTTTGTGAAATAAAGTTTGGATTGCGAAATATCAAACACCAGAAATACGTTACATTAGGTTATTATAGTTACTAAAAGATCCTTTAGAGTTCATCCATCTACACCATAAAAAAGCCCCCTCATGTTAATGAGA
>JAXLUN010000009.1:0-111477 GCA_046329535.1 Chitinophagales bacterium
TCGTCATGCGCTCCACCTTCCAGCTCACCAGCACACCCGCCACCACCACCAGTGCCGTCATCATAATCATCGCCACCGAAATGCCGTCCACCCCCGCGTAATACTGAATGTTGAACGCACTGAACCAACTCATGCGCTGCTGAAAAAGAAATTGCTCTGCCACTCCTGCGTTGCGCGCGCTTACATACGCCACTGCCAGCCATCCTACCAAAGCCAATTGCAACAGCGAACCAATCAGTGCCATCCACCGCACTTGTTTTGCATCACGCGCCAGCAAAACTCCGCACGAAGCAAGCACCGGTAGTAATATGAGTAATGAAAGATTCATTTCAATTTATTTTTATGATGATGGGGGTTGCTGAAATTTTTGCTCTGTTTATTTTTTAATTGAAAAAATTTCATCCCCGCGCTTTCCGTTCCAATCTTTTTTGTCCACGCAAAACATCCACGCACAAAAAAGGATTTCCACTACAATCGCTACCCCGAACAGCCGCCTTACCGTTGCATTGATAACTCGTACGAGAAATTAAGAGAGATAAATTCATTTCAATTTTATTTTGAAGAACTTTGGTTTAAACAAACTTACCTAACGCTGGCTTTGTACAGATAAGTACTCTGAACAATAATTGTCGACTTTAATTTCACTAGAAGAAAATATCTCTTGAGTTATTTTTCCACTATCAAGCAAATGCTTGATTTTTACTTCCGCTAACTTAGCCTTAACTGGTGCTATTTTTTCCCAATACAAATAGCAGCGCTTGTAAAAGTAAAACGCTCGTTCAAATTGCCCCTTAAAATCAAATGCCTCGCCTAACCATAAATAACCCCAACCTAAATTTAGACGAGTGTTAGATAGTTGTTCTTCCGACAAAAGTCGGACAGCTTTGACATAACAAATCAAACTGTCATCAATCTTTTGCATATACCATAAACAACGACCTATATTGCCATAGTAACTTCCACCAAAGTTAGAGTTAACAACATCCGGATTGATTATCTCATCCAGAGCCTCTTCTTTTAAAAATATTTTTAGAGCCCTTTCGAGACTTGATTTTTCTCTTGTGTCTCGTAACGCCAAGGCAAGATTATGAGTTATGTCTTTGTTGCTATTTAACTCTGGATTCTTTAGCAATTTTATTCCCTGTTCGCTCCATTCAATCGCAGTAGTATACTCCTCTTTATACCAATGTAAATATGCCTTGCTATTGCAATATCCGATATAGTGATTGCCTTTGCTAGAAATATTTTTTACGTATTTGTGCAAATATGCGTCTGCATCTATAAAGCGACCATAATCTACTAACGTATGAATAAACGAATCAACTTGATCATGAAAATATGGAAACTCTTCTGTTATAGCCTTCAACCAATCCATCTCAACAAATAATCTAATTGAAACTCTCAGATACTCGTCTACAAAACCAGCCGACAAGATTGAACTTGATATTTCTTGTAATGATAGCAAGGCCTCTTGGTAATCGCCTTTATTAATTTGAAGCTCAATTTTATTTGTCCATTTTTGAAAATAGCTCAGAGGAGAATCTGCATTTAGTTTGGGCTTAATTACTACAATTAAAGAGTCGTAAAAGTTTACAAAAAGAGCTATAAATTTTGAGCGCTCATTTCTTTGAAACTTATTTAAAATAAACTCCTTCACCAAAGGATGTAATTCATACAAATCACTGCTATCTTCAGATGACTTAATAACCAATAGATTTAAACTCATTAACTTCCTTAGCGATTTTCTACATTGATTAGCAGAAAGCTCAGATCCCAACACTAGTGATATTTCGTCCTCAGTCAGTGCTGTAACTGACTCAGCCAATCCGCGCAATAATGTTTGTTGTTTGTAGTTTAACGACTTCCAAACAACATTTAACGTATTGTCCACCTGAGCATAGAACTGTTTATCTGTCGATGAAAGTTTATGCGCTTTTATGTCTTGAAGGAAGGTAGACACTATTGCGTACCCACTTTTTGATTGTGCGCAAATGAGATGGAGCCATAATGGATGCCCTTCTGTAACTATATGAGACTCCTTTGCAATTTGGATCAGTTGCTCCGAATTCAAATTTGCTTTACTCTGTTTGAATAATTCGATTGTTTCCTCAACATCTAATGGGCCTAACTTTATCTGCTGAAATGATGCATTTGTCACATGTATATTAGGTCGACATGTAAAAATGAATTTAGAATTGTGGCTTTTAGAATTAGCTAGATCAAAAATCTTTCCAATACCTCTTTCTGGACTAAACTTCTCATAGTCTATATACTTGTCTACGTTGTCAAAAACAAAGAAAATTTTTCTGTTTCCTAAGAGCTCAAAAAATAATTCAATTACCGTTTCTGTTGATTCGCTTAATAAATTCACGGCTCTCACATCTCCATTTGTAAGGCGTTCTATAATTGAGGTAACTATGGTATGAATCCTATTGTCTTCTTCTTTACAATCTCTCCAATCCCAATACTCATATTGATGCTTTTCGCTTAGTATAAACTTTACAATATGAGAAGCAAGTCCTGATTTGCCTTGCCCCCCAATGCCAGTGATAAAACAAGTTTTGTAATCAGAATTTAATACATCACCTATTTCTTTTTTTCTACCGACCCAAATCGAATTGTTTGGGGGCGTATCGCATGTAAATATGCTTTTTGTTTTTATCGAAAAATCCGTTTGAACAACGGCAATGTCATGGTTTGTATCAGCACTCTTTGCAATTGGCGCACTAGAAGGCTCTCCTAATACTTTGTTTGCATTAAAGTTTTCCAATAACTTGGGGAAAAAATTCTGACAGTCAATTCCTTTGTATAAAATGACTCTTTGACCAATTGATGGAGAAAGTTTTTCTAGAAGGCGGCTATGTTTTTTAGCAATCTCTTTTTCATCAGACTCATAGAAAGTCCAAAGAACGTTAAAGTTATTCCCTCCTTCGCTAATTAACTCAAGTAAAGTATTAGTAAATACATCGTCCCACCCACCATATGCCGATACAACTAAAAGATTATTTGCAAGTAATTTCCTCAAATCGCCTTTTAATTGAGGCCTTGGACGTGTAAGTTGGTCGATAGTGTGAAGTGTGTCATCACCTGTCCAATAGCCATGAAAGTGTAAAACTTGATGAACTGCGTGAGATATAGAATTACTAAACTTACCATCGTTAACTAAGAAAACCGATTGGGGCGTTCCATTGTGTTTACGTATGCCTATCTCAATTAATGGGTCAAAATTTGAAGTAAGAATTGGACCAGAAAATGAATCATTAAAATCTACAAAGATTTCACCCAATGCATCTACTCCTTTTCTTAGATACCAATTGTCTACATCTTGTTCCAAAATAGATGGACCCACTTCATCATCCTTGGTATTCAGTTTTGTTTTATTGCTTCTTGCTTTTAGAACTGAACGAAAAATAACTTTGTTGGCCTCATCTTGACCAAAACAATCAAGTAAAAGCCTTACGGCCTTTTGATATTGATTCCCGTTATCAGAATTAGTAATTTCTGAATCAAACAACCCTTCTTGATTGTTTTGAATGAATATTTTTCGGATGTCTTCTACGATTTCGCTTACGCTGCCAACTCCGAGTTCTCCTTTAGATAAATTAGAACAAGTTAAGCCCGACCCTACTAGGAATGTGAACTTTTGCTTTTTATCGAAAGCAGATTTAAGTCGAATCAATAATTTTGTTTCATCCGCAAAGTTTGGTGCCATCTTGTTTTAGTAAGAATAAAATCAAATGAAAAATTTGATAAGCCAATAATTAAAACTCTGTCTGTCTAAATACCCGTATCTACAAAAACACAAACCCCACCACCAACGCAATCACTCCCACCAAAAACCAAATAGCATAACCCTGCACCTTTCCACTCTGCCACACACTCAACTCATCGCTGCCGTCCTGCGCAAACATACCGCCTGCATCCACCAAACCGTTCACCACATGTTTATCAATCCATGCACTAGGTCTTCCAATCAAATTGAAAACAATCTTCTTCGTCACAAACAGATAAACCTCATCTACATAAAACTTGTGTAAGGCTCCTGTGTGCAAACCGCGCATGGCAGATGAAACACGCGCAGGTAAATTGCTTTCGCTTTTATACATCATCAGCGCAACAAAAATTCCAACCAAACCAAACACCACCGGTGCAATCGCCATCGTCAAATGAAACTCGCTGTGTAGTGCTTCGCCATCGCTGCTCACAAATTCTCCAAACGGAACAAAGCCCGTTACAATTGCCAGCACACCCAAAATCATTAAAGGAATTTTCATTGTAAATGGCGCCTCTCCATGATGCTCTGTGTTCTCTGTGTCTCCGTGGTTAATGTATTCTCTCTTCCAGAAAATAGAAAAGTATAAGCGGAACATATAAAATGCAGTCAGCCCCGCAGTAAACAGCGCAATGCCGTAAACCAGTTTGTTGGAATGAAAAGCAGCCGTCAGAATTTCTTCCTTGCTAAAAAATCCGCTGAACGGAGGCACACCGGCAATCGCCAGACACGCAATCAAAAATGTTAGGTGCGTCACCGGCATGTGCTTGCGCAAACCGCCCATATCGCCCATCTCATTCGAATGCACATAATGAATCACCGCGCCCGCACCGAGGAACAGCAGTGCCTTAAACATAGCGTGCGTAAACAAATGAAACATCGAAGCCGTGAAACCCAAACCGTTTTCGCCACCGTAACCCGAAACACCGAGCGCAAACATCATGTAACCAATCTGGCTCATGGTGCTATACGCGAGCACGCGCTTAATATCCGTTTGCGTGCAGGCAATCACAGCCGCAAACAATGCGGAAGCAGCACCCACATACATCACCACTTCCAGCGCACCGGGGCAAGAAAGCGCAAACACCGGAAACAAACGCGCCACGAGATAAACTCCCGCCACCACCATAGTTGCCGCATGTATCAATGCCGAAACCGGAGTAGGGCCTTCCATCGCATCGGGCAGCCAGATGTGCAAAGGAAACATCGCACTCTTTCCCGCACCACCGATAAACACCAGTAACAATCCCCAAGTCAGCGCACTAATGCCGAACAATCCTCCTGCAATAGCAGAATGCAATTGCGGTGAATTAGCATCTGTCAGTCGCTGAATCAAAGTTCCGAAGTCAAGCGTCTCTGCATGAAATGCGAGAATGAGAATACCAATCAGAAATCCTAAATCGGCAAAGCGCGTAACAATGAATGCTTTTTTAGAAGCAGCCACTGCGCTCGGCTTTTCAAAATAATATCCGATGAGCAGGAACGATGAAACACCTACCAACTCCCAGAAAATATAAATCTGAAAAATGTTGGAAGACAAAACCAATCCCAACATCGAAAAAGTAAACAGCGAGAGGAAAGAATAATAAATAGAGAAACGCTCTTCGCCCTTCATATAACCGAGAGAATAAACATGCACCATCAGCGAAATGAAAGTGACTACGACCAACATCATTACTGAAATTGGGTCGAGCAATAAACCAATGTCAATAGAAACACCGGGTGCAAATTCCAGCCATTGAATTTTCAGCACTTCCAGTTTCTGATAAACACCATCCACTTTTCCTGAAACAAAAAAGTAATTGAAAGCCGTCCACAACGAAAGCAAAGCCGAACCGGTGAGCGAAAGCGTGCCGATAATTCCTCCGCTTGTTTTGAATTTTTTCTTTCCACCAATTCCTAATACCAGGAATGAAAGCAGAGGAAGAAGAGGAATGAGAGCGATGGTTGTTGCATTCATAATTTGCGGACAGAATTGTTTTTGCTTTCGTAATTCAACCGAAGTATTTCTTCTGTCAATAATTTTTCATCAGGTGCGTTTGCGAATAGTTGTTCAACTCTCCACTGCTTTTTATCTAACAAATAAGCAACTTTCAAATGATAGTTTCGGTAAAGACCCAATGTGGGATTTAACTCAGGCGCGTTGGCATGAAGCAGGCGAAGGTTTTCTTCAAAATCAAAATTGCCGTCTTTACCAATGTAGTCAGCGTAACCTTCAATAAGCCATGTTGGTTTACTAAAATCGAATGCACCCATGTAGTTTGCTTCTAACTTGTGAGTCATCTCGTGTGCGAAATAGTAAGAAAGTGGCCGGTCGCTGAATGAAAATGGATGAGGCGAATTTTTCCACTTATCCGGTCGCACAATTTGATTGTTGGCAATATCACAAGGGCGTAAAAAAATATTTCCGGTAAGGTGGTAATGAGTAACGGCTCCTGCATTCATATTTCCCTGAGCGAAAACAAAAAACCTCCAAAGCGAATTGCAGATGTAAATATTGAAATGAAGTTTGGTGTCATAAATTTCTGATTTAGAAATTCGCAACAGCGCATCGTCAATTACCGCAGTAATATTTTTATCAATAGGTTTATCAGAATGAATGGAGCATTGCCTGTATTCAATGTGGTTGGCAAAAAGCAAGGTTGGTTGTAGCATCAGAGCCAAATACAAAACAACCACTGTTGTAATTGACCAGTTGGCTATTCGTAGTATTTGTCTTTTGCTTTTCACTTTTCCAGTTTTAGAATTTCAAACTATCGGCATCTTCCGCATCAATACTTCCAAAATTGCGATAGATATTGATGACAATGGCAATAGCAACAGCCGCTTCAGCAGCGGCAATGGCGATAATGAAAATGGTAAAGAACACACCGTCCAGTTTTCCTCCCCACAAATATTTATTGAACGCAATGAAGTTGATGTTCACTGCATTCAGCATCAGCTCCACCGCCATCAGCATCGTAATCATGTTCCTGCGCGTCAGAAAACCATACACGCCAATAAAGAAGAGCGCGGTGCTGAGGAATAATATTTGTGTCAGTCCTACTTCCATTAGTTCTTTTCTGTTTGTGCCCGCATGGCGATGACAATACAACCAATCATTGCCGCGAGTAATAAAATTGAAACCACTTCGAACGGCAGTACAAAACCTCCTTGTTTGTAGTTCAACATTTCTTCACCAATTTTTCTCACGCTTAATTCACCAGATGGCTGCTCGCCCCAAAATTCATTTCGCTTAATCACACTCCAGAAAAGCAGGAACGCAAACAAACTGGCAAGGCCGGCAAAAATTGTTCGCTTGTATTCGGGTGCGGGTAAATCACTTCCAACGCGGTGCGTTAGAAAAATGGAGAAGATGATAAGCACCACAATGCCGCCCACATAAACTACAATCTGCACAGCCGCTATGAATTCGTATTGCAGCCAGAAATACAAACCGGCTATGCCAATCATGCAGAAGAGCAGGTAAATAGCCGAACGGAAAATCTGGCGTGAGGTAACCGCCAAAAGACCGCTCACTAATATCAGCGTGCCTAACAAACAAAAAATGATGTCTCTTACTTCCATTTTTATTTATTGCGAATTTCGCATTGCCGATTGCGAATTGAATTTTAATCCACAATTGAAAATTCGAAATTCAAAATTTTTATTCCACTCCTTCCATCAATCTACTTCCCGGTGCATTTAATTTCTTTGTCAATTTACTTCTGTCAAACACACTGTGCTCAAACGTCTGTGCCATTTTAATAGCACCGGTCGGGCATGCTTCAATACATAAGTTACACATTGTGCAAAGCTCTAAATGATACACAAAAGTTTCTAGTGCTTTTTTCTTTTTACCATCCGGCTGCAACTCCTGCTTGGTTACAATCTTGATAGTGGCATTCGGACAGGCTAACTCGCAAGCTGTGCATCCGGTGCAGCGGTGCTCATTCTTATCATCGTGAATCATCACCACTTCCCCACGAAAACGCTCAGCCATTACCGGTTTTACATCCGGATACTGCTGTGTGATAATCTCCTTGTGATTAAAGAAATAGTAACCGGTCATGCGCATTCCTTTCAGCAGCGAAGTGGTGGCATTGTAAACAGTCTTTATATAATCTGCTATGAACATTCTACTTGAAATAAAATCCTGTTATGGCAATTATTGTCGTTAATAAAAGATTAAACATTGCAATCGGCAAAAGATATTTCCACTCTAAATTCAACAGTTGGTCGATGCGCAGGCGTGGGAAAGTCCAGCGGAACCACATAATCAGAAAGATGAGGAAGAATACTTTGCTGAAGAACCAAACAATGCCCGGTATAAAATCAAACACACGATTTACCGCTTCTAAATTGCCGACATGAAAGGGCATCCAACCTCCTAAGAAAATCGTTGCTGCAATGGAACACACAATAAATATGTTCACGTATTCTGCCAGGAAGAACAACGCGAATTTCATTCCCGAATACTCAGTATGAAAACCGGCAGTGAGTTCGCTTTCTGCTTCGGCTAAATCAAATGGCGCGCGGTTGGTTTCGGCAGTTACAGCAATAATGAAAATGACAAACGAGATGAGAGCGGGAATGTGCCCTTTGAAAATCCACCAGCCGTTTTGTTGCGAAGCGATGATATCGTTAATGCTCAAACTGCCCACGAGAATGACAATCGTAATTACTGAAAGCCCTGCACTCAATTCGTAACTCACAATCTGCGCACCGCTGCGCATTGCACCGAGCAGAGAATATTTATTGTTGCTCGCCCAGCCCGCCATTAAAATTCCGATTACGCTCACGCTGCTCACCGCGCTTACATACAACACTCCTATATTAATATCCCACAACTGAAACCCTTTGGTGAAAGCAATGGGTGCCATGATGAGCATGGCTACTACGATCACAAGCAACGGTGCGAGGTTGAATAAAAACTTATCGGCACCATCCGGTGTCAATCCCTCTTTAATCAATAGCTTCAAAGTATCTGCCGCTGTTTGCGCAAAACCCTTATAACCCACTCTGTTTGGCCCCAAGCGAATCTGCATATAAGCAGAAACTTTTCTTTCCATAAATACCAACACCAAACCAAGCACAGCAAATAAGCTAATCACTAACACACCGGCAATTGCCATTTCAATCAGCAACACCAAAGTAGAATTCAGCGAAGCAGAAAGCGTTTCGTGAAGAGATTGTGATATGTGTTCGATAGATAACATCAATTACCCTTAACCTTGTTATAAATTTGTTTGCCAAGCCGAATTACACCACCCTTCCCTTTTCTTTTTAATAGTTTTTCTTGACACAGTAAATCAATCACCTCATCGCCTTCACCTTTTTTAAAATGAAATCCTCTTTTCAAGTTATTCAACTTCTCTTTTGAAATAGTGGCTTCCGAATTTTTGAAATGAGATAAAATCCAAAGTGCAAATTCAAATCTATCCTCCGAACGTTCCTTATTACTAAGTTTAGTCCATAGCTTTTTTGAGAAATACTGTTTCTTGAAAACTTTATCTACTAATTCCTTAAACAGAGTGTCATATGCTTTTTGACCAGTCGCTTTAGCGTAATCAATTCGTTGAATACCTTTTAAATCCGCATACACATCCTTGTTTGCATCTTTTGAATTTCTAATAATTCTGTATTCCACACCCAATCCCTTAGCTAATCCTAACTCCAAACTAACGTTCGCATTCCAACCTGTTATGTCAACCAATACGAAGTCACTTGTTTTAATATCATCCTCTGCTCTTTTCAAAAGTTGGTCGGAACGAATTTTATCATCAGCAAAAACCAAATTCCAAGGAAGGTGTCCAAGTCGTTCTTTAAAAACTCTCCTATTAAAAACCCTATCCTCCTTGAAAGGACAAGCAACAAACACAACTGGAAATTTTTCTTGAACTCTTGCCATGAATGTTTTTTATCTATCTATATCTGGTATCACTAAATCCAGCGTTCCCATCATCGCCACTAAATCACCAATCTTCTGTCCGCGAGCAATCTGATTCAAACAAGAAAGATTCGCAAAGCCCGGACTGCGGAAATGAATTCTGTAAGGAGTCAAACCTCCTTCACTAATTATGTAAACCCCAAACTCACCGCGTGCGGTTTCCACGCGACTGTAAAATTCTCCCTTCGGCAATTTCAACACCGCCTTCGTCTTTGCCTGAAAATCTCCCTCCGGTATATTATCAATCAACTGGTCAATTATCGAAAGCGACTCGCGCAGCTCGCGCATGCGCACCAGATAACGCGCATAACTATCGCCCGCAGTTTCAAGCGGCTCTTCAAAATTTAATTTCTCGTAACCATCATAAGGCGACAGCTTTCTTATGTCGCTTTTCACTCCGCACGCGCGCAACACCGGACCGGTGCAGCCAAACGAAACCGCATCGGCTGCCGAAATCACGCCCACATTTTTCATCCGCTCCTGAAAAATCACATTGTAAGTTACCAGCGTATCATACTCATCAATCTTCGTTCTAAAGAACGCCACAAACTCCTTCACCTTCTTCACAAAATTCGGATGCAAATCAAACATCACACCGCCCGGCACCATGTAGTTCATCGTGAGCCGCGCACCACAGGTCTCCTCCATGATATCGTTAATCAACTCCCGCTCGCGGAACGCATGAAAAAACGGAGTCAGCGCGCCCACATCCATCGCCATCGCGCCCCACCACAAAACATGCGAAGCAATGCGCGTCAACTCGTCCATCAAAATGCGAATTACCTTCGCGCGCTCCGGCACCTCAATCTGCAAACCCTTCTCCACCGCGAGCGCACAACCGTGATTATTGATATGTGAACTCAAATAGTCCATTCGGCTGGTGCTGTAAATAAACTGCCGGTATGAAAGCGATTCACACATCTTCTCAATACTCCTGTGTATATAACCGAGGTGAGGTTGTACATTTAGAATCGTCTCCCCGTGAAGAGTAATGACCAAATGCATCACCCCGTGTGTAGCCGGATGCTGCGGCCCCACATTAATAACCAGATTCCCGTCTTCGAGGGTTGCTACTTCTTCGTATTGCAAGAGTTAAAGCTTTATCATATTTACTTCATCAACATAATCTTTGCGGAGAGGAATCCTTCCCAATCATCTGTCAAAAACAATCTTCTCAAATCAGGATGATTCACAAATTTATCCCCATCAAATCATAAGCCTCACGTTCATTCAGTTCAGCGGTTTTCCAAATCTTGCAAACACTCTCAATTTCGGGCTTTGCACGGTCGCACTTTGCTTTTACTACTATTATATGTCCATGCTTTAAGGAGCGTAGATGATACACCATAGTTAAATGGGTTTTCCAATCTACTGCCGTTACACTGAAAAGGAATTCAAAATCAAGTTCCGCATTGGCGCGCAATTGCCAAGCAAGAGGAAACCAGTCTTTGGCATTAATCAGCACATTCAGCCACTCCCCCGTTTCATCAAAGGTGGCCGTTGGCATTATCTCGTTAATTTTGATTTTAAGTTCTTCTTTCTCCATCACGGTTTCTTCACTTCTTAGAGGAATAATTTTTCGCGAGGCGCCCCGCTTTTTATTTTTTCTTGTAAAGTTAGTAGTGCATGTATCAGGGCTTCAGGCCGTGGCGGACAACCCGGTATGTAAACATCTACCGGTATAATATGGTCAGCGCCTTTCACCACGCTGTAAGTATTGTAGAAAAACGGCCCGCCTGAAATAGAACATGCGCCCATTGCCACTACATATTTCGGGTCTGGCATTTGGTCGTAAAGGCGTTTGAGCACCGGTGCCATTTTATTCACGATTGTTCCTGCAATGATGATAACATCGGCTTGGCGCGGAGTAGCCCGTGCCACTTCAAAACCAAAACGACTCCAGTCGTATTTCGCACCTGCGGCACTCATCATCTCAATAGCGCAGCAACTGGTGCCAAAAACCAAGGGCCAAAGCGAATTCGAGCGTGCCCAATTCAGCACATCATCAAACTTCGAAACCAAAATTCCTCCACCGGGAGCAGGATGAACGCTGCCGGGAAAAGGAGTAACAGTTTGATTTGGGTTGTCTATTGCCATTTCAGCGCACCTTTTTTGTGAGCATAAAGAAATCCAAGAAAAAGAATGAAAAGGAAAATCACAATTTCTACCAAAGCAACAACTCCTACACTCTTCACCACCACTGCCCAAGGATAGAGGAAAACCAACTCTACATCAAAAATTAAAAAGATAAGAGCGAACAGATAGTAGCCCACATTGAACTGAATCCAACTTTGTCCTTTTGTCTCTACACCACATTCATAGGCTTCACCTTTCTGTGAATTTCTGGTTCCCGGAGTAATGATGGTTGATAGAAGTAGCGCTCCGCCTGCGAAAGCAAGGCCGCAGATTATTAATAGTATAAGTGAAGCAGCACCCATAGATTACTGTTTGTGGTGTAACAAGTATGACAATTTAAAATGAACTTGTTGAACATGTTGATACTTTTTTTATTCACAATGTTTGAACTATTGAATCTAATTTCTTCTTTAGACGAAGAATTAAATAACCTTAAACCCTCTTAAAATTATGGCAATTAAAATCACTGATGTATGTATCAACTGTGGAGCTTGTGAACCTGAATGTCCCAATGGTGCCATTTATGCAAATGGCGATAGCTGGAAACTTTCTGACAAAACAGGAGTCTCCGGCTCTTATACTTTAATGGATGGAACAGTAATTGATGGTAACGCCAGTCAAAGTCCTATTTCAGATGACTACTACTATATAGTAACAGATAAATGTACGGAGTGTAAAGGTTTTCACGATGAGCCCCAATGCGCCTCTGTTTGTCCAGTAGATTGCTGTTTAGCTGACGAACTTCATGTAGAAACTGAAGAAGAATTGTTGGCCAAAAAAGCGAAACTCCACTTGGCTTAATACTTTTGCGCACTCTTTTATATACCTACTTTCAATAAATCAAATCACATTGGAAACAAAATCATCGCGCCCTACGGAAATTAAAAATGTTGACAGCATTGTAATTCGTTTCTCCGGAGACTCTGGAGATGGTATGCAGTTAACAGGCATGCAGTTTACAGACACAGCAGCTTTACTTGGTCAAGACCTTTCAACGTTCCCTGAGTATCCTGCAGAGATTCGGGCACCGGCAGGAACCATTGCAGGGGTATCCGGTTTTCAGGTACACTTTGGCAGTAAAGAGATTTTTACTCCAGGTGATATGTATGATGTATTAGTAGCCATGAACTCAGCCGCGCTTAAAAATGATTTAAAGCGACTGAAAAGAGGGGGTATTGTAATTGCTAACACAGCTGGATTTGATAGTAAGAACCTAAAACTTGCAGGATATGCTGAAGGTGCGCCAAGTCCATTGGAAGATGGAACACTGGATGAGTATGTGGTTTACAAAATTGATGTTACTAAGCATACTAAGGAAGCCTTAAAGGATTCTACTTTAGGTATGAAAGAGATTGAACGTTGTAAAAACATGTTTGTTTTAGGCGTGCTGTTCTGGATGTTTGATAAAAGTATGGAGTTTACTCTTAAATTTCTTGAAGAGAAGTTTGGTAAGAAACCCGATATTCTTCAAGCGAACGTTACAGCCTTAAATAGTGGCTGGAACTACGGTGACAATACAGAAATTTTTGCTACACGCTATCAAACTTCAGCAGCCAAACTTCCGGCAGGTACCTATCGTAATATTGCCGGAAATCAGGCAACAGCCATTGGAATAATTGCAGCCGCCCAAAAAGCAGGGCTTCCTGTGTTTCTTGGCTCCTACCCTATTACACCAGCCTCTGACATTTTACATGAATTGTCTAAATACAAGGCTAATGGAGTAAAAACTTTTCAGGCAGAAGATGAAATTGCCGCCATTTGCACCGCAATTGGAGCGTCCTATGCAGGCTCATTGGGAGTAACCACCACATCCGGTCCTGGTTTGGCGTTGAAATCGGAGGCGATGAGTTTAGCTATGATTTTGGAGATTCCTTTATTAATAGTAGATGTTCAACGTGGCGGCCCTTCTACCGGATTACCTACTAAAACAGAACAAAGCGATTTGCTTTTTGCTATGTATGGAAGACACGGAGAATCTCCACTTCCAATTATAGCAGCTAGTACCCCTGCAGATTGTTTCGATGCAGTTTATGAGGCAATAACACTTTCCTTAGAGCACATGGTTCCGGTTATTTTTCTAAGTGATGGATACATTGCCAATGGTTCTGAACCATGGAGATTTCCTACTGAAGACATGCTGAAACCTATTACGGTTAAATTTTTGACGGAAAACAATAATCCTGGAGGTAAATTACTTCCTTACAAGAGAGATAACCGCGGAGTTCGACCATGGGTTAAACCCGGCACCAAAGGATTGGAGCATCGCATTGGCGGTCTTGAAAAGCAAAATGAGACAGGTAATGTATCCTATGATTCCAAGAATCACGAGTTAATGATTCAGCTTCGAGCAGAAAAAGTAGCCAAGATTGCAGATAGAATACCTCTTCAAAAAACAGATAGTGGTCCTGAAAAAGGTAAACTATTAGTGCTGGGTTGGGGCTCAACCTATGGCTCTATTAAAACTGTGATGAAAGAATTACATGCCGATGGATATAAAGATATTGCTCATGTTCATTTACGTCATATGAACCCTTTCCCTAAAAACCTGGGAGAATTGTTGCATGGTTTCGATAAAGTATTAGTTCCGGAAATGAATTGCGGTCAATTATTGCAGTTAATCCGTTCAAAATATCTGGTTCCTGCAATTGGCTACAGTAAAGTGCAGGGTCTGCCGTTTGATACCGATGAAGTTAAGTCAAAGGTTTTAGAAGTATATAACTCGAAATAATTTCCAACAAAAAATTTATCATGGAAACAACAACATTAGAACCAACCGCTCCTATAAAATTAACTGCCAAAGATTTCACCAGCGATCAGGAAGTAAAATGGTGCCCGGGCTGTGGCGATTATTCGATTCTGAAACAAGTACAAACTGTATTGCCAGACTTTGTTACCGAAAAAGAAAAAGTGGTTTTCATTTCCGGTATCGGATGCTCTTCCCGTTTTCCTTATTATATGAATACCTATGGCATGCATAGTATACATGGCCGGGCAACAGCTATTGCCACAGGTGTTAAATCTGCCAATCCCGATTTAACCGTTTGGGTTGTAGGTGGCGATGGTGATTTACTTTCAATTGGAGGAAATCACTTCATACACATGTTAAGACGAAATCCGAATATCAAACTGATGTTATTCAACAACCAAATCTATGGATTGACAAAGGGGCAATACTCACCTACTTCACCCAAAGGAACGATTGCTAAGAGCACCCCTGTAGGATCATTAGATGAACCTTTCAATCCAGCCGAGCTGGCCTTGGGCGCCAAAGCCGGGTTCTTTGCCAGAACACTGGACCGCGACCCTAAACATATGCAGGCTATGCTCACTCGTGCTAACTCACATAAAGGAACCGCATTAGTTGAAGTTTATCAGAACTGTCCGGTATTTAACGATGGTGCATTTTTTATCTTCACCGAAAAAGATACCAAGAAAGAGGAAGCACTATTTTTAGAACAGGGAAAACCATTGGTATTCGGAGCGGGAGAAAATAAAGGAATAAAACTTGATGGTTTCAAGCCAGTGATAGTAGAACTTGGGGAAGGCGTTTCCCGAGATGACTTATGGATTCATGATGAAACCGATAAAAATAAGGCATTCATTCTGGCCGGATTTGCGGATAATACAGAAACTCATTTCCCTCGTCCTTTCGGGGTATACTACCGCTCTGAACGTCCATGTATTGAAGATGAAATTGTTACTCAGATTGATGGAGCGATAAATAAAAAAGGTAAAACACCACTCAACAAAATACTAAGTGGCGATAAAACCTGGAATATCCTATAGGATTACCAAACAATAACCTCCAAAACGTCTTTACCGAGATTTGGTAAGGACGTTTTTTTTATGACCAACACTTGGTCTGCTGTTAACAATATTTCCCTATTCATTCCGTCCTTCATTCGGTTTGCTATATTTGCCGGCCAATTTTAGAAGCACACATAAGGACGAATGAAAAATAAAGAAACGATTATCGGATGGGGATTAATTGCCGCACTGATGGTAGGATTTATCTTCTATCAGAACAAGAAATTTACTGAAGAGCAGAAAAAGAAAGAAGCACTCAAAAAAACAGAGCAGACAACCACACCTAAGACTACCACCGCTAAGCCTGAATTAGCAGCCAGCGTTGCTCAGGATTCATCCTCAGGTGCAATTGCATCGGTTCAAGAAGATACCTCAAAAAATGACTCTACCACGCTATCCGCTGAATATGGAGCATTTGCTCAGTCAGCAACCGGTTCGGAAACAACATTTACGTTGGAGAATGAGGTAATGAGGCTTATTTTAAGCAACAAAGGGGCACAGATAAAAAGTGTTGAACTGAAGCAATACAAAACTTGGGACAAGAAACCGCTAATTCTGTTTACCGACAAAACGAATCAATTAAGCTATCAGTTTGCTATTGACAACAGCCGAGTTATTGATACTAAAGATTTCTATTTTGAGCCTGTTGGCAATGCATTTACAGTATCAGGAAAAGATTCCAAAAGCTTCTCTCTTCGTCTTTCTGCCGGTGAGGGAAAATATTTTGAGCAGCGATATACACTTTCAGGCAACTCATACGAAATTTCGTATGATGTAAATCTGATTGGACTGAATACTATCGTTCCGGCAAATAACACATTCATCAGCAGCGTTTGGGAAAGTACTTTGGTTAACCTGGAACATAATAATGAACTGGAAAGAAGATATAGTGCCCTGTATTATCGGTACAATCAGAGTGATGTAAATCACCTAACGGAAGATAAAGAAGATGAGGAAATGGTGTTTGATGCCCCTCTGGAATGGATTTCATTTAAACAACAGTTTTTCAATACTACTCTGTTCAGCAAAGGGCAGTTCAACAGAGGCAAACTAAAGACTCATTATGACAAGGAAAATAAGAATTACGTAAAGAAGTATAGTGCCAATTATACATTACCCTATTCCAATACAGCAAGTAATAACTATTCTTTCAAACTATTTATAGGCCCCAATAGTTACAACAAGTTAGCTTCTATTGATAAGGATGTTCAGAGTATTATCAAGTTAAGTCCTGATTTTTGGATGTTTAGCTGGATAAAATATATCACCAGACTAATCATCTGGATTTTCAGTTGGTTTGAGAGCGCTAATCTCAACTATGGAATCATCATTTTACTGATGACTATAATTTTAAAAATAGCACTTCACCCACTTACAGCTAAATCAATAGAAAGTGCTGCTAAGATGAAGATTTTAGCTCCCGAATTGGCCGCTCTAAAGGAAAAGTACGGTGAAGACCAAGCTAAGATTGGAAGTGAGCAGATGAAGTTGTATAGCAAAGCCGGAGTTAGCCCTCTCGGTGGGTGTTTACCCATGCTTCTTCAGATGCCCATACTGATGGCGATGTATTACTTTTTCCCTACTTCTATTGAGTTACGCCAGCAATCTTTCCTTTGGGCCAATGATCTTTCCAGTTATGATGCCATTGTTACTTTCCAAAACGCCATCCCATTGATTGGAAACCATATCAGTTTATTTACCATTCTCATGACTATAACATCCGTAGGTCAAGCAGTAATGAATAACCAAATGAACCCAATGGCTAACCAGCAACCCGGTATGAAATACATGCCTTACTTTATGCCGGTTATGCTGATGTTTATGTTCAACAGTTTCCCTGCAGCATTGACTTATTATTATCTGCTTCAGAATCTATTAGGTATGCTACATCAATGGGTTATTCAGAAATTCTTCATAAACGAAGAGAAGCTTAGAAAACAAATTGAGGATAACAAGAAAAATCCGAAACAACCTTCAGGTTGGGCTAAAAAACTGGCCGATATGCAAAAACAAGCGGAACAGCAACGTAAAGCCAAGAAGTAATAACCGTTTTCCACATTTTATCCAGAGCCGCAAAAAATGACACTTCTGTGACATTTTTTGCGGACTTAAACAATGCTAAGTCAATTTTTCAATTACTTTTGGCCTCCTCTAATTTTAATCATCTCAAAATAAAACCGCTAACAAATGAGAAAGTATTTACTGTTTTTATCTGCGGCATTTATCGGGTTTCAATCCCAGGCTCAGGCTCTGCGCGATACCAAACTTGAAAGAATGCTGATTGAACGACCTGTGATGAGTGCACAGCCCAATCACAACTCTGTTTCACCGGTGCACCAGCATACTGCTGGTTCCAGAGCATTAACATCAATCCTTAATTCACGTCCAATCGGAACTGCGGGTAACCTGCTTACTATTATCACCGGAGAGTGTAATATGATAGATGTTAACGATTCATTAAATCTGGTAACATTTATACATCGCAATGACCCTACCGGTGCACCTGGAACTAACGTAGCTCAATATCGCTATGATGCATCAAAAGATAGAGGGTTAACCTGGACCAGCAATATAGGCCCTATCACTAACGACCCAACTATTGATAACGTTTCAAAAAATGGTCGTTTCCCTCAAGGTTTAATTTATAATCCCGATGGAAACACGATTGCTGACAGTGCGTACTTGATTTATTCTGGTACCTGGCATAACAGCCCTCCAAACGGATCTTCTGGAAGTTGGCAAGGACAAATGAGAGGCAGAGGTAAACTATCCGGTGATACTTCTACTTTCAATGTAAATATTGATCAAATCAATGGAGGTCAAGTAGCTATTGCTACCGGTATGTGCAAAGGTGCTCCGGGTGTATTTTGGAACATTAATGAAGATTATACCGGAACATTTGCTACCGGCTCTAATGCCATTACAGAAGGTATCATTATTCAAAAAGGAGTTTGGAATACTACAACTAAGGATGTAGACTGGACTAACCAGATTTTACCGGCTACTTTCGAAGTTCAGGATGCCAGTGGCGCACAACAGTCTGTTGCCACTTCTTTCAACATTTCTTTTGACCCTACCGGTCAGTATGGATGGGTAGCTTGTTTAGGCGATTTAACTGCCGGTGATGACAGCGTTTACCAGCCAATTTTCTGGAAGTCTATTGACTCTGGTGCTACTTGGACTGGCCCAATACAGGTTAGTTTAGATAGTATACAAGGTGTTGTTTCTGCTTTAAATCCTTTCTATCTGGATGGAACTACTCCTGCCAGTTTAAATCCTACAACAGGCTTTGATGCAGACTTGTCAGTTGACGTTTATGGAAATCCTCACTTGCTGGTAGTTATCGGTAATGGTAACGGCTG
The DNA here is from genome assembly GCA_046329535.1 of Chitinophagales bacterium. Taxonomy (GTDB): domain Bacteria; phylum Bacteroidota; class Bacteroidia; order Chitinophagales; family LD1; genus Bog-950. Next base: position 19,007 of record JAXLUN010000009.1, read on the forward strand.
GTCTATTGAACCTGCCGGTTATGGTGTTTGGGACATCACTTACGATGCCAATGCAATTGCCGGTTGCAACTGGAAAGGGATCAAGTTAGATGACATCTTTACTTTCAGAGGAACCTTCTCTAACGATAATCCTGCTCAAACTTCAGACAACAGACCTTTGATTTCAAGAAGCCCTGACGGACATAAATTGTTCTTCTTCTGGAATGAGACTGATTTTTCTTTCATTCAGTCTCAGGATAATGATATTCCAAACCTTTTCGGAAAAGCTATTGATGTTGTAGCCGGAAAAATTACAGACAAATACAACTTCACGGAAGGCGATACTCTTTGGGGTGGAGAAACATCCACAACTGAAGGCGGTGTATTCTATGGTTCTATTTTCCCGACAGTTAGCCCAACCTGTTTAGTTAACGGTAATGTATATAATGTTCCTTTAGTAATGACTCAGATAGATTATGCTCACGATCCTGGTGTAAACCACGATTTAGGTTCATCTTCTAATCCGGCTGCATTCTGGTATATCAGCAACATCAATTTCCCTGCTGCTGACTTTAACCAAAACCTTGATCAGGTTCCACCTTCCATTACTTTAAATGGTCCTGATACTGTTGTTATTCTTGTTAATACTTCATATACCGAAGACGGTGCAACTGCTTTTGATTGCACTGATGGTATAATTACTCCAGTTATCCAAAACTCACCTGATACTTCGGTTATCGGTGTATATGATGTATTATACATTGCAACAGATGCTGCTGGAAACAGCGATACAGTAGTTAGAACTGTAGTTATAGGAAACATACCAGTTGCTGATTTTAACTGGAACTTCCCGACATTGGCCTACAAAGCTCAGTTTGTTGATCAGTCATCTAATTTCCCGACTAACTGGTTATGGAACTTTGGAGATCAAACAGCTTCTGCTGCAAAAAATCCTTTAAAAACATTTACTACTAACGGAACCTTCAACGTATGCTTAACAGCATCTAACAGCTTCGGTAGTTCTCCTCAAGTATGTAAGCAAGTTACCATCACCGGTGTAGGTATTGATGAACCTGAATTTTCTCAGTTTGTAAATCTTTTCCCTAACCCATCTACCGGTAAGGTGATGATTCGTTTGGAAGGAAATGTTTCACCTGAATTGACCATCACGGTATTTAATGTATTGGGAGAGACAGTGATTGCTCCAACTAAATACAAAGCAGGTAATGCAACTATTGAATTAAACCTTTCAGATGTATCTAGCGGTTTATACCTGGTTAAATTACAAAGTGATAAAGGTACTGCTGTTAAGCAACTGACCATTAATCATAAGTAATAGAACGTATATTTTTTATTAAAAAGCCCTCTGCAACCGTAGAGGGCTTTTTTTATCCCCTCAATTAGTAGTACGAAATGATTTTACTTATGGCCCCCTTCTTGTTTCTTAATGATCTCGGAGGTATCTCGTCTAGTGGTTTCAAACAAATAGGTAAGTTCTGTAACAGGCTGACCGTTTTTTAGGTAAAGTTTGTTACCAGCTTTATCAATGGTAATTTCATATATATCCTTCTCCTTTATTGAGCCAGGAATTTCTATTTGAACAGGGTAATGCATCACACCTTTTTCCATTTTATTCTTTAACAGTAATTTCCAAACAACTGTATCTCTATTTCTTACAATCACGTAATAGTTATGGGCAAAAAGCAGTTGAAACTCAAAGTTTCCAACAGCATTTACCTTACGCTTTTCCAGTAGAGTTGAATCATCAGAACGCAACTCGGCCCAATACTCTTTATATACAACAGGTGCATTTTCCCGTCCGACCAGCCTCCCTTCTACAATGACTATTTGAGATTTTACAGCAGGAGATATTAATCCTATCAAGACCTGAAAAATGAAAATTGAATACCATTTCATATTGTGGATATCAGAGATAAAGATAAACCTTCAAATTGGACCAGGAAAATAAAACCGCTTCCCAAATAAATGGGGTTATCTTTGTTGCGCAATATCACGTTTGCTGTTGGTGATGATGCATATTAAACAGTAGCAGCGCAAAAACAATTTTTTATGGAAAACGGTACAGTAAAGTTTTTTAACGGTGAGAAAGGATTTGGATTTATTAAAGATGCAAATTCTGAAAACGAGTATTTCGTTCACACTTCAGGGTTAAAAAACAACATTAAAGAAGGCGACAGCGTTAGCTTCGACTTACAGGAAGGAAAAAAAGGATTAAACGCAGTGAACGTTAGACTGTCTTAATCAAAAAAATAATTCCACATTATTCTGAACCCCGCAATAGCGGGGTTCTTTTTTCACTAAACTATGACAGCAGAAGAATATAATAAGTCCGTAAAGGAATTAATGACCATACCAGGAGTTGCTCGCTCGATAGCCGATGACTTAATTCAATTAGGAATCAAAAAGGTAAGCGACTTAAAAGACAAAGACCCCGAACGCCTTTATAGTAAATCAAACAGACAGGCGGGAATTATACAGGATAAAAATGTGCTGTATATGTTTCGGTGTGCGGTATACTTTGCCAGCAACGAAACACATGATACCGAAAAACTAAAATGGTCTAACTGGAAATAATCTGACTGACGAAAACGGTCGTTAGACTTCCAATTACTTCAAGACCATCAGCTTATTCACGATCTTTTCCCGGCTCCTTAAGTTTGTAACCATGCATACGTATTGACCTGATGGAAATGAGGATATATCAAAACTCTCGCTCTCCGTTATTTTCTCATTTAGCAGTTCCTCTCCTATTGTATTTTGTATCTGCACCTGTAAGGGTACTGGCTGAGATGCCAGCACATATACCAGATTGCGTGCAGGATTCGGGTAAACCAGAATATTTAGCGGAGTAATCTGCTCAACTGCATTAGGGCCAACATTAACTGTAACACGAGCCATAGAACAATTATTACAGGAAGCATTAGAGTGATCACAAACCAGATAATTAAAAGTATCAGTTCCTGAATATCCTGAATTAGGTATGTAAGTAATCGTATTATCATTATTCACTAAGGCGGTACCGTTGGCCGGTGCGGCATTCAGGTTTACATACAAAACATCATTCTCTGCATCCGTATCGTTATTTAGAACAGTAACAACTGCTGTGTCATTAATATTGATGGTGGTAACATCAGCAGTTGCTTTAGGCAGTCTGTTAATATAATGCAGGGGATTATATTTATATGGCTCATTTGCTAAAAACGTCCATCCACAAATTTCTGCACCCGCAGCATCAACCGCACTTAGCCGAATAGAATCGTCTCCAAAAGTTTCTACTCGACCATAAGATTGAGAGGAATTATTACCACCGCACAAACCGCTGCCACCTTTGTTCCAGATATTAAAATTCATGAATTGCTGATTGGTAACCCATTCCATTGAGTTCGCTTTTTTCAAATTACCGCTGTTCAGTTCAGGTAAACCGCTGTTCGTGCCATCGTCTAAACCTACCGTGTGCGTATCTCCGCTAACCATAAATACATTCTTGATATTGTTGTTTAATACATAGTTAAGCAGCGTGTCTGCGTCACCATGAAATCCGGCCCAGCAATCTGCATAATTTTGTACAGCGGTATAGCCTTTATTGGGTAGGGTGAAACCCTGAACCTCAGGAGCCCAATAAGGGACTGAACCTCCTCCGATTTTCAAACAGCTATCTGTCGTATATCTCAACCCGATATTAAAAGCATCGCTGCTGATAATGATTTTCCAGGTAGCGGTAGAATTTGCCAACGCATTCTTTAACCAGTTCATTTGATTAGCCCCTAGTAGAGAGTATCCGGTAGGCGGGCTATATACCCACTGACCGCCAATCTTTTTAATTGATTCAGCCTGCGGACTTCTCATGGAACGTAAATCAGGAACAAAAAACTCCACATTACCTGAACGGAAACTATGGTAAATACCTTCCGTACTGTCTACCACTTTATATCCGGGAAACCAATCTAGATAAGCTTTTATCGAATTGAGACGAGCCTGTGGTGGCTGGGAATAAACTTTAGGAGCACCCAGGTCACCAAAGATATCCAGACCAAAACCACTGGTCGCATCATCGGCACTATTATCGTTCAGATAATCATGGTCATCGTACATGTAATCCGTACTAGTAGACTGAACCAAACCAATGTGGCTGGGACTTTGATAACGCAGCTTATAAAAATTCTGATGATTAGCATAGGTGGCGGCAAAAGAAGTTGGCGGGTTGCTGAGATAAATATCGGTTGTGCCATTATCCGCATCCGGATACCCCCAGTCTCCCATCTGGATAAATGCCTTTGGACTTTCGGCTTTGGCATGGTTAAAAAGGGAGGCATCTGCATCAATCAAATCATAAATACAGGAACCAGTAACAAAAACCTGATTCCCTGCAGTTCCCGGTGCATCAAATGTTTCAAAAGATGCAACAACACCGCTAGGAACTGCATTAATCATTACCCTTATGTAGTATTTTGTATCTGCCAAGAGTCCGGTTACTTCAGTCATAGAAATAGTATCTCGTGAAGCATCGGTAGAGTTATTAAACACCAATATATTCGAGCTAAAATCACTGGCTGTAGATACCTCCAATGTAAATGGAGTAGCTGAGGAAGTACGGACAAACACGCGGCAGGTAGAATCGGTTACGCCACCAATAATAGGCCCATGAGTAACTGATTGTGCCGATATATAAACACATAAAAAAACAGCCACGAGGGTCAAAAACTTTTTCATAGATCTGTATTTACAGTAAATATACAAAAAGCCAATAGCCGTAAAACCTAAATGCTAAACACTGCTTAATTTCTATTTTCACCTCGTGCAGAATATTCATAAAATTCTAGAGCAACATTGGGGGTATAGTACATTCCGACCTTTGCAGGAAGAGATTATTCTATCTGTTTTAAACGGTACTGATACATTGGCCTTATTGCCTACAGGTGGAGGTAAATCAATCTGCTTTCAGTTGCCTGGATTGGCTATGGAAGGTATGTGTCTGGTTGTTTCACCGCTTATTGCTTTGATGAAAGATCAGGTATATCATCTGCATCAAAAAGGCATAAAAGCTTCTGCTATTTATACCGGCATGAGCTATCGGGTCATAGATAGTATTCTGGATAACTGTGTATTAGGGAAAGTAAAATTTCTATACATCTCTCCCGAACGACTGGCCAGTGAGGACTTCCGGGTTCGTATGATGAAGATGAACGTTTCCTTGCTGGCAGTAGATGAAGCACATTGCATCTCACAATGGGGATACGATTTCCGTCCGCCCTACTTAAAAATTGCTGAGGTAAGAGAACTTTTAAAAAATGTGCCGGTTATTGCACTTACCGCCACAGCTACCCCCGAAGTGGTGGATGATATTCAAACCCGTTTGCTGTTTAAAAAGCGGAATGTATTGCAGAAAAGCTTCTTGCGGAAAAATCTGAGTTATGTTGTAAGGCGGACGGTCAATAAAGAGCAGGAACTGCTTGATATCTTGAAAAAGGTAAATGGAAGTGCCGTAGTTTATGTGCGTAATCGAAAAAAAACGAAAGACTACTCTGACTTTCTGAACAAACATGGCGTGAAATCTGATTTTTACCACGCAGGATTAGAACCCAATGAGCGAACCCGCAAACAGGATATCTGGATTAAAAATAAAACCCGTGTGATTTGCTGCACAAATGCCTTTGGAATGGGCATTGATAAACCGGATGTAAGAATAGTGATACACATGGATGTAACGGAAAGTCTGGAGGCATACTTTCAGGAAGCGGGAAGGGCTGGCCGAGATGAACAGAAAGCCTATGCTGTTCAGTTATTAGACAACAGTGATATACTGGAGATTGATAAAAAGATTAACGAAGGATTTCCGGAAACAGACTTCATTAAGGATGTTTACGATACACTTTGTGTTTTTCTTCGCATTGCTTATAACACCGGAGCTAACCAGACATTTGATTTTGCCTTGGAGAATTTCACCACACAACATCATTTAAACTCAGCTAAAACTCTGTCAGCCTTGAAGATACTGCAGCAGCAGGAAATTATATACCTCAGTGAAAGTGTTTATTCGCTTTCAAAAATCAAATGCGTTTGCACCAAAGATGCACTCTTCTCTTTCCAAGAAAAACACAAAGCACTGGAACCGCTGGTTAAATTCATTTTAAGAACCAGCGAAGGTATTTTTGAAGATTATGTGGATATAGACGAGCAGGCAATTGCCCCACGTTTAAAGATAAGAACCGAAGAAGTTACGAAACAGTTAATGGCGCTTGATGTTTACCGTATATTCAGTTATAAGCCCCGTAAAAACAAACCACAGGTTATCTTTTTACAGAACCGGGTAAAGCGGGAAGCCATTCGCTTAGACCAGACCTTTATTGAAAAACGTAAACAAGATTACGAGCAACGGCTTAAGGCGGTGCGTTATTACATTTCGGAAAATACACTTTGCCGTACGCGCGTATTGGTCAAATACTTTGGAGAAATACTATCACAAGATTGCGGCATTTGCGATGTTTGTCTGGCAAAGAAAAAGAGTGGATTAAGTAATGAAGCATTTGCTAAAATAGTTACAGAGATAGAAAATGAACTGAAACAAAATTCATTATCCTTTGATGAGTTAAAGTATAAGCTGAATATTAAGAAAGAACATCTAAATCAGCTATTAGACTACCTGAAAGATTGTAACCGAATATATATTAAGCCGGAAGGAAAAGTTGAATGGCAGAACTGAAAAAAAAGATAACTCTTACTGTAACAAACGACCTGACCTACGATCAGCGGATGCAGAAAATTGGTCGAAGTCTTTGTGCTGCGGGGTTTGAAGTTGAACTGGTAGGAAGAATACGAAACTATTCCAAACCTCTTACTGAAGAACCATTCAAACAAACTCGTTTAAGATGTTTTATCCATAAAGGAAAGCTATTCTATATAGAGTATAATCTTCGTCTATTGATTTATCTGCTCTTTTGCAAAACAGAAGCAATATGTGCGGTTGATCTGGATACCATTGTTCCTGTTTTTATTGCCGGGTGGCTGAAAAGGGTCAAATTGATTTACGATGCACACGAATACTTTACCGAAGTGCCGGAAGTAATTCATCGGAAAAGAGTGCAGCAGGTTTGGCAATGGGTAGAGAAAACCTTTGTGCCGAAGTTTCATTTAGCCTATACCGTTTCTCCGGCTATTGCCCGGTTGTTTTCCGATAAATATCATACTCCTTTTCATGTGATTATGAATGTGCCGGTATGGAAAGAAAAAGCTATTGGCGAAAATTCACATTCGAACTATATTCTTTACCAAGGGGCGCTCAATGAAGGACGGGGCATTGAGCATTTACTTAAAGCCATGCAGCAGATAGATGCCCGGCTACTACTGGCCGGTGAAGGTGATTTATCGCAGCATCTTCGCGAGTTGGCCATTCAACTGAAAGTTGAGGATAAGGTTGAGTTTCTAGGCTACGTGAAGCCCGATGAACTTCGAACCATTACGGCCCGTGCGACTATCGGCATCAATCTGTTAGAGAATAGAGGATTGAGTTATTATTATTCCTTGTCAAACAAATTTTTTGATTATATCCATGCCCAGGTGCCGCAGATTTGTATTGATTTTCCTGAATACAGAGAGTTAAACCGTAAATTCGGGGTGGCTTTGCTGGCAAAAGATTGTTCGGTTAGTGAAATAAAGATGCTGGTGGAGCGTCTGATGACAGATAAAAGTCTTTATGCCGATTTACAAAAAAAATGTGAGGTTTGCGCCCGCACACTAAACTGGCAGCAGGAAGAACAAAAACTGACTGCCCTCTATCATGAATTACTCCGATAAGCATTTACACGTTGTTTCCTTTAACGTTCCCTATCCGCCCGATTATGGAGGTGTCATAGATGTATTTTACAAGATCAAAGCTCTGCATGACCTGGGTATTAAAATTCACCTGCACTGTTTCAATTATGGTCGCGATGAAAGTGCAGAACTGGCGGCTATTTGTGAAACGGTAAACTACTATCCGCGTAAAAAATTCTATCAGGCTATATATAGTGAGGTACCTTACATAGTTGGCTCACGCCAAAGCGGGGAGCTTTTGAGCAATCTGGCGGCCGATGACTATCCGGTTTTGTTTGAGGGATTACACACTTGTTTATACTTGAAGCATCCGGCACTCAAAAACAAAATAAAGGCGGTGCGCATGCATAATGTAGAGTGGGATTACTACCGCAGTTTAAAAGAGGCGGAGAGCAATTATCTGATTAAATTCTATTTCAACATAGAATCGAAAAAGCTGAAGAAGTTTGAAGATGAATTGAAGAATGCCGATAGAGTTTTTGCTATCAGCAAAGGCGACTATGAATACTTGAGACAGACCTACGAAACCATCAGTTATGTTTCGGCATTTCATAACAATCAGGAGGTTACTTCAGTAGCTGGCAAGGGTGATTATATCCTGTATCAGGGAAACCTGAGTGTGGTAGAGAATAATCAGGCGGCTATGTTTATTGCCAAGAAGATTGCCGAAGGCATGCCTTACAAGTTTATCATTGCCGGTAAGAATCCAACTTCGGCATTGAAGAAAGAAATCAAAAACATTCCGAATGTTGAGTTGATAGAGAATCCGCCTTTTGAAAAGATGGCCGAACTGATGCGCAATGCGCACATTAATTTACTGCTTACCTTTCAAAACACCGGTATCAAACTGAAGTTGCTGAACTCTCTTTACCGAGGTCGTTTTGTGTTGGTAAACGGCAAAATGGTCAACAATACCGGACTGGAAACGCTTTGTATCATTGAAGATAATCCGACTATAACCAAACGCATGATTACCGATTTGATGCAAACTGATTTTACAGAACATGAGATTGAAAAGCGTCAGCGGATATTAGGTGCCGGTTTCAGCAACCGAGCTAACGCCTTGAGAATTGTGAAGGAGATTTTCGGATAAAAGTTTCCAACTACTTATTTCACCGTCACCCGTGGGTCCAGTATAGAATATAGGATATCGGTAAAGATGTTCATCACCACAAACACAAAAGCTACAAAGAGCACGCTGCCCATCACCACCGGAAAATCAAATGAGAGTAAAGACTCTATGGTTTGTAAGCCGAGACCTTTGTAATCAAACACCTTCTCAATAAAGAATGCACCGGTAAGCAGGGCTGCCAACCAGCCCGATATAGAAGTAACCACCGGATTCATAGCATTGCGCAGCGCATGCTTAAAAACTACCTGGTAATAACTCAGTCCTTTCGCCTTGGCCGTACGGATATAATCCTGACTAAGCACATCGAGCATGGAGCTGCGGGTTAACTGGGTAATGATGGCAATAGGGCGAACACCCAAGGCAATCATGGGCAGCCAGAGGTTTTTCCAGACTGTGATAGTATCGCCATTGTAATCCATATCGGTGAGTGAGCCGCGCACGTTCAGGTGCGTCCAGTCGCTGAGGTAATAGCCGAATATCATGGCCAGAATAATGCCCGAGAAATAAGCGGGCTGAGAAATACCAAAGGTGCTCATCACCAATATCAGGTTATCCCAAACCGAATACTGACGGATGGCGGCAAACACGCCTAAGATAATACCGAAAAAAGAAGCAAACGCCATAGCCGTTAAGGCCAACACAAAGGTGGGGTAAATTTTCTCCCCTAATACTTCGCTTACCTTTCTGCGGGTTTGAAAAGACTTGCCCAGATAAGGTGCCTTCAGCGTTAAAGAAACTCCGTTCACGGTAAACAGGGTAGTGTATTTAACCTCATCCGGATTGAGATAAGTAGGGGCCGAAGGATCTTCATTTTTATTGAGCGATAGCGGAGAAATATCATTGAAGTATAACACCAACCGGTGATACCAGGGCAGGTTTAACCTGAACTCCCTTTCAATTGCCTGCACCGAAGCGGTATCGGCTCTTTGGCCTAAGGTCATACGGGCGGAGTTAACGGGCAGAATGTTGAACAGCACAAAGATGACAATGATAACTCCTATCATGACCAGAAAGCCGTTCAGTAAACGCTTGACTATAAATTTTATCAGCTCCATGTATTACTTCGCAAAGTAAGTTTTATTCAGTTCCTCAAAGGTAGGTAAATGGCGATAGTGCCACTTATTTATCACCACTCCGTTTTTAAATAACACCAGCCCCGGATTAGAACGGATAATGGTTTTCAGCGGAGTTTCATCGGCATGATAAAACGGATAGGCTGTTTGATACCTGTGGCGGAACTCATCCAGATGACCATCATTGACCGTAACGGCATAGAACTTCACTCCTGCCTTATCGCAACCGGCTGCAATCTGATTCAGGTTTTCAAAGGCCGAGGTATGTGTTTTGTTCAGATTGTAACTCACAACCATCAACGAGTAGTTAGGGTCTTGTAAAAGCGTATCGGTTAAGTCTCCGCCTTCATCGTTTTCTATCCGCAGGTTGGTGATTTTGGCAGGGATACCCGGGTCTAACACTTTATCCTTGCGGTCAACATATTCCAGTTCGTCAAACTTCATGGTACCGAAATCCTTTTGGCTGTATTCGCCTATCACTCCGGTTTTCTTGTCTTTGTATAAAAACAGCATTTCAATAATGGCGGGCTTCTTCTCTCTGCGCTGCTCGTTAATATCGCTGCCTATTTTGTAAGGGCGAAAATCAATTACCGGCTCATCGAGATAAACATTATACAAACAGAACACCAGCGAGAACACGCCTGTTAAGAACGCCAGTCCGGTGCGGGTGATATCGCCAAAGAGCGGACGAACAAACTTTACATTGAGAACCAGCAGTAGAATCATCACATCCAGAATCACATCCTTGTAGAAAGTCTCCCAGGGTTTCAGTTTAATGAAATCGCCAAAGCAACCGCAGTCGGTTACCTTCATTTTGCTTTCGGCAAATTCTGCGGTAAAGAAATAGCCGGTAAACTTAGCTACCAGAAACAACACCGCCAGCAAACCAACCGAGAGGAATAACAGGTTCGTACGCTTCGATTGTTTCTCGGGCAGAGCCACCACGGCAAACAGCAAGGTAAGCGCAGCCGCTACCAGCATAAACATTTTGGTAATGCCATAACCCGACAAGTACGTATAACCCGTGAGGAAGGTAAAGAACAGGGTTAGAAACCAGATGATGGAAACGGTGAGCTTCGGTTTCCAGCCAATAATCAACATCAGCCCGACAAACAACTCCAAAGCAATCATCACCACGGCCATAAAGGTGGAGAAACCGGCCATGAACTCCCAGAACGGACGCATGCCTTCGCCTGCAAAGGCTTCGAAATATTCATGCATCTTATAGCTGGTACCCAGTGGGTCAACCGCCTTGACAAAGCCCGAGAAGATGAAAAACGCGCCTACAAAATCCTGCAGAAAGGTAATCATGATATTGGGCGGACGTTTCACTAAAAAGCGAATGGCGGCCAGCACAAAGGCTGCAACAGCGGTGATGGCGAAGATGGTATATACGTTCATATAGCTAAAGTGATTTTAGTTTTCGTTCAGTTTAATCAGGGCGAAAATGGAGTAGTTTACGATATCGTGATAACCGGCATCAATGCCCTCGCTAATGAGGGTTTTGCCTTGGTTATCTTCAATCTGCTTAATGCGCAGCAGTTTCATCAGTATCAAATCGGTAAAAGAGCTTACGCGCATATCGCGCCAGGCTTCTCCGTAATCATGGTTTTTAGCCAGCATAAGGCTCTTGATCTGTGCGGCATGTTTATCATACAGTTGCAGGGCTTCTTCTTCTTTCAGTTCTATGCGCTTATCTTCTTTCATCTCCATTTGTATCAGGCCGATGATGGCGTAGTTAATCAGGCCGATAAACTCCGAGCGCTCATCTTCATCTACCATCTTGGTTTGGGCTTCTTCAATGGTTTGAATGCGCTGTGCCTTAATAAACAACTGGTCGGTGAGCGATTTGGGGCGAAGCACCCGCCAAGAGGTGCCGTAATCGTGCGTTTTTTTCTGAAAAATATCGCGGCACTTTTTTATCTGCTCGTCAAATTGGGTAGAAGTGTTGTTAGCCATCGGTTCAAAAATAAAAATCGGAGCCAATTATCTTTGATAAATAATGTAAAGAGTTGACTGGAACCAGGTGAAACGGACACATCAAAATTATATGGTAGTCTGTAATTAACTACGCGCTTCAGCGCAGAGAGCAGTATTGGGCATTAGCCCAATAACCACAAGCGGCTAAACCAAATGCCTTCAAGTGAATCAGTAGAATGGAATTTTCTGTTCCGGAAAAGTCTTCACCTAAGCTGGAAAAGAGATTTTCTGAACAGGAAAGGTGTTTAACCAAGCTGGAAAAGGAATTTTCTGAACTGGAAAGGTGTTCAACCAAACAGGAAAAGAGATTTTCTGAACAGGAAAGATGTTTAACCAAGTTGGTAAAGAGATTTTCTGAACAGGAAAGGTGTTCAACCAAGTTGGTAAAGAGATTTTCTGAACTGGAAAGGTGTTCAACCAAGCTGGAAAAGACCTTAACCAGGCTGAAGGAGGAATCAACTAAAAAGAGACCGACATCAACTGCGCAGAACAGCTACCCGGTATGGCAGCGTAGCATTTTATCGGGATGGGTGGAAGGATATGCATTTTTACCTCATCCCTTCCCCCCCGCCCCTCGGTAAAATTCGTTAACAATTTCTTTCCCAATCTGCCATTGCGAGTATTTTCGCGGCAATGAATAACAAATTAGTAAACGCCATTATTATAGGCATTACCGTAGCGCTGGCCGGGCTTATCTTCATTCAGGTAAAATGGATTAAACAAAGCTATGCCGTGCGCGAAGAGAAGTTTGACCAGGGAGTGTATATGGCCCTGAGCAATATTGAGCACTCCATTGAGCGCGATGAAGCCATCAACTACTTCGAGTCATCGGGGCTCAACGACTTTGGCCGCAACATGAACAAGATGTACGATACCGTACAAACCATTAAAACCTACACCCCCAAATTTACTCTGGTCGACTCGGTGGGTCAGCATGCCATGAAGTTTGGTTTCAGCGATACCAGCGGTGGTTTTATATCCAAATTTATGGGCAGCGTAACCTACCTGCAGGAGAAAGCCGAAAAACTGCATGAGTTCAACAAGGATAAACAAGCATTTTTAAACGATGCCGACCGCGAGCGTCACATTATTGAAATGCAGTTCAGCAAATACAATCGCCTGTTTCAGGATTTGGCCATGCAGTTTATGCTCGATGATAAATGCCTCACCAGCCGGGTTAACAAAGCGCTCATAGAAGACCTGCTGAACAAAGAGCTGCACAAAGAAGGTATCAACACACCATACCAGTATGCCGTATTCGATAACTGGGCCTCGGGCATGCTTTTCGGCAATATGTCTGTCACTAAAGAAGAAGCGCAGTCTACCAACTTCTACTCCATGCCCCTTTTCCCCAATGATTTGTATGAGAACTCCGGCATTCTGGTGCTCAGCTTTCCGCAAAAAAGTAACTACATATTTCAGTCCATGTGGCTCATGCTTTCGGCTACCATTGCCTTTGTGTTTATCATTCTGGCCTCCTTTGGCGGCTCGTTCTACATCATTTACCGGCAAAAGAAGTTAGATGAACTCAAAACCGATTTCATCAACAACATGACCCACGAATTTAAAACACCTGTAGCCACCATCTCGCTGGCCAGTCAGATGCTTAAAAACGAAAAGGTAAATACCAATCAGGAGAAGATACTGAACTACGCCACTATTATTGACGAAGAAAACAAGCGTTTGAGCGGGCATATTGAAAATGTATTGCAGGTGGCCCGTCTGGACCGCGGGGAGTTTAAGCTCAAAATTGATAAGATAAACATCAACACCCTGCTGGATGATATTGCCGACTCAATGGAACTTCGCATTCAAAACGAAAACGGACAACTGATTAAAAATCTGAATGCCGAAAAACCGGAAATTACCGGAGATGTGTTCCACCTCACCAATGCGCTCTACAACATCTTTGATAATGCCATTAAGTACAAAAAAGAAGAACCGCTGCTCATAACGGTAAACACCCGAAACAACTACCGCGGGGTTGTTATTCAGATTCAGGATAACGGCATCGGTATTTCAAAAGAAAATCAAAAGAAGGTTTTCGAGAAATTTTACCGGGTTCCTACCGGCAATATCCACAATGTTAAAGGCTTCGGGCTGGGCTTGAGTTATGTGCAGGTTATACTCCATATGCACGGGGGAGATATTAAGCTGGAAAGCGAACCGGGCAAGGGCAGCCGCTTTGAAATATTTCTGCCTTTCTACGCTGTTAATAAATGATAATCATATAGCATATCAGCCCAAACAGGCATAGTTTTGAATTGTTAAATTCAAACGAAACCAAAAACTGAAATATATGTCAACCAAGAAAAAAATCTTATTGGTAGAAGATGATACCAACCTGGGAAACCTGTTGCAGGATTCTTTAGAAATTAAAAACTACGAGGTAGTACTCAAAAGAAACGGTGAGGATGCCTTCAACGACTTTAAAGTAAACAAGTACGACATGTGCCTGTTCGATGTGATGATGCCCAAAAAAGATGGCTTCACACTGGCGAAAGATGTACGTAGAATGAACGCCAACATTCCTATCATCTTTTTAACAGCGAAGGCCTTGAAAGAAGATACCATTGAAGGATTAAAACTGGGTGCCGATGATTACCTGACCAAGCCCTTCAGCATGGAAGAGTTGTTACTGCGTATGGATAACATTTTCAAACGTCTGCCCAAAGCAGAAGCCAGCACCCAAAATCAGTTTAAAATAGGCCGCTTCGAATTCGACAATACCCTTCGCGTGTTGAAGATTGGGAACAAAGAAACCAAGCTAACAACCAAAGAGTCAGAGCTGCTGAAAATGCTGGCCATATATATAGACCGCTTACTGCAAAGAGATGTAGCCCTGAACGAAGTATGGGGAACCGATTCTTATTTTGCCGGACGCAGTATGGATGTTTACATTGCCAAGCTTCGTAAGTATCTGAAAGATGACCCCAATGTAGAAATACTTAACCAGCACGGGGCCGGTTTTAAAATGATTGTAAAACGTTAATAACCTCCTGTTTCAAGAAACCCCGCCCGCACATTTACGGGCGGGGTTTTTATTTGTATTTCGGGTAAAGGCGGTATACGAAAATTTATTTTTCAGTTTCGTATAATTTTCTATTCTTGCACCGACACATTATTATCTCTCAGATAACAGTTTATAAAGAATGGCACGCAAACAGTTTACTCTCGAATATATTATTCGCTCCTCTCCTTCTATTTTATATGAATTTGTAGCTCAGCCAAGCAATCTGGCTCAATGGTTCAGCGATTACTGCGACTCACAGGGAGATATCTTCATTTTTGGCTGGGGTGGTTCATTTCAACGGGCCCGTCAGGTAGAAAGCGATGAAGATGAATATGTAAAATACCATTGGGAAGACAGCAAGAAAGATGAGTATTTCGCTTTCCGCATCTACAAATCAGAAATATCTAACGATACCATTCTGGAAGTTACCGACTTTGCCGAAAACAAAGAGATCAAAGAACAATCTGACCTTTGGGATAAACAGATTGAAGATTTAAAACACGCCATTGGTGCTTAATAAGCCCGGGGCTTTCGGTATCAACTCATACTACTTTGTATAGATTTGCGTTTATCATGCGCATGAAAAAACTTGACTGGTTAGTCGTTAAGAGTTTTATTGGTCCGTTTATTCTTACCTTTTGCATTGCCCAGTTCGTATTGGTGATGCAGTTTCTATGGAAATACATTGATGACCTGGTTGGCAAAGGGCTGGATCCCTGGGTGCTTATGGAGTTGCTGCTATACGCTTCTGCTCGTTTAGTGCCCTTGGCCTTACCCTTAGCGGTGCTGTTATCCTCTATTATGACTTACGGCTCCTTTGGCGAGCATTATGAACTAACAGCGGTTAAATCGGCCGGTGTATCCCTTTACCGGTTCATGCGTCCTTTAATCATAACTGTTATAGGCATCAGCATCTTTGCATTTTTCTTTTCCAACAATATAATGCCCAAAACCAATCTCAAGTTTGGTGCATTGCTGTACGATATTCGCCATCAGAAACCAACTGTAGCCTTAAAACCGGGTATTTTTTACAGTGGTATCAGCGGCTTCTTTATCAAGTGTGAAAGTAAAGATGATGAAACAAACACACTCTATAACATCACGGTATACGACCATACCAGCGGAAAGGGAAATGACCACGTAATAACAGCCACCAAAGGAACCATGATTCAGGATGAAGATGCGCTGGCTCTTTCACTGAAATTGGAAAATGGTAAGCAATACCGCGAAATAGACCCGAAAGATGGGACAGAAAATACTTATCAGATGGTCAGCACATCTTTCTCAAGTTGGGAAAAACGTTTTGACCTATCCGCCTTTAAACTCAACAGAACCGATGAAAACTTTTTCAAGGATTTGAAACAAATGCTGAATCTAGAGCAGTTATATGGAGAGATAGATACGATTGAGAAAGAGGCACTGATGCTCAAAACAGGTTTTGCGAATTACAACACGACCTATGTCAACCTTAAAAAGTTTGGGTATGATACGGTTAAAACAATGCCAGTACTGGCTCCTGAAAAATTTGCAAACGTAACCGAGTTGTTTGGTGGTTTTGATGCCAAAAACAGAATTCAGATTATGGAGCGCGCCATGAACCGGGTAAGAAACATTAAGAACTATGCGGATGTTACAACCAAGCAGCTTGAATATAAAGACCGTGATATAGTAGAGCACATGATTGAAGTGTATCGCAAATTCACTTTATCCGTAGCTTGTCTGGTGTTATTCTTCATAGGTGCGCCTCTGGGCTCAATCATTCGTAAAGGAGGGCTCGGCTGGCCTTTATTCTACTGTGTTATTTTCTTCATTGTTTACCACGTTACTTCTATTATAGGCGAAAAGCTGGCAGAAAACAATGTACTGACGGCATTCAGCGGCATGTGGCTTTCTACCTTTGTTCTAACACCGGTAGGTATGTTCCTGACATTAAAAGCCAGTCAGGATTCCAAAATTTACAGCACCGATTACTATCGCAATCTGTTTCTTAAACTCTTCCCCTCCAAAAACTAAGCAGAGTGAATCGCTTTATCAATGAAAACAAAGTCTTCCTGCTGCTGCAATGTATATTCCTGTTCCTTGGAGCAGTCATCATTCTGCTGTTTGAGCGGGGTAGCGAAATACTGTATGTAAACGGGTTACATAACCACTTCTTGAATCAGTTTTTTTTATGGGTAACCCGCCTAGCCGAAGCTCCCTTGGTTATGCTGATATTGATTATAACCCTCACTATGAGTTATGGTAAAGGTATGGTACTGCTCCTCACCTATCTGTTGAATGGTGCGGTTACTCAGTTTATGAAAATAGTTGTATTTGCAGGAGAAGCCAGACCGGCTGCCTATTTTGAAGGGAAAGCCCAACTTAATTTTGCCGAGGGTCTCACCCTTTTAAAAGATAACACCTTCCCTTCAGGTCATACATCCGGTGCATTTGCTGTGCTGTTTATGATTAGTATTTTAACTACTGACAAGCGTTGGGCAGCCCCGCTTTTTACAATGGCATTGCTGGTTGGAGTTTCACGCGTTTACCTCATGATGCATTTCTTTCGCGATATTTACTGGGGTTCAATAACCGGAGTAATGGTGGCATCTATGTTTTATCTGTTGTTTGTTCGTTCTAACTGGTATCATAATCTATCATGGAAAGATAAATCATTAGTAAACTGATGGAGCGATTATTAAAAAGAATAGCACAGTTTCCTACCCAGTTATTTTTAATAATAATCGGGGCTTTATTGTTTATTCCTTTTCTGGGTCAAGTGCATCTGTTCGATTGGGATGAAATAAACTTTGCCGAAAGTGCGCGCGAAATGTTGCTTACCCATAACTATCGATTAGTTCAAATCAACTTTGTGCCCTTCTACGAAAAGCCGCCACTGTTTATCTGGATGCAGGCTCTCAGTATGAGTTATTTTGGAGTTAATGAATTCGCAGCAAGGCTACCAAATGCCATATGCGGCATCTTTACCATGCTGGCTGTTTTTAATGTGGGCAGGTATGTATTCAAATCGCAACTAGGCATATTATGGGCTCTGCTCTTTGCCTGTTCATTGCTGCCGCAGATATATTTTAAGAGTGGAATTATAGACCCTGTTTTTAATCTCTTTATCTTCCTGGGAATATTTTTTCTCTACAAGTTAAGTATCCAAAATGATTTTGAAGACAGCCGCACCCGAAAGCGTAACCGGTTATATAATCTTGTTTTTTCAGCTCTATTCATTGGTTTGGCCACACTCACCAAAGGGCCTGTAGCCATACTGGTAACCGTGCTAACAGCATCGGTATATTTCTTTATCAATCGGGGGAAGTTGAAAATTGAACTAAGCGAAATGATTTCGTGGTGGGTGATTGTTTCGCTGGTGGTCATCACCTGGCTTAGTTTTGAGATACGCGCGAACGGTATGAAATTTATAGATGAGTTTATCGCTTATCAGATTCGCCTGTTTACCCAGCCCGATTCCGGGCATGGCGGGCCGTTTATATTTCATTTTCTGGTAGTGCTGATAGGTGTATTTCCGGCCTCCGCTTTAATTTACGATGCCCTGAAGAAAAATGAAAATGACGACCAGAGTCAGGTCTATTTTAAACGATGGATGGTTTATCTGTTGGCCGTGGTGCTCATCCTTTTCAGTATTGTGAAGACTAAAATCGTTCACTATTCTTCGCTGGCTTATTTTCCTATAACCTTTTTGGCGGCTTACTACCTGAACTATCTTTTCGATAATAAATTGAAGTGGACCTGGCGACAGACTGTACCGGTAATGGTATTGGGAGTAGCCATTATTACCGCAGTTACAGGTGGCATTTTTCTGATGCAACGCCCGGATGTATTTATCAATTACATCAAAGATGATTTTGCCAGAGATTGTCTGAAAGCTCCGGTGCTTTGGAACTCGAGCGATATTCTGTTCGGTATAGCATATCTTTTTTTGATGGTGGTAGCTATTCTGCTCACACAAACCAAACACGTCAAATGGGGTACTTACATACTGCTTATCAGCAGCGGATTGTTCGTCAATAGCCTGATGATATTTATAGTGCCCCGCGTGGAGAAATATTCACAGGCAGCCCTCATCGAATTTCTGCAAAGCAAGTCCACCGAAAACTGTCGGGTTGAAACAGTTAGTTTCAAAAGCTATGCTCATTACTTCTATACCAACATGCCGGCTCCTGCATCGGATGATTCACTGAAAAAAATATACCTGGCAACCAAAAGCAATAAAGTAGCGGATGTAAATAAATATTATGGTAATACCCGCGAACTTTACCGTAAAAACGGTTGGGTATTTTTGGAGGTAGTTAAATAACTACTCCTGATTATTTTCGGAGGCAATCAACTCTTTCTCCTCTTTACGGGCGCTAATCAACCGCTCAGCTTCCTGAATAATTTCTGTGCGTCTTTGTGCCAGTTTACGAACTCCGTCTTCATTGTTCTGCCAAAGAGAAAAATAACGCCACCTAGCCATGGCCTTTTTCATGCGCGAGTAGTATTGCAGGCTGTAATATCCGCTGGCTGGAATCAATACGGCCATTAGCGCAACAATCTTAACATCAAAATATAGGCGGATTAGAAGTAATTGAAAGAGATAGTAGAATATCCAGCCGAACATGCCTACCACAAAATTAACCGAGGCATGAAAGTGAACCTGCTTTACTTTGGTATCCGCGGTGTTGTAAGCCAGGCGGTATGGCAGATAATTAAAAGCAATCCCGGCTAAGTGAAGCGGCAAACCAAAGCCAAGCAGAAACCTTTCCATAATAACGGTAAACATAGAAGGGCTTTGCGTGTGTTCTTTGGCAAACACCTGTTCGGTTATCCCTAACTGGCTAAGTGTATTTACATATTGGTGTATCTTCTGCTTGAAAGTATCCTGATTAGGGGTGTGATGATTACCGAAATAATTAACTGCTTGTGCAATTTCTTTATTCGCTTCATAATCGTGCAACAGGTTGTACGCATTCAAACCTTTCTTTTGCATCAGCACCGGTTTGTAAACGGTTAGTAAGTCTTCATAGAAACGGTCATCTCCTTTGTGATGTAAATCCACGATGAGCAAACGCATTTCCTTTTCAATGTGATTCGTTAACGTGTTCACCGTCTTTACCGGATCAATTACATTCTGCTGCTGATAAGCATTTATGTAAATGGGTTCTCCCACCTGAATAAACAGGCTGCTCCGGAAATTCTTTGCTGCTGAATAATTTAAACCTACCGGCAACACCTTAACCCCCAATTTAAAATCGTGTTCCGCTTCGGCCCGCAATACAATCCGCGCAGAACCTTTCCTCAACTTGCGCAGACGTTTCTCGGTAACACAATCTCCTTCGGGATACATAATGATATGCTGCTTTTGACCCAGCAACTCTACACAACGTTCAAAAGTTTCTTCGTTCTTATACATCTGGTCTTTCCCTTCAGACAGACGGAAAATAGGAATGACTCCTACCTTTTTCAACAACCAGGCAATGGCAGGCCTTTTAAACACATCCCCCCGGGCAATGGAATAAATTTTGGGGCGGGCAAAAATATCTACTACCAACGCATCTAAAAAAGCATTATTGTGATTGGAAACTATCAGCGTGGGCCCAGGCATATTTAACCGCTCTCTATGGGCTATCTCTACGTTCTTATAGAAGATATGTACAGCGGTGTAAACAATCGGTTTAAGGGCGTTATAAAGCATATGCGAAACTAAATTACTCGGATAAAACAGTTTACCAAATTGCATCCAGTTTATGTTAGACATAAACTATTATTGCAGCCAAACATGAGCATAACCCGCGCCAGAGAAATCTTGAAACACCAGTTTGGTTACGATTCATTCCGTATGAATCAGCAGCAGGCTATTGAAACCGTGTTACAGAAAAAAGACTGTCTGGTGCTGATGCCCACCGGTGGAGGCAAATCGCTATGCTATCAGATTCCTGCCTTGATGCTGGACGGACTTACCGTGGTTATTTCTCCGCTAATATCACTTATGAAAGACCAGGTTGATTCTTTAAAGAGCAACGGAGTGAGTGCAGCCTTTCTGAATTCCACCCAAACACCGCAACAGCAATCGGATGTTTTCAGACTAATAGGTAATGGTAAACTTAAACTACTGTATGTAGCCCCCGAGCGCCTGCTGCAAAGTGGCGACCAGTTTATTGATTATCTAAAGACTATAAATGTCACTCTCTTTGCCATTGACGAAGCGCATTGTATTTCCAGCTGGGGGCACGATTTCCGGCCGGAGTATATGCAACTGGCTAAACTGAAAGAACACTTTCCCGCCATTCCGCTGATTGCTTTAACTGCTACAGCCGATAAACTGGTGCGGCAGGACATTGTAGATAAACTGAACCTGCATAATCCGGCTTTGTTTGTTTCCAGTTTCAACCGACCTAATATTTATTACGGAGTTGAGCCCAAGCGAAACTCTTATTCGCAGTTGCTGCAATATCTTTCCAAACACAAAAACAACAGCGGTATTGTTTATTGCCTCAGCCGAAGTTCCGTAGAGAATCTGGCTGAGGATTTAAAGCACGATGGATTTAATGCCCTGCCCTATCATGCCGGTTTAGACCGTCTCACCAAAGAGCGAAATCAGGAGTTGTTTCTGCGCGATGAGGTGAAGATTATGGTAGCCACCATTGCCTTTGGTATGGGTATAGACAAATCGAATGTGCGGTTTGTGGTGCACATGGATTTGCCCAAGAACATTGAAAGCTATTATCAGGAAACAGGCCGGGCCGGAAGAGATGGATTGGTCAGCGATGCATTGCTGTTCTTCACCTGGGCCGATGTGATTAAGCTGAAGAAGTTTGCCGAAGTAGAGAACAACGAAGCTCAGAGTAAGGTGATGCTGAAGAAGCTTAACCAGATGGGTGAGTTTGGCGATTTGAAAACCTGTCGCAGAAAATATCTGCTCAACTACTTCTCGGAAGAAACCACCGAGGTTTGCGGCAACTGCGATAACTGCAATACCAAATATGAGCGCTTTGACGGTACCATCATTGCCCAGAAAGCGTTGAGTGCCGTGAAGCGTTTAGACCAGCGTTTCGGTACCAATTATGTCATTGACTTTCTGCGTGGCAGCAAATCGGAGAAGATACGGGGGGAGCATAAGGAGATTAAAACTTATGGCGTAGGGGCCGACATTTCGAAAGATAATTGGTTCGATTATATCAAGGACCTGATAGCTCAGGGTTATCTGAAACAAACCGATGGGGAATATCCCATTCTCACCCTGACCGAAAAGAGCGAAGATGTGCTGCGCGGCAAACAAACCGTTGACCTGATTCAGGTGAAAATTAAAGAGGATAAGAAGACTTCTCTGGTAAACGAAACCGAACATCCTTACATAGCCGATCTGCTCGATAACCTGAAGAAGATACGCATGAGCATTGCGCAGAAGGAGAACGTTCCTCCGTATGTGGTGTTTGCCGATTCTTCTCTGGTAGAGTTTGCTACCTTCCTTCCACTCACAGCCGATGACATGCTGAAGATGAGCGGGGTGGGCGATGTGAAGTATGATAAATACGGAGCGCGTTTTATGAAAGAGATTCACACCTATTGCACGCTGAACGAACTGGAAACGCGCATACACCTCAAAGCACCTAAACGGGAACGAAAGAGCAAACCCAAGCGTTCTTCTTCGAGCGATGATACGTATGGCATTTCGTTCGATATGTTTAAAGCCGGAGTACGTATTGCGGATATTGCCGAAGCCCGCGGACTGGCCAAAACCACCATTGAAACGCATCTCATCCGCTTTATCAGCAGCGGTGAACTTCCGGTCGAAAAACTGGTTGATTCAATTAAAGTAGATAAGATTAAAAAAGCCATTCATCAACTCAACAGTAAACTGGCGGCTGCCCCGGTGAAGGAGTTTTTAGGAGATGATTACTCCTACTCCGAGATACGAGCGGTGATAGCCGACCTGTATAGATAAACCTCACATACACACATGAAAGCAACCGTAATAACCATTGGCGATGAAATACTGATTGGTCAGATTGTAGACACCAATAGTGCCTGGATTGGTCAGCAGTTTAGTTTGATGGGTATCAAGATTCACGAAATCATTTCGTGTGGTGACGATTCCGAACAGATAACCGATGCTCTCAACCGAGCTAAAGCCAGCTCGCAGGTAGTGATTATGACGGGGGGCTTAGGCCCCACCAAAGATGACATTACCAAAAACACGCTGGTCAAATACTTCAACACAGAACTGGAATTGAATGAAGAGGTATGGGAGAAGATGAAACAGATATTTGAAAAACGCGGTCTGCAAGTGCTGGAAATGAACCGCTCTCAGGCTATGATACCCAAGGCATGTACCATGCTGCCCAATCTGCGCGGTACCGCCCAGGGCATGTGGTTCGACATTGACGGGGTGGTGTTTGTTTCCATGCCCGGTGTGCCGCACGAAATGAAACACCTGATGGAAAAGCAGGTGTTTCCCCGGCTGCGCGAGAGGTTCTCGTTCCCTAAAATTGTGCATGCTACCATCATGACGGCCGGAGCGGGTGAATCGGTGGTGGCCAGTAAGCTGAGCGAGTTTGAGGCGCAGCTTCCCTCCTACATCAAACTGGCTTATCTGCCTAACTTAGGTGTGGTGAAACTCAGACTTTCCGCCTCGGGTGAGGGCGAGGCGCTGAGTAATGAAGTGGAAGCACAAAAACAACAGATGAAAGCCATTCTCGGCAACCTGGTATATACCGATGGAGAAGATACTCTCGAAAATTATCTGGGTAAAAAGCTGATAGAAAATAAAGCCACCGTTAGCTGTGCCGAAAGCTGCACAGGCGGATACATTGCCCATCTGTTCACCTCCATACCCGGCAGTTCTAAATACTTCGAGGGCGGGGTGGTGTCGTATTCGTATGAGGTGAAGGAAAAGATATTGGGTGTAAAGAAAGAGACGCTGAACACCGTGGGGGCCGTGAGTGAAGAATGTGTGCGTGAAATGCTCGAAGGACTTCTCCGGGTTACAGGCACAACCTACGGCATGGCTATCAGCGGGATTGCCGGACCTGATGGAGGCACCCCCGATAAACCTGTTGGCACGGTGTGGATTGCGGTTGGCACTAAGGAAAAAACAGTCGCCCGCAAGTTTCAGTTCTTCCCTTCGCGCATGGAAAACATCCGTGTATTCAGCAATGCTGTTTTGAATATGCTGCGCTTGCTGATGGAAAATAAACTTTAACGCAACAATTACCTATCACCCAACCCTAAGCTACTTGCATCCTTTCGGGGCCACGGTTAAACAGCTTGAATAACTAACTAAAAAACTAGTATTACAATACTTCTATTGTAAAAGCATTCAAATTGATATAAGAAAAAGTAAGTTTAAGTGCTAAGTGGAATGTCTTAACCATGAAAGCGCGCCTTGGTCAGGTTGGCCAGATAATACCCCGCCCAGGCCATAGGCAGATAAGCCAGCACCAGGTCGGTTACGTTAAACCACATCGGGGCGGGTATCAGGCGCACCGCCATCACCCCACCGCTCAAAAACAAAACGCCTATGACCATACTCACGCGCTTGCCGGCAGCGGCCTGCGCCAGAAGGGTTGCTATAAATGCTCCGGCCAGTGTGCCCAGCGCATGCGCCAGAAAGGGCATGATAAAATGCTGCGGCCCGAACAGGTGTATAGATTTCTGCAGACCTTCTACCGTAGTGGCATCGGTGCCGGGTGGTGGTGGAATAATATAACCGCTGATATTAATCAAACTCATGTTTAAAAAGCCACCGGCCAGAGTTCCGGTTATGGCGGAAAGTATGTTTCTTAAAAGGTTGGGCATAAAGCTATATTATAGGGATAACAATAATAGAGAAAACTAACTAATTCCATGTCTCAGCCATCATCCTGTATTGATACTTATCTCCAGTGCCAGTTGTTCTGTACACTATACTCCACCTGCCAATCGACCGATAGTTGTTTAAGGTGCGCGATTACTTCATCTACCTGTTCTATCTTTTTCTTGGGTAACAAATAAGCCTGACCGGTTTTTAGTTTTATCAATATCATCGCTGGTATTTCTACTATTTTCTCTACCTCGGTGGTCAGCACCTTGCTTTCACTTCCATTATCTTTGGCTAGTATGCAATCATTTTTCAGATCCAGAGAAACTAAGCGGTTAAACCGATTCTTGTAGGTCTCTGCTATAAACGACCTGTAATGTCTTTCATAAAGGCGCCTTTGCCACAGCGGATAAACGAAGAACCAAACCACCGCTACCCCTAAAAAGATTACTCCAATAGCTACATTTTGCTGAAGCAGTAACATTAAACCCAGCACCATATAAATAACTGGTACGAGTATTTTTGTACGCATGCGCCTCTTCTTAATCCCGTCAGAAACAGAAGCATTGTAAAGCTGGTAGGTGAGAAAATCTTCTTCACCCAGCGAATATTCAAGAATCATAGTGGTTACTTTAAGAGAATCAGAACAAGTTTAAGGATAATAACTTACATAGCCATCTGATCATCTGTCTGCCGGCACGTGTTATCTAAATCATTCTTCTGTTCACTATTCTTTATAACTAACAAACGTATTTGAATAAATAACAAACCCTAATATGGCACTATATAACACGCAGCTCATCAAGTTTTAATAGTTTAGCCCGAATGGAAAAAAAGAAGATAATTGAATCGGGAGAAGAGAACAAAATCATCCTGAAAGAGTATCGCGCCCTTCTTCGCTCGCTTCGCAAAAACGTATCGGCTCAGGAGAAAAAGCAAATACGGACCGCCTTTGAACTGGCGGTAGATAGTCACAAGGACATGCGTAGAAAAAGTGGGGAGCCTTATATCATTCATCCCATCAACGTAGCCCGTATTGTGAGCGATGAAATGGGGCTGGATGCCACCTCGGTTATCTGCGCCCTGCTGCACGATGTAGTGGAAGATACCGAAGTAACGTTAGAGGAAATTGAACAGATATTCAACAAGGAAATTTCTAAGATTGTTGATGGCCTAACCAAAATATCAGGCATCTTCGACCTAAACTCTTCGATACAGGCCGAGAATTTTCGAAAACTGCTTTTAACCCTCAACGATGATATCCGCGTTATTCTTATCAAGCTGGCCGACCGCCTGCACAACATGCGCACCCTCGACTCGCTGAAACGCGAAAAACAATTGAAGATAGCCAGCGAAACATTGTTTCTCTATGCCCCACTAGCTCACCGTATGGGTTTATACGCCATGAAGACCGAACTGGAAGATCTATCGTTGAAGTACACCGAACCTGAACTTTACCGTGACATTGCACAGAAACTTACCGATAAAAAGAAAGAACGCGCTAAGTTCATACACGACTTCATTAAACCTCTGAAAGAAGAGTTGGAAAAACGAGGTTTTCATTTTGACATCTACGGTCGTCCAAAGTCCATCTATTCCATATACAACAAGATAAAAAACAAGGGCGTTCCTTTCGAAGAGATTTACGACCTCTTTGCTATACGTATTATCTTAAAATCACCACCCGATAAAGAGAAGAGCGATTGCTGGGGCGTATACTCTTGCATTACCGATATCTACCACCCCAATCCTGACCGTCTGCGCGACTGGCTCAGCAATCCGAAAACCAACGGGTACGAAGCCCTGCACACCACCGTAATGAGCAGTACCGGTAAATGGGTAGAAATACAAATACGCACCGAACGGATGCATGAGATAGCTGAAAAAGGATTTGCAGCACACTGGAAGTATAAAGAAGGTAGTGAGGACAATGTAATGGATGAATGGCTCGAGAAGATACGTGGAGTACTCAGCAACACCGATACTTCGGCCTTAGATGTAGTAAACGATTTTAAGCATGAACTATTCAGCGAAGAAATATTTGTATTTACACCTAAAGGCGATTTAAAGCGTCTGAGAAAAGGTGCCACCGCCCTCGATTTTGCGTTTGAAATACATAGCGGTGTAGGCAAGAAATGTATTGGAGCTAAAGTAAATACCAAACTGGTTCCGCTCAGCCATGTCATGAAAAACGGTGATCAGGTGGAGATTCTAACCAGCAACAAACAGGTGCCGAACGAAGACTGGTTAAACTTTGTAGTAACTGCCAAGGCCCGATCAGTCATAAAACAGGCCTTAAAAGAAGATAAGAAGCGAATAGCCACCGAGGGCCGCGAAATGCTGGAGAAGAAGATGAAGCAGCTGAAGATAGAAACCAGCGAGGCCAATCTGCTTCTGCTTATGAACTACTATAAAGTTATCTCCGGCCTGGACCTTTACTTTAATATAGCCAACAAAAAAATTGATCTGGCCGACCTGAATAAGTTCGATGTAGTAGGAGGTAAAATCAAGCTACCCAAACCCGCTAATGTTCAGCCGGCAGCTTCAATTGATGAAGCCGTTAAGCAAACTTTGCAGAAAAATGCAGAGTTACTGATTATGGGCGAATCTTCGGATAAGATTGATTACAAGTTTGCCCCCTGTTGCAATCCTATACCCGGTGATGATGTGTTTGGTTTCCTCACCATTAACGATGGCATTAAAATTCACCGCACCAACTGCCCCAATGCCGTGCAGATGATGAGCAAATATGCCTACCGCATCATCAAAACCAAATGGACCAAACAGCACGAAATCGCCTTCCTGACGGGTATTAAGCTAACCGGAATAGATGATGTTGGTTTAGTAAACAAAATTACCAACATCATTACCGGACAAATGAACCTGAATATGCGCTCTATTTCATTTGAAAGTGAAGACGGTGTTTTCGAAGGTCGCATCATGGTTTATGTACACGATACAGCGGAACTGGAAGACCTCACCACCAGATTAAATGCACTGAATGGCATACTGGATGTTAGTCGGTTTGATTCGGAAGATGAAAATTAAACAGGATGGTATTTTGGTAACCAATGCACTTTTTAATCCACATTGGTTAAAAATTATTGTGTCGTATTGTTGAATTGAATTTATTTTCGGACGTGAATCAGATCAGGACAGACCTTATTGAAGAAGTAAAAAACATTTTTTCGGCTTATCTCGAAAGAAAAGACCTGCGCAAAACAATTGAGCGCTACACCATACTGGAAGAAATTTATAAGCGGGATGATCATTTTGAAGCAGAGTCGTTGTTTAATTACTTCAAGAAAAAAAAGTTCAATATCAGTCGAGCCACGGTGTATAATACCTTAGAATTGTTGGTTAGTTGTGATTTGGTTAAAAAACATCAGTTTGGCAAAAACCTGGCTCAGTACGAAAAAAGCTATGGTTATAAACAACATGACCATATTATCTGTGTAGATTGCAAAAAAGTAGTTGAATTTTGCGACCCTAGAATACAACAGATTAAAAGTATGATGGGAGAACTATTGAATTTCAAAATCACACACCATTCACTGAACATGTATGGCATTTGCGGTACCTGTCAGATTCAGCGAGAGGTAGAAGCAGCTAAAAAAGAAACAGATAAACATTTATAAACCCTTATTTACTACATATGAAAAACGAAATCAAAGAAGGTGTTCTAGTTATTTCTCTAGAAGGTAACCTGTTGGGCGAACACAGTAATGCTCCGGTTATGGAACTCATCAGACAGGCTGTGGAAGCCGGTAATAAAAAAGTACTATTTAATTTGGCAGAAATGAAGTTCATTAACAGTACCGGTTTGGGCATGTTACTGACCGCTGTTTCAAAAACCCGTAATGCCGGTGGTGAACTGGCTCTCTGCAGTTTGCCAGAGCAGATGAAAAAGCTGTTGCAGATGACCAAACTGGAAGGCGTTTTTGTGGTTCATGCAGACGAAACTTCAGCCTTGGCTTTCTTAAAGGGAGCTTAATTATTTCAACATAAAATACCTCGAAAGAAGGTTACAATATTTTAAGAATGAACGTAGATATACTATTAGGCTTACAGTGGGGCGATGAGGGAAAAGGTAAAATCATTGATTATCTGGCACCCAAATACGACATCATAGCTCGGTTTCAGGGAGGTCCTAATGCCGGACACACTCTGGTAATAAATGGAGAAAAAACAGTATTGCATACTGTACCTTCCGGCATTCTGCAAGATCGTCCAATGAATGTTATCGGTAACGGTGTGGTGATTGACCCTGTAACCTTAAAAAAGGAAATTGAGAATCTGACCTCAAAAGGTATTGATGTTAACAAACGACTTTACATTTCGAAAAAGGCGCACTTTATTCTGCCCACACATAAAATTTTAGATGCCGCCAGTGAAGCCTCTAAAGGGTTATCTAAAATAGGATCTACCCTTCGCGGCATCTCTCCTACCTATATGGATAAAACCGGCAGAAACGGTTTGCGTGTAGGAGATATATTAAGCGCTGACTTCCAGACATTATACAACAGAACCAGAGAGAAACATCTGAACCTGCTTAAGATGTACGACTTTGAATTCTCTCTGGAGGAATCGGAGAAAACCTGGTTCGATGCTATTGAATTTATGAAATCACTGAATCTTATTGATTCCGAATATTACCTGAATAACGCTTTATCAAAAGGAAAAAACATTCTAGCCGAAGGTGCTCAAGGCACTATGCTTGATATCGATTTCGGAACTTATCCTTATGTAACATCCTCTAACACTATTACTTCCGGTGCCTGCAACGGATTGGGTATTGCACCCACAAAGATTAAAGAAGTGATAGGTATTGCCAAAGCTTATTGCACTCGTGTTGGCAGCGGCCCTTTTCCTACTGAGTTACTGGATGAAACCGGAGAAAAGATTCGCAAAATTGGCAGTGAATTCGGAGCCACCACTGGCCGGCCTAGAAGATGCGGATGGATAGATTTACCGGCTTTGAAGTATGCCATTATGGTTAACGGTGTCACTCAGATTGCTATGACCAAGGCAGATATACTGAATGACTTTGAAGTGATTGAAGCCTGCACCGATTACAAGGTAAATGGTCAAAAATCTCAACAGATACCTTACGATATGTGCAACACCACCATTGAGCCGGTCTATCACAAACTGGCCGGATGGAAAACTGACCTGCGCAATTTCAGCAACTACGAAGATTTACCGGAAACTTTTCTGGGTTATCTTTCTTTTGTTGAGGAGTATCTGGGCACTGAAGTGTCCATGATTTCTACTGGGCCGGAAAGAGAGCGCCTGGTGTTCAAGCGGGCGGCAGAATCGGTTGCGTAACATTCTCTCTTTTATCTATATACATGGCAGAATCTACCACGGTTACTTTGGCCAATGCTGAACTGTTTAAGCAGAAAGCTGTTGTTTGGGCCAACTATTTCAAAGTAGCCTGTCTGCTGGATTCTAATAGCTATGCGTACCGAAATTATTCCAGTATTGACTGGTTGTTAGCTGTAGATGCTGTTTCTGAGACAGAGCATACAGATACGCTATCAGAATGGTTAAAGGATACTGACCAAAAGATTTTCGGCTTTCTTTCATATGATTATAAAAACCAACTGGAAAAACTAACCAGTAATCGAATAGATAAATTGCAGTTTCCGGAACTCTATTTCTTTAAGCCACGCTACATTTTTGAGATAATAGAGAATAGAATAACCATTAATCGGAACTATCCCGAAACATTTGAACTCATTGAGCTGATTGAAAGACTTCCACTTCCTGATACAGAAAAAGACATTTCTTCAAATCAGGAGATTGAACTTTCTCCCCGAACTAGTAAGGAGACATATCTTCAAAACGTAGAAAAGATAAAATCACAAATTGAAGCTGGTGATTTCTACGAATTGAATTATTGTAATGAGTTTTATAACCAAAATGCCTCCGTCAATCCGGTTCATATTTTTAATCTCCTGAATAAAAAGTCCAAAGCTCCTTTCAGTGTCTTTTTTAAGCTAAACAGCAAATATTTGCTATGTGCCAGCCCTGAAAGGTTTCTAAGAAAAAATGGTTCCCTGATTATTTCTGAACCCATCAAAGGCACCATTAAAAAAGGAACAACTAAAGAAGAAAATGATATTCAGAAAGAGCTACTGAGAACGAATGAAAAAGAGCGTGCTGAAAATGTGATGATTGTTGACCTGGTTAGAAATGATTTAGCCCGAAGTTCCCAACCCGGCTCCGTGAAGGTTCAGGAACTTTGCGCAGTATATGAATTCAACAGCGTTCATCAAATGATTTCTACAGTAACGGCTGAAATAGCTGATGGGGTTTTACCTATAGATGTTATCCGGCATGCATTTCCCATGGGAAGTATGACAGGAGCTCCCAAAGTAGAAGTAATGAAAAATATTGAACAATATGAAGATTTCAAACGCGGGCTATACTCGGGCTGTATGGGATACTTTACCCCGCAAAACGACTTTGATTTCAATGTAGTCATACGTAGTATTTTTTATGAATCCTCAACAGATTATCTCTCTATTCGAGCGGGAGGTGCTATTACTTATGACTCTACAGCAGAAAATGAGTGGAACGAGATGTTACTAAAAACTCAAAGTTTGACAGAGGTGCTTCATGCCAAAATAGTTTTTTAGGGGTTTACCATAATACTCTTTTTATAAATAGCTGACTTGTTACCATTAATAGCAGTTAAGGAAACATTCACGATACCTGTGTCATTAAAATACTTGACTACGACCGGGTCAAATTCTATAGAGTCTTCATTATCATAAAACTCCCAAAAAAACTCTTCTCCGTTATTAGAGCAATAGGCACTAAATGTAACAGGTTGGTGTACATGAATGTTTTCTTCCTCCGGATTTGTCATAAAACAGGGAAGAGGCTTTTTACCACACGATTCAATCAACAATAATGCGGGTATCGCAACCAGTATAATACCTATTTTTTCCATCCTACTCATGCTGCAATTATCAGGTAATAATTCTTCTTTCCCTTTTGTATCAGGAGATATTTTCCGTGCAGCAACTGCTGAGCGGTGACTTTATTATCGAGGCTTATCTTTTCTTTGTTCACACTCACGCCATTACCTTGAATTATTTTACGCGCTTCTCCTTTTGAAGAGAAAACTGAAGTTTTTTCACCCAGCAAAGCCACCGGGTCTACTTCTACACCAAAAAAATCACGTTCTACCCTGAAAGTAATATCCGCATCAAAAGCATCTTCAATCTCTTCGCCCGATAAACCTTTAAATGCTTCAAATGAAGAACCGAAAAGAATATCGGTAGTTTCTTTGGCTCGTAATAAAACCTCCTCGCTGTGAACCCGGGCAGTTACTTCTTCGGCAAGTGCTTTTTGTAATATACGTAAATGTGGAGCCTCATTATGTTGCTTTTCCAGCAATTCAATTTCCTCTCTGCTTTTCAGCGAAAAAATACGTATCAAATTAGGTGCATCCGAATCGCTCGTATTTAACCAGAACTGATAAAACTTATAAGGGGAAGTTTTTCGAGCATCCAGCCAAATATTACCTCCCTCGCTCTTCCCAAACTTAGTGCCATCGGCCTTCTTGATCAGTTGTGTGGTTAAGGCAAAAGCTTCACCGCCATCTTTACGCCTGATCAACTCCGTTCCAGTAACAATATTCCCCCACTGATCACTACCACCCAGTTGAAGTTTTACCTGCCTGTTTTTCCAAAGCCAGTAAAAATCGTATCCCTGAATGAGCTGGTAAGTAAACTCAGTAAAACTCATCCCCGTTTCTAAACGGTTTTGAACAGAGTCCTTTGCCAGCATATAATTAATGGAAATATGCTTGCCTACATCCCGTATAAAATCAAGAAAGGAAAAATTCTTAAACCAATCATAGTTATTCACTATTTCGGCACTGTTTGCACCACAGTTGAAATCCAGAAACTTCTCCAGTTGTTTTTTCTGACAATCAAGATTATACTGAATTTCATCTAAAGTAAGCAATGAGCGTTCAGCAGTTTTACCTGAAGGATCCCCAACCCGGCCGGTAGCCCCGCCAATCAAAGCCAGGGGTTTGTGTCCGCACCGTTGAAAATGCATCAGGGTCATTACCTGAACCATATTACCAATACCCAAAGAATCTGCAGTTGGATCAAAACCGATATAGCCAATCACCATTTCCTTATTCAACAATTCCTCGGTGCCCGGCATGATGTCATGCAGCATGTTTCTCCACTTAAGCTCTTCTATAAAGTTCATCTCCTATTTTTTCTGTTCAATTGCGAATTTGCACAAACCTAAGATATTACACTAAATCAAATCTATACATCTTACAGATTGTCTTAAAATTTCCATGTAGTTGAAATGAGTTGCCAGAAATGGTAACTAGTTGGGAGTTTATCTGATTGTATCATTTGAGTCACCATATTTCCAGTATTCCTACATTATTGCGTTCTTCGTTTGACTCATGCATTTTCTATCACATTTTTTTGTGGAACAAGTCGAACAAGGGCCTTACTTTACTTTAGGCTTGATTATGCCCGACCTAACAACTAGCTTCTCTAAATACTACAATTCAACTATTTCAAAAAACACAGCCCCTGAACAGGAGGAGTTGAGACTTATTCATCAGGGTATTTTACAACATTACACTGGTGATAAATGGTTTCACCAATCTGCAGCATTTAATGATGCAGTGACTCAGAGCATTCATCATTTTACCCGAGCCGGACTAAACAGAAACAGATTACGGTTATCGGTTATAGCACACTTGACTATGGAGATGATGATTGACCGTCAAATAGTCTTATACCACACTGAATTGTGCGATACCTTTTATCAGGAAGTTAATCATATAGAAGAGGATGTAATTGATGCTTTTTTTGCCTATTACAAGCTGAACATTGTAAAGAACAATTTTTTACCTAAATTTCAGTTTTTCAGGCGAAGAAAATACCTTTATTTATTTACCGAGTTAGAGAATCTTATTGTCGGATTGAACCGTATATATGGCTCGGCAACTAAAATAGAATTTACGAACGCTGAAAAAACAATGCTGCTGGCCGCTTTACACAATATTGATAACGAGTTACGTTATAGCTGGCAGGAAATTTTGAAAAGATAAAACATGATGAAAAAGACTTTAGCCGTTGTTGTAATCTTAATCAGTTCTACGGTATTGTTTTCGCAAACCGTACGCAAATACAGCAATGAGTTTTTACAGATAGGAGTAGGTGCACGTGGGTTAGGAATGAGTAATGCACAGGTAGCCACTACATCGGATGTATATTCAAATTACTACAATCCTGCCGGGTTGATTTACATACCTAACACCTTTCAGTTAGGTATTATGCATAGCGAGTATTTTGCCGGTATTGCTAAATACGATTACGTTTCGCTGGCAGTGCCTATTAAAGCGCAGAAAAGTGTTATCGGGTTCTCATTTGTTCGTTTTGGAGTTGATGACATTCCCAATACCCTCTTTCTGGTTCAACCTGATGGAAGTGTAGATTACACAAAAATCACCTCCTTCAGCGCGGCCGATTATGCATTTCAGTTATACTATGCACAACAGTTACCCATTAAAGGATTGACAATAGGAGGAACGGCTAAAGTTATTTACCGCCAAATAGGAAAATTTGCCAAGGCTTTTGGCTTTGGTATTGATTTAGGTTTACAATATAGATTAAAACAGTGGCGCGTTGGGTTTATGGCTCGCGATATTACAAGCACTTTCAACTCCTGGAACATTACTTTTAACGATGCAGAAAAACAGGTATTACTGCAAACCAATAATGCCCTGCCGAAAAACAGCCTGGAAATTACCGCGCCTATGTTCATTCTGGGAGCTGCCTATGAGGGTAACATCAAGAACAAATTCTTCATTACACCTGAAGTTAATTTTGGATTAACTACTGATGGAAAGCGCAATGTATTAGTAGCGGCCAAACCTATCAGTATTGATATGAACATTGGTCTGGAGCTGAAATATGTGCCCGCCAAAGATATAGATGTAGCTGTGAGAACCGGTGTGGGCAACTTGCAACGCTCTACTGATGAACTTGGTAAAAAGCGTTTTACTGTTTCTCCAAACATTGGCGCAGGAGTACATGTAAAGATAGTATCACTGGACTACGCTTTGACTAACCTGACAACCATTAAGGATCAGGATGGTGGTGCAGGACTTTACTCGCATGTTATTTCATTACGATTAGACATTAACAAAAAGCCGAAAGACTAGTATTTCACCTTTGATTATTCGTGCATGAAAAAACTTTTACTCCCGCTTTTATTTGCCGCACTTGCACTCCATTCCAAAGCCCAGACCTATGGAAATGAATGGATAGATTACAGTCGCGTGCACTACAAAATAAAAATAACACAGGATGGCTTTTATAGGGTTCCGTACGCTACACTGGCAGCTACTATCCCCAATGTGGGAGCAATCAATCCCAATAACCTGGTCTTGTTTCATAATGGCCAGAAAGTGCCTATTTACATTTCCAGCAACACAAGTTTAGGCCCGAGCGATTACATTGAATTTTATGGCAAGAAGAATATTGGTGATGTAGACAGCGTGCTTTATAGTAACGGAAGTAAGCAGTCGCACATATACCATAGCTTGTTTACCGATACATCCGTTTACTTTCTTACCACCAATAGCCAAACCAATAACCCCAGATTTACAGAGATTTCAAATAACCTAACCAACCTTCCTTCCAAAGAAGAATACTTCATTTCACAATCCAGACTTATCCTGGCCAATCCATCCAGCAGCAATTCTTATTTCTCGGGCAAGTATTATTCAGTAGGTAGTTCCGAAGTCTACAAATCCACTTTTGAAGATGGAGAAGGATTTACAAACAATACTTTTTTTGGCAGTATTTCCAGTGGAGGAAGTACTCCTCAGCAGGTGAATCAAATATTAAGTATTGCTACTCCGGGTATCTATACAGGTGGTCCTGATGCCACTTTTAAAACATCTTACGTTAACAACTCGAACGAATTTCACGATGTAAAAATCTTTATCAACAATAATCAGGTTCAGGCTCAATCTACTTTTGGCTTCAAGTTGAATAAACTCAGCCTGACTGTTCCTCTCGCCAACCTGACAAGTGGAAACAACAGTGTTACCTACTCTACCTACGACCAGTCTTTAAGCAAACGTCAGAATAGTGTATCGTATTTAGAACTGGATTATCCGAGAGTTTTTGACTTTGGCGGACAAAACAACTTTTATTTTCAGATAGCTGCCGATGCCGCGAACAAAAAATATCTTGAAATTTCTAACTTCAACGATAACGGGACGCAGCCCATTTTATATGATTTAACCAACGGAATTTACTATCGCTCAACTCAGACCAGTGGCAGTAGCCCTATAAAGTATCAGATTCTGGCGTCTCCACTCAATCGCGAAATGCTGTTAAGAAGCAACGATAACTCATCGGTGAATATCATTTCTCAAATAACCCCGGTATCTTTTATCAATTATGGAAACACTACCAATCAGGGCAATTACCTGATTATATCCAATACGAAACTGTTTAATGATGGAAATGGTAATAACCGTGTAGAAGAATACCGTCAATACCGCGATATAGTAGCTAATCCCACTTCCGGAAAATATACCGCCCGTATATTCGATATTGATCAGCTATACGACCAGTTTGCCTACGGGGTTAGAAAGTCACCTTTATCTATCCGCAACTTTATTGAGTTTGCTAAAAATACCTGGACAGGCATACAGCCTGAATACGTTTTTCTAATTGGTAAAGGCAGAGAATATCCAGATACCCGCACCGGGGGCAGCGGCACCACGCAATGCCTGATTCCAACCTTCGGCTATCCGGGTTCTGACAACTTACTGGCAGCGACAAGAAGCAGTGATTTACCGACTGTAAGTATAGGGCGCTTAGCTGCCGAGACGGGAAATGATGTTGCTGTTTATCTGCAGAAAATAAGAGAATATGAAGATGAACAAAATCAATACAGCGCCACACAAGCCATTACTCCTAAACTATGGCAAAAACAAGTATTGCATTTCAGCGGAGGAACAGGGCTGAACGAGCAAGCATTATTCAAATACTACCTGCAAAATTATAAGGGCGTAGTGCAGGATACCTTGTGGGGAGCTAACGTTACTACCTTCTCTAAAACCGACAACAACCCTATCAGTCAGGCCTTATCACAGATTATCCGAAATCAGATTGAGGCAGGAGCATCTCTGATTACGTTTTTTGGCCACTCAGCCACTGGAGCCTTTGATTTCAGCATCGATGAACCCGAGAACTACACCAACGCAGGTAAATATCCGGTTATCCTTTCCAATGGATGCTTTGCCGGATTCATTCACGATGTTTCAAAAGGTTATAGTGAGCGTTTTGTCTTGCTTCCGGATAAAGGAGCCATAGCGTTTATTGCTACCAGCAGTTTATCAACCTCTTCAGGGCTTGACAAATTCAGTTCTCGTTTCTATCAGAATAACAGTGTAAATAACTATCAGAATCAACTGGGCAAAACGTTAAAGGAATCAGCCAGTAATTTACTCAGCGACCCGGGTGCTACAGACTTTGATGATATGGTTGCCTACGAAATGACTCTGCATGGTGACCCCGGAATTTTCATGAACCAATATCCTAAACCGGATTACGCTATCGAAGCCTCCTCTGTGTATTTTTCTCCCTCAACGGTTACCCCCGGCCTTGATTCATTTGAAGTAAATGTAATCATCACTAATTTGGGTCAGGCTATTGATGACTCCATTTCGGTAACTCTCCGCAGAACCATATTTGATGCCAATAACAATCCATCGGTTTATAACATGCAAATGAATGTTGTAGCGCCCTATTATATAGATATCGTTACCTTTAAAGTGCCTGTAAATATTTTTATCCTTGGCTATGACAAAACTTACTTGAGCCTTATATAGATGCCGGTTTTAAGATTGATGAAATGGCAGAACAGAATAACGGTCTGTTAGCTCCTGTTTCCATCTACATTCAAAACGATGATATTTTGCCTATATACCCGTATGAGTTTTGGCGGAGTAGTTCCTCAACAGGGAGTAACTTTAAAGGCATCTTTACCATCAATCCATTTGTTCGCCAGAAACTACAAGCTTCAGATTGATACGTCTGAGTTGTTTCTGAATCCGCTGGAGTCTACCGTTATCTATCAGGCTGGTGGTGTAGTTCACTGGACGCCTCCAGCATTACTTACACTGACAAAGATGGTTTATTACTGGCGCGTAGGTAAAGATTCAGCCGGTGCCACTCGGCATTACAGTTCGTTTATTTATCTGGCTAATGAATATCAAGATGGGTGGAACTAATCACACTATTATCAGTGGCTGAAAGATGATTATATAAACATGAGTTTAGATAATGATCGTATCTTCCGCTTTCCTCCTACCACCAACGAAATTCATGTGTTGACTCGGTAATGGATTGGTAAACAACCTAAACTTGAAACCTGGGTTAAATTATAATACACCCAATGAATAATGTTGAGAATGGGGGTGCGGATTTTTAAATGGTTTAACTTTTGCCATCATTGATATTACGTTAGGTGTAACGCTGGAAAGCATTAACATGGATGGCAATACCTTTATGATAAGTTCAGTAACATGGCATTGCAGCTTATCAATATTTCCGTCAAACAGGTTTTGATTTTTCTACTACTGGAACTACGTTAACTTAGCAGAGCCTTGGTTACAACTATCAAACGGTTTATTGATTCTATCCCTTCGGGTAGCGGTGTTTTATCGTATTCTGGTCAATCAGGTTCCATTTACCAATTGGGACACCATACTGGTTCAGGCTTTGGTGTTTCTGGTTTTGGTCAGGCACAATTATTTAAAAACGGAAGCACACGACCACTGGTTTTCTTCATCAAAAGGCAATGTAACTACAATCCGTTTTTGCTTACAAACTGAATTATACGGTGCCCCTTGATACGTCCTTTACCTTTATCGGCAAATGGAATACCGGTAATTTTACTTCTCCCAAAATTGGTCCTGCTGTAGAATGGGGAAGCGTGCATTGGAATCGTCAACCACTAAATGGACTACCGACCGACCAAGATTCTCTGGACATCTATGGAGTTCGTGTAAATGGTATAGATACCCTGTTGTTAACTACCAGCAACAACAATAACCTGATCAGTAACCTAGATGCCTCTGTTTATCCTTACCTGAAGTTGAGGTTAAGAAGTACCGATGATTCTCTCCGTACACCAACTCAGTTAGATTACTGGAGAGTGTTGTATAAAAAACCTCCCGAAGCGGCTATCAATCCGGCTGCCTGGTTTAAGTTTACTGATACGTTGAATCTGGGGCAGAGTCTCCATCTGGAAATTGCCTTAGAGAATGTATCTAACGTTGATATGGATAGTATGCAAACCAAGTATACTATTCGAGATGTGGCACTCAGCACTCAAAACTATTATATCCGCTACGATTCATTGCGCGGACTTGACACTATGATTCTGGTGTTTGACCTGCCGGTTAACAGCACCAGTTATGCCGGGCTGAATCGACTGATTTTAGAGGCTAATCCGGATAATGATCAGATTGAGCAGTATCACTTCAACAACTTTGCGGAGATTGCATTTACCAGTGTGTCTGATAAAATAAACCCGCTGCTGGATGTCACTTTTGATGGCGAACATATTTTCAACGGAGATATCGTTTCAGGGAAACCAAATATTCTGATTGTACTGAAAGATGAAAACAAGTATCTGGCATTGAATGATACTTCCCTGATGAATGTTTATCTGAAATTTCCAGGAGAATCGATTCCGCGCAGAATGAATTTTGATGATGTGGTGATGAAGTTTTATCCGGCCGACTCTAATAATCTGAGCAAAAACAATCGCGCACAGATTGAGCTAAAACCTACTTTAAATGTAGATGGCATCTACGAGTTGCTGGTGAAAGACCGTGACCGGATGGGAAACAACAGCAGCAGCAGCAATCTGAATGAGAGTAACGTATTTTACGATTACAAAACCACCTTCGAAGTCATCAACAAGGCGATGATTACGAATGTGCTGAACTATCCCAATCCATTTACCACATCCACCAAGTTTGTATTCACCATTACCGGTACCGAACTGCCCGATATTCTGAAGATTCAGATAATGACTGTCAAGGGCACGGTAGTAAAAGAAATATCGAAGGATGAACTTGGTGCGCTTCGTATCGGCCGCAACATCACCGAATATACGTGGGATGGCCGCGATAGCTACGGTGATTTGCTCGCAAACGGTGTTTATTTCTATCGGGTGGTAACGCGAATGGATAATAAAGATATGGAACACCTGAGCCAGAGCTATGATAAATACTTTAAAAAAGGATTTGGCAAAATGGTGATTATCCGATAACCGTTTTGCCTTGATTTTGTTTTTAATCTATTCTTGCCGTTATGTTCGATACATCCAGATATTTTCCTGCAGTCTGCACTTTTACATTGCTACTTAACAGCTGTAAAAATTCACCCGATTGTCATGCCTACACCGGCACCTATAATGACCGGGGCAAAGAGTTAACCATTGAGCAACGAGATAAAGAGTATGTATTACTGGAAGAAACATCTGAATTACCCTGTCGCTGCAACAGTAAAGGACAACTGGAAATTCAGGGGGCAAACGGGCCCGTAGTTATTCTTCTTTCAGAGAGTGCCGGTAAAAAGCGTTTCTGCTTTACCGAAGATAGTCTGCACGAAGACTGCATTTATCAGAAATAGTAGTCTACCATCGCTGCACTACTATCTTTACTACAGCCGTTCGGTTACCGGAGCAAACCTGCACCAGATAGAATCCGCTTTCCAAATTCACAGGCACTTTTATATCCGGTCCGTTTGAATTGAAAGTTTCAACTAAACGACCGCTGGCATCCATAATTTTCAACTGGAACGCATCCATATCTTTTACCTGCACATGGAAGTTACTTCCTGGTGTAATCAAAGTTGGATAACAGGTTACACCCGGCAACTCCTGCTTTGCATGAACTACACCTGATAGCAGCGTATCTCCATATAGATGAAGTGCGTGTTTAAAACAGGGCAGCACGCTATCGGCTGAAACTACATGTGAATTAAACATGCTGAAATCCCAGCGCCAGTCCCAGTAAAACCAAGGGATTTGATTCTCATCCAGCTTATTACCTACAAACTCTATCCAATTGCAGCGACTGGCAGCATCGGCATGTTCACTGACCCCGAATTCACCCAGAAAAACAGGCCGGTGAAAGGTGTCTTTCCAATGAATTACCCGTTCTACTCCGTTATATAGAAGTTCTTCATAAAAACTTACCGGGTTACCGGGAAAAACAGTTCCCGTAGGATAAAATGGATTATGCCAGGCAAAACCCTGATGGGTAAAGTCCAGCGGGTCGTAGCAGTGCCAGGTGTAAATCAGATTCGTATCGGCTAAAGGCTGATACGTACCAAACGACATGCCCATGCTGCCAACATTAGGAGAAACGATGATGGTGTGAGCCGTAGTATATTTACGAATGGAATCAATAGCTGCGTTAAACATGATGTTCAGCGAATCAAGAGCAAACAAGATGGCGGGTTCGTTCAGCAACTCAAATGTGTAGCGCTCGGGGTCTAAATGCTGATAACGGTTTGCGATAGTTCCCCATACATGCGCAAAGCGGGGTAACTGATTCCTCCAGTTGTCATTGGCTAAAGTCCATTCATGATGATTGTCAATAATCACCTTCATCTGCAGTTCATCGGCCCATTGAATGACCGAATCAATGCGCTGAAAAACGATATGATTCGTATCAACGGTATATGGAGCAATAGAGTCAACAATGCGTGCGAAAGTAACCGGCAGACGCAGCGATTGGATACCGGCCTCTTTCATCTTAACCAGATCGCTGCGGGTATAGCCATCGGGTGTAGGCCAGTTAGCATCCCAACCTCTCTCCAGCCAGTTCGAAATGTTCATCCCTTTGCCAAACGCTGCACATCGTTGTTGTGCAACAGACTGTGCCTTTATCTGATTCAAACAAAGAGTAATTACCAGCAGAGCGAGTATTCTTTTCATAAAATCTGTTTGCGATAAAATTAAATATTCAAGTTAAAGTTGAACACCCTGTTTGGCCGGCACCTGATTCTTTAGCCCGTAATAAGAGCTGAAGCGGCAATTAAAATGCAAACGAAACCGACATGCTTGGCAATATCGGTAACTGGTCTACGCGGGTAGCTTTTACACGGTCGAAGTAGAAGATATTCTTACGGTTGTAAACGTTTGAAGCACTGATACTGATTTCAATCTTCAGCTTGTCTTTAATGTTGAATATCTTCTTGGCCGATAAATCAAGACGGTGATAATAAGGCAAACGACCTCCGTTAATTTTAGAGTCGTATAAAATACCCAGATTGCCATTGGTGGCGGTAATGTCTGTGCCTATACCATCGCTGAAAGGATTGCTTTCATAAAAGCCCTGTGTTTTGGTAAATGGAAAACCACTACCGAAATTCCAGCGGGCAGCTACTTCCCAATCGCGCTTTTTACCAAAGGTGTATGAGGTTACCAGATTCACATTATGTCTCCGGTCGAA
Organism: Chitinophagales bacterium; assembly: GCA_046329535.1. GTDB lineage: Bacteria > Bacteroidota > Bacteroidia > Chitinophagales > LD1 > Bog-950. The sequence continues at coordinate 61,352 of JAXLUN010000009.1, forward strand.
ATGCGGGGCGTACTTCTGCACTCCATCAAAACGACTGGTCCAGGACAGGGAGTAAGTTGCGTAAATGAACACGCCTTTCCACTGCCATTTAGCCAGCAAATCTACCCCGTAAGCATCTCCTTTTTCTATCAGGAAGTTCGCATCGGTATTAAACTGCTTATAGCGGTTGATATTGAACAAATGCCAAAAATACTTGTAGTACGGCTCAATGTTCACCGTTACATTTTTAGGCAAATCAAGCTCAATACCGAATACTGCATGCACACTACGCTGCATGTTGCGGATGTTGTCGTAAAGTTTGCCGGTAGCATCCTGCGCTGATTCTTCGGGGCCGGTGAGGAAGCCGGTGAACAGATTCACTACATCGCGGTCGCTTTTGGTACTGATGAAGTTTTGTGAATACATACCGCTGGCCAGTTTCAAACGAATGTTATCGGTTACATTATACTTCATGCTGAGGCGGGGCTCGGGCGAAACAGCTCCGATATTGCCATAATACTGAAAGCGCATACCGCCTTCAAACACAAACTTCTTAACGAACTTGTGAAACATCACATAGGCACTCAAATCGGTGGTGTTCTGATTCTGCTCTACCTTTTGGTTGTATGAGTTGGTGAATGAAAAATCGGTCTTACTGCCCTCTATGTCCAGACCATAGCGCAACTCACCATTCTTGATATAATAGGTAAAGTCCATGCCTATATCGAAACCACCGATGGTGCTTTTACGGGGCAAACCATCACTCTCGGTGAGGCTGATTGTGTATTGCGAATAACTGGCGTGTGTATTAAAATACAGATTCGAGTTTTTGGGCACAGCCAGGAAGTTAACGCCTACACCAAAGGTGTTCCACAAATATTTGGCGGCAGCAAAGTTGGCATTATCGCGGAAGTTAAAACCGGAGAGGGTAAACTTGTTTCCGCCACCGGCATTCACTGTAAACTTACCGTAGGCATCGTAAAAGTTATATGGTAAACCGGCTTTGCCTGCATACGGGTAAAGACCCTTCGAGGTGCGGTCCAGGTAAGAGATTTTAGTATTGAGAATTAAAGAGGCACTTGTTTTACGATCTTCGCGCAGTTTTACCACCGGTATTTCGAGCAAGGCATGAGCCATAAACGGACTGGCACTCACCTTTCCGCTGAATTTCTTCTGGTTTCCATCGCGTGTAGTTACATCTACCACGGCCGAAATTCTTCCTCCATACTGCGAAGGAAACGCCCCGGTATAAACATCTACATTCTTAATAATGTCGGTTTCATAAACGGAAAACAAGCCGATGGAGTGAAACGGATTGTAAACCGTGATACCATCGAGCAAAAACTTGGTTTGTATGGGTGTTCCTCCTCTTATCACTACCTGTCCGCCCTGGTCTCCGGTTGATACCACACCGGGCAACACCTGCAGATACTGCGCAATATCCGGCTCCCCTCCTACGGTTGGCATTCTGCGCATTTCCATCGGTGAAATAGAAACCACCGACACCCGCGACTCGGTGAGCTTTTGCTGTTTCTCGGCATTAATCTCCACATCTTTCAGCTCCATCGACTTCACCTGCATCAACACCTTCAGGTTAACGGTTTTGCCTTTAATAATTTCCACTTCCTGAGTCTGCTCTTCAAAGCCGATGTAGGAAAAGAGAAGTTTGTAATTACCCACCGCCAGGTTCGGGATATTGAAAAAGCCCTGGTCATCGGTAGAGGCTCCAAAGTCGGTACCTACCACTTTAACCGCAGCATACGGAATAGCCTCCCCGCTCGACTTATCTAAAACAAAGCCTTTCACCGTTCCTTTTTGAGCAAACAACTGAGCGGCCAGGAGAATAAATAACAGAGGCAAAAGCTTTTTCATTGCGGGTATATTTAAACAAGCGCGCAAGATAAAAAAAATGCCCTGTGACCGATGGGTTTAACAAGTGCCCGACATATTCTCCCACAGCCTGCTTAAACAAGTGTTCCGCAACACGAATCTGCTTACTGCTCTTTGCGCTTACGTTCGCGGTCAGGTGGGGTTGTTTCTTTCCGTTGAACATCACGGTGGCGCAGATACATCTCGCGATGTTTCTTAGATTCAGATTGAGTGACCACCACCATACCCACCGTTGCAAACTGCATGTTTACTTCCAGTTCAATATTCATGTTGTCCTGAAAGTTCCTGACAGGAATCTGCCGGGTGGTATATCCGATGCACTTAAATACCAGGGTATCTTCCCGCATGGTTTCTAAATCCACCATCAGCTTAAACCGACCATTGGTGTCGGGTAAAAGTGCGGTTCCTTTTTGCTTCAGGTAAATATTGACGAATTCAACAGGCTCTTTAGTTTCGGCATCCAGCACCCGGCCTTGCAATACTTTCATGATAGGCTCCTGCTTTGGAGTAATGTTGACAATGCCTAAAGTTTGACTCACTATCTGCGTCACCTTTCTCTCACTAATAATTACTGCGGCTGTGTCGGTTTTAGCCATGTATGCCACCTTCGGCTGAGATTCTAAATCATTTGCATGAACTATTTTATGGATAGAGAAGAAGGCTGCGAAGCCGGCTGCAATGGCCCGCCAGTTGAACCATCCGTTTTGGAGTTCTGTTTTTCGGATAGGCTGCTCTAACTGCAAGTTGCTGAAACGACCACAGATGGTGCCGGTTGCCTCCGTGAGGATAGTATATACTTCATGTTCGGTTTTGCCGGTAAAATCAATGACATTTTTCCGGCAGCTCTTACAGAACGCTCCCTGCTCGGTGGGGCTCATCAAATTCCACTTTTCGTAGCAGGGCTGAGGAATGCTGATTTTAATTGACTTAGACATAGGAGGTGTTTTAGGTTGGATGAATTTACCCCCTGTATTCCATAAAGATGATATGCCCGCAATAAATATGACCGTATTATGACAATGCGGAGAGGCGTTCTTGTCTCAGCTAACTAATCCTATGCTGCTCTGTATTTAGCCAGCATCTTTTCAATCGCTGATGCATGGACTGTATATCGCTGACAAAAAGATATTTGAATTCTTCCAGCTGCCCGGCATCGCCATCTACAAGCTCGGGATATACTTCGGCAGCGGTTTGCCGAATCTGTTTTTCAACGGTTTCACAGAACTTATAGTATTTGTTTTCTGACGTGTTTAAACCGAGCTTTTGAGCATCCAGATGCTCCACAATTTTGCTGGCGGCCTGCTGTGTGTTTACCTGCTGCTGCACCGACAGACTGCGAATCTCTTTTTCCCGCTCATACAATTTAGGTATCCAATCGGCCTGCAACAGATATTCTTCGAGGCATTTATACAACTGCTGTACAGCTTCCTCTCCCATTTCCTGCACCAGCAAATGTTCTTTAGGACCCCAGCAATCAATGCTTTTCTCTACCTGCTGATGTATTGATAAAACTCCGGGTATTGGTCACGAACAAAACGAGACAGCTCAGAGTAACTGTAAAAATAATTGACCACCAAAGCCTCGGGCTCGGCAAAGTGTATCTGGAAATAAAAATCGATGAGGCGTTCACTGAGCGAATCCTGGCGATGGCTTATGTTTTGAACCGTATAGCGCATAACTTGATTTTATGCACTAAAATAAACACAAAACCTATTTCTTAAACGGCAGCTCCAGCACTTCCTGAAAGGCCGTATCTTCTTCTTCTATGTTCTGGTGTGCCGATACCGAATCGGTTGGCATAGCTGCGGGAGTTGTAGAAGGTGGAGTGTTTGTGTTGCAGGCACTGCAGCTAAGCAGCAAACCCCAAGCGGCTAAGAGTATTTTATGCATGAATCTGTTTTTACGTGAAGCTATCGCATTATTTTCAAAGCGCCAAGGTAATGAGTGGCTCTTGGTTTATGTTGCCGGTTATAAAACACGAAAGCCCTCATTTCATCGGGAAACGGGGGCTTTCTTTTTGGTTATAGTTCACTCTGGAACTTATACGGAATGACCTAAAGTCATTTTTTTGTTTACGCGATATGTAATATGATACTCACGGGGCTTTTATCATCTTACAATAATAGATACCGGTTCGCTGGCAGGGCCTGCTTCTTCTCTGCCTAAAGCTGTAACACGCACCCACACCTTTGTGCCGGGTGTGTAGTCACCTATCTCTTTATGCAGCGAGGTAGTAACACCTGCTGTTTTGAACTCAAGAGGGGCTGATGAATCGGGGGCAGTCTCTACTATGTATATCACAGCATCGTCTGCTTTTTCCAATCTACTCTTACTCTCCCGCTTTTAGAGCCATCACTCAGTTGCACATCATGCACCAAACCCGCTATAACCGGATGTGGTGTGTTGGTACCACGCACCGAAAAGCCGCTGCTGAGAATTTTCTCCTCATTGCCATCACTAGCCTGCTGCACATACGCAGCCAGCTGACTGATGCCAAACAGCAACTCCTTTCTGCGCAGACGCATGGCGGCAACCTTTTCCTTATCGCGGTTGCGCGAAGCGTTATACGCATCTTCCAGCGCATCGTTGGCGGCCGTCATGTTGGCCAGCGATGGGTTCGGAGTGGTGTAGTTAACGTTGCCCGTCATTTTAAATACTATCTGGCGGGCACGCTCTATTTGTTCTGGAACCGATAAATTACTGAAGCCCATTTTGACTTTGCTCATAATTATTGGTTTTAAACGTTACAAAATTGCAGGGGCAGCATATACAGCCGCCTGCTGTCTTCAGTTTTTTCTGATTAAGAGGACCTTCACCTCTGTGTGCTTCATAAGCCGGTATTTTAGTTAAGTAATTCATAACCCCATCTGCCTTCGGCATATACCCCTAAAGGGGAAGAACCTGCAAGCCTTTGATTTATTATAAGAACGATTTTTACTTTTTGATGTTGTATTTCCATTGTCATGGTTTTGTCAAAAAACATAACAGCAGCGGGATGAAAGGCGTGATGCCACGAATTACACGAATGGAATAGAGCAGGTGACAATTCGGAAATTTGGAAATTTGGAAATGGGGCTCTGTTGGCTTTGGTATTAACTGCGAACCGTTAACTGTGAACTGTAAACTTCTCCTCTACTGACCGTATTTGTTTAGTATCTTTTCAATACGGTGGTCATCCAACTTATCTACATTATGGCTTATGTTTTGAATACGGTAGCGCATCAAATTGATTTTATGTTACTAAGGTAAATAAAAACAGGCTGAGGGCAAAAAGCAAGACCGCTCTGGTTTATACCCAATAGCGAAATTGGACTGTGCAACCTACACTTTACGTATTGCAAATTCTAGTAGGAAGAAAATTGGTTTTGCAAAACTTGAACAGCGTAATGGGGAAGAGTTAACTCATTCTATCCCAAACCCACTTGTCACACTTTACATCACTGTCATTTGAATTGCCCATCCACATACCCTCCATATGGTTCATGTTCGTATGTATCCTTAATATGAAAGACCCTTGATAAACATTTCCTTTCATAGAATCATACCAAATTCCTTTGAAGTAAATATTATTTTCAATTGCACCTTTTATGCAATAAGTAAATTCCTTCCCTGCCTTATCAGTTACTTTATAACATCCCTTTATAGAACGCCCCCATTGTGTTAGTGTCACTTCACAATTGTTTATTGGTTTAAAAGAATTACTTTGAACATGCCATATATGGCTCCAACTACCTGAAAGAGATAACGATTTTCGCCACCATACTATGCTTAGAACATCTACAATAAACGACTCGATTTTGCGCTGAAAAAAATCAGAAAAAGCAGCTCGAATCGCCATTCCAATGAAAATCATCCCAATGCTGTATAAAACATAACACCAAGAAAAGACAAATGCATTTCCTCCTGAATTAATGTGCGTTGTATCCATTTTTTACTGTTGATTGTGAGTAGAATATTAATCAAATAAAACTTCATGGTCATAAACTTTATTAACCAACTGATTTGTTATCTCGAAATTTGTTTGAACACATTTAGTAACAGTGTAGTTACTTCTTTCAAGTTTTAGAATGGAAAAACCTCTTTTAGCATCTTCTTTCCTTGCTTTAGCATCAAGTGTTAATGATGATATAATCGAGTATTGCAGATTATCAGTAAATCTGCCCTGATATTTATAACGAGGAGCCAATTTGGTTGAAGTATGAGAATGACCAGAAATAAAGAGATCAGCACCAATACTATTTATCAACATAAAAAGATCCTTAACTTCATTCCTCTTAGTAGCTTTACCTTCTGCAGTATAGCCTAAATCCTGAGGGTCATGATGTGCTAAAAATACAGTAAAGGGCTTATTTACCATATACTTATTGCTTTTATAATAATTCAGCATCTCCTGTATGCTACCTTGACTTACACCACAGTATTTATAATCCGTATAGTTCATATCAGCGACAGTGTTCAACTGAACAAACCTAATACCCCAATTTAAAAACCGGTCGTTAATCCAATTAAGATTATTTTCCATACCTATCCATCTTCTATCCCCGGTAATTGAAAATGCAAAATCACAAAAAGGGTAGAAAGAAAATGGTTGATGGTCATGAATGTATTTTTCCCTCTTTTTTAAATAATCCACCCTCTTATCCTCATCAAAATCATATTCATAACAATCAGCGCAACTAAGCGTCAAATTTACATCATGGTTGCCTGGGACCAATAAAATTCTATCAGAGAAGTTAAAATCTCTAGGGAAAATTACTTTACATAGATTCAATAGCCATTCTTTTGCCTCCTTAAATTGTGATGGTAAGCCAGAATATGTTATATCACCAGTAATTACTAATAGATCAGGATTGATTTTATACTCTTCAAAAGTGTTAGATATTAATTGATAGTTTAAAAATGACTCCGAAGCATAATCCGGATCTCCAAATTGCAAATCTGATAAAAAGAGAATGCTTACAGGTTGACCAGGCTCCTTATCAAGCAAAGTCATATTGTAAAACTTCTTTAGTTCGAGAGATAATCGGGTCAATGCGGCTTCCTGTCGTTCAAGTTCATTCCAACCTAAATAACCGATAACATTATTTTTATTAGATATTCTTGATACCCAAGAAGCTGAATCGCTAAACTCTGCGCTTATAACAATAATCGGTTTACTTAACCCAATTTTCTCAATAATCCTGTCAAACATCTCTGAGGTAGTTAGGCCCGAAGAATTAACCCAAGAATCAAGTACTAAGTCTTGTATTATTAGATGATACTGGGGCGATTCGATTTTCTCAATTGAATCTTCAAAAGAACTCGCAAACTCTACTGTGAAATTCTGGTTGCTAAATATCTCCTTATATTTAGCAACTCTGCTTTTATTATCATCTATGACTAATATGTTGTATACCATAATCTAAAACATTGGAAATTTTATTTGAAATATAAGTATCTTGTAATTTTGTTTCTCCTCTTCAAAAAAATCATATTTAACGCCAACTTTTTTCAAATGATTCTTTTCTTCCCTGAGTTTACCTAAGAAACGGGATCTAACTGTTTCTATATCATCCTCATATGCGTTTGCGAATTCAATGTTTAAGAAAATTTTGTCATCGCTATAGTTTTGTCTAACCCACATACTCCCCTTAGTTTCACTATTCAAATCGCTCCATGGATCTAAAATATCGCAAGTGCTTCTTACCGCATTCGATATATAATTCTCAATAAATATCCGAACTTTTCTGTCATAAAAAGTCCAATAACAACCAGAAACAGGTCTCTTAGGCAATTCCTTGCTATCACGATATTTTGAAATGGAGATTATCGGATTACTCTCACGACAAAAACCAGTATCTTTTTTTTCATTTATTGTTGCTATCCACTTTTCAGCTGTAAATACGGGTAATATATTATTTGTAATATCTTCAATTATTGGTTGCATTCGTTGAGGCCAAATAGGATTGTTAGCAGGGATAAAGAGTAAATTGTGAATTTTCATTAGGCCAGAATGAGTAATCCTCAAATTGTTTCTTAAACCCATGATTTCGTTTGGAACTAGATTAACACTTTGTTTATTTGCTGTAAAAACTGCATCAATTTTCGAAACCGATTTTTGCAAGTTAACTTTAAGCTCATCTATCAATAGACTTACGTTATCTACTTTATTTAATTGTGCATCTATTACAATATGGTCATCTGTATTTTTATCAATATTTATACTGAATGAACGATAAAAGTCCAATGCAATATAGTTAGTTAAATAGTTTTTGATTTTTAAACAACTAAGTTTTGCCCAACGTAGTTTAATACCCAATTCACTCGTCATGAATCGTTGTGAATCATTAAAAACATCATAAATAGGACATGAATGAGAAACACCGTCTTTGAAACATTCGTTATGAAATTGAATGTATATATCTGACAAACTATCATTGTTACTAAGTGTCATTAGATAGTTACCGATTCGTTGTATTGGTTTCGGAGCTTTATCAGAATAGTAATAGGTTATATAGGCAAATAGCAGGTTTATATCATCGTTCAAAAGCAACCAACTATCTTGAATTTCCGGTAGTTTCTTTAATAAAAAAAGTAAAGTATCGCGTTTTTGAGTCAGCAATACAATACATGCTAATGCGGTATAATTAGAAACTGATTTAATGGAGGCAACTGCCCTTATTAACGCAGTGAGTAAGTTAATATTTGTCTCATTAGTGAATTCATTTTTAAAGAGTAAGAGCTGAGCACACAATATTTCAATCTGGGCATCCGGTGTTAATGATTTATTAGACTTCAAGAAACTATCCGCAATATCTTCTCGACCAGTCATACAATGTATTTCAGATAAAAAAAGAGAAACGGCTAAACTATTCCTTAGTCGAACTTTTGATGTGTCCTTGTCCCCTAAATCATCGTGTGGAGGTTCCGGGCTTATCCCAAAACGTTTAATAATGGGATTAATTCCAACGCCACGAGTTCCATATTGAAAGTGATCTTCAGTAGGTGTAATTGAATACCAATTATCGCACCATTCCGTAACTCTCTTTTTAACTTCTTCGTCAATGATACTGCCGTTAATTTCAACTATTCTATCTAAGACATCATTTATTGGATTAATCGCATTACTTCCAGATAAGTGAGGGATATCAATTCGCCAATATCCTCTGAATGAATTTTTACTAGGTAAAGAAAGAGGAAATCTACTTCTGTCTAATATCGTTAAAGTTTTAACTTCCGAAGCACCAATACCCAGTAGTATATGTTTCATTTCCTTTCTCGTACGACCTGATATTACTGTACTATCAAAAAATACAACCCCTTTCCTACCTTCTTCTAACTTACCAAGCTTTTGGGATACCTCTAGAATAGAATGAGGAGACATAAGTACCGTGGCATTTGATCTTGTGTCTTTAAAATAACTGATAGGAATAATTTTCTCGTGGTACTCTAGTGGTATAATATTCAATACTTGTTCAATTATCATAGAATTGACATAATACTCAGGATATACTAGTATACCTATATTGTTATAAAAATCCGAATCATCAACAATAGAAACAATCTCTTTTCTTATTCGTGCATGTAGTCCGCTATGTATGCTAAGATTCAACTGGTCTATTCTCCTAATATTAAGAAACTTCATGAATTCTGTAACAAGATAATAAGCAAGTTCACCATCAAACTGAAATGAATGCATTGCACATTTCTCAATATCAATTTTGATTAAATCGAAACTGGATCCATAATCATAGTTTCCGAGTTTTATTGTTGTTATATCATTAGACTGAATATCTTCATATGTTTCTGATGGTGTCCTATAGTAAAAACTTTTCTTATCAGAATTAAATCTTGGTATTTTAAAAAACTTATACCCATATTTCGCAATATGATGTGTCTTACCAATTCGCTCTAACTCAGTAACTTTAGTGGCCTTATCGGAAGATGATATAGGTTGATGCCAAATTAACCATGCTGGTGCAGACTGATTTGCAGAGTCTGCATGTAAAATAAAATTTATGTTCAACGCATTCTGCTCGTAATAATTTGCACCTAACTTTAGATCATTTTCTTTGTATCCTGTAACGAAAACGCTACCAAGATTTAATACATTTTGTTTCTTAATAAGGTTTGTATCAAATAAAATATTAGCCTCGTTACAAAGCTTTTTGGTTAATGGGTCAACATTATTAAAATGTGCTTTTTTAGTAGGAAACAAGCCAACAGATCTTGCTAGTAAGATCCTATAAAGCCTTATTACGTCAGGCTGTGATAATGTAGCAGTGAAATTAAGATACCCATTTAGTTGACTTAGTTCTGTATTCCACTTAATTGAGCCATCTATATAATACCTATCAATCTTGTTACCCTCGTTCAATTTATCCCAAAACACATTTGAGTCGTGTACCTTTACAATTCCAAACAAGTCTTTAATATCTATGAATTTAGTGTCTGATTTAGATGTAAGGCATATAAACATATCGTGCAGTTCATTCGACTCCATTTGATAGGAGTAACCATCATCATAATTTCCAACTCGTTTAAAAATTACTACTTGGAGTAGGTTAGTTACTAGATATATTTGCTCGAAACATTTTGCCCATTCTTTATTGTTATTTATAATAGAGGCATTATCCAAAGCATAAGTATAGCTTGCTTTATCTAACACTGGTATATCTAGTATAAATAGGGTGGTAGGCGTAATTGATTCCTTCATCATTTCCTCCCACAACCTATTTATCTGTTTCCAGACGAAAATTTTTGATGGATTTGATGTTGGAAACAAGAAAACGTTTTCTGGTTTACTTCCTTCTTTATCTGGGAGTATATATGGGGAGACTTTTTTGAATCGATTATCAAAAATATAAACAGATTTAAGTATTGTTGGAGTATTGTTGCACAGTGATTCGTAGACGGGATTATTCAATGCGTTTCTGGTCCAAGTTTTCCAGTTGTTTGAAACGTTTCTCTCACCTGTAATACTAAAATTCTCAATTTCAATTGCTTCATCAGGATTAGGCACTCTGAAACGACCTATCCATGCTTGACCTACAGATGGCAATTCAGTCAAAGATTTTTCAAACTTAATGTCTGAAATATTCATACTATCAGTAAAGTATCCTCCCACCCATTCGTTATCGGCCTTTGCAACAATAAAATCGTGATTGTTTCTAAAAATGTTGCCTAGATAATATAGCCCCCCATATTTTGTTTGATCTTTCCCCGAGATTACTCTGCGCTTACCATGTTCGAAAATTGCACTCCAACAATTCTTTAACGGTGTTGGGGTATTAAGTGAAAACTCCTTTAAAGATTTAACAATTCCAATACCAGAATCGATAACAAATACTTCAATAAAGGCAAAGTTAGATTCTACAAACTCATAATCAAGAAGAGGACAGTTTCTCGCTTCTCCATCAACTCCTTTAATCATTTTGTGTAACTTTTCCTTCTGAACTTGTCCTAAGCTATTAGCATCGAGTCCATATCTAAGTCGGGCATAAATTGCAAACGGTTTCTTCTTGAATTTTAGTTGTTCATAAGCATGTTTTTTGACATTATGTATCGTTTCGCCTAAGAACAACTTAAGTTTATATAGTAATGAATCCAAAACACTCATGGGAATCTCCCCAGTGAGCCGATTTCTTGCAATTTTAATCCTATCATTTATCCAAATCTCTAAGCTCGTATCTCCTTCATCATCTAGGACAAGAGAATCTTCAATTTGTGCTTGAATTAAATTACATTTTGTATAAACCAATTCTGTCTTAATCTCCTTAATTCTCTTAATTGTCTCGAGAGTTACCTTCGCTTCACCGACATAAAAATCCACCCATTTACATTGCGATACAGAGTCGTAAAACCCTTCTAAAAAGAAGAATTTTAAGAAACGCTGACTTATCTCATCATCACTCTCTTTAGGAAGATGAAATGCAATATTTTTTTCGTCAACCCCATAGCAAGTCAGTAATAGCGATAGCATAGGTAATGGGTCAGACCAAGTACAATCTCTTAAGTCAACCTCAATCTTAAAAAAAGTGTTGCTTGCTACTTTGTTTTGAAATAGTCCAAAATCAGTTGCCCAATTATTATTTCTGAATCCTCCCTTAACTTTTAATATTAAAGTCTTGCCCCTTTCAGTGATTGATATGCTAAGGTTCATCATAAATCTAAATAACTAATAGTGATAAATTATTATTATAAAAATATTTGTTTAAATATAACAAACACAATCATTACATAAAGTAGCCTTGTTACGGTTATAAAAAATTCCAAACAACCGGCTGCATATACGTGGCTGTTTTAAGGTGTCATTTTTTTGTGACCGTAACAAACCTCCACAAACCTTAAAAATCCATTCCATATTTTTTCAACTATTATCCCGTTGACCGGTTTGCAAGGACGAATGACCGGTTTGCAAGGACGGTTGACATTTTTGGCCTGCCCCAAAAACCCCATTTTGGGGCCAAACGCCCCTTTTTTGGCGGCCATGTTTGGGCACCGGGAGAAGGTGTTTGGATAGGGTCTGTCTTGGTCAAGATATTTCCTGCCGGAATCACAGCAGCATCTATCGGGATTACGATTCTTCATGTCGTTGTCATGTCACGACCTATCATCATGAAGATTCTTCGTATCGTTATGATGTTACAATCTATCGTCATTACGATTCTTCGTGTCGTTACGATGTTACGACCTATCGTCATTAAGATACTTCGTGTCGTTGTTTCGTCAGCATCTATCGTTACAGCGATACTTCGTATCGTTGATTCATCAGCATCTATCGTTACAGCGATACTTCGTGTCGTTGATTCATCAGCATCTATCGTTACAGCGATACTTCGTGTCGCTGTTTCGTCAGCATCTATCGTTACAGCGATACTTCGTGTCGTTACGATGTTAGATGAAATAATTGCAATGATTTGGGCTGAACAGGATAGATTTTGATGCAAAACGGGGTGTTTTGGCCGAAAACTATGCCTCACCTGACTTTGCTGAGCTTTTACGGCTGCCTGTTTTTTCTCTATTGCTGAAATGTAGAGGATGGCCGCGCCAGGTCAGTTATGGATGAGGCGGGGCTTTTTGCGGTAAACGGCTATCTGGCTCCATATTCCCCGGCAACCTGCATCATCAGCTTTTTGAGCTGAGTGGCCTGCTGCAGGGCAAACACGTAGTCTGTTTCGCGGGCGGTGGCTTTGAGCAGTAATATCTTTTTGAGTTCCTGCTGCAGGGCTTTGTTGTTTTTAACCTGCTGCTGTGCGGGTATCAGGAATACGCACCAGTTGCGCAGCACATAGTTAAAGTGGTAGTGGTAACGGTATTTTTCAAGTTTCAGCAGTTTAATGAGCCAATCAAATGCTTTTGTTTCGGCCAGCCTGCGGTCACCGCCAAAATATTTTTTTACAAGGGCGGCATAGACCAGGCTTAAATCGGCTGCATCAAAATTAACCGCACCCTGCCCCAGCAACAGTTGCAGTTTGGAGTCAGCCAGCCGGTTTAACACCGAAGCAGGACTGCGGTAGCCTTTCTGCGTATGTATTTTCTGTGCTTCGGCTTCGGCCAGTTGCTTTTGCCAAGGCTGTATGGGGCGAAAACCAAGCTTGTAATAGAGCCAGAAGGCACCCGATTTGATGCCATCGCTGTTCTCCTTGCCTATTTGATAAGGGTCTACGCTGAAACGTTTGAGTTTGTAAACCTGGCGGTGCAGGTTCAGAATCTGCTCAAACATATAAAGTGATTCGCCCCCGCGGTAGGCCGGAAACATACTGAGGCCGATGCGTCCGCTATCAAACAGCAGCCAGCTGCCTGCATAGGCTACGGGCAGACCGTTTTTGAAAGCCACATAACCCATGTAGCTGTCAACCGGATGTCTGCGGTTATCGGTCATGGCAAACAAAGCCACCGATACCCCGCGTTTTAAGCGGTAATACGAAATACCTTCGGGTGCCGAGAAACTAACCGGGTCAATTTCGCGAATGTGGCGAATGAGTACCATTCGTGCGCAGTCTATAATGGCTTGGGCATCGGTCTCGCTCAGTTTCACCTTTTCGGGTTTCTCATTTTCATGAGCTGCCAGGGAATCTTTCTTGATAATCTGCTTATGGTAATAAAGTGGTCCGCGAAGCGAAGCGGGCAGGGCCGTATGCCGGTTCAGTTTCACCATCAGGTTAATGCCGAGGGCGGTCCAGAGTTCATCTTTCACCTCGGGGCGAATGTCGGAGTAGCTGAAAATGGCAATGAACTTATCCAGTACATCGTCTTCGGGCGTACCCACCTGCTGCAGCCATTGCTGCCAGGTAGCATTGGCATCCTGCATAATTTCCGATTCCACCTGCGGCATAACAGCCGAGAGGATATAACATATCTGGCTGTCTTCGGCCAGGATTGCATCCATCACAATCTCTTCGCGGCTGTAGTTTTGCCGGAGCCACTGCACCAACTGAAAACCGAAACTGCCGCAGATGTGGCTGCCCGTTATGCCGGTGTTGAACAGTTTGTTCTGCGTAGGCAAATGTTGTTGTGCGCGGTTCTCTAAAGCGGTGAGCGCCTGTGCCGTGAGGGTGTATAGTTCTTTGCTTTCGGGATAAGCCAGCATAAACAGCAGGGCTTCGTGATACAGGATGATATCGCTGCCCCTGGCGGGTAGCTGCCTGCTCAACTGATTGAGCAGATTTATTTTTTGTTGCGTAAACGGGGCACCGAATTGATTGCGCAGGGCAAATAACTCAGCTGCAGAGGCACTGGTTGGGTTCATAGGGAAAGTTTAACTTTCTTCTCTAAAATATACTTTGTAGTAGTTTAAGCCGCGCTGTTCATCGTAGCCTCTTTCAATCATCTCTTTGTTGCCATGCACATAAAGGTGAAAGTTTTTATCGAGCTTAATCACGCTCTTAAATATACGCGACTGGCTTTTGACGGCCGTAGGTGAAATTTCGAAATCGTGGCCCAGCGATAGCGCGTTCTTTTCGGCAAACTCATCTTTATACCGGCCAAATGAATTCATCAGGTGAGGCTCCTGAATCACGGTGCGGGTGAAACTATCATAATCAAACTGCTCGTTATCTTTAAAATACGCCACCGATTTGTTCAGCATATCTATCTGGTCAGTTTTCTCCACTTCAAACTCCTGCGGTAACTGGTCTTTGATATAATTTTTGCACAGCGATAAAAACTGTCGGGTTTGATGATAGCTGTCGGTACAGGGTTTAATACCCAGAAACTCCTGTTTCCAGTACAGGGCCTCCTCTCCTTTTCCCTGCCGGTCGTGAATACACACGCGGTAACCGTCTTCGCTTTCTGTGTTCAGGATAATACAGGCTTTATCTATCTCGTTCAGACTGATGCCTTCTTCAAACTCAAACCCGTAGATATCAGATTCATGAGCCACTTTCATAAAAGCGGTTTTGTTTTCGCTTTTAAAAAGTGCTATGGCCTGCATGCTTTCTCCGTCATGCGAAACATTGTTAAGTAAAGCAGCATACAGTTCGCCTCCGTTTACCTTAGGGTGGGCAGATTTAGCATAAAGCAGTTTGGCGGCATCGCTGCTGAATTCGAGTAAATCTATCTGGCGGCTGAACAAGCGTTGGCAGAGATGGAAAACATCATTTTGTGTCAGCTCGGTTGGATGCGTAAACTGAAAAAACTCAGGCGTTTTAAACGAGCCGGTGAAATATTGAATCAGTAAATCGTGTTCGGCAGTATCTTTTACAGCAGTGGTTCGCTTGCTGAGGAAATAACCTTCTTCTCTTAAAAAGTTACCTACCCGGTGAATGGCCAGTTCCTTAATCTGTGCCGAAGTATAATCTGTTGTCATAGCCCGGCAAATTTATTCAAGAATGTGAAGTGCAGAGCAAATAATAACCGTACAGCCCGTGAGCTGTAAATTTATATCTCTCGGTTTACATCGAAACCTTCGAGATAGTCGGCTACCTTACGAACAAACGAGCCGCCCACCGCCCCGTCAATAATGCGGTGGTCGTAACTATGCGACAGAAACATCATGTGACGGATACCGATAGTGTCGCCCTGTTCAGTTTCAATTACTACCGGTTTCTTTTTAATAGCTCCGGTAGCCAGAATAGCCACCTGCGGTTGCAGAATAACCGGAGTTCCCATCACATTACCAAAGGTTCCTACGTTTGATACAGTATAGGTTCCGCCTTCAATTTCTTCGGGTTTCAGCTTGCCTAAGCGAGCCCGGGCAGCCAGGTCGTTGACCTTTTTAGCCAGGCCGACCAGATTCAGCATGTCGGCATTTTTTATAACCGGCACAATCAGATTGCCGGTTGGCAGGGCGGCAGCCATCCCTACGTTCATATCTTTTTTCAGAATGATTTTATTGCCGTCTACCGAAGCATTCACCGTAGGAAAATCGCGGAGTGCCTTCACCACGGCTTCAATAAACATAGGGGTAAAGGTGAGGTTTTCACCATACAGATCCTGAAACTTTTTCTTCATTTTGTTGCGCCACAAAACCAGGTTAGTCACATCGGCCTCCACACAAGAAGTAACGTGAGCCGATGTCTGTTTACTCTTTACCATGTTATCGGCAATGAGTTTGCGCATGCGGTCCATTTCTATAATCTCTACATTGCCTCCATACGATTTAGCTACCGGCACAGCTTCCACTTCTGCCTTCGGCTGAACAACCTGCACCACCGGGGTTTCCTGCACTGGGGTAACCACCGGGGCCGCCACCGAACGGTTCTGTACATAAGCCAGTATATCTTTTTTAGTCACACGGCCTTCGGCACCGGTTCCGGGCAGCGTTTCCAGTTCGGCCATTGAGATACCTTCCTGACGCGCAATATTTAAAACAAGCGGAGAATAGAACCGATCGCCCGATACAGTTTTCGTATTGGTAACAGAGGGCTGAATTACGGTTTGCTTCACCACCGCAGGGGCAGCTTTCACTTCGCTCACCGGCTGTTGTTTACTTACGGGAGCAGTTGTCTGAGCAGAGGCATCGGTTTCCAGAATGGCTACGGGCTTACCAACCGCCACCACATCGCCTTCTTTATACAATAACTGTTGCAATACTCCCCCTACCGGTGAGGGAACTTCGCTGTCTACTTTATCGGTAGCTATTTCCAGCACGGCTTCGTCCAGCTTAATTACATCGCCTTCCTTTTTAAGCCACTTCAGGATAGTAGCCTCGG
Organism: Chitinophagales bacterium; assembly: GCA_046329535.1. Lineage (GTDB taxonomy): Bacteria > Bacteroidota > Bacteroidia > Chitinophagales > LD1 > Bog-950. The sequence goes on from JAXLUN010000009.1 coordinate 78,355, forward strand.
TAATACTCTCGCCCATTTTGGGCATAATCAATTCAAATGTAGCCATGCTGTTGCGTTTAAAACGCGGCTAAAATAAACGGATTGACGAAAAGGAAAAAAGCATCGGCAATTACGAGGTGAATGCATAAATTATATTTTCGTCTGCCAATGTTCAAAAAACTACGCGGCCTGGTGCTTAAGGCCATTCTTTTTTTCTTCGTGTTCACCATCGGTCTGGTCATTGTTTATCGCTTTTTACCGGTGCCTTTTACCATTCTTATGCTGCAGCGCTGTGTGGAACAGAAAATAGACGGAGAAGAAATGCGCTTGCAGAAAGACTGGGTTCCGCTCCATCAAATTTCAAACAAACTGCAGCTGGCGGTGGTATGTTCCGAAGACCAGCAATTTTTGTGGCATCACGGTTTTGATTTTGAGGCGATAGAAAAAGCCATTCGCTATAACGAGAAGCAGCAAAAACGGAAACGAAAGAAAATGCGCGGGGCTTCTACCATCTCCCAGCAAACGGCCAAAAATGCCTTTCTGTTTCCACAACGCAACTTAATTCGCAAAGGGCTCGAAGTATACTTTACCGCACTCATTGAACTGCTTTGGAGCAAGGAGCGCATTATGGAAGTTTATCTTAACATCATTGAAATGGGTAACGGTATTTACGGGGCCGAAGCAGCCTCGCAATACTATTTTCATAAACCGGCCGCCAAATTAAGCGCTGCCGAAGCTGCCTTACTGGTTTCGGTGTTACCCAACCCCCGAAAGTTTAATGCCGGCAAGCCAACCCCTTACCTATTCAAACGGCAGGCTTTTGTCATGCACCAAATGATACTTTGGGGCGGCACACTGGATTATGATATGAAAGAGTTTGATGAAAAAGATTAATGATTCTCCGCCTCTAACATCTTCACGTCCGATGTATCGGGACACACTTTCAATAATTCTCTGACCGATTGTTTCAGCAGCGGGTGATTCAGTTCCGGTGCAATTTCTACCAAAGGCTCTAAGGTGAACCTGCGTTGATGCAGATACGGATGAGGTACTTTTAACTGAGGCAGGTCAATAATATCGGCACCGTAAAACAGAATATCGATATCAATGATGCGCGGCCCCCAGTGAACAGTTTGCAGACGACCCGCTTCGCGCTCAATATTCTTTAACCGGGTCAATAAACCGGCCGGTGACAAATAGGTTTGAAGCAGCAAAGCCTGATTTAAAAAAGCCGATTGTTCTTTCATTCCCCAGGCTTCGGTTTCATAAATACCCGACCGCCTGATGATGTTTCCGCACTTCACACTGATTTGATGAGCGGCCTGTATTAAATGCTGTTTGCGATGGCCTTCGTTAGAGCCCAGTAAGAGATATACCTCTGCCATTAGCTGTCAAAAATATTATAATTGCAACGCGATTAAAATTTACCCTTACAAACAAACGTCTATCCACCAAACTTAATTTATCATGAAACAATTTTTCAAGTTCGTACTGGCTACTATTACAGGTCTGTTTCTGTTCATTCTACTCGGTATTTTTATTCTGGCCGGTATGGCCGCATCAGCCGGAAGCGAAAAGAAGGCCAAAGTGGAAGCTAATTCCGTGCTGAAGATGAACCTGAACTATGCTATTCCCGAAAAAACAAACGATAACCCTTTTGCCGGCTTAAGTCTCGGCAACCTGAAACCGAACAAAGCCATTGGCTTAACCGAAATACGCGAAGTGATTAAGCAGGCTAAAACCGATGATAACATTAAAGGTATTTATCTGGAATTGGGTATCAACGAAAACGGACTGGCTACATTGGAATCTATCCGTCAGGCGCTGCTTGATTTCAGAAAGAGCGGCAAATTTGTTTACGCGTATGGAGAGGTATTATCGCAAAAATCATATTACCTGGCTACCGCTGCCGATAAGATTTTTCTGAACCCCAATGGGGGCATGGAGCTGAAGGGTTTTGGCCGCGAGATTATGTATTACAAAGGTCTGTTTGATAAACTGGGTATTGAAGTGCAGGACTTTCACTGCGGAGCTTTTAAGAGCGCCATTGAACCCTACGTGCGCACGAACATGAGCGAACCGAACCGCGAGCAATTGAGAAATATTTACGGAGATGTATATGCCTTCTTTTTGAGCAACATTGCCAAAGAAAGAAAACTGGATACCGCAGTGCTGAACCGCATTATCAATAATCTGGAAGTGGAAAGTCCGGCCAGAGATAAAGAACTGAAACTGGTAGATGAGATATATTATTACGACCAGGTGGTAGACCAACTGAAGAGTAAACTGGGAACTGATAAAAAGAAAGAGGTTAAAATGATTGAACTGGCTAAATATGCCACCACAGTAGAGAAAAAAACCGATGGCACGGGTAAAATTGCTGTGGTATATGCCGAAGGTGAAATTGTAGATGGCGAAGGTGAAGACGGCAAAATTGGCGGGCAGAAGTTTGCCGAAACCATCAGCAAGCTGCGTCAGGATGAAAAGATTAAGGCTATTGTATTGCGGGTGAACTCACCGGGTGGCAGTGCGCTGGCCAGCGATGTGATGTGGCGCGAACTGGTATTGGCCAAAAAGGAAAAGCCCTTGGTGGTATCATTCGGTGATGTGGCTGCTTCGGGCGGTTATTACATTGCCTGTGTGGGCGATCGTATCTTTGCACAGCCGAACACCATCACCGGCTCAATTGGAGTATTCGGATTAATACCCAATGCAAAAAAGATGCTGAACGACAAACTGGGTATTACCTTCGATGAAGTGAAAGTGACCAAACATGGTGTACTAGGCGGCATTACCAAACCTATGGATGCTGAAGAAGCGGCTTTTACACAACGCAGTGTAGAGCGTATTTATGCCGAGTTTAAAAGTCGTGTAGCCGAGGGGCGAAAGAAAGATACAGCTTATATTGAAACCATTGCGCAAGGCCGGGTATGGACCGGTACACAGGGCATTAAAATTGGCCTGGTAGATGAAATTGGCGGTCTGGATGAAGCTATTGCTTATGCGGCAAAAGCGGCTAACCTGAAAGATTACTACACCAAAGCATATCCCGAAGAAAAATCGTTTGGTGAAAAAATTGCCGAAAGTTTCAGCGATGCCAAAACCAATATGATAAAAGAAGAACTGGGAGAACAGTATGAGGTATATAAAACCGTTCAGTATCTGAAAAAAAACAGAGGCGTTCAAGCCCGTATGGTTTACGACTTAGGTTTATAAATCCATTCGGTTCTGCATATTTATTTGGGAGGGCGCTCAGTCGCCCTCTTTTTTATCTCTCTTTGTTTTATCTCCGCCAATAATCCATCTAATTTTGCGTTCAGTTGTATATACTATGATGCGTCTTCTGTTTGTTGTTGTTTTACTTGCCACTGTTGCTACTGCCGCGGTTATCATTCATATTGAGCAGCCGGTAAAGGCTAACCCTGCAGCATTGCCTGTCAAAAAGACGGAGGCAAACCAGGCAAAACCTGCCGCCAAAAAAGTTCACCGGTCGGTAGCTAAACCGGTGAGCAGATTAAATGTAGACAGCATAGCCATTCATAAAGCTCAGAGAGAGTTACATATTTTCTATCAGGGTCAATTGGTTAAAACCTATAGAGTAGCGTTAGGTATCAATCCTGTCGGTGCGAAAGAAGTGGAAGGCGATAATAAAACGCCTGAAGGTCACTACTACATCCGAAGTAAGAATCCGTTAAGCCGGTATCATAAAAGCCTGGGCATATCTTATCCGAATGAAAAGGATGTAGCTCGAGCCCGCCAACTGGGTCAACCAGCCGGAGGAGATATTATGATTCACGGATTGATGCAGCACATGAACAACAAGGGTAAAAACCATATTAAAAGCGACTGGACTTTGGGCTGTATAGCCGTGACCAACGAAGAAATTGACGAGTTGTTTGTTTCGGTTAAAACAGGCACTCCGGTTTTTATTACTCCGTAACCACCCGTATTGGCGTTAATTACAGGTAGCATTTTTTTGCTTGCCAATGCTTTACAAATAGAAAAATACTCCGTCTGTATTATATAAATTATTGACTACATCTGCCAATCTGTCACTCAAAAATATATCTTTGCGCCAGCGCAACATGAAAAACGAATTATACCAAAACGAAGTGGCCTTTGAGTTGCCCAACAAAGTAATTGACGAAAACCGTCAGGGCGAAACGCTCACGGTTAAGAAAGCGGCAAATGCTAAAACCAACGGCAAAAAATTCTACATAGAGAGCTATGGCTGCCAGATGAACTTTGCCGATAGCGAAGTGGTGGCCTCTATTCTGGGAAATGCCGGATACGACAGCACCGAACAGTTTCTGGATGCCGACCTGATATTGATAAACACCTGTGCCATCCGCGATAATGCCGAGCAGCGCGTGCGCCACCGGCTCATGCATCTTTCGGCTGTAAAGAAGAAAAAGCGAGGCGCTGTAATTGCCGTGTTAGGCTGCATGGCCGAGCGATTGAAAGAGAAATTTCTGGAAGAAGAAAAGATTGTAGATATCGTAGCCGGTCCCGATGCATACCGCGCCTTGCCTTCGTTAATTGAAGAGGCTGAAACCGGACAGAAAGCCGTCAACGTGTTGTTGAGCCGCGAAGAGACCTATGCCGAGATAAGCCCCGTTCGCTTAAACAGCAACGGCATTACCGCCTTTATCAGCATTATGCGGGGTTGCGATAACATGTGTTCGTTTTGTGTGGTGCCTTTTACCCGCGGCCGCGAACGCAGTCGCGATTATGATAGCATAGTGGCCGAAGCCAGAGAATTATATGAAAAAGGTTACCGCGATGTAACCCTGTTGGGGCAGAATGTAGACTCATACCGCTTCAGTCATGACCCTAAACTGGTAGGCAAGAAACTGATAGACGCAAAATACGAAGAGCATGTGGTGAACTTTGCCGAGCTATTGGAGATGGTTGCGCAGATTGCCCCCGACCTACGCGTGCGTTTCAGCACCTCGCATCCCAAAGACATGACCGATGATGTGCTGCACATGATGGCGAAGTATAACAACATCTGCAAGTATATTCACCTGCCGGTTCAAAGTGGTAACTCACGTGTGCTGGAAATGATGAACCGCACCTATACCCGCGAGTGGTATATGCAGCGTATTGAAGCCATCCGCACCATTGTACCGGAAGCCGCTATATCTACCGATATCATCACCGGCTTTTGCACGGAAACCGAAGAAGAACATCAGGATACACTGAGTATGATGCAGCATGTGCGCTACGAAATGGCCTATATGTTTGCCTACAGCGAACGCCCCGGTACCGTAGCTGCTAAAAATTATACGGATGATATACCCGAAGAAGTGAAGAAGCGGAGATTGCAGGAGATTGTAGACCTGCATCGGCAGCATTCATTAGAAAGAAACAAGGAAGATATCGGCAAAATATATGAAGTATTGGTAGAAGGAACTTCGGCCCGCAATGAAGATGATTTATATGGAAGAAACTCACAAAACAAAGTGATTGTATTCCCTCGTATGAATTACAAACCGGGCGATTACGTAACCTTAAAAGTGACCGGCTGTACCAGCGGAACATTAATCGGACAATTAGCAGAATAACCCATGGAAATTCAATCAATCAAAAATCGTTTCGGTATTATAGGTAATGCTCCGGCATTGAACCACGCTATCAGTATTGCCGAGCGCGTAGCATCTACCAACTTAACTGTCTTAATTACCGGGGAGAGCGGAGTTGGTAAAGAGGTTTTCTCACACATTATACATCAGTTGGGCGCACGCAAGCACAATCCGTTTATTGCGGTTAACTGCGGAGCTATTCCCGAAGGCACTATCGATTCGGAATTATTCGGTCATGAAAAAGGTTCTTTTACCGGAGCACACGATGCCCGTAAAGGTTACTTTGAAACCGTGAACGGTGGAACTATCTTTTTAGACGAAATAGGGGAACTTCCTATCGGTACACAAGCACGTTTGCTGCGTGTCTTAGAATCGGGCGAGTATATCCGCGTAGGTTCCAGCAAGGTTATTAAAACCGATGTGCGTTTAATTGCTGCTACCAACGTTAACTTACAAGAGGCTGTGCGTGCCGGTAAATTTCGCGAAGATCTTTATTACCGTTTGTCTACCGTGCCAATTTTTATTCCGCCATTGCGCGAGCGGGGCGATGATATCTACTTATTGTTCCGTAAGTTTTCTACCGACTTTTCGGAGAGGAATAAAATGCCGGCCGTAAAACTGACCGATGACGCCAAGCAACTGATATTAAAATATACCTGGCCGGGTAACGTTCGTCAGTTAAAGAACGTAGCCGAACAGGTTTCTATTCTGGCTATTGAAAAAGATGTAACTGCCACTGAGCTGGCGCAGATAGTTCCCGATATTACCGATAACCGTTTACCCGCCATGGCCGAAGCGCGATACGAAAGCGGAGGCAGCAACTTTACCGAGCGCGAAATTCTTTACAAACTGATTTTTGATTTAAAGAAAGACCTGAACGATTTAAAACAGTTTGTGTACGACATAACCAAGAACCAGATGCATGGCACCGCTATGCCCGCAGGAAATAATTTTCAGTTTGCCCCACCGGTTGAAAATACCGGAGCGGAAAAACCGTTTATCATCGGTCAGTCAAACAATGCGCAGCCGATTGTTTTAGACAAAAAGAATTTCGATGAATCGGAAACCATTGAAGAATCGCTTTCTATAGCCGATAAGGAACGTGAGCTGATTATTAAAGCGCTGAAAAAATATCGCAACAAGCGCAAAGATGCAGCCACTGACTTAGGCATATCGGAAAGAACACTGTACAGAAAGATAAAAGAATACGGCATTGACCTTTAATCACCCTTATCCGTTCACCTGTTGAAAAACATACTCTTCTGCTTACTGGTTTTTTCGATGTGCTGTATTGGCCTACCTTCGTGCAAGGTTTATTCATTTACCGGTGCAAACATTCCCACCGACATAAAAACCGTTTCGGTAGAGCTGTTTCAAAACCGAACAGGCAATGGTCCGGCATCTCTATCGCAGGCGTTTACCGATAAACTAAAGTTCAAGATGCAAACCGAAGCCAACCTGAAACAGGTAGCCAGTGATGGCGACTTACAGTTCAGCGGCAGTATTTCCGGTTATAATTTCTCCAGCGATGCGCCAATTGCCGGAGCTACCAGCGGATTAAACAAACTGACCTTAACTGTGCAGGTACAATATGTCAACTCTAAAAACGATAAAGAAAACTGGACCGAGAATTTTTCCCGTTATGCTCAGTATTCTTCCGGAGAAGATTTATCGGCTGTAGAGGACCGCTTAATCAATGAGATTAATACACAGTTGGTAGATGATATTTTTCAGAAGGCGCTGGTCAAATGGTAAAATCATCTTCAGATACTAATTACGAAATTCATTTTTATTTTGCGCAGTGCTTCAAACAATAACTAAAGAAAACTTTCATCAGCTGTTAGGTAAATTCTCTACTCATGAGTTAGAACATCTGCTGGAGAAGTTTCCTTATTTTCAGCAGGCGCATCTGTTGCTGGCTAAAAAATATCAACTGGAAAACAGCGAAAAATTTGACCAGCAATTGCAACTGGCTGCGCTGTACACTAACGACCGCGAACTGTTCTATTCTATCTTTAACGACCAGGCATTTAACACACCTCCGACCGTCACCAAGCCGCTGTTTGTTTACACTCCTGCTACAGATGCTACGCCAGAAGAACCCACTGCCACTGCTGAGTTCATTCATCCGGTTACTGAGCCGATAAAGATTGAAGAGCCGGCAAGTAAAGATGAAGTGGTTACTACAGAAACTAAATTACCTACTGAATTTACACCAAAGGAAGAACCATTCTTTGAAATAGCCGAAGAAATTAAGGCGACTGAAGCGGAGGCGGTGAAAGAGATAACTGTTACAGAAATAATTACCCCCACTATATCTATTCCTGAATTTGCCATCAACGAGCCGCATACTTTTGATGAATGGCTGCATGCCTTCAGCCTGCCCAACCTGCCGAAGATAGAATCAAGCCGGGAGCCGGCAATGATTGAACCCGACCAGGCGGATATAGAACTGGAGCGTCTTTACCTGTCGAACATACCGGTACTGGTAGAAGAAGAAACTCGCTACTCCAAAGGACTGGATAAGTTTATTGAAGAACAGATACAGCGTCATCGGCAGCCTGACTTAAAAACAGGAAAACAGGAGAATGAAATTTCGCCCGATATGGCGACCGAAACAATGGCTAAAGTATATGAATCACAGAAGAAATATTCCAAAGCAATTCAGTGCTATGAAATACTTACTTTGAAATATCCCGAAAAAAGTGATTTATTTGCCGCCCGAATTAATTATTTGAAAAACATTTTATAAGCATGTATACATTCGTCACCATTTTAGTTATTATAGTTTGTGTTCTTTTAGCTGTTGTGGTTTTGATTCAAAACCCGAAGGGTGGCGGTTTAAATTCCACCATGGGTGGTGTTAGTCAGCAATTGCTGGGCGCCAGACGCTCTACCGATGTGGTAGAGAAACTGACCTGGGGATTTGCCGTAGGTTTGATTGTACTGTGCCTGTCTACTTCTTTCTTTGTAAACAAAGGGAAAGTGGCTACTAAAGAAGCTCTGCCAAAATCGGAAGTGGAGCAAATGCAGATGAATCAGCCATTCAACGGAACTTTACCGGCAGGTAATGCCCCAACCGGTAATACCCAACCTCAACCGGCTGCACCTACCAAGTAATTATCCATGTTCTTTAATATATTCGGTCACGCCTAAAGCGTGACCTTTTTATTTTTACTCAAAATACAACCTTATGCAAATTGACGACAGCAACTGGACCTACGGTGAATTTCTGGCTTTCTTAATGATTTTTGGAGCGGAAATGAATTACCAGCTGAGTGCTGAAGAACTGGAGTTTATTCAACAACGTACCGGCATTGCCGATGTAGCCAAGATTAAGCAAAAGGTAGATAGCGTTAGTGATGTGGAAGGACTGGAGGTTATTGAAGACTACCGCGAGCGATATCTGAATACCCCGGTTGACGAAGATAAAGTGAAACATGATCTGGAGGAGATGCTGAAAACTGGCGGCCTCCACAGCCAGTTAGAAAAAGTGGCCGTTCATCTGATTGAAAAGCTGCTGTAACTATAGCTTGCCTTCGGCCAACAGTATTTTTGCTTTTAATATGCTGGCTACGGAAAGACCATCACGAATCTCACCGCGAAGCACCATCTGGTATACTTCTTCAAAAGGCAGTTTTTTAATCAGCAGTTGTTCATCTTCTTCGGGATGCTCTCCGATATATGTTAAGCCCCGAGCGATGTAGGTATAGCTTATTTCATCGGTGGTGGAGTTAGACAACTGCATTTCCAGAATCAATTCCAGGTGTTCGGCCTGCAAGCCCACTTCTTCTATCAATTCGCGTTTGGCCGTGTCTGCCGGAGAAGTTCCCAAAGGGCAGCCGCCTTCGGGCACTTCCCACTCGTAGCTGTTTAACGGATATCGATACTGGCCTACTATCCAGGTATTGTTGTTTTCATCGAGCGGAATAATGGCAACGGCATTGGTCTTAAAATGCACGACTCCGTATATGCCATCGTTGCCTGCCGGATTTTTTACCTGATCCTCTATAATCTTAATCCAGGGGTTTTCATACTTCACTTGTGAAGTTATCTTCTTCCACGGATTAACTGCTTTATTCATTTTCATAACCAATACCGTTTACAGGCCGTGTTTTTTGTTGGGAATTACATTCTGGAGCGACCATTCAATCTTTTTTTGAAAAGCTTCTTTACGCATTTTACATTGTGATAACTGACATATTTTGCAGGAGGCCGGAATGCAGGGGTCGCCATGAATGAAGAACTCTACCTGTGAAAAATGTTTCCGGTTGATGACCGCGGCTATCTCCTCTATCTGCTGATGTGATTCTTCGAGTGTGCCATACCACGGCAGGGTCACATGACAATCTACATGCAGTTTGTTGCCATACTGAATAATACGCAGGTTATGAATATCTATCCACCCGGCTTTACGATGTTCATTCAGATTTTCGATGACGGGAAGAATGATGCTTTCATCGGCCTCATCCATAATACCGGCTATGGATTTACGGATCAGTTTTACCCCGGTGTAAATAATCAGAACGCCAAAGATGATGGCCACTACATTATCGAGAAAATTCCAGTGGGTGATCATGATAATAACCAGACCTATGAGCACCCCGAGCGAGGAATAAGCATCGCTCTTTAAGTGCTCGCCATCGGCTTTGAGAATTAAGGACTGGTTCTTCTCTCCTGCTTTTATCAGCACCACAGCCAGTATGTAGTTAATGGCTCCCGATACCACTACGATGGTTAAACCGATATCGAGATGACCGAGTTCGGCCGGATGAAAAAATGCGACTATCGATTTGCCGATGATGAGTGCACCCGCCAGGGCAATTAATATGCCCTCGAAACCGGCCGAGATAAATTCTACCTTGCCATGCCCGTAAGGATGGTCGGTATCTTTTGGCTTTGATGACAGATAGAGACTATATAAGGCAAAAGCACCAGCCACCACGTTTATGATGCTTTCTAATGCATCGGTAAAAATAGTGTTTGAATGAGTGAGCAGATAAGCTGCGAATTTGGCCGCCAGCAAGAACACACCGGCTACTACGGCAAACATCTGAATCCGGAAGACCTTCTTATCGGAAAAAGGCTGCGGGACGGGATTTATATCTTGCTGCATATCGGGCATTTTTTTTCATCGTGTCCACGGGCAGGACAATACTCTCTTCCAAAATAAATGATCTGCAAATGAAGTTTATTCCAGCGGTCTTCGGGGAATAAACGCTTGGCATCTCGCTCGGTTTGTTCTACACTTTTACCGTTGCTCAATTTCCAACGGTGCATCAAGCGGTGAATGTGCGTATCTACCGGAAAGGCGGGCACCCCAAATACCTGAGCCATTACGACAGAGGCCGTTTTGTGCCCTACCCCGGGCAGATGCTCCAGTTCTTCGAAGGTATGCGGTACCTCGCCCTGATGTTTATCGAGTAATATCTGCGACAGGCCGTGAATAGCTTTTGATTTGGCCGGTGATAAGCCGCAGGGGCGAATAATATCTTCAATTTCCTTCACGGTGAGCTTCACCATTTTTTGAGGGTTATCGGCTTTTTTAAATAAGGCGGGGGTAGTGAGGTTGACACGTTTATCGGTGCATTGTGCCGAGAGCAACACCGAGATGAGCATGGTGTAGGCGTCTTTATGGTATAAAGGAATGGCGGGGTCGGGATATAAATTCTGTAAGGTGGTAAGCACTAATTCTACGCGCTCTTTCTTGGTCATGGGGCGAAAATAAAAAGTCCCCGCAGGAGGCAGGGACTTTCCATATTAAAAACCAATTAAAAACAAGCTTATCGCATCTGCACTATCTGGCGACTGAATACGTCTCCGTTTACAGCCAACGTAACAATGAAGATACCGCTCATAGAGCCAAAGTTTTTAGGTGTAAAGGTGAGGTTGTAGTTACCGGTTTTCTGGTTGCCATCAAACAGGGTGGTTACCAGTTTACCGCTGATGTCGTATACTTCGGCTTTTACTTTAGCGTCTGTGTTCAGGTTGTAGTAAATGCCTACGTTATCGATAAACGGATTGGGGAAGGCGCTGATGCTGAACTGCTCTTCGTTGGCCGAAGCGGTACCATTCATGCTGATAACTGTGGACAGGTTGTTGCTGTTATCTACCTTCACTAAATCGGTTTCGCCACCAGAGCAAGGATAGTTGTATACTTCCATAAAGCTGGGTGTGGCGCCTACCAGTTTCAGGTTATCGCCTTCTTTGACAATGTTCAGTTCACCGCTTTTAAAACACCATACCTTGCCATCGGGGCGGGCAGCGGCTTTAATTTCTTTTTCGGCAAAGTGCAGTTTGTTGCCAATTACCACGCCTTCCAGTTTCATATCGGCATACTCTCCGTTGCTGCTGATGATGGTGGTGGTGCCGGTAATGATGTTGCCTTCCTGCTTTAAATCAAATTCGTATTCAAATACTTCGATGAAGCTTTTTTTATCGGGGGCGTATTGTTTGCGCTTGCCGGTCCATTTGCCGGTGAAGTCCAGTTTAGAAACCTGAGCAGCATTGAGGTATTGTGGTTTTACCTGCTGGGCCGATAATGCACCGCTCAACAAGATAAACAACGCCATAAACAGTGTGGAGTTTCGTTTCATACGTTTTGTTTTTAGTTGGATGAAAATATGTTGTTAGATGATGGTTTTAAAAATTTCCATACGGAAGGTAGTAAGTTTTTTTTCTGTAAACAAAAAGCGAGGTGTTAAAAGATTGGAAAAGCAGGTGGAGAGAACATATTCTGAAACGGGTTTGTGTTCCTTTTCATTAAGCCACACCCACTCCTTAGCAAAGTAAAACACATATCATTCCTTCACCATCTTCTCAGCCGCCACCACTACATCTCTGCGTTTAATATATACCTGATATAAACCTGCGGCAAAGCCACCTACATGCACCTTTTGAAAACCGCTATACATGGGTAGGTCTTGTTTGTATACCACCTGCCCCAGCGCATTGGTTATCTCTAAACTAACCTCGCCTTTGCTCCAATCGGTAAAACCATAATCTACGGTTACAAAATCTGTAGCAGGGTTAGGAAATACCTTCAACTGCTTTTCTTTCGCGGCTCGTTCCGTTTCGTTTAAGCTGCTAATAGTATCGCAAGGGCTGCCGGCTAAGGCACCCAAGCGGTAGTTGGGGTAGTAAGGTACACCACTGCCAAAAGTGGGTATAGGGAATATGGTATCGTTAAAATTACAGGTGGGCCCTTGCCCATTTGGATTATCTATAACCCCCAAAGCATAATTTGAGTTGCCCGAACTAACATATATTTTACCATCGGGCGCTAATTGAGCATTAAAAAATGTTTGAGAAAAGGGAACGCGGTGGGTTGGGTCAAATATACCAACGGTCTGCCTGCTGATCTGAATTGGATTTGCTTGAAGGTCGAATTGAAAAATGCGGTAATTGCAAAAAATGTACATAAAACGACTATTGGGAGAAAACTCAATTGCTGTGGGCCACCACTGAAAAGAATCTTTTAACTCGGGTATTATTAACTGCTCTAATAAATTCAAAGTACCTGAGCATCTGTCAAATGAAAAAACATTTACACTATCTGTTTTAGATGAAGCAGACGCAAAAATTGAGCCGTCAGGTGAAAACCGCGTACTAGTAATTTCTCCTTTTTCAGTTATCCCACCCCCAAATTGCATAAACGTGGTAATATTACCTTCTAGGCCATTGTAATAAATAGCATTGTAGCCATTGCTATTATGAATCTTTGTATATATCCACCAATCTTTACCATTAGCATGTTTAGTGGCTGCCATACTTATGCTCAGTTTTGGGCTTACTAGTTCAATATCCCTCTTTTTTAACACAAAGCTGCCATTATTGTTCGCCTCAATGCTTGTATATAAAATTTTTTTTGCGCCTATATAAAAGGCGTTGGCTATACTGATGCTATCAAGATAAAAATAGAATACATCATAGCTATTGCTCTGCAACGGGTTAGGTAATACTATTTGGTATTGGTTAAATCGTTGCCCTGTAGAAAAACAATTGCCACATACGCCCCGAAAAAAATAACTGGTATCACCTAAATCAGCTAAGCTGTCCACTATCTTCTCATCAAAAGCGTTACAAATTTTCACTCCGTTGCTGGAAAACAAAAGGTTCCCTGCCTCATCTGAAATAGCTGCATTGGTAAAATCAAAAGTCATGTTAACAGAGTCGCGTGTTATAGCTACAGGTTGCTGGTTAAAATCAAAACGCGAAATGCCAAACCAATGTTGATAGTTAGAATCATAACCTAAACTGCTAAAGTAGCCGATCATCCAGTTATAGTCGTGCTTCTGCCCCTGCACCAAGCCAACCCAACAAACCCCAACCCATAAAAGCCAGAATCTCCCCATTTTCATTACCGTAAAGCTATTAAAAAAGAGTTCGCATTTTAAGTGGTGTTTGAGGGCTACGTTTTGCGCCTTTGGTTTTTCACCAAGAAGGCACCGTCCAGCACCCCCTATTGTTAAATGAGGTGTATTCTTCCATTCCGTTGCGACAGAATGGCATAAAACAAGTGTTTTGCTCCATTCCGTTGCAACGGAATCAGGTGCGTACATGGGTTCTTGCACAGAAGTTTTGCCCTATCCTATTCTCTCTTGTTGTTCTTTCCGCTCGCAGCCCTAGTTAAGCGGCAACACCGCGCCTTTTTTTTATGCGGGCAGGCCCTATTGCAGGTTGAGGAGAGAATGAAGGGGGCTGTTAAGCGCCAGGGATGGTAGTGGAAACCCCGCAGCCCGCTTTGGGGCGAGGAGTTGTAACGAACAGCCCGACCCCGCAGGGGGCGCCCCGTGTATTATTTTACTGGTTATGCGGCCGAAGCCGAGGCAGGCCGCGGAGAGCCCGGGGCCTTAGCTGAGTGACACTACACAGTCGTCCTGCGCTACCATGATGCCTTCGGTGAGGTAGACTTTGCCGATGGTGGCGGCTGCAGGGGCGGTGATGGTGCTTTCCATTTTCATGGCTTCGATGACAAAAAGGGGTTGGTTTTTACTGACCTTCTCTCCTTCTGTAACCAGCACTTTGACCAGTTTGCCTTGCAGGGGTGCGCCAATTTCTTTGTCCGTCTGGGCCTTGTAGTGTTCTACCTTGCTTACCTGGATGGTGCGGTCGCGGATGGCTACGGAGCGGGTTTGTCCGTTGATTTTGAAGAATACATCGCGCATGCCGTCTTCGTTGGGTTCGCTCATATACATGAAGCGGACGAGGAGGCTTTTGCCGGGCTCGATGGTGATGAGGATTTCCTCGTTGGGTTTCATGGGGTAATAAAACGAGGGGGTGGGCAGATAGCTGACATCGCCAAAGTGTTTGCGGAAGGTGTAGAACTCGTCAAACACCTTGGGGTACATTTTGGCGGAGAGGAAGTCTTCGAGGGTGAGCTGCTCATCGTATTTGTTGCGGAAGGCGGCCAGCTCACGGTCGAAGTCGGTGGCGCCCAGGTGGGCGTTTGGCTTGTCGGTGTAGGGCACTTCATCTTTAAGAATGATTTTTTGCAGCTCTTTAGGAAAACCACCGTATGGCTGGCCAAGGTCGCCCCGGAAGAGTTGCTTGACGGAGTCGGGGAACGAGAGGGTATCGCCTTTGGTCATTACCTCGTCTGCCGATAAGCCGTTGGAGGTCATGAAGAGGGCCATATCGCCTACTACTTTGCTGCTGGGGGTAACCTTTACCACATCGCCAAACATCTGGTTAACCACCTGGTAGTTGTGTTTGATGGTTTCGAATTTGTCTTCGAGGCCGAGCGAGCGGGCCTGGGGTAGCAGGTTGCTGTACTGGCCGCCCGGAATTTCGTGGTCGTATACTTCGGCTGTGCCGGCTTTGAGTTCGCTTTCGAAGGGGTAGTAATATTCGCGCACCACCTCGAAGTAATTGCTGTAGGCATTGAGCGAGGAAAGGTTAACGGGATTCTCGCGCTCGTGGCCTTTCATCATGGCTACAATGGAGTTGAAGTTGGGCTGCGAAGTGAGGCCGCTCATACTGGCGAGGGCTACGTCTATCACATCCACCCCTGCTTCAATTGCCTTTAGATAAGTAGCTGACTGCAAGCTGGAAGTATCATGTGTGTGCAAGTGAATCGGAATGCTGATTTTTTGCTTGAGTTCGCCTATCAGCAGTTGGGCGGCATAGGGTTTCAGCAGGCCGGCCATGTCTTTAATAGCGAGCATGTGAGCGCCTTCGTCTTCGAGCTGTTTGGCCAGGTTGAGGTAGTAATTGAGGTTGAATTTCCGATTCTTTTGGTCATCGAGAATATCGCCCGTGTAGCAAATGCAGGCCTCGGCAATGGCGTTGGTTTTTTCGCGCACAGTGCGGATACTCATCTTCATGCCTTCGACCCAGTTCAGGGAGTCGAAGATGCGGAAGATGTCGATGCCGTTCTCGGCACTTTTTTCAATAAACTTAGCTACCAGATTATCGGGATAGGCCGCATAGCCCACGGCATTGCTGCCGCGGAAGAGCATCTGGAGCAAGATGTTAGGCATGGCTGCGCGCATCAGGCGGAGGCGTTCCCAGGGGTCTTCGTGCAAAAAGCGCATGCACACATCGAAGGTGGCACCGCCCCACACTTCCATACTGAACACCTCGGGGTGATTTTTGGCGAAGCCTTCGGCTACGGCCAGCATATCGTTATTGCGCAGGCGGGTGGCAAAAAGCGACTGATGGGCATCGCGGAAGGTAGTGTCGGTATAATGAATGCGCTTGTCAGCCTTGAGGCGCTTGATGAACTCCTCACGGCCCAGTTCGGTCAGCAGGTCTTTGCTGCCTTTAGGATATGGGGATGAATGCGAAGAGCCGGCTAAGGAAGGGATTACCGGGGTTCTGAACTTTTTATCAGGGTCGAAGGACTTGATGTCGGGGTGGCCGTTTACCTTGAGCTCGGCCAGGTATTTCACCATTTTGGTGCCGCGGTCTTTGTCGTAGCCCCATTTAGGAATGAGCAACTGCGGGTTCTGGGCAATGAAGCCCACAGTGGCGCGGCCGCTCTGAAACTCTTCGTTCTCCATCACATTGACCAGGAAAGGGATATTGGTTTTTACCCCGCGGATGCGGAACTCCTGTAAAACGCGGTCCATCCGCTTGGTGGCTCCTTTGAGGGTGCGGCTCCAGGCAGATATCTTGACCAGCATACTGTCGAAAAAGGGTGAAATTTTAACGCCCGAATAGGAACTGCCTTCATCGAGGCGGATACCGAAACCTCCTGCATTGCGGTAGGCTACAATAGTTCCGTAGTCGGGTTTAAAGTCGTTTTCGGGGTCTTCGGTAGTAATGCGACATTGAATAGCGAAACCATTGCACTTAACATCAGCCTGTGCGTGTAAAAAAATCTGCGAGTGAGATAAGGTGCAGCCGGAGGCGATGAGTATCTGCGAGCGAACAATGTCGATGCCGGTAATTTCTTCGGTGATGGTGTGTTCTACCTGAATGCGCGGGTTTACTTCAATGAAGTAGATGTTCTCTTCGGCATCTACCAGAAACTCGACCGTTCCGGCATTGTTATACTGCACATGTTTAGCCAAACGCAGGGCATAGTCGAACAGCTTTTCGCGGGTTTCGGTTTTCAGGATACTTGGGGCTACTTCTATCACCTTCTGAAATCTGCGCTGTACGGAGCAGTCCCTTTCGTAAAGATGCACGATGTTGCCTTCGTTATCGCCCAGTATCTGCACTTCGATGTGCTTGGGGCTGTCGATATATTTTTCGATGAATACGGTATCATCTCCAAAGGCTTTTTTCGCTTCGCTGCGGGCATCGGTGAATGCCTTGCTCATCTCCTCTTCGCTGCGCACTACGCGCATGCCCCTACCGCCTCCGCCAGCCGAGGCTTTAAGCATTACCGGAAAGCCAATGCGGGCTCCCTCACTCATGGCATCGCTCAGCTTCTCCAGTTTGATTTTACTATCGGGAATGAGCGGAACACCTACTTCGCGAGCTACTACTTTAGAAGCTACTTTATCGCCCAGTCGTTCCATTACATCGGGCCGGGGACCTACAAAGGTGATACCTTCTTCGGCACAGCGTTTAGCGAGCTGCACGTTCTCGCTCAGAAATCCGTAGCCGGGGTGTATGGCATCTACCCCGTTGGTGACCGCCACCTGAATGATTTCTTCAATATCCAGATAGGGTTTCAGTGGCTCGGTGTTGGGGCCTATCTGATAACTTTCATCGGCTTTGTAGCGGTGCAGGCTGTAGCGGTCTTCGTAGGTATATACGGCTACGGTTTTAATTTTGAGTTCGGATGCTGCGCGAAGGATGCGAATGGCAATTTCGCCCCGGTTGGCTACGAGGAGTTTATTGAACTTTTTAGCTGGCATAAGACAATGGGTTAGTCTGTTTTTAAATAGCAGGCAAGTTTAAATAAAAACAAGGATGATACGCTAACCCAAAGCGATGAAATGAGCCTGTTAAAACAGAAACAGTAGGCGTGGCGCTGGTAACTGACAAAAAGGGCACTAGTTGGGCAGTGCCCGGAGTTTATCGGCCTTTTGTATGATAATTTTCTGATCGCAAATATCAATCAGCCCTTCGTCTTTAAAGTCAGAGAGTGTTCGAATAACTGTTTCTTTGGAAATTCCCGTGAGGCCTGCGAGGTCTCTGCGGCTGATGTCTAACTCAACAGGAGTACCGGCAGAGCCGCTAAACTTTTCGCCTACCAGTAACAATCCATCGGCTACCCGTTTACGAGCCGAGTCGTAGGCAATTTGAATGAGCTGCATATCGCGCTCCGTCACATCCTTGCTAAACATGCTGAGAAATTCTTTGGACAAGCGGCTGTCGTTATTAATTACATCCAGACAATCTTTCTTCGAAATCAGTAATACTTCTACATCCGTCATGGCCATTGCATTGTCGGGGCTCGTTACTTCGCCCAGAAGTGAATGACAGCCGATAAAGTCGCCTTCGTGATGAATATCTACAATCAACTCTTTACCCTCTTCATTTCGTTTAAAGTTCTTGACCTTTCCTTTGACGATGTAATACAAGTGATTCTGTCGGTCACCTTCTTCGTATAGTGTTTCCTTTTTGCGATAGATTCTTCTCTCACTGTTTTGATTCACGAGGTCAGTCATGCTTATTTTACAGTTATTGTTAAACAAAGCATTGATGTTGTATATGCGGGCGTATTCCAGTTTTTCGTGGTCACTTTTGATTAAGCGTGCTTCTATGGCCCGAAGTAATTCTGTGGTATCTACCGGTTCCGGTAAGTAATCATCGGCTCCCATGTCCATTGCCTTTCTGAGTTCCTCCTGATTGGCCAGGTCACCCAGAAAAACAAATGGAATCAGCGACAACTCATGGTCCTGATTAATCATTTTGAGAATCCGAAAACCATCCAGTCCTTTCATGATTGTAGAGCATAAAATGATATCCGGTTTATCCTGCAGGGCTTTCTCTAGACCCAACTTGCCGTTGCTGGCAGGTATTACTTTGTAGTCGGCTAAAAGAAGTATTTCAGATAGTGCGTTTAATAATTTTGTATTCTCCGTAATGACTAAAACTTTCTTCATCGTCTTGTTTGTTAATGTAAAGTTACTATCTGCAGCCCTATCCAACAAAGGCAAAACCGATGATTGAAAACAGCTATTTTACTTAGAAAAATAATTATACTCAATGCGATTTGAATCACTCACCGGCTATGCGGGTTTGAGGCATATCGGTCTGCTGTGTTCCGCGATTGGTATCTGGCTGTGCAGCCATGTTGAATTCGAGTAATCCTCCTTGTATGATATCCTCGTAAAGGAGATATGTTTTTCTATAATCCTTGCCATTTAAACGAGATGAACGGATATATACGTTTTCGCTGCCGTTGTTTTCAGCCGTTATGGTCAATGATTTTCCATTTTCGAGATGGATTGTTGCCTTATCGAGAAGTGGCGAACCCAAAGCATACTGGTCGCTACCCGGGCAAACCGGATAAAAGCCCAAGGCGCTGAAAATATACCAGGCACTCATCTGACCACAATCTTCATTACCGGCCAGTCCATCGGGTTTATCGTGATACATCTCTTTCATAATTCTGCGCACCATCGACTGTGTTTTCCAGGGCTGTCCTGCATAATCATATTCATAAGCTATCTGGTGACTGGGCTCATTGCCGTGCACATACTGGCCTATCATTCCTGTAATATCCGGTTGTTTATGTCCGGTTAACTTAGATGAAGTAGTGAACAGGGTATCTAAAAAAGCGGCCAGTTTTTCCTTGCCTCCGAGCAGTTGCATTTGCCCGCTTAAATCCTGCGGCACATAAAATGAATACTGCCAGGCATTGCCTTCGGTGTAATTATGGTCTACCTTGTATGGATCGAAAGGAGTCAGAAAACTCTCCTGACGCGGGCGCATAAAACCAGTGGTAGAGTCAAACAGGTTTTTGTAATTCTGTGCCCGTTTCAGAAAATAATCATAGTCCTGCTGACGGCCTAATTTTTTGGCCACCATGGCTATGCACCAATCATCGTAAGCATATTCCAGCGTGCGCGAAACACTCTGCCCGTCTTCCATAAATTTGATATAACCGTTCGTTTTATATCCTTTCAGTCCGTTCTTATCTTCCATAGCACTGAACTTCATGGCTTCAAATGCTTTATTCATATCAAAACCGGTTACACCTTTCAAACAAGCTTCCGCTATAACAGGTATGGCATGGTAGCCAATCATGCACCATGTTTCACAGCTGGATAATTCCCATACGGGCAAACGGCCACCCTGTTCAAACTGAGTAATGAAGGTGTTGATGAAAGCTGAAGTTCTTTTCTGGTCGATGATGGTAAGTAATGGATGAAGTGCCCGATAAGTATCCCACAAAGAAAATACGGTATAGTAATCAAAGCCATTAGCCTCATGCACCTGAAAATCTCTGCCGCGAAATTTACCATCTACATCGCTGTAAGTATTGGGGGGAGTCATGGCATGATAAAGCGCGGTATAGAACGTGCGAAGAATAGTTTCATCTTTGCTCTCTGCCTCTATTTTACTCAGCTCTTTATTCCACGCTGCTTTGGCATCGGTTACTGTTTTATCAAAATCGAAAGCAGGCTGTTCGGCCATCAGGTTTTTACGTGCACCTTCTACACTTACTGCACTGATACCTACTTTAGCATAAATCACTTCGCCTTCAGTAGTTTCAAAACTTACGTAAGCTTTCAACAAGCTGCCGGTATCGTGTGTAGCGCCTTCGTTTATTGCATCGGCTTTAGCAATACCCCACTTATTAAATGGCTTAGAAAACTGAATAACGAAATAAACTATCTGATTGTCTGCCCAGGCCTTACTCACCCGTTTACCTGAAATTTCATTGCTGCCGGTAATATTTATTTCTCCTTCTTTGGCAAAATCACGATGCGTTAAATCAAGAATAACATTTGCCGATGTAGATTGCGGGAAAGTGTATTTATGTAAGCCCGTTCGGGTAGAGGCAGTTAACTCCACTTTAACTTTGGGCTTATCCAGGTATACGGAATAATAGCCAGCGGATGCCTTCTCATTTTCTTTTTTAAATGGCGATGAATATTTCCTATTGCTGAATGCCGGCTTGCCGGTTGTTGGCATTAAAAGCACATCGCCATAATCTGAGCAGCCTGTGCCGCTGAGGTGTGTATGGCTGAATCCATAAATTCTTGTATCGGAATAATGGTATCCGGAGCACCCATCCCAGCCTTTTAAACGCGTATCGGGGCTCAACTGTACCATACCAAAAGGTAGTGTAGGGCCGGGAAAAGTATGGCCATGCCCTCCCGTTCCTATGAAAGGGTCTACATACCCGGCAAAATCTTTCTGACCGAATAAAAATGAGTTTGCCTGCAATGCAAGCAGTAGTATAAGAATCTTTTTCATGCTGCAATATAAATTTATCAGATCACTAAGATTCAATTTCTCCCTGCTTTCCGGTTATAGTAACCTCTTATCGAATAAGGGTAACGCTGCCCTTAAAATGACGGGTTGAATTATTCATCAAAGTAACTTTGGCCACATAGATGTAAACTCCTTGTGGCAATGGCTGCGATTTATAAGTCCCATCCCAACCGTAATAGAAATTATTCGATTCAAATACCTTCTCTCCCCAACGGTTGAACAATTGCCAGATTATCTGTTTTACCCCACTACCATAAGGCAGATAAATATCGTTGTTTCCATCACCGGTAGGTGTAAATGCATTCGGGAAGAACACCTGACCCAAGGGAAGCACAAACAGATTAATATCATCGCTTGAAAAACATCCATTCACATCCGTATAAACCACCTGATAGGTAATAGTATCCAGTGCTAATGCTACCGTGTTTTCACAACCGTTGCAGCTAAGTAGAGTATCCGGTTGCCAGTTGTAGGTGCCACCATTCGCGTTACCCTGATTGACATTAGCAAATAGACCAACATGATCGCCATAGTAAACAATCTTATCCTCTCCTAAATCTACCTCAGGAATCGGAACTATAGTGATACTTACCGCATCACTGGCAGTGCATCCGTTGTTATCGGTAACTGTCAACGAGTAATTGCCGGAGGAAGATGGTGTAATAGAAGCCGTTATTTCTGTGGTGTTCCAGTTATAAGCAGTAAATGAATTTCCCGCACTAAGCGTTACCGAAACGCCTTCACAAACAATACTATCACCTCCTAAATCAATTACTAAAGCTGCCGGTTCTATAACCGTGCCCGATGCTGTGCCCGTGCAATTCGTTTGGTCGGATACAGTGACGGAGTAATTACCAGCCTGCAAAGAACTGATAGCTGCACTGTTGCCCACATTACTCCACAAATAACTGTATGGTGCATTTCCTCCGTTTGGAGTAGCCGTAGCGGTTCCATCACCGGCACCGAAGCAGGTAATGTTTGTAGCCACCACCGTTACATTCAGATTATTGGAAGATGCGGGAACAACTATCGCTATCGTATCGTTGCAGGTATTTCCGCTGGCAGTAATTACATTGTAACTGCCCGAAGGCACGCTGTTAAATGTATTTTGTGATTGATACGTGATACCATCTATTGAGTACGTGTAAGGTGGATTACCGGGTGTATTTACCGTAACTGTAACCGAAGCATTATTCAAACCACAGCTAGGAGGAATAACAGTAGCTGATGTCTGAATATTACAGCAGCCGTTACCGAAGTTTACCACTGCATTGCCTGCTGCGGCACAAGACGAAGCATCGGTAACTGTGAAATTATAATTACCTGCATTCAGACCACTGATAGTAAATGTATTAGCCGCATTGCTCCAACTGATACTTAAAACTCCGTTGCCACCACTGGCCGTTACCGTTACCGAACCATCCGAAGTTCCTGCACAGGTTTCATCAACTACAACTACGTTATTAATAACCGGTGCATTGGGATTGGTTAGTGAGAAAGTTGTATCAATGAAGCAGCTAGCAAATCCATTATCTGTGATTGTTACAGCATAGTTACCGGCACCTAAACCCGCCACAGAAGCCGTAGTCTGCCCCCCAGCCCAGTTATAGGTATAACTACCCGAACCACTCGAAGCAGTCAGCGTAACATCTCCGTTAGTTTGACCACACGCAGGCTGGGTAACCAACGCAGTTACACTAAAAGTGCAGCAATTAGCAGGGGCTGATAGGATTGCATTGGCACTGGCCGTGCAACCAGCTGCATCAGTAACGGTTACACTTACAGCACCGGCCGGGATGCCCGGTATATTCTGTGCAATGGCAATAGGTAATGTTACCGTAAATGGTGCTCCACCGGTATCGATTGTAACCGTATATGGTGCCGTGCCACCACCAATAGCAGCGGTAATAGAACCATCGTTACCGGCACAGGTTGGATTTACCTGATTAGAGAATGAGGCGGTTAACGTGCTGTTGGAATTCAACGTAAAACTGGAATCAATAGTGCAGTTAGTAAAAGCATTATCGGTAATTGTAACCGTATATGTTCCTGCACCAATACCATTGATGGATGCTGTAGTTTGTCCACCACCCCAGCTATACGTATAATTTCCGGAACCGTTAGTAGCTGTCACGGCAATGCTTCCGTTATTTTGCGAGCATGCCGGCTGCGTAACAACAGCACTCACATTAAACGCGCAACAATTAGCGGGAGCTACCAAAGTAGCCGTTGCAGATGCCGTACAGCCAGCTGCATCAGTTACCGTTACGCTGACAGTACCAGCCGGAATACCGGGTATGCTTTGCGAAATGGGAAAAGGAAGACTGATAGTAAATGGTGTTGCTCCGGTATCAATAGTAACCGAGTATGGAGCCGTTCCTCCCGATACACCGGCTGTAATAGAGCCGTCATTACCGGCACAGCTTGGGTTAACCGGATTAGTTAAGGAAGCTGTCAGAGTGCTGTTTGAGTTGAGCACTATCGTTGTATCGAATGTACATCCGGCTACAGCAGTATTGGTAATGGTTACCGTATAGGTTCCGGCTGCCAAACCGGTTCTGTTCTGCATTGTAGACGGGCCATCGCTCCAAGCATAGGTATATGTTCCTGCGGGTATCGGAGTTACATTGATAGCACCATTTGAAGCTCCGCAGGTAGGTTGAGTCAGGGCAAGAGAAGCGGTCAAAGCACAGCAAGTTTGAGTATTTACATTGACCGCATCACTTAAGGTTACACAGCCGGCCGTATCAGAAACAGTAATGGTATAGGTATTAGGTGGCGGACATACCGTTGGATTAAGCGTGGTTGAACCGGTCATATTGGTAGTCGGGCTCCAGTTTAAATTACCTTGGTAAGAAATTTCAGGGTCATTAAAAGTAATACTCCAGCCGCTGAAAGTACCGGTTCCAAAGCCTAAGTTGGAATTCATTTTCACCCCTAAAGTCCATACTCCGTTTCCTGTGCAGCCTGTCAGGTTATTAAAGGGTTGGTTGGGCGACCAGCTGCCGCTGTATGGGGCTGAACCGGTTGCAATACCGGGGCCTCCGGGAACAAAACAGGTGTTGTTGTATCCACCGGTAAGTGGATTGCTGCCGCCATTGGTTACATTGGCCGGCACCAGGGTAATAGTGGTTCCGCTGGGGCAGGTTAATGTCAGTATTAAATCGCTGATATCTATCTGTCCGGGAGGGAATAAACTGGTACCGAAAAAGAATACATTATTGATACACACCTGCGTAATCGAATTTGCCAGAATGTTCGTCATGTTCAGTCCGGTTACATTAATACCAATGTCGCTCACCTGACCAAAGCCGGTAGCAATACTGGTCAGCTCATTATTTGAATAAGTTACCACTTTGGCAGGGCTCACAATTACTTTGCCGGTAGCATGCAACTGTGCGCACTGACCGGTACAAACGGTGGTATCATTTCCGGCATTAACGGTGAGGGTTGGGTTTCTTACAACCACCCTTACCGTGTCTGTACAGGTAACTGTGCCGTTACTCATCACTACCGTATAATTAGTTGTTACGTGAGGAGAAACTGCATTCGGGTCTACCCCACCTACCGGCCCCAGATTGTAACCATCGTGCACCCATACAATGTTAAACGTAGGATCATTACAATAGATGACTACATTATCAATACCCCAATGGTCATAGTCAGCACCGGAGTCTGCATCCTGATACCAGCGAAACTGAGTGGTGGCGGTTAAGGCACCCGCAGGCACCTGAAAGCACCAGTTATTCCAGTTTACAAACTGTGGGTCGTTACCTCCATTCGGGTCAAAGTAATGTATATCGGTCCAGGTGGTGCCGTTCGTAGAATATTGCAGATATACCCCTTCCTGCGGCTCATCGGGACCTTCGCATGGAGCCGAATTACCCTGTTCGGCAAACAACATATCAAAACAGATTGTAACACCAGCATTGACACAACTGCTCAGGTTAAATGTAGTAGTAGTTAATATTCTGGGAACTGGCGAAGAGTTACCCAACCAGATGTGAGTAGTACCATCCACCCCATTGGCGCTACAGGGATTATTCCACATTACCTGCTGACTGGATGACCAGCCCGGCCCATATGTTCCACTGTTGAAGTTCTCCGATAACAAGGCAATACCCTGTCCCTGTCCGTAAGCAGAAAGATTGATATGATCACCACAAACAATCGTATCGCTGGGTGCCGAACCGGTCACGGTACATCCGGCAGCAAAAAGGTTTTGTAAACTGACTAACAAAACCAAAAGAGTAAGAATCTTTTTCATAAGCTGCTTATTGGATTGTTTTTACCGTTATGTTTTTCAAATCGAATGCAATCAGTTTACGACCCTGCATGTTGAGGTGGCGCGAGAAAATAAAAAAGGCCTTATCCTTATCGGTGCAGCGGCCTTCAACAGTTTGATTGGCCTGTAGTGTAACCGCACAATTATTTTCCGGTTTAGAGGAAGCGGGGGTATCGGTAAAGCTGCTTTGCTTGTTGAAACTTATTACCACTGCATGGTTGGATAGATTGACATATTTAAACAACACCTTTTGCTGGTGAATGCCATTCACTTCATCGTGACAATTGGCATACTGGTATAATATTTCCACTTCGTTATTCTTGAAATAACTTTTCCATTCATCGGCAGCCATAGCTGACAGTGAAAAGAAAAACAACCCGAGGATACTTAACGTTTTCTTCACGTGTTTTTAAATTTAGATTTCAAATATAACTTGTCTTTTCACAAAATCGAACAGATGTTTGATTTTGTAACCAAGTAATTATCTATAAAAAGAGAAGTTGTGTATTGCTTATTGATTGACCATATTACCCCCAAAAACACCAATGAGTAAATAGAGAAAAGCCCCGCTGGCAGTTTATCTAAAAAGAAGAGAAATGGAAAATTAAAGCAACTTAACGCGCACGGCATTCATCCCCTTGTTTCCACGCTCCAGCTCAAAAGAAACGGCATCATTTTCTTTCACCGGTTGCAGCAAACCATTGATATGCACAAAGAACTGTTCACCGCTCTGTTGGTCTCTAATAAATCCAAAACCTTTTGAATTATTAAAGAACTCAACCCGTCCGTTTCGTACGGCAGTCATGTCTTCTTTTTCTCTTTTTGGTACGCCTATTTCTATAGTAGAGGCATCTACCATTTTGCGCTTAGAGGGATCCGGAGGAGTATCCGTAATATTTCCAAATTCATCCACATAGGCCAGCATACTTTCTAAATCGGTCTTCTTCGGATTTGCTTTACGCTCCTCCATTTTCTGCTGTTTATCCTGTCGCTTTTTTAAACGGTTTTTTTCCAGTTCCTTTTTATTAAAACTTTGTTGTGATTTTGCCATACTTTTTTGCCGTGGTGATACCCTTGTATTTATTTATGACATGCAATAAAGCACTTTAATTGCTCCAAAAGGAATATTCGTGGCTTAAAGTGTTTAGCTCCTCTCCATTTGTTTATACTATTTTGTTTCATCCTAAAAAAGCAGGCTCCAACTGGTAACTTTTGCACAAAATAAATCAATAGACCGGCCACAGCATGAAAGAGAATACCCCCCCAAATCAATCACGCACTACAGGTTTTGTGCACAAAGAATCCTCATTACTTATCGTATCGTTTCATATATTCGCACAGTCTCCATTTTTTAACCAACACTATGTTTATGAAACAAAAACTTTTACTTTTTACCCTGCTTCTGACGGCAGCCATGAATCAGGCTTTCAGTCAGGTTGTTTTTCAGGAAAATTTTCAAGGTGGTATTCCTGCCACATTTACACTACGTAATGTAGACGGACTAACTCCGAACACTGCCGTAGCATATGTTAACAATGCCTGGATTGCACGGGAAGATTTCGCTAATAATGTGGCCGATACCGCTGCCTTTTCAACCTCTTGGTATACTCCGGCAGGAACTTCTAATGACTGGATGTTTACTCCGGTTATCAATAGTTTACCGGCCAATACCATCTTAACCTGGAATGCTGTAGCTTACGATGCCAGTTACCAAGATGGATATGAAGTTAGAATATTTACAGGAGCATCTATTCCGGCTACACCCAATGCCAGCACCGGAACCGTGGTGTTTTCAACCGCAGCAGAAGTCAGTACCTGGACCAGCCACAGCGTTAACTTAAATGCCTATGCCGGACAAAACATTTACATCGCTTTCAGAAATAATTCGTTTGATAAGTTCCTGTTGCTGATTGATGATATTAAGGTTGAAGTGCCTCTTAACTACGATGCAGAACTGACCAGTGTAACTCCCATCAGCGAGTATACCTTGACCCCAAAAACGCAGGTAATTGCTTACCCCTTGAGCGGAGTAGTTAGTAATACCGGCTTAATGAGCATCTCTAATGTGGGCGTTACTGCTACTGTTTACGATGAATCTTTTACAGCGGTTTACACGGCCAGCAGCACACCGGTAGCCTCTTTGGCTCCCGCTGCTACCAGTAATTTTACCATGACCGGCTTTACCCCGAGTGCACCCGGTGGTTACATGATTACCTACAATGCTACCCTGACTGAAGTTGATGGTAAATTGGTAAACAATACCGATACACAGTATCTGTATATTACCAATTCGGTTTACGCCCGCGACAACGGAAACCCAAGCGGCTCTTTAGGTATCGGGGCCGGTAACGGAGGCTATCTGGGTCAAAAGTTTACTATCGTTAATACTGCTACCGTGAATGCCATTGGTATTTATTATGGAGGGATACCTGAAGCCAGTGTTGACTTTAGAATAGCCGGTTGTATCTGGAGTATGGTGAATGATACTCCCCATGCCATCATCGCGTTAACGGATACCCTTTTGCGTTTAGATACACTCGGAGGCTACTACGTGCTTCCGATTCAAAACAACGGTTTCTCTTTAACTCCCGGCAACTATGCTTTTACCGCCATCGAATTTACGGAAACAGCTGCGGTGGGTCAAACCGATGACCTTTTTGTACCGAATACCACTTTTGTAAAATGGCCTACTTCTCCGCTGAACGGATGGGGCAATAACGAAGATTTCGGAGCCGGCTTCTCTAAGCCTTACATTATCCGCCCCATACTTTGTGCGGCTATCCAGCCTAACTTAACCGCCAGCGATGCCACCTGCGGAGCCACCAATGGTTCGGTGACTTCTAACCCCACCGGATGGTATTATGCGTTGGGATTTACCTGGTCAAACGACAGCACTACCTTTGAAATTAATAATCTGCCGGCTGGTACCTATACCGTTACCATGAGCGACTTTAACAACTGCAGCGCCTCTGCTTCAGCTACTGTCAACGCGGTGAACCTGACCCTAACCGGAACTATTCTTGGTTCATCGAGCACTTGTACCGCCAGCAATGGTGGATTAAGTTTAACACCAACCAACGGAACTCCTGCTTATACTTATAGCTGGAGCAACGGTGGCAATACGAGCAACCTGACCGGATTAGCAGCCGGTAACTACACCGTAACTATTACCGATGCCGTAGGCTGCACCGGAACAGTAAGTGGTTCGGTGACTGCTCTGTCAGTTGCTATTACCAGCGATGTAACCACTACTCAATCATCCTGCACCAGCAATACCGGAAGTGCTACAGCAGCTCCTACCAACGGAACATCGCCTTACACTTATCTGTGGAGCAACGGTGGTGCTGCCGATGCTATTACCAACGTAGGTCCGGGTACTTACACGGTAACCATTACCGATGCCAACGGCTGCACCGGCACTAAAACAGCTACGGTGGGAACACCTAACGGCCCTACCGCTTCTTCTACCACTACCGATGTAAGTTGCTTTGGCACCTCTACTGGGGCGATAGATGTAACCGTAACCGGTGGCACCGGAAACTTAACCTATAGCTGGAGCAACTCAGCCAGCACACAAGATTTAAGCAACCTGGCTGTTGGAACCTATACCGTAACGGTAAGCGATGCAAACAGCTGTTCATTCACCACTACAGCTGTTGTAAACGGCCCGGCTGCTGCCTTAACTACCAGCGGCACTTCAACCAACGCTACTAATGGAAACAATGGTGCGGTTGACTTAACCGTAGCAGGCGGAACCAGCGCTTATACATACAACTGGAGCAACGCAGCCAATACAGAAGATGTATCGGGTTTGGCGGCCGGCACTTACACCGTAACCGTAACCGACTCTAAAGGCTGCACCGCTTCGTCTACCTTCACTATCATCAGCGTAGGTATCAGCGGTATTGAATATGTCAACCAATTCAATGTATTCCCTAATCCGGCTTCGGCTCAAACCAATATTCGTATTGAACTGACTGAAAGTGCCGATATCACTGTAGAGTTGTTTGCCGCCAATGGTCAATTGGTTAGCTCACACGCTATCGGTAACGTGCAGAATACTACCTACACCTTGAATACACTTTCATTACCGGGTGGCGTTTATACCATTCGCGTATCGGGAGAAAAATTCAACGCGGTTCAACGTCTTACTATTACCAAATAGTTTTTGACTAACCCATAAACCCCAAAGACCGCTCTGAAAAGGGCGGTCTTTTTTTTTCTGTTCGATCGTGTTTGAATAATGTAGCTCCCGTATTGAATAGTCTCTTATCCGTATGCCGGCTGACTGCGAAGAAGAATTTAACTGACAAAATACATCTTCAACTTCCCTTTATTTTTTGCTTCAATTTCACCGCGGTATCGGCAGGTGAATTTATCTTTCACTAATTCGTAAGTGGTTTGTGAGATATTGATTTTACCGGCCTCGCTGTTTTGCTCCATGCGGGCAGCGGTATTCACCGTATCGCCCCATATATCGTAGGCAAATTTTTTAACGCCTACTATGCCGGCCACCACACTGCCGCTGTGAACACCTATGCGTATATCAAACGTATTTTCACCCTTTTCGGCCATTCGCTGTTTCATAAAATCTCTGATTTCCACCGCTGCCGCAATGGCATCGGCCGCATGGTGAGCCGAAGCAACCGGCAGGCCGCTGACAGCCAGATAAGCATCGCCTACGGTTTTAATTTTTTCGATATTATGCCTGGTTATAATGGCATCGAAAGCCGAAAAGCAAACATTCAACTCATCGACCAACTGCTGCGGGGTAAGGCGTTCGCTGACCCGGGTAAAACTTTTAAAGTCGGTAAACAGAACGGTTACATCATTAAACAGGCGGGCATCGGCACTGCCCTTGGCTTTTAACTCTTCGGCTACTTCGGCCGGTAAGATATTGAGCAGTAAATCTTCGGAGCGCTTTTTCTCTGCCGCCAGATTATTGTTTGCTCTTTTTTGCTGCCTGTAGTTGCGATACTGAAAAGCTGCAAACAGGAAAGCCACCAGCAGAAAAGCAACAGCCGAGTAAATGATGTTGCGCTGTTTTACAAGCTGTTGTTTCGACTTTTCTTCATATTCCTCTCTGCGCTGTTTGTATTCGGCTTCGTTTTCGGTGGCGGTCATTTCATCGAGCAGGCCCATGCGGGCAATAGAGTCGGTCCAGAATCTATACTTCTTGTAATAAGCCAGGGCATCTTTATCATTTCCCTGCTGCTCTTCAAACTTATACCGGGCTTCATACACCTGCTGTATAAAATATGGAATAGAGCTATCGGCAATAAAATAACAGGCGGTATCAATCCATAACTTTTGCTGCGCTATGTTGCCCCGCAGCCGGTAGTTATCGGCTAATATCAGGAGAGGCTCCGGGTCGGTTTGATAGGTGCCGTTGATCAGCAAAGAGCGGATGAGCCGTTTCAGATAATAATCACTTACATCGAGCCGGCCCTTGGTGTGGTAGTAATACCCCATAGCCCGATTAAAGAAGAAGTTGGCCGTATCGGTGGTGCCGCAAGGAAAAATGCGGGCCGCCTTTTGCAGCAACTGTTCGCCCCGGAGCGTATCGCCCAGTTTTAGATAATAATGCCCGGCCAGCGAAAAGGAAAGAACCGTATCCATACATTCTTTACCAACCATTTTAAGAGCATAGCTGATACTCTTTTTCAAGTTACCGTTCCGCCTGCAAAAACGAGCCAGAGACGAGTATAAAAACGACAGGCCGGCAGAGTCTTTACACTCTTCGCTTAAATAAATGGCCTGGTACAGATAATCCAGTTTTTCTCTATCATCACCAGAAGTTACCTGGGTGGCTAAGTCGGTATAGCATTGAGCTTCATCTTTGGTTCTGCCCAGTTGTTTAAACATCTGCGCGCAGCGGAGCCATTCTGCCTTGGCCTCATTGACCCGCCCCTGATTTAAAAGAAGATAGCACGAAATGTATTTGTAAAACGCCTGCTGCAACAGATTATGGCTTTGCCGGCTCTGCTGCTCTTTCAGCCGATACAGATTCAGCGCCTGCTGTTTGGCAGCATTATCGCCTTTCCAGATTTGGTCGGCCAGCGCCCACATGTTGAAGGTGGTATCGTTTACATCGGCTGCCTGCAGTTGCTGATACAGCGAATCGAACTGCGCACTGCCTGAAGCACCGGCCCGCATAAACAATAACAGCGCTAAAAGATGGAGAAGAATTTTCTTCACCATCACAAAATACAATTTCCATTTAAATGGTAGCGTGTAGTATAGGTTCGCTATCGAACATTTTTTCAACTATTGAAATCTACCCCGTCTTCTTTTGAGTTGTTTCGCAGCCTGACGGTTTGGGAGGGGGGAGGCTTTAGCCTACGCAGGGTACCGAGGCGGTGAGCCTGCGGGGACGAGCTGGAAAACTTGGAAGAACGGTTAAGAGTTGTTTGTTTTAGACGGATAGAGGCGGGGGCGAATATAGAGAAAGTGACGATGGTAGGAATAGGCCGGGGCGATGGATTTTGCGAAGGACTGAGGAACGGAGTTTTATAAGGATGTATGAAAGGGGCGTTTTAACGGAACTATGGTTTTGTTGTGGGTATCGGGAGAGGATAGGGTAAGACAAAAACATTTGGAGGGAAGGCAGAAACGTTTTAGGGAAAGACAGAAACGCTGGAGGGAAAGGCAGAAATGGTTTGGGGGAAGGCAGAAACGTTTTGGGGAAAGACAGAAACGTTTTGGGGAGAGGCAGAAACGCTGGAGGGAAAGGCAGAAATGGTTTGGGGGAAGACAGAAACGTTTGGGGGAAAGGCAGAAATGTTTGAGGGAAAGGCAGAAATGCCAAGGGGAAAGGCAGAAATATCTGGGGGAAAGGCAGAAATATCTGGGGGAAAGGCAGAAATGCCAGAGGGAGAGGCAGAAATGTTTGGGGGAATGGCAGAAATGCACTTCTCCTCTCCTTTTAGAGGGGTTAGCCTGATGGCTTGGCATTGGCAGCGAGTAGAAAGGATGCTAAACTTAGCAAAATTTATGGCCGCTGAGGCCGCTTGGTGGGGGTATCGTTTGGTCAAAAACGGGTGTTTTGGGGGTGGCCGAAAATGTCATTCGTCCTTGCAAACCGGTCATTCGTCCTTGAAAACCGGTCAACGGGATAATAGTTGAAAAAATATGGAGGGGTTTGTTGAGGTTTGTAAGGAGGGAGGAAAATAGGAGGAAACGGATTTTTAGAGAAAACTACCTCCTATGTTCGTGAAGCAGGAAATAGGGGAAAGTTTTCGGGAGGAAAACTACCGGTATAAGTAAGTTAGCGGTAAGCATAAAAACCACCAACATTTATACCCACGTAAGCAAAAGCGAGATTGGAAAAATACGAAGCCCTTTAGATGAATAAAGGACTTGCGCGTTTGGTACTGAAAAATTTGTTCAGTACCAAATGCGCAATAAATGGATTGTGAGAATCAATTG